>NZ_JACUZT010000002.1:0-923528 GCF_014851495.1 Acidovorax sp. ACV01 | reverse complement strand
TCACCACCTTCTCAGCCCCTGCAGCAACAAGGCCTCAGCCCCATCACCACCCGAACAACCAGCTCTCTGCATTTCTGCAGAACCGCCTCAGTAGCGAAGCCCTCGACTATAGCACTAGTTTTAGGGGCGGCAAGAAAGATGGGAGGAAATTTTTAGCATTCACCTATAGGACAACCCCCCCTTGACCACCCCTCTACACCCGCCACTTCTCCAACAACTTCTCCGGGCTAAGGCTGTCGTAGCCTTCGAACGGCTGATGAATCCAGGGATTGGTCGGCAAAAATTCCACCGAATAGTCCGGAGTGAATGTCGACAAGCCCTTGGTCCAAATCACGGCGCTGCGCAACTCAGTGATCGGTGCATAGTTGGTCTTCAGCATGCTAATCACCGCATGCAAGGTGTGCCCAGAGTCCGCAAGGTCATCTACCAACAGTACCTTGCCGGCAATTTCACCCTTGGGCGTTGTTATGAAACGCGCAATATCGAGATGTCCCTGCACGGTTCCGGCCTCTGCACGGTAAGAACTCGTCGACATGATGGCCAGAGGCTTGTCAAAGATGCGACTCAGAATATCCCCTGGACGCAACCCCCCGCGTGCAAGGCAAAGGATCGTGTCGAACGCCCAACCCGATTGATGCACCTTCAGTGCCAGCTTCTCGATGAGACTGTGGTACTCGTCATAGCTGACATAAAGGTGCTTGCCGTCTTCGGTCAACATGAAATGGCTCCTGGATAGATAGGTGCGGGCTTGTGAGTCAGTGGCATCGGTAAACCACTAGCCTGCGACATAAGGGTGACGCATCATGATGGTGTGGTCGCGGTCGGGGCTGGTAGAGATCATGTCGATCGGCACACCCGTAACCTGCTCAATGCGCTCCAGATAGCGGCGAGCGCTCTGCGGCAACTTAGCGTAGTCCGTCACACCCACGGTGGACTCACTCCAGCCGGACAAGGTCTCATAGATCGGCTTGCACCGCGCAATATCTTCCGCACCCATGGGCAGGAGATCAATCTGCTCCCCGTCGAGTTCATAGCCCGTACAAAGCAACAACTCTTCGAGACCGTCCAGAACATCCAACTTGGTAATGCACAAACCAGAGAGACCGTTGACTTGAGCGCTACGCTTGAGCAACGCAGCATCAAACCAGCCGCATCGACGGCTACGCCCAGTGGTCACCCCCTTCTCTGCGCCCACGGTGCTCATGTGATATCCAGGCGTTCCCGGAACTTCCCAATCAAGCTCCGTCGGGAAAGGACCTCCACCTACGCGGGTGCAATACGCCTTGGTAATGCCCAAGATGTAATGCAACATCCCTGGCCCAACACCCGACCCTGCCGCTGCGTTTCCGGCAACACAATTGCTGGACGTGACATAGGGATAGGTCCCATGATCCACATCCAGCAGCGTGCCTTGCGCACCTTCAAACAGGAGATTGGCGCCATCGCGGTGGGCGTCGTTGAGTTCACGCGACACATCCGCCATCATGGGCTTGAGCAACTCGGCATGGCGCATCGCCTCTGCGTAGACCACGTCGAATTGGACTTCACCGCCCTCAATGTAAGGCTTGAGGGCATCACCAAACATGAAGGAGCCAGAGCGCAGGTAGGTCGTAAGGATGTGGTTGTGGAGATCCAGCAATTCACGCAGCTTGGCTGCAAACCGCTCTGGGTATTTCAAGTCTTGGACGCGCAAGGCACGGCGGGCAATCTTGTCCTCGTACGCAGGGCCAATCCCTCGTCCGGTTGTTCCAATTTTCTCCGTACCGCCCTGTTCACGGGCAGCTTCGCGCGCCACATCAATGGCAGCATGGAATGGAAGAATCAAGGGGCAGGCCTCGCTGATACGCAGGCGCGAGCGGACCTCAACACCTGCTTTCTCCAACCCTTCGATTTCCTCGAACAGCTTGGCAGCCGACAAAACTACGCCATTGCCGATATAGCACTTGACGCCAGGGCGCATGATGCCGCTGGGGATCAAATGCAGCGCCGTCTTGACCCCATTGATAACCAATGTGTGGCCCGCGTTGTGCCCGCCCTGAAAACGGACAACACCTTGTGCACTTTCAGTCAGCCAGTCAACCAGCTTGCCTTTGCCCTCGTCGCCCCACTGGGTTCCGACTACCACTACGTTGCGACCTTTGGTTGCTTTCATCTCAAACCCAATTCAATTGACAATTGCTCAAACAGCCTGCACGACCCATTGGCCCGCAACCTGCACCAGTTCCCTGTCGCAGTGAAACTCATCCACTTCGCTCCCATGTCCCGGCAGAACGCAAACCACCGTCTCACCGGCCTTGCGCAGCTCGGCGATTGCGGCATTCACGTCATCGGCCTCCCCCCAGGGGGCGCGGATGGCAGCCTTTAGCGCACGCGGCGAGACCACACCCACCACCTGCTTGATGTCCAAACTGAATCCCGCCGCTGGACGGGTCCGACCGAACACTGCGCCCACCTCGTCATAGCGACCGCCACGGACGAGCGCGTCGCTTGCACCCGGGGCATAGATCGCAAAACGCGCGCCACTGTAATACGCATAGCCACGCAGATCAGCCAGATCGAAAGTAACAGCAGCCCCTTCTAAGCGGGAGGCAAGCCATTTCAAATTTGATAGCACTTGAGATATGCCAGGAAAGCGCTGGAGAGATTTTTGAGCCTCAACCAGTACGCCCTGATCTCCATAGAGCTGAAGCAGAGCCAACAAACCTTCACGAGATTCAGGGGGAAAATCGCGGGTCAAGGCCGCCAATTCAGCCGCATCCTTGGCCGCAAGTGCGGCATGGATACCACTCAGGATCTGGGGGTTCAACGGCACGCCCGCCAGAAGAATTCGGACGATGCGCACATCCGCCAGGTCAATTGTGGTGTTGTGCACATTGGCAATGCGCAAACATTCTCGGGCCAACTGCAATGCCTCAAGATCAGCCTCCAGCCCGGCATGCCCGTAGATCTCCGCGCCAAACTGAAGCGGTTCGCGGGTCGCATGGGGACGATCTGGCCGTGTGTGCAGCACCGGGCCGCAATAGCAAAGGCGGGTGACCCCTTTGCGATTGAGCAGATGCGCATCGATACGAGCCACTTGGGGGGTGGTGTCCGCTCTGAGCCCCATGGATCGCCCGGAGAGCTGGTCCACCAGCTTGAAGGTCTGGAGATCGAGCGCCTCGCCAGTGCCTGTCAGCAGAGATTCAAGATGCTCTAGCAAAGGAGGCATGACCAGCTCATAGCCGTAACAACGGGCTGTATCAAGCAGCCCGCGACGCAATTCTTCGATGTGCCGCGCTTCGGACGGCAAGACATCGGCAATGTGATCCGGAAGGACCCAAGCAGACATGGAGAAAAAGGGGGGCTGTTAAAACCGTGATTCTACCGGGAGCGGAGAGAAGTCCCGAGAGACTCCATCCACCATCGGCTCATGCGCTGGTCAAAGCCAGAGCATCAACACACCAGCGACGATTGCCAACAAGGCGAAAAATCGAACCTGGCCGTCCCGCAGCAGCAAAATCTGGGCAACCGCGCGTCGCCAACTCTGGGGTGAAAAGAAAGGCAATAACCCCTCAATCACCAGAACCAGCGCCAGTGCTGTCCATAGGTTTTCAGAAGTCACTGCGGCCAGCCTTCGACGACGGGCCCAAGATCTACTTGCGAGGTGCGGCAGGTACAGCCACTGAATTCCCACCTCGGAAAGTCTTGAAAAACTCCGAAGAAGATGGGTCAAGGACCATCACATCGCTTTTCTTGTTGAAGCTGGACTTATAGGCTTCCAGACTCCGGTAGAACTGCGCAAACTGTGGGTCGCGGCCAAAAGCCTCTGCGTAAATGCGCGCAGCTTCGGCGTCGCCCTCACCTTTGATCTTCTGAGCATCTCGATAGGCATTGGCGATCGTGATTTCACGCTGGCGATCCGCATCAGCACGGATTTTTTCACCCTCTGCCGCCCCCGTGGAGCGCAATTCATTGGCCACCCGTTTGCGTTCAGCTTCCATGCGCCGATACACCGATTCCGTAATCGCCTCCACGTAGTCGACGCGGGTAATGCGTACATCCACAACATCGACCCCCCAAGGCTTGGCACCACGGACCGTCTCCAGCACCTCACGCTTCACATCCGCCATCAATGCTTCCCGCTTGAGGGAAAGCAATTCCTTGACGGTGCGCTTATTGATCTCTTCTTGGAATGCATTGCGGACAACTCGGTTCAACTGCATCGCGCCCGCACTTTCATCCAGACCGACATTGCGGATGTACTCCGTAGGCTCAGAGATCCGCCAACGCACATACCAATCAATCACCACACGCTGCTTCTCCGCTGTCAGCATAGGTTCCGTATCGCTGCTGTCCAGCGTCAGAAGGCGTTTGTCGATGTATGACACATTCTGGAAGGGTGGTGGCAGCTTGAAATTCAAACCCGGCTCGGTGATCACTTCCTTGATCTGCCCCAACGCATACAACACACCAAATTGGCGCTGATCCACCACAAAAAGCATGGAACTCATGAGGGCCAGTACCACCAGGAGGGTCGATGCAATAAATCCGACTCTGTTCACGAGCTGCTCCTAGCGAGATTCACGATCACGTGTACGACTGCTGTCACGCGCTCGGGGGTCATTAGAGAAAGTAGACGAAGGCACCGCCGGTGCCGCCACAGGAGCCGTAGTGCTCGCGGCAGGGGCATCAGAAGCCCCTCCTCCGCTGGCGACACTTTGCATGATCTTGTCCAGTGGCAAATACAACAGGTTGGACCCCTGTCTCGATTCAACTAGCACCTTGGTCACGCTGCCATAAATCTGCTGCATGGTCTCCAGGTACATGCGGTCACGGGTCACCTGCGGCGACTTCTGGTACTCCGCAAGGATGGAAGAAAATCGCTGCGCATCACCTTGCGCCTGGGCAACAATCCGCGCCTTATAGGCTGCTGCCTCTTCGTTCAGGCGCGATGCAGAACCCACGGCCCGAGGGATAACGTCATTCGCGTACGCTTGGGCTTCATTCTTGGCCCGCTCGCGTTCCTGGCCCGCTTTGAGTACATCGTCAAAGGAGGCCTGCACCTGCTCTGGAGGGCGCACCCCACCTTGCTGCAGATTGATACCGACCACCTCCACGCCCACCTTGTAGCGATCCAGGATGGTTTGCATGAGAGTACGAACACGCGGTGCAATCTGATCACGCTCTTCGGCCAACGCCGTATCCATGCGCATCTTTCCAACCACTTCGCGAACTGCCGTCTCCGCCGCCTGAACCACGGCATCCGTCGGGTTCTTGCTTTCAAACAGCCAAGCGCGGGCGTCACTCAAGCGATACTGAACGGCAAATTTGATCTCTACGATATTCTCATCTTCCGTGAGCATGGCCGACTCCCGCAACCCCGTGCTCTTGATGATGCTGTCACGCCCAACATCTGCGGACCGTATCTGGGTCACAAAGACCAGTTCGTGGCGCTCAATGGGGTAAGGCAGGCGCCAGTTGAACCCTGCCCCCACCGTGCTTTTGTACTTGCCGAACTGAGTAATGACGGCCTGTTGGCCTTCCTGGACGATGAAAAAACCTGTCCCCATCCAGATGACGAAGACGATCCCTGCGATCAGCCCCACGCCCACGCCTGCGCTCTTCATATCCGGCTGAAATCCGCCACCAGAACTACCGCCGTTGCCTGGCCCTCGACCACCGCCGTTCTTGGAACCAAAGAAGCCTCCGAGCTTCTTGTTCAGGTCACGCCAAAGTTCATCCAGGTCCGGCGGTTGCCCATTGTTCGGCCGCTGGTCGTTGCCCCGATTACCGGCCGGTGGTGGTGTAGCAGGCCGCTCATCCGGTCGTCCGCCATCGTCAGTCTTGTTGTCCTCGCCGCGCCCCCAGCGAGGGTCATTCAGATTGAACATGCCCCGAATGCGTTCTGGCAACGATGCCCAGCGTAGGGTGCGATTTTGGAAATTCATGCGCAAAGTCTCTGGTTCTCTGTATGGCATTGGTAATGCTGGCATTGTGCCCAATCAGGGCACGGTCCCTGGCAATTCAATGGCGGCTTCAGGGGTCATGCGCTCCTGGACAGCAACGACTCGGGATGAGAGCGCTTGGCGCAGCGTACCCAACCCCTCGCCAGAACGTGCGCTCACAAACAGGCGCGGAAACAACTGACCATCGACGTCATACTGGTCCTCAAGAAGCGGCGGGCGCTGCTCGGCCTCCAGTGAGTCCAGCTTGTTGAACACTAGTATTTGGGGAATGTCAGCCGCCCCGATCTCGTGCAATACTTTTTGGACCTGAGCCATCTGCTCCGGAAAGCCCGGATTGGATGCATCCACGACATGAAGCAGTAGATCCGCATCAATGGCCTCTTGCAGCGTTGCCTGGAACGCATCCACCAAGCCGTGAGGCAAATCCCGGATAAATCCCACGGTATCGGACAGTGAGACTGATCGCCCGGCATCACCCAAATAGAGTTGCCGTGTCGTGGTATCCAGTGTCGCAAACAACTGGTCTGCAGCGTAGGATCTCGCCTTCACCAGTGCATTGAAGAGTGTGGACTTACCTGCATTGGTGTAGCCCACCAATGAAATGTTGAAGGTATCACGTCGCTCGCGCTGCCTCCGCTGTGTGGACCGCTGACGCTTGACCTTCACCAGGCGGTCACGGGTACGCTTGACTGCATCACTGATCATCCGGCGATCCAACTCAATCTGCTTCTCGCCGGGACCGCCACGCGCCCCAATCCCACCCGTTTGGCGCTCCAGATGCGACCAACGGCGTACAAGACGGGTACTGAGATACTGCAATCTCGCAAGCTCCACCTGGAGCTTGCCTTCATGACTGCGGGCGCGCTGGGCAAAAATTTCCAGAATCAGCAACGTGCGGTCATTGACTGGAAGCTCTAAGTGACGCTCCAGATTTCGCTGCTGCGCCGGACTGAGGGACTGATCGAACAGAACTTCCACCGCACCGTGCATCTGCGCCAGGGTACGAATTTCATCCGCTTTGCCACTACCAACGAATAAGGCAGCATCCGGAGCTTTCCGCTTGCAAGTCAAGCGGCCAACAGGTTTCATGCCAGCTGTCTGCGCAAGCAACCCCAATTCCTCAAGATCACCATCGAAGTGCGGAAGACCAAAGTCCACCCCCACGAGCAATACCGGAGTACCGTCTACCGATGAAGAGGTCATCGAATGCAAAGGAGTTTGCCCTCTAGCCCGATCAGGACAAGAGGCGAAGACGGATTCAGGAACAACAACTTAAGCGTTGTTGCTATCTGCATCAGAAGTATCGGCAGTGGAAAAATTGACCGCGCGGCCTGGCACGATTGTAGAAATGGCGTGCTTGTAGACCATCTGGGTCACTGTATTGCGCAGCAACACGACGTATTGGTCAAACGACTCGATCTGCCCCTGCAGCTTGATTCCGTTCACGAGATAGATGGAAACAGGAACATGCTCCCGACGCAAGGCGTTGAGGAAGGGGTCTTGCAAAAGTTGGCCTTTATTGCTCACGATATTCTCCGTGTTCAAAAATGTTGTTGTAAACCAGCACCTTACCACAGCCTGAGACACGCTCCAGACTCAGGACGCATGGCCCTTCAAGGATCGAGCCTTTGACCTTTGAATCAGTCGTCGTCCTTGTCTGCAAAGGGATTGTGCGAGGTCTTCATCTCTATTCGCAGCGGCGTACCCACCAAATCAAACTCTTTTCGGAAACGACCTTCCAGAAAACGCTTGTAAGCGTCGGTGACATGCTCCAGCGAATTGCCATGGACAACGATGACCGGAGGATTCATGCCACCCTGGTGCGCGTATCGCAATTTCGGCCGGAACATGCCCGCCCGTTTGGGGCTCTGGAATTGCACCGCTTCCAACAGCAGACGTGTCAATATCGGGGTCGACATCTTGCAGGTCGCCGCTTTGTGCGCCTGCGCAATGGACGTCCAGAGCGGCCCCAGGCCCTGGCGTTTTTTGGCCGAAATGAAATGCAAGGATGCGAACTTCAGAAATGCGAGCCGGGTCTCGATAGACCGCTCCAGCAACTGGCGCTGGTAGTCATCGACCGCATCCCATTTGTTCACAGCAACAACCACCGCCCTGCCACTCTCAAGGATGTATCCCGCGATGTGCGCATCCTGGTCCGTGACGCCCTGAGTCGCATCGAGCAGTAGCAGCACCACATTGGCCGACTCAATAGCTTGAAGTGTCTTGACGACCGAGAACTTTTCGATCGCCTCAAAAACCTTCCCCTTGCGTCGCAACCCTGCCGTGTCCACCAGTTCAAAGCGCTGACCATTGCGCTCAAATGGTACAGTAATGGCGTCCCGGGTCGTGCCCGGCATGTCGAAGGCAACCAAGCGCTCCTCGCCCAACCACGTGTTGATCAGCGTCGATTTACCAACATTCGGTCGCCCCGCAACAGCAAGCTTGATGATGCCCTTGTCAGGATCGCCATCGGAGTCATCGGGCTCAGGAAGCTGTAGGGGCTCAAGGGCAATATCCACCAAACTCCGGATACCCTGTCCATGCGCCGCAGACACCGGGTAGACCTCGCCCAGGCCCAACTCATAGAACTCGGCGAGTTGCACGCCTTCAAGCATGCCTTCTGCCTTGTTGGCAACGAGAACACAAGGCTTGCCAAGACGGCGCAAATAATTCGCAATGTCATGATCTTGTGCTGACACGCCTGCACGGGCATCTACTACAAAAATGACCACATCGGCTTCGGCGACAGCCTGCTGAGTCTGCTTGGCCATTTCCTTGTAGATACCACTCGACGCATCAGGCTCAAAGCCTCCTGTATCGATAACGATGTATTCGTGCTTACCTTGCTTGCCATTACCGTAATGCCGGTCACGCGTAAGCCCTGCGAAATCCGCAACAATGGCGTCGCGGGACTTGGTCAGGCGGTTGAAGAGCGTGGACTTGCCGACATTCGGACGCCCCACGAGGGCGATAACTGGCTTCATTAAATAAAATCCATCAATCTGGACGGAATCCGTAGACACCACCATTGCGAGTAACCACTACCAACGTATCGGCGGCCACAGCGGGTGCTGCGGCAATACCTGAACCATCCGTGGCCATGCGGTTGAGCGGAGAACCATCCGTACGGGATAGCAGATGAATGAGGCCTGTGTCGTCCCCAATCACCACCGAGCGCCCTAGCAGCAGAGGCGCCGTCAGTTTGCGGTGCTTGAGCCTGTCAGTCGTCCATAGACGCGAACCATCGCTGCGGCGCCACCCAACCACCGTGCCATTGCTCTCTGCACCGAACAGAGCCTCCCCGTCACCATGCACACCATCGGCACCATTGGCCGGCTGCGCCCAAGCCACCGAACCCCTGGCAGCATTGACACAACCTACAGCTGTCTGAAATGCACGCGCACAGATGGAATCGCCCACTCTGCTGGTGCGCCCGACCAGCTCTACCAAACGCTCAACATCGTTGGTACCGCGCGAACTGGCTAACGGAGCTTCCCAGCGCACACTGCCATTGTCTGGATTCAAGCCCACGATACGGCCGGCAAAACCCGCCACCAACGTATCGCCAACCGCCAGAAGAACGCCTGCCTGACGCAAAATCAAGGGGTCTCCAGAGCGCTGCTGGCTCCAGAGTTTGTGCCCCGTCGCAGCATCGAAGGCCGCTAAGGAA
Source organism: Acidovorax sp. ACV01 (assembly GCF_014851495.1). Classification (NCBI taxonomy): domain Bacteria; kingdom Pseudomonadati; phylum Pseudomonadota; class Betaproteobacteria; order Burkholderiales; family Comamonadaceae; genus Acidovorax; species Acidovorax sp. ACV01. The sequence continues at coordinate 913,913 of NZ_JACUZT010000002.1, read as the reverse complement.
CGATCGGCCGAGAGTACAAATACGCGTCCGCCAGCGACAAGGGGAGGAGTAAATACTTGCGCAGCCAGTGATTGGCGCCACCGCTCACGGCCAGCATCCAAAACGATCAGCGCATTGCTGCGGGAAACAACTGCGGCCGACTTGCCGTCACTTCCAACCCCCGCAGACAACGGCTCTGCCAGCGCCGCGCGCCATACATCCCCGCCGGTGCGGGCGTCGATCGCAGCCACAATCCCATCGGAAGATGCGACAGTAACGACATTGCCTGCCGTGTGGATATCAAGGGGCAAGCCAGCAACACTGCCAATCCGGTTGGTCCAGGCCTGCCGCACGCCAAGCACTGCGACATTGGCTCCCAGATCAGCAGGCACAGGCTTGGCGGCGCCACTGCTCCATAGCGAGCATCCTGCCAATGTGGCCACCAAGACCCCCGAGACAATGCATCGCAACCCAAACAACCCGCACTTCGCCTCGTTTTCACGAATGAACGCCATGGTTATTTCACTCCGTCTATGGATCCAGCGGCAGCCATCGCAACACCTTGGGGAGAGACACCCAAAGCCCCAAGCTTGACCTCCACAAGGCGACGGTACTCAACACTGTCTTCAAGAGACTTATAGGCCTTGGCGTACTCAGCAATGGCTTCTGCACGTTTTTCCTGCAAAAGATAGATGTCGCCTCTACGATCTGCAAACACAGCATCAAACTCCAGCGGAGCACTGCCAGACAGCTGTTTGAGTGCTTCGTCGTAGTTTTTTTGATCCATTAGCACGCTGGCCAGGCGCAATTTGGCCAAGGCCTTAAGGCCATCATCTCCCGACTGGGTCGCCACCCAACCGAGTGCCTCTTTGGCGCCATCGGCATTGCCTGTATCCACCATGGTCTTGGCCAACGCAAGCCCCGCCTGACTGGCCTGGGTCGTGCCTGCGTACTTGGCCTTCAGGTCAGCAAACGCCTGCGCCATCCGATTTTGGTCACCTGCCCGGGCTGCCACCTCCACAGCGTCATAGAGCGCTGCGGCCTGGCCCGCCTGCCGGTTCTGCCAATATTGATATCCGTTCCAAGCGACCAAAGAGCCCGCTACCAAAATCAGCACCGAACTGATCAGCGTTCCCCAGGTGTTCCAGAAATGCTTGAGCTGATCAAGCTGCTCTTGTTCTTCGAGATCGAGGTGATTTGCCATGGAATGTGTTCTGTTTAGCGGTTGGATTGTAGGGTGGGCGCCCATTCGGCCAGGGAATCCAGAGTGTGGTCGGACTGTGCGCCCACACCATCACGCAATGACTTGACAACAACCATCCCACGGGACAGCTCATCTTCGCCGAAGACCAGCGCGTAAAGCGCGCCACTCGCATCTGCCTTCTTGAATTGGGATTTCATGCTGCCCATGCCCTCACCCCCAGCGGGCGCAGCGTGCATTTGTACACTGACACCAAGCTGCCGCAACCGCTCGATGGTGGTCACAGCCACTGGTAGAGCCGCCACGGATGGAATCACGGCATAAACGTCAGGCGACAGGGCAGGTAGCGTACTGGCTTGTTCCTTGAGAAGTTCAAGCACACGCTCAACCCCCAGCGCCCATCCCACCGCAGGCGCAGCCTTGCCACCGATCTGCTCGATCAGGTAGTCATAGCGACCGCCGCCGCAAATCGTGCCCTGCGAGCCCAACTGATCGGTGACGAATTCAAAAACCGTCAGGTTGTAGTAGTCCATACCCCGAACAAGCCGCGGATTGACAGTCCAGGAGACTCCGTTGGCGCTCAGGATGGACTTGACGGCATCGAAATGCGCGAGTGACTGAGGCCCCAAAAAATCGATCAAACGAGGCGCAGCTTCCACCATGGATTGCATAGCAGGATTCTTGGTATCCAGAATGCGCAACGGATTGCTGTGCAAACGTCGGCGCGCCTCTTCATCCAACACATCCATATGCTGCTCTAGGTAGGAAATCAGCGCAGCACGGTGGGCCTTGCGTTCATGCGGCTCACCCAGGCTGTTTAGTTCCAGCCGCACGTTCTGCAAGCCCAGTTCACGCCACAATGCCTGGGCGAGCAAGATCAATTCCGCGTCGACCTCGGCGCCAGGAAAACCCAGCGCTTCAGCCCCAATCTGGTGGAACTGGCGGTATCGCCCCCGCTGCGGACGCTCGTGACGGAACATGGGCCCCATGTAGTAGAGGCGCTTGCCTCCGTCATACAGCATGGAATGCTCTGCGACGGCTCGGACAACCCCGGCAGTCGCCTCAGGACGCAAAGTGAGATGCTCACCATTGAGACGATCCTCAAAAGAGTACATCTCTTTTTCCACAATATCGGTGACCTCCCCAAGCCCCCGCACAAAGAGCGGCGTAGGTTCAACGATCGGCGTACGGATATTGCGATAGGCATAGCGCGCCATGAGGTCGCGGACCTTTGACTCTAGCCACTCCCAGCGGGCAGATTCCGGAGGCAAGATATCGTTCATGCCTTTCACGGCGACCAATTTTTCCGGCTTGGGCGCCAAAGTGCTTTTTTCGTTACTCACAACTGTTCTTTTCTCTATCTGGCAGTTCTTGGAAAGGCATTGCTGCCGCCACAGCAGGCAGCTGAGCAGCAATCAAAGGCAAAGCGAGCGAAACTCAGGCCGCAGACACGACGGCAGCGCCAAAGCGCTTCTCAATGTACTGCTCGACAATTTGATGGAACTCATTGGCAATGTTGTCACCACGCAGCGTCATGGCCTTTTCGCCATCGATAAACACAGGCGCGGCAGGAGCCTCCCCCGTGCCAGGGAGGCTGATGCCGATGTCTGCGTGTTTGCTCTCTCCAGGGCCATTGACGATGCATCCCATCACTGCGACGCGTAAATTTTCGACGCCGGGATAGCGAACGCGCCACACAGGCATCTGGGCACGCAGAAAATCGTCGATCTGCTTGGCAAGGTCCTGAAATGTTGTGCTGGTGGTACGGCCACAACCTGGGCACGCGGTAACACTGGGAACAAACACGCGCAATCCCAATGCCTGCAATATCTCCGAGGCGACCACCACCTCTTGGGTGCGCGCTTCACCAGGCTGGGGGGTCAGAGATACACGGATGGTGTCGCCAATCCCCTCTTGCAACAGCACAGACAACGCGGTAGCCGACGCTACCGTGCCCTTTGTGCCCATGCCTGCTTCGGTGAGTCCCAGGTGCAACGCGTAGTCACAGCGACGCGCAAGTTCGCGGTACACGGAGATCAGGTCCTGCACACCACTGACCTTGCAGGACAAGATGATCTGATTGCCATCCAGGCCCATTTTTTCCGCCCGATGGGCGGACTCAATGGCTGACGTGATTAGCGCCTCGTACATGACCTGGCGCGCCTCCCAAGGCTTGGCGCGACGGCTGTTGGTGTCCATCAAATTGACCAGCAAATCCTGGTCAAGACTGCCCCAATTCACTCCGATCCGCACGGCCTTGTTCCAGCGCATGGCCGCATCAATCATCTGACCAAATTGTCGATCCCGCTTGTCGCCCTTGCCAACGTTGCCGGGATTGATGCGGTACTTGGAAAGAGCTTGCGCGCAGTCAGGAAATTCGGTGAGAAGCCGGTGTCCGTTGTAGTGGAAATCTCCCACCAACGGCACGCTTTCTCCCATCCGGTCCAACTGTTCACGGATGTAAGGCACTGCCGCCGCCGCCTCGGGGGTGTTCACGGTAATCCGCACAAACTCCGAGCCAGCCTGTGCCAACTCCTTCACCTGTATAGCCGTACCAATGGCATCCACGGTGTCGGTATTGGTCATAGACTGCACACGCACCGGCGCGTCCCCGCCCACGGTTACCACGCGCGAACCCCATACGACCCTGGCTTGGCGCGACCGCCGAGGCAAAGGGGACGCTATAGCAATGGGATCCATCTCACACGGTAGCTTTTCCACTATTTCACCTCGAAGCGAGCTACGTTTTCACGCGAAACCGTCGTCAAGTCAAAAGGTTTTCCACGCACGAACACCTCCGTTGCGTCTGCACGACCGATGACGACAGCAAAGGGCATCTGTCCAGCGACCGACACCGACTCACCTGCCGCCAGATTGCGCTGTAATGCCACAGCGCCTGCCGAGTCCCGTACCTGCACCCAGGATTCACTGCGCGCGCGCAGCACCAACGCACCTGCCGGTGGGGTGGCCGCACTGGCGGCAACAACCGGGGCAGAGGCGACGTCGTTGGCAACCGGAGCAACGGCGGCAGGGCGTGTCAGTTCCGGACGCCCCACTGCCGGCGATTGAGGACTTTCGGGCACACGCTCCGCAACCGCGGATACTGCACCCGAAGCACCCCCTACGGGCGGGATCGCCTGCTGCTCGACGACATTAACGGCAGGGTTGGCGGGCGCAGATGCCGCAGACGGACTCGTTGCACCGTCCTGTGGCCGAGGGAAAAAAACCAGGACCAGCGCACCCACCAGCAATGCCAAAACGACCACCGTCACAGACCGTGAGGTTGATCCCGACGAAAAGGACGCCGAGGAGGAAGACGACTTCCCAATACTCCCTTTTACCGGAGCATTCAGCCCTGCGCTGTCGGTCGCCAAGCGCGGGCTTTTACTTTGCGGCAACAGTGACAGAATCGGCGCGGGATCCAGCTTAAGCGTCCTGCACATGCTGGAAGCAAGCGCGCGCACAAACACCGTATCGGGCAAGGCTTCGTAGTTGTCCGCCTCCAGCGCCTCCAGCTTACTGACAGGTACCTTCAGCGCCACAGCCAGGGCAGCGATGTGCATACCAGATGCTTGCCGCGCCTCTCTCAGCAACCCACCCGCGGTGGCCCCGTCACTCTCCAAAACCTCACTCATTGAAAGCCCCACGCTCGAATGCACCCAATTCCCGCGAATCCGGGAAACGCTTGCGCAACTGGTCCGCCAGTTGCTTCATGGCCACGGAGTCGCCCAAAGTGCGCTCCACCTTGATTCCCAACCACAACGACTCGGAGTTGGCAAACTGGCTATTGTTGAGGCGCCGGATATAGAACTGCGCCCGGGTCAATTCATTGCGCCGCAACAAAAGCGCCGCCAAGTGGTAACCCACCACAGGATTCGCCGCATCCAGCTCATAGGCCTTCAGCATGGACTGCTCAGCCTCCGCGAACTGGCCAGCACCCGACTGGCAAAGTCCTCGGGCCATCAACGTCTTGCTGCGCGCCGTGTAAGACGGACTGGTGAGGGCCCGAGCAAAATGCTGATCCGCTTCCGCATATTTTTGCTGCTGACACAACAACCATCCATAGTTGTGCAGCAGATTGGGATCTCCCCCGCGCAAAGCCAGTGCTCTGCGAAAGCTATCATCAGCCTGGACAAGGTCGCCCAACCGCATGTAAATGAGACCGCGGAGATTGAAAGCGTCGGCATACGTGGGATCAGCCGCCAACGCCTGTTTGACTTCGTCGAGCGCTACGGCCGTCTGGCCATTCTCGAAGTAGTTGGAAGCAAGCTCCAGGCGTATGCGGGCGCGGCGCCTCGTTTCTGGCTCGTCGGATGGAGTAATCAATCCGGCATTGGTATCGGCGGCAGGCATCCCATTGTTGGTGGTAGCACACCCCTGAAGTGCCGCCACACAGGCAGCCACACTACATGCCGTGAGCGTCCAGCGGCCCCATTGCTGCCAGCGTCCAATCAATCCCACCATGTAGAGCCTCCTTGAAGTATGCCGATTGCTTGCTGATCAAGTCACCGGTTTGAGCACGATTGTCCGCTGCTTTGCCATGCGCTCAGCAGCCCGCGTGCGGTCCTTGACATCCCCCGCAAGTTGGCCACACGCAGCGTCGATATCATCCCCGCGCGTCTTGCGCACAGTCGTGACAATACCCGCTTCGCTCAAGACTTTGGCAAAGGCCAGCACCTGGCTCTGCGGCGAACGCAAAAGCCCCGATGCAGGAAAAGGATTAAAAGGGATGAGGTTGAATTTGCAGCGCACCCCTTCCCCTCGGACCGGCTTGACCAATTCGATCAACTGCCGCGCATGCTCCACCTGATCATTGACCCCGTCGAGCATGCAGTACTCAAACGTGATGAAGTCACGCGGCGCATGCGCTAGATAGCGATTGCAGGCACCCAACAATTCGTCAATAGGGTACTTGCGATTCAGCGGCACCAGGTTATCGCGCAGCGGATCGTTCGGTGCGTGCAGCGACACTGCCAGGGCCACAGGACAATCCTGGGACAGGCGGTCCATCATTGGAACCACGCCCGACGTGGACACGGTCACCCGCCGACGCGACAAACCATACCCGTGGTCATCCAACATGGCGCGCAAGGCAGGCACGAGAGCCGAGTAGTTTTGCAGAGGCTCGCCCATCCCCATCATCACCACGTTCGAGATGACGCGGTCCTCGGACTTGAGGCGTTGACGCAAGGAATGTTCAGCAAACCAAAGCTGGGCGATGATCTCACCCGTAGTCAGATTCCTGCTGAAACCCTGGTGCCCCGTGGAGCAAAAACGACACCCCACAGCGCAGCCGGCCTGCGAGGAAATGCACAGAGTTCCCCGGTCATCCTCAGGAATGAAAACAGCCTCGACCGCATTCCCATCTCCCACGTCAAACAGCCACTTCACCGTGCCGTCTGAGGAAACATGTTCGGAGACGACGGGTAGGGCTTCGACACGAGCGCAGCCTTTAAGCTTGTCGCGCAAGGCCTTGGCCAGGTCGCTCATGGCGTCAAAGTCACTGGCGCCGCGCTGATGAATCCATCGAAACAGCTGGGTGGCGCGAAACCGCTTTTCACCCAACTGCTGGCAGAAGGCCGCCAGACCGTCGAGGTCAAATTCCAATAGATTGGTGGTCGTCACTGCGCTCCCCCCTGGATGGGCCGAACGCAGTCGTCCCCATGGCGCAGGTCTCCCACGTTTGCGGGAACAGGCATGGGGACACCCATATCAGCGCGAGTAGATGTTCAGGCCTGGGAAGAAGAAAGCCACTTCTGCCTGGGCCGTTTCAGCCGCGTCGGAGCCATGCACTGCGTTGGCATCGATGCTGTCAGCGAAGTCGGCGCGGATGGTGCCAGCTTCTGCCTTCTTGGGGTCCGTAGCACCCATGAGTTCGCGATTCTTCAGAATCGCGTTTTCGCCTTCCAGGGCTTGGATCATCACAGGGCCGGAGATCATGAAGTCCACCAGGTCCTTGAAGAAAGGACGCGCTTTGTGCACTGCGTAGAACTGCTCGGCTTCCAGGCGCGACAGGTGGGCCATGCGTGCTGCCACAACCTTGAGGCCAGCCGCTTCAAAGCGTGCATAGATCTGACCAATAACATTCTTGGCCACTGCGTCGGGCTTGATGATGGAGAGAGTGCGTTCGATTGCCATAGTAATTTCCTGAATTGATGTTGCTGTATTTCGTTTGCCCACCGGACAAAGCCCTCGATTCTAACCGGGGAGACCTGCGCTACGCGCGCTTAGCGCCCGCCTCCGCGACGAGGCCCCCCCCCACCGGGGCGTCGCTTGTCCTGGCGGTGCCGCGAAAGACTGTCCATGCCGATATAGCCTACCGATGTTTTCATCGGGTCGGGTTGTGCGGCTCCGCGCTGGCGGTCACCACCACCGTTACCACGGTCGGAACCCTGCCCTCCGTCGCGGCGCGGTTTCTGACCACGGGGACCACCCGATGCCCCCTGCGACATGTCGCGGCGCGGACCATCACCCACACGGGGGCCACTGCGCCCACGGTTGCGCTTGTTGCCACCCCCCCGCCCCCCAGCAGCCTCCGAACCTTCTTCCGGACGGCCTTCAACAGCCTCCGGGCGCCCCGCACCAGCCGCCTGTACCAGGGCGCGGATATCACCCTCGTCAAGCTCCAGCCAGGCGCCACGCTTGAGTCCACGCGGTAGAACCATGGCCCCATAACGGATACGGATCAGTCGGCTGACCGCGTGACCCACAGATTCGAGCATGCGACGCACCTCACGGTTGCGCCCTTCGGAAATGGTGACCCTGTACCAGCAGTTAGACCCTTCGCCGCCACCGTCCTCGATAGAACCAAACGACGCCATGCCATCGTCTAGGCGCACACCATCCAGCAACTTCTGCTTCTCCTCGTTGCTGAGGGCGCCGAGCACACGCACGGCGTATTCGCGCTCCAGTCCGAAACGGGGATGCATCAACTTGTTGGCCAGCTCGCCCGAACTGGTGAACAGCAGCAGGCCTTCGGTATTCAGATCCAGACGTCCAACCGACTGCCACTTGCCCTGCATGAGCCGGGGAAGCTTACGAAAGACGGTGGGCCGGTTCTGCGGATCGTCATGGGTCACCACTTCGCCCACAGGCTTGTGGTACGCAATCACGCGCGCAGGGGGAGGGTCGATGCGGTAGCGGATGGGTTTGCCATTGACCTTGACCTGGTCGCCGAACTGGATGCGCTGCCCGATATGGGCAGGCTCATTGTTCACCGAGATGCGACCTTCCAGAATGAGCTGCTCCATCTCCAGACGCGAGCCCAACCCCGCCTGGGCCAGCACCTTGTGGAGCTTCGGAGTTTCCACCTGGGGCAACAACACGCGCTTGGCGGGAACCGTCTCTGCAGAGGCATCGTCCTCGTCAAAGCGGCCCGACACCACATCTTCAAACTCATAACCCTGCACAGCAGGCACAACGGCTTTGCGCTTGTCCCGAGCAGTCCCTTCGGCGCGTGGTTGCCGCCCCCTGGCGTCCCCACGGTGCTGGCGCTCGCCTTGGCCTGGCGCGTTCATCGCGTCAGGAACACCTGCCTGAACCGTTGCAGGCTCGGCCACAACCAGTGCATCCACAGGCACATTCTGCTGAAGAGACCGGGACAGCAACTCGACGGCCGGGGCTGGTGCCGTGGCAGCATCCCGCCCATCCGCAACAGCGCCGCCCTCGGCTTCCACGTTGTCCACTGGCTCGGCCTTCTTCTTGCGCGGAGCACGTTTGGCAGCGACCTTTTTGGGCGCTGCGGCAGCCGCTGAAGGATCAGCCTCCGGCAGATCAGCCGGAATTTCGGGGGTCGAGTCGTTCATCAAGTATTTCCCTGGATACCACCCGGGGTATCGGCATCGTCATCGCGGAGATCCGTCTCCACATTCTGAAAAAAATCGTCCACCTGCGGCCACTGCCCACTGGCAGCAGCAGTCTCTGAAGACTCAAGTGACTGGGCATCTGCGCCCACCGCCACCAGCTCAGCCTCTGGCTCTATCACTCCCTGCGCAGCAGCAGCCATTGCCTCCAACACGTTCGCATTGCCTGAGGGATCATCGAGCACCGGCAATTGATCCAGCGACTGCAATCCCATGTCATCCAGGAACTGCCGGGTGGTTGCAAACAGCGCCGGGCGCCCCACCGTTTCCCGGTGACCGATGACCTCGACCCAGCCACGGTCTTCCAACTGCTTGACGATCAGGCTATTGACCGTCACCCCCCGGATGTCCTCAATGTCGCCCCGTGTTACGGGCTGGCGATATGCAATGATCGCCAGTGTCTCCATGGTGGCCCTCGAATAGCGCGGAGGCTTTTCGGGGTGCAACCGGTCGAGGTATTCACGCATTTCGGGACGGCTCTGGAAGCGCCACCCTGTGGCCACCTGAACCAGCTCTACACCCCGCTGCGCCCATTCCAGCTGCAACTCCTGCAGCAGCACCTTGAGCGTGTCCGACCCCAATGCATCATTAAAAAGCACTCGCAGCTCGCGCAGGGGCACAGGCTGCTGCGCGCAGATCAGCGCAGTTTCGAGGACCCGTTTGGCATCCACCGTGTTCATGGTTCAGCGATTCCTGGAAAAGTGCCACGCGTTGCAACGGGTGGCACATCAACAGCAGGGGGCAATCAATGGCGCGCTGTGCAAGGGCGCTGGCGCGACGCAAGAGCCCGGCGGGATTCCGTCTACGGGCTGGGGCCAGTCTGGCCGTCAGGGCGCATTGTAGCCCAGCCCCCACAAGGAGAGGGCCTGGCGCATGTCTTCGGGCACGGGCGCATGGAATTCCAGCGCCTCGCCCGTAACTGGATGCACAAAAGCCAGGCGGTAGGCGTGAAGGGCCTGCCGCTGCATCGCGCCAACCGGCGCGCCCCCATAGAGGCTGTCCCCCACCAGCGGGTGCTTCAGGGATGCCATGTGCACCCGTATCTGGTGGGTACGCCCGGTGTGCAGCGTGCATTGCACCCAACAGCCTTCGTCCGAACCAGCCAACCAGCGCACGTCGGTCCGCGCCAGCTTGCCCGCATGGAGCGCCAGGTCCACCACAGCCATGCGCAGTCGGTTGCGTGGATCTCGGCCGATGGGAGCATCCACCGTGCGGCTCTTGGAACCTGACCATGCGCCGTGGGCCAGGGCCAGGTACTGGCGCTGCACCTTGCGCTCCGCGATCAGTGCGACCAGCGCGTCCATGGTGGAGCGATCCCGTGCCACCACCATCAAGCCACTCGTGTCCTTGTCGAGCCGGTGGACGATGCCGGCACGCGGCACGGTCAGTGCTTTTTCGTCGCGGGCGAGCAGGCCGTTGAGCAAGGTGCCACTCCAGTTCCCGGGGGCTGGATGGACCACCAGGCCTGCTGGCTTGTTCACTACCAGCAGATGTGCGTCCTCATGGACGACCTCGATCTCCATGGGCTCGGGCCGGAAAGCCTGGCTTTGTAGGGTGGGCCGCATTTCCAGCACCACCTGATCGCCTACCTTCACGCGGGTAGCGACCTTGGTGACCGGCTTGCCATTGAGGCTGACCAGCCCCTGCGCCAGCAACTGTTGCAGATAGCTGCGCGAGAACTCGGGAACCAGATCGGCCAGCGCCCGGTCCAGCCGTGCGGCATGTTGCCCAGCGCCGATCTGCGCAGAGCGAAGTTCGCTCCCTGATTCGTCCGCAAGCCCCTCCGACTCTTCGTTCAGCAGGTCATCCACGGTTCGGGCCGGGTCCTGCACATCACCGATTGCACCCACGGGCGGTACAGCCACAACAGCGGGATTCAACGGGGAGGCAGGTAACGCGACGGATCGACAGGCTTGCCCTGGCGACGGATTTCGAAGTGCAGCTTGACCCGGTCGGCGTCGGTGCTACCCATCTCGGCAATTTTTTGCCCCTTGCGCACAGCCTGATCCTCCTTGACAAGCAGGGTCTGGTTGTGGGCATACGCCGTCAAAAACGTGTTGTTGTGCTTGAGGATGACAAGATTGCCATATCCACGCAGCCCCGCCCCTGAATACACAACACGGCCGTCGGCAGCGGCCAGGACCGGGTCCCCGGCCTTGCCAGCGATGTCGTACCCCTTGTTGCGCGCCTCGTCAAAACCGGCAATCAACGAACCTGGGGCCGGCCAGATAAACGCCACGTCATCTTCTGCAGCAGCCTGCGGCGTCGCTGGCGTGGCGGGTGCCACTGCCACTACAGGGCCGGAGGCCGCCGAAGTAGCTGGCTTGGCCGCACTGGCTGCTGGCGCCGGTGTGCTGGCAGGCGCTGCAGGCGTCACGGTGGAGGACGTGACAGGCCGCGTGACCACGCCACTGTCCGAGGCGACTGCCTGCGAAGCAGCTACCGGCGGCGCCACGCGCAGCACCTGGCCGACTTCGATCAGATTTGCATTGTCAAGGCTGTTCCAGCGCGCAATGTCTTTCCAGCTCTGGCCAGATTCCAGCCCGATGCGGATAAGGGTATCTCCTGGCTTGACCGTGTAGTAGCCTGGCTTGCCCGCGTTCTCGGCGCCAGGCAGCGGCTTAACAGGGGCGCCAACCACCACACCAGGTTGTGCGGAGGAAGAAGGTGTGGAGGAGGATGTGCCTCGGTCTTCCACTGGAGCCTTGTTCAGCCGGGTACCGCAGCCAGTGAGCGCAAAACCCGCCAGTGCCACAGTCAACCCAACCACAAGACCACGCGATACGAACATAAGCAATTCCCTTCAGGCAATCCCCGATTTTAGAGGGACAAAATGCACAGGCTCCAGCACGCTTTGTTTCAATCCGTGCGGAGTTTTGTCGATCACAAGCAACATCTGCTGACCACCCGCCAGCGCCATGGGTGCAACCAGCCGGCCACCAACGGCCAATTGATCGCACCAAGCCTGGGGCACGGCATCGCCACCAGCTGCGGCAATGATGGCTGCATAGGGTGCGCCCTTGGCGTAGCCCAGCATGCCGTCACCGAACAGCAAATGAACATTGGCCAAGCGAAACGGGCGCAGATTGTGGCGCGCCTTGTCATGCAGGCCACGCAGGCGCTCCAGCGTGTAGACCTCGCGTGCCAGGTGGCTCAGCACGGCGGCCTGGTAGCCGCAACCCGTGCCGATCTCCAGCACGCGCCCCAACCCACCCGTGCGCGCACCTTCAGCCCCCAAAAGCAATTCACACATGCGGGCAACGACATTAGGTTTGGAGATGGTCTGCCCGAGGCCAATCGGCAGGCTGGTGTCCTCGTACGCCTGATTGACCAGGGCACTGTCCACAAAACGATGGCGCTCCACAGAGCCCATGGCCTGCAACACCGCCGCCGACGTGATACCTCCAGCCGCCAGTTTCTGCACCATGCGCGCGCGGACCGCCGCAGAGTCCAACCCGACGCCTACCGGGGCTGCCGCCACTGGATTGCGGGCAGGCGTCGCCACCGGCGCGGTCCGGGCTGGAGCATGTCCGGACCCCGGCAATCGGGCTGGAAATCCTGGGCGGCGCTGCATCAGAGTCCAGGGGCGCCAGCCGCCCCTGCCGCAAGCCGGGACGCCGTTTGCGCCCAGTAGCCAAGGTTGTCGTGGTCGGTCAGATCCACCTTCAGCGGCGTGATGGACACATGGCCCTGCGCCGTGGCATGGAAATCCGTGCCCTCCGCGTCATCCTTGGCCGCTCCTGCGCCACCGATCCAGTACATCGCCTCGCCCCGAGGGCTTTCCTGCACGATCACACGCTCGGCCGCGTGGCGGCGCCCCAGGCGGCACAGCTTGAGGGGCTTCAGCGCGTCGAGGGGCATGTTGGGAATGTTCACGTTCAGCAGCCACGGGGTTTCGTTCACGAGCTTCTGCGCCAGCATCTGCGCAACGATTTCGCGCGCCTTGGCCGCAGCGGCCTCGATCTCGCCCCACCCCTTGTCCACCTGGGAGAAGGCAATAGCTGGAATGCCAAACAGATAGCCCTCCATGGCCGCGCCCACCGTGCCCGAATAGATGGTGTCATCGCCCATGTTGGCGCCATTGTTGATGCCCGACACCACCAGATCGGGCCGGTAGCCCAGCAGCCCCGTCAGGGCGATGTGCACGCAGTCGGCTGGCGTTCCGTTCACATAGCGAAAACCGTTGAAGGCCTTGTGCACATACAGCGGCGAGTGCAGCGTCAACGCATTGGACTTGGCGCTGTTGTTGTGCTCGGGCGCGACCACTTCCACCTCCACCCCATCAAGGGTTTTCAAGGCATCGTGCAGCGCAACGATGCCCGGAGCCTGGTAGCCGTCGTCGTTGGAAATCAGAATTTTCATGGGTTGCGGTGGAGCTTGCAACGGATTGTAGGTGGGGCGTCCGGCCTTGGCCCCACGGCCAGCCCCCGTCGCTCGTGGGACATCGCGCGCCCGGTTGCCCCGCCTATCATGCAGCCCACATTGACAGGAGATTTTTCCATGCACGCTTGGCTTTGCACCAACCCCACCGGCGTTGACGCCCTGGCCTGGACCGAACTGCCCACGCCCTCGCCCAAGGCGGGCGAGGTGCTCATCGAGATCAAGGCCGCCAGCCTGAACTTCCCGGACCTGCTGATCGTGCAGAACAAGTACCAGATGAAACCGCCGCTGCCCTTCGTGCCCGGCTCTGAATACGCAGGCGTGGTCGCGGCGGTAGGCGATGGGGTCACCCACCTCAAGGTCGGCCAAAACGTGGCCTGCCTGTCGGGCACCGGTGGTTTTGGCACCCACACCCTTGCCCCCGCGGCCCTGTGCATGCCACTGCCCGACGGTTTTTCGCATGTGGACGCCGCCGCGTTCATCATGATCTACGCCACATCCCACCATGCGCTGGTAGACCGCGCACAGCTCAAGGCCGGCGAAACCGTGCTGGTGCTAGGCGCCGCCGGGGGCGTGGGCACAGCCGCCATCCAGATTGCCAAGGCGATGGGCGCGCGCGTGATTGCAGCAGCCTCCAGCGACGAAAAGTGTGCGCTATGCACCTCCATCGGCGCGGACGCCACCATCAACTACAGCAAAGACAACCTGCGCGACGCCATCAAAACGCTCACCGACGGCAAGGGCCCCGACGTAATTTATGACCCTGTGGGCGGCGACTTTGCCGAGCCCGCCTTCCGCTCCATCGCCTGGCGCGGCCGCTACCTGGTGGTGGGTTTTGCGTCCGGCCCCATCCCGGCCCTGCCCTTCAACCTGGCACTGCTCAAGGGTGCCTCCATCGTGGGAGTGTTCTGGGGCGACTTCGCCAAGCGCGAGCCCAAGGCCAACGCCGCCATGATGGGCGAGCTGGCGCAGTGGTACGCCCAGGGCAAGATCAAGCCCGTGATCGACCGCACCATGCCCATGGCCGAGCTGCCCGCCGCCTACGCCCACATGGGTTCGCGGGGGGTGATGGGCAAGCTCGTGATGGTGAACTAGGAATCCCCTGCAGCGGCTGCGACGTCATCCCCGGGGGACGCCAGTAGCCAGGCCAGGCCCATTCCACGGCGCCTGCAGGTCTACCGCCGCGCCAGTGCGATCCACAACGCCCCCCCAATAGGTGGGGCAATGTGCGAGCCGCTGTGTCACACTCGTGCCTCCTGATTTCCCCTGACACTGGTGTCCGTACATGGCCGACCGACCACCTTCCGAAATTGCGCGCGAGACGCTCAAGCAGCTGACCGCCCGCCGTCTGCCCCCGACGCCCGACAACTACCTGGCGCTGTACGACGAGATATCAGGAACCCGCAGCCCCCAGCCGTTCCCGGAAGGCCCGCTGCACCACATCCTGAGGGTGTTGCCAGGCCAAACCCCCGCACAAAAGCGACTGCTGGGGCAATTTGAGCGCGCCGTCAACAACAAAGACTGGACTTCGCTACAAAGTGTGCTGGTCGGCTACGCCAACCTGGGGCTGAACCCGGCGGCGGCGGCGGCCACCCCAGTAGAGACAGCGGCAGATGCCCCGGGCACCGCCAACCCTGGCGTCCTGCCGGACGAGTTTGCGCAGATGCTGGCCCGCCTCATCGACAACACGATGCCCGCGCTGGGCGAGGACGATGCCCGCGTGATCGAGATGGCGGAAAAGCTCATCGCCTTTCTGAAAGAACCCGCACCGCCCATCTCCACCGTCCAGCTCATGCTGGGCAACTTCACCTACCGGCTGTCGTTTGCCACCGAAGACCAGGCCGCCATCCGCTCCAGCCTGCTGGAGTTGCTGCACATGGTGTTCGAGAACATCGCTGTGCTCAGCGTGGAAGACCGCTGGCTGCACGGTCAGGCCGAGGCACTGATGGCCGCCTCCACCCCGCCGCTCACGCTGCGCCGCCTGGACGATGTGCAGCGCCGGCTCAAGGACGTGATCTTCAAGCAGACCGAGGCCAAGGCCCGCACGGTCGAGGCGCAGGAGCAGATGAAGGACATGCTGGCCACGTTCATCGAACGCCTGGCCAAGATCACCGCATCCAGCACCACCTACCAGGGCACGATGGCCCGTTGCGCCGACCTGATCGGCAAGGCCAACACCCTCGAAGAAATCGCCCCCGTGCTGCAGGAAGTGATGACCGCCACCCGCTCGATGGCGCTGGACAGCCGCGTGGCGCACGACGAACTGCACGACCTGCGCGAACGCACCGAAGCCAAGCGCGCCGAAGTCGCCAGACTGCAAGAAGAGCTGGACCGCGCCAGCGCCCAGGCCCGGCACGACCCGCTCACGGGCTCGCTCAACCGCAAGGGCCTGGACGAAGCCATGGAGCGAGAAATTGCCCGCGCACGCCGCCTGGGCTCGCCGCTGTGCCTGGCGCTGCTGGACGTGGACAATTTCAAGACCATCAACGACCGCCTGGGCCATTCGGGCGGGGACGCCGCGCTGGTGCACCTGGCCCAGGTCACGCGCGAGGTCATGCGGCCACAGGATCTGCTGGCACGCTATGGCGGCGAGGAATTCGTGCTGGTGCTGCCCGACACCCCGGCGGAAAGCGGCGTGGCCGCCATGACGCGGCTGCAGCGCGAGCTGACCACGCGCTTCTTCCTGCAGGGCAGCGAGAAAGTGCTCATCACCTTCAGCGCCGGGGTCGCCCAGCTGCACGACAGCGAAGACAGCGCCGATGCCATCCGCCGTGCCGACCAGGCGATGTACCTGGCCAAACGATCGGGCAAAAACCGCGTCATGGCCGCATAGGGTGATGAAACACCCCCCCCTGAGTCGCCTTCGGCGCCTTCCCCCTCTCCTTCGGGAGGGGGACGCCGCCAGCGCGGCGGGGCGGCCCTTGCGCGGTGGCCGCTGGCCTGGACTGCGCCCGTTTTAAGCGCAGCGCATATATCCAGCTCGCCGCAATGACGCAAGAGCAGCGACGAATCTTTTTGCGGCACGCCGCCTCGGCTGCCGCTGCCGTCGCCTTGCCCCGCTGGGCGTGGAGCAACCCGCCGTCTCTGCAATTCAACCCGTTTGCGCTGGGCGTGGCCAGTGGCGATCCGGCACCGGACGGTGTGGTGCTGTGGACGCGACTGGTGCTGGCCGACCCGGCGCAGATGCAGGCCACCCACACCGTGCGGTGGGAGGTGGCGCACGATGTGCGTTTTGCGCAGATCGTGCAAAAAGGCGAAGCCACCGCCCTGCCCACGCTCGGCCACAGCGTGCATGTGGAGCTGCAGGGCCTGGCACCAGGCCGCTGGTACCACTACCGCTTCATGCTGGGCGATGCCATCAGCACGGTGGGCCGCACGCGCACGGCCCCGGCACCCGGTGACCTGCCAGACGCGCTGCGCCTGGCGTTTGCATCCTGCCAGCGCTGGGAACACGGCCACTACGCCGCGTGGCGCCATCTGGTGGCCGACCAGCCCGACCTGGTGCTGTTCCTGGGCGACTACATCTACGAGTACGCCACGCCCAAGAACACCACCGACCTGGCCCGTACCCACAGCCTGCGCCTGGCCAGCACGCTGGCCGACTTCCGTGACCGCTACGCCCTGCACAAAAGCGACCTCGCCCTGCAGGCCGCCCACGCCGCCTGCCCCTGGGCCGTGACCTGGGACGACCACGAGGTGCAAAACGACTACGCCGCCAGCACAGGGCATGCGGGCCGGGGCGACGACGCCAGCTTCCTGGCGCTGCGCGGTGCCGCCTGGCAGGCCTTTTACGAAAACATGCCGCTGCGCGCCGCCAGCCTGAACCGGCCATCCCCCGACACCCGCAGGGATGCGCTGCAGGTGTACCGCCGACTGCGCTGGGGGCGTCTGGCCCACATCCACCTGCTGGACAGCCGCCAGTACCGCAGCTGGCAGGCCTGCCGCTCGCCCCAATCCGCCAGCGCCGGTGCCGTGCGCGCCGCCGACTGCGCCGACCTTGCCAGCCCCGCCCGGACACTGCTGGGCACGGCGCAAGAGCAGTGGCTGCACGCGGGCCTGGCCACAGACGCCCGCGACCAGGACACCACGCGCTGGAGCGTGCTGGCGCAGCAAACCCTGTTTTCGCCACGCCACTACCCCTCGGGCGTCACGTCCACCGACAGCTGGGACGGCTACCCCACCGCCCGCGCACGCCTGCTGCAGGCCGTGGGCCAGCATGCTCCGCGCAACACCGTGCTGCTGGGCGGCGACATCCACCAGAACTATGTGTGCCGCGTGCACGCCGATCCCGACCGCTCCGATTCGCCCGTCATCGCCAGCGAGTTCTGCGGCACCTCCATCAGCTCGCGCTCGGGCACCACGCAGGACAAGGTGGATGCCATCGTCCGGCACAACCCGCACGTGCTGCTGGCCCGCTGCGACCAGCGCGGCTATGGCCTGGCCGACATCACGCCCGCGCGCTGGACCACCGCCCTGCGCGTGCTGGATGACCCGCTGCGCGTGGACAGCACCGCCACCACGCTCGCCCAGTTTGTGGTGGAAGACAAGCGGCCTGGCCCTGTACGTGCCTGAGCGCACGCCCGCAGCGCAATTGCTCCTGTTTTAATAGCTTCCAGCGCTTTTCCATCAATCGCCAGAGGCCAAAAACATTCATATTTTCAAAGCCTGTAGCGTGATGTAACGCTGCGGCGCCCCACCGCGAAGGCGACTTACCATGGCCGCTTCTTGCACCGAAGGAGCCGCCATGTCAAAAGCACCCACGCCCAGAACGCCCGCCACGCCCTCTCCACGCGCATTCAACAGAACACTGCTCGCCACTGCGGCCCTCATCACCCTGGTCGCCATCGCGGGCTGTGCCAGCGCCCCCTCGCAGTTCGCCTACACCGTGCCCGCCCAACCCGAAGGCTCGTCGGGCTACACCGAAAAGCCCGGCTGGGCCACCGAGAAATTCGCCGTGGCCGCTGCCAACCCCCTGGCCACCGATGCGGGCTACCAGATCCTCAAGGCCGGGGGCTCGGCCGTGGACGCGGCGATTGCCGTGCAGATGGTGCTGACCCTGGTCGAGCCGCAATCGAGCGGCATCGGTGGTGGCGCCTTCCTGCTGCACAGCACCGGCAAAACCGTGGAGGCCTATGACGGCCGGGAGACCGCGCCCGCTGCCGCCGACGAAAAACTGTTCCTCGGCGCTGATGGCAAACCCGTGCCTTTTTATGACGGCGTGGTAGGCGGCCGCTCGGTCGGCGTGCCCGGCACCGTGCGCATGCTGGAGCTGGCGCACAAGCAGCACGGCAAGCTGCCCTGGGCCACGCTGTTCCAGCCCGCCATCACCCTGGCTGAGGGTGGTTTCAAGGTGAGTGCGCGGCTTAATACGTTGGTGGCGGCCGATGCACACCTGAAGAAGGACCCGGTGGCCGCAGCCTACTTCTACAAGGCCGACGGTGACGCCCGCGACGTGGGCGTGAACCTGCGCAACCCCGAGCTGGCCGCCGTGCTGCGCAAGATTGCCGCCGAAGGCAGCAAGGCCCTGCACGAAGGCGAGATCGCCCAGGCCATCGTCGACAAGGTGCAAAAACACCCCACCAACCCCGGCAAGCTCAGCATGGCCGACCTGGCCGGCTACCAGCCCAAAAAGCGCGAGGCGCTGTGCCACGACTACCAGGTGGCCAGCAAAGATTTCCGCGTGTGCGGCTTTCCGCCGCCCAGCTCGGGCGCCATTGCCATCGGGCAAATCCTGGGCATCCTCAAGAACACCGACGCCGCCGCCAAGCCGCTGCAGGACGGCATCCCCTCGGCGGACTGGCTGTACCTGTACACCGAAGCCGCCCGCCTGGCCTTTGCCGACCGCGCGCAGTACGTAGGCGACCCGGACTTCGTGCAGCCGCCCGCCGGCAGCTGGAGCAGCCTGCTCGCCCCGGCCTACCTGGCCGAGCGTGCCAAGCTCATCGGCACGCAGAGCATGAAGGTCGCACAGCCCGGCAACCCCGGCGCGGTGAAGACCAGCTACGCCCCCATGCCCGACCAGCCCGAGTACGGCACCAGCCACATCAGCATCGTCGACGCGTTCGGCAACGCGGTGGCCATGACGACCACCATCGAAGACCAGTTTGGCGCACGGCAGATGGTCAAAGGGTTTTTGCTCAACAACGAACTCACCGACTTCAGCTTCGCGCCCGCCGACGCGCAGGGCCAGCCGATTGCCAACCGCGTACAGCCTGGCAAGCGCCCGCGCTCGTCCATGGCGCCCACGCTGGTGTTCGACAAGGCCACAGGCGAGTTGCTGATGAGCGGCGGCAGCCCCGGCGGCGCGGCCATCATCCACTACACAGCCAAGACGCTTTACGGCGTCTTCAACTGGGGCCTGATGCCGCAGCAGGCCATCAACCTGCCCAATTTCGGCTCCATGAACGGGCCGACGCTGCTGGAGGAAAAGCGCTTCCCGCCCGCCACGGTGGAAGCCTTGCGCGCCCGCGGCGCCGAGGTGCGCGAGATGAACATGACCAGCGGCCTGCAGGCGATCACGCTGGGCAACGCCCATGGCAAGAAGCTGTGGATGGGCGGCGCCGACCCACGGCGCGAGGGCGTGGTGATGGGCGACTGAGGATCAACTTCAAGCAAAAAATACCGCTACCGCTTTCTGGATAAGCGCCAGCAGCTATAAAAAAAAGAGCGTTCTGCAGTCCGTGTTGCAGAACGCTCTTTTTGCTGTGCACGCCGGGCGGCTGCCAGGGTGCGGGTGCAGTGCTGGCAATCGACCGCACTTCACACTACTGCGTCACCGCACCACAGGCTCAGCACCTCACTGCTCGGCAATCACATCCACAAACACCAGCGGCTCGGTGCCGGTGTTGACCAGGCCATGCGACTCGCCCTTGCGCACGATGGTCACGTCGCCCGGCTTCACCGCCACGTCCTTGCCGTCCTTGTCGCGGAAGGTGCCGCGCCCGGAAATGATGATGTAGGTGTCTTCGTTGGTCGTGTGCTTGTGAAAGCCGATGGAGTCGCCCGGCTGCAGCGTGAGCCAGCTGATCTCCTTGATCGCGTGATCCTTGAGCGCCTTGTCGCGCATGAAGGCGTATTCACCGACCAGCGTGCCCTTGCCGCCGCCTGCAGCCTCCTTGTTGGCCTTGATCAGATCTTCCTTGGTGAACACGTCGGCCAGCGCCGGTGCGGCAACCAATGCCAGTGCGATGGCGGCGCCTGCAGCGCGGGCCAGGGTTGTGTTGTGTGTTGTTGTCATGAAGTCTCCTCGGTGGATGAAGCCGCGCTGCGTTGGTGTTGACTTTGACGTCGATGCAGCCTGGTGCGGCGGCCACGCCTGCGTGCAGCGGGGCGTGTGCCGGGGAGCATGTTAGGCCCGAACGCGCCGCCTCGCTGCCAAGCCGTCAGGGTTCTGACGGTGTACCACTACAGCCACCGCGCCAGCACCTTCGGCACGCTCGCCACCAGCATCGCCACGCCCGACAGCGTCAGCATGCCCAGTACGATCTGCCGGAACCGCGCGTCGCTGATGCCGTGGTACAGCCGGGCGCCCAGCAGCGTGGGCACCAGCATGGCGGGGACCACGATGGCCAGCAGGGGCAGGGCCTCGCGGGTGATCAGGCCCGTGGCCGCGTAAGTCCCGAAGGTCACCAGCAACATCGCCAGGTTGAAGTTCTGGATGATGGCGCGCTGCACGTCCTTGTCCATGCCGCGCAGGGTGCACCACAGCGTGGGCAGCACGCCGGTGAAGCCGCCCAGGCCGCCCATCACCCCGCCGGCTAGGCCGACCACCGCGTCCGCCACACGCCCGCCGCGGGTGATGCGGGGCAACTGTTTTGCCATCAGCATGGCCGGGCACCACAGCACCAGCAGCGTGCCCAGCACGAGCTTGAAGGCGTCCATATCCAGGCGCGGTAGCACGGCCACGCCCAGCGGAATGCCCGCCAGGCCGCCCAGCACGAACGGCAGCAGCCGCGCCTTGTCAAAGCCGCGGCGCACCGAGAACGCCGCCACCAGCTGGCCGGTGAGCGCGCCGCACACCGTCAGCACCGCACCCAGGCGCGGCTCCAGCGTCCAGACCCAGAACGACATGGCCACCATGCCAAAGCCAAAGCCCGACAGGCCCTGCACAAATCCCGCCGCCACCGCCCCCAGGGCCACCACCCACAGCACTGATGAGTCCATCGCCTTCCCCTCCGTTGTTGCTGTGCATTGTGGAGAGTTCTCATAATCAAATCATCAGCAATTAATATCAAGCCATATTGATTTACTAATAGCCAAAAACCAGCCATGCCTGCGCATTTGCCGCTTGATCCCGACGCCATCCAGGCCCGCCTGGCCTCGCGCCTGAAGATGCGCCACCTGGTGCTGCTGCAGCAGATCGAAGCGCATGGCACCCTGACCCGCGTGGCGCACCACATGGCCACGAGCCAGCCGGCCATCACCCATGCGCTGGCCGAGCTGGAGGCGATTTTCGGCGCGCCGCTGTTCGAGCGGTCCACGCGCGGCATGGTGCCCACGGCGCTGGGCACCGTGGCGCTGGCCCGTGCGCGCACCCTGCTGCAGGACCTGGGCCACTGGGCGCGCGACATGGAGGCCGCCAGCGCTGGCCGCGCGGCGCACCTGCAGGTGGGGGTGATCCCGTTCGTGCCGGGGCGCCTGCTGGCTGCGGCCATTGGCCAGACGCGGCCCCGCGGCCTGCGTGCCACGGTGAGCATCCACGAAGGCACCAGCGACCACCTGCTGCAGCGCCTGCGCGGTCATGAGCTCGACTGCGTGATCGGCCGCACCTCCGCCGTGCTCGACATGCACGGGCTGGTGCACGAGGTGCTCTACCACCAGGAGCCGCGCCTCATCGCCCACCGCCGCCTGTCGGCGCGCCTGGCCCGCAAGCCCCTGGCCTGGGCCGAGCTGGCCGACCTGGACTGGGTGCTGGGCGCGCGGCAGACGCCCATGCGCGAGCAGATCACCGACTTCTTCCTGCGCGCGGGCGTGGTGCCGCCGCAGCCGTATGTGGAAAGCCTGTCGTCCAAGGTCATCGGCGAACTGGTGGCGGCCAGCGAACGGGCCGTGTCCATCGTGCCGGCCGACATCGCCCAGGAGCTGGTGCGCATCGCCGGCGTGGCCATCGTGCCGCACCGCTTCGGCTGGACGCTGCCGCCCATTACGCTGTTCCAGCGCCAGCGGGACGCGCAGCATGCCGAGGTGGCCCAGTTTGCGCAGGCGCTGCGCGAGGCGGCTGCGGCGTTCACGGCGGAGCAGGCCTGAGGGTTCGAGCCCCTCCGGCCGATCCCCTCAGAACCTGTTCAAAATCTTTTCGCGGATCGCATTGGAGCGCAATCGGGATGAGTGGATGCTTCGGATGCGCCGCATGGGCTCGTGCCCACGCAAGCAGCCGGGGCGTCCAATCGCCCGATTTCACTCCAACCCTTCGGACAAGTGCCTTGCCGGGCGGTCTGCGGCGTTGCGGTGCTTGCCAATAGCCGAGCTATTGGCTGCACCCCGCGCCTTGCATTCCATCCCGGCAAGACACTTGTGCGACCCCGAAAAGATCTTGAACAGGTTCTCAATACAACGTCGCCTGCTGCCGCGCTGGCAGCTCCTTGTCATACGCCGCGCCATCGAATGCACCGTGCGTGATGGACGCAAGGATGGCGCCGGGCGTCGGCACCGGGCGCGGGGTGCCAGGCGGCACGGCATCCCACAGGCGCGAGCGCTGGATGGCGCGGGCGCACTGAAAGAACACCGTCTCCACATCGACCACGATCACGCACTTGGGCGGCTGCCCGTTCACGACGAAGCGCGCGAGCAGATCGGGCGCCACGCTGATGCGGGCGCGGCCGTTCACGCGCAGGGTTTCACCCACGCCGGGGATGAGAAAGAGCAGCGCCACGCGCGGATCGACCACGATGTTGCGCAGGCTGTCGGCGCGGTTGTTGCCCCGACGCTCGGGCAGCAGCAGGGTTTTATCGTCCTGCAGCTGGACGAAGCCCGGAGGGTCACGACGCGGCGATGCATCGAGCCCACCCGGGCCGGTGGTGGCCAGCACCGCGAACGGCGAGGCCTCGATCATGGCGCGGTAGGCCGGGTGCACGTGGGGCACCTCCTTGTGCAGGGAGGCATCGCTGAGGGCCCCCAGCAGTGCATCCAGGCGCGCAAGGGTGTCAATGGCGTACTCGTCGCGGGGCGTGGTCATGGCGGTTTCTCTTTCGGGGGAGGACAAGGGACAGGCCATGGTGCGGCACGGCTGCCGCACTGACAAACGACATTCCCGCCCGGCATGCGTGACAAAACCGCACGCATGCAGCCCTGCAAGCCCCAGAATCTGCCCCGCTCCCTGTCCCAGGGGTTTTCGCGGCAGTTGCGGCGGATGCAGGCCACGTCGCGGGGCCGGCAGTACCTTGAACTGCGCGCAGCCCCGCAGGTCAGCGCGCGGGGCGCAGCTTGACGCCGGGGAAATCCACCGGCACCGCGAGCGCCACGTTCACGTAGTTGGTGAACAGGTTGAGCGCCACATGGGCGACGATCTCGACGATGTGCTCGTCGCTCAAGCCGTGGCCTCGCAGCGCCTGCACGTCGGCGGCATCGACCTGGCCGCGTTCGTTGACCAGTTGGAGCGCAAAGCGCAGCACGGCGGCGGTGCGCGGGTCGGCCGATTCGCCCGACTGCGCGGCGGCCAGGTCATCGCCGCTCACGCCCGCCTTGCGGCCCAGCGCCGTGTGGGCGGCCAGGCAGTAGTCGCAGGCATTGCGGTTGGCCACGGCCACGGCGATCTGCTCGCCCAGTGCAGCGCCGATCTGGCCACCGCCCAGCGCACCGAAGGCGCCCCACATGCTTTGCAGCGCCGCCGGCGAGTTGGCCACCGCGCGGAACATGTTGGGTGTGGCGCCGAAAGCGCCGTGGATCTGATCGAGCAGCGCGCGCGCCGGGCCGGTGGCGGTGGTGCGGTCCACAAGGGCAACGCGGACAGTGGAGAGGGC
Organism: Acidovorax sp. ACV01; assembly: GCF_014851495.1. Classification (NCBI taxonomy): domain Bacteria; kingdom Pseudomonadati; phylum Pseudomonadota; class Betaproteobacteria; order Burkholderiales; family Comamonadaceae; genus Acidovorax; species Acidovorax sp. ACV01. The sequence goes on along the minus strand of NZ_JACUZT010000002.1, from coordinate 889,533 downwards.
GGTAGCGGACATTGTGTTTTCCTTGAAAGTGTTGGCAGGTTGGGTGACCGGCGCCGTTGTGAAGGCCGGGTGCTGAAACACAGCACCTCTGCAGTGTCTTGGGTGGCGTCGCACAATTTGGCATAAATAATCCACAATTCATACCAAATCATCCAAACACCATGAATACCCTAGACAACTGCACCACGCCCTTGCCAACACCGGCGCCGGCACCCGTGCCGTTTGACCGGTTGTCGTCGCTGCTGGAGCGCTTTCGGGTGCGCGCCCATCTGTTCCACAGTGGGCCGCTGTGCGGCGTCACGCACTTTGCGGCGGCGCCCGGGCGTGGCTTTCTGCATGTGCTGCGGCACGGGGAAATGGTGGTCACCCACCAGCCCCAGGCGGGCCCACCGGAGCGGCTGGAGGTGCGCGAGCCCAGCCTGCTCTTCTATGCCCGGCCGCTGGAGCACTTCTTCCACAACGCGCCCACCGAGGGCTCGGACTTCACCTGCGCCGCACTGGACTTTGACGGCGGCGCCAGCCACCCGCTGGCCCGCGCCCTGCCCCCGCTGGTGTTGCTGCCCCTGGGCAAGGTGGACGGGCTGCAGCAGTCCCTGGACTTGCTGTTTGCCGAAACCGACCGCCTGCGCTGCGGGCACCGTGTGCTGGCCGACCGGCTCTTTGAAGTGGTGCTGCTGCAGCTGTTGCGCTGGCTGCTGGACCACCCCCAGGAGGCAGCCATGCCACCGGGCCTGCTCACGGGCCTGGCCGACCCGCCCCTGGCCCGCGCCCTCACCGCCCTGCACGATGCCCCGGGCCAGCCCTGGAGCCTGGCGCAGATGGCGGCGCAGGCGGGCATGTCGCGCAGCGCGTTTGCGGCGCGCTTCAAGGCGGTGGTGGGCGACACCCCCGCCGACTACCTGGCGCACTGGCGGCTGACGCTGGCGCAGGCCCATCTGCGCAACGGCCGGTCGTTGAAGTCGATTGCCAACGAGCTGGGTTATGCCAACCCCTCGGCGCTGTCGCGCGTGTTTGCGCAGAAGCTGGGCATGTCGCCCCGGGTCTGGCTGGAGGGCCTTGCCGCATAGCCAGCGGGCAAAGCCGATCCCCCTGCCCACCTCGACGCGGAGACCACGGGCCGCCACAATGTCCTGCGCCTGCCGCAAAGCACTTTTTTTAGGTTAAAACAGGCTCTGGCGCTTGTACTGATTGCGCAAGAAGCTATTTAATTGATAGCAAAAATCCGCAAATGGATCAGCTGCCGGAAAGGATGCACGCCATGAACGCCGCTCTCACCCAACTGGCTGCCGACTGTGGGCTGGCCAGCGACGCCCAGACCCCGCTGCGCCTCGCGTTTGGCCTGGCCTGTGTGCGACGCGTGCGCCACCTGCTGGAAGACCCGGAGGCCATCGCGGGCCTGGACACCCTGGCCGCGTTCACGGCAGGCACGGTGGATGCCGCCACGTTGGCCAACGCAGCCGCCCGGCTGAAGGAAGTGGCCTCGCACCACCGGGGCTCGCAGTCGCTGGACGGGTCGGCCCATGCCGCCGTGTCTGCCACCTACGCCGTGGCCAACGCGCTGGCGAGCCGGGCGCTGGAGGCCGCCAGCTACGCGGCCTATGCCACGGTGTACGCGTATGGGGGTATGCGGTGCAAGACCTCTCGGCCTTCGAGCCGGAGCACCAGTGGCAGGTGCTGGCATTGCAGCGGCTGCTGGACGATGCTCCGTCCGAACGGTCGGCAAAGCCTGTTGCCGCCAGCCAGCCCCGCGCATGAGCCGCCAGCAGATTCCTGCCGCGCTGGCCGCCCCGCTGCGCGCGATCCTGGAGGCCGAGCTGGCGCGGGGCAACGTCATCGACGAAGTGGCGGACTGGCCTCCCGTGTGCGAGCTGCTCGTCATCCTGCGCCGCCCGTTCGCGACGGCCTACCCGATCGGGCCTGGCGTGGAGTTCACCGCCATCGAAGACCGGCACTACTGGAAGTCCGAATACAACCTGGATGGCGGCCGGCAGACGCTGGCGTGCGGTTTTGGCTGAGCCGGGTGATCAGACGTTGATGGCCGCTGCCGACCCGGCCAGCTTGCGCAGCTCGAATTTCTGGATCTTGCCGGTGCTGGTCTTGGGCAGCTCGCCAAACACCACGGCGCGCGGCACCTTGAAGCCCGCCAGGTGCTTCTTGCAGTGGGCCACGATGTCTTCGGCCGTGGTCTGGGCGCCCGCCTTCAGCTCGACAAACGCGCAGGGCGTCTCGCCCCACTTGGCATCGGGCTTGGCCACCACGGCGGCGGCCAGCACGTCGGGGTGGCGGTAGAGCACGTCTTCCACCTCGATGGACGAGATGTTCTCGCCGCCCGAGATGATGATGTCCTTGCTGCGGTCCTTGATCTTGATGTAGCCGTCGAGGTACTGCACGGCTAGGTCGCCGCTGTGGAACCATCCGCCCACAAAGGCCTCGTCGGTGGCCTTGGGGTTCTTGAGGTAGCCCTTCATGGCGATGTTGCCCTTGAACATGATCTCGCCCATGGTTTCGCCGTCCTGCGGCACGGGCAACATGGTCTCCGGGTCCAGCACGCGCACGTCGCGCTCCAGGTGGTAGCGCACGCCCTGGCGGGCATTGAGGCGGGCGCGTTCGCCGATGTCGAGCAGGTCCCAGGCCTCGTGTTTGGCGCACACGGTGGCGGGGCCGTACACCTCGGTCAGGCCGTAGACATGGGTCAGGTCGAAGCCCATCTTCTCCATGCCTTCGATCATCGACGCCGGGGGCGCGGCACCCGCCACCATGGCCTTGACGCCCCCTTGTGCGAGGTTCTGCACACCGGCCTTCATTGCATCCGGCGCATTGACCAGCAGGCCGTGCACGATGGGCGCGCCGCAGTAGTGCGTCACGCCATGCTGGCGGATCGCGTCGAAGATGGCCTGGGCGTCCACGCGGCGCAGGCACACGTTCACGCCCGCGCGGGCCGCCACCGTCCAGGGAAAGCACCAGCCGTTGCAGTGGAACATGGGCAAGGTCCACAGGTACACGGCGTGCTTGGGCATGTCCCACTCCAGCACGTTGCTGATGGCATTGCTGGCCGCGCCCCGGTGGTGGTAGACCACGCCCTTGGGGTTGCCCGTGGTGCCACTGGTGTAGTTGAGCGCAATCGCATCCCACTCGTCGTCGGGCAGGCTCCAGGCAAAAGTCGGGTCACCCGTGGCGACAAAGGCTTCGTAGTCCGTGCCGCCCAGGCTCTGCGCGGCAGGGCCGTACAGCACGTCCTGCACCTCGATCACGCGGATGGGCGTGGTGCCAGTGCGCAGGGCCAGCGCCTTGGCCATGGTGCCGGTGAACTCGGGGTCCACGATGACGGCCTTGGCCTCGCCGTGGTCGAGCATGAAGGCAATGGCCTCCGGGTCCAGCCGGGTGTTGAGCGCATTGAGCACGGCGCCTGCCATGGGCACGCCAAAGTGTGCCTCCACCATGGGTGGGGTGTTGGGCAGCATGACGGCCACCGTGTCGTTCTTGCCGATACCTGCCTGCACCAGGGCACTGGCCAGCTGGCGGCAGCGCGCGTAGGTTGCCCCCCAGGTCTGGCGCAGCGGGCCATGCACGATGGCCAGGCGGTCGGGGTAGACCTCAGCCGTGCGCTCGATGAACGACAGGGGGGACAAGGCAGCGAAGTTGGCTTCGGTGCGAGGCAGGTGCTGGTCAAAAATGGAGGTCATGGGCGGCGGGTGTGGGTGAACAGATCACAGACTACCGCCCCAGGCTGACTCAAACCCTTCGGCGGCGACTCTGCTTGACACGGTACATCGCCGCGTCGGCGCTGGCCAGCAGCGTGTGCGCATCCTGGGCATCGCGCGGGAACAGGCTCACGCCAATGCTGGCGCGCATGGGCAGCGGCTGGCCTTCGATCTGCAGCGGGGCCTCGAAAGCAAGCTCCAGCTTGGCGGCGATCTGCAAAGCGGCGTCCTCGGAATCCACGTTTTCGCACAGCACGGTGAACTCGTCGCCCGCGAGCCGGGCCACGGTGTCGGCCTGGCGCACGGCACCCACGATGGTGCGGGCCACGGCCTGCAGCACCAGATCGCCCACGGCATGGCCCCGCTCGTCGTTGACGGCCTTGAAATCGTCCAGATCCACAAACAGCAGGGCACAGTCCCGTCCGCTGCGGCGCGACAGCTCCAGCGCCTGCGCCAGGCGCTGCTCGAACATGCGGCGATTGGGCAGGCCAGTGAGCGCATCGTGGTGCGCCAGATGGGCCATGGCATCGCGGCTGGCGTTGAGCTCCGTCATCTGGCGGCTGATCTGCTGCTCCATGTCCTGAAAGCTGCGCGCAAGCTCGCCCACCTCATCCTCGCGCTGCACGGGCAGCACATCGTGCGAGCGGCCCTGCGTCAGAGCCTGCGTGGCCCGCACCATGGTCTTGAGCGGCTGCGTGACCACGCGCGACACCCACCCCGCCAGTACCACGCCCACGGCGCTCAGCACCAGCAGGATCTTGAGGATGCTGTTGCCCAGATTCACCACCTCCCCCTGCACCGCAGCCAGCGGCTGCGAGAGCCCCACCACCATGAACCGCTCTTCTCCCTGGCGCCCGAAAGGCATGCGCACGAACGAGAAGACACGGGCCTCGTCATCGTCAGTGCCAGGCTGGCTGAGGACCACCTCTTCCTGGCGGCCCTCGACCAGTGCAGCCACGGGCGCAAAGCTGTCCTGGATCAGGATCCGTTGGCCCCGGTCGAACCCGAAGGCCTGGCTGGCGTCCGGGTGCACCAGAAAGTCGCCCCAGCGGTTGCTGAGGAAGAAGCCATAGGGCGCGGGCAATGCCGTGTTGAAATTGCGCAAAAACTGCTGCGCCGCCACACGCACCACCACCACACCACGCACCTGCCCCCCCCGCACCACGGGCGAGGCCATGCTGAACACGGGCAGCGGTTCGGCATCGGCAGCGCCTTCGTGGTTGATGCCGAACTCCGACACGTAGACCTCGCCCGGCGCCAGCGCCAGGGTTTCAAACACAAAGGGGAAGTGGGCCTTCTCCTGCAGTTCTTCCTCGCTGGCACGTATCCAGGCATCGCCCCTGCGGTCAATACGCACCAGCTCCAGGCCAAAGTCCTGCACACCGATGAAGCGGATCTGCTGGTAGCTCGGGTGGGTGATCAGGCTGGCCCGGAACACATCGGCCAGCACGTTTTTGTCCTGCTCGATGGCCGCCACACTGGCCAGAAAGGCCGTATCGCGCGACACGGTGCCGAAACCGGCCTGCATGTGGCGCGCCAGCACCTGCGTGGTGGCCAGCAGCGACTGTTCGGCCCGCCCCTGCAGGCGTACCCGGCTGGAATCAAAGGTGTAGTAGCCCGCCAGAACGGCCGCAAAGACACTGAAGGACGCGAGCAGCACCCCCAGCCGCAGCGCAATGCCCCATTTCATGCGGGTTTTCATGGTTCAGAACCGGTTCGGTCGGTCGCCCGACAGGATGCGCTGCCACAGTTGTGCACGGCGGGCCTCATCTTCCACGGGCTCCAGCCACACGATGGCGCCCGCAGGGGCATCGTCAGACAGCGCGGGCGGCTCGTCGAGGGTGTTGGCCAGCCCCTGGCGCCGGGTCAACTCGCGGCTGACGGAAGGATCGAGCATGTAGTTGATCCACTCGGTGGCCAGCGCCACCTGGGTGGACCGGCGGGTGATAGCCCAGCAGTCCAGCCAGGCCAGCGCGCCTTCGCGCGGCACCACATAACCCACATCCAACCCCGCATCCCGCAATTGCTTGAGCTGCTGCTGGCCGTAGTTGGCATGCATGACCGCGATGCGGTGTTTGCGAAACAGCTCCAGCGACTCTTCGGGCAGGCTGTAAAACGAGCGCACGTTGCGGCGCAAGGCCACCAGGTCCTTCGCCAGAGGTCCAAACTGCGCAGCGGGGATCTGGAACGGCGGGAGCCCCCGGTGCATCGCCGCCAGGGAAAAGCCATGGCTGCTGCCATCAAACGCCAGCACGCGGCCCCGCCAGCGGGGGTCCCACAGCACGGCGATGGAGTTGGGGGGCGTGCTGATCTGCTGGCGGTCGTAGATGAGCCCCATCTCGGAATAGGTGTAGGGCATCGCGTACACGTCCGTGCCCTGAGCAATGCCCGCGATGGCATGCAGTTGCCGAAAGCGTGGCAGCTGGCGCCCGGTGTTTGGAATGTTGTGTATGGGCAACGGTGCAAGCAGGCGGCGGGCCACCAGCCGCGAAATTTCGGCCGTGTTGGCGGCCACCAGGTCAAAACCGGCCCCCTGTGGGTTGGCCAGCTTGGCACGCAACACGTCGTCAGAAGCGACGGTGGTGATCTCCACCTTGGCGCCATGGCGCTTCTCGAACACCGCCACGATATCGGGGTCGGCATACCCAGGCCAGGACAGCACACGCAGCACCGGCGCCGCCTGCGCGGCCGTTGGCCACAGGCCTGCCGCCGCCAGCGGCAGCAGCACAGCCACATCCCGGCGCCGCAGCCTGTGCTGCGCCGAAGTGCCCGTCCCACCCACCGCCTGCTGCCGCCACGTGACTGCCATGCCGAAAGCCCCGCTTCTGCAATATCTGGTAACAAATAGTTTACGCGGACAATAGGCGGTGTGACGATCCCACAGTCTTTCATTCAGGAACTGCTCGCCCGCGTCGACGTGGTCGACATCGTGGGCCGCTACGTGCAACTGAAGAAAGGCGGCGCCAATTTCATGGGGCTATGCCCCTTCCACGGCGAAAAATCTCCATCCTTCAGCGTCAGCCCCGCCAAGCAGTTCTATCACTGCTTTGGCTGCGGCAAGAACGGCAACGCCATCAGCTTCTTGATGGAGCACGCGGGCATGGGCTTCGTCGAGGCGGTGCAGGACCTGGCCCAACAGGTGGGCCTGCAGGTGCCCGACGACGACATCTCTCCCCAGGAGAAAGAGCGCGCCGCCGCCGCGCGCCAGAAGCAGGCCACGCTGACCGATGTGCTGGAGAAGGCGGGCGATGCCTACCGCCGCCAGTTGCGCGAGTCGCAGCGCGCCATCGCGTACTTCAAGGGCCGTGGCGTCTCGGGTGCGGTGGCCAAGCGCTACGGCCTGGGCTATGCCCCCGAAGGCTGGCGCAGCCTGGCCAGTGTGTTTCCGCACTACGACGACCCGCTGCTGGAAGAAAGCGGCCTGGTCATCGTGGGCGAAGACGGGCAGGACAAGCGCTATGACCGCTTTCGCGACCGGGTGATGTTCCCCATCCGCAACGTCAAGGGCGAATGCATCGGCTTTGGCGGCCGCGTGCTGGGCGACGACAAGCCCAAATACCTGAACTCTCCCGAAACCCCGGTGTTCCACAAGGGCCGCGAGCTGTACGGCCTGTTCGAGGCCCGTACCCCCATCCGCGAGCATGGCTACGCGCTGGTCACCGAGGGCTACATGGACGTGGTGGCCCTGGCGCAGCTCGGGTTTCCGAACGCGGTGGCCACGCTGGGCACGGCCTGCACGCCCGAGCATGTACAAAAACTGCTGCGCTTTACCGAATCGGTGGTGTTCAGCTTCGACGGAGACGCCGCCGGCCGGCGCGCCGCGCGCAAGGCGCTGGACGGCGCCCTGCCCCACGCCACCGACACGCGCAGCATCAAGTTTCTGTTTCTGCCGGCCGAGCACGACCCGGACAGCTTCATTCGCGAGCACGGCACCGATGCCTTTGCCCGGCACGTGAGCGAGGCTGTGCCGCTCAGCCGCTTCCTGGTCGAATCGGCAAGCGACGGCTGCGACCTGGCCACGGCCGAGGGCCGCGCCCACATGGCCAGCAACGCGCGCCCGTTGTGGTCAGCCCTGCCCGACGGCGTGCTCAAGCGCCAGGTGCTGGGCGAACTGGCGGACCTGACCCAGCTCAAGGCGCAGGACCTGGCAGACCTGTGGGGCCAGGCCACGGCGCGCGAGGCACCGCGGTCCTCCTACTCCGGCCACACCAGCGCAGGTAGTGCGCCAGCCCGGCAGGCCCCCGCTTCCTATGATCACGAGCCGCCGTCCTGGGACGCCCCGCCCGACGCCGGCACATGGCCGCCGCAGGGGGAACCGGGCGGAGGATATGACGGCGGATACCAAGGCGGCTACGGCGGCGGTGGCAACGGGAGCGGTGGCCATGGCAGCAGCTACGGCAACAAGCCTCCGTTCCGCAAGGGCGGCGACTGGAAGAGCAACTGGAAAAAAAGGGACAAGGACGCCCCCTGGCCACCCCAGCCACGCCTGCCACGCACGCCCACCGCCAGCCGCACCGACCATGCCGCGCGCCTGCTGCTGTCGCATATGGCGTTTCTGGAAGAGCTGACCCACGACGACCACGCCACCCTGTGTGCGCTGCAGCCGCCCCACGGCCCGCTTTTTGGCTGGCTGGAGGCGCAGTTTCACGAACACGGCCCCCTAGCTTGGGCCGTGCTACGCGAGAGCCTGCGCGAGCACGAGTGCGAGGCGCTGGCCGTGAAGGTGATGACAGGCTCGCACGCCCAAACCGAAGGCGACCTGCAGGAGCTGCGCACGGAACTGCGGGACCTGCTCAGCCGCATGCAGATCGAAGACATAGAGGATCAGCAAAAACTGCTGATGCTGCAAGCCGCCACGGACCCGACCGCCCTGGAGCGCTACCGTGCGCTGGAACAAAAACGCAGGGTTTTGCTGGGAGTGGCTGTCAAGGCCGCTTGAAATCCCGTCAAGCGGTATAATGTAGGGTTAGTTAGCGGCAAGAGCGACAGCAGCACCTCCGAACCGGGCCACCGTGACAAACGCGCACAACCAGCCCAACCATCGCAAGGACTGCACACCAAATGATCGCCCAGACATCTTGCCCCTGAGGGCCTCCCCTCAAAGCGCGAAGCCCTTGTAGCTTTGCGTTGCCACCCGCGCCGGGACCTGAGGCGCTTGCGTTTTCTTTGTGTCCGTTTTTGATCCTGAGGTTGTTCCATGCCCGCTCAAAAGTCCGCGAAGCCATCCAAGTCTGCTCCAGGCCCTGCCGCAAAGGCTGTCTCCAAAACCGCTGCCAAAGCCCCGGCCAAGGCTGCTCCGAAAAAAGCCGCCGCCGCGCCCGCCCCGGTTGCCAAGAAAGTGAAAACTGTGCCTGTGAAAAGTTCTGCCGAGCTGACAAAAGCTGCTGATGAATTGCTGAAGAAGAAGCCCGCAACCGCCAAGGCGGCCGCATCGGACGACGACGAGACCCCCAAGAAGCGCCCCGGCCGTCCTGCCAAGGCCGCAGGTGCCGCAGACGCCAAGGCTGCCCCCGCCAAACGTGGCCGCAAGCCCAAGGCTGCGGCTGCTGGTGGTGACGAAGGCGGCGACGATACCGACCTGTCCGACATCGAAGCCGACCTGGAAGGTGAAGTCGAAGAGACCACCGAAACCGCAGCCACGGTCGAGAAGGTCAAGCCCCTGCGCATGAAGATCAGCAAGGCGAAGGAACGCGCCTTGATGAAGGAATTCGGCCTGGACGAGACCGTCCTGTCCGAAGAAGACATGGCCAAGCGCCGTGCGCGCCTGAAGGCACTGATCAAGCTGGGCAAGACCCGCGGCTACCTCACGCACGTTGAAATCAACGACCACTTGCCCGACAAGCTGGTCGACGCCGAAACCCTCGAAGCCGTCATCACCACGCTGAACGACCTGGGTGTGGCGGTGTACGAGCAGACGCCCGACGCCGAAGCGCTGATCATCACGGACAACGCCCCCGCCGGCGCCACCGAGGAAGAAGCCGAAGAAGCCGCCGAAGCCGCCCTGTCCACCGTGGACTCGGAATTCGGCCGCACCACCGACCCGGTTCGCATGTACATGCGTGAAATGGGCACCGTGGAGCTGCTGACCCGCGAAGGCGAAATCGAGATCGCCAAGCGCATCGAAGGCGGGCTGATGGCCATGATGGAGGCGATCAGCGCATCGCCCGCCACCATCGCCGAGATCCTGAACATGGGCGAAGACATCCGCGAGGGAAAGGTCGTCATCTCGACCATCGTGGACGGCTTCTCCAACCCCAACGAGGCCGACGACTATGTGGCCGAAGAAGACTTCGACGAATTCGACGAAGCCGATGACGACGACGGCAAGGGCGGCTCCAAGGCGCTGACCAAGAAGCTCGAAGAACTCAAGAAGCAGGCGCTGGAGCGCTTTGACAAGCTGCGCGAGCTGTTCGAAAAAGTGCACAAGGTGTACGACAAGGAAGGCTACGGCACGCCCGCCTACGTCAAGGCGCAAGCCGCTTTGTCCGCCGAGCTGATGACCATCCGCTTCACCGCCAAGACCATCGAGAAGCTGTGCGACATGGTGCGCGGCCAGGTGGACGACGTGCGCAAGAAGGAGCGCGAGCTGCGCCGCATCATCGTGGACAAGTGCGGCATGCCGCAGGAAACCTTCATCAAGGACTTCCCGCCCAACCTCTTGAACCTGCAGTGGGTCGAGAAGCAGGCCAACGCCGGCAAGCCCTGGTCGTCCATCATTGCGCGCAACATCCCGCCCATCCAGGATCTGCAGCAAAAGCTGATGGACCTGCAGTCGCGCGTGGTGGTGCCGCTGACCGAGCTCAAGGGCATCAACAAGCGCATGAACGAAGGTGAAGCCACCTCGCGCGATGCCAAGAAGGAAATGATCGAGGCCAACCTGCGCCTCGTGATCTCCATCGCCAAGAAGTACACGAACCGCGGCCTGCAGTTCCTCGATCTGATCCAGGAAGGCAACATCGGCCTGATGAAGGCCGTGGACAAGTTCGAATACCGCCGCGGCTACAAGTTCTCGACCTACGCCACCTGGTGGATCCGCCAGGCCATCACCCGCTCGATCGCCGACCAGGCGCGCACCATCCGTATCCCGGTGCACATGATCGAGACGATCAACAAGATGAACCGCATCAGCCGCCAGCACTTGCAAGAGTTCGGCTTCGAGCCCGATGCGTCCATCCTGGCGGCCAAAATGGAGATCCCGGAAGACAAGATCCGCAAGATCATGAAGATCGCCAAGGAGCCGATCTCCATGGAAACGCCGATCGGCGACGACGACGACAGCCACCTGGGCGACTTCATCGAGGACGGTGCCAATACCGCCCCCATCGAAGCCGCGATGCAGGCCGGCCTGCGCGACGTGGTCAAGGACATCCTGGATGGCCTCACGCCCCGCGAAGCCAAGGTGCTGCGCATGCGCTTCGGTATCGAGATGACCAGCGACCACACGCTGGAAGAAGTGGGCAAGCAGTTTGACGTGACCCGCGAACGCATCCGCCAGATTGAAGCCAAGGCGCTGCGCAAATTGAAGCACCCCTCGCGCTCGGACAAGCTGCGCAGCTTCATCGACTCGCTGTAATTCTGGCGCTGCCCACGACACGCTGAATCCATACAGCCGTTCAGCCCGACGCCCTGCCCCGCCATTGCGGAGCAGGGCGTTTTTCATGGCGGGCCACGCGGGCCGGGCGTGTTTACCCTGATACTCTCGACAGCAGACTGACAGCTTGGATGGTGACCATTGCCATCACATTCCATCAAGAATGGGGAGACTTCCATGCAGCAGTATCCACCGCCCCTTCTGGGAGTCTGTCGGACTTGGAGTGTCGAACGCGAAAACCGTAGGTTTCACCAAAATTGGCCACAGCGAGGACAGTTTTTGCCGGATTTGCATCCCCATAGCCCGGCTATGGGGCAAAAAGACGGTGGAAAAATGGACCGCTGCGGTCAATTTTCAGCCGACGATTTCCAAGTCCGACAGGCTCCTGGAAACGGTTGCGCAACGAAGTCGGCCGTGCTGTCCGGTTGCGTGAAGGACATGCTTCCCATCCCTGTGTTTTCACGAGGTACACCATGACCCCCATTGACCGCCGCAAGGCACTCGCCCACGCTGTGCTCGCAGCAACGGCGTGGACCACATTCACCCCGGCCGCCTGGTCACAAGCCAACACCACGGCAGGCCGTGCCGCTCCAGCCAAGCCCCCCAAACTGGCGGGCACCCTGCGCATCGTGATCCCCGCCAACCCGGGCGGTGGCTGGGACCAGACGGGCCGGGCGCTGGGCGCAGCCCTCGCCGCCGTGGGTGCGGCGGACCAGATTGAGTACGAAAACATCGGCGGTAAGGGCGGAACCATTGGCCTGGCCAAGTACGCCGAGAAATACGGCAACGATGCCAACACCCTGCTGATGGGCGGCATGGTGATGGTGGGCGCAGTGGCGCTGCAAAAGCCCGCTGTGGACATGACCCACATACAACCCCTGGCACGGCTCACCAGTGACTACTTGGTGGCAGCCGTGGCAGCCAAGTCCCCCATCAAGAACACCAAGGATCTGGCCGACGCCATGCGCGCCGACCTGCGCGCCCTGCCGGTGGCCGGCGGCTCGGCTGGCGGGGTGGACCACATCTTCGCCGGGGTGCTGGCCCGAGCATCCAAGGCCAAGCCGGAAGACCTGGTCTACAAGCCTTTCCCCGGCGGCTCCGAGGTAGTGGATGCCCTGGTGTCTGGCAGTGCGGCCATGGGGCTGTCGGGCTACAGCGAATTCAGCGATGCGATTGCGGCGGGCAAGCTGCGCGCCATCGGGGTGTCGTCCCGCCGCAGCGCCTTCGGCCTGCCCTCCTTTCGCGAGCAGGGGCTGGACGCCACCATGGCCAACTGGCGGGGCGTGCTCACCGGCAAGGGGGTGCCAGCCTCCCGCATGGCCGAGATGCTGGCCGCCGTGGAGGCCGCCACCGCCCATGAATCCTGGCTGCGCACGCTCAAAAGCAATCGTTGGGAACCCTCTTGGCTGACGGGCAAGGATTTGGCAGAGTTCATGGAACTGGACCTCACCACGGCGCGCGTCATGGTGTACCTGCTCAAGCTGAAGGCTTGAACCACTCCCTGAGTCGCTTCGCGCTGCTGCGCTTGTTCACTCCAGGGGAATTCCGCCTCTAAGGAGCCGCTGATGAAAATGTCCAACCACTCCATCGGCGCACGCATGGCGACCGCGCTGGGCCTGGTGCTTGCGCTGCTGCTGGGCGCCGCGCTGTTCGGCATCGCGGCCCTGTACCGCAGCCTGGGCACCTACGAGACCACGGTGCAGGAGCGCGTAGCCCAGGAACGCGCGGTGAGCCGCATGGAAAATGAGTTCAAGACCCAGGTGCAGGAGTGGAAAAACACCCTGCTGCGGGGTGAGGATTCGCGCAAGCGCGAGCTGCACTGGGCGGCGTTCCAGGCCAGTGAGAAGCGCGTGGCCGACGCCGCCAAGGCGCTGGAGCCCCAACTGACCGACGCCCAGGAAAAGGCGGCGCTGCAGAAATTCACCCAGGCCCATGCGCAAATGGCGCAGGGCTACCGCAAAGGTTTTGAAGTGTTCCAGTCGCTCGGCTTCGTGCCCTCTGCGGGTGACGCGGACGTGGCCGACATCGACCAGGGCCCTGCCAAGCTGCTCACCGCACTGAGCGAGCAGGTGGCCGCCAGCAGTGCGGCCATTGCCGAACAGGCGGCGCTGAATGCGCGGCGTGCACTCATCAGCAGCCTGGTGGCGCTGGCACTGGTCACCGCCCTGGGCGGCTGCGCGGGCTGGCTGCTCACGCGGTCGGTGGTGCGCCCGCTGCGGGTAGCGGTCTCGGTGGCCAACAAGGTGGCGGCGGGCGATCTGACCACGACCATTCTGGTCGACGGCAAGGACGAACCCGCGCGGCTGCTGGAAGCCCTGCGCACCATGCAGGAAAACCTGGAAAACGTGGTGTCGGGCGTGCGCAGCAACGCCGAGGGCGTGGCCAGTGCCAGCGCCGAAATTGCCCAAGGGAACGTGGACCTGAGCATGCGCACCGAAGAGCAGGCATCGTCGCTGGACGAAACCACGTCTTCGATGCAGCAGCTGCAGGCCACCGTGCAGCAGAACGCCTCCAACGCCCAACGCGCCAGCGAGCTGGCCCGCAATGGCGCGTCGGTGGCCCAGCGCGGGGGCGATGTGGTGACGCAGATGGTGACGGTGGTCCAGGGCATCCAGGACAGCTCGCGCCGCATTTCCGACATCATTGGCGTCATCGACAGCATCGCGTTTCAGACCAACATCCTGGCGCTCAACGCCGCCGTAGAGGCTGCGCGCGCAGGCGAGCAGGGGCGCGGCTTTGCCGTGGTGGCCAGCGAGGTGCGCAACCTGGCCACCCGCAGCGCCAGCGCCGCGCGCGAGATCAAGGCGCTGATCCAGACCAGCGTGGAGCGCGTGCAGGCCGGCTCTGACCTGGCCCGCAATGCGGGCAGCACCATGGGTGAAGTCGTTTCCTCGATCCAGGGCGTGAGCACGCTCATGGACGAGATCAGCCAGGCCAGTGCTGCCCAGACCTCCGACATGCTGCGCGTCACCCAGGCCATTGTGCGCATGGACGAAACCACCCAGCAAAACGCCGCGCTGGTGGAAGAAAGTGCTGCCGCAGCCGGCAGCCTGAGCGGCCAGGCCCGCCAGCTGGTGGAGGCCGTGGAGGTGTTCCGCCTGCGCGGCAGCCACCGCACCCTGGCACTGCCACCTGCGGCACATTGAATGCGTACCAGGGATGTACAAACCTGGTTGCTACATTTTATATAGCAACAAAACGATACCCAGAAAGCGCTAGGCACCAATTTTTTTTAGTTTTCCAGTGCTGAAACGGAGGATCTCTCCCATCCATGGACCTGGGCCCCGCAGCGAAGCGAGCGCGGGGAAAGGCGCGCAGCGCCCCAGATATGGGGATGTTCTCTAATCTATCTTGAGCCCGGACTGCTTGACCAGCTTGGCCATGCGCGCCACTTCGGTCCGAAAGAAGGCCGTGGTCGCCTCCGGCGTAGTGCCTTGCAGCTGGTAGCCCTGCGCCAGCAAGGCGTCTCGTGCCTCCGGCACCGCCAGGGTGGCCCGCACCGCCTGGTACACCCGTTCCGTTTCCGCCTTGGACAAGCCCGCCGGCCCCACCACGGCCACCCAGCCGTCCAATGCATACTGCGCCAGCCCCTGTTCGGCGATGGTGGGCAGGTCGGGCAACAGCGCTGAGCGCGTGGTGGACGACAGCCCGATGGCCTTGAGCGTCCCAGCCTTCACATGTGGCACGGCCACGGCCACCGCGATGAACGCCAGCTGGATCTGCCCACCCAGCACATCGGCCGTCAGCGGCCCCATGCCCCGGTAGGGAATGTGCTTGATGTCCACCTGCGCTTCATGCACGAACATTTCCGCAGCAAGGTGCAGGATGGTCCCGTTGCCGGAAGAGCCATAGTTGAGAGCCCCGGGCTGCGCCTTGGCCAGCGCGATGAGTTCGCGCACGTTCCTCGCGGCCACCGAGGGATGTGCCACCAGCACGAAGGGCGTGGCGCCAATCACGGTGATGGGCGTGATGTCGTCCACCGCGTCGTAGGGAATGTTCTTGAACACGCTGGGGTTGACCACGTGGTTGTTGGACACCATGCCCAGTGCTGACCCGTCCTTGGTGCCCTTGACGATCATCGACGTACCAGTGATGCCCCCCGCGCCGGGAAAGTTCTCCACCACCACCGGGCGCCCCAGCGCCTTGCCCAGGCTGGGCCCCAAGGCGCGGGCCACGCCGTCCACCCCCGAGCCTGCGCTCACAGGCAGGATCATGCGGACCGGGCGGTCGGCTGCCTGGGCCCAGGCAGCCGAGGGCACTGTTGCGCTACCGGCGAGGCTGGCCAGGGCAGCCAGCAGCGCGCTGCGCCGCCGCAGACCCGGGGGTTGCAACGGGCTTGCAGGGAGGAAGGCAGGGAGTGGGCTGTCGTGGTGCATGGCGTTTGTCTCCGTCGTTGTATTCATTCATCGAATGCCAGGCGCAGATCTCCACAGGGAGATGCCGGGTCCTTCAACCCGCTCAGGCCACGGCATGCTTTTTTTGCAGGGCCCGCACCTCTTCGGGTGTGTAGCCCAGCTCTTCCATCAGCGCTGCGGTGTGCTGCCCCAGCACCGGCGGCTGCAGGCGCACGCCCAGCCGCTTGCCGTCCATGCGCAGCGGGAACAGCGTGGTGCGTGCGGTCTGCCCAGCCCGTTCGCCATCGGGCAGGGTGATGTCGGCCAGGCCTCCCGTGGCGTTCAGGTGCGGGTCGTCAAACAGCTGCTCGGGCCGCGAAATGGGAGCAAAGGGCAGGCCGTGTTTTTCAAAAACCGCCGCCAGCTCGGCAGCGCTGTAGGCGGCCAGACGCTGGCGCAGGTCGGGCATCAGCGTGGCACGGGCGCGCACGCGGTCGTTGTTGGTGGCCAGTTGCGGGTGGGCCTTGAGGTCGGAAAACCCCATGGCGTCGCAAAAGGTGGTCCATTGCGCATCGCTCACCGCAGCCAGGAAAATCTGCTCGCCATCCTTCACGCTGAACACGTCGTACAGCGCCCACGACGAAATGCGGTCGGGCATGGGGGCCGCCGGTTTGCCGGTGACTGCGTACTGCATCATGTGCTGGCCGACCAGAAACACGTTGTTCTCGAACAGGGCGGAGTCCACCTCCTGCCCCCGCCCGGTGATGCCACGCTGCATCAGGGCCGCCATGGCACCGATGGCACCGAACATGCCGCCCATGATGTCGTTCACGCTGCTGCCGGCGCGCAGCGGGTCGCCCGGCCGCCCGGTCATGTAGGCCAGGCCGCCCATCATCTGCACCACCTCGTCGAGCGCCGTGCGGTGCTCGTACGGGCCAGGCAGAAAACCGGTGTGGTTCACATAGATGAGGCGCGGGTTCAGCGGGCTCAGGGCCGCGTAGTCCAGCCCGTACTTGGTCATCACGCCGGGCTTGAAGTTCTGCGCCACCACGTCGGCCGAGGCGGCCAGCTTGCGCGCCACCTCCAGCCCCTCGGGGCTGCGCAGGTCGAGTGCGATGCTCTTCTTGTTGCGGTTGAACATGGGGAAAAAGCCTGCGCCTGCGCCCAGCAGGTGGCGCGTGCGGTCGCCGTCCACGGGCTCGACCTTGATGACCTCGGCGCCCAGGTCGGCCAGCACCATGCCGCAGGTGGGGCCCATGACCATGTGGGTGAACTCCACCACACGCAGACCTTCGAGCGGCAGGCGGGGGGACGAGGGTGCGTGTGGTGTGTCGTTCATGTTCGGAGAATGGATAAGAAGATCAGGCCGTTGCTGCCTCTCGCAGCGCGGTGCGTGCGGCATTCTGCGGCAGCCCGGCCTGCCACAGCGTGCCGTGCAGGGTCTCACCCGACAGCCATCCGGCCACGCGCTGGCGCAGCGCCAGCAGCGCGGCCACGTCGATGCCGGTGGCAACGCCCATGCGCTCCAGCATGAACACCAGGTCCTCGGTGGTGACATTGCCGCTGGCGCCCGGCGCATGCGGGCAGCCGCCAATGCCGGCCAGGCAGGCGTCAAAACGCGTGATGCCCACCTGCCACGCGGCGTAGGCGTTGGCCAGCCCCATGCCACGGGTGTCGTGGAAATGCGCGCACCACAGGCGGTCGCCCACCAGCGCGCGGGCCTTCTCGAACAGGCGGGCCACCCAGGCCGGGTCGGCATAGCCCACGGTGTCGGCCAGGCTCACGCGATCGGCCCCGGCATCCAGCAGGGCCTGCATCAGGCGCAGCACCTCACTCTGGGGCACCTCGCCCTGCAACGTGCAGCCAAAGGCCGTGCCCACGCCCCCCTCGATCAGGCAGCGGCTGCCGCTGGCGTCGCGCAGCGCGCGGATGCGGGCCACCTCGGCCACCACCGCATCGGGTGTCTTGCGCAGGTTGGCCAGGCTGTGGGCATAGCTGGCAGACAGGGGCACCACCATCAGGTCAGCACCACATTCGAGTGCACGCTCGGCGCCTTTGTAGTTGGGCACCAGCACCGAGGCCAGCAGGCCCGGCAGGGTTTTGGCATGCGCCAGCACTTCGGCGGTGTCCGCCAGCTGGGGCAACAGGCGGGCGGGCACGAAGGAGCCCACTTCGATCTCGCGCTGGCCTGCAGCGTAGGCAGCGTTGATCCATTCGATCTTGTGCGCGGTGGACACCAGGGTGGCGATGCTCTGCAGGCCATCGCGCAAGCCCACTTCGCGCACCACGGCCCGAGCAGAGGCGCCATCGGGCGCGGCGTGGGTCGCGGGAAAAACAGAGAGTGTGCTCACAGGTCGTCTCCGGCTGGGTGTGTTCTTGGGGTCATTCTAGAAATTCCAGAAATAATCAGAAAATACATCTCGGAAGCCATATGATTCCCAAACGGAATATCACACCCATTCCGTCGAAAGGGATGTCATGCGCGATCTCGACCTGCAAACCCTGCGGCTCTTTGCCGCCGTGTGCGAGCAGCGCAGCATTGCGCGCGTGGCCGAGCAGGAGTCCATCGTGGGCTCGGCCATCAGCAAGCGGCTGGCCCAGCTGGAGGACACGGTGGGCACAGCGCTGCTGGTGCGCAAGCGGCGCGGCGTGGTTCCGACCCCGGCGGGGGAAACGCTCCTGGAGCACGCGCGCACCATGCTGGCCAGCGTGGGTCAGATCGAGCGCGACATGGCCGCCTATGCCACCGGCACCCGGGGCCATGTGCGCATGCTGGTCACCGCCTCGGTCATGGCCGAGTCGCTGGCCGACGACGTGGCTGCTTTTCTGCAAGACCCGGCGCACCGCGACATCCAGGTGAGCCTGGAAGAGCGCGTGAGCCCGGACGTGGTGCAGGGCATCCGCGACGGCAGCGCCTCCATCGGCATCTGCTGGGACGCGGCCGACCTCACGGGCCTGGAAACCTGCGCCTACCGCACCGACCACCTGGCCGTGGTGGCCCATGCGCTGCACCCGGTGGCCCAGCACCAGAGCGTGCGTTTTGCCGACGTGCTGGACCATGAATTCGTCAGCATGCCCGCGCTGAGCGCGGTGCAGGTGCTGCTGGCGCGCGCTGCAGCCGTGGAGGGAAAAATGCTGGCGCACCGGGTGCTGGTGTCCAACTTCGACGCTGCCCTGCGGGTGGTGCGCGCCAACCTGGCCATCAGCGTCGTGCCGCGCGAAGTGGCCCTGCCCTTTGCGCAAACCGCCCCCGTTCGGGTGATTCCGCTGAGCGATCCATGGGCCCAGCGGCGTTTTGCCATCTGCTACCGCAGCGCCCAGATGCTGGCCCCCGCCGCACAGTTGCTGGTCAGCCACCTGGCGGGGCTGGGCCGCCAGGAATGACTGACTCCAACCGTGGCCCTGCTGCAACAGTTTGACTTGTAACACGGGTTTTTCGGGGCGTAGCGCATGTGTGGTGTGCGTTCTGAGCTACTAAACTTGTAGCAAAATGGGTTCCGCGCTATAGTCTCAGCGCATCAGCGGGCCCGGCATTCGCCCACCCGAATGAAAATTTGATCCAACACTTGCGCGAGGAGAAGCGTCCATGAGCTCCAAAGAAAATGCCGCCATCAACCAGTTGTTCGAGCGGCTCGAATGCCGTTACGCGCTGCGCGTGCTGTGGGCCCTGAAGGACGGCCACCCCCAGACGTTCCGCCTGCTGCAGGACAGCGTGGGGGGCATCACCCCCAACACGCTCAACACCCGCATCAAGGAACTGCGCGAAGCCGGTTTTGTAGACCACGGCAGCGACGGTTACACCGTCACCCCTTCGGGCGCCGACCTGCTCAAGCGCCTGTCGGACGTGCAAGCCTTCGCCACCCGCTGGGTCGCTGGCCGCGCCAAAAAGGCCTGAAGCCACACCCCTGCTCCACCCAGGGAAAAGCCCCGCCGGACCTCCGAGCGGGGCTTTCGTTAAAATAGGGGTAAAAAATGCTTCTGGCGCTTATCCATCAAGCGCAGATAACTATATTTTTAATAGCAAACAAGGAATTTCATCCATGGCATTGACCACCACCGCATCCGGCCTGCAATACGAAGACACCACCGTGGGCGAAGGCGCCGAAGCCACCAAGGGCCAGAACGTGTCGGTGCACTACACCGGCTGGCTGTACAACAACGGCGAGCAAGGCGCCAAGTTCGACTCCAGCCGCGACCGCAACGACCCCTTCGAGTTCTCGCTGGGCGGCGGCATGGTCATCAAGGGCTGGGACGAAGGCGTGCAGGGCATGAAGATCGGTGGCCAGCGCACCTTGATCATTCCTGCAGCCCTGGGCTATGGCGCACGCGGCGCAGGCGGCGTGATCCCGCCGAATGCCACGCTGAAGTTCGATGTGGAACTGCTGAAGGTCGGCCGCTAAGGCCTGCAGCTCCGGCCAGTTTTGGCCAGGGGATCAAAAAAGGCGGCTACCAAGCCGCCTTTTTCATTGCTGTGCGGCGGAGGGAAGCCTCCTCCTCGCCAGCAATCGGCTCCCACGCATCAATCAAAAAGCGCCTTGTCGAGCCGTGCGAACTTCGCATCCCCCACGGCCTCCCGGATCTTCGGGGCCAGCGCCGCCAGGTCCTCGAAACTACCCGCCCCTTCCACGGCCAGATTCAACCGGAATCCCCGCAAGCCCATGCCCGCCGTCAATTCAGTGGCAATCGGATAGGCCGCTTCATAACGCTCTTTCGGTGTGCGCCCGGAACCCTCCACGGGAGATGCCACCGTGCCCAGATCCATGGCAGCCGCTGCCGATGCATCTGCCTCTGAAACGGGCTGGCTGGCCGCAGACGCAGGCAAGGAGTGCCCCGACAGCGGCGCCAGCAACCCCTGGGCAATCATGGCCTGAACATCGTCCTGCGTGATGCCCATGGCGGCCGTGGCCGCCAGAATCTCGCCCGTGGAACGTTTACCGTCAAAAAGAATGAAAGCCGAGCGCTGGCGCGAGCTGAGGCTGCCGCGCCGATCCTTGAGCGCTTCTTGCCCTGCCGGCGTTTTGACGAGAACCATGAATCTCCTTGAACTGAAACGGAACAACAGGGGAATGCAGCAGGACAACCCTACGGCCAACGAGCCCCTGGAAGCCCAGATTCTCACGTTTGTACACCATTGGTCATCAGGGTTTACGCACAACCACGGCGACCCCGCGCGCAAGGCGCACGTTTATCACGCGATCTTGTGCCCGCTACATCTCGGACCGGATGCGCGGCAGATCCGGTGCGGGCCGCGTCAACCAGCTCACCACCACGGCCACCGCCAGCCCGGTCGGCACGCCAAACACGCCGGCCGAGATGGGCTGGATGCCAAGCCAGAGCCCGTCCGCCAGCATCCAGCTGGGCAGCGCGCGCATGGCGGACACATGCGAAAGCATGTAATACACCGCCACGCCAAGCCCCGCCACCATGCCGGCCACCGCGCCCTGCCGCGTGGTGCCGCGCCAGAAGATGCCCAGCACCATCACCGGCACAAAAGCCGATGCGGCCAGCGAGAACGACGCCGACACCATGGGCAGAATCTCGGAGGGTTTGAGCGCCGCGACAAAAGCCGCCGACAAGGCCACCGCCAGCAAGGCGAACTTGCTCAGAATCACACGCTGCTCGGGCGACGCCTCGCGTTTGGCATCCTGAAAATACAGATCGCGGACCAGGGCATTGCTGATGGTGAGCAAAAGCCCATCGGCGGTAGACAGCGCCGCTGCCAACCCACCCGCCGCCACCAGGCCGGAGACCACATAAGGCAGCCCCCCCAGTTCTGGCGTAGCCAGCATGATGAGGTCGGCCCCCAGCCGGATCTCGCCAAACTGCACGATTCCATCGCCATTCACATCTTCCACCGACAGCAGCGAGGCATCGACACGCGCCCACTGGGCCATCCAGTTGGGCAAGGCCTCGAAACTGCTGCCCACGAGGTTCTGCATGACCTCGAACTTCACCAGCACCGCCAGCGCCGGCGCGCTAAGGTACAACAAGGCGATGAAGAACAGCGACCATGCCACCGACGCGCGCGCCGCCGACACAGTGGGCGATGTGTAGTAGCGGGTGAGCAGGTGCGGCAGGCCCGCCGTGCCCACCATCAGGCAGAACATGAGCGCCAGGAAATTGCGGCGCGTCAGCTCGTATTCGCGCTGCTCCTCGGGCGTGCCTTGCGGGTCGCCCACATACGCCTGGCTGTGCAAGGGCAAGCCGCCCAGGGGACGGGCGCGTTCGTAGTTCTCGCGCATCTCGCGGGTCCAGCGTTCGCGGGCCGCAGCAGCATCACGCGGCAGGGCCGCCAGCTCGCGGCTGGCCGAGACGATCAGGCCCACATCGGCGTTCTGGGCGCGCAGCGCACGAATGCGCTCGCGCCCTTTCTCGCGCTCACGCTCCAGGGCGCCCTCCACATCACGCAGCCGGGCCTCGAAATCCTGGGCGCGCCGCAGGTAGGTCTGCACCACCTGGTGCTCTGCAGGGGAGTCGAGCAACTGCGCCTCCAGATCAGCGATCTTGCTGATCTGCTCGCCATAAACCAGCGGTGCCAGCGGGTTGCCAAGCTGCTTGTAAGCCAGCCAGGACACCGGGATCAGGAAGGCCAGCAGCAGCACCACATACTGCGCCACCTGTGTCCAGGTGATGGCGCGCATGCCCCCCAGAAACGAGCACAGCAGGACCCCGCCCAAGCCGAGCATGATGCCGATCTCGAACTGCACGCCAGTCAGGCGCGAGGCAATCAGCCCAACGCCATAGATCTGCGCCACCACATACGTGAAAGAACACAGCACGGCGGCCAGCGCAGCAATCATGCGCGGCCACCGGCCGCCAAAGCGCACATGGAAAAAATCGGGCACGGTGTACAGGCCCATGGCGCGCAAGTGCGGTGCAATCAGCATCGCCACCAGACAGAAACCACCCGTCCACCCCAGCAGATAGGCCAGCCCTCCGGCCTGCCCCGGCGTGCCGGAAAAGCCCTGAAGGTAGAGCGCCCCCGACAGGCTGATGAACGACGCGGCACTCATCCAGTCTGCCGCCGCCGCCATACCGTTGTACATGGGCGGAATGCGCCGGCCAGCCACGTAGTATTCCTCCGGGTCGGTGGTGCGGCCATAAACGCCGATACCCGCATAGACCATCACCGTGAGGAACAGGAAAATAGGGCCGATCCAGTGCCGCGAGAGCCCCTGGTGCTCCGCCCAGGTCATCAGTGCCAAGAAGGCCAGCACCCCCGCTACGTACAGCGCAAAGATGCGGTGCAGCCGCCACAGATAGGCCCGGTCTGCGCCGGAGGAACTGTGGTCAGCCATGGGAGCGAGACGCATCGCCCGGGACCACTTCAGCAGCGGCCGTGGCTGCACGGTGCTCTGCGTCCTGGCGCTCGAACCGGTTCATGGCCCAGCCATAAGCCACCACGATACCGATGAACACCAGCACTGCCCCCTGGGCCGCGATCCAGTAGCCCAAAGGCCAGCCCCCAAAAACCAGCACCTGCAGGTCTCTGGCGAAATAGGTGGCACCAAACGATACCAGCGCCCACAGCAACAGCAAGCCGGCCTTGAGCTTCAGGTGCCGCACATCGTGCAGATCGGGCGGGAACGGGCCCGCCATTTCGGCATCTGCAGAACGTGGGGGCTGCTGCTGTGGCGCTTGCATCACGGGCACGGCATCACGGACGCTGTGGGAAGTGGTGCGGATGGCGCATGGCAGCCCCCGAGGGCATCAACCTGCCAGTTGCTGCCAGGTCGCGATCACGCTGTCCGGGTTGAGCGAGATCGAAGAGATCCCCTCCTTGGCCAGCCACTGTGCAAAGTCAGGGTGGTCGCTGGGGCCCTGGCCGCAGATGCCAATGTACTTGCCCTGCGCCAGGCAGGCCTTGATGGCCTGGTGGATCAGCGCCTGCACGGCGGGGTCGCGCTCGTCGAAGTCTTGCGCCAGCAGCTCCAGGCCCGAATCGCGGTCCAGGCCCAGGGTGAGCTGGGTCAGGTCGTTGGAGCCGATGGAGAAGCCATCGAAGAACTCCAGGAAGCGATCCGCCAGGATGGCGTTGCTCGGCACCTCGCACATCATGATGACCTTGAGGTCGTCCTTGCCACGCGAGAGGCCATGGGTGGCCAACAGCTTGGTCACGCGCTCGGCCTGGCCCAGCGTGCGCACGAAGGGCACCATCACCTGCACGTTGGTCAGGCCCATGTCGTTGCGCACGCGCTTCAAGGCCTCGCATTCCATCGCAAAGGCTTCGCCGAAGTCTTCACTGATGTAGCGCGCCGCGCCGCGGAAGCCCAGCATCGGGTTCTCTTCCTCGGGCTCGTAGCGGCTGCCGCCAATCAGCTTGCGGTACTCATTGGACTTGAAGTCCGAGAGGCGCACGATAACCGGCTTGGGCCAGAAGGCGGCGGCAATGGTGGCCACACCTTCGGCCACCTTGTCCACGTAAAAAGCGCGGGGGCTGGCGTGGCCACGGGCCACGGATTCGACGGCCTTTTTCAGATCGGCATCGATCTGGGGATAGTCGAGGATGGCCTTGGGGTGCACACCAATGTTGTTGTTGATGATGAACTCCAGCCGCGCCAGGCCCACGCCTTCGTTGGGCAGCTGGCAGAAGTCGAAGGCCAGCTGCGGGTTGCCCACGTTCATCATGATCTTGGTCTTGATGGGGGGCATGGCGCCGCGCTGCACTTCCGTCACTTCGGTCTCGAGCAGGCCGTCATAGATGCGACCCGTGTCGCCCTCGGAGCAGCTCACCGTGACCAGCGTGCCGTCCTTGAGCAGCTCGGTCGCGTCACCGCAGCCCACCACGGCCGGAATGCCCAGTTCGCGTGCAATGATGGCGGCGTGGCAGGTGCGGCCGCCGCGGTTGGTGACGATGGCGCTGGCGCGCTTCATCACGGGTTCCCAGTTGGGGTCGGTCATGTCGGTCACCAGTACATCGCCGGGCTGGACCTTGTCCATCTCGGAAATGTTGTGCACCAGGCGCACCGGGCCGGTGCCAATCTTCTGGCCAATGGCGCGGCCTTCGGCCAGCACGGCGCCCTGGCCCTTGAGCTTGTAGCGCAGCTCGGCCTGGCCCTTGGCCTGGCTCTTCACGGTTTCAGGGCGGGCCTGCAGGATGTAGAGCTGGCCGTCGGTGCCGTCCTTGCCCCACTCAATGTCCATGGGGCGAGCGTAGTGCTGCTCGATCACCAGGGCATAGCGCGCCAGCTGCTCCACGTCGGCATCGGTCAGCGAGTAGCGGTTGCGCTGTTCAGTGGGCACGTCCACCGTCTTGACGAGCTTGCCACTGGCAGCCTTTTCTTCGGGCGTGGAGAACACCATCTGGATCAGCTTGCTACCCAGATTCCGGCGGATCAACGCCTTCTTGCCCGCCTGGAGCATGGGCTTGTGCACATAGAACTCGTCGGGGTTCACGGCGCCCTGCACCACCGTCTCGCCCAGGCCATAGCTGCTGGTGATGAAGACGACGTCTTCGAAGCCGGACTCGGTGTCGATGGTGAACATCACGCCCGCAGCGCCCAGGTCAGAGCGCACCATGCGCTGTACGCCGGCCGACAGGGCCACCACATCGTGTTCAAAACCCTTGTGCACGCGGTAGGAAATGGCGCGGTCGTTGTACAGCGACGCGAACACTTCCTTCATCTTGTGCATGACTTCGTCGATGCCCACCACGTTCAGGAAAGTCTCCTGCTGGCCAGCGAACGATGCGTCAGGCAAATCCTCGGCCGTGGCGGACGAGCGCACGGCAAACGAGGCAGCGGGGTTGCCAGCGCTCAACTTGGCAAATTCGTCGGCAATGGCTTTTTGCAGGTCGGCCGGGAAAGGCTGGGCCTCGACCATGGCGCGGATTTCTGCGCCCACGGCGGCAAGCGCACGCACGTCTTCAGTGTCCAGGCTCTTGAGCTTGGCGCTGATCTTGTCAGCCAGGCCATCGTAGGCCAGGAACTCGCGGAACGCGTGGGCGGTGGTGGCAAAGCCCGTAGGCACCCGAACGCCCTGCGGCAGTTGGGAGATCATCTCGCCGAGGGAGGCGTTTTTACCGCCTACGGCCTCGACATCGGTCATTCTCAGGTTTTCAAACGGTACGACCAGGGCGGTCGGGCTGAAAAGTGCAGACATGGGAAAGCTCCAGAAGTTGAAACCGGGTCTGCGCGCCCGCCCCCTTGGAGCGATGGGCGAGCGGCCATGCACAGGCTGCAGCTTTGTCGTTGTGGTTGTAGGCCGACGGTGTGCATGGTGAGAATTGGATAATTGTGACAATTGTAGGCCCGCGCATCTGGCAACGGGCTGACGCTTTCACGCGACTTACGCAAATCGGGCCACCACCACTTCTTTGTGGTGGCAACCCTGCTGGCGCAAGCCGCATCCAAAAAAAGGAGCCCCATGCACTCGCGCACCGTATTTTTTGTCTCTGACGGCACCGGCATTACCGCAGAAACCTTCGGCAATGCCATCCTGGCCCAGTTCGAAATGAAGCCGCGCCATGTGCGCCTGCCCTTCATCGACACCGTGGACAAGGCCCACCAGGCCGTGCGGCAGATCAACCACACCGGCGAGGTCGAGGGCAAAAAGCCTGTGGTCTTCACCACCCTGGTCAATATGGAGGTGCTCAAGGTCATCCAGGAAGGCTGCAAGGGCATGCTGCTGGACATGTTCGGCACCTTTGTCCACCCGCTGGAAGAAGAACTGGGGATCAAATCGCACCACCGCGTGGGCCGCTTCAGCGACGTGAGCCGCAGCAAGGAATACACCGACCGCATCGAGGCCATCAACTTCAGCCTGGCCCACGACGACGGCCAGAGCAACCGAGACCTGGCCGGTGCCGACGTGATCCTGGTGGGGGTGAGCCGCAGCGGCAAGACGCCCACCAGCCTGTACCTGGCCATGCAATGTGGCCTGAAAGCCGCCAACTACCCGCTGATCCCCGAGGATTTCGAGCGCCGCCAGTTGCCGCCTGCGCTGGTGCCGTTCCGCAGCAAGATCTTTGGCCTGACCATCAGCCCCGACCGCCTGGCCGAAATCCGCGCCGAGCGCCGCCCCAACTCCCGCTACGCCAGCCTGGAGAACTGCCGCATGGAAGTCTCCGAAGCAGAGGCCATGATGCGGCGGGCGGGCATCCGGTGGTTGTCCACCACCACCAAGTCCATCGAAGAGATTGCCACGACCATCCTCCAGGAGATCCGGCCGGAGCGGCTGGTGTATTGAGGGCGGTGACGGTCGGTGCCTGCAGCGAGGTGACTGGTATTTTCAGAAAAAATGGCCCCTTGCGCTCTATCCACGAGCATTTTTAGCTATCAATAGCAGAGCAAAATCACTCCGAATTCGCTGCATCCAAGATGACTGATGAAGGGCGGAGGCTGACCGCCCGCAGTTCGTCATCATGGCCCCGAGCACAAGCCAAGGAAGCGCATGTGTGCTGCGTGGGCCGATTCGACACGCAGGTGGTCACCCCAGGGGAACCATCGCCGGTGGCGCTCTCGACCTGCGGCCCGCGGCGGGCGCCACAGCAGCCTGTCGGCGTTCACCCATCGCAAGCCCTGGAAGCGTGGCAACCCCCAACACGTGCGACACTGCGTGCCCCGCAGGACCATGGTCGTTTCTGGCCCCTGGGGCTTTTCGCGGCCGAGCAAGTCTTTGAACAGGCTCCACCGTAGGCTCCCACCCGCACCTCGGCCGCGCCACATGGCGGCACGGCACACCACCCCCTTTTGATCGGGCCACCGCCCATCGCTCATCCCACCCGGAGTTTTCTTTTGAAAAAATCGCCAGCACTCAAAGTTGTTTTAGTGACCTTGATAGCCGCCACGGTAGTGACCCTGTATGTCGGCAAGCGCTGGTATGACTATGTGAGCAAAGCGAAGTCGCCCTACGACGAGGTGGGCATCGAACTCAACTCCAGAGCACCGGAACCACTCAACCGCTGGGGCTGCGCCCAGTTGCAAGAACGCTTTGCCAACGCGGTACCGCCCTACGGGTGCGCTACCGGCAACGGCCGCCAGTGGAAATAGGGCAAAGTCGCAGCACGCGCAGGCAGGTAAAAAAAGCCTGATCCAAAGACATTGAACCCCATCCGTGGCATGCCCCCGTATGGCCTCACCAAGACTTGCTTGGTGCGGCCCAGCGGGCCACCGCCTGCCCGCAGATCACCAGCGCAGCGGCGCGGCTTCGGCGTCCCAGAAGATCCAGCGGCGCAGCTCCACATAAGGCGAGTTGCCGATGGAATACCGATCCATCTCCGTCTCTGACCGCTGCAACAGCACCAGGTAGCCGCCGTAACTTCCCACGAGCAGCAGGCTGCCATCCGGCGATACCTCTACCGCGCTGATCGTGCTGCCGATGTGGTGGCGCCACAGCGCCTTGCCGGCGTCGTCGCGGGCATGCAGGTAGCCATGGGCATCGCCCACGATCACCATGCCCGGCAGGGTGGCCGATGCATAGACGCGCCATTCTGAGTCGATCAGCGTGCCCTCGCTGTCCTGCGCATCGTCCACTCGGCTGGCCACGGTGCAGCCGTTGTAGAAATGGCAGGAGTTGGCCCACAGCAGCGCGCTGTCGTGCGAGAAGCGGGTGTGGTGCGGGTAGTCGTCGGTGAACAGCGCACGCAGCACCTTGCCCTGGGCGTCGAGCAGGATGTGCCTGCTGTCCTGGTCGCCCAGGGCAATGTGCCGTTCGTCGGGCGAGAGCGCCATGTGCAGCATGCACAGCGCCAGCTGGCGGGGGCCGGTGTTCTCCCTTTCGTCCTCGCCGCCGTCCCCATCGTCGTCTCCGTCCCCGTTCTCATCTTCGTTGTCGTCATCGTCGTCGCTCTCCCCCACCTCCTGCATCTGGTTCTTGGGCCAGCTGTAAGGGCCGTCCTCGTCGAACTCCTGCGGGTGGATGCGCTGCACGCCGGCGGGCGTGAGCAGGTACACCCCCGTGGGGTTGCGCAGCAGAGCGCGCTGGCCGTCGTTGAAGGGGATGACTTCATCGCAGCGCTGGCCCAGCTCGCCTGCGGCGAGGCCCAGCGATGCGGGCAGCCCTTCGTTGCCTTGCGGCAGCGGCAATTGCGCGATCTGTGGCCCGCCAAAGCCCTGGTGCGTGGTGATATGGGTGCCGTCGCTCAGCGCAAAACAGCGCCCGTCGTGCGAGCGGCCCAGGCCCTTGAGCGCGGGCAGCGGCGTGAGCGCCGGGCCCTGCAACCGCACCCAGCGCGCGTCATCGCTGTGTTCCGCTCCGATGCGCGCCACCACACCATCGCCATCGGGCAGCCAGAACACCGGGCCGATGGACGGCCCCTGGTCGGCCGCCAGGTGCACATAGGCATCGGGGGCAAAGGCAAAGCGCTGGCGAAACCGTTCGGTAAGGGCATCGTCCGCATGGCGGTTCACCACCCGGGCCAGCTGCAGCACGGTGGCGGCGCTGGCCTTGCGCGGGTCGTCGGGCAGTGTGTCGTTCGGGCCGTTCCGCCCGGCGCCTTCATCGTTGTCCCAACCTGGTGCCTGGTAGCCAGCCGCTTCGGCTGCAGCGGCGGCTACCTGCTCCGCGAGCTGGTAGGCGCGGATGGCCGCCACATAGGCTTGGCCGCCGGCCTGCCACTGCTCGGACAGTGCCAGCAATTCGGGCGGGAACACGGCCGCATCCGGCAAGCCATGGGCCAGTGGCGGCGTAGCCAGCAGGTGCACCGCAGCCTCTATGCGCCGGGCCTCGGCTTGCGCGGCGCGCTCCTGGGCCTGCTCGGCCAGTTGTTCGGCATACGCCTGCAGCAAGGGCGCCTCCACCATGCCATACAGGCGCAGCAATCGCGCAATGTGGTCGGCAGCGCCACACGGCAACGGCGGGCGGTTTTCGCTTTGCCGCTGGCTGTAGGTGAACTCCACCGGCTCCCGGCCCTCGCCAGGCCTGTCAATATCAATCTGGTAAGCGCCATGGGCGTCGTGCTCCGCGTCGCCGGGGGCATCCTCGCCGTTCTCCCAGCTCACATCGAGCGCGCGGCACCAGAACTCACCTTCATGCATGCCAGGCTGGCGCGCGCCCACCCACACGTCGTCAAACCAGGTGCCGCGCTTGTCGGCATCCCACCAGTCGTTGTACTCCTCCGTGAATACGGGCAGCTGGGTGAAGCGCTCAATGCGCTTTGTTGTGATCTCTGCCTTCAATCGCCGGTACAGCGGGTAGCCCGCGCGCGACTGGCCCACGGCCCGGCGCACATAGTCGATCACGCCGCGCCAGGCCTGGGTGCAGGCCTCGTGCGCCTCTGGATCGGCGGCTTCGTCCAGCCCCCTCCAGTCGCCGGCCACGCCATCGTCGTAGGGGCGGTACAGCACAGACAGGCGCTCGGCCACTGGCACCGCTGGCACCGCTGGCACCACTGGCGCGGGGCGCTGCAGCTTGCCAGCCACCCGCCCTGGCCGCCGGGTTGGGGGCGCAGGTTCTTGAACGACCCCCATGTAGAAGTCCCAGGTCTTCCACACCGTCATGTACACCCTGTCGTCGTGCGGGTTTCCATCCCCGTCCACGTGGCGGCGGCACAGTGAAAAATGGGTCTGCCCAAACCAATCGCGGACATGGTGTTCCTCGGGCGCCAGCGCGTCAGAGTTCACCGCAGCCAGGATGTTAGCCACGCTGATGGCCTCGTCCGTAAACAGATCGGAGGCCAGGGGCAGGTCGTTGTGGATGTCACTGCTGCTGCGCACAGGGCTCTCGCCGCTGCGCACGGCGGCCACCACACGATCACGATCGAACAGGTCTGCCAAGCCGTCCTCTCCATCGTCGATGCCGTTGAAAAACCCTGGCGCAAACACCAGGCCCGCAGCCTCGCTCGAAAACTCCACGAGGCTGGGCACACCCCGCACCTCATCGAGCAAAAATTCCACGTCTTCCCCGCCAGCAAGGTGCAAGGCATAGGCTTCGGTGAAAAGCGCCACACGCGCCGACAACCCACCGTTCACCCGCAACTCCCCCGGCTCGCCATCGCCCCATAGCAACCCGTGGACCTGCAACGCACCCTGCACGTGCAGCAGCTGCCCCCCCACCACGGCGTGCGCCACCTGCACGTTGCCAAGCACGACGAGGTGGCTGGACCCGTAGGTGTCGCTGGAGGTCAGCGCACCATCGATCTGCAGGTTGCCCTCGATGAGGATCAGGCGCACACCACCGGGGGGTGGTCCTTTTGCGCCAGAGGTGGCCTGCGCCAGGGCCCGCATGGCACCGCCGGTTTGCAAGGGGGTGTCCAGCGAAAGCTCGGACCAGTGCACGTCGCCCGCGACCCAGGCCACGGTGGCATCGGCCCAGGCATCTGGCTCCGAACCCTGGAGCTCGGCCATCGGACCGTCAACGGGGAGCAGATGGGCCACATCGGCCAAAGTGACAAAACGCAGGATGGGCATGGTGCAGAAAAGGCGTTGTGCGCCGAACAAACGTTGAACAGGCCTTCACGGGAGGAAGGCCTTCGTTGGCGCCAGGCGCTGATGAATGGATGGAGCCCACAGAGTTTTTGTCACCCGCAACCGCCCGCACAGGCCCGCGGACGGTTGTGTGGTCGTGGGGCGAATGACCTGGCTTGGCTTAGCCTAACAGCGACCGTGTGTCTCACCTGTTGTTATTTCAGCGACCGATGCACACGGGGAGACTGCTCTCAGTCCGCCGTCCAGTGCTGGATCGTCCGGCGGTTGCCCCCACTGCGCGCCTCAACCGCCGAAGCCGGGGGTCGAGCCTTTCAAGACGGTGGCCCTGCAGGCTCCTTTCAAAATAGCATTTGCTCCCATTTTGATAGCTATCAGCGCATTCCTGATAAGCGCCAGGGCCGTATTTCTTCTAAAAAATTTAAGGACTACGGTGCGGGGCGCCCAGCGCAGCAGTGAAAACAGACACACACCGCTGCTGGCAGGCCCCTTTTCATCCGTTCCGCTTACTTCACCACAAACCGCACGTTGGCCGCCTTCTTGCCCGGCAGCGCGACCAGCGCCACCACCTTCGTGCCCGCCGCCACCTTGAACGCGCCCTTGCCTTCCAGTTTGCCCTCGCCTGTGGACACCAGCATGGCTTCGGATTTTTCGGTGCCGTTGAGCAAGGTGAGCTTGGCACTCACGCCTTCGGTCTTGGCCGGCTTTCCGTGGTCGCGCAGGTGCAGCGTGATCACGTCCGGCTTGGCCACCAGTTCGTAGTCCATGTCATTGGCTTCGACCACGATGCCGCCGTGCAGCGGCTTGTGTTCGTGGCCATGGGCGTGGTCGCCTGCGGCGAAGGCGGTGCTGGAAAGAGAAACGGCGAGGGCCAGGGCGGCGCAAAGACGGGTTGTGGTTTGCATGGTGAACCTTTCAAAGGGTGGATGGAAAACATGGACGAATCGAAACATCAGAACGCCTCGGCGTTCTTGTCGTCGAGCAGTCGCTCGGCATCGCGGCGGCCAAACAGCCAGAACAGGGCCGGGGTGAGGAAGGTATCGAGCAGGGTCGAGCTGATCAGGCCCGAGAAGATCACCACCGCCACCGGGTGCAATATCTCGGTGCCGGGGCGCTCGGCTTCCAGCAGCAGCGGGGCCAGCGCGAAAGCGGTGACCAGGGCGGTCATGAGCACGGGGGAGAGGCGTTCGAGCGAGCCACGCACGATCATGGCGTGATCGAAGTTCTCGCCCTCCACGCGCATCAGGTTCAGGTAGTGGCTCACCTTCAAAATGCCGTTGCGCACCGAGATGCCCGCCAGCGTGATGAAGCCGATCAGCGCTGCCACCGACAGCGGTTGCCCCGAGATCCACAGCCCCAGCACGGCCCCCACCAGCGCCAGCGGGATGTTGGCCATGATCAGCGCCGACAGCGTGGCCGAGCGGTAGCGCGTGTACAGCACCACGAACATCAGCACCAGCGAGACGATGGCCAGCATGCCCACCAGGCGGCTGGCCTCCTCCTGGGCCTGGAACTGGCCGCCCAGGGTGATGAAGTAGCCGTCCGGCAGGCGCGTGTCAGCCACCACCTTGCGGATGTCGGCCACCACGTCGGACAGCGCCCGGCCCTGCGCGTTGGCAGAGAGCACGATGCGGCGCTTGCCGTCGTCGCGGCTGATCTGGTTAGGGCCGTCGCCGTCCTCGATGCTCGCCAGGCGCGACAGCGGCACCCGCCCGCGCGGGGTCTCGATCATGATCTGCGCCAGGCCTTCGAGTGAGCGCGCGCTCTCGGGCAGGCGCACCACCAGCGCAAAGCGCCGGCTGCCCTCCACGATCTGCGTGACCTTCTCGCCCTCCACCAGGCCTTGCAGCGTGGCCAGCACCTGGGCCGCAGGCACGCCGTACTGGGCGGCTGCGGCATGGTCCACGCGCACGGTGATCTGCGGCGCCAACACCTGTTTTTCCACCTCCAGATCAGCCAGTCCGTCGATGGTGGCCAGGCGCCCGCGCAGCGCATCGGCCTGGCCGCGCAGGGTATCGAGGTCTTCACCGAAGAGCTTGATCGCGATCTGCGAGCGCACGCCCGAGAGCATGTGGTCGATGCGGTGCGAGATGGGCTGGCCGATGGCGATGGCCGCCGGCATCTGCGCGAGCCGGCTGCGGATGTCGGCCTGCACCTCAGCCATGCTGCGTTTGAGTTCGGCTGCGGGCAGCAGGCCCACGTCCAGCTCGCTCACGTGCACGCCCTCGGCATGTTCGTCCAGCTCGGCCCGGCCGCTGCGCCGGCCCACGTGCGTGACCTCGGGTACCTGGCGCACCAGCACCTCGGCCTGGCTGGCGAGCAGGGTGGACTCGGCCAGCGTCACGCCCGGGTTCAGGCGCATGCCGATGAGCAGCGTGCCTTCGTTGAACGGCGGCAAAAAGGTGGTCGGAAAGAACGGCACGGCCGCCACCGACAGCAGCACCGCCACCGCGCTCACGGCCACGGCCACGCGCGGCCGCGCGAGCACGCCCGTGAGGCCGCTGCGGTAGCGCGCCTTGAGCCAGGCCACCACGCGCGTGTCGCCGTGGTCGAGGTTCTTCATGCGCGGCAGCAGGTAGAAAGCCAGCACCGGCGTGACCGTGACCGACACCAGCAGCGAGGCCAGCGTGGACACGATGAAGGCGATGCCCAGCGGCACGAACAGCCGACCCTCGATGCCCGGCAGCGCGAACAGCGGCAAAAACACCAGCACGATGATGGCCGTGGCGTAGAGGATGCCCGAGCGCACCTCCATCGACGCGAGCTTGACCACCTCCAGCGGATGCAGGCGGTGGTTAGGATGCTTGGCGCGGTCCATCTTCAGGCGCCGCAGCACGTTCTCCACGTCCACCACGGCGTCATCGACCAGGCCGCCGATGGCGATGGCCAGGCCGCCCAGCGTCATGGTGTTGATCGACAGGCCGAAGTACTTGAACACCAGCGCCGTGATGAAGATCGACACCGGGATGGCCGTGAGCGCGATCACCGTGGGCCGCAGCGTGCCGAGGAACACGAACAGGATCACGGCCACGAACACCGAGGCGCCCATGAGCTTGCCCTGCAGCGTGGTGACCGAGGCCTCGATGAAGCTCGCCTGGCGGAAGGTGACGCGCGGCGCCTCCATGCCTGCGGGCAGCGACTTTTTCAAGTCACCAAGTGCCGCCTCGATGCTGCGCGTGAGCGCAATCGTGTCGGCCGTGGGCTGCTTCTGGATACCGAGGATCACGGCGGGCTTGCCCTCGAAGCCCGCGTCGCCGCGCTTGAGCGCGGCGGCGAAGGTCACCTCGGCCACCTGGCGCAGCAGCACCGGCTGGCCGTTCTTGGCGGTAAGGGCCAGGTTCTGCAGGTCTTCCAGGCGCGAGGTGCGGCCCAGGTGGCGGATGAGGTACTCCCGCCCATTGAGCTCCAGAAAGCCCCCCGAGGTATTGGCCGAGAAGCCCTTGAGCGCCCCTGTGAGCTGGTCGTGCGTGATGCCCAGTTCGGCCATGCGCGCCGTGTTGGGCTGCACCTGGAACTGGCGCACCTCGCCGCCGATGGGGATCACCTGCGCCACGCCGGCAATCGCCAGCAGGCGCGGGCGCAGCACCCAGTCGGCGTACTCGCGCACGGCCATGGGCGTGGTGCGCTGCACGTCGATGGGGATCGCCACCTGCATGATCTCGCCCATGATGGAGCTGATGGGCCCCATGCGCGGCGTCACGCCCGCGGGCAGGCCCTCCTCCATGGACGACAGGCGTTCGGACACCATCTGCCGGGCGCGGAAGATGTCCGTGCTCCAGTCGAAGGTGACGTAGATGAAGGACAGCCCCGCGCTGGACGTGGAGCGCACGCTCTCCACGCCGGGCAGGCCGTTCATGGTCGTCTCCAGCGGGAAGGTGATGAGCTGCTCCACCTCCTCGGCGGCCATGCCGCCGGCCTCGGTCATCAGCGTGACGGTGGGCTTGTTGAGGTCGGGGAACACGTCCACCGGGGTGCGCGACAGCGTGAAGGCCCCATAGGCCATGAGCACGCCCGCCGCGATGAGCACCAGCAACCGGTTGGCCAGGCTGCTTTCGAGTAGCCACTTGAACATTGCGGTACTCCCTTCAGCGGACCTGGTTGATCAGCGTGGCGCCCTGCGTGGCCACGCGGTCGCCGGCCTTGAGGCCCGACGTCACGGCCACCGAGGCACCGTCGAGCGGCACGTAGGTGACCACGCGCGGCACAAAGCGCTCCGGCGACTCCTTGACCCAGACGATGGTCTGGTTGGCGGGGTTGCGCAGCAGCGAGGCCACCGGCACCTGCACGCCTGCGGCCTGCTCGGTGGATTGCACGAACACGCGCACCGGCTGACCCAAAGCCAAAGTGCCCAGCACGGCCGAGTCGCCCGCAAACTGCAGCGGCAGCGCCTGGTCGCGCAGGCTGCGCGCCGCGCCCAGAAAGCGCAGCGGCACGCGCTGCGCACCCACGACCAGCGCGGCACCGGCCACGCTGTGGGCCTGCGCGGTGTCGTAGGCCAGGGCCTCCACACGCAAGCGCGCAGGGTCCACCACCTCGAACACCAGTTCGCGCGCATCCACCACCTGCCCTGCCACCGCGTTCGCCGAGGCGATCACGCCAGAGACCGGTGCCACCAGCGCCTCACGCGTGGACAGGCCGGCACCCACCGCGCCGAGGCGCTGGGTGAAGCTTTGCAGCTCGCTCTCGGCCGCCTCGATCTCCTTGCGCGGCACGGTGTCCGACAGGTCCTTCAAACGCACCACGCGCCGCGCCGCCAGGTCGCGCCCCGCGCGCAGCTCGGCCTGCTGGGCCAGTTGGTTGGAGCGCTCGATGGCACCCGCCGTCGGCACCACATACGCCAGCACCTCGCCTTTGCGCACCGCCTGGCCCACGCCGGGCAGGCCCTTGGTGCCCGCCTCCAGCCGGCCGGCCAGCGCGGCCTGCACCTTGCCGCCGGCGTTGGGGTCCATCACCACCGTGCCGGCCAGCTCGAAGGCCTTGGGGTGCTGGCCTTCTGCGGTCACCAGGGTGCGCACGCCCAGCTGGCGCTGCGCGGGCTTGGGCAGGAACACGCTGCCATCGGGCTGGCGCTTGGGGCCATTGCCATCGGCAACGGGGGGAGCATCGCCATGGTCATGGCCTTCGCCAGCGCGCGCCACCAACGGGGCACACAGCGCAGCGGCCATCAACAGGGCCGTCACGGAATGAAGAGAGGTCAGCCGCTTCATGCCGCACCTCCCAGGCGCTGGGTGCGCGCGGTGCGGCCACGCCGCAAGCCCCATACCGCTGCCAGGGCCAGCACCACGGCGGCCACGGCGCCGGCCACCAGCGCACTGCGCCGGCCCGGGGGCTCGGCATGGGCATGCGCTGCGGCATGGATGTCGATCTCGCCGGCCAGCAGGTCGGTGTCTTTGCCGGCCACCACGGTGGCGGTGACGGGGCTCACGCCCTCGGCCAGTGGTGCGGCCAGCGCGGCCTGGAACTCGCCGTCCGCCACGCGGGTGACGGGCACGCGCGTGCCGGCAATGTCGAGCTCCAACTGCGCCTCATTCACCGGGCTGTTGTCGCCCGCATGGTCGAGGTAGAGCGCCAGCTTTTGACCGTCGAGCACACCCACCAGTTCGAACAGGTCGGAGGTGGCGGCAAAGCGCGGCATGGCAGGGCCGGCTGCAGTGGCAGGGGCTTCGCCATGGTCATGCCCCGCATCGGCAAAGGCTGCCGGCGACACGAGGCCCAGCACCAGGGCCAGGCCCAGTGTGGAAAAGAGAGAGAGGAGTTGCATGGTGATCACAAAAATGAGGTGGGGATAAACAGCGCGCTCACTGCGGCAGCAGGCCCAGGGTCTGGCGCAGGGTGGAGACGGCGGCGGCGGCATCGATGCGGGCGCGTGCCAGCTGGCGCTCGGCCTGCACGGCTTCGAGCTCCACGCGCAGGCGCGTGGGCCAGTCGGCCTCGCCCAGGCGGAATGCCTTGTCGATGAAGCCGCGCGTGTCGCGCGCCAGGGCCGCATGGCGGGCCATGGCCTCGCGCTGGGCCTGCGTGGCCTTTACACGCGCCGCAGCGGCGGCCACGTCGGCGGCCAGGCGGTCCTGCTCGACGCGGGCACGCACCTCGGCGTCGAGCGCGTCGGCTCGGGCCGCGGTCTCCTTGGCGCGGGCACGGTCGCCACCGCCCAGGGGCACGCGCACGCCGACGGTGAAGCTTTGCAGGTAGCGGTCGCCGGCCTGCTCGCGCCCGCGCGTGGCGGCCACCGTCAGCTCGGGGTTGGCGCGGGTCTGCACGGCGGCCAGGTCGGCGGCGCGGCGGGCCACTGCGGCCTGGTCGTTCCAGTCCGCCACCAACGGGTGGTCGGCAGGCAGGCCGGCTGCTGGCAGCGCTTCGGCTTCGGCTTCGGGCTCGGCGCCATCGGCCAACACCACGCTGCCGCCCCATGCCGCCAGGGCTGCCTGGGCGACATCGCGTGCGCCCGTGGCCTCGGCCACCGCGGCTTCGGCCTGGGCCACGGCACCGTCGGCCTGGGTCTGGTCGGCACGCGACATGTCGCCCGCCTTGAATCGGCGTGCCACATCGGCCGCCAGGCGCTGCGCGTTCTGCAGCCGGTCCTGGGCCAGGCCCAGTTCCGCCTGCGCGCGCTGCAGGGTCCACCAGGCCTCGCGCACGGTGGCGGCCAGTTGCAGCTGTGCGGCCAGGCGGCGGCTTTCCACGGCCTTGATCTCGGCGTCGCCCAGTGCGGCCTTGCGCGCGCGCTCGCCGGGCAGCCACAGCGGCAGGGCCATGCCCACTTCGTATTCCCTGCTACCCTGGTTGCTGCCGGGGCGGTCGCTCTTGCGGGACAGCTCCAGCGCGACAGGGTCGGCCAATAGGGACGATGCACCGCTGCGCGCGGCCTGCACCGACTCGCGCCGCAGGGCTGCGGACTGCGCCTCGGGCTGGCGCTCCCAGGCCCTGTCGAACAGCGCCTTGAGCGTGAGCGGTGGGGTAGCCGGCGCCGCGGTGGGCTGAGCGAGCGCGGCACTGCCGGCGAGCGCCCATCCCAGGGCCACGGCGAGCATCGATGGCCGTCGTGTATAGGTTCTTCTCGTTTGTTGCATCCGATTCCTCTGCAGTGGCCAGCGGCCACGGGGTTGAAATCGGCAAGGCACGATGCAATGTGCGCAAGCGCACGCCGCCGTCGCTTAGTGCAGCAACGTGACAATCGTTGGAGAGGGGCTGCCCAGCCCCGCCTCGCCGCTCAGGCGAGGGCGGGCCAGTTGGGGCGTTCGGGGCGGGAAAGCGGGGGGTGCACCCAGGCCTGGGGCACCTGGTGCGCAGGGTGCGCAACCGTGACCACAATGGCCTGGGCATTCGTGCTCAACGCCATGCCGCTGCCAGCACCGTG
The DNA here is from genome assembly GCF_014851495.1 of Acidovorax sp. ACV01. Taxonomy (NCBI): domain Bacteria; kingdom Pseudomonadati; phylum Pseudomonadota; class Betaproteobacteria; order Burkholderiales; family Comamonadaceae; genus Acidovorax; species Acidovorax sp. ACV01. The sequence continues at coordinate 851,188 of NZ_JACUZT010000002.1, read as the reverse complement.
GCAGGCATGGCAGTCGATGTCGGCCATGTCCCCTGGTCCGGTGCTGCCCAAGGCCTTGAGGTCGATTGCCTCGCCCGCCCCTGGGGACGCGGAAGACTCGGCGTATTCCCCAAAGGCATCCGCGTGGTGCTCGTGCACATGGTGGCCAAAGTGCGAAGTCTGCGGCGCGGCCTCATGCCCGCAATAGGGCGACGCGGCCGCCCAGATGCTCTGGAGCGGCAGGAACACCAACAGGAATGTGAGCAGCAAGCGGCGCATGGGCAACGGGATTCTAAGCAGACTGCGCAGCCGGCGCCTGCACATGGCCCTCAGCAACCCAGGGCTTAGCCCAGCCACCGCCACACGCCCGGGTAGTGTGATGGAAAGGCACAAATGCTTTTATTTTCATAGCAAACAATCGACATTGATAAAGCGCTACAGGCCATTTAGACCATGGACTGCACGGCCACAAGGTACTGCCGCACCCCATCCGCAGCGCTCACAGGCGTGCTTTCCACACCCCACACCTGCGCGATGGTGGCGGGGGTCAGCAGGTCGGCCGTGGCGCCGACGGCCCGCGCGCTGGTCACGCCCGGGGCGAGCAGCAGGCTGTCGTGGGCATAGCGCAGCGCCAGATTCAAGTCGTGCAGCACGACGACCACACCAATGCCCTGCTCTACCGCCCAGCGGCGCACCAGGGCCATGGCCTGGTGCTGGTGCGCCAGGTCGAGCGCGGCCGTGGGCTCATCGAGCAGCAGCCAGCGTGCCGCACCGTCTGGAAGAGGTTCCCAGATCTGGGCCAGCGCCCGGGCTAGGTGGGTGCGGGCGCGCTCGCCGCCCGACAGGGTGTTGACACTGCGCCCGGCCAGATGCGCCACGCCGGTGGACTCCATGGCCTCGCGCACGATGCGCCCCTCATGGCGGCTCGGGTGCTGCCGGTGGGGGAAACGCCCCAGCTCCACCACCTCTTGCGCTGAGAAGTCGAAGGCCACTGCGGTGTCCTGTGGCAACACCGCGCGGTGCCGCGCCAGGGCCTGGGCTCCCCAGTCGCCCAGCGCTCTGCCCGCCAGGCGCACCGAGCCCGCGTGCGGCGCGCGCTGGCCCGACAGCATCGACAGCAAGGTGGACTTGCCGGCGCCGTTGGGCCCCAGGATGGCCGTGACACGCCCCGGCGCCAAGCGGGCATGGACGGCGGCTAGCAGCGGTCGGCCGGGCAGGCCCACGGCCAGTTGGTCACACACAAGGTAATCGATTGTGGCGCCACTCATACCTTGCTCCGAAACTGGCGCAGCATGGCCAGAAACAGGGGCACACCGATAAAGGCCGTGAGCACGCCCAGCGGCAGCTCCGCCGGCTTGACGATGGTGCGCGCCACCACGTCGGCCGCCAGCACCAGCGCCGCACCCAGCAGGGCCGAGCCCGGCAGCACCACGCGATGGTCGGGCCCGGCCACCAGGCGCACCCAGTGCGGCGCCACCAGGCCGATGAAACCGATGATGCCCGTGGCCGCAGTCACAGCGCCCACCGCCAGCGCGGTGACCAGCACCGCCAGGCGCTTGGTGCGTTCCACCGGCACGCCCAGCAGCGCGGCCTGGGCCTCGCCCAGGGCAATCGCATTGAGCGGGCGCGCCAGCGCCAGGCCCAGCCCGCAGGCCAAGGCCACGATGGTGCCGACCAGCGCCACGGCGCTCCAGCGCGCGCCGCCCAGGCTGCCCAGCAGCCACATCTGGATGTTGCGCAGTTGCTCGTCGGTGGAGATGAAGTTGAGGTAGCCCAGCCCCGCCAGCGCCAGCGCATTGACCGCCACGCCGGCCAGCAGCATCAGCCCCATGCGCGTGCCGCCATCAGCCTGTGCCAGCCCGTAGATGAGCGCCGTGACCAGCAGGCCGCCGCCAAAGGCCATGCCCACCAGCGTCCAGCTGCCCAGCGTGCGCGGCAGGTCGGGCAGCCAGTGGCTGCCCAGCACGATGGTGAGCGCAGCGGCCAGCGCGGCCCCGCTGCTGACCCCGATCAGGCCCGGGTCGGCCAGCGGGTTGCGGAACAATCCCTGCATCAGCGCACCCGCCAGCCCCAGGCCTGCACCAGCCGCCACGCCCATCAACAACCGGGGCAGCCGGATGTTGATGAACACCAGATATTCAGGCGCCTGCTCGGCCGACGGCGCCGCGCCCACGGCCTGCAGCAACACCTGCCACAGCTGGGCTGGCGCAATGGCGTATGCGCCTTGCGTGCTGGCCCAGACAAAAGTCAGCACCACCAGCGCCGCGCCGATGGCCAACGCGGTGCGGGGCGACAGGCGCCCCACGTTCCAGCGCGCGCCGGGCTGCGCCAACGACATATCTGTCACGCCGTGATCGCCTGCGTGCGGGTGTGCAGCTCGCGCACGGCCCCGGGCAGGCGCGGGCCAAAGCCCAGCAGGTGGCTGGCCTCCATGGCGACCAGCGCCTTGCGGCGGAACGCGGGCGTGAGTGCAAGTTCAGGCCGCTGCCAGAAGGCTGTCTCGCCACCCAGCGCCTCGATACCCTGCGTGCTGTTGAGCAGCACCTCCGGCGCCGCGCTGGCCATGGCTTCGGCCGTGAGCGGCCGGTAGCCTGCGAACTGGGTGATGGCATTGGTCGCGCCCGCAAAGCGCATCAGCGCATCGGCCGCCGTGCCGGTGCCCGCCACCATGGGGCTGCCGCCGTGCGACAGGATGAAGATCGCGCGCGGGCGCCGCGTGGACGAGTCCACCAGCTTTTGCACCGCTGCCCACTGCGCATCCAGGTCGGCCTGCAAGGCCTGCGCCTCGCGCTCGCGGCCGGCCACGCGGCCCACGGTGGCGACCTTACGCTGCACCTCGTCCCAGGTGTGGTCGGCCTTGACGAGCTCCACCCGCACCCCGGCGCTGCGCACCTGGTCCAGCACCACCGGCGGGCCGGCTTCGGTGGTGCCCACCACGGCGTCGGGCTGGAGGGACAGCAGCCCCTCGGCCGAGAGCTGGCGCATGTAGCCGACCTTGGCAGTCTTGAGCGCGGCCTCGGGGAACAGGCTGGTGGTGTCGGTGCCCACCAGCTGGCCCTGCGCGCCCAGCAGGTAGACCACCTCGGTCAGCGCGCCGCCCAGCGAGACGATGCGCGCCGGGCTGGCTGCCAGTGCGCGCTCGGCACCCAGGGCGGACAGCAGTGGCAGTGCGGCCAGGCCGCGCAGCAACTGCCTGCGCGCGGTGTCGGTCAGGCCATCACGCAGCATGGGCCACCTCGTCCTGCCGCGCCTGCGGCAGCCGCGCCACCAGGTCGCGCCAGCCTTGCAGCTCGGGCTTGCCGGGCTTGCGCGCGCCGAAGAACATGGCCATCAGCTCGCCCGCGTGGTCGAACGCCTCGACAGAGGTGACCACGCCATCGGCGGTGGGTTTTTCCACCACCCACACGCTGGCCACCATGTCGGTGCGCAGGTGCAGGTTGAAGCCTTCGTCCAGCACGTTGATCCATTGGGCGTGGGGCGTGTCGAGCGGCTTGATGTTGCGCACCGGCCCGGTGTGGATCTGGATGCAGCCGCCGCTGCCCACGAACACCATGATGGGCAGGCCGTCCACCGCGGCCTCGTCCAGCAGGCGCGGCACGGCCTGGGGTGTGGCACGCCAGGCGAACTGGCCCTCGACCAGGCGAAAGCTCTGCTGGCGCTCCACGCCGAATTTCTTGGTGATGCCGAAGAATTCGTGCGTGTCTTTCATGGCACCCCAGGCCTCACGCAGGCCGTCGGCGTCGACATCGGCATCGGGCCGCACCGCCTCCGGCGCGGGCGCCTTGCCGAACACGTAGCCGGCGCTCGGCTGTGCAAAGCGGCTCACCACCGCGTCGAAGGCGGCCAGGTCGGTGGCATCGCGCGTGAAGATCTTGTGCACTGCGCGGCCCTGCGCGTTGTAGAACTGCAGGCTGCGCGACGGCGGCTTGGCGGCGTCGTTGGCCAGCTCCGTCACCGCAAAGCCCGCATGCCACTGCGCAAAGAAAAGGCGCAGGTCGATGTCTTCGCCCAGCGCAATGCCCACCGGCCCGGTGGCCGACACGTGCGTGTACACACCGGTCTTCTCGTGCACCGTACCTTCGTTGCGCGTCAGCGCCATCAAGGGGCCGCAGGCTTCGAGCTCCTGCAGAAGGTGCAGCCACGATCCCTGCAGCGGTACCACCTTGAGCGGGTGGTCGTGCTCGCCCGCGTGGGCAGCGACAGCGGCGCCTTCCGAGAGCCCGATGCTCTCGGCCGCATCCTTGGCGCGCTTGCCGGCTGCGCGGGCCGCAGCGAACTGCGTGCGAATGTCCGGCGCAGCGATCGGCGCAGCGGCTGCCCCAACGCCTTGCGCGGTCGTCACGGCGGCGATCATTGCATGGCCTCCGGCGCGGTGTGCCACAGCACGCGGCGCTGCTCGGCGGCCACCATGGCCGCCGTGGCAGCGGTGTCCTGGCGGGCCTTGCACTGCTCTTCCCAGCGGCCTTGCAGGCTCCAGACCACCGTGCGGAAGTGTGCGGTGAAGCCGTCGGCATCGGCCAGCATCTGCAGGTTGGCCGATATCTTGCGGCCCATGGCGTCGCGGTGGCTGTCGCAGCAGGCCTGCACGTAGCCCGTCATCAGGGCGAGCGTGCCGGCCAGCAGCGCCTCGGCGCACGGCAGGCTGTATTCCTCATCGGTGTGGCTGCCGGCATCGGGCAGGTCGGGAGCGTGGCTCATGGTGGTCTCCTGGGGTGGGTGCCTGGGGGATGAAAGCGGAACTCAGAAATCGGCCACCAGCGACACGCGCACGGAGCGGCCGGGCTGGCTGTAGGCGTCGATGAAGTTGGCGTTGGCGGCCAGGCCGCGCACGTCGGCCCAGCGCCAGTGCTTCTTGTCGGTCAGGTTGTAGATGCCGAGGTTCAGGCGCAGGTCCTTGCGGATGCGCCACTGGCCCGACAGGTCGAGCACCGTGTACGACGGCGTGAGGTACTGCGTGCTGCCCGTGGCCAAAGCCACGTCGCTCGGCTTCTTGGCGGCGGCGTGGGTGGCATCCAGGCGCGCCATCCAGCCGCCGGTGTCGTAGCGCAGGCCGGCCGACAGGCGCGATGGGTCCACCGTGTTCACCGGCCTGCCGGTGGCGGTGTCGCGCCCGCGCGTCTGGCCGTAGCTGAAGGGCGATGTCCATTGCCCGCCTGCCCACTGGCCCCAGCGCATGTCGCCCTTGACCTCGAAGCCGTTGAGCTTGACGCGGCCGATGTTGACCGACTGGAACACCAGCGGGTTGCCCGGCGCACCGGTGCCGCCGACCTGGCGCAGGTCTTCGATGAAGTCCTTGTAGCGGCCCGTGAACGCTGCAGCCTCGACCGACAGCGCGTCCAGCCGGCCGCGCACGCCCAGCTCGAAGTTCTGGCTCTTTTCGGGCTTGAGGTGGGCGTTGGGCACCGTGCGGTAGTTGCTGACCGGGTTCTCGAAGAAGGCGTTGACCTGGCCCGCGTTGGGCGCACGGAAGCCCGCCGCGTAGTTGCCGAACACGCTCCACTGCTCGCTGGCGCGGTAGAGCACGCCGAACTTGGGCGAGGTGGCGTTGCCCGAGAGGGACACGGCCTGCGCGCCGAAGCCCGCCTGGTCGGCCTTGATGCGGAAGGTGTCGAAGCGCACGCCCGGGGTGATGCTCCAGGGGCCGGTCACGAACTCGTCCTGCACGTACAGCGCGGCGCTGGTCTCGGTGGTGTCCGGAAAGCGCTTGAGCGGGAAGGTCTCGCCCACCGGCGGGGTCACACCGGTCTGCAGGTTCTCGACCTTGGCGGACGTGTAGTCAAAACCGTAGGTGATCTTCTGCACCAGGCCGCCAGCGCCCGCGCGCAGCACCTTGCTGCCCTGCAGGTTGGCCTGCCAGGTGCGCTCGTCGTAGGTCACGTCGCGCACACGGTCGGCAGCGGTGTTGCGGTCTTCGGTGACGTATTCGCGCGAGTGGGAGTCCTGAAAACTCAGCGTTGCCTTCAGGTCGTCGGCCAGCGCCGAGTTCACGCGCCACGCGCCCTCCCACGTCGCGCGGCTGCGCTGCATGTCGGTGAACGAGGTGGAGCCCAGCACGGACGTGGCGGCCAGCGGCGGCTTGGACCGCGCCGTCAGCAGCTCGTAGTCGGAGGTCTTGTCCACATGCTCCAGCGTGAACACATGGCGCTGGCCGCCGCCCGGCGTGAGGATGACCTTGCCCAGCAGCGCGCCGCTTTGGTCCTTTTGCGGATTGGGGCGGGTGCGGTCGGCATTGGCCGCGCTGTTGGTGCCCATGTTGTCCAGTTCGCTGGCGCGCGTGACGTTGCCGCCCAGCAGCCACTGCACCGTGTCGCCCGCCTTGCCCGCCACCGTGGCGCCCACGCGCTTGCCGTGGTCGTCGCCGTCGTAGCCCAGGCTCACACGCCCGCCGATGCGCTTGTCGCCGTCGAGGAAGGCCGATGGTTCGGCCGTGATGAAGTTGACCAGGCCCGCCATGCCGTCCGACCCGTACAGCGCCGACGTGGCCCCACGCACGACCTCGATGCGCTGCAGCAGGCCGATGTCCAGATAGTCGCGCCCAAAGGCGTTGGCACTGAAGACGTAGCTGCGCGGCAGGCGGATGCCGTCCACCATCATCAGCACGCGGTTGCCGTCCAGGCCGCGGATGTTGAAGCCAGCGTTCTGCTCGCGCCCGGTGGAGCCGCTGGCCAGCGTGAAGCGTGCGGGCGAGCGCGTGACCGACACATTGGGCAGCTCGCGCGCCACGTCGCGGATGTCGCGCACCTGCCCTTCTTCGATGGCCTGCGCGTTGATCACGTCGATGCTCATGGGCAGCTCGCCCGGGTCCTGCTCGCTGCGCGAGCCGCTGATGACGACCTCCCTGAGCGCCGGGCCTGCGGCCACGAGCTGAGCCACATCCTGCGCATGCGCGCTGCCGATGGCAGCACATGCACAGGCCACCAGCCAGGCCAGCGGCCGCAGGTGGCTTTGCAGCGAAGGATTGGATGGCTGCGCCAGGGCGCGCCGGGAGGAAAACGGAGGGGAATGAAATGGCTGCGCCACGGACGGAGATCCTTCTCTGAAACGACAACGAATACAGAGCTGGCTCCATGCAAACGGCCCAGGCTTCTGCGGGGCAGAAGAACGGGCCGTTGTGGCTGGCTGATGCGCAATTATATGAGAATAATTCTCAATACGTAAACTGATGTACCAGGATCCAGGGAGTACTGGCCCATTGCCATCCTTTCCATCAGAGCATTTCGAGCGCCAGCGCGATGCCCTGGCCGCCGCCGATGCACAGGGTCACGATGCCCCGCTTCACGCCGTCGCGCCGCATCGAATGCAGCAAGCGCGTGGTCAGCACGGCGCCCGTTGCGCCGATGGCGTGGCCGTGGGCGATGGCGCCGCCCTCGACGTTGACGATGTCTTCCGGCAGGTCCAGCTCACGCAGGCAGGCCAGCGTGATCGCGGCGAATGCCTCGTTGATCTCGATGCATTGGATGTCCGTGTGCTTCCAGCCGGCGCGTTCCAGGGCCAGCTTGACCGCCGGCACCGGCCCGATGCCGAACATGCCCGGCTCAACCGCCGCGACGCCGTGAGAGACGAGGCGCGCCCATGGCTGCAGCCCGTGCTTCTCCGCAAAACCTCGCTCCGCAACGATCATCGCCGCTGCGCCGCTATTAAGCCCTGGCGCGTTGCCGGCAGTGATCGTGCCGTCCTTTCGGAACGCTGGCTTGAGCTTGGCCAGTGATTCGACCGTGGTGTCGGGCCGATGGGCTTCGTCCCTGGAGAAGCTCTCCGGTCCCTTGCGGCTGGAGAGTTCGATGGCGACGATCTCTTCCGCGAACTTGCCGGCAGCCTGAGCCGCACTGAACCGTTGCTGTGAACGCGCGGCCCAGCGATCCTGGTCCTCGCGCGTGATGCCGTACCGAGCGACGAGATCCTCGGTATGCCAGCCTGAGTGTTGACCGCTGAACGCATCATGGAGACCGTCCCGCAGCATGCTGTCCAGCATCTGAGCGTCCCCCATGCGCTGTCCCCAGCGCGCGCCGGGCACCAGATAGGGGGCCTGGTCCATGTTCTCCATGCCGCCGGCAACCGCAGCCGAGGCATAACCCGCCGCGATCTCGAGTGCCGCCGTGGCGATCGCTTGTGCACCCGATCCGCACACCCGATTCACCGTCAGGGCGGGCACCTGCACAGGCAGCCCGCCGCCGATGGCAGCTTGTCGCGCTGGATTCATCTGCGTACCGGCCTGGATCACATTTCCCATCACCACGGTGTCGACGGCTTGCGCGGCCAGACCTGAGCGATGAAGGGTCTCGCGGATCACCGCGGCACCCAGTGCGGAGGCGGGCGTTTCCTTCAGTGTGCCGCCATAGCTTCCGATGGGGGTTCGGACCGGCGCGCAGAGAACGATGTCAGGGTTGGGCATGAGAGCACCTCAGGGTTGTTGCGGGTGAATCGAAAGATCACGCTATGAACTCACAGCGCGTTGTTCAGCACCTTGGCAACCACATCCGGCCGCTCAAGAACAATGAAGTGGCCGGCGCCAGGCACCTGGACAAACTCGGCCGCGGGAAGAAGTTGCTTGTTGGCTTGCCGGTCCGAGGGCCTCGACCAATCCTTCTCTCCGTAGATGAGGTGGATGGGTGCCTTGACCTCGGGGTAACGGGCGCGGGCCGCGATAAGACTGGGCAGGTTGGCGTACACCGCGCGGGCGACGACCGGATAGCCGGGCCGACGTCCAACCTTCAACAGTTCATCGAGATAGTCATCGCGCAGCGCGGCCGTGTCGCCGAGACCCCCATGGAGCACGGCGCGCACGATCGGCTTGGGTTGGACTCCAGCGATCGTCGTGCCGACAACGGGCGTCAGCACGCCGGTCACGACGAACCGGGCCAGCAGGCTGGACCGCTTGATGCCGCCTGCGTAGTCATAGGCATTGATCGCCACGACCCGCCGCACTCTCTCGGGCAGATCGGCTGCGGTGGTGAGGGCGAGCGTGGCACCCATCGATTCGCCAAGCAGCGTGACGTCGCGCAAGTCGAGTCGGGTGATGAGGCTCTTGACAGCCTCGCGCATGGCCGGCTCCTCGTAGGAAGCGCCCGGCACGATCTCCGAGTAACCCATTCCAGGGAGATCAAGGGCATACACCGTGTACCGATCCTGGACCAGCGGGATGAGGTGGCGGAAGTGCTCGGCCTGGGTACGCACGGTGTGCAGCAGGACCAACGCTGGCCCCTTTCCGCCCGAAAGATAGCGCAATCGCCCCGGGCTTCCCTTCTTTGAGCTGAGCGGATCGAGAAAGTGTTCCTCGGTCCCGGGGATCTTGATGTCGGAGAGTGGATCATTGCGGGTTGTTGGCACGGTGGGTTTCCTTGAATTTGGGGGGACGTGGCCCAGGGGCCATGGATGGATACTTACTGGCGCAATCAATGCGCCTTCACTCAGCGCAAGGGCTGGTAGCGCGGCGCCACTTCGTTGCTTGACAGGTGGGGCGCCATCGACTTGCGCGCGCCCTCAAAGGCATCCCAGAGGGCACCGTCATGCAGCGCAGGAAGCGTCACCGACTCGCCGCGCGCGAAGCCCTGCAAGGCTGCGTCCACGAGGTCTTCGGCACGCATCACGATCTGCGCCGGCAGGTGCTCCACGGGAAGGCCACCGCGTGCCCAGAAATCGGTGGCCGTCGCCCCCGGCAGCACGGCTTGCACCCGCACGCCCTTGCCGGCCAGCTCGTGCTGCAGCGATTGGCTGAAAGCCAACACGAAAGCCTTGCTGCCGCCATACACGCCATTCAAGGCTTCTGGCGAGACGGCCACGACGGAGGCGATGTTGATCAACGCACCGTTGCCGCGTGCCACGAAGCCGGGCACCGCCGCGTAGCTCAGCCGCGTGAGCGCCGTGACGTTGAGGTCGATCATGCGCGCCATCTGGTCCACGTCGCTCTCCAGAAGCGGCGTGTGCGTGCCGATGCCGGCGTTGTTGACCAGCAGGGTGATGCTGGCATCGCGCTTGAGCTTGTTCTCCACGCTGCGCAGCGCCACCGGATCGTTCAGGTCGGCGGGGAAGACTTCCACTGCGCGTCCGTGGCGGCTGGTGATCTCCGCAGCCAGCGGGTTCAAACGCTCGCGGTTGCGGGCAACGAGGATGAGGTCGTAGCCGCGCTGCGCGAGGCGGTCGGCGTAGAGGGCCCCGATGCCGGAGGAGGCGCCGGTGATGAGGGCGGTGCCCAGGTTCGTCTGCGTCATGGTGGTTTTCCGTTTGTGGTTGCGATGGAGCGAATTTTGTGCCGTCTGGTGTCTGGCGTAAATGACGCTTATAGTCACTTTTTATGCCATCAGCTTCGGAGAAAAAATGCACAAAATCGGCTACGTCCTGCCGGCCGGCTTTCAGGTGATGGCGCTGGCCACGCAGGCGGTGTTCGAGTTCGCCAACGTTGTGGCGGGCGAGCCCTTCTACGAGGTGGCCTGTTACTCGCTGGCAGGGGGCAGCGTGAAATCGTCTCTGGGCACGGCCCTGCAGACGCGTCCCTTTACCGCCCGCAGCGCGGCCGACACCTGGATGGTGGTCGGCGTGCTCGACCCGTTGGCCACGCCCTCGCCGTCCGACCTGCTGCATGCGCTGCGAAAGTGCAGTGCTCGGGCGCGTCGGACCGTGGGGCTTTGCACCGGAGCCTTCGTGCTGGCCGAGGCGGGCTTGCTAACAGGGCGACGCGCCACGACACACTGGGCCTATGCGGACGCACTGCAGCAGCGCCATCCCGATGTCCAGGTCGAGCCGGACCGCATCTTCATCGCCGATGACCCGATCTGGACCTCGGCCGGCATGACGGCGGAACTGGATCTGGCGCTCGGCCTCGTCGAGAAGGACATGGGCGACGAGGTGGCGCGATCGGTGGCGCACCGGCTGGTCATGCATCAGCGCCGCTCGGGCGGCCAGTCGCAGCATTCGGAGATCCTGAATCTCGCACCACGCTCGGACCGCATCGCACGGGCGCTGGAGCATGCCCGCAGCCATCTGGCGCAGTCGCTGAACGTGGAAGAACTCGCTGCTGCCGCAAACCTCAGCCCGCGCCAGTTCAGCCGTGTGTTCACGGCCGAGACCGGCCAGTCGCCAGCCAAGGCGGTAGAGCGTCTGCGCGTGGAGGCAGCGCGCTTGATGATCGAGCGCAGCCGCCATCCGCTGGAGGTGGTTGCCCGGGAAACGGGCTTTCGCGATCGGCGCCATCTTCGCGAGGCGTTCATGCGGGGCTTCGGCAAGCCGCCTCAGTCACTACGGCGCGACGCCCGCCCGGGGTCCTGAAGCGTGCCGAGATGACGGTGAAAGTCTTGCCATGCGACGTCTGGATTGGCGTTGGACATGTGCGTTCTAGGAAGTGCGACACCTCAAGCTGTCGCGCGTTGGCCACGGGCCAAGGGCGACGGCTTCTCGCACGAATGAAGGACTGCGGAGTGCCCAGAACGGAGTCTCAACCGTCGAGCAAATCGCAATGGAGCACAAGCTCGGTGGCGCCCTACGGTCCAAACAAAAGCGACCGGCTGCACAAGACAACCATTCGCTCCTTTTTTGATAGCTACCAGCGCTTTACCATAAAGCGCTAGCGGCCATTTTCACCAAAAAATCAGGCAACTTCTGCCACAGGCTCGTCGGCCGGAGCCCCTGCCGGCGCAGCCACCACCACGGGCATGCGGATCAGGTGGTCAAACGCGCTCAGCGCGGCCTTCGATCCGTCGCCCGCCGCGATCACGATCTGCTTGAACGGCACGGTGGTGCAGTCGCCCGCCGCGAACACGCCGGGGATGTTGGTGCGGCCGTGCGAGTCGACGATGACCTCGCCGAACCTGGACAGCTCCACCGTGCCTTTGAGCCATTCGGTGTTGGGCACCAGGCCGATCTGCACGAACACGCCTTCGAGCTGCACCAGGTGCTCCACGTTGGTCGCGCGGTCCTTGTATTTCAGGCCGTTGACCTTGCCGTCGGCACCGGTGATCTCGGTGGTCTGGGCGTTGGTGTGGATGGTCACGTTGTGCAGGCTCTTGAGCTTGTTGACCAGCACGGCGTCGGCCTTGAGCTGGTCGGCAAACTCCACCAGCGTGACATGGGCCACGATGCCGGCCAGGTCGATGGCGGCCTCGACACCCGAGTTGCCGCCGCCAATCACCGCGGTGCGCTTGCCCTTGAACAACGGGCCGTCGCAGTGCGGGCAGTAGGCCACGCCCTTGTTCTTGTACTCGGCTTCGCCGGGCACGTTGACATTGCGCCAGCGCGCACCGGTGGACAGAATCACCGTCTTCGACTGCAGCGTGGCCCCGTTGGCCAGTTGCACACCGATCAGGCCGCCGGGCTGGGCCGCGGGGATCAGCTGGTCGGCGCGCTGCAGGTTCATGATGTCCACGTCGTAGGCGCGGGTGTGGGCTTCAAGCGCTGCGGCGAACTTGGGTCCGTCGGTTTCGAGCACGGAGATGTAGTTCTCGATGGCGAGCGTGTCGTTGACCTGGCCGCCAAAACGCTCGGCCGCCACGCCGGTGCGGATGCCTTTGCGGGCAGCGTACACGGCGGCTGCGGCGCCGGCGGGGCCGCCGCCGACGATGAGCACGTCGTAAGGCGCCTTGGCCGACAGCTTGGCCGCGTCACGGGCGGCGGCGCCGGTATCGAGCTTGGCCACGATTTCTTCGATGGTCATGCGGCCCGAGCCGAAGACCTGCCCGTTCATGAACACCATGGGCACGGCCATGATTTCCCGGTCGGTCACTTCCTGCTGGAAGGCGCCGCCTTCGATCACAGTGGTCTTGATGTGGGGGTTGACGATGGCCATGAGCGACAGCGCCTGCACCACGTCCGGGCAGTTGTGGCAGGTCAGGCTCATGTAGACCTCGAAGTTGAAGTCTCCGTCCAGCGCCTTGATCGAATCGATCACGTCCTGCTCGACCTTGGGCGGGTGGCCGCCGGTCCACAGCAAGGCCAGCACCAGCGAGGTGAACTCGTGGCCCAGAGGCAGGCCAGCAAAGCGCAAGGAGTTGGTAGCGCCGACGCGCTGCAGGCTGAACGAAGGCTTGCGCGCATCGTTGCCATCGGTGCGCAGGGTGATCTTGTCGCTGCGCAGCGATTGAATGGTCGTCAGCAGCTCGCGCATGTCGCGCGCCGTCTCGCTGTCGTCCAGGGAAGCCACCAGCTCAAACGGCTGCTGCACGCGCTCCAGGTAGGCGGCGAGTTGGGTCTTGAGTTGTTCGTCGAGCATGGTGGTGTCCTTTGAATTTGGAGTTGTATGTGGGGAGCGTGATGGCAAGCGCGGTTTGGATCAAGCCTGCGGGTCAAACTCCGGGCGTAAAAAAGCCGGACGGCATGGCGCACAGGCGCCATGACGCTGTCCGGCTTTGGGCGGCCGAAAAAAGCGGCTAGAAGGTGGGAAGGGGCCCGGCGTGCCAGAGCGGGCCGCACAAACGTGCTCCGTCTAGGCGCAAAGCGCAGGCATAGCTTGGGCTATGGCGAGCATTTGCAACGACGAGGGTGCGCGCTTTTGCGGGACGAGCGGGCATGGCGGGCTCTTTCACACCTTCTTAGATCTTGCCAACCAGGTCCAGCGAAGGCGTCAGCGTCTTGGCGCCTTCCTTCCACTTGGCGGGGCAGACTTGGCCAGGGTTGGCGGCGGTGAACTGGGCAGCCTTGAGCTTGCGCAGGGTTTCCGACACGTCGCGGGCGATTTCGTTGGAGTGGATTTCCAGGGTCTTGATCACGCCATCGGGGTTGATGACGAACGTGCCGCGCAGTGCCAGGCCTTCTTCAGCGATGTGCACGCCGAAAGCATTGGTCAGCTGGTGCGTTGGGTCGCCGACCAGGGGGAATTTGGCCTTGCCCACGGCGTCCGAGGTTTCGTGCCAGACCTTGTGCGAGAAGTGCGTGTCGGTGGTCACGATGTAGACCTCTGCACCGGCAGCCTGGAAAGCAGCGTAGTTGTCGGCAGCGTCTTCGATTTCGGTGGGGCAGTTGAAGGTGAAAGCTGCGGGCATGAAGATCAGCACGGACCACTTGCCCTTGAGGGACTGTTCGGTCACTTCGATGAATTCACCCTTGCCAGCGCGGTTGACGAAAGCGGTGGTCTTGAAGGGCTGAACTTGCGTATTGATCAGGGACATTGCTGTTTCCTTAGTGGTTGGTTGACTGAACAGGACTGAAGTCTAGGCCGTTCACGGCCATCAATCCAATTAATTGATTTGATTGAATCAATTGTCTGTGACTATACATCGACACCCTACCCTCGGTCCGGGGATCGGCATTTTGCCCCTTTCAACCCCAGAAACCAGCGTTGGCAGCCTGCAAGGCAAGCACGCCGATACAGCCAACCCTTGTGGCATGTCAAACATTCAAATACAACTGATTCGTATTTAGTCATATCATCTGCCGCACTGCAGCAAAGCCGCTCGGGCGGCGCATTGCAGCGGGAAGGCCGTGCACTTACGCCATTCTCAAAATATTGGTCAAAAAGGCCTGTAGCGCTTTACAAATAAGCGCAAGCAGCTCATTAATTTATAGCAAGACCTGACTTCACCATGTTCCAAACACTGCTGATCTGTTTCCGCGAAGGGCTGGAAGCCCTGCTGGTGGTGGCGATTGCCACCCTGTACCTGCGCAAGACCGGGCGCTTGCACCTGCTGCTGCCGCTGCGCGCAGGCGTGGGCGTGGCCGCCCTGCTCTCGCTGGTGCTGGGCTGGGTGCTGTCGCAGGTGGGCGCGTTGTCGCCCGCAGCCGAGGGCGGCATGGCGCTGGTGGCGGCTGCCACCGTGGCCTGGTGTGTGGTGCACATGCGCAGCGCGGGAAAAGGCATGGGCCAGGAGATCGCCCAGCGCATGGACCACGCCAGCGTGCTGGAGGGCCCGCGCGCCTGGATGGCCGTGTTCTTGTTTGCCCTGTTCATGGTGGGCCGCGAAGGCGTGGAAACCGCCACCATGCTCGCCGCCCTGGCCCGCAGCGCGGAGCTGGCTTACATGGCCTGGGGCGGCCTGGCAGGCCTGGCGCTGGCCATTGCCATTGCCTGGGCCTGGACGCGCTACGGCCGCGCAGTGAACCTCTCGCGGTTCTTCCGCGTCACCTCATGGTTCATGGCGGTGTTTGCCGTGCAGCTGGTGGTCTACGCGTTCCACGAGTTCACGGAAGGCGGCGTACTGCCCGGCATCGACAACGCCTACTGGCATGCGGCCACGGAAGACCTGGCCGAAGGAACCATTGCCCAGGCCATCTCGCTGGCCCTGGTGCTGGTGCCCACCGTGTGGTTGGGCGTAGCGCACTGGCGTGACCAGCAGGCCGTGACCGCCCACGCCGCCCAGCCAGGTGTATCGGCCAAGGCGCTGTAAACCCGAAGTCCGCCGTGCGGCGCAGGCCGCAGTTTTGCCAGGCCCTGGGTAGCAATACCCAGGGCCTTCTTTTTTGTCGCCCGCTCAGCGCCCAGGGTGGGGCACCGCCAACGGCCACGGCCCCCCACCAATCCACCATTGTGTTTCTGATTGAAACCAAATGAGCCGTGGGTGCCGTCCTTTCCGCTTTTTACAGAACCATGCCGGTAACCTGACCCACAGGTGTCGCCATGGCTGCAGATGTCATCAACTGAACGAGAGGGTAGTTTCCATGAGCACCAGATCTTTAACCCATGCGGTTGCCAGCGGGATGGCCGTACTGGCACTGACCGCCTGCGGGGGCGGAGGCATTGAAACGGCGACCACAGCCGCCAGCAAAGAATCCACCAATACAAGCAAGGCCGACGCCGCGAACCTGGTGGTGCGTGCCCGCGCCAGCCTGTTGGCCAATGCGGGCGCGCTCATGCAGTTGCGCGTCAACGGCATTGCCGTGGCAGACACCGAGGTGCGCGAGACCAGCTACCAGAACTACAGTTTCTCGGTGCCTTCGATTGCGGGCGGCGACAAGGTGGACGTGGTGTTCACCAATGACGCCAACGCCAACGGCGAAGACCGCAACCTGTACGTGGAGTCCATCACCGTCAACGGCACCACCGTCGCCGCCACCGCCGAGGGCGTGACCCTGGACCGTGGCATCGGCGACAAGGCGTTTGACGGGCTGGACGTGATCCCCGGCCAACGCTCCGTGCTGTGGAACGGCGCACTGCGCTTTACCGCCCCTGGCAGCACCGTGATCGCGTCCACCCTGAGCCCCGGTTGCAAGGCCTTTTACGAAGCGCGCCCCGGCTTTGCATTGAGCACCGCACGCACCCTGGTGACCGCGGCCACACTGGCCAAGCCTGCCAAGGGCACAGTGCTGGCAGAACCCGACTACGGGACCTGCTTTACGCGCGCCACCAACCACGCGGCCGACGGCGTGGCGACCTTTGCACGCAACGACTATGCGCGCCGCCAGGCTTTCAACGCAGACAGCACCCGCCACCTGATCTATGCGCTCGACGGCCACTGGCATCTGTACGACGCACACACGCACGCACGGCTGAAGGTTTTGCCGTACCTGGCAGCCGATGCCGAGCCACAGTGGCACGCGAGCAACCCCGATCTGCTGTACTACCTGCCCACCAACGGTGTAGGCATGCAGATTCACGAGCTCAACACCGCCACCGGTGCCACGCGCGTGGTCACCAACCTGTCTGCGCGCCTGAAAACCCGCTGGCCCGGCGCCAACGCGGCATGGACACGCTCTGAAGGCTCACCGTCCAAGGACGGCCGCTACTGGTGCCTGATGGTGGACGACGCCAACTGGAACAGCCTGGGCGTGATCACCTGGGACCGCGACACCGACACCATCGTCGGCACCAAGAACACCAACGGCGTGCGCCCCGACCACGTGAGCATGAGCCCGAGCGGCAACTACTGCGTGGTCTCGGGTGACGATGCCAGCGGCACCGTGGCGTACTCGCGCGACTTCAGCCAGTCCAAGAAGCTGCTGCACAAGTCCGAGCACTCGGACCTGGCGATCGATGCCAATGGCGACGATGTGTATGTGTCGGTGGACTACCAGGCCAACGTGGGCGACATCTTCCTGGTCAACCTGCGCACGGGCGTTCGTACCTTCCTGCTGCCCAGCTACCTGAACGGATCGACCACGGCGCTGCACCTGTCGGGCAAGGGCTTCAACAAGCCGGGTTGGGTGCTGTTGAGCACCTACGCCGACACCGTGAACCGCCAGTGGTTCCACCGCAAGCTCATGGCCGTGGAGCTCAAGGCCAACCCGCAGGTCCACACCCTGGCGTTCACGCGCGTGACCTCCAACGAGTACTGGTCGGAACCCCACGCATCCGTCAACCGCGACTTCACCAAGGTGCTGTTCAACTCCAACTGGAACACGGGCAGCGCGACCGACGTGGACGCGTACATGGTGCAGATCCCGCCTGGCGTGCTCAAGTCCACCGGCCTGCCCGGCACCCCGGGCACACCCCCACCCACCGAGCCCCTGACGGTTGCCGTGGGTTCGGTCACCCACGCCGGCTACAACGCCAGCTACGTGCTGACCACCAACCAGGCAGCGGCTTGCCGGGCATCGTGGAGCACAAGCAATGCCTACGACGCTCTGTATGACGACATTGCGGCCAGCGCCAACGGCCTCACGCACACCAAATCGCTGTCGCTGGGCAGCACCGGTGCGCAGACGGTGTATGCCGTGTGCAAGGCCACCGCCACTGGGGCCGAGAAGGAAGTCGCGATCCTGCTTCCCTGACCCGCGCTGACCGCGCACCAAAAGGGGGCTGGCAGCCTATGGGCGGCCAGCCCCTTTTTTTGCAGGTCCAGATGCGAACACAACTCAGGATCACACGCAGACAGAGCGGCTCAACAGGGGTTTGGCTTGCAGTGATTGATCGAGGTCACGACAATCGGGCCCGAATCCACAGAACAAACAAGGAGTCCCCATGAAAGGCGACGCACAAGTCATTGGCCATCTGCAGGCCCAGCTCAAGAACGAACTAACGGCCATCAACCAGTACTTCCTGCACTACCGCATGCTCAAGCACTGGGGCTTCGACAAGCTGGCCAAGAAGGAGTATTCGGAATCCATCGGCGAGATGAAGCATGCCGACTGGCTCATGGACCGCATCTTCACGCTCGACGGCCTGCCCAACCTGCAGGACCTGGCCAAGCTCCAGGTCGGCGAAGACGTGCCAGAGATCCTGGCCTGCGACCTGAGCTCCGAACAAGGTGCCCAGGCGACCATCAAGGAAGGCATTGCCCACTGCGAGACGGTGCGCGACTATGTCTCGCGGGATCTGCTGCAAAAGATCCTGGACGACACGGAAGAGCACATCGACTTCCTCGAAACCCAGATCGACCTGATCGACAAGGTCGGCCTGCAGAACTACCTGCAATCCCAGATGGGTGAGGCAGAGTAAGCAAGACTTCAGTTTCTCAGAGCGCTCCACGAAAAAAGCAAAGAAGAAATCAAGAAAACGGGCTTCGGCCCGTTTTTTTGTGCCCGCGACGCCCCGCGCTGCTCGTCACAAGCTGTTGCAAATGCACATCAAAACAGCTCAAGTTGCACACCAATGAATGCGAATGCTTCTCAACAAAAGTAGAATGCATTCTTACGACCGGTGCCAACCCCTTTGCAGCCCTATTGGCGTTGCGCCCGATCCCGTGATTTTCTTCCACACCTAGCCAGCCAGTCAGCCGGGCCTCGCCGCCGCTGCAGCCAGCGTTTGTACGTTTGCCGTACGACAACCCTGCCTGGAGCCTCTCTGATGCTGCGCAGCACCGCCAGCCCCTGCATTGCGGGGTCTCTGTTCCTCTCGTTTTCTCACTGCTGCGCCGCCTCTCGCGCCGCCACAGCCCAGCCATGAAGGCCGTTCGCTTGGACTGGCGCTACCGCTTGGGCGTCACCTCCCGTTCCGTGGCGGCCATCGCGGGCGGCTATGCGCTGGCCGCCGGGTTCACAGCTGCTTTTTCGCTGGGCCTGGCGCAGTTCATGCCCCGTGTGGAGGCCGTGCTGACCGCCACCATGCTGGCCTGGCTGGCCTATGCCATCGCCGCTGGCTGGGCGTTTTATGCGCGCACGGCCTGGGGCGCCTGGGGCGGCACGCTGCTGCCCGCCCTGGCGCTGGGCGCCTGCGCCATGGCGCCGCAATGGATGGGAGCCACGCCATGACCGCCGCACACACCACCACCGCCCGCAAGAGCGCCGACCGCGAGGGCTTCCGCCAGGCGATGTCGTGGCTGCACACCTGGGCCGGGCTGATCCTGGGCTGGTTGCTGTTCGCGATCTTCCTCACTGGCACGCTGTCGTTCTTCAAGAACGAGTTCAACCTGTGGATGCGCCCCGAGATGCACGGCCTGCCAAGCATCGAAGTGGCGGATGCGCAGGTGGCCCAGAAGTCGCTGGACGCCCTGGTGCGCAAGTCGCCCGAGGTCACGCAGTGGATCCTGCACCCGCCCGACGAGCGCGACCCTGCTGTCAACCTGCTGTGGCGCGGCACCGGCAACGGCCGGTTTGAAACCCTACGCATGAACCCGCAGACCGGAGAGCCCATCGAGGCACGCCAGACCATGGGCGGCGATTTCTTCTACCGCTTTCACTTCGAGCTGCGTACCGCCCAGAAGGGCCGCTGGACCCTCGAAGGCCGCTGGGTGGTGGGTGTGGCGACGATGCTGATGTTTGTGGCGCTGATCACGGGCGTGATCACGCACCGCCGCATCTTCAAGGACTTCTTCACCTTCCGCCCCACCAAGGGCGGGCAGCGCGCCTGGCTGGATGCGCACAACGTCACCGGCGTGCTGGTGCTGCCGTTCTATTTGATGATCACCTTCAGCGGGCTGATGATCTTCCACACGCTGTACATGCCCGCCGGCATCGCCACCACGTACAAGAATGAAAAGGGCGTGGACTCCAACGCGTACTTTGCCGACCTGCAGGGCGAAAAGGCCGAGAGCCGTCCCCGCCGCGGCGCAAACGACAAAGTGGAGCCCCTGCCCGCCATCGCGCTGCAGCCCATCCTGAATGAAGCACGCACCCGCTGGGACGGCGGGCGCATCGGCAGCCTGCAGGCGCGCCGCGATGCCAAGGGCCGCGCCGTGGTCGAGGTCACGCGCCACGAGGGCGACCGCCTGCAGTACCGCCCGCCGCGCCTTTTGTTCGACGCCACCACCGGCCAGTGGCTGGACCAGGCCGACCCCACCGGCCCCGCCGCCAAGACCTATGGCGTGCTGTACGGGATGCACCTGGCGCGCTTTGCCGATGCTGGCATGCGCTGGGCCCTGTTCGGCTTTGGCGTGCTGGGCAGCCTGATGATCGCCACGGGCATGGTGCTGTGGACCGTCAAGCGCAGCGCCCTGTCGCAAACCAAAGCCGGCCGCCAGGGCGCTGCCGCCCCTGCAGCGCGCACCCAGGCGCCCTTTGGCGAGCGCCTGGTGGCCGCCATCAACATCGCCACGCTGGCGGGCCTGCCGCTGGCCTGTGGCGTGTATGTGGCCTCCAACCGCCTGATCCCCGTGGGCATCGAGGGCCGGGCCGATGCCGAGCTGGCCTGGTTCTTCAGCGCATGGGGCATCGCGCTGCTGTGGGCGCTGGCGTGCGCCGTGGTGCGGCCCAGCCGCATGGGCTGGTCGGTACCGCTGGGTGCTGCGGGTGCCGTGTGGACGGCCCTGCCGCTGATCAATGCGCTGACCACCCACACCCACCTGGGCGTCACGCTGCCCGCGGGCGAATGGATCTGGGCCAGCATGGACCTGTCGTTCCTGGCCACGGGCCTGCTGCTGTGCTGGCTGTCCTGGCGGCTGCGCCCGGGGCGCGTGCCCAAGGGCCGGGCGGCGGTGTCCCAGGCACCGCGCCACGCCGCAACCGCCAACGCAACCGCCCCGCAGCCCGCGGCACCGGCGCTGTCGGCCACGCCCGACGTCTCCACTTCGGGAGCCTGATCCATGTCCGCTTTTCTGCTGTGTTTTGCCGCATGGTCGGCCATTGCGCTGGGCATGGACCGCCACCACGAAGACGCGCTGGGCCGCGAGGGTACGGCGCGGCGCCAGATGCACCTGCGCCGCGCCGGCTGGCTGGTGCTGGCGCTCTCGCTGTGGCTAGCGGCGCGGCCGTCGGGCGAGGTGCCTGCATCGCTGGGCGTGACGGCCTGGACGGTCGCCCTGTCGGTCGCGGCCCTGGCGGTGACCGCCATGGTGACCTGGCAGCCGCGGCGCACACCGGTCGCGGCCGGCGTCGCGCTGGCTGCCGGGCTGCTGGCGTGGGCCGGCGGCTGGTGATGGCGCCCAGCGCCGCACGGGCTGGCTGAACGCCGCTGCGGCGCAGCCGCAGCGCTGCGCACGCCCGGGCCACACCGCGTCCTGCCCCCTGCCCCGTCCACCCCAACGCATTCGTTTCGCTTCACCGCTTCGCACACCTCCCAGCCAGGGCCGACCACCGGCCCGCGCCAGGCCCGGTGTGCGGGTTGTCTTCACCTGCGCTGCGCACACACCCAAGGAAAAACCATGCACGCATTCCGCCAGTCCCACACGCTCAGGCCCCTGTCGGCCGCCCTGCTCGCCGCGCTTTGCAGCGCTGCGTGGGCGCAGCAGAGCCCGCCGGCCACCGCACCGCAGACGCTGGGTGAGGTCACGGTGCAGTCCACCACGGGCGACGATGGCTACTCGCCCGCCGCCAGCACCTCGACCACCAAGGGCAGCGCGCCGCTGCGCGACGTGCCCCAGGCCGTGAACGTGGTGCCCGAGCAGCTCATGCGCGACCAGGGAGCGCGGTCGATGGAAGACGTGCTGCGCAACGTGCCCGGCGTGGCCATGAGCCACGGCGACGGCCAGCGCGACCAGGTGGTGATCCGCGGCTTCACGGCCATCGCCGACCAGTTTGTCGACGGCGTGCGCGACGATGCGCTGTACTTCCGCGACCTGGCCGACATCGAGCGGGTGGAAGTCCTCAAGGGCCCCGCCGCCGTGCTGTACGGGCGCGGATCGTCGGGCGGCCTGATCAACCGCGTGACCAAGAAGCCCAAGTTCGGCGAGACCTCGGGCGAGGCGTCGCTGGGCCTGGGCAGCTTCGATTACCGCCGCGCCACGGCCGATGTGAATGTGGGCATCAGCGACACCGCGGCCTTTCGCATCAACGCCGCGGTGGAGGACTCGGGCAGCTACCGCGACCAGCAGTTCGTCAAGCGCCACAACTTCGCGCCGTCGCTTGCGCTCAAGCTCGCGGCGCAGACCGACCTGCTGCTGCAGTACGCCAACGCCCGCGACCAGCGCCTGACGGACTTCGGCATTCCGGCGCTCAACGGCCGCCCCGTCAACGTGTCGCCGCGCACGTACTACGGCTCCAGCAACGCCGCGCAGGACGACACCACCACCAGCACCATGCAATCGTTCGCGGCCACGCTGAACCACCGCTTCAACGACGACTGGTCGGTGCGCAACGTCACGCGCCTGTACGACTACGCGCTCGACCGCTACAACACCCTGCCCGGCGGCACCACCGACCCGGTGAACCTGACGGTGGGCCGCACGCGCTCGTTCGTCCTGCGCGACGAAAAAGGCTTCTTCAACCAGACCGACGTCACCTGGCGCAACCGGCTGGGCGGCTTCCAGCAGGAATGGCTGATGGGCGTGGAGCTGGGCCAGCAAAAGAAGCGCGCCGAGTCCGTCTCGGGCGGCGCGGACCGCGTGCCGATCTTCAACCCCGGCAACCGCCCCGCCCCCGCCATCCCGGCCGCCAGCTTTGCGGCCGACGGCGCCATCCCCAGCCACACCACGCAGGACACGGCCGCGCTGTACTGGCAAAACCAGATCACGCTGGCGCCCCAGTGGAAGGCGCTGGTGGGCGCCCGTTACGACGTGTTCGGGCAGGAGACCACGTTCGACCGCAAGCTCGCGGGCCTGTCGCGCACCGACAAGAAGTTCAGTCCCCGCGCGGGCCTGGTGTGGCAGCCCAGCGATGCGCTGTCGTACTACGTGTCGTACAGCAAGTCGTTCCAGCCCTCGGCCGAGACCTTTGCGCTGGCGGCCAACAACACCGGCGCCGAGCCCGAGATCACCGAGAACAAGGAAATCGGCGTGAAGCTCGACGTGCTGGACGGCCGCCTGAACTTCACCGGCGCGCTCTTCAACCTGGAGCGCACCAACATCAAGAACACCGACCCGACCAACCCATCGCGCCAGATCAATGTGGGCACGCAGCGCACCAACGGCCTGGAGCTGACCGCCAATGGCCGCCTGCCCGACCGCTGGGACGTGAGCGCGGGCTACGCGTGGCTTGATGGCCGCATGACCAAGTCGCTGGCCACCACCGGCTCGCTGCAGCTGCCCACGGCGGCCATCGCGGCGCAGGGCAAGGTGGCTGCACTCACGCCGCGCAACTCGGCATTTTTGTGGGCCATGAAGGACCTGGGCCACGGCCTGCGCGCGGGCGGCGGCGTGAACTACGTGGGTGCGCGCTTCACCTCGCTGACCAACCTGGTGACCCTGCCCGGCTACACCACGCTGGACGCCGCGCTGCAGTACACGCTGGGCCAGTGGGATGTGGACGTGAACATCAAGAACCTGGCCAACCGCAAGTACTACGTGTCGTCCCACGGCAGCAACGACAACCTGATCCTGCCCGGCTCGCCGCGCGCGCTGCAGGTGACATTGCGCACACGGTTCTAATGCAGCGCATACAGGCGCGGCGTACAGATTCAAAGCCTTTTAGGCTCCTAGCGCTTTCTGGATAAGCGCTATAAGCTACCAAAATAATAGCAAAAATCATTCAGCGCGTGGCTCACCATGGCCACGCGCCACGGCGAAACCGGTGCGCGCAGCCGCTGCGCACGTGTGCGCTTGAAAATGGCACCGGATCGCGGGACCGCTGTCACGCTGATCGCAAGAGGGCACGCGGGCTGTTCATGAGCAGCATCCTGAGCCCGCCGTGGCTTTCAGCTCGCCTTGGCGCAGGTCGGCCAGGATGGTGCAATCCGGCGCAGGACCACCAGCACAGCCCGCGCTGCAAGCCTGGACAAAACGCGACAGGCTGCGGTCCAAGCGACGCAGCTCTGCCATCTTGGCCCGCACGGCGGTGAGGTGCGCCTGGGCTATTGCGCGCGCCTCCACGCAGTCGCGCTCGGCGCTGGTCGACAACGCGACCAGCTCGCGCGTCTCATCAATCGAAAACCCCAGATCGCGGCAGTGCCGGATGAGGATGAGCACGTCTTGCACCGAGTCTGGATAGACACGATGGCCGCTGTCGCGCCGCATCGCGGCGGGTATCAAGCCCACTTCTTCGTAGTACCTCAGGGCAGATACCGCAAAGCCAACCCGCTTGGCCAGGGCGCCAATGGAGAGCAGCTCTGGTGTGGGGTCAGCGGGGTTTGTCGGCTTTTTCACAATAGTCCTTGCACCTCAAGTAACTTGAGATTTTAAAGTGGGCTTACGGGAATCGACCCGCATGGACCCATTGGAGAAAATTCGTGAAAAAACCTGTATTGGCCGCACTGGGCATAGCGGGAGCCTGCGTGGCGTGCTGCACCATCCCCTTGGCGATCCCCCTGCTGGGTGGGGCTGCGGCGCTTGGAGTGACCTCCTGGCTGGTGGCGACACTCGGGATCAGTCTGGAACTGATGGTTCTGCTGGGGATCGCGTCCATCGCAGTGCTCGTGTGGAGCGCAAGAGCGTGGACACATCACCACCGCACAAAGCCATGCGCCAATGAGTCGTCCAGCGCAAGTAGCTGCGTTGTGACTGCTGAGGCGCAGGGGTGCGGCTGCGCGACAAGTTAGTTGGCATGGCGGGCGCGTACCGGTCTCGGGCCCCAGATCGGCAGGTGCTGCCCGGTCCACAACGACGGTCCTGCAGGAGAAAATCGCCGCTCAGCTGACGCCGAAGGCGTTCGGATGCCGCGGCTTGTCATGCCGGTCTTTCACAAGCGTCATGTGAACGCCATCGTGATACCGGCCATCGAGGCACACTGCTTCAGACTCGACGCCGTACTCTACAAAGCCCATTGATTTGTAAAGCACGATGGCCGGTTCGTTGGGCACGTACACCTGCAGGTTCACACGATGCACACCGTTGTCGAAGGCGTGTTGAAGGGCGGTTTCCACGACCTGCCGGCTTAGTCCCCGGCGACGGTGCTGAGGGGACGTAAACACGCCCCACATCACCATTTTGTGGTGCGAGGACGGAAATTGGCCTGTGCGGCTGACGGCAGCTGTCGCGGCAAGCTCACCCTGAATAAAACAACCGAACACAGCGTTTGGAAGAGGTGCAGAGAGCTGCGCTCGAAAGCCTTCCAACGTGCGCGTGAGTTCTTCCTCGAACGTCAAACCCATGGGCACGGGGTCTGCTCGTGTGACCTCTCGTCGCAAAGCCGAAAACGCCGCAGCGTCATCGGCACCAAGACGGCGGACCTCCACTGGCTGTGCAATTTGGCTCATAGGGCAAAGCGTTCGACGGACAGGGTGGCCTGCGCTTTGGCGCAAGACATTCCTTTGACGGCGGTGTCAGACGCCTGGAGGGACGAGGGAAAAGACATAGGCATCCGTAAAGCAGCCATGCACCTTGAGCCGATTTCGCGCGAGGCACTCTCGCACCGCCCCCGACCGCTCGGCCAGGCTGAGACTGGGCGTGTTGTGCTGGGCCACGACGATTTCAACGCGGCCCAGCTTGAGTTCGGCAAAGGCGAACTGACTGAGTGCCTGAACGGCGGCGAGCGCTGCGCCTTGGCGCTGCCAGGATTGGCGGACCCAGTAGCCCAGGTTGCAGAAACCGTTGACCGGGTTGAATTGATTGAGGCCGCAGCCACCCACAAGGGTATTGGACCCGGCGTCGAAAATCCCGAACTCGTAGCTGGAACCTCGCTCCCGCTCGGCTTCGCAATGCGCAAACCAGGATGCAGCATCGGCGGTTGTGTAGCTGGCATGGGCCCAGGGCATCCACTTCCCGACGGTGGCGGTGGACTCCAGAACTGCCTCAACGAAGGCAGGGAGATCGAGTTCAACGAAGGGGCGTAGCTGGAAGCGACCGGAAGCAAGCATAGGGCTGAAGCTGTAGGTGTCTACCGCGTCAATTAAGCCAAGCCGCTAAGTCGCTTCGGCTTGAAGGAGGGGAGAGGCGGCGCTTCTGGGCGACCCCTGGCCTTGAAGGGGAAAAGCCGCTCTTTACCGACAGATGGATTGTTGTGTGGCATTCACTTTTGGCTAGGAATGCGCGCGGACAACCCATGTGACTGCGGCAACCAATGCAATGAAAACAAGCGTAGAAACGGAATACCACAACACACGAAGCCCCGAGATCGACCGCTGCCTGGTTCTTTGCTCAACAAACTCGTTCCCATGGCGGATACCTGGCAAACGGGAGTAGGCAAGTCCTAGGAGCTCTCCGGCCGCGCTAAGCAGGAGATAGGCCGGTGGAGCAAACATTGCAAGGAGTAGCCAGCGGAGTAGACCCTCGGGATGCCCTAGCCACAGGAAAACTCCAGCGCACACCGAGAGACCTAGCCAAAGAACGAGTAGTAAGCGTGGTTTCGACATTGATATGCGCTCAGACTGGATTGGTTGAGTGAGTCTCCCGCTCGGCCTCGCAATGCGCAAACCAGGATGCAGCATCGGCGGTTGTGTAGTCGGCATGGGCCCAGGACATCCACTTGCCAACAGTGGCGGTGGACTCCAGAACCGCCTCGACGAAAGAGGCGAGATCGGATTCAACGAAGGGGCGGAGCTGGAAGCGACCGGAGGCAAGCATGGGAGCTGAAACTGTAGGTGTCTGACGTTGGCCGTGAATGGGCCGCGGCAGCGCACTCGCCATTGAAGAACCGCGGTCATCCTGACCGCCATTGCGGGTCCATACGACAAACCCGCTCCGCATCATGGCTGCGTACCTCCCTTCTTGTGCACCTTGAAATTGTCATCAAGGTAGACAGAAGAACTCGTCATGCCATAGCCTTCGCAGACAAACCCGTTCAAAGGCAGCACGCCCGGAGCATCGGTGATCCGGCCTCTCGCCTCCTTGTACTTCTTTCCAACACGCCGCGAATGAATGGCGGCGTTGGTCAGGTAGTTGAGGCTCACTCGGTAGGAGGAGTTGCTGGAGTAGTCTTCGTCGTCCTGCTGCTCGCCGATGTGTTCCAGGTCTTTGGTCTTGGCGTTGTAGCGGAACTGCAGCGTGAAGCCCGAGAACCGGGCGGCGTCTGCATAGAAAACCGCCTGGACGAACAACGCGTTGTTCTTGATGTCCAGGTTGTAGAACTTGCCGGGGTGGCAGAACTCGCCGGAGACCGAGAGCACCTGATAGCTGCCATCTGCCCTTCCGGCCAGGACGAACAGCCTCTCCTCTTTTTGGCCTTCTCCTTTGCGCCCCATCAGCAGCATGGCCAGGTCGGGAACGCCGTCGCCGTTCAAGTCGCCCTCTGCGGCGGCCAAGACAAAGTCGAGATGCCGAAACTCGGGGGCTATTGCGAGCCTGGCCTTCTGCTCCGCGGATGTGTTTCCGTCTGCGGCATATGCATTGCCCATACACAGAATGGCCAGAACAGCGAGCCCTGGCAAGGCAGCCATGTGCAGCGCTCGACGCAGGGCACCCATGCATACCGCAGATGCGTGCGCGACAGGCTGAACGGCGCGGGATATCGTGGACACGGAGCTCTCCTGAAAGCGGCTCGCAGCTTGGCTTCGCAGCCAATGCACTGGTTCAATGCCCAGGCACAAAGATCCTGCAAAACCGGCACGCTGGGTCCAAGGGACTATAGCCTGCCAGCGGGCGCAGGTTGCGCGCTGGAGGGCCCACTTGCGGGCTGCCCGCTGGCCGAACGAATGGAACCGATACGGCCTGGGAATGCGATGGCCATCGCCGCCTGTGGCCCCATGCAGCTCCCGAATCTGCAAACACGATACCGGCGGCCGCCACTGCCAAGGGCTTCTTCCACAAGCCCCCTGCCCTGAACCCCGCGCATTCTCCGCGCGATGCCCGGCCCCAAACAGACCATTCCCCGCACCACGGGATCGGGCTTTTTCCCAACACACGCAGCCCGACCACCATTACGAATACAAACAATTCCTATTTGCAATGTAAAATTAGGTATACGCAAGCCACAGCCTCCCCCTTAGACCTGCTCTAAGGCTGCAGCCAGCACCCACCGTCCTTCGATGTTTTCGGGTTGTCTGGCTTGAACCACCTCTTCGCTCCTCCTACTGCTGCCATTGCTGCCCCTGCGCTGCGGGGCGGCCGTACAGGTGTGTGCCAGCCCAGCCCCTGCCGCCCCACCCCTGGACCATGCTGAGCCCCACCGCCCTGCGCCGCTGGAGCTGGACCCACAAGTGGTCCAGCCTGGTGTGCACCGTCTTCATGCTGCTGCTGTGCATCACGGGCCTGCCGCTGATCTTTCACCACGAAATTGGCCACCTGCTGGGCACCGAGGTCGAGGCGCCCGCCATGCCCGCCAGCACGCCGCGCGCCAGCCTCGACAAGGTGCTGGCCACCGCGCACGCATTGCACCCGGATCGTGTGGTGCAGTTCGCATCACATGCGGAGGACGATGACAACGTCTGGTTCGTCACGCTCACGCCCACACCGGCGCCCACCGATGATTTCCGATCCGTGGCGGTGGATGCGCGCACGGCCCAGGTGCTGGCGCAGCCGCGTTTTGACGAGGGCTTCATGTACGTGATGTTCAAGCTGCATGTGGACCTGTTCGCGGGCCTGCCGGGCAAGCTGTTTCTGGGCTTCATGGGCTTCCTGCTGCTGGTGGCCATCGTCACCGGGGTAGTGTTGTATGCACCGTTCATGCGCAAGCTCGCGTTTGGCGAGGTGCGGCGCGAGCGCTCCACGCGCGTGAAGTGGCTGGACCTGCACAACCTGCTGGGCATCGTCACGCTGGTGTGGGCGTTTGTGGTGGGCGGCACGGGCATGATCAACACGTGGGCGGACCTGCTCATCAAGTACTGGCAGTACGACCAGCTCTCGGTGCTGCTCAAGCCCTATGAGGGCCAGCCCATCGTGCCCGCCGCAGAGCGCGGGCCGCTGCAACAAGCGCTGGAGGTGGCGCAGGCCCAGGCGCCGGGCACCAAGCTGTCGTTCATTGCGTTCCCGGGCACGGCGTTTTCCAGCCCGCATCACAACACGTTCTTCCTGCGGGGCAACGAGCCGCTCACCTCGCGCCTGCTCAAGCCCGTGCTGGTGGATGCGCGCACGGCGCAGGTCACAGCAGCGCCCCAGCTGCCGTGGTACCTGACTGCGCTGCTGGTCTCGCAGCCGCTGCACTTTGGCGACTACGGCGGCATGCCGATGAAGATCCTGTGGGCGCTGCTCGACATTGCCACCATCGTGGTGCTGGGCAGCGGGCTGTACCTGTGGCTGCGCAAGGGCGTGCAGGCGGGCAGCGCCAGCAACGCCACTACCAGCACCACCACCGCGGCAGCCACCGTGCAAGGTCACACCAGCCTGCCGACAACGGCTGCAGCGCGCACCGGCAGCCCTCTGCCCCACACGGGGGGCCGCGCATGAAGGCGAGCCCTTTCTGGTCGCTGTGGGGCTGGCCCATCGTGATGGGTGTGGTGACCACCACCGGCCTCATCACGGCACTGGTGTCTGACACCTGGGGCGACTGGTGGTCGTGGGTGGGTCTGGGCATTCCGGTGGCGGTGATGGGCTGGACCTGCTGGCCGCGCACCACGCCAAAGGCCACTGCGCAACGCGCCCATGACAAACCCCACACCGATGCCGACGAAGCGGGCGCCAACGCCAACGCCACGTAACTCTGAACATTCCCCGCACCTTCAGCACGCCATGCGCAATCCCCATTCCCCTCGCCGCCCTGCCCTGACCTCAGCCGCACTGGCCGCCGCCCTGCTCTTCACACTGAGCGCGCCCACCGCTTGGGCGCAAGCGACGGCCAGCGGCACCGAGCCCGACGGCAAAACCCTGTCCACCGTCACGGTCAACGCCAGTGCCGACGCATCGGCGCAGGGCCTGTCGCCCGCCTACCCCGGCGGCCAGGTGGCGCGCGGTGGGCGTGCCGGCATCCTGGGCACCAAGGACGCGATGGACACGCCATTTTCCATCACCAGCTACACCAACGAACTGATCCAGGACCGCCATGCCCGCAGCGTAGGCGATGTGCTGCAAAACGACCCCACGGTGCGCGTGGCACGCGGCTTTGGCAATTTTCAGGAAGCGTTCTTCATCCGGGGCTTCATCCTCGATTCGGACGACACGGCCTACAACGGCCTGTACAGCCTGCTGCCGCGCCAATACATTGCGACTGAGCTGTTCGAACGCGTGGAGGTGCTGCGCGGCGCATCGGCCTTTTTGAACGGCGCCAGCCCCAATGGCGGCGGTCTGGGCGGCAGCATCAACCTGCTGCCCAAGCGGGCGCCCAACGAGCCCTTGAACCGCGTGACGTTTGGTGTGGCCAGCGGCGGCCAGACACAGATCGCGGCCGACATTGCCCGCCGCTTTGGGCCGGATGGCAACACCGGCATCCGCGTGAATGCGGCGGCCCGCAACGGTGGGACGGCGGTCGATGGCGAAGACGTCCAGCTCGGCCTGCTGGCCGTGGGCCTGGACTGGCGCAGCCGCGACGTGCGCCTGTCCGGCGACATCGGCTGGCAAGACCACCAGCTCAAGAACACCCGCACCAATGTCACGCTGGGTGCTGCGGTGACGGCGGTGCCGGGTGCCCCCGACAACCAGGCCAACTTTGCCCAGCCCTGGAGCTATTCGAACGAACGCGACACCTTCGGCACGCTGCGCGGCGAGTGGGACCTGTCGCCCACCACCACGGCCTGGGCCGCGGCGGGCGCGCGCCGTGGCGAAGAAGCCAATTCACTGGCCAACCTCACAGTGACCAACGCCGCCAGCGGCGCGGCCACCACCTACCGTTTTGACAACACCCGCAAGGACAGCGTGAACACTGGCGAGCTGGGCTTGCGCGGCAAGCTGCAGACCGGCAGCGTGGGCCACGAATGGGTGGCGGTGGCGTCGCACTTCAGCGCCGACAAGAAAAACGCCTATGCCATGGACTGGCGCAACACCCAGGCGACCAACCTCTACAACCCCGTGGCCACCGGCCTGCCGGCTTTTAGCGCCGACACCCTCTTCGGCGGCGACCTGGCCCACCCGCAGCGCACGGGTAGCACCCGCCTGACCAGCTTTGCGCTGGGCGACACGGTGCAGCTGCTGGACAGCCGCCTGCTGCTCACGGCCGGCCTGCGCCACCAGAAAATCGAAATCGCCAACTACGCCTACGGCACCGCCGTGCAGACCGACCGCTATGACCAGAGCCGCACCAGCCCGCTGCTCGCGGCCATCTACAAGGTGGACAAGGGCCTGTCGGTGTATGCCAACTATGTGGAAGGCCTGAGCCAGGGCCAGACCGCGCCCAGCACGGCGGCCAACCGGGGCGAGATGCTGGCGCCCTATGTCTCCAAACAAAAGGAAGTGGGCGTGAAGTTTGACGCGGGCCGCGTGGGCGGCAGCGTGGCGCTGTTTTCCACCACCAAGCCCCGCGCGTTTTTGAGCGCGGCCAACCTCTTCAGCACCAGCGGCAAAGACCGCCACCAGGGCGTGGAACTGGCACTGCAGGGCGAGGCCACCAAGGGCCTGCGCGTGCTTGGCGGCCTGACCTGGCTGGACGCCAAGCAGCTGACCACCGGCGCTGCCGCCACCGACGGCCAGCGCGTCATCGGTGTGCCCAAGCTGCAGGCCAACCTGGGTGCAGAGTGGGACGTGCCCGGCGTGCCGGGCCTGGCCGTGGATGGCCGCTGGGTGCACACCGGCGCCAGCTATGCCAACGCCACCAACACCCTGCGCGTGCCTGGCTGGAACCGGCTTGACGTGGGTGCCCGCTACCTCACCGAAGTGCAGGGCCGCCTCGTCACGCTGCGCGCCCGCATCGACAACCTGACCAACCGCAACCACTGGGCCTCGGTGGGCGGCTACCCCGGCTCGGGCTATCTGGTGGTGGGTGCACCGCGCACGTTGTCGCTGAGCGTAGGCGTGGACTTCTAAAGCGGCACCGCCGCCACGCCGCCCAGGCCCTGTTCAGACAAAATTTAAGGTCAAAAAGCCACCCAGCGCTTATCCAACAAGCGCAGGCAGCTATCAAAAAATGAGTGTTTATCACCCCTGCATCGCAGGGGCGTGGTGCCCTGCGCTCCGCTGTTTTTGTTGTTACTGAAACCACCGAAAGGAAATCGTCCATGTCCTCGAACCAACGCCTCCAAGCCCCGCTGCTGGCCGCCCTGCTGGCCTGCGCCGCCCTCACTGCGGTGAGCACCGCCCATGCCCACCAGGTCTGGCTCGAAAACGCCGGGGGCCAGGCGCGCCTGCACTTTGGCGAGTTCAACGAGAACCTGCGCGAGACCTCGCCCGGCCGGCTGGACCAGTTCAAGGGCGTGCCCGCACTGGAACAACGCACGGGCAGCACGACCCAGCGCGCGGAAGGCCAGCTGGGCAAGGACGCTTTTGTCTACACCACCACCGGCACGCCAGACACGCTGTTCGCCGCCGCCACCTACCCGCTGATCGACCGCAGCAAGCGCAACCTGCCCGCGATGTTCTGGCAGCCCTCGGCCCGCTGGGTGGCCGGCCTGGCACAGCCCGTGGCGCCCACCGCCCCGCTCGACCTGGTGCCCACCGGCAAGCCCGGTCAGCTGAAGGTTGTCTACAAGGGTGCGCCGCTGCCCAAGGCCAAGGTGCAGTTGGCAGCACCCTCCGGCTGGACGCGCGAAGCCGAGGCGGGTGAAGACGGCACCGTGACCTTCGTCACCCCCTGGAAGGGCCAGTACGTGGCCGAGGTGAAGCACAGCGACAAGACCCCCGGCGAAGCCCAGGGCGGGCAGTACGGCGAAGCCAGCTACGTGACCACGCTGACCTTTGTGCTGGCCGATGGTATGGCGTCGCCCGCCCTGCCCGAGCCGCCCAAGGCCCACTGAGCCCCGGCTGACGCCACCGCCGATTCGCTAGCCGCACAAACCACCGCCCTCTCGCGGCGCGTGGTACTGCCTTGGCACGCTCGGGCGGCTGGCATTCATATCACTAAAAATAGGCTGTAGCGCTTTATGTAAAAGCGCTGACAGCTACTAATCCGATAGCGCCATGATTCACCCCAATCTCTTGCGCACCGCTGTAGCGCACGCCGCGCTGCTGGCTGTGTGCGGCACCGCGTTCGCGCAGAACAGCACAGCACCCGCACCGGCCCCCATACCCGCCGACGCTCCAACAGCCGCTCCCTCCTTGCGCCAGGTCGATGTCATCGACTCCACGGCAGGCGCCGCCGCCACGCCCGCACGGCGCGCGCAAAGCAGCTCGCGCCTGGGCCTGTCGGTGCTGGAGACGCCGCGCTCGGTCAGCGTGATCGACAACGCGCTGCTGGAGCAGCAGATGGCCACCACCGAGCGCGACGTGCTGCGCAATGCCTCGGGCGTCTCCACGCGCAGCGAGTACTACGGCTCGTACTCGCAGTTCTCCATCCGCGGGCTGTGGGCCAACAACACCTACAACTTCCTGCGCGATGGCGCCAAGTTCGTCCACCTGCTGGACCCGCCGCTGTTCAACATCGAACGTGTCGAGGTGATCAAGGGCCCCGCCGCGCTGGAGTTCGGCCAGGTCGCGCCTGGCGGCCTGGTCAACTACGTGAGCAAGCGGCCCCAGGCCGACCCACTGCGCACCGTGAAGATCGGCGCAGGCAGCCATGGCTGGCGCAGCGCCGAGTTCGACCTGACCGGCCCGCTCAATGCCGACGGCACGCTGCGCTACAGGCTCGACGGCGGCGCCAGCCGGGGCGGCAGCTTTGTGGATGGCAACACCCCGCGCAAGCAGGGCATCGCCGGCAGCCTGGAATGGCAGATCGCGCCCAACACCGTCTGGCGCGCGCAGGCGGAGACCCAAAGCATCGACGGGACGTCCACCTCCGGTCTGGCAGTGCCAGACCCCAAGAACCCACGCAGCGCCGACGTGCTGCCAGTGGGCGCGTTTTACGGCGAGCCCTGGTTGAAGACCGACGGCCATCTGCGCTTTTATTCCACCGAGTTGCAGCACCGTTTGACGGACCAGCTGGAAGCCCGCGTGCACCTGTCGCGCAACGAGACCTTTCGCAACGTGAACATCGTGTCGCCCATGGGCCCGGTGACCAACGGCCGCGTGGCGCGCACCTACTGGATGGCGCCGGGACAAAAATACACGTCGGACACCGCGCTGGCCGAACTGCGCGCGCAGCTGCAAACCGGCGCGGTCAAACACACGATGCTGGCGGGGTTGGACTGGCGCGCCATTGCGGGCTTCTATGGCGCGCGCACCACGGGCAACCTGGGCGCCATCGATCTCTACAACCCCGTCGCAGGCCTGGTGCCACCCGTGGCCTCCACCGGCGTGGGCAAGCTCTCCTCCGACGCCCGCAACACCGGCGTGTTCGTGCAGGACCGCATGGTGCTGGGCGATTTCGGCCTGCTGCTGGGCCTGCGCCATGACAAGTTCAAAGACGCCTACACCACGCCCGTCACCGACCTGAGCCAGACCCAGCCCAGCGCCGCGCTGAGCTGGGAAGTGCGCCCGGGCAGCATGGTGTACACCAGCTACGCACGCTCGTTCCAGGCCAACTCGGGCACGCTGATCTGGGGCGACCGCGCCGCGCCGCCCTCCGAAGGCAAACAGCTGGAAGTGGGCTGGAAGCAGGAGTGGCTGGACCAGCGCCTGATGACCACGGTGTCGGCTTTCGACCTGGAGTTGACCAACGCGCCCGCCACCGACCCGCTGCACCCCGGCTACTCGGTGCTGACCGCGCGCCAGCGCATCAAGGGCGTGGAGCTGGAGCTGCAAGGCCGCATCACCCCCGGCTGGACGGTGACGGCCCAGGCCAGCTTCCAAAACCCCAAGGTGCTGGCCGACACCACCGCCGGGGCCAACGTGGGCAACCGCGTCGCGCTGGCCACGCGCCGCAACGCATCGCTGTGGACGCAGTACCGCCTGCCGCAACTGCCCGGCCTGTGGGTCGGCGGCGGCCTGGTGCACCAGGGCGACAAGTTCATCGCCAACGACAACAAGTGGCGCCTGCCGGGCTACACCGTGGTCGACCTGGCCGTGGGCTACCAGTTTGCGGGCGGCGTGCGGCTGCAGGCCAACCTGAAGAACGCGGGCAACCGCCGCTACTACCTGGACGGAACGACCACCACGGCCGGCTTTGGCGCCGTCGTGCCGGGCACGCCACGCAGCCTGCAGGTGTCGCTGGACTACACGTTCTGACGGCCACGCGCCACCACCCCACCACCACCCAAGAGCCCGAAGCCGGGCGCGTGATGACCACGGCCTGTCGCCTGCGGGCCTGAATACTTTTTCAACGATCGGAGAAACAGCACCATGAAACCTGGCATCACCGCCTGCCGCACCGCCATCGCGCACGCGGCCTTGCTGGCCCTGTGTGGCGCCGCCCACGCGCAGCAGGCCACGGCCCCTGGCACCACCGAACCCACTGCGGAAAAGGCGCTTGCCCCTGTCACCGTCAATGCGGGCGCTGAACAGCAAAGCCCCACGGCGCCCGTCACGGGCTTTGTCGCAAAACGTGCGCTCAGCGCCACCAAGACCGACACGCCGCTCGTCGAGACGCCGCAGGCCATCAGCGTGATCACCCGCGACCAGATGGAGGCCCAGGGTGTGCAAACGCTGCGCCAGGTGACGGCTTACACGGCAGGTGCCGTGTCCAACTACTTCGACAGTCGCCAGGACACCTTCAAGGCGCGCGGCGGCGACGTGACGCAGTACCTGGACGGCATGGTGCGCTTCATCGGCTACTGGAACGACACGCGGCCCGATCCATACACGCTGGAGCGCGTGGAGTTCTTGCGCGGCCCCTCGTCGGTGCTGTACGGCCAGGGCAGTGTGGGTGGCGTACTCAACCTCACCAGCAAACGCCCGCAGGCCGAGCCGCTGCGCGAGGTGCAGGTGCAGCTGGGCAACCATGCGCGCAAGCAGATCGCCGCCGACATGACCGGCAAGCTCACCGAAGACGGCCAGTGGCTCTACCGCCTGGTGGCCGTGGGCCGCGACAGCGACACACAGGTGGACCACGTGCGCGATGACCGCCTGGTGATCGCCCCCACCGTGACCTGGAAGCCCAGCGCCGCCACCTCGCTCACGCTGCAGTTCACGCACCAGAAGGACAAGAGCGGATCGCTGATCGGCTTCTTCCCCTGGCAGGGCACGCAGTTGCCCAACCGTTACGGCCAGATCCCCACCTCCACCTTCATCAGCGAGCCGGGCTGGGACCGCTACAACTCCGAAAGCACCTCCTGGGGCTACCTGTTCAGCCACCAAATCGACAGCGCCTGGACCGTGCGCCAGAACCTGCGCCGCAGCGTGAGCGAGGTGGACTACCGCACGCTGTACACCAGCTTTGCCGCCAACGCCGCGCTGGGCCGCCCCGCACGCCCCGTGTTCAACGCCGATAACCGCACCGTGCTGCGCGACGCATCGTGGACGCTGGGCACCGCACGCATGCTGCTGGTCGACACCCAGGTCGAAGGCAAACTTCGCTGGGGTGATACGGAGCACACCGTACTCGGCGGGCTGGACGTGCAGCGCAACCACTGGGGCCAGCAAAGCTGGCGCGCCGTGGCGCCCGCCATCGACGTCTACAACCCCGTGTATGGCAACTTCACGGCGCCGTCGGCATCGGCCCTCGCACGCGTGCCCAGCGTGGCGCAGCGCCAGCTGGGCTTCTATGCCCAGGACCAGATCAAGTGGGGCCGCTGGACCGCTACGCTGGGCCTGCGCCACGACAACGCCAAGAGCGACACCGAAGGCCGCCCCGCCGCTGCCGCCGACGACAAGGCCTGGACCAAGCGCGCAGGCGTCACCTACCAGATGGACGGCGGATGGGCACCCTATGCGGGCTATTCCGAATCCTTCCAGCCCCTGGGTGGCGCCAACCTTTACGGCGTCCCCTTCAAGCCCCAGCGCGGCGAACAATGGGAGGCCGGCGTGAAATGGCAGCCCCCGGGCCAGGGCATCAGCGCCTTTGCCGCCGTCTACCAGTTGCGGGAGAAGAACCGCAAGACCACCGACCCGACCAACCCGCTCAACAGCCTGCAGATCGGCGAAGTGAAGGTCAAGGGCTTCGAAGCCGAAGTGCAGGCAAGCCTGGCGCGCAACTGGGACTGGACCGTGGGCTATGCCTTCACTGATGCCAAGATCAGCCGCAGCAACACCGGCGACCAGGGCCTGCCCGTGGCGAGCACCCCTCGCCACACGGCTTCGACCTGGCTGAGCCACCGTTTCGCCAGCGAAGGCCGCGGCGGCTGGACAGTGGGCGCCGGCGTGCGCTACACCGGCTCGCAGTGGAGCGGCACCAGCGCCATCAGCACCCCGGCCGCCACCCTGGCCGATGCCATGGTGGCGTACGACGCCGGCGACTGGCGCGTGGCCTTCAACGTGGTCAACCTGGCGGACAAGGTGCACATCACCCAGTGCCTGGCGCGGGGCGATTGCTTCTACGGGCAGGCGCGGACGTATACGTTGACTTCGACGTACCGGTTTTGATGGCCAGGAAGGGGAGACCGCTAGCAGCGGATGCAAGCGGTTTCCGGGAGGTATTCAGGCTGTTGGCATATCGCGCTACATCCCGAATTTGCCCACCCGACTCTGCTGTGGCATGCACGCAAGCGGCCAACGCGACGTGGGCTTGCCGACCCCTCAACGACCCCATCTAGGTCTACTACACTGGGAATTGGAGTTCACTTTACCAAGCCCATGCAACCTAGTCCAAAGCCCTCGAAAGTGGCCGCGCTTGTCCCGGCGTGGCAGTCTGCGGCATTCATCCAAGCAACCCTCGACTGTCTCTCCGCGCAGACTTACCCTCACCTGGAAGTTGTCGTCTCTGTCGATGAATGCAGTGATTCAACTTATGAGATTTGCATGGCGCATGCTCAGAAAGACTCACGCTTCAGGGTGATCTTGCAACCGCATCGGCTAGGGTATGTGGGCAACTGCAACTTTTTATTGAATCAGACCGACGCGGATTATGTACTTTTTGCGTTTCACGATGACATCCTAAAACCCGAATACATCAGGCTGCTGGCAGAAGTGCTGGACATGCGGCCAGAGGTTGTCATGAGTTATTCGGACGTGCATCTTACAAATACCAACGGAACTCAAGAGCACTGGGTATTCACTGAGCTTGAGGGTGTTCGTGACCCGGCCCAACGGGGTGCACTCATGATGAGTGGAAATAACAAATGGTGGGTGCCCAATCGAGGGCTATTTCGCCTCAAACAAGCGCGACAAATCAACGGCCTTAAAACCCATCGCGCAGGAGAATTTTCCGCAGATTGGCCTTGGCTGTTCCATATGAGCTTGCTGGGAGAATTCGCACGCGTTCCCCAAACTCTGTGTTATAAGTATTATAAGCCGGGCAGTTTATCCCGCGGCTGGGAATTTTCCAAACGCCAACTCTATGAAGTCTACGCCGCCATAATGCGCGAAATTTGGATTTCCGACCTCACTACTGAGCAAAAAATGACGCTCGCCAGCCCTTTGGCGAGATGGCTCTACCAAAACAATCCAGATCTGAAAAAAGAGGAAAAGTGATGAACACCATCGCTTCACCCCTCTGTTCCACCTGGTTTGAAGGGCGAGTCCGCTTCATTGATCTCCCCACCCACACTGATGAGCGAGGCAATCTGCTGCCGCTCGATTTTGATAGCCTACCCTTCAAGCCACGCCGAGCATTCACGGTGACAGACGCCCCAACCGGATCCATTCGGGGGGAGCATGGCCACCGCAGCGGGGAACAACTGCTCATTTGCTTGCATGGAAAGATCGGCCTCTTGCTAAGAAAGGGGCACGAAGAAGTTGATACTGTGCTAGCGGCGGCGGGACCAGGCCTCCTGTTAGGTGCTGGCGTGTGGTGCCGCCAGACTTATTTGGTCTCGAATTCCGCGCTTTTGGTATTGGCCAGCGAACCTTATGATCCCGGATCATATGTCTCGACCTGGAATTAATACATATGCGAAATCCCCCCCGAATTGCCATCCTTGGCGCTGGAATCATGGGCTGCTCTGCAGCGCTTTTTTTTTCGCGCAAAGGGATCGAAGTATCCATCTTCGATATGGCGGAACAACCGTTCAGTGCGGCGAGTCGATGGAACGAAGGAAAAATCCACTTAGGATGCCTCTACAGCGCAGATCCGTCACTCAGCACGGCGGATCACGTCATTCCCGGCGGTCTCAGATTTCGTCCATTGATAGAGGAATTGATCGGCACGTCCCTCGCTCCAGCCATTACCTCCGAAGACGACCTGTTTTTTTGCCATCGCAAATCCGTGACTTCTGCATCGGAAATGAAGACGTACATGGAGAAAGTCGTTGAACGCGTGCGATCTCACCCGGATGCAGCGCGATATCTAGCAGATGCGTCTGAAAGTCGGGTTCACCAGCTGAGCTCTTCTGAACTGGCTGGCTTCACATCGTCGCCAGACATTGTTGCAGGTTTCCGGGTTCCAGAAAGATCCGTTGATACCAATTGGGTCGCCGAGCGGTTTATACCCGCGATGGGCGCTGAAAAATTGATTCAACAATTTATGGGAACCCGTGTCGTGGCTGCACGGCCCGCAGAGATGGGCATCAACGGCACGTGGAAAATAGAGACTTCCGCAGGCATATTTGGCCCATACGATTACGTAATAAACTCGCTCTGGCAAGGCCGTTTGGCGATAGATCGAACTGCGGGACTAGAGCCGACAGGAGTTTGGTCGAACAGATACCGTCAATCGCTTTTCTTGCGCACTGCAGAACCGGTTCATACCCCTTGCGCTGTCATCGCCACCGGGCCATTCGGAGACATAAAAAACTACAACGGGCGTGATTTTTACCTCTCCTGGTATCCCGACGGTTTGTGTGTAGACAGCCCTGACATTTCACCACCGGAGCCTCATTTAGCTTCCAAAAATGCTGAGGACATATCGAACTCCATTCTCAACCATCTTCAAGCCTTATTGCCATGGGTAGCGCAAATTCGCGAGCAAGCAGAGCGTTCCACCCTTGAAGGCGGATGGGTTTTTGCCGCCGGCCAAGGAGCACTTTCGGATCGAAAATCAACGCTGCACCGCCGTTCTGATTATGGAACCACAAAATTTGGAAACTATATTTCCATCGATACTGGAAAATACTCAACGGCGCCCGCCCTGGCTCAGGCACTGGTAGAAAATATCATATAAACGTGGAATAACTATCACATTTCGGTGTGATTGATAGTTTCCAAAAATCTCCTTGATTGCTTACCACCGCAGGCAGCGAGCGGCGTCGAGCAAACGACAGCCGCTGCGAACGCTCCTCATCCGACAGCACCAGTTCAGTCTTCGGTCTGCCTGTCCTCATCGCGGTATCTCCGTTTCAAAGATACCTCACTGGTACGCGCGACAAGTACCAGTTATTTACGAGACGGGGCACCAGTCCACAGAACGGCTATTGCAGCCAGCATCAAGGACAACAACAGCACACCCCACTGGGAAAGCGTTGGAATCCCTGTAGAGGCCGCGGCTAATGCCACACCACCCGGATCCGGGATAGCGCCATTCAGCGCTAGATCATCATCCCCCAAGCCGCCATCCGTAAGTACCAGCGTGACTGTGTTGCCGGTGATCTTCGCTCCGGGGAACGGGTACCAGTGGGAAGCGCCCTGGCTCGGCGTAGGGCCGTATTTCATGTACACGGCACCGGATGGGAACGGCTGTGGATAGGTCAGCGTGATGGTCACGGCGGCACCATTGGGGCAACC
The DNA here is from genome assembly GCF_014851495.1 of Acidovorax sp. ACV01. NCBI lineage: Bacteria > Pseudomonadati > Pseudomonadota > Betaproteobacteria > Burkholderiales > Comamonadaceae > Acidovorax > Acidovorax sp. ACV01. The sequence continues at coordinate 810,587 of NZ_JACUZT010000002.1, read as the reverse complement.
TCCGACGATCACATCGAACAAGCCTTGGGGAAACACATACCCGGCCGTGCCCCCGGAAGGCGGCGAGCCCGCGCCTCCGGTGCGAGGGATGAAATTCGCCTGGTCAAACCCGCAGCCCGCCGACCCCGACAGGCTGGCATTCACCGTGCCGCCTCCGGTGGGGCTGATGCCCGTCGCCGTGGTGGGTCGCGAACGCGTCACGGTGACCGTGTAGTTTTTGGTGGAGCCGCTCTGGGCGGTCACTTGCACGGTGACCACGTTGTTGCCGACGTTCAGCGCAATGGGGGCCGACGCGTTGCCGCTGGGCGTGGCAACGCCGTTGACCATGACACTCGCACTGCCATCGGCCACGGTCGGGGTGACGGTGATGGAGCTGTCGGGCACGGTAGCGGTGTAGTTCTGCTGGGCCGCGCTGAATACCGGGCTCAGGGTGCCGCTCGACAACAACAATGCGCCCAGGTCGTTATTCGACGAGACCGCACGCGTCACGGTGACCGTGTAGGTCTTGGTGGTGCCATTCTGCGCGGTGACCACGACCGTGACGGTGTTCGCACCGGTGTTCATTGCGATGGCGCCGGAGGCATTGCCGCTGGCCACGGCAACGCCGTTGACCGTCACCGTGGCGTTCGGTTCATTGACCGTCGGCGTGACGGTGATGCTGGTGGTCGCGGCCGCGATCGACATCGTGTAGCCCGTGGTGCTCGGCGCAAACGCCGGGCTGATGCTGCCGCCCGGCAACGCCAGGGCCGACAGGTTGGCGTCGCCCGATCCCGCCCGCGTCACCGTCACGGTGTAGGTCTTGGTGGTGGTGCCATCCTGCGCTGTCACGACGGTGGTAATGGTGTTGGCACCCACCGCCAGCGCAATCGCGCCCGAGGCATTGCCGCTGGTGGTGGCCACCCCGTTCACTGTGACGCTGGCAGTGGCATCGGCCACGGTGGGCGTCACGGTGAGTGAGGTGGTGGCGTTGCCGACGCTGGCCGTGTAGCTGATGGTGCCAGCGGCAAAAGCAGGCGCCAAGGTGCCACTGGACAGGGACAGCGCAGACAGATCAGCGTCACTCGAAGGCAGCGCGCGCGTGATGGTCACGGTGTAGCTTTTGGTCGCGCTGTTCTGGGCGGTGACGACGATGGTGACCGTGTTACTGCCCGGGTTCATCGCGATGGCACCCGAGGCGGCCCCGCTGGTGACAGCCACCCCGTTGACGGTGATGCTGGAGGTGCCCGCGGCCGCGGTGGGGGTGACGGTAAGGCTGGAGGTGCCGGCCGCGATGGAGGCGTCATAGCCCGTCGTGCCCGACGCGAACACCGGGCTCAGGGTGCCGTTAGAGAGGCTCAGCGCAGACAAGTCAGCGTTGGACGACGCGGCACGGGTCACGGTGACGGTATACGTCTTGGTCGTGGTGCCGTCCTGGGCCGTAACGACCGTGGTCAGGGTGTTGCTGCCCACATTCAGCGCAATCGCGCCCGAGGCATTGCCGCTGGTCGTGGCCACACCGTTCACGGCGATGCTGGAGGTACCGGCGGCCACGGTCGGGGTCACGGTGAGCGAGGTGGTGGCGTTGCTGACGCTGGCCGTGTAGCTGGTGGTGCCAGCTGCAAACACAGGCGCCAAGGTGCCGCTGGACAGCGACAGCGCAGACAAGTCGGCATTGGACGACCCGGCCCGGGTCACGGACACGGTGTAGCTCAGCGGCGTGCCGTTCTGCGCGGTGACGGTGACGGTGATGGTGTTGCTGCCGACGTTCAGCGCAATCGCGCCCGAGGCGTTGCCGCTGGTGGTGGCCACGCTATTGACGGTAACGCTCGCAGTGGCGTCGGCCACGGTCGGAGTGACGGTCAGCGACGTGGTGGCATTGCCCACGCTGGCCGTGTAGCCGGTGGTGCCCGAGGCAAACACCGGGGCCAGGGTGCCGCTTGAAAGCGACAGCGAGCCCAGTTGGTTGTTGCCCGACGCGGCGGCGCGGGTGACCGTGGCGGTGTAGGTGCTGGTCGTGGTGCCGTCCTGGGCGGTCACGACGGTGGTAATCGTGTTGGAGCCCACTGCCAACGCAATGGCCCCCGACGCATTGCCGCTGGTGACAGCGACCCCGTTGACGGTGACGCTGGCAGTGGCGTCGGCCACGGTGGGCGTGGCGGTGAGCGACGTTGTAGTGAAGGGCACGCTGGCCGTGTAGGACGTGGTGCCCGAGGCGAACACGGGGTTCAAAGTACCTGCCGAGAGCGCTAGGTTGCTCAGGTCGGCATTGCTCGAGGGTGGAGCGTCGCGCGTGACGGTGATGGTGTAGGTCTTGGTAGTGCTCCCGTCGAGGGCCGTGACGACGGTGGTGATGGTGTTGGAGCCGACGTTCAGCGCAATTGCCCCGGAGGCGGTGCCGCTGGCAACGGTCACACCGTTAACGGCGACGGTTGCGCCCGGAGTGTCGACCGTTGGCGTGACAGTCGTGCTGGTTATTGCGTTGGCGACCGTGAAGCCGTAGCTGGTTGTGGCGGCCAAGAATGAAAAGCCGCCGGACGACGCCGACAGGGCACTCAAGTCGGCATTGCCGGTGGGCTCGGTGAACACGAAGTTGTTGAAACCTTCCTGCCACAGCTGGTTGGGCGCTCCGGCGCTGCCAGTGGTGGTGATCCGGACCTCGTCGACATTTCCGAAGTCCGCCAGCAGATTGACGGTGACGTTGGAGCCGCCCGCATCGGCAACAAAGGGATGGCCGGCACCCGTTGCCACGCCGTTGCGGTAGCCGGTGGCGGTATAGGTCGCTCCCAGCGCCTGCACGTCCTGGATGACGAAACTGGTGATGCCGAACAGACGGTTCAACTGGCTTTTGATGACAAGCGCGCCGACCGGGTTCAAGGTGCTGAAGATCAGCATGGAGTTGCTGCCGCTGCTGGTCAGGTCGAAGTTCGTGACACTGCCGCTGAGCGTATTGCCGACGTTGGCGAAGTAGATCTCGTATTCGATGTTGGGAAAATGGATCTGGGCCGAGAGATTGCTGTCGAGGAACTTGGAGACCGTGAACGTGTTGTCCGCGAGGGTCGGATTGATCGACAAGGTGCCGGCTACGGCAGGCAGCACGTGGCGATAGGAGGGAAAGGCCAGCACCGCACTGCGCAGCGGACCAGTACGCCGCTCCAGCAGCCAGTCGCCGCCTTGCGCGGCATCCCCAGTGAAATTGGTAGACGCCGCCACCCGCGCGCCGGTGGCATCGGCCAACATGGCTATGAACTCCTGGCCCTCAGCGCCATGGGCTACCTCACAACCGTACAACAGCAGATCGGCCCCGCTATCAAGGGCCGCACGAATGCGCGCCAAGTCCACTCCCCGCTCCCGCAGCGCCTGGCGGTCAAGTGTCAGGGAACCCAAACCCAATGCACCCTTGGTGCCGTGCGAAATCAAATGCACAGCTGCAAGATTCTTTCGCTCGGCCAACACATCGGCCATCTGGCGCAAGCCGTCAGCCTGGGCATCCAGCAACACAACCTCGAAATCCTCCCCGGCCTCAGCCATCAACTGCTGGTAGTCGGCCACATTGCTCTCGATGAACAAGATACCGGGGGGCTGGAAGGCGGGTGCCAAGGGAGCCCCAGCGAGGGCCGAGGAAGCCGCAGTGAGAAAAATCCACGCCAGGCCGATGCAACAAAGCGCCTGCAAAAAGGCGAATTTTCTGGTTAGTTTCTTCACTGCGCCCACTCCCTGATATTTATAAGTGCACGCAGTAAATCATGATTTTCAATAAACAACTATCTTTTAATTGATCGCTTCAATGAAAGCGAGTGGGTGCGATACGCCGCTCTTTTTTCCCGCGCTGCGGCACCACCAACCCGGGTGCGCTGTTTCGCTGCGAGGTCGGCTCAGGATTCACACCAATAGCGAACAGCTGCCCGATCAAGACGCTGGTCTCTCCGAGATATTGGGAGCACAAGTAAAAAAGCCCAACGCCGATGTTCCTCGACGCAGGCCTTAAGAGCCTGTTCAAAATCGTCTTCTCGTGCTGACTTGCTGCAAAGCAGATGCGGTGAAAGGCCTTGAACAGGTTCTCGGCCTTTTCATACCATCGCTTCGCGGAATTTCTCGCACCTGCCGCTGCCCGAGGCTCAAATCTCGTCCGGCGTCGGCTTTAGCAACCGAGGTGATGAGAGTGTGTGGGATGGTGCGGCGGCTGCTGGAAGCAGCACAAAGCCAATCTGACGAGCGGAAGAATTTGCATTCAAGGCCGGAGAATAATCCTGTGAGCCGCGCCCTTTCGGCCGCGAACCCTTTTTGGCACACACACACGCACGGCATGCCGATGTGGGTTTGTGAGCTATCGGACAGCAAAAGAATAGAGGGGCTTTGTGACATCTGCGCAATATGAGGGACTGGTCCACAACCTGTACCAAGCAGCCACGGGCACGCAGCCTTGGCACGAAGTGCTGCAAGTGTTGGTCGATCAGTTCAAGGGACGCTTTTGCAAACTGGTGGCAGTGGATCGCCGCACGGGCCGCATGGCGCTGACGCTGCACTCATCCGGCTCACCCATGGAGGGCGTGCTGGATTACATGTGCGAATACCACCGCCTGGATCCACACTTGGCCCATGTCGCGGTGCAACCTCCGGGCACCGTGTTCAACTCTGACGACTTAATTCCAGCCTGAGAGGCGCAGGTTCATCCGTACTACCGAAACTTCTGGTCGGTTTACGGTGTGCGCTACATGTCGGGCGGAAAGGTGGCGGAGGACGAGGATTTTGTCGTCTTTTTCGGGTTGCTCCGCAGCCCCGCGCAGGGGCGGTTCGACACCGCGGCAGACGCGAGCCTGGCAAGCCTGTTCGTGCATATCAAGAAAGCTTTCGCAGAATACCGGAGCTCTGCCAACGGGCGCCGAGCGAGCACTGGCCAGCTGATGATTGAGCAGGCAGAGCGCCCCATTTTGCTTCTGGGACCGGATCGCTTTGTGGTGCATGCCAATGCTGCCGCGCAGCAGTTGTTGAGCGAAACTGAGGTGATCGTTGCGCGTAGCGGCTATATCGGTTGCCCCAGTGCGCAAGCGGAAGAGGCGCTTTTGCGGGCTCTCCACGGGCTGAAACTGGCGGAGGGGGAGTATCCGCAAACCCCAGAGCGCGTGGACCGCCGGTCCTTTGCACTGCAGGATGTGCAAGGTCGCCCGATTCCCGCGTGCACATGGGCGCTGCGGCCTTCGGAAACAATGGGCGCTTTTGGCGATACACCGCGTGCCATGCTGATCGCGGACGTGCTTGTGCCTATGGCCCGAGGCATACAACCGCGCCAGCATGATGCGATCGATGTGCCGCGCCTGGCGCTGATCCGGCGCGACATCCTGGCCCGCATCGACCGACCCGAACTGAGCCTGGAACAGATCGCGCGCCAGCACCATCTCACGCCGCGCCAGGTGCAGCGCCTGTTTGCGCGCGAGGACACTTGTTTTTCCGATTTCGTGCGGCAGGCGCGACTACAGCGGGCGCGGGACATGCTGAGCGACCCCGCGCAGCGCCACCGCCGCGTGCTGGAGATTGCGCTGGATAGCGGTTTTGACGACTTCTCCGCCTTCAGTCGGGCGTTTCGCCGCCACTTCGGCATGACACCGAGCGAGGCGCGCGGACTGACGGGCTGAGCGGCTCTACGCAGTGCCCATGTCGCATTGGGCACAACGATTGTCGCTGCCGTCCATGACACGGCATGGCGTGTTCCCAAGAATCGCTGGAGCCCCGGGCACATTGTGTGACGGGAATTCCTTCCAGCATTTTTTGCGTGTTCCATGCCATCTCTTACACGAACATCCACCGCTCCCGGAGCGCCCTTGCGCCGCCTCCGCCAATACGCCTACCGCCGTTGCGCTCGCAGGCGCCTGCGCCTGCGCGGGAGCCACGCCTTTTGCCATCACCTACACCGGCACCATCAGCGACTCTTTGATGCCGGAAATCATCAACGGCCAAAACTACACCGTCACCCTCGTTTTCGACAACCGCGACGACAACACGGCCATCAACCAGCTCTGGATAGGCGCGCACCTGACTTGCACCATCTGGCGCATGAACAACACGGGCAATGTGGTGTTCGCGCAAGACCTCGTGGCTCGGCCACCCACAGTCGTGGGCACCACTACGACCAACGCAGTGGGCGCGTTGACCTCGCTCTTTTCAGAGGTTCGAGATTCCAATATTCCCACTAGCGCCTATACGTCAAACGGCATTGCGCTGACTGCACCCGTACATTGGTTTGCCAACAGCGCAAACCCAGTTTTCTCTGACAGCACAGGGGGAGGCCCCCCCAGTTTTCGCGACCCCACTGGTATTGGTGGCGTACAGATGAACATCGCCAACTGGAGCGCCCCCCAGCCGTTCAGTGGGCCGTGTTCCGCGTTCGCCAGCCCCGAAGCTGCAACTGCTGTTCCCACCCTGGGCGAGTGGACCATGGCGCTGCTGGGTTTAGCGACAGCAGTCGTCGGCGCTCGCCGCCTGCGCCGCCATTCCCGGCAAACTGGTGAAACTGGGCATCCGAAGCAAATCCGCGGTTAGCTCGAACATACTTTTGCGGCGTGCTCCTGTGTTGTGAAACCAGCGGAGCCCCTGTTTCCGGCGCGGCTTGTTGTTTGCCACCCACATCCGCAGGCCAAAAGGTGTTTACCCCTGTGGCGCCGCCTATTTCCGCCCAGTAGCATCCTTCTCCGTTGCAACGTGCAACTCACATCACCACAGGCATAAAGCTTGCTTGTAGCGACGGCCCGAAGGCATGTACCCCATGTGTTTTGGCCCGTGATGATTTGTCATCAAACAAAATTTGATAAAGGAAACCTTGCTAATGAAAACGATTAACCGCTGCGCCGTGGCCGCGCTGGCCTTGGTTGGGACATCTGCTGCGCTTGCCCAGAGCAGCGTCACCCTGTACGGCCGGATCAACACCACGTTCGAGCACCAAAAAGAAGGCAATGTCTCCAAGACCGGCCTGTTCAACAACTCCTCCCGCTTCGGCTTCAAGGGCCAGGAAGATCTGGGCGGCGGTTTGATGGCAGGCTTCCAGCTGGAAAGCGGCTTTGACTCCAGCAGCGGCGCTTCGGACTCCCGCGGCATCTTCGCGCGCCAGAGCGAAGTGAACCTGGCTGGCGGCTTCGGCATGGTGCGTCTGGGCAACTTCACTTCGGAGTCCTACTACGCCACCGCTGACTTCATCAGCAACCACAACCACGACACCGGTTCGTCGTCGGATGCGCTGTACGCCTACCCTGCACGCGACGTCAACAAGATCGCCTACCGCACCCCCAGCTTTGGCGGCGCAACGGTAGAAGCCGGCTGGGCCATGCACGAGCAGGCCAACGGCACCGGCGGCAAGAACAGCCTCGACCTGGCCGCCAACTACGAAATCGGCAAGCTGGGCTTGGGCGCTGGCTACTCCAAGCTGGACGACCAGAACCAGTTCGCAGTGCGTGCTTCGTACTCGACCGGTCCCTTCGTGGTCGGCGCCTACGTGCAACGCGACAAGAACGTGTTCATCGCCAACGGCGGCAACCGCACCAACGTGCGCCTGTCGGGCGCCTACATCATGGGCGTGTCCGAGTTCCACCTGAATGTGGGCCGTGCCGGCAAGTACTCCCACGTGGCCGACAGCGCTGCCACCCAATACACGGTGGGCTACAACTACAACCTGAGCAAGCGCACCAAGATCTACACCTACTACACCCGCATCAACAACAACCACAACGCCAGCTACGGCGTGGCCACTGCGGGCAACGACTTCAGCTCCTTCGCCATGGGCGTGCGCCACAACTTCTGATGGCCCCACACCCGCTGCTGCCCTAACTGGTGGGAGGGCAGAGACACAGCTATTTACCCCGCACTTCTTTTGGGAGTGCGGGTTTTTTTGCGCCCGGCGAAAGTGCATGGACGGACAGTTGCCACGGGGAATGTGGGGGATTGCCTTGCGCCCCCCCTCTCACACCGTGCAACGCGAACTGCGCTGGAACCGGCAGACTGCCAAGCTTGCACGATAAAGTGCCAAAAACCTCTCGATGCCCGCCAAACGCCCCCACTTGGCGCAGTCCGCCCGCGATCGGCCACATGCCTCGCGGATCAAGCGATCACCGACCCAGCACGGCCACCTGCATTTCGGTGCGAATCTCAAACCCCAGGCTTTCGTACAAGGCAATGGCCGCTTCGTTGGTGGTCCAGGCATGCAGAAAAGGTTGGTCCCCGCGTTGCTGAATGGCGTGGGCGACCACCGATGAAAGCCGACGGGCAAAGCCGCGCCCCCGAAAATCAGGATGGACACACACACCGCTGACCTCCGTACCGCCTTCAAAACGCATGCGTTCCCCCGCCATGGCCACCAGAACGCCGTCAGACCGGATACCCACGAAGCGGCCCATGATGTGGGTGCGCGCAAGGAACGGACCGGGCTCGGTCAGCCGCGCCAAGGCCAGCATCTCGGCAGCGTCGGCATCGCCAAGCGCCACGACTGAATCGGCACCAGACTCGGCAGCAATGGCCCGGCCCGCCAACATCTGCACGCCCCGGGCTCGGCGAAGGGCCTGCATTCCCTTGGGCACCGGGATGGGTTGCGCTTGCAGCACGAAGACCGATTCCCCCTCGGTCACCAGGTCGGCTACCGCCGCCAGGCTGGCGCCATCGTCATCTCGGGCCGATGCAAACAGATTGACATCGCGCCGGTAGCGTTTGGCCAAGCCGCCGCCTTCGGCCAGATCGGGCGCAAAGGTCAGCGATGCCCAGACGGGGCGGTCAAAAGAGTTGATCGTGGTCATCGTGTTTTTTCCTTTCCTGGGTAGTGGGGAGTGCTTTTGCCTTTGCGCTTGCGGGTGGCTTGCTCCGTGGCGATGGAGGCCGCCGAGCGCTGCAGGAGCGACGTGCGCGCAAGCCCCGCCTCCAGGGCAGCCAACTGGTCCAGCAAAGGCCCTTCAAGCGATGCACAAACCTGGGCGACCGAGGCTTCCAGCACGGGCCAGACATCGCGTTGCGCCCGCTGGACCAGTGCCTGGCCTTGCGGGCTGAGCGCTACGCGGCGCACACGCCGATCGCCCTCCACCGCCTCCGACTGCACCAATCCGCTGTCTTCCAGCCCTTTCAAGGAACGGGTGACCACGGGCTGGCTGACGCCGACGGCCTGGCTCAGCTCGCCCACGCCCAGTGCGCCATGCCAGTCCAGTGCCGCCAAGAGCGGGAAATGCGCTGCGGGCATATCGATGCCATGTTCAGTCAGCAGTGACTGCGTTTGCGCCTGAAGCGCCTCGCCTATGCGCTTGAAGCGCGTGCCCAGAGTGAGGAATCCGAGTTCCTTGACGACGTCTTCGATCATGGTTTATTGCCTTAGATATATATCATGATATGCATTTGACAGCCTACGTCAACGGATTTCTTCACAGCTGCCTTGGCACTTCCTGCCAGGTTGATTTCCAACGCACAAAAACAAAAGCCTGCAGACGATCTCACAGGAATGCTCCTAAAAGATCGCCCGCAGGCCCTGACTGAGTTACCCAGGCTGCGGAGATGCGCGCAGCCCAGGCGTGCCGGGCATCCAGCTCCTTACACGTTCATGATCGACACCAGGCGCGTGTTCAGGTGCGCCTCGATGGCTTCCGGGCCCCCTTCCGAGCCGTAGCCCGAATCCTTCAACCCGCCAAACGGCAGCTCAGCCGCTGGTGCAGCGGCCTGGTTGATCCACAACATGCCCACTTCCAGACGCTGCGCCAGCAGGTGTGCATTTTTCAGCGAGGTGGTGAAGGCGTAGCCGGCCAGGCCAAACGGCAGGCGGTTGGCCTCGGCAATGGCGTCTTCGATCTTGGTGAACCCGCGCACGGCGGCCACCGGGCCAAAGGGTTCTTCGTTGACGATGCGGGCCGACAGGGGCACGTCGTTCAGCACGGTGGGCTGGAAGAAGTTGCCTTCGCTGCCAATGCGCTCGCCACCCGTTACCAGCGTGGCGCCCTGCTGCACGGCGTCGGCCATCAGATCGGCCATGGCGGTGATGCGGCGGGGGTTGGCCAGCGGTCCCATCTGCGTGCCTGCAGTCAGGCCGTCGCCCACCTTCAGGCCCTGGGCGTACTTAGCGAACGCGGCCACGAAGTCGGCGCGAATGCTTTCGTGCACCAGGTAGCGCGTGGGCGAGATGCAGACCTGGCCTGCGTTGCGGAACTTGGAACCGCTGGAGATCTTGATGGCCAGCTCGAGGTCAGCGTCCTCCGCCACGATCACCGGCGCGTGGCCGCCCAGCTCCATGGTCACGCGCTTCATGTGCTTGCCCGCCAGCGCGGCCAGCTGCTTACCCACGGGCGTGGAGCCGGTGAACGTAACCTTGCGGATGATGGGGTGCGGGATCAGGTAGCTGGAGATTTCAGCCGGGTCGCCATAGACCAGGCCCACGGTGCCAGCGGGCACGCCGGCATCGGCAAATGCGCGGATCAGCTCGGCCGGGCTGGCGGGGGTTTCTTCGGGTGCCTTCACCAGGATGGAGCAGCCCGCACCCAGCGCGGCGGCCAGCTTGCGCACCACCTGGTTGATAGGAAAGTTCCACGGCGTGAACGCGGCGACGGGGCCCACGGGGTCCTTGAGCACCATCTGCGTGGCTTTGAGGTTGCGCGAAGGCACGATGCGGCCATAAACCCGCAGTGATTCGTCGGCAAACCATTCGATGATGTCGGCCGAGGCCATGGTTTCGACCTTGGCCTCGGCCAGGGGTTTGCCCTGCTCTTGCACCATGATGGCGGCAATCGCATCGGCGCGTTCGCGCATCAGTGCAGCGGCGCGCCGCATGGTCTTGGCGCGCTCGGCGGCGGGGATGTCGCGCCAGGCTTCAAAGCCCTTTTGTGCGGCGTCCAATGCGCGGTCCAGATCCCCCTTGGTGGCATAGGCCACGCGGCCGATTTCTTTGCCGGTGGAGGGGTTGAACACGGCAAGGGTTTTGCCTTCGGCGGCGTCTTGCCACTGGCCTGCGATGAAGAGCTGGGTGTTGGGATAGGTCATGAGCGTTGGGGTCAGCCAAAAAATCAAAAAAAACGACTATACGCCTGCGATGATGGCTGTGTATTTCAAGGAGATTGCATGCGAGAAGTAGTCCAAAGCCTCGAAGAGTCGCGCATCCGCGAGGTGGCCAACGAGGGCCTGGGGCGCAGCGATGTGCTGAAGTTCTGGTTTGGCGAGAGCGACGAGGTGACGCCCGATTTCATCCGCGACGCGGCCATTGCGTCGCTGCAAAAGGGCGAGACCTTTTACGCCCACAACCTGGGCCTGCCCGAACTGCGCCACGCGATTGCGGGCTACATGCACGGCCTGCACCCGCAGCAGCACACCGATGCGTGGTTCGACCGCATCGCAGTGACGTCCGGCGGCGTGAGCGGCCTGATGGTGGCCGTGCAGACCCTGGTGGACGCGGGCGACGAAGTGGTGCTGGTGACGCCCGTGTGGCCCAACCTGGTGGCACAGCCGCGCATTCTGGGTGCACAGGTGCGCACGGTGCCGCTGGTGGCCGACGTGCACGGCGCATGGCGCCTGGACATGGATGCGCTGCTGGCCGCCATCACACCCGGCACGCGCCTGCTGGTCGTCAACGCCCCCAACAACCCCACGGGCTGGACGCTGACGCGTGAGGAGCAAGCCACCATCCTGGCGCACTGCCGCCGCACGGGCACGTGGATTTTGGCGGACGAGGTGTACGAGCGGCTGTACTACGCGGGCGACACGGCCAATGGCGCGGCCCCCAGCTTTCTGGACGTGGCCGAGCCCGAGGATCGGCTGATCGTGACGCACAGCTTCTCCAAGAGTTTTTTGATGACCGGCTGGCGCCTTGGGTGGCTGGTGTTGCCGCCGTCACTCACCCAGGCGGTGGGCAAGCTGATCGAGTTCAACACCTCGTGCGCGCCGGTGTTTGTGCAGCGCGGGGCCACGGTGGCGCTGCAGCGCACGGATGAGGTGACGCCCGCGCTGGTGAACCATCTACGCAACTGCCGGGACACGCTGGTGCCGTTGCTGGCCGATGTGCCAGGCGTGTCGGTGGCCACGCCGCGTGGGGGAATGTATGCGTTCTTCCACATCGACGGGCATGACGAGTGTTTAACGCTGGCCAAGCGGCTGGTGCGGGAGGCGGGGCTGGGGCTGGCGCCGGGCAGCGCGTTTGGGGGTGAAGCGGCGGGGTGGCTGCGGTGGTGTTTTGCGAGTCGGGATGTGGGGAGGTTGGAGGAAGGGGTTGGGAGGTTGAGGGGATGGTTGAAGGGGTGATGGAGAGAGATTTTTGAACGATTTTTGCCGCTAGCGCTTGTGGGAATGGCGTAAGTAGCTATTATTTTTATAGCTATTGGTTCTTGCTTCTGCCGTTCGGGCTGAGCCTGTCGAAGCCTGGGCTCGTGTGCTGATCTGGCCGCGTGCCTTTGAAAAGGGCGGAGGCCGGGAGTCGCCCGGCCTCCGCACTGAACCCAAGCACGCGGCACGATCAGCGCCAAGGCTTCGACAGGCTCAGCCCGAACGGGCGGGGGCGAGCTGGGTTTGGGGCACTATAAAAACAATAGCTGCTAGCGCTTACTTCAAAAGCGCTAGCAGCCAAAAACACTCGGAAAGTCCCCAAAATACAACTACTGAGCTACCTGCGCCAACTTCACAGCAGGCTGATCCCCCCACCCTCCACCCAGCGCCCGAATCAACCCCACCGTCGCCACATACTGCGCCGTTCGCACCTGCAGCTCCTGCCGCCGATTGCGCAACTCACTGCGCCGCGCGTCCAGCAACTCCAGCTGGCTCACCAAGCCATTGCGATACCGCGCATCCGACAACTGCGTCGCCCGCCGCGCCGCAGTCACCGCACGCCCCTGCGCCTCGGCCTGGCCGGACAGCAGACGCAGCGAGGTCAACTGATCCTCCACGTCACGAAACGCATTGAGCACCTGGCCCCGGTGGTCCGCCAGCGCAGCTTCCAGCCGGGCCTTCGCCCCCTCGATCTGCGCATCGCGCTGGCCGCCGTCAAAGATCGGCAGCGACAGCAGCGCACTCACACCCCAGGCACGGGCCGACCACTTGAACAAATCACCCAGCTCCGGCGATGCATGCCCCGCGTTGCCCGTGAGCGTGACGGCCGGGAACCACGCCTTCTGCGCCACGCCCACGCGCGCTTGCGCGGCCAGCACGGCGGTTTGCGCGGCCGACACATCGGGCCGGCGCGCCAGCACCGTGCCAGGCACGCCCGGCGGGATCACGGGCAGCGCGGCGTCGCCCGTGGCGGGCGGCAGCACAAAGCCGCTGGCCACCTCGCCCGCCAGCACGGCCAGCGCGTTGGTCAACAACGCTTGCTGGCGTTGCAGGGCCAATGCTTCGGATTCGGTGGCCGCCACTTCCGTCTGCACGCGGGCCACATCCAGCTCGGCCACGTCGCCCGCCTGCAGGCGGCGCTGCGTGAGGCGCAGCGTGCCTTCGTAGGCAGACAAGCTCTCTTGCACCAGCACCTGCTCGGCCTGCACGGCGCGCAGCTGCAGATAGGTTTGCGCCACGTCGGCCTGCACCATCAAGCGCGTGCTTTGCAGCAGGGCCTCGCGCGTGTCGGCGTCCAAACGTGCAGCGTCACTGGTTTGCGAGAGGCGGCCAAACAGGTCCAGTTCGTACGAGGCATTGAGCCCCGCCGTGCCCAGCGTGGCGGGTGCCGCGCTGCCGGTGGTGTTGGCCCCCCCCTGGCGAGAAACACCTGCCGAGGCACCGACCTGGACGGAGCGCGCGGCGTCTGCCGAGCGCAGCAGCGTGCGCGCTTCGGCCAATCGCGCTGCGGCCTGCTGAATGCTGGTGTTGGCGTTGCCCGAGCGCTGGATCAAATCGGCCAGCACCGGGTCTTGAAAACCGAGCCACCACTCGCCGCGCGGCTGCGCTTCGGCGGGGGCGGCTACCGTCCAGGGCGCCGTGGGCAGTGCGTCGCCGCCTGCGGTGAAGTTGGTGGGCACGGGCACACCCGCATGCGGCGCGGGGGCCACGGGCTGCGTCATGCAACCAGCCAGCACCAGGGCGGCGGCCAGGGGCGCCAGCAGGCTGCGCTTGCGCGTTGCGAGGGCACCGTCGGTGGAGTTTTTCTTCAATAGCAAATCGGTCATGGTTGGTCTCCTGCCCGGTCCGATGCACCCGCCGCATTCAGCGGCGTGGACATCGTGGAGCGAGCGTCTAGGGCCACAAAGGTCGTTGTTGTCACCGTGGTGAAGGGCATCATTCGTGCTCCTTGCGCGGCGCGGCCAGCACAGGGTGGGCGGTGCCACCGCTACCCGGCGCGTGCGAGATGGGCGCCACATGTGTGCCGTGCTCCACCAGCGGGCGGTTGCCTGCCAGCTTGCGCAGCAGCACGTAGAACACGGGCGTGAGGAACAGGCCAAAAGCCGTCACCCCGATCATTCCGGAGAACACCGCCACGCCCATGGCGCTGCGCATCTCGGCGCCGGCACCAGTGGAGAGCACCAGGGGCAGCACACCCATGACGAAGGCCAGCGAGGTCATCAGGATGGGGCGCAGCCGCAGGCGGCTGGCTTCGATGGCGGCCTGCACAGGGGTGCGCCCGGCAAACTCCAGCTCACGCGCAAACTCCACGATCAGGATCGCGTTCTTGGCCGACAGCCCCACCAGCACGATGAGCCCGATCTGCGTGAACACGTTGTTGTCACCGTTGCTCAGCCACACCCCGGTCATGGCCGCCAGGATGCCCATAGGCACGATCAGGATGATGGCAATGGGCAGCGTGAGGCTTTCGTACTGCGCGGCCAGCACCAGGAACACCAGCAGGATGGCCAGCGGGAACACCAGCACGGCAGAGTTGCCGGCCAGGATTTCCTGGTACGTCAGCTCGGTCCACTCGAAGGTGATGCCCTGGGGCAGCGTCTCGGCGGCAATGCGCTCGATGGCTGCCTGGGCCTGGCCCGACGAGTAGCCGGGTGCAGGGCCGCCGTTGATGTCCGCGGCCAGGTAGCCGTTGTAGCGCATGGCACGCTCGGGGCCGAAGCTCGGCTCCATCTTCATCAGCGCCGACAGGGGCACCATCTCGCCGGTGGCAGAGCGCACCTTGAGCAGGCCCACGTCTTCAGCCCGCGCGCGGTAGGCCGCATCGGCCTGCACACGCACGCTGTACGTGCGGCCGAACTGGTTGAAGTCGTTGGCGTACAGGCTGCCCAGGTAAATCTGCAGCGTGTCGAAGATGTCCGTCACCGGCACACCCAGCTGGCGGGCCTTGGTGCGGTCGATGTTGGCGTACAGCTGCGGCACGTTGACCTGCCAGCTGGTGAACAGGCCGGCCAGCTCGGGCGTCTGGTAGGCCTTGGCCATGAAGGCCTTCACGGCGCCGTCCATGGCCTGAAAGCCCAGCGACGCGCGGTCTTCGATCTGCAGCTTGAAGCCGCCGGTCGTTCCCAGGCCCGCCACGGGTGGCGGCGGGAACATGGCGATGAACGCATCCTGGATGCTGCCGAACGACTGGTTCAGCTGGCCCGCCACGGCGCCGCCGCTTTGGTCGGCACGGGTGCGCTCGGCAAAGGGCTTGAGCGTGGCGAACACGATGCCGGAGTTGGAGCTGTTGGTGAAGCCGTTGATCGACAGGCCGGGGAAGGCGATCGCGTCTTCGACGTTCGGGTTCTCCTTCATGATCTCGCCCATGCGGCGGATCACGTTCTCGGTGCGGTCCAGAGTGGCGCCATCGGGCAGCTGCGCAAAGCCGATCAGGTACTGCTTGTCCTGCGCGGGCACGAAGCCGCCGGGCACGATCTTGAACAGGCCCACCGTGGCACCCACCAGCGCGAGGTAGATCACGAACATCAGTGCCTTGCGGCCGATGACGCGCTTGACGCCACCGCTGTAGGCCTCGGAGCCGCGGTGGAACAGGCGGTTGAAGCCGCGGAACAGGCCACCGAACACCTTGTCCATGCCGCGCGTGAGCGCATCCTTGGGCTCGTTGTGGCCCTTGAGCAGCAGTGCGCTGAGCGCAGGCGACAGGGTCAGCGAATTGATCGCCGAGATCACCGTGGAGATCGCAATCGTGACCGCGAACTGCTTGTAGAACTGGCCGGTGAGCCCGCTGATGAAGGCCAGCGGCACAAACACGGCCACCAGCACCAGCGCAATCGCGATGATGGGGCCGGAGACTTCACGCATGGCGCGGTAGGTGGCCTCGCGCGGGGTCAGGCCCGCCTCGATGTTGCGCTCCACGTTCTCCACCACCACGATGGCATCGTCCACCACGATGCCGATGGCCAGCACCAGGCCGAACAGGCTCAGGGCGTTGATCGAAAAGCCCAGCAGGTGCAGCACCGCGAACGTGCCCACCACCGACACCGGCACGGCCAGCAGCGGGATGATGGAGGCACGCCAGGTCTGCAGGAACAAAATCACCACCAGCACCACGAGGGCGATGGCTTCGAGCAGCGTGTGGATCACCGACTTGATCGATGCGCGCACGAACTGTGTGGGGTCGTACGCAATGCGGTACTCCACGCCTTCGGGCATGTTCTTCTGGATCTCGTCCATGGTCTTGCGCACGTTGGACGAGATGTCGAGCGCGTTGGAGCCCGGCGCCTGGAACACGCCCATGCCCACGGCGGGGTCGTTGTTGAGCAGCGAGCGCAGCGAGTAGTCGGCCGCGCCCAGCTCCAGGCGGGCGATGTCGCGCAGGCGCGTCACCGCGCCGTCGGCACCGGTCTTGACGATGATGTCGCCGAACTCTTCTTCGGTCTGCAGACGACCCTGGGCGTTGATGGACAGTTGCAGGTCCACGCCAGGCAGGCCGGGCGATGCGCCCACCACGCCGGCGGCAGCCTGCACGTTCTGGCCGCGGATGGCGGTCACCACGTCGCTGGCCGAGAGGCCGCGCTGCGCGACCTTCTGCGGGTCGAGCCACACACGCATGGAGTAGTCGCCGCCTCCGAAGATCTGCACCTGGCCCACGCCGCCGATGCGGGCGAGGCGGTCCTTCACATTGAGCACCGCGTAGTTGCGCAGGTAGTCGATGTCGTAACGGTTGTTGGGCGAGACCAGGTGGACCACCATGGTCAGGTCCGGCGCGCTCTTGACGGTGGTGACGCCCAGGCGGCGCACTTCCTCGGGCAGGCGCGGCTCGGCCTGAGAGACGCGGTTTTGCACCAGCTGCTGGGCCTTGTCGGGATCAGTGCCCAGGGCAAAGGTCACCGTCAGCGTCATCACGCCGTCGGTGGTGGCCTGGCTGCCCATGTAGAGCATGCCTTCCACGCCGTTGATGGATTCCTCCAGCGGCGTGGCCACGGTCTCGGCGATCACCTTGGGGTTGGCGCCTGGGTACTGTGCGCGCACCACCACGGAGGGCGGCGCGACTTCAGGGTATTCGGAGATGGGCAGACCGCGCAATGCGATGAGCCCCCCGAGGAAGATGAGCACCGACAGCACCCCGGCAAAGATGGGGCGGTCGATGAAAAAGCGGGATAGATTCATGGATGCAAATTCCTTCAATCGCTCTGGCTCAGGCCGCTGGCGACTTGGCAGCGTTCTTGGCTTCCTTGCGATCGCCCGCAATTTCGGCCTTGGCGGTCATGGGAACGGACTGGGGCGCCACCACGGCACCGGGGCGCACGCGCTGCAGGCCGTTGACGACGATGTTCTCGCCAGCCTTGAGGCCTGAGGTGACCACGCGCAGGCCGTCAATCGGCGCGCCCAGGGTGACTTCGCGGTATTCGGCCTTGTTGCCCTCGCCCACCACCATCACGAACTTCTTGTTCTGGTCGGTGCCCACGGCACGCTCGTTGATCAGCAGCGCTTGCGTGTTGCGGGCCTGGCCCATGCGGATGCGGGCGAACTGGCCGGGCATCAGGACACCGTCTTCGTTGTCGAACACGGCGCGCACACGCACCGTGCCGCTCTTGGCATCCACCTGGTTGTCGATGAGCTGCAAGCGGCCGGCGTGCGGCGTACCGCCCGTGGTGCCGGTGCCCATCTGCACGGGGATGCGCTCGATGAGCTGGCGCGCGCTATTGCCACGCTGGCCGCTTTGCAGGTCGGCCAGGGCCTTCACCACGATCTGCTCATCGGTATCAAAGCTGGCGTAGATAGGGCTCACGGACACCAGCGTGGTCAGCACGGGTGCGCCCGCGCCAGCGGCTACCAGGTTGCCCACGGTGACCTCGATGCGGCCTACGCGGCCCGCGACAGGGGCGCGCACCTGGGTGTAGCCTAGGTTGAGCTTGGCGGTCTGCAGCGCGGCCTGGGCGGCGCGCAGGTTGGCATCGGCTTCGCGCTGTGCGTTCAGGCGCTCGTCGTGCTCGCGCTGGGCAATGGCTTTTTCTTCGAGCAGGCGTGTGGCGCGCTCCAGTTCGCTGCGCGTGTACGACACACGGGCTTGCGCAGCGACCACCTGGGCTTCGGCGCGGTCCACCTCGGCGGCGTAAGGAGCGGGGTCCACCGTGACCAGCAGGTCGCCCTGCTTGACCAGCGAGCCTTCGCGAAAGTGCACGGCCTGCACGGCGCCCGAGACGCGCGGTCGCACATCCACACGCTGCACGGCTTCGAGGCGGCCCGAGAACTCGTCCCACAGTGCTATGTTTTTTTGCAGCACGGCCGCCACCGACACCGGCATGGCCGGTGGCGCAGCAGGGGTGCCATCGGCCTGGGCAACAGGCGCCTGGAACACAAGGATGATGGCGGCCACGGTGGCCGTCACTGCGGTGGCAATGGTGGCCAGGCCCAGCGGGCGGCTCTTGGAGAAAGGATTGGAGTTCATGGTCGTTTCAATCGTTAAGGCTTCCCTTGTGGGGGCGAGCCGGTGGAGGTTTTTTTGCCACGCCCCGGTGCGTGGGCGTTGTGCCGACAGGTGTCAGGGCCGTGGATGGAGGGACAGTCTCGGCAATGACACGGTGGAAAAGTCAAGGCCCCTACAGCACACCACCGGGCCATGTCCATACCGATGTCAGAAGACGTGGCTGCGCTGCGTGTTGTGACAGCCGTGGTTGCGGAGCGGCGAGTGGCCCCATGGTTTTTTCATGCTGTGATTTCCTCCGTATCTATCGTTGACATCAATCGCCCCTGCCTGCCGTCTGGGCCCAGGCGGGCACGGCTTGCAGAAAGGCGTGGGCAAGGCTTCTCCCTCCGGCACGGTGAGGCCGGAAAAATCAGCGTTGAAAACCAGGTGGTTGGCGGGAAGGCCGCAGTATCAAACCTCAACCAAAGTTGAGGTCAACGACTTTCTGCGGCCCGGGTTGCTGGGAACAAACTCTCAGGAAGGCACCGGACATCGGGTGGCTTCAAAAAACAGGCGGAATTGCTCCTGCGCACCCGCTGCGCAAGGGCATTCGTTTTGCCCGGTCTGCAGCAAGGCATCGGGCCACTGCGCCGTTTTGGAGAAAACATGGCGGGTGACCTGCAGGCCTGCGGCCTCCAGCCGGGTGGCGTAGGCCAGCGCTTCGTCGTGCATCGGGTCGGTGTCGCCCACCAGCACCAGCGTGGGTGGCAAACCTGCCAGGCGATGTGCAGCCCCGGGCACGGCGTAAGGATGATCTGCATCGCGCGGGCTGCGCAGAAAATTGCGCCAGCCTTCGGCCCATTTGCAGCCGGTGGCATTGCCCGTGGCTTCGCGCAGTGAGGCCGTGCCCACACACGGGTCCAGCATGGGCGAGAGCAGGATCTGCCCGGCCAGCGGCGGGTGCGACTGGTCGCGCGCCATCAGGCCCACGGCGGCGGCCAGGTTGCCACCAGCTTCCTCACCGGCGAGGTAGACCAGCGCACCTTGCCCGCCGAGCTTGGTGCGGTTGCGGTGCACCCACTTGAGAACGTCATAGCCCGTGTCCACCGGCTGCGGGAACGGGGTGAGCGGGTACGCCACCGACACCACCACGGCCCCCACGCCTTCCAGCAGCGAGGCCACGGTGCAGCCGGTGTCCAGGCCTCCCGAGGTGAATGCGCCACCATGAAAATGCACCACCACCGGCGACGCCTGGCCACTCTTCTTGCGCCCATACATGCGCACGGCCACATCCCGCCCCTTGGTCACTTCAATAGTGGAATCGGAGCACACGGAGGCAGCCTTGCCCCCTTCGGAGGGCTTAGCAACGGGCGGCAGAATGAAAGATGGCGAGGAAAGATGGTCGGGCTGCATGGCATGTACCCAGTAAATTGACGATGGATGAAATGTAGTGGCTTGCGTCTTTCAGATAAACAGGTCAAACACCACCGCACTGTTTCCAAAAGCTCAACAATCGCAGGGTGGCGGGCATGTGAGAATTCCTCAGCACCCACTGGTGGGTGCTGTAGTTCCAGATTCAAGGAGAAGCCATGGACCAAATACAGGCCATGCGCATATTCGTGCGGGTGGTAGAGGCCGGCACGTTCACCCGGGCGGCCGATTCACTCTCGCTGCCCAAAGCCACGGTGACCAAGCACGTGCAAGCGCTGGAGGAGCGCCTGCGCGTGAAGCTGCTCAACCGCACCACACGCCGTGTGACGGTGACGCCCGACGGCGCGGCCTACTACGACCGCACCGTGCGCCTGCTGACCGACCTGGACGACATCGAGGCCAGCATGACCAACGCGCGGGCGAACCCGCGCGGGCGCCTGCGCATCGATGTGGGTACGGCAGTGGCGCAATTGCTGCTGATACCGCACCTGGCGGATTTCCACGCGCGCTATCCGGACATCCAGCTCGACCTGGGCGTGAGCGACCGCATCGTGGACCTGATTGGCGACAACGTGGACTGCGTGATCCGGGGCGGCGAGTTGAGCGACCAGTCGCTGGTGGCGCGGCGCATCGGCAATCTGGAATTCATCACCGTCGCATCGCCAGACTACCTGGCCCGCAAGGGCACACCCGCGCATCCACTGGAGATTGAGGAAAAGCACACCAGCCTGCTGTATTTCTCGCCCCATTCGGGCCGGCACTACCCGCTGGAGTTCCGCAAGGACACCGAGTCCATCGATATTTCAGGGCCCTACCAGTTGAGCGTCAACGAGGCCAATGCGTACGTGACCTCCCTGGTGGCAGGCCTGGGCATTGGCCAGATCACGAGTTTCCAGGCCGAACGGCACCTGAAGAGCGGGGCACTCGTGCAACTGCTGCCTCAATGGACGCAGCCCGTGCTGCCCGTGTACGTGGTCTACCCACCCAACCGCCACCTGAGCGCCAAGGTGCGGGCGTTCGTGGATTGGGCCGCTGAACTGTTCCGCAGCGAGGCCCATCTGCAGCGGTCCGGATGAGACGCTGCGGCCCTGCGGCTTTATGCTTGGGGCCATGAACGCCAACGAGCCCACCCCCATACCTGGTTCACCCGTCACCGAAGGCACGCCCGACGCTCCAGGCACCCCAGCCCCCCCGAGCCCTGCTGGCGCCCCGGCCAAGCAGCCACGCAACCCGCTGCACGGCGTGACGCTGGAAGCCATGGTGGTGGGACTGGCAGACTACTTTGGCTGGGACGAACTGGGGCAGCAGATCCCCATCCGGTGCTTTCAAATCGACCCCAGCGTGGGCTCCAGCCTCAAGTTTTTGCGCAAGACACCCTGGGCGCGCGAGAAGGTCGAAAGCCTGTATATCTTCATGCTGCGCGACCAGAGGCGCAACGCGCAGGAGTGACCGGCCGCGTGCCTGCGCCGCGCCACGGTCACCTTGCCCCGGCTCAGTCGCCCGAGGTCACCAGGAAATCGCGGCTGATGCCGCCCCCCAGGTCGTTCACCCGGTCCAGGAACTGCGTGAGAAAGGCATGCAGGCCCGTGGCCAGGATCTCGTCGATGCGGCCGTACTGCAGGTCGGCCAGCAGGCGCCCTGCCCTGCGGCTCGTTTCGGCGGACTGCCCGTTGGCCAGCACGGCCAGGTTGTCCACCACCTCGCGCAGGCAGGCGTGGAGCGAGCGGGGCATGTCGCGGCTCAGGATCAGCAGGTCGGCCACACGCCCCGGAGTGATCACATCGCGGTAGACCTTGCGGTACACCTCGAAGGCCGACACGCTGCGCAGGATGGCGCTCCAATGGTAGAAATCGCTCTCCTGGTTGCGGTCGCTGGCACGGCCAAAAAAATCATTCTTGACCGCATGGAACTTCACATCCAGCAGGCGCGCGGTGTTGTCGGCGCGCTCCAGAAACGTGCCCATGCGCAGGAAGTGAAAGGCCTCGTCCTGCAGCATGGTGCCTAGCACCACGCCCCGTGAGAGGTGCGAACGGTACTTCACCCATTCAAAAAACTGGCCCGGGTCACGCTCGAAGGCATCGCCCTCCAGCTGCCGGTGCAGCTCCAGCCAGGTCTGGTTCTTCGTCTCCCACACCTCGGTGGTCAACGCGCCCCGCACGGCCCGTGCGTTCTCGCGCGCGGCGCGCAGGCATGACAGGATGGACGAGGGATTGGTCCCATCGCGCACCATGAACTCCAGTACACGGGCGGGCGTCACCTCGCCATGCTTGGCGGTGTAGGCGGGGATCAGCTCGCTGATGGACAACAGCCCTTCCCAGCCTTTTTGCGCGACATCGGCAGCCTGCGGCAGCAGCGATGTTTCGTAGCTCACATTGAGCATTCTGGCGGTGTTCTCTGCCCGCTCGGTATAGCGGGACATCCAGAACAAATGGTCGGCAGTGCGGCTCAGCATGTTCAGATGCTCCCTTGCGATTGACTTTGCGACTGACCCTGGCCCTGCGACTGGGATTGCACGGCCTTGGGTTGCGCGGCAGGCGCACCCTCGCCCAGAACCCAGGTGTCTTTGGTGCCCCCGCCCTGCGACGAATTCACCACCAGCGAGCCCTCCTGCAGCGCCACACGCGTGAGGCCCCCAGCGGCCATCTGCACCTCGCGGCCGCTGAGCACGAAGGGACGCAGGTCGATATGGCGCGGGGCAATGCCGCTTTCCACATACGTGGGGCAGCTCGACAGGCTGAGCGTGGGCTGGGCGATGTAGCCCGCCGGGTTGGCCAGCAGCGCGCGGCGGAAGTCCTCGATCTCGGCCTGCGTGGCGGCCGGGCCGATCAGCATGCCGTAGCCGCCGGCGCCGTGCACTTCCTTGACGACCAGGTCCTTCAGGTTCGCCAGCACATGCTGCAGGTCGTCCTGCTTGCGGCACATCCAGGTGGGCACGTTCTTGAGGATGGGTTCCTGCCCCAGGTAGAAGCGAATCATCTCGGGCACATAGGGGTAGACCGACTTGTCGTCGGCGACACCGGTGCCCACTGCATTGCAGATGCCCACGTTGCCTGCGCGATAGGCCTCCATGAGGCCATGGCAGCCCAGCGTGGAATTGCGGCGGAACACCTGCGGATCGAGGAAGTCATCGTCCACGCGGCGGTAGATCACGTCCACCCGCTGCAGGCCGCGCGTGGTGCGCATGTAGACGAACTTGTCCTTGACGACCAGGTCCTGTCCCTCGACCAACTCCACACCCATCTGCTGCGCAAGGAAGGCGTGCTCAAAGTACGCGCTGTTGTGCATGCCAGGCGTGAGCACCACCACCGTCGGCTCGTCGGCCGCAGCGGGGGCACTGGCGCGCAGGGTCTCGAGCAACATGTCGGGGTAGTGGGCCACGGGCGCCACCTTGTGCAGGCTGAACAGGTCGGGGAACAGCCGCATCATCATCTTGCGGTTTTCGAGCATGTAGCTCACGCCGCTGGGCACGCGCAGGTTGTCTTCGAGCACGTAGTACTCGCCTTCGCCCTTTTCATTGGGCGCTCGAACGATGTCGATGCCCGCGATGTGCGCGTAGATGTTCTGCGGCACCTGCACGCCGGCCATCTCGGGCCGGTACTGCGCGTTGTTGAGGATGAGGTCGGCGGGCACGATGCCGGCGCGGATGATGTCCTGGCCGTGGTACACGTCGTGGATGAAGCGGTTGAGCGCCGTGACCCGCTGCACCAGCCCTTGCTGCATGCTGCTCCACTCATGGGCCGGAATGATGCGCGGGATCAGGTCAAACGGAATCAACCGCTCGTTGCCCGCGCCGCCCTCGTCCTTCGCGCCATAGACGGCGAAGGTGATGCCCACACGCCGGAAGATCATCTCGGCTTCGGCCCGGCGGGCCTGCATCACATCAGGGGGCTGTTTGCTCAACCACTGCGCATAGCGCTTGTAGTGTTCCCGCACATCGCTGCCATCAAAAGGCAGCATGGCGTACATCTCGTCAAATTTCTGCATGAACTGGCCTCCTGGTAATAGGATAGCAAGTTGCGCGCCCACACTTCCGAAACAGCCATCTATGGAGCTGCGCCATCCCGTCCGATCACTCCGTCCGGGGTGCCATCTGATGTTGCCAATACCGTCGGCCCGTATCGCGCTCGCACCCCACCGCTGCAGGCGTTGACGACGCCCACGTCGCGGCGCCGCAGCGTGAAGACTCCACCACCTCAACGCCGCGCGCACGGTAGCGCTGCAACACTTCGGGGGCCGGATGGCCAAACCGGTTGCGGTACCCGGCTTGCACCAAAGCAGTGCGTGGCTGGACAGCATCCAGAAACGCCGGCGATGACGATGTTTTGCTGCCGTGGTGTGGCACCAGCAGCAGGTCGGCACGCAGCGCCGCACCGCGCGCCAACAGGGCCTGCTCCTGCGGGGTTTCGATGTCACCCACCAGCAACGCCACCGGCGCCGACGCCACCGCCCCGCTGGCCGCGATGCGCAGCACACAGCTCAACGCATTGGGGCGCAAGGTGCGCGCAGCCACCGCGTCGTCCGGCTGCGGATGCGGGTGCAGCACCTCGAAAACGACACCATCCCACTCCCAGCGCTGGCCCGCCAGGCAGGGGCGAACCGGGCGCAGAGC
Organism: Acidovorax sp. ACV01; assembly: GCF_014851495.1. Classification (NCBI taxonomy): domain Bacteria; kingdom Pseudomonadati; phylum Pseudomonadota; class Betaproteobacteria; order Burkholderiales; family Comamonadaceae; genus Acidovorax; species Acidovorax sp. ACV01. The sequence goes on along the minus strand of NZ_JACUZT010000002.1, from coordinate 785,901 downwards.
CTGCAAGGTGTGCTCGGCCTCGATCGACCCCACCAGCGCGGCATGCGGCTGCTGCGCCAGCACCGCCGCCGCACCGCCCGTGTGGTCGGCATCGCGGTGGCTGAGCATGAGCGTGTCCACGCGCTCCCCCAGTGCCCGCAGCAGCGGCACGAGCACGCGGTGGCCCGCGTCGCTCTCGCGGCTGAAACGCGGCCCCGCGTCGTACAGCAGCGTGTGGGTGGCGGTGCGCACCAGCACCGCGTTGCCTTGGCCGATGTCGGCGGCCAGCAGTTCAAACTGCCCTGCCGCCGGGCGCACCGGCTGCCACCACAGGGCGGGCCACAGCAGCGGAAGTGCCAGCAGGCGCAACCGCCAGGGCAGGCGTGTGGCCAGCAGCGCGCCCCCCGCCACGGCCAGCATGCCCGCCCACAACGGCGCTGCAGGCAGGAAGACCACGGCCCAGGGCCACTGCGCCAGCCATTGCAGCAAGCTTGCCAACGGCTGCAGGCTGAGGGCGGCCAGATTCCACAAGGGCGCCCACAGCACGCCACCCAGAGCCAGCGGGGTGACCACCAGGGTGACCCAGGGAATAGCCACCAGGTTGGCGGCAAAGCCCACCACGGACACCTGGCCAAACAGCAACAGGGTCAGGGGCGTAAGCGCCAGCGTCACCACCCACTGCTCCCGAATTAGTGCATAAAAATGGCGTTTTACGCTTGATGGATAAGCGCTAACAGCTACCGTATTTGTAGCAAACAAAATACCCACAGCGACAAAGCTCAGCCAGAAGCCCGCCTGCGCCAGCGCCCACGGGTCTGCCACCACCACGGCCGCACATGCCCACAACCACACCTGCGGCCACGGCCAGCGGCGGCCGCTGAGTTGCAGCACGGCAATGGCGGCCAGCATGATCACGGTGCGCTGCGCGGGTACACCCCAGCCGCTGAACAGCGCGTAGGCCGCTGCCAGCACCACCCCGGCGGCCAGTGCTGCCGAGGGCGCGGGCACCGCCAGGCACAGCCGGGTGGAGCGCCGCCACAGCACCCCCACCATCAGCGCAGCCAGCCAGGCAAACAAGGTGATGTGAAGCCCCGAGATGCTCATCAAATGCGCCACCCCCGTGGCGCGGAACACATCCCAGTCGGCGCGGTCGATGGCGCGCTGGTCACCCGTCACCAGGGCCACCACCACACCCGCGATGCGCGCGCGGGCCGGGTCGTCGCCATTCACATCGCGGGCCAGGCGCTCCAGGATCGCATCGCGCACCGACTGCCGCACCCGCTCCACAGGATGCCGCCAGGTCGCGGCCAAAAGCTCTGGCGGCTCGTCTTTGGGCCCCGCGCGCACGTAGCCCGTGGCCTGCACGCCCTGCTCCCACATCCACAGCTCGTAATCAAAACCATGCGGGTTGCGCAGGCCGTGCGGCGCTTTGAGGCGCACTGTCAGGGCCCAGCGGTCACCGGCTTTCAGGGCTGGCGGGGGGCGCTGCAGGTCCAGCGCCCCTGCCGCATCGCGGAACGGGCCACCGTACCAGGCCACGTCGATGCGCGGCGGCAGCTGCACCGGGGCACCGTTCAGGCGCGCGGCCTCAACGTCCACGCGGATGCGGGTGCCAGCTTCGTTGGTCTGGGGCATGGCCGCCACCACCCCGGTCACGCGGATGTCCTGGCCTTCCAGCGCGGGCGCGAGCCCGTGGCCCGCATAGTCCACTGCGCGCAATCCACACAGGGCGAACATCGCCAGCACCCCCGCGCCCAGCGCCAGCGCTGCGGCCGGCGCAGCAGCCCCTGTCGCTACCGCACGGCGGCTTCTGGAGGCTGCCCGCGCGCACCAGCCCACCACACAGGCGGCCACCAAGATCACCCCATAGGCCCCTCCTGGCCACAACGCCGGCTGCTGCAGCTGCAGCGCTGCCCCGAAAACCGCGCCCAGCAGCCACGCGGGCAACCGCCAGGGCGTGGCGGCGGCCACCGCAGGGCTTGCATCGACCACGCTACCGTCCGGGCCCGTGTGGACTGAGGAAACGGCATTAGAGGCGCTTATGGCGGGCATGGGCTGATGCTAATGCGGCTCCAGGGGGCTGGCCGCTGGATTCTGCACACCGGGCTGTGTAACACTCGCGGCCATCCGGGCGCGGCCGGGCGACCCAGCCACCCCTGCGGGCCTTGTCGGCATTGCGGACATCGGTCAGTGCCCACCCTTCACCTTCACGTCACACCAAGGAAGACCATGAGCGTTTACGACAAGCTGAAAGAACTCAACATCACCCTGCCGCCGGTGTCGGTGCCCGCTGCCGCCTATGTGGCCTATGTGCAAACGGGCAATCTGGTGTTCCTGTCGGGCCACATCGCACGCAAGGACGGCAAGCCCTGGGCCGCCCAGTTCGGTCGCGATATCGGCACTGAAGAAGGCAAGGAAGCCGCACGCGCGGTGGCCATTGATCTCATGGGCACGCTGCAGGCAGCCTGTGGCGGCGACCTGAACCGCGTCAAGCGCATCGTCAAGGTCATGAGCCTGGTGAACTCCACGGGTGACTTCACCGAGCAGCACCTGGTGACCAACGGCGCCAGCGAACTGCTGGGCCAGGTCTTTGGCGAAAAGGGTGTGCACGCCCGCAGCGCTTTTGGCGTGGCGCAGATCCCCATGGGCGCCTGCGTGGAAATCGAGCTGATCGCCGAACTGGCCTGACAGACCACGTGCTCCACAAAAAACCCCAGGGCATGGTTGCCATGGGGTTTTTGTTTTCCGCGCAAGGCGGCGGTGGATGGAGCCTCCCGCCCCCTGGCAGACCGCGCGTCAACAAGTCAGAAGGATTCCCAATCCTCTTCCGCCCCCTGGGCCACCACCGGCTTGCGGCCGGCGGGTACAGGTGCGGCAGATACCTTGGCCACCGCCGTGGCGGAAACGGGCGCCCTGGCCACGGCGGGGCGGGCACCGTGCCCCGCCGTCTTCGCGCCTGAACCCGTTGTAGGCCGTGCGGACGCAGCTGGGGCAGCTGGAGCGGCGGCGGCGACAGGTACCTGCGGCCGCTGGGCAGCCGTGGCGCGCGCCGCACCAATGGCCGCCTGCGCAGGCCCATAGCTGGCGGCATTCACCTTGAACATCGACACCTCGCGCGCAAGGTGGTCCGCCTGCTCGCGCAGGCTCTGGGCAGCGGCGGCGCTCTCTTCCACCAGCGCCGCATTCTGCTGCGTCATCTGGTCGAGGTTGCTGATCGCCTTGTTGACCTGGGAGACGCCAGCACTCTGCTCGGACGATGCCGCCGTGATCTCGCCAATCATGTCGGTCACGCGCTGCACCGACTGCACGATGTCGGTCATGGTAGTGCCAGCGTCCGACACCAGCCTCGACCCCGTTTCCACCTTTTCCACTGACGCGCTGATGAGCTGCTTGATCTCCTTGGCGGCCTCGGCGCTGCGCTGGGCGAGGCTGCGTACCTCGCTGGCCACCACGGCGAACCCCCGGCCCTGCTCACCTGCACGCGCGGCCTCCACGGCGGCGTTGAGCGCAAGGATGTTGGTCTGGAATGCAATGCCATCAATCACGCCAATGATGTCCGCAATCTTCTTGCTGCTGTGGTTGATGTCCTCCATCGTGGCCACCACCTGGGTCACCACCTCGCCGCCCCGGCGCGCCACGCCGGTGGCTCCCGCCGCCAGGCTGCTGGCCTGCTGGGCACTGCCTGCGCTTTGCTGAATGGTGCTGGTGAACTGCTCCATGGCGGCAGCCGTCTCCTGCAGGTTGCTGGAGGTCTGCTCGGTGCGGGCCGACAGGTCATGGTTGCCGGTGGCGATCTCGGCGCTGGCGATGGCAATGCTGTCCGTGCTCTGGCGCACCTGGTGCACCATGCGCCCCAGCGCGCTGCTCATGGTGTAGAGCGAGCGCAGCAAGTCGCCAAATTCATCGCCCCGGGTCACTGACTCCTGCATGCTCAGATCACCGCCCGCAATGCGTTCGGCCAGCCCGTTCGCCTGCGCAAGCGGCCGCTGGATGCTGCCAATCAGGTAGTAGGCCCCCACGATGATGGCCAGCAGCAGCAGGCCCACGGCGACAGCCGCGATCTTGACGGTAAGCATGCGCGATGCCGCCATCTCCTGCTGCTTGGCGACCGCGCCCTGCTGCTGCTGCTGCACAAAGTCGCGCAGGGTTTGCAGGTAAGTGGCCACGGCCGGGTTGTAGGACTGCTTGACCAGGGCCACGGCCTGGTCCTGTTGCCCGTCCGCCTTGAGCTTGCGGGCCTGGCCGCGCAGGTCGATCATGGTTTTGCGGGCTTCGGCGATCTTGGCCATCTGCGCCTTGTCGGCATCGGACAGCGCCATGGCCTCCAGCGACTTCTGCACCTCGCTGATCTGCGCGCTGGTGGCGGCAATCACGTCCTTGAATTCGGCCTCCACCGCCGCATCGCTGCTGACGATGAGCGCCTGGGTCCGTGCGGCGTTGGTTTCGGTGAGGCCCGACCATCGGATCGCCGCCTGCACGCGCGCCTCGCTGTCCCGGGCTACCGCATCGGCCTGGGCTTGCACTTTGACAGACCGGTAGCCTGAGAACCCCACCACGGCGACGAGCAGAACCACAATCAGAATCACTGCCAGCCAGAGCTTGTGAGCCATCCGAAAGTTCGTGGGCATGGTTGTCTCCTGAAGCGTGTGTTTGCGTACAGATGTTGCGCGCTTTTGCACGATTGCACAAACTCTGTCACAACACATCAGGGTCTGCCCTGCCTGCACTGCCCCATCAGGGGCCACGCGTGGAGCCATGCCAGCGGCAACATCCATCCACCATTGGTCTGGGGCGAATGCCCCCAGCCCCATCACCAGTGCAGTGCCTCACGAAAAGATCTGTGCCGATCAGGGCGTCGATGTCCACGACGGCCCCCATTGGCCCACATTTCGCGCGCGGACAACACCCTACCGGGGTCGGGTTCCCGCGCAGCGGCGAAGCCATCAAACTGGCCTAATTCATTTTCAAAGGCCAATGACTCCATGACTTCCTGCAAGCTCCACCGCACGTGCCTCGGCGCCACCCTCCTGATCGCATTGGGCCTGTCTGGATGTGCCGCCACCATCAGCCAGGAGGGCCTGGAGCAGCGTACCTCCGTGGCGATTGGCCGCCAGGTGGGCGCCTTCACCATCACCAACAAGAGCGAAGAAACCGGCGGGCGCATCAACTACACCGCCAAGACCACCGACGGGGCCACCTACCAGTGCTACATGTACTCGGCCACGGGGTTCCAGAAAGCCATGTCGTTCGGGCAGACGCCGAATTCGGATGCCATCTGCACGCCGATGGCCGGCAAGGCGGCAGCACCTGCGGCCGCCTCGGCCTCCTGCAACGCGCTCAGCAAAGCCGCCGGCAAATGCTGAAGCCTTGATCCGGACAGGGCAACCGGCCGTCAGGCCGCGGTGCCCAGAAAGGCCTCGAAAAGCGCCAGTTCCTCGTCCAGCGCGCGCCGAAAACCCGCATCGCGTGGAGGCCGGCCAGCCACAAATCCCAACTCATGCCGCAGTTGCCCGCGCTCCACGCGCAGGTTCGCCCAACCCACCATCTGTTCCCCCCACAGCACGGGCAACGCATAGTGGCCCATGGTGCGCCTGGGGGCCGGCACATACGCTTCGAACCGGTACGCCCAGCCCCACAGCATCTCGAAACGGCGGCGGTCCCAGACCACGGGATCGAACGGTGCCAGCAGCCGCACGCCCGGGTCTGGCTGGTGGCGGCGTGAGACCGGGTTTTCGTTGGCGGGCCAGAACCAGGTCGTTCCGCCCACCACCGCATGACCGTAGCGCAAATGCGCGGCCTTGGCCACCGCGCGCGCCTCGGCCGCCAGTTGCGGTGCGCCGTAGCGCAGTAGCGTGACCAGGTAGCCCAGGCTGGAGGCGGGCAGCGGGGCGTACAGTGCCACGATGCGATCGACCAGGGCTTCGGCGCGCGCCAGGCGCGCGGCGGGGCTGGCATCCTGCGCGGGGTGCTCCATCGGCGCATACACCCGGGTGCCCGATTCGCGGCGGCACACCCGCAGCCAGCCATGGTGGTGCATGGCATCCAGCAGGCGGGTGCTCGCGTTGAGCTCTCCGCCCCAGTAGCCCGCCACGCGGCCGTGGTGTGCAAACGCCTCGCTGACCTCACGTGGGTGCACCACGCCCCGCTCCTGCACAAATGCCAGCACCTCGCGCGCACGCTCGGTGGTCACGGCATCCCAGGGCCGGCGCGGCGTGCGTGGATGCAGCAGCGCCAGCATCTCGCGCGAGACGAAGCCATAGTTGACGAAAGCGTCTTCCTCGATGCCCAACCGCTCATAGCGGCGCTCCAGGTCCCCTGCGCGGTAGCCGCGCACCCGCATGCGCAAAATCAGATCCTGTGCCCGTGCGGGCGCCCGCATCGGGTCGGCCTGCACAAAACCAAGCTTGCGAATCGCGCCGGGCAGCGTCAGTGGTTTGAACAGGCTGCGCGCAATCGCGTAGCGGCGCAGCTCATCCAGCGTGGGTGAGTTGCGCGCCACACCCTTACTCCACCCGCGTCACCGCGTTGGGTTTGAAGCCCAGGTCTGCCGCCTTGCCCTTGCGGCCGCGCGCAGCACGGGCGTTGTTCAGGCTGCGAATCTCCAGCGTCTCATCGCGCACCTTGCCGCCCCGGCCAATGCCATCGAGGCGAATGCTGCGCGTGTAGGCTGCAGCGCCTGCGAGCTGGTCTTTGTCTTCCAGGTCGATCAGCATCAGGCCCCGGCCGCCGTTGGCCATGGTTTTCAGCTCGGTGATCTCGAACGTGAGGATGCGCCCGCCCGTGGAGGCACAGGCCACGTGCGTAGCAGGCAGCACCGGCTTGCTGCCCGTGGTGCCCGCCGCGTGCGAAGGCACACACACGGCTTCACCCTCGCCCAGCGTGAGGAAGGTCTTGCCGCCCTTCTGGCGCGAGACCATGTTCTCGACCGCCGCCAGAAAGCCGTAGCCGCCCGAGTTGGATAACAGCAGCGTGGCGTTGGCGGGCCCCGCAAAGTAGTGCATCAGCTGCGTGCCCGCTTCCAGTTCGATGAGCGTGGTCACGGGCTGGCCATCGCCACGCGCGCCGGGCAGCAGCGACACGGCCACCGAATACACGCGGCCGTTGCTGCCAAAGGCCAGCAGGGTATCGACCGTGCGGCACTCGAACGTGCCATACAGCCCGTCGCCCGCCTTGAAGGCAAAACTGGCGGCCTCGTGCCCGTGGCCGGTGCGTGCACGCACCCAGCCTTTTTCCGAAACAACCACCGTGACGGGCTCGTCCACCACCTTCACTTCGGCCACGGCCTTCTTCTCGGCCTGGATGAGTGTGCGGCGCGCGTCGGCAAAGGTCTTGGCATCCTGCTCGATCTCCTTGACCATGGTGCGGCGCAGCGAGCCAGGGTTGTTCAGGATGTCTTCGAGCTTGCCCTGGCTTTCGCGCAGTTCTTTCAGCTCCTGCTCGATCTTGATCGCTTCAAGCCGCGCGAGCTGGCGCAGGCGGATTTCAAGGATGTCCTCGGCCTGCCGGTCGCTGAGGTTGAAGCGCGCGATCAGCGCCGCCTTGGGCTCGTCGGCCTGGCGGATGATGGCAATCACCTCATCGATGTTGAGCAGGACAATCTGCCGCCCTTCGAGGATGTGGATGCGCTCCAGCACCTTGTTCAAACGGTGCTGCGTGCGGCGGGTGATGGTGGTCTGGCGGAAGGCAATCCACTCTTCCAGCATCTGCCGCAGGGATTTTTGGGTGGGTCGGCCATCGAGCCCCACCATCGTGAGGTTGATGGGGGCCGAGGATTCGAGGCTGGTGTGGGCCAGCAGCGCGGTGATCAGTTCCTGCTGCGGGGTCTTGCCCGTCTTGGGCTCGAACACCAAACGCACGGGCGCGTCTTTGCTCGACTCGTCACGCACCACGTCCAGCACGGCCAGCATGCTGGCCTTCAGTTGCGTCTGGTCCTGGCTCAGGGCCTTCTTGCCCGCCTTCACCTTGGGGTTGGTGATTTCCTCGATCTCTTCGAGCACCTTTTGCGTGCTCACGCCGGGTGGCAACTCGTTGACCACCAGCTGCCACTGGCCACGCGCCATGTCTTCGATCTTCCAGCGCGCGCGCACCTTGAGGCTGCCCCGGCCCGTGCGGTAGGCATCGGCAATGTCGGAGGCAGCACTGATGATCTGGCCGCCACCGGGGTAGTCCGGTCCGGGCACGATGGCCAGCAGTTCTTCCTGGCTGAGCGACGGCGTCTTGATGAGCGCAACGCAGGCGTCGGCAATTTCGCGCAGGTTATGGCTCGGGATTTCGGTGGCAAGGCCCACGGCAATGCCGCTGGCGCCATTGAGCAGCGCGAACGGCAGGCGTGCGGGCAGCTGGCGCGGCTCCTCGGTGCTACCGTCGTAGTTGGGCATGAAATCGACCGTGCCTTCGTCGATTTCATCCAGCAGCAGGCTGGTGATGCGCGACAGGCGGGCCTCGGTGTAGCGCATGGCCGCTGCGCCGTCGCCGTCGCGGCTGCCGAAGTTGCCTTGGCCGTCGATCAGCGGGTAGCGCTGGGCAAAGTCCTGCGCCATGCGCACCAGTGCGTCGTAAGCCGACTGGTCGCCGTGCGGGTGGAAGCGGCCCAGCACATCGCCCACCACACGGGCGCTCTTGACCGGCTTGGCCGCCGCGCTGCGCGTGGGGCCGCTGTAGCCCAGGCCCATGCGGTCCATCGAATACAGGATGCGCCGCTGCACGGGCTTGAGGCCGTCGCACACATCGGGCAGCGCACGGCCCTTGACGACCGACAGCGCGTACTCCAGGTAGGCGCGCTGGGCGTAGCCGGCCAGGCCCAGGGAGTCGCCCCCGTCGTCGCCTGCGGTGGTGAAATCGAGAGTGGGTTGGTCGCTCATTCGTTGGATACAGTTTCTGGGTTCACGTTCTGGGGGGCGCTGCGGGTCTGCGCCACGCGGGTGGGCGGCAGGTTGCCCCGGTTCTGCGCGCCGCCCGAAAGCTCCATGCGCACGCGGCCCGGCACGGCCCGTTGCGCCAGCACCGGGGCTGGGGGCTTGAGCTGGGCATACAGACCCAGCACCGTGCGCACATAGTTCTGCGTTTCCTTGAAGGCTGGAATCTGGTTGCCCGCGCGCTGCACGGCGCCTTCGCCAGCGTTGTAGGCGGCAACAGCCAGGTCCATGCGGCCTGGAAACAGGTCCAGCAGGTGGCGCAGGTAGCGCGTGCCGGTGGGCACGTTCACGGCCGGGTCGGCCAGCTTTTGCTCCACCGTGCGTTTTGCATCCGTGCTCACGCCAAACCGGTGGGCCGTGGCGGGCATCACCTGCATCAGCCCCACGGCACCCTTAGGCGACACGGCAGTGGCGTCAAAACCGGACTCGGTCGCGATGACGGCCTGCAGCAATTCGTAGTCCACACCGTGTTTGCTGGACGCAGCACGCAGGTGGTGTTTGACCCTCTTGTAGTCGGGCGCGATGTCAAAAAAAGCCAGCAACCGCGCACCCGCTGCAGGCAGCGCATAGGGCATGGGCGGGGCCTTGGCGGGTGCATCCCGGGTCGAGTCAAAGTCGTTGCCACGAAAAAACAGCTGGTAGCGCGCATCGATCTGCTCGGCGGCAAAGTGCGTCACGCCGCGCTCGTCCACGTGCGCCCACAGGTCCGCATGGGCCACTTGCTGCACAAAACATAGCAGCATACCCAATACAGACAAGCGCAGGGCACTGTTTTTAAGGGGGTTTTTCATCACAAACACCGGGCGGAGCGTGTCGATGCGGTCAGATATCGATCTCGACCGCGTCGCCATGCAGCTCCATCAGCTCGCGGCGCGCGGCGGCTTCGCCCTTGCCCATGAGCTTGGTGATGAGGCCTTCGGTGGCGGCAAAGTCCATGTCGCCCAGCTGCACGGGCAGCAGGCGGCGGGTGTCGGGGTTGAGCGTGGTTTCCCACAGCTGCTCGGCGTTCATCTCGCCCAGGCCCTTGAAGCGGCTGATCTGGCACTTCTCTTTCGGCACGCCGTCCTTGGCGCACTTGTCGAGGATGGCGGTGAGCTCGCCGTCGTCCAGCGCATACATCTTGGCGGCGGGCTTCTTGCCGCGAGCGGGTACATCCACGCGGAACAGCGGCGGGCGCGCCACGTAGATGTGACCGGTTTCGATGAGCTTGGGGAAGTGGCGGAAGAAGAGCGTGAGCAGCAGCACCTGGATGTGCGAGCCGTCCACGTCGGCGTCACTCAGGATGCAAACCTTGCCGTAGCGCAGGCCGCTCAAATCCGGCGTGTCGTTGGGGCCGTGCGGGTCCACGCCAATCGCCACCGAAATGTCGTGGATTTCGTTGTTGGCAAACAGGCGGTCGCGCTCCACCTCCCAGGTGTTGAGCACCTTGCCGCGCAGCGGCAGGATGGCCTGGCTTTCCTTGTCGCGGCCCATCTTGGCGCTGCCACCAGCCGAGTCGCCCTCGACCAGGAAGACTTCGTTGTGGGCGATGTCCTTGCTTTCGCAATCGGTGAGCTTGCCGGGCAGCACGGCCACGCCCGAGCCCTTGCGTTTTTCAACCTTCTGCCCGGCCTTCTGGCGGGTTTGCGCGGCCTTGATGGCCAGCTCGGCGAGCTTCTTACCGTATTCAACGTGCTGGTTGAGCCAGAGTTCGAGCGCGGGGCGCACAAAGCCGCTGACCAGGCGCACCGCGTCGCGCGAGTTCAGGCGCTCCTTGATCTGGCCCTGGAACTGCGGGTCCAGCACCTTGGCTGAGAGGACATAACTGGCGCGCGCAAACACGTCCTCGGGCAGCAGCTTCACGCCCTTGGGCAACAGGCTGTGCAGCTCGATGAAACTCTTGACCGCGTTGAACAGGCCGTCGCGCAGGCCACTTTCGTGGGTGCCGCCCGCGCTGGTGGGGATCAGGTTGACGTAGCTCTCGCGCACGGGCTGGCCGTCTTCGGTGAAGGCGACACACCAGGATGCGCCCTCGCCTTCGGCAAAACTTTCGTTGTTGCGGTCGGCAAAACCCTCGCCTTCAAACAGCGGGATCACCGGGTCGCCGTTGAGCGTCTGCATCAGGTAGTCGCGCAGGCCGCCTTTGTACTGCCAGGTTTGCGTCTCGCGGGTTTTCTCGTTGACGAGCTGCACCGTCACGCCCGGCATGAGCACCGCCTTGCTGCGCAGCAGGTGGGTCAACTCGCCCATGGGCAACGCGCTCGACTCGAAATACTTGGCATCAGGCCATACACGGACCGAGGTGCCCTGCTTGCGCTCGCCCGCCTCCAGCGGCCGGGCCACCAGGGGTTCAATCACATCCCCGGCCGAAAACACCAGGCGCGCCGCCTTGCCTTCGCGGTAGCTCGTCGCCTCCAGCCGCGTCGCCAGGGCGTTGGTCACACTCACGCCCACGCCGTGCAGGCCGCCTGAGAAGCTGTAGGCGCCGCCCTTGCCCTTGTCGAACTTGCCGCCCGCGTGCAGGCGGGTGAACACCAGTTCGATCACCGGGGCGTTTTCCTCGGGGTGCATGCCGAAGGGAATACCCCGCCCATCGTCTTCGACACTCACCGAGCCATCGGCATGCAGCGTGACGCGGATCTTCTTGCCGTGGCCAGCCAGCGCCTCATCGGCGGCGTTGTCCAGCACTTCCTGAATGATGTGCAGCGGGTTGTCGGTGCGGGTGTACATGCCCGGGCGTTGCTTGACGGGCTCCAGGCCCTTGAGCACACGGATCGAGCCTTCGGAATATTCACTGGCGGACACGGGGGACGGTTTGGCAGACATAGGGCGGATTGTAGTGCGGCAGCGCAGCAATAACTGGATATAAAACCAGTCTTCCAGCAGACTCGCAAAGCCTGACCCTGCTTGCAACTGTATTGGTCACCGGTGTATCAGCGCGTTTCGCCCAATCTCGCTACATTCCTGCGCATGCATATGAATCCTCCCAAACTGTCCATGTTCCAGGTGCTCGCCTGTGGCGCGGCCATCGTGACACTGTCGATGGGCATCCGCCACGGGTTCGGGCTGTGGCTCTTGCCCATCACCCAGGAAATGGGCTGGACGCGCCAGTCATTCGCGCTGGCCATTGCCATCCAGAACCTGTCCTGGGGCCTGATCGGGATTTTTGCCGGCATGGTGGCCGACCGGTTTGGCGCCTTCCGTGTGCTCATGGGCGGTGCCGTGCTGTACGGCCTGGGCTTGGCGGGCATGGCGCTGTCGCCCACGCCCACCCTGTTTGCACTGACTGCTGGCGTGCTCATCGGCGCAGCGCAGGCTGGCACGACCTATGCGGTGATCTATGGCGTGCTGGGGCGGCAGATTGCGCCAGAGCGCCGCTCATGGGCCATGGGCGTGGCCGCTGCGGCAGGCTCGTTCGGGCAGTTCCTCATGGTGCCGGTGGAAGGCTGGCTGATCGCTGGCCTGGGCTGGCAACAGGCGCTGCTGGCGCTGTCGCTGATGGTGCTGCTGATCGTGCCCCTGGCTTTTGGCCTGCGCGAGCCCAGCTTTGCCGGAGCCGCCCCGGTCAAACGCGAGCAGACCATCGTGCAGGCGCTGGGCGAGGCCTTCCGCTATCCCAGCTTCAACCTGCTGATGGCGGGCTACTTCGTCTGCGGCTTCCAGGTGGTCTTCATTGGGGTCCACATGCCCAGCTATCTCAAGGACCACGGCCTGTCTCCCCAGGTGGCCAGCTATGCGCTGGCGCTGATCGGCCTCTTCAATGTGCTGGGCACCTACGTGGCCGGCACCCTGGGCCAGCGCATGCCCAAGCGGTTCATCCTGGCCTTCATTTACTTCGCGCGCGCGGCGGTGATCACTGTGTTCCTGCTCGTGCCGCTGTCGCCGCTGTCGGTGTATGTGTTCTCGGCGGTCATGGGCACGCTGTGGTTGTCCACCATTCCACCCACCAACGCCACCATTGCGCAGATCTTTGGCGTGCAGCATCTGTCGATGCTGGGCGGCTTTGTGTTCTTCAGCCACCAGATCGGCAGCTTTCTGGGCGTGTGGCTGGGCGGCTACCTGTATGACGTTACGGGCAGCTACGATATCGTCTGGTACATCGCCATTGGGCTCGGGGTGTTCGCCGGCCTGGTGAACCTGCCCGTCCGGGAAAGCCCCATCCAGCGCGGCGCGGCCCAACCCGCCTGAAACCAGCAACGCCATCCAGACACCACCATGCCGACCACCAGCACATCTCCCACGCCGCTCGGCCGGAGCGTGCCGTGGGCTTGGCGCTGGCTGGCCTGGACGGTTGCCGTGCTGCTGTGCCTCGCGGTGTTTGGCATGTACACGGTGCCGGACTTCATGGTGATGCTGACCGACCAGATGTGGGCTTGCTTCTGAGCCGGCACCTCAAAATTTCGGTTATTTTTGGCCTCCAGCGCTTATCCATCAAGCGCTGTTAGCTATATTTTTTGCAGCAAAACACAATGCACGGTAACGAAGCCGCTTCCGACTGGGTTCGCCGCTGGTCCCATCTGATCGCGCCGGGAAGCACTGCGCTCGACGTGGCCTGCGGCGCAGGGCGCCACCTGCGTTGGTTGCGCGGCTTGGGCCACCCCGTGGTCGGGGTCGACCGTTCTGCCGAGGCCCTGGCCGCCTGCGAGGGGCTGGGGGAGCTGGTGCTGGCCGACATCGAGAAGGGCCCATGGCCCTTTGCAGGCCGTCAGTTTGGTGCAGTGGTGGTCACCAACTACCTGTGGCGGCCCCTGCTGGCCACCATGGTGGAGAGCGTGGCACCGGGCGGCGTGCTGATCTACGAAACCTTCGCACACGGCAACGACACCGTGGGCCGCCCGGCCCGGCCCGAATTTCTTCTACAGCCCGGGGAACTGCTAACCGCCTGCACCGGACTGCGCACCGTGGCCTATGAAGACGGCTTCCAACAAAACCCCGACCGTTTCGTGCAACGCATCACGGCCGTGCGGGAACTCCCACAGTCTGGTGGACCCTCACGACATCTTTTGCCCATGTGGGCTAGTTAGAATGCCCTTTTACCGTTTACCACTGCGGACATGACCTCTTCTTCCGTCGCCCTCACCGGCAGCATCGTCGCCCTCGTCACTCCCATGCACGAGGACGGCAGCGTGGACTACCCGGCCCTGCGCAAACTGATCGACTGGCACATTGCCGAAGGCACCGACTGCATCGGCGTAGTGGGCACCACGGGCGAATCGCCGACCGTCAACGTCGAAGAGCATTGCGAAATCATCCGCGTGGCCGTGGAGCAGTCTGCCAAGCGTGTGCCGATCATGGCCGGCTGCGGAGCCAACTCCACCGCTGAAGCCATCGAACTGGCCAAGTTCGCGCGTGGCGTGGGGGCCGACAGCCAGTTGCAAGTGGTGCCGTACTACAACAAGCCCACGCAAGAGGGCCAGTTCCAGCATTTCAAGGCGATTGCCGAAGCCACGGGCGACCTGCCTGTCGTGCTGTACAACGTGCCCGGCCGCTCGGTGGCCGATATGCAGCACGACACCGTGCTGCGCTTGGCCCAGGTGCCCGGCATCATCGGCATCAAGGAAGCCACCGGCAACATCGAGCGCGCCCAGTGGCTCATCCGCGATGTGCCCAAAGGCTTTGGTGTGTACTCGGGCGACGACCCGACCGCCGTGGCGCTCATGCTGTGCGGCGGCCATGGCAACATCAGCGTGACGGCCAATGTGGCGCCCCGCCTCATGCACGAGCTGTGCGTGGCCGCATTGGCTGGCAATGTCCAGCGTGCCATGCAGATCCAGTTCCAGCTCATGCCCGTGCACAAGAACCTGTTTGTCGAAGCCAACCCCATCCCGGTCAAATGGGCCGTGGCCCGCATGGGCCTGTGTGGTGGCACCATGCGCCTGCCCATGACGCCGCTGACCACCAGCAACGAGGCTGTGGTCGAATCTGCGCTGCGCAACAGCGGCCTGATCTAATCCGGGCTGCGCCCGCTCCCCGAGACACTCTCCAAGGATTTCCGCGTGAAAGCTGCTACCACCCGCCTGAGCCTGCTGACCCTTGCCATGGCCCTGTCCGCCTGTGCCGCCCTGGAGGGCGACAAGATCGACTACAAGAGCGCCACCAAAGGCTCGACCCTGGAAGTCCCACCAGACCTGACCCAGCTGTCGCGCGATTCGCGCTACAACGTCCCTGGCGGCGCTGTCTCGGCTGCCGCCATGCAGGCCGGCCAGGCCGCGCAGCCATCGGGCACTGCCAACGCCGCCGCCCTGCAACTGGGCGACGTGCGCATTGAGCGCGATGGCAACCAGCGCTGGCTGGTGGTCAATCGCCCGGCCGACAAGCTCTGGGAGCCCGTGCGCGACTTCTGGCAAGAAAGCGGTTTCAACCTGGCCCAGGCAGAGCCCAACGTGGGCATCATGGAAACCGATTGGGCTGAAAATCGCGCCAAACTGCCACAGGACTTCATCCGCTCAACCCTGGGCAAGCTGCTGGACTCGCTGTACTCCACCGGTGAGCGCGACAAGTTCCGCACCCGCCTGGAGCGCAACGCCAATGGCGGCACCGAGGTCTACATCACCCACCGCGGGATGATCGAGGTCTACGGCACGGCCACCAAGGACAACACGGTGTGGCAGCCCCGCCCCTCTGACCCCGAGCTGGAAACCGAATTCCTGCGCCGCCTGATGGTCAAGCTGGGTGTGAGCCAGGAGCAGTCGAAGGCGGTGGCCGCAGCTCCCGCACCACGTGCTCAATCTGCCCGCATGGCCACGGTGGACAACAAGCCCGTGGTCCAGCTCGACGAGGGTTTTGACCGCGCATGGCGCCGCATCGGCCTGGCCCTGGACCGCACAGGCTTCACGGTGGAAGACCGCAATCGCAATGAAGGTACCTACTTTGTGCGCTATGTGGCCCCCAATGCCGAAAAGAAGGACCCAGGATTCTTCGGCAAACTCTTCAGCTCGTCCAACACCACGCCTCCACTGAAGTACCGCATCGTGGTGCGCAGCCAGGGCGAGTCCACCACGGTGTCGGTGCTCAATGAGGCTGGCGTCCCCGAGTCGTCAGCCAATGCCGAGCGCATCGTGCGCGTGATTGCCGACGATCTGAAATAAGCACCCCCGGCGCGCGCCACCTCCATTGCCCCGGCCGCCTGCCCGTGGAGCGGGGGTACGCTGCACGGGAAACGCTTTCGACCACGACATGCTGCGCTTCAAAAACCTGGGCAGCGGTAGCACGGGCAACGCCACAGTGGTGGAAGGCAGCAGCGGCCCGCAGGTCCGCCGCCTGCTCATTGATTGTGGATTCGGCATCCGGCAACTGCAGGCCCGCCTGGCGCAAGCGCAACTGCAGCTGGAAGACCTGGATGCCGTATTCATCACCCACGAACACTCGGACCACATCGGCTGTGCGCTGGCCGTGGCGGTGCGCCACCGTATTCCGGTGTGGATGAGCCAAGGCACCTACGCTGCCCTGGGCGCGCCCGACTTTGATGGCATGCTACGCATCGCGCACGACATGCAGGCCCTGGACCTGGGCACCTTCAGCGCCCTGCCCTTCACCGTGCCACACGATGCCCGCGAACCGCTGCAGCTGCGCTGCTCGGACGGTGCAACCCACCTGGGTGTGCTGACCGACCTGGGCCACGCCAGTGACCATGTTTTGCAGCAATTGCAGGGCTGCCATGCGCTCATGATTGAAGCCAACCACGACCCCGCAATGCTCGAAGCGTCCAGGTACCCGGCCTTTCTGAAGCGCCGCGTCGGAGGACCGTATGGGCACCTGGCCAATTTGGCGACAGCCGACATCCTGCGCGCCGTGCGGCACCCTGGTCTGCAGCGTGTGGTCGCCGCCCACCTGAGCGCGCAGAACAATGCCCCCGCCCTCGCCCAACAGGCACTGGGTCTTGCGCTGGAGTGGCCCGCCGACGAAATCACCGTCGCCAGCCCAACGATGGGAACACCCTGGCTTTCAGTTGCAGGATGAAGTGACCCTGGCCACGTCGCAAACGACCAACCCCAGGGAAGGAAGGCACCGCTAAAAAGAAAAAGCCCCGACCTTGCGATGCGGGGCTTTCGGGGCGATAGCGGGTCTTGCAACCCGCTGTGGCCTGCAGCGAATTACTTGGCTGCGGAAGCGCCAGTAGCAGCGGTGGCAGCAGCGTCAGCAGCAGCCTTGGCAGCGTCAGCAGCGGGTGCGGCGGCAGCCGAAGCAGCGTCGGAAGCAGCAGGAGCGGCTTCAGAAGCGGCAGGAGCTGGTGCGGGTGCTGGAGCTGGGGCTTCCACGGCAGCAGGTGCTGGCGCTGGAGCTGGCTCTTCCTTCTTGCCACAAGCGGCGAGTGCTGCAGCAGCGATCAGGGCGGCCAGAACGAGAGAGTTCTTCATTTCGATTTTCCTAGTTGGACAGACAGAATCTTGAAAAGCCACGGCGTCAGGCTTTTTGGAAGCCCCGGTACGCTTTGGCACAATGCGCTTGGCTTGCACCTTTTTGGCGCAGCCGCCGATTATATTGGTATTTAGTCAATACAGACTAACACTGACGAAACCTTTACACCCGATTGACAAGGCACAAAGCGTGCATTTTGCTCACAACCCCAGCGTGGATGCGGGAAAACCGGGCGTGCTTTTGCTGCGCACCCACTCATTGAGGGTCTCGCGCAGCAGCACCCGCCGGTCCGGCTCGTTGCCGGTAACACCTACACACCGCTCCGGGTCCAGCCGCTGCATCACCCACTGCGGCGACCAGAACGCGCTGGGAATATCCAAGGGATCGGCGGTCGGGCTGCGACGGCAATTGATGATGTGGTCCCAGGTGCCCCGCCAGCGTACAAACCGCGCATGCCGGCGAATCACGTCGTCGTAGCTGCACGCCAGCATGGTGAACCGCCGGCTCCCATGGGCCCAATCTTGGAGGGCCTCGACCACGCCACGTTCACCCAGGGGCCAGTCATGAAAATTCGCATCGCTGATCAGAATTTCCTTCCAGCCATCCCGGGCGGCGGTAGCAATCGCATCGCGCACCATCTGCTGAAACGCCTCTCTGCCACTGAAACGCCCTGAAGGCAGATCAGGCAGCGAATTCGGGGGAGTGGAAGCCTCGGTCATGGCGATGTCTCCTTGGGTGCGACAGTCTATTCAGCCCAGACATGGGCCCAGCCCGCATCACACCAGGACGACAGCAGCTCCAGCGCATCGTCACTGGCGCGCGCCAGTTCGCGGGCGCTCAACCGGCGTTCGTCGGCCAGGCGGCGCATCAGCGTCGCATCGCGGCCAGCAGCGCGGTAGCTCTCGCCATTGATGAACACGTGGTGCGTGTCGTACATCATGCGGCTGCGGCGATCCAGGCGTACACCTTCGAGCATCACACCCGCGTCCCCTGGCTCGAACCACACGCTGGGCTTGGGTTCGGTCAGATATTCACCGAGCGCGCGCTCCAGCACCAGGGGCTGCGCCAGCGCGCGGGCCAGTGCATCGCGCGCAAAATCCTGCAACCCCGCGGGAATGGCGGCGGGCTGAGGCACAGCCTCCTGCTGCGCGTCTCGGTACAACAAGGGGCTGCCCTCATCGGCAGCATCTTCCGCCAGGCGCACCAGCAGCTCTTGCGCAATCTCAGCACGGGCCGGGGCCCTGAAACCGATCGAATAGGTCATGCATTCGCCCTCGGCGATGCCGTCATGTGCATAGCGCGGTGGCAGGTACAGCATGTCGCCAGGCTCCAGCACAAACTCCTCTTCCGGCTCGAACTGCGCCAACACCTTGAGCGGAATGCCGTCACGCAGCGTGAGATCCTTCTGGCGGCCAATGCGCCAGCGCCGCCGGCCGTGGGCCTGCAACAGAAAGACGTCGTAACTGTCGAAATGCGGGCCCACCCCCCCGCCAGGGGACGCATAGCTGACCATGAGGTCATCAAGCCGCGCTTCCGGCACAAACCTGAACTGCTGCATCAGCGCATGTACTGCATCATTGTGCAGGTCTACCCCTTGCACCAGCAAGGTCCAGTCTGGCTGCTGGAGTGCAGGCAGGGCACGCCGCTGGAAAGGGCCGTGGCGCAGCTTCCACGCCCCTTTGGCCAATTGAACAAGGCGGGACTCCACCCCCTCTTGGGCGGCCAGCGCGAAAAGCTCGGACCGCAGCACCGGGGGCGTGAACTGGGGAATAGCCTGGCGTACCAGCAAAGGCTTCTTCTGCCAATGGCGGCGCATGAATTGCGCGGGGGTCAGGCCACCGAGCAGGGAAAGGGGTTGCTGGATATCCATGGGCACAGGTCTACCCCTTTGCGGGGCCATTGGTCAAACTGCGACAATTCTCCTATGGAAATTACCCAACAATGTGTGGTCGCACTGACCTGGACGCTGAAAGACACCCTGGGCGAAGAGCTGGACGTTCTCGATGACCCTGTGGAGTTTCTGGTGGGGGGCGACGATCTGCTGCCCCGCATCGAGGAAGCCCTGCAAGGCCACAGCCCCGGGGCCACGCTGGCACTCCACCTGGAGCCCGAAGACGCCTTCGGCGACTTCAATGATCAATTGCTGTTCCTGGAACCGCGTGCCCTGTTTCCCGCAGAGATCGAAGAGGGAATGACGTTTGACGGCGCCGCTTTGCCGCAAGGCTGCAACCCCGATGCTCCCCGCACCGGGCTCTACACGGTGACCGAGATCTATCCTGAACATGTGGTTCTGGACGGCAATCATCCGTTGGCGGGCATTGCGCTGCGTTTGCAGTTGACCGTACAAGCGGTGCGTGAAGCCACTGAAGAAGAGATTGGCCGTGGCACCGCCGGTACCGGTTTCTTTCGGGTTCAGCCCCAGGCTCCTGGCAACAACCCGCTCCACTGAACCACGTTGACGGGCAGTCCTGAACGACTCAGGACTCCCGCGCAACCTGCCGGTTCATCAAAGGCGAGAAATCTGGCCGTTGTAGAGGCGCACACGGTCACCCATGCGCAGATCCCCAGGGCTGCTCACGTCGTAGACGCGGTAGCCCCCGTGATCGAGTTGTACCGACAGGCGATAACCCTGTACTTCCTGGCTGTTATTGCGGCCCTCGATGGCATTGCCTGCGACGGCTCCCCCAACAATGCCTACGCCTGTCGCTGCGGCGCGGCCTGAGCCCTTGCCAATCTGGTTGCCCAGCACACCCCCGACCACGGCTCCGATCACAGCACCTGCACCAGAGGTTTGGCCTTGTGAGCGCCCCTGCAGCACTTCAATATTGGAAACCCGACCATATTCCGTGCCTGCAGGGCTGTTCGGGTAGGCTGGCGCGGTCTGGTAGCCACCCGAGTAGCCACCCGAATATTGCGGCGGAGGAGCCGATCGGTTATGGCCGCAAGCGGCCAAAGAGCCCACGAGGACGACAGCACCGGCGATGGCGAAGGAACGGGTAAATTGCAGCATTTTCAAACTCCTAAAGTCAGGGGGCTGGCGCATGGCGCTCTGAGAATTCAGACTCGGTGCGCATGCCTTGATTGGAACAACGCGCGAGCACCCCATGCCGTAGACGCGGAGGCTGCGAGTTGGTCAGTAACAGACTCTTCCAAAGGTAAGCGCCGTCTTACAACCACGCCCACGGCCCACTGGCTGCTCGTTTTTCAGGCTTTTCCGGTAGATCCGTAGCCGCCCTCACCACGCTCCGTCGCTGCAAACTCCGTCACCACATTGAACTGTGCCTGCACCACCGGGACGATCACCAACTGGGCCAGTCGCTCCATCGGCTCCAGAGTGAATGCAGTGCCGCTGCGGTTCCAGGCGCTCACCATGAGCTGCCCCTGGTAGTCGCTGTCGATCAACCCCACGAGATTGCCCAGCACGATGCCATGCTTGTGACCCAAGCCCGAGCGTGGCAGGATCAGCGCGGCATACCCGGGGTCCTTGAGGTACACGGCAATCCCCGTGGGCACCAGCTGCCAACCATTGGGCTGCAATGTCAGCGGAGCATCGAGGCAGGCCCGCAGATCCAGGCCAGCACTACCGGGCGTGGCATAGGTTGGCAATTGGTCCGCCATGCGCGAATCCAGAATCTTCACATCAATCTTCACAGCTATTTTTTCTTTCCTGTTTTGCGCTGCTGGGTCACTTGCCGCAGCCGCTCCTGCAAGGGCGCCACGCCTGGCGTGGCGCCGGAGCCTGCGGATGATAGGGCTTTGGGCGCGGCCTCCATCAGCCAGCCGAGCCCCCACCAAATAGCCCCCATGACCACCAGCCCCGGCAAAGAGCCCTGGCTGAACACGAACAGCGCAACGGCATGCAGTGCAATCAGCACCAACAGCACGACACGCACCGTCCGCAGCACTCCGAACAAAGGCATGAGAACCTGGGCAAGGTCCAGCGGAACAGCCGGAGACATCGGGCGCACACCACCTGCAGCCGCCGGCTTAGATGCCGTGGTGGAGCCAGGGGACGGTGCCTGCGCGCTCCTGGCGGGAGCTGACGCGCTCAGCCGCTCCACATATCGCGCAAAATCGCCATTGGGCGGTGTGTCCCATTCAGGCTTGGTGGAGCCAGTATTCATACGACCTCCTAAAAACGAAAGTCACGAACCCAGGGGCGGCAAGCGGGCGGCGATGTCCTCCACCAGTTGCTGCGCCAGCACGCGCTTGGAAGCACGGGGCAACTCCCGGTGACCCTCCGCATCCACTAGTAACAGGGCATTGTCATCCATCCCAAAAGTGGCAGGGCCGATGTTGCCCACCAGCAGCGGTACCCCTTTGCGCACGCGCTTGGCCGTCGCATGGGCCAGCAGATCATGGCTCTCCGCCGCAAAACCGACACAGAACAAATCGCCTGCGAGGGCATGCGATGACTTCGCCACCGCAGCCAGAATGTCGGGGTTCTCGACAAAACCCAGGGTCGGCGTCTGGCCCGATCCGTCCTTCTTGATCTTCTGGGAAGACTGGCTGGCAGGCCGCCAGTCCGCCACGGCAGCCGTGGCAATGAACACCGAAGCCGCCTGTACATGCCGTTCCACCGCCGCCAACATTTCCTCGGCCGACAGCACATTCACACGGCGCACGCCACGCGGAGTGGGCACATGCACAGGCCCGGCCACCAAAGTGACATCGGCTCCGGCCTCGCGGGCCGCGCGGGCGATGGCAAAGCCCATCTTCCCGCTTGAAAGGTTGGTGATACCGCGCACAGGGTCGATGGCCTCAAAAGTGGGGCCCGCCGTCACCAGCACCTTGCGCCCCGCCAGGACCTTGGGCGCGAAGAAGGCAATTAACTCCTCAAGTAGCTCCCCAGGTTCCAACATACGGCCATCGCCGGTCTCGCCACAAGCCTGGTCGCCGTTGCCCACACCCAGCACCACCGCACCATCCTGCGCAACCTGGGCCAGGTTGCGCTGCGTGGCTGGGTGAGCCCACATCTCACGGTTCATGGCGGGTGCCAGCAACAACGGCACCTGTTGCGCCGGACGTGCCAGGCACAGCAGGCTCAACAACTCATCCGCCCGCCCCTGCACCAGCCGCGCGATGAAATCCGCACTGCAGGGCGCAATCAGGATGGCATCGGCCTCACGGCTCAGGTTGATGTGGGGCATGTTGTTGGGCTCGCGCGCATCCCACTGCGAGCCATACACAGGGCGACCGGACAGGGCCTGCATGGTGACCGGCGTGATGAATTGCTCAGCCGCTTCGGTCATGACGACCTGCACGGTGGCCCCCTCCTTGACGAGCTGGCGGCACAGATCAGCCGCCTTGTAGCAAGCCACGCCCCCACTCAGACCCAGAACAATGTGTTTGCCAGCAAGCTCATTCATGGAGCGAATTTAGCAGACGGGGGTGACCCTGCCGGCCGGGGTGCTGCCGGGGTGCCATCTATAATCCCAATTTCCCACCACCAAAAAAGACATGACCAAATTTGTCTTCGTCACCGGCGGTGTGGTGTCTTCCCTCGGTAAGGGAATCGCCTCAGCCTCCCTTGCCGCGATCCTCGAATCGCGGGGACTCAAAGTCACCCTCATCAAGCTTGACCCCTACATCAACGTAGATCCGGGCACCATGTCGCCGTTCCAGCACGGCGAGGTTTTTGTGACCGACGACGGTGCAGAAACCGACCTCGACCTGGGCCACTATGAGCGTTTCATCGAAACGCGCATGAAGAAAACCAACAACTTCACCACGGGCAAGATTTACCAGTCCGTGCTGGAGAAGGAGCGCCGCGGCGACTACCTGGGCAAGACCGTGCAGGTCATCCCGCACGTCACCAACGAAATCCAGGAATTCATCAAGCGCGGCGCTGGCATCGGCACGCCGGACGCTGTGGATGTGGCCATTGTCGAAATCGGCGGCACGGTAGGCGACATCGAATCGCTGCCGTTCCTGGAAGCCGTGCGCCAGATGAGCCTGCGCATGGGCCCCAACAATGCGGCCTTCGTGCACCTGACCTACCTGCCCTGGATCGCAGCAGCGGGCGAGCTCAAGACCAAGCCCACCCAGCACACCGTGCAGAAGCTGCGCGAAATCGGTATCCAGGCCGACGCCCTGCTGTGCCGCGCCGACCGCCGCATTCCCGAGGAAGAGCGCGCCAAGATCTCGCTGTTTACCAACGTGCCCGAATGGGGCGTGATCAGCATGTGGGATGTGGACACCATCTACAAGGTGCCCCGCATGCTGCACGAGCAGGGCCTGGACGGACTGATCTGCGACAAGCTGCGTCTGAACACGCCGCCCACCAGCCTCAAGCGCTGGGACGACCTGGTGCACGAAACCGAGCACCCACAAGGCGAAGTCACCATCGCGATGGTGGGCAAGTATGTGGACCTTTCGGACAGCTACAAGTCCGTCAACGAAGCCCTGCGCCACGCCGGCATGCGCAACCATGTGCGCGTGAAGATCGACCATGTCGATTCTGAAACCATCGACAGTGCAGAGGCTGTGGCCAAACTGGCCAAGTACGACGCCATCCTGGTGCCCGGCGGCTTTGGCCAACGCGGTGTGGAAGGCAAGATCGCCACGGCCCAGTTTGCCCGCGAGCGCAAGGTGCCCTACCTGGGCATCTGCCTGGGTATGCAGGTGGCGACCATCGAATACGCGCGCCATGTGGCGGGCCTGGCGAACGCCAACAGCACCGAGTTCGACCCCACCACACCGCACCCCGTGATCGCCCTGATCACCGAGTGGAAAGATGCAGACGGCACGATCAAGAAGCGCGATGAAAACTCGGACCTGGGCGGCACCATGCGCCTGGGTGCACAAAGCTCTGACGTATCGGCCAACACTCTGGCCCACAGCATCTACGGAGATGTGGTGACCGAGCGCCACCGCCACCGCTATGAAGCCAACGTGAACTACCTGGACCAGCTGCGCAAGGCGGGTCTGGTGATCTCGGCGCTTACGCAGCGTGAAGAACTCACCGAAATCGTGGAGTTGCCGCAAAACGTGCACCCCTGGTTCATCGGCGTGCAATTTCACCCTGAGTTCAAGTCCACGCCCTGGAACGGCCACCCGCTGTTCAATGCCTTCATCAAGGCGGCGGTGGAACACCAGAAGCAAGCGGCGAAAGCCTGAGGAAAACGGCCATGCAACTGTGCGGATTCGACGTCGACCTCCACCAGCGCTTTTTCCTGATCGCGGGCACCTGCTCCATTGAAGGTTTGCAGATGTCGCTCGACGTCGCAGGCCAGCTCAAGGAAACCTGCTCCGCCTTGGGCATCCCGCTGATCTACAAGGGCTCGTTCGACAAGGCCAACCGCTCGTCCGGCTCCAGCCAGCGTGGTGTGGGGCTGGAGGCGGGTCTCAAGATCCTGAATGAGGTGCGCCGCCAGTTGCAGTTGCCCATCCTGACCGATGTGCACGACACGGCTCAGGTGGCCGAAGTGGCCAGCGTGGTCGATGTGCTGCAGACGCCCGCATTCCTGTGCCGCCAGACCGACTTCATCCGTGCCGTGGCGCAGTCCGGCAAGCCGGTGAACATCAAGAAGGGCCAGTTCCTCGCACCCTGGGACATGAAGAACGTCATCGACAAAGCCCGTGCTGCCGCGCTGGAAGTTGGCCTGTCGGAAGACCGGTTTCTGGCCTGCGAACGCGGTGTGAGCTTTGGCTACAACAATCTGGTGGCCGACATGACCAGCCTGGCCGAGATGCGCAAGTCTGGCGCGCCGGTGGTGTTTGACGTGACCCATTCGGTGCAAAAACCTGGTGGGCTTGGCGCTGTGAGCGGCGGCGCGCGCGACATGGTTCCTGTGCTGGCCCGCGCCGGTGTGGCTGCGGGCGTGGCAGGGCTGTTCATGGAAACCCACCCCAAGCCCGCTGAGGCCTGGTCGGACGGGCCCAATGCCGTGCCCCTCAAGCACATGAAGGCGTTGCTGGAGACCTTGGTGGCGCTGGACGACATCACAAAGAAAAACGGATTCCTCGAAAACAACTTCAACTGACAGGACGAAAAAATGGCCGTCGCCTACATCATCGTAGACATGAAAGTGACTGACCCCGAGCAGTACAAGCTGTACATGGCCGCCGCCCCCGCTGCGGTGAAAGCCCATGGTGGCGAATACCTGGTTCGCGGCGGAAAGTTCGAGACTTTGGAAGGCGACTGGACGCCAGCACGAGTGGCCATGCTTCGTTTCCCCAGTTTCGACAATGCCAAGGCTTTCTACGACGCCGAGTTGTACCGGGCCGCGCGCGCCAAGCGCGAAGGCGCCACCGAGTTTTTCAATATGGTGCTGGTCGAAGGCGTAGACGCCCCGGTCTGACCCCTATCTATCCAAAGGAAAAAAATGAGCGCAATCGTTGACATCGTAGGCCGCGAAGTTCTGGACAGCCGCGGCAATCCCACCGTCGAATGCGACGTGCTGCTGGAATCGGGCGTGATGGGGCGCGCCGCCGTGCCTTCGGGCGCATCCACCGGCAGCCGCGAAGCCATTGAAATGCGCGATGGCGACAAGAGCCGGTACCTGGGCAAGGGCGTGCTCAAGGCCGTGGAGCACATCAACACCGAAATCAGCGAAGCCGTGCTGGGCCTGGACGCCTCCGAGCAGGCCTTCCTGGACAAGACCCTGATCGACCTCGACGGCACCGAGAACAAGAGCCGCCTGGGCGCCAACGCCATGCTCGCCGTCTCGATGGCCGTGGCCCGTGCCGCTGCCGAAGAATCCGGTCTGCCGTTGTACCGCTACCTGGGCGGCATGGGCAGCGTGCAGTTGCCCGTGCCCATGATGAACGTGATCAATGGCGGCGCGCACGCCAACAACAGCCTGGACCTGCAGGAGTTCATGATCATCCCCGTGGGCGCTCCCACCTTCCGCGAAGCCGTGCGCTGGGGCGCCGAAGTGTTCCACGCGCTCAAGAAGATTATCCACGACAAGGGCATGAGTACCGCCGTGGGCGACGAAGGCGGCTTTGCCCCCAGCGTCGAGAACCACGAAGCGGCCATCCGCCTCATCCTGCAAGCCATTGAAGCCGCAGGCTACACGGCCGGCGAGCAGATCGCCCTGGGCCTGGACTGCGCTGCGAGCGAGTTCTACAAGGACGGCCACTACGTGCTGGAAGGCGAAGGGGGCCTGAAGCTGACTGCCCAGCAATGGACCGACATGCTGGCCGCCTGGGTCGACAAGTACCCGATCATCAGCATCGAAGACGGCATGCACGAAGGCGACTGGGACGGCTGGAAGCACCTGACCGAACGCCTGGGCGACAAGGTACAGCTGGTGGGTGACGACCTGTTCGTGACCAATACCAAGATCCTGAAGGAAGGCATCGACAAGCGCATCGCCAACTCGATCCTCATCAAGATCAACCAGATCGGCACGCTGACCGAAACCTTCGCTGCCATCGAGATGGCCAAGCGCGCCGGCTACACCGCCGTGATCTCGCACCGCTCGGGCGAAACCGAAGACAGCACCATTGCCGACATCGCTGTGGGCACCAACGCTGGCCAGATCAAGACGGGCTCGCTGTCGCGCTCGGACCGCATCGCCAAATACAACCAGCTGCTGCGCATCGAGGAAGACCTGGGCGAAATCGCTCAGTACCCTGGCCGCGCTGCGTTCTACAACCTGAAATGAAGCTCCCTCTGAGCCGCTTCGCGCCTTCCCCCGCTCCTGCGGGAGGGGGACGCACCCAGTGGCCCGGTCAAGCCGGTTCCACGGGTGCACTGGCGTGCAGCGCGCCCAGGACACAGGCATGGCCTGCTGCAGCCGGTCGGACGGCGCGGCATCGCACCAAGGACTGAACCGCCGCCATGGGCTCCCGCATAGTGCCTGTCATCCTGCTGGCTCTGCTGGCAGCACTGCACGCCCAGCTCTGGCTGGGGCGTGGCAGTGTTCCGCGCGTCAACGAGATGCAGCGGCAGATTGATGTGCAAAAGGTCGCCAATGACCAGGCCCGGCAGGCCAACGAGCGCTTGTCTTCCGAGGTGCACGACCTCAAGGAAGGGCTCGACATGGTGGAAGAGAAGGCGCGCAGCGAATTGGGCATGGTCAAGCCCAACGAGGTCTACGTGCAGTTCACGCCACGCTGAGCCCGTGCGTTTGCACTCCGAGGTTCAGTGACCCTCCCCCAAAAAACCGCCGTTCGGATGTCTTGACGACGGCACAGGGGGCGACGCCCCATCTTCTGACCACCTGCCCCCGTGCCCTCCTCGCCCACCATCGTTCTGCTCGGCGCGCCCGGCACTGGAGCCCAGGCGTTGAGCAACGCGCTGCACATGCAGCTTGCCGCCGGTTCCGTACACATTCTCTGCAACCCTGCCCTGTGCGGCCTGCCCCCTGAGGAAGTCATTGAGGCCAGCCTGATTCTGCTGATGGGGCTGGATCTGCCCTGCCCCGCTGGCGAACGGGCGGCGCAGGAGGCAGTCGACGCACGTTTGCGTGTGGATCTGGCCCAGGCTGGCATGGGCTATCGGGTGGTGTATGGGCATGGCGAGCAACGCATTGCCAATGCACTGATTGCTATTAAAAATATAGCAATAAATACTCACCAATCAAGCACCAGGGGCATTTTTGACCCAAAATCCGATGCCAGCACCCGCACACCGGCCCGTCTTCGAGCCTGGAACTGCGAAAAATGCAGCGACCCTGAATGCGAGTACCGCCTGTTCACCGCGCTCACGGGGCGAGACACACGCACCACCTGAATCCTGGCAACCCAGGGCACATCCCCCGAAAATGCGTGCTGGGGAGGGGGTGGCGCGACGGCACTCAGGCTTGCTGCACGAGGCCGCGCTTGAGTTCCTTGAGCAGCAGCACCACCTGGCTGGAGCCATAGCGGTACCCGCCGTGGAGCACCTGCACGGCCTTCTCCCATTCCCCTTGCTGGGCCCATTCCACCAGCACCGCGGCCTGTTCGTGAAAGTACTGGTGGCGCGCCATCAGCACTGCATAGGCAGGCTGGTCGCCCAGCAATTCCCCGCCCACGCCATGCAGCCACCGCCCGAGCGCGCCACGGTCGCTGCGGCGCACCTCCGCAGGGTCCAGGCCCTCGCTGGTGCGGCCTTCGAGGTAGTCCATGAGGTGGGCTTTCCAGCGCTCGTGGGCATTGATCGCTGCGTCGATGTCGAGGGCCGCAAGCACAGTGTCCGCACGCAGCGAGTCCGGCGCGCCTGCGGCACGGCTGCTGTCGCACAGCTCCAGCGAAGGCACAGCCTCCCGCCCTCGGGCGCCCACAAATACACGACGTAAGAAATCCATAGCCCCTCTTGCCACACCATGCGGCGCAGCTGCCAGGTGTCCTATGGAGCGCCCTGCAGAGAACCTCGTGTGTGAAAGGCGCCCATCTTAGGCGCGCAGAGCGGGGGAAAACGCGCGCGATTGTCAACGATGGTCATCCGCCCGATGCCTCGGCCGGCCGCTGCAGCTCCATGGCGGCAACGGGCGCTGGGACGCCTACTGGATGCCGGTCGGCCCCGGCGGCTGGGTGGCGGTGGGTGGCAGAAAAATCTGTGCGGCATCCACCGCATCGAAGCGGTACTGCTGGCCGCAGAACTCGCAGCCCACCTCGATGTCCTCGCGCTCTGCCAGGATGCTCTCGGCTTCTTCGATGCCCAGGTTGCGCAGCATGTTGCTCACGCGCTCACGGCTGCAGGTGCAGGCAAAACGCGGTCCGCTGGCACCCTGCTGGGGTTCGAAGCGCAGCAGCTTTTCCTCCCAGAACAGGCGGCGCAGGATAGTGTCCACATCCAGCGTCAGCAGTTCCTCGCGGGTCAGGCTGGCGGCCAGGTGGGCAATGCGGTTGTAGTCTTCGTTGTGGCCGATCTGGTCTTCGTTCTCGCGGTGCGAGAGGCCCGAGGCCAGGTTGCCCTCGCCCTTGATCGGCATGCGCTGGATCAGCAGGCCGGCGGCCACCTGGTCGTTGGCGCCCAGCACCAGGATGGTGTCGAGCTGCTCGGATTGCAGCATGTAGTGCTGCAACACGTCGGACAGGCGCTCCAGCTTCTCGTGGCGGTCGCCGTACAGCGGAACCACGCCCTGATAGGGCCGCTGTCCGGGGTGGCGGTCCTTGGGGTCCAGCGTGATGGCGCAGCGGCCACCGCCCCCCACATTCACCATCTGGCTCAGCGGTGCGCCTTCTGGCACTTCGCCATTGAGGGTGGCCGTGGCACGCAGGCTCAGGTCCGACTGCACTTCGGCCACAGCCAGTTTCACGGGGCCGTCGCCAAACACCTGCAGCACCAGCGCGCCATTGAACTTGATATTGGACTGCATGAGCACGCCTGCAGCGGCCATTTCGCCCAGCAGCTCGCTCACGGGTGCGGGGTAAGCGCCGTTGGCGGTGTTGCCCGCACGGCGGCGCAGGATTTCGGTCCAGGCATCGGTCAGGCGCACGACCATGCCACGCACGGGCAGGCCTTCGAAAAGAAACTTGTGGAGTTCAGACACGCAGGGGTTCCAGGAG
Organism: Acidovorax sp. ACV01; assembly: GCF_014851495.1. Taxonomy (NCBI): domain Bacteria; kingdom Pseudomonadati; phylum Pseudomonadota; class Betaproteobacteria; order Burkholderiales; family Comamonadaceae; genus Acidovorax; species Acidovorax sp. ACV01. The sequence continues at coordinate 756,229 of NZ_JACUZT010000002.1, read as the reverse complement.
AAAAAATGGGCCGCAGCAACGAAAGAAAGCGGCCGCTGCTCAGGCGAGTTTGTGCAGGCCGTTGTGGTAACGGCGGGCGTTGTCGATGTAGTGCCGGGCGCTCTCGCGCAGGCCTTCGATCTGCTCGGGGGTCAGTTCGCGCACCGCCTTGGCGGGGCTGCCGATGATCATGGAACCATCCGGGAATTCCTTGCCCTCGGTGACCAGCGCACCCGCGCCCACCAGGCAGTTTTTGCCGATCTTCGCGCCATTGAGCACCACGGCGCCAATGCCGATCAGCGACTCGTCGCCGATGGTGCAACCGTGCAGCATGACCTGGTGGCCCACCGTCACACGCTCGCCCACCACCAGGGGCTTGCCAATGTCGGCGTGCAGCACGCTGGCATCCTGGATGTTGGAACCGGCACCAATAGTGATGGTCTCCGTATCACCCCGGATCACCGTGCCAAACCACACGCTGGTGTCTTCGCCAAGCACCACATTGCCCATCACCTGGGCGCTGTCCGCCACCCAGGCCGATGCAGCCAACTGGGGCACCATGCCATCGAGTTCGTAAATCGCCATGCACCACTCCGAAAAAGGGGAAAGGCCAGCGTTTGCGCAAGCCCAGGGAAGTCGCCAGTCGTTACAAAGCGTGCGCAGTGTTCCGAATGGCAGGGCCTAGAATTGTAAGGATGGAGCTTCGCCACCGTGCATTGCAGGTCTTGTGCCTCGCCGACCCTGAACAAAAAGCGGCTGCAGCGCTGGATCTGCATGCGCAAGCAGCTATATTTTCAGTAGCAGAAAAAGCCCCCTCGCCCCCATCGGACGCCAGCGCACTGCCCGGTCGGCCCGAGCGGCCGTCGCTGCTTCGCCATACCGACGTCGCCCGCCGTTCGCCCGCCACCGCACAGGGGCGAGCCATCCTGATTCACGCCATTGCGCACATTGAGTTCAACGCCATCAATCTGGCGCTGGATGCCGTGTGGCGCTTTGATGGCATGCCCCGCGACTACTACACCGACTGGATGCTTGTGGCTGGCGAAGAGGCCCGGCACTTCCGCTTGCTGCGCGACCACCTGCGCAGCCAGGGGCATGACTATGGCGACTTTCCGGCCCACCAGGGCCTGTGGACGATGTGCGAGAAGACCCAGCACGACATCCTGGCCCGGATGGCCCTGGTGCCGCGCACACTGGAGGCCCGCGGATTGGACGCGACGCCGCAGATCCAGGCCAAGCTGCGCCAGGTGGGCACGCCCGACGCGCTGGCCGCCGTGGACATTCTCGACATCATCCTGCGCGACGAAGTGGGCCATGTGGCCATCGGCAACCACTGGTACCGCTGGCTGTGCGAGCGCCAAGGGGTGGACCCGGAGGCCCACTACGGCACCCTGGTCAAGCTGTACGAGGCCCCACGCCTGAAACCACCGTTCAACGAAACCGCCCGCCGCAAGGCAGGGTTCACCGACAACGAGTTGCGCTGGCTCCAGCAAATCTGAATTCCTGTGGTTACAGCGCGGGCCGGCAGCGGCTCCTACAATCCGCCGCGCCAGGCACCACTGACACTGGCCCCTCTTTCTTCGATACTCCCACCATGACCTCACCCTCCGCCCCCGGAACCCCCCCAGCCCCCCCCTCCGGCAGCCAGACCTCCGTCGCCATGATCGCGCGGCAGGCCATCGTGAATGCGCAGCAGGTGGTGGTTGGCTACGAGCTGTTCAATCGCTCGCGCAGCGGTGCGGCGCATACGGCCGCCACCGATGTGATCCTGGTCTTCACGGCGCTCTCACACGCGGGCACCGAAGAACTGGTGGGCAAGAAGCTCATCTTCGTGAACTGCACGCATGAAAGCCTTTCCGGGGGCCACCTCGAACTGGTGGAGCCCGACAAGGTGGTGCTGGAAATCCCCCCGCTGGGCCACACGGCGGCCGAAGAAGTTGCCACGCGCATGCCCATCCTGGCAGAGCTGCGCGACCGGGGTTTTCACCTAGCGTTCAACCACACGGTGCTGCAGTCGGCTTACGCCCCGTGGCTGCCGCTGGCGGACTACATCAAGCTCGATCTTTCGGTGCTGGCCGCCGACCAGCTGGCGGTGCTCATCAGCTATGCAGGCCGCCATTGCCAGGCCGAGCTGATCGCGGAAAAAGTGGAAACCGCCCAACAGTACGACATGGTGTCCAGCCAGGGAGTGCAGCTGTTCCAGGGCTACTGGTTCGCTCGCCCCGCGCTGGTGGAGGCCAAGCTGCTCACCCCGTCGCAGGCCAGCATCATCGAACTCATCAACCAGGTGCGCAAACAGGCCAGCACCGATGACATCGAGGACACACTCAAGAAGGACGCCGGCCTGGCCTTCAACCTGATGCGCCTGATCAACTCCGCGGGTTTTGGCCTGACGCGCGAGATCACATCCTTTCGCCAGGCCGTCATGCTCATGGGGCTCAAGAAACTGTTCCGCTGGGCGGCGCTGCTGCTCACGGCATCGCGTACCAGCGGCACGCCGTCGTCGGTGGGCCAGACCGCCGTCGAGCGCGGCCGCCTGATGGAACTGCTGGCCCTGGAGACCCTGCCGCCCGAGGAAGCCGACCAGGCCTTTGTGGTGGGCATTTTCTCGTTGCTGGACGTGATGCTGTCCATGCCCATGGAGTCCGCGCTGGGCCTGCTCAACGTGCCCGAGCCCGTGGCGGCGGCGTTGCTGCGGCGCGAAGGCTTCCTGGGAGACCTGCTGACCCTGGCCGAAGCCTGCGAGTCCAGCGACGATGTCGTTTTTGACCGCACGGCGGGCCTGCTGCACCTGACCAGCCAGCAGATCAACTTTGCGCACCTTCAGGCCCTGGCCTGGGCCGACCAGCTCGCTGCCTGAGTGCTCCACACATTGATTCATAGGCGAGCGCCGCGTGCCGGTCTAGAATCATTGCAGCGCCCAGCACTTCACCACCGCGGACCCCATGTCGACCACACCTGAACAAGACGCCCCCGAAGCTGCACCGACTGCGGTTGACCCCGTGGACGAAAACCTTGCCATCATCGCGCGCCAGGCCATCGTGGACGAATCCCGCGCCGTCTATGGCTATGAGCTGTTTGACCGGTCCACCGCCTCGGATGCGCACACGGCGGCCAGCGATGCCGCCCTGCTGTTCAACGCCCTGTCGTACGCTGGCACCGAGGCCCTGGTCGGCAAGAAGACGGTGTTCATCAACTGCACCCATGACAGCCTTTCGGGTGGACACCTCGAACTGATCCACCCCGAAAAGGTGGTGCTGGAAGTCCCCCCCCTGCCAGACAGCGCCACGCCCGAGGAAATCGAAGGCCGCATCCCCACACTGGAAGCCTTGCGCACCCGCGGCTTTCGCCTGGCGTTCGACCAGCAGGCCTTGCGCCGCGCCTACACCAGCTGGTTGCCGCTGGCGTCTTTCATCAAGCTGGACATGCAGGCCTTCAAGCCCGAGCTGGCGGGACCGCTGGTCAAGTTTTCCACCACCCACAGCAAGGCCACGCTGGTGGCCGAAAAGGTGGAAACCGCCGAACAGTACGAAATGATGCGCGACCTGGGGGTGAAACTGTTCCAGGGCTACTGGTTCGCACGCCCCTCGCTGGTGAAGGCCACCACCATCCGCCCTTCGCAGGCCACGATCATCCAGCTCATCAACCTGGTGCGCAAACAGGCCAGCACGGCGGAGATCGAAGACCTGCTCAAGAAAGACCCCACGCTGTCTTTCAACCTGCTGCGCTTCATCAACTCCTCGGGTTTTGGCCTGTCGTGCGAGATCACCTCGTTCCGCCATGCCGTGATGATCCTGGGCCTCAAGAAGCTTTTCCGCTGGGCAGCCCTGCTGATGACCACCTCCCGCGCCGGAGGGGCACCACCCGCTGTGGGCCAGACCGCCGTGGTGCGCGGGCGCCTCATGGAGCTGCTGGCCGGCGAGTTGCTGCCGCCCGAAGACTGCGACAACGCCTTTGTCGTGGGCGTGTTCTCCCTGCTCGACACCATGCTGGGGGTTCCGATTGAAAAGGCGCTGGAATCCGTCGCCCTGCCCGAGCCCGTGATGGATGCCCTGCTGCGCGGGACCGGTGTGTTTGCCCCGTTCCTGGAGCTGACCAAGGCCTGCGAAAGTGGTGATGAAGTGGCCTTTGCCAAGGCAGCCGATGCCTTGCACCTGTCCAACCGCCAGGTCAACTGGGCCCACCTGCAGGCCCTGACCTGGGCCGAGAGCCTCAACGAAGACTAGCCTCCCGGGGGCGGGAGCGCTCCTCGCTCCTTGCATTCGCCTGCACGGGCCCTGGCCATCCAGGGCCCTTCGTTTTTCAGGCGGTCATTGATTTCCCTGGATGCCCGCCGCGCGGATGATGCGCGCATTGCTCTCCGACTCCTGCGCGATCTGGCGCGCGAACTCCGCCGCCGTGCCACCGGTCGGCACGTTGTCCGTGGCTTCGAGCTTGCTGCGGATGTCAGGCAATGCCAGCGCCTTGTTCACCTCGGTGTTGATGCGCTCCAGCACAGCGGCGGGCGTCTGTGCTGGCGCATAGATGCCGAACAGCGACGACAGGTTGGCGGCGGGCTGACCCAGCTCCGCCAGCGTAGGCACCTGGGGCAACGAATCCAGCCGTGCCGGCGCACCCACCGCCAGTGGCTTGAGCTTGCCCGCCTTGATGTGCTGCAGCACGGCAGGCCCCGCATTGGTGGACAGCACCTCGAACTGCCCGCCCAGCGCGTCGTTCATCTGCTGGCCACCGCCCTTGTAGGGCACATGGGTGATCTGCACCTGGCTTTTGCCCATGATCTGCTCCACCATGATGTGGCCCAGCGACGCCTGCCCCGAGGTGGCCCAGCGCACGGCACCGGGCCGGGCCTGTGCGGTGGCGATCAGTTCCTTGAAATCCCCCGCCTTGCTGGCCGAGGTTCCGAGGAGCAGCACGGGCGAATACATCACGCTCACGACCGGTGCAATGTCCTTGTGGGGATCGAATGGAGATTTGCCAAGGTGCGGATTGAGCGCCAGCGGGCTCACCGCCGCAAAGCCCAGGGTGTAGCCGTCTGGCACTGCCTTGGCGACCGCATCCACGCCCAGGCTGCCACTCGCACCGGCCTTGTTCTCGATGACCACGGGGGTGCCCAGCTGCACCGCGAGTTTGTCGGCCAGCGCACGGGCCACGGTGTCGCTCACGCCGCCGGCGGGATAAGCAACCACAAGGCGGATGGGTTTGGCCGTGGGCCAGGCCTGCGCCACGGCCAGGGTGGCAGCGCCTATCAGCAACGCGCCGGTTATCAGTTTTTTCATGGATTTCCTTGTGAATACAAGCTGTAGATACAAACGGCAGACGGCCGCACTACCAGTGCCGATCCGCGCTATCCGCGCGGATGGTGCTGCGCATGCAGCGACTTGAGGCGTTCCCGCGCCACATGGGTGTAGATCGTGGTCGTGGAGATATCGGCGTGGCCCAGCAGCAGCTGCACCACACGCAGATCGGCACCATGGTTCAGCAAATGGGTGGCAAACGCGTGCCGCAGCGTATGGGGCGACAGTGGCACGGTGACGCCCGCCACCTGCGCCCATTTTTTCACGATGACCCAGAACATGACACGCGTCATGCCGCTGCCACGCTGGGTGACGAACAGGTCGTCCGTCTGCTGCCCGCCCAGGATGGCGCTGCGGCCCTCCTGCAGATAGCGGTCGAGCCACTGGCGGGCCACTTCGCCAAACGGAACAAGCCGCTCCTTGCTGCCCTTGCCCATCACCCGCAGCACACCTTCGTTCAGGCCCAGCTGGAACGTCTTGAGCGTCACCAGCTCCGTCACGCGCAGCCCGCTGGCGTACATCAGCTCCAGCATGGTGCGGTCGCGCAGGCCCAACGGGTTGCCGACGTCTGGCGCATTCAGCAGGGCCTCCACCTGCGCCTGCGACAAGGTCTTGGGCACACGCAGGGGCTGGCGCGCTGCCTGCAGCCGCACTGTAGGGTCGGCCGTGATGCGCCGCTCCCGCAGCGCCCAGTGAAAGTAGCGCCGCAGCACCGTGAGGCGCCGATTGGCCGAGGTGGCTCGGGTCTGCGCGTGGCGTGCCGCGAAGTAGCCCTGCAGGTGGTGCTCAGCCGTGTCATCAAGTGCCAGCGCAGGCTGCTGCGCGGCCAGCCAATGCGCATACAGCGTCAGGTCGCGCCGGTAGGCAGCCAGCGTGTTGCGTGAAAGGCCGTCCTCCAGCCAGAGGGCGTCCACAAAGGTATCGATCGCGTTCAGGCTGGCGGTGAGCATCCAAAAACAATAGCACGTAAAGCCCATGAAAAAAGCCGCCCATGGCAACGGGCGGCTTTGTGCAGGACGGAATGCGGTGCTGGTTATTCCAGCGTCAGCTTCTGCTTGACCACCACATCCTTGTACACGGCGAACTCTGCCTTGATCTGCTCGGCAAACTGCTCGGGCGTGTTGCCCAGCACGATGGAGCCGGTGTCTTCGATGCGTTTTTTCACGGCCGGGTCTTCCAGTGCCTTGCGCACGGCAGCGTTGACCTTGTCCACCACGTCCTTGGGCAGGCCCTTGGGGCCCACGATGCCGTAGTACGCCATGCGGTTCACGGGCTCCAGGCCCATTTCCTTGAAGGTGGGCACATTGGGCAAGGCGGCAACGCGTTGAGGCGCCGCCACCACGATGGGCACGAGGCGGTTTTCCTTGATGAAAGGCAGCGCCGAGGGCAGGTTGTCAAAAATCATGGGCACCTGGCCCGCCACCGTGTCGTTCAGGGCGGGGCCCGCACCGCGGTAGGGAATGTGCGTGACGAAGGTGCCCGAGAGGTTCTTGTACAGCTCCATCTGCAGGTGGCCAATGCCACCCGTGCCGGACGAAGAGTACGAATACTTGCCGGGCGACTTCTTGAGCTCGGCCACGAACGCCTTGTAGTCCTTGGCCGGGAAGCCCGGGTGCACCGCAATGATGTTGGGCGTGGCCGCAATGTTGATGATGGGCGTGAAGTCCGTCAGCGGGTTGTAGGGCGTCTTGGGGTTGATGGCCGGGTTGGCCGCCGTGGTGGACACGGTGGCCACGCCCAGCGTGTAGCCGTCCGGCGCCGAACGTGCCGTTTCCGACGCCCCCACAATGCCACCGCCACCGGCCTTGTTTTCCACGATCACGGATTGGCCCAGGGCTTTGCCCAGCGGGTCGGCAATCACGCGCGCAATGATGTCGGTGGTGCCACCGGGCGCAAACGGCACCTGCAGCTTGATCACCTTGTTGGGGTAGCCCTGGGCGGCTGCGGCCCCTGCGGCGGTAGCCAGTACGGTCAGTGCGAGCCATTGACGACGATGCATGGAGTTCTCCTTCGTGCGGGGTAACAAACAGCGCTGATGGTATGCGCAACCAGCCCCAAGGAGCCCTGCGGATTCCACATAAGGGCTAACCCGAAGGACTTGCCCCGCATCAAGTATTCTCGGTGCGTGAACTACGCCCAGCTCCTGATCCCGGACTTCTCCCTCATCCTTTGCGGCTACCTAATCTGCCGGTACACCGCCCTCAACCGCTCGGTGTGGCAGCCCGTGGAGAGCCTGGTGTACTACCTGCTGTTCCCCGTGCTGCTGTTCCAGTCCATCGTCAAGAGCCCGGTGGACATCGGCGCCGCGTCGGGCCTGATCGCTGCGGGTTTGACCATGGGTGTCACGGGCATTGCGCTGGCCTACAGCCTGCCGCACTGGCCGTGGCTGGGCAAACACATCGACGCACGCGACCACGCTGCCAGTGCGCAGGTGGCGTTCCGCTTCAACTCCTTCATTGGCCTGGCCATCGCCGAGCGCCTGGCAGGCTCGGAGGGCCTTCTCATGATTGCCGTGCTGATCGGCGTGTGTGTGCCGCTGTTCAACGTGGCGGCCGTGTGGCCCATGGCGCGGCATGGCCAGCACAGCTTTGCGCGCGAGCTGGTGCGCAACCCTCTCATCGTCGCCACGGTGTCGGGCCTGGTGGCAAACCTGCTGGGCTTTCAGATTCCGGAGTGGGCCAGCCCCACGGTCAGCCGCATCAGTGCCGCATCGCTGGCGCTGGGGCTGATGGCGGCGGGCGCGGGCCTGCAGTTTGGATTGCTCTCGCGCGGCAAGGCGCTGAGCGTGGCGGTGTTGTCCATCCGGCACCTGGTGCAGCCGCTGCTGGCCTTCGGCATGGCGCGCCTGTTCGGGCTGAACCCGGTGCAGACCACCATGCTGCTTGCGTTCTCGGCCCTGCCCACGGCCTCCACCTGCTATGTGCTGGCGGCGCGCATGGGCTACAACGGCCCCTATGTGGCCGGGCTGGTGACGCTGTCCACCCTGCTGGGCATGGTCAGCCTGCCATTTGCCCTGGGATTTCTGCGATGACCGATTCACACCCCGCCCCGCGTTCCGCCTCCTTGGTCTTGGCGCAGCGCCGCACCCTGATGGCGGGCCTGGCCGCAGTCGCGCTGGTGCCGCCGCTGGCGGGCTGCGGGCGCAAGGCCCCGCGCGCCCAGGCCGTGCCCACCGGTGCCACGGTGCTGGCGCTGGGTGATTCGTTGACCTCCGGCGTGGGCGCATCGGCAGACACCGCCTACCCGGTTGTGCTGGCGCGCCTGACGGGCTGGAAGGTGGTCAACGCAGGCGTATCGGGCGACACCTCGGTCCAGGCGCTCGAACGCCTGCCGGCCCTGCTGCAAAAACACCAGCCCGCACTCGTGATCGTGGGTATCGGCGGCAACGACTTCCTGCGCCGCCAGAGCGCCAGCGCCACCCGCGCCAACATCCGCCAGATCTGCACCGACGCGCAGTCCACTGGCGCCCAGGTGTTGCTGGTGGCCGTGCCCGAGCTGTCGCTTTTGGCGGCCTCCACCGGCCGGCTGAGCGACCACGCGCTGTACGAAGAAGTGGCGAGCGAGCTGAAAATCCCCCTGCACAGCAAAGGCTGGTCCGGCGTGCTGGCCGACGCGCGCCTGCGGTCCGACCAGATCCACGCCAATGCAGCGGGCTACGAGCGATTTGCGCAAGGGCTGGTGGAAACGCTCAAGGACACCGGACTGCTGGCACGGTAAAGCCACACAAGGTCACGGTTCAAATACTCATTTTTTGATAGCTACCAGCGCTTATCCATCAAGCGCTAGCATCCATTTTTACTCAAGATTCAGCGCCCAGGCCACATGCTCACGCACCAGCTCGCTGGGGTCCTGGGCGCGGGACTGCAGCGCCGCACGCACCGCTTCATCCCCGGTGGCACGCAGCGCGTTGCCTAGCGCCACGGCCACGTTGCGCAGCCAGCGCTCGTGGCCAATGCGGCGGATGGGGCCGCCCTCGGTCATGCGCAAAAAGGTGGCCTCGTCCCATGCAAACAGGTGCACCAGCTGCTGGCCCGCCAGGCCCTTGCGCTCGTCAAAGTCGGGCAACCGGCTGACCTGTGCGAACTTGTTCCAGGGGCAGATGAGCTGGCAGTCATCGCAGCCGTAGATGCGGTTGCCCATCAGCGGGCGCAGCTCCAGAGGAATGGGCCCGGCGTGTTCGATCGTGAGGTACGAAATGCAGCGCCGCGCATCGAGCCGGTGCGGCGCAATGATGGCCTGCGTCGGGCACACGTCGATGCAGGCACTGCAGCTGCCGCAGTGGGCCGTGACCGGTTCGCTCGCGGGCAGAGCCATGTCCACATAAATCTCACCCAGAAAGAACATCGACCCCGCCTCGCGGTTGAGCACCAGCGTGTGTTTTCCCCGCCAGCCCTGGCCGCTGCGCGCGGCCAGCTCGGCCTCCAGCACGGGCGCCGAGTCGGTGAACACGCGGTGGCCGAAGGGGCCGATGGCCTCGGCGATGCGGTCGCTGAGTTTTTGCAGGCGCGCGCGCAGCACCTTGTGATAGTCCCGCCCCCGGGCATAGACCGAGACGATGCCTTCCTGCGGGCGCGCCAGACGCCCCCATTCAAACGCCTGCCATGCCCCCGGCGCCTGCCTGCCCGTGTTTCCGGGCAAATAATCCATGCGCGCCGTGATCACGCTCACGGTGCCGGGCACCAGTTCGGCCGGGCGGGCGCGTTTGAGACCATGCGATGCCATGTAATGCATGTCACCATGGAAGCCCTGCGCCAGCCAGGCCGAAAGACCGGGCTCTGCCGCAGACAAGTCCACCCCCGCCACGCCGATTTGGGAAAATCCCAGTTCGCGGGCCCACGCCTGCATTTGAGGAACGAGTTGACTGTTGCACCACATACCGGCCAGATTGTAGGAAGCGCCGCTGCCGCTCCGGCAGAACCACCCCGTCAGATCACCTGGCACAGCGAGGATGACACCAGCGCCTTTGCACGCCAGCTTGCAGCGCAGCCGCAGTTGGCCAACGCCTACCTGACCCTGCACGGCGACCTGGGCGCGGGCAAGACCACGCTGGTGCGCCACCTGCTGCGCGCCCTGGGCGTTGGGGGCCGCATCAAGAGCCCTACGTATGCGGTGGTGGAGCCCCACGAGGCACCGGGCCTGGCCATCTGGCACTTTGACTTCTACCGCTTTGACGACCCACGCGAGTGGGAGGACGCGGGTTTCAGGGACATTTTTGCCAACCCCGGCCTCAAGGTGGCAGAATGGCCGGAAAAGGCTGCAGGGCTTACGCCACTTGCGGACCTTGCTATCCACATTGAAGCAATGGATGACACCGAAAGGAAGGTCACGCTGCACGCCCACACCGCCATCGGGCGCAGCCTGCTGCAAGCACTCTGAGACGCCGTGAACGAACCCACCCTGCCCGCCCGCCCCGCCGCTACCCCCCTTCCGTCACGCCGCGCTGTGCTGCAGGCGGGCAGCCTGGTTCTGTTGCTGGGCACGCAGCAGATTGCGCGCGGCGCCACCATCCTGGCCGTGCGCGTGTGGCCCGCCCCCGAATATTCGCGCGTGACCATCGAATCCGACGGTGCGCTGGTGGCCAAGCAGTTCTTCGTGACCACGCCGCCCCGGCTGGCGGTGGACATCGAGGGCATTGACTTGAGCCCCGAGCTGCGCGAGCTGGTGGCCAAGGTCAAGCCGGACGACCCGAACATCGCCGGCATCCGCGTGGGCCAGAACGCGCCCGGCGTGGTGCGGTTGGTGGTCGACCTGAAACAGGCCGCCATGCCCCAGGTGTTCACGCTGCCACCCGTGGCCGCCTACCAGCACCGGCTGGTGTTTGACCTGTACCCGGCCGCGCCGGTGGACCCGCTGGAGGCACTGATTGCCGAGCGCCTGCGGGAGGCCCCCGCCAAGGCCGCACCGGCGCCCAACCCACCCCTGACCACCGCCGCAGCCGCTGCGCGCGCACCCGCCCCACCGGAGCACGACCCACTGGGCGATCTGATTGCACAACGCAGCCAGCGCCCCGGCCCACCCGAGCCGCCGCCCATGGTGGCTACTGCACCGCCCCCCGCCGAACCCGCGCGCCCCGGCATTCGAGCCACCTCCACACAGACTGACCGGCTCATCATCGTGGCGCTGGACCCCGGCCACGGTGGCGAAGACCCGGGCGCCATCGGCCCCGCAGGCACGCGCGAAAAAGACGTGGTGCTGCGCGTGGCACACCTGCTGCGCGACCGCATCAACGCCACCACCGTGGGCGGCAACCCCATGCGTGCCTACCTGACGCGCGACGGCGATTATTTTGTGCCCCTGGGCACTCGCGTGCAAAAGGCGCGGCGCGTGCAGGCCGACCTGTTCGTCAGCATCCACGCCGACGCGTTCACCACGCCCGCCGCCCGGGGGGCCAGCGTGTTTGCGCTGAGCCAGGGCGGCGCCTCCAGCACGGCCGCCCGCTGGCTGGCCAACAAGGAGAACCAGGCCGATCTGGTGGGCGGGATCAACGTGCAGTCCAAAGACCAGCACGTGCAGCGCGCGCTGCTGGACATGAGCACCACCGCACAGATCAACGACAGCCTGAAGCTGGGCACCGTGCTGCTGGGCGAGATCGGCAACGTGGGCAAGCTGCACAAGCCCCGCGTGGAACAAGCGGGCTTTGCCGTGCTGAAGGCGCCCGACATTCCCAGCGTGCTGGTCGAAACCGCCTTCATTAGCAACCCCGAAGAAGAAAAGCGCCTGCGCAGCAGCGCCTACCAGGAACAGCTGGCCGATGCGCTGATGCGCGGCATCACACGCTACTTTGCCAAGAACCCGCCGCTGGCGCGCAGCCGCTCCGTGTAACCCCTGCTGCCCGGGGAGTACCCTGCGCCTTGCACTGGCGGGCAAGTGCAGGCACAGTAGCCTTCATCACGACGCCCATCCCAGCGATGGGAAGGAGGCAAGCTATGGCATTACCCCACGCCCAATCCGGCCAGATCGTCAGCGTGCGCCCCCTGGGCCACCGCCTGCCAGAAGCCATCACCACCGCCATTCTCAAAGCGGGCCAGCTCGAAGTCATGCGCGTGGTGCTGCCGGTGGGCAAATCCATGAAAGAACACCAGACCCCCGGCGAAGCCACGGTGCAGTGCATCGAGGGTGTGGTCGAGTTTGTCAGCGAAGAGGGTATCCAGCGGCTGCACCCCGGCGATTTTGTGCACCTGGCCCCCCGTGCGCTGCACGCGCTCAAGGCCGTGGAGCACGCCTCGCTGCTGGTCACCATCTGCCTGCGGCCGGGTTAAGAACGTGTTCACGATCTCGCAGGGGCGACCGTAAACAGGATTTCCAGGCCGCGTCCGGTCAGCGCCCCAGCCGGAACACGCTCACAATTTCAGCCAGCCGCGCGGCCTGGTGTTTGAGGCTGTCGGCCGCAGCGGCGCTCTGCTCCACGAGCGCCGCGTTCTGCTGAGTGACCTGATCAAGCTGCGTCACGGCCTCGCCCACCTGGCTGATGCCGATGGTCTGCTCGCCCGTGGCGCTCGAGATTTCGCCAATCAGATCGCTCACGCGTTTGACCTGCGTGACGATGTCTTCCATGCTGCGCCCGGCGTCGCCCACCAGCTGGGTGCCGTTTTCCACCTTGTGCACGCTGTCGCTGATCAGTGCCTTGATCTCCCGGGCCGCAGAGGCAGAGCGCTGGGCCAGGCTGCGCACTTCGCTGGCCACCACGGCAAAACCCCGGCCCTGCTCGCCCGCGCGGGCGGCTTCCACCGCAGCATTGAGCGCCAGGATATTCGTCTGGAACGCAATGCCGTCGATCACCGCGATGATGTCGGTGATCTTGCGCGACGCGGCCGAGATGTCCTGCATCGTGGCCACCACCTGGCCCACCACCTCACCGCCCTTCACGGCCGCAGCCGAAGCGGAGCCCGCCAGCACGGCGGCGCGCTGCGCAGTGTCGGAGTTGTTCTTCACGGTGCTGGTGATCTCTTCCATCGAGGCGGCGGTCTGCTCCAGGTTGCTGGCCTGCTCCTCGGTGCGCTGGCTCAGGTCGGCATTGCCCGAGGCGATCTCGCTGGAGCCGGTGGCGATGGAGTCGCTGCTGTGGCGCACGTCGCCCACGATGCGTACCAGCGAGGTCTGCATGGCCTCCATCGCCCGCATCATCTCGGCCACCTCGCCACGCCCGCTGGCATGGATGGGCTGCGACAGATCGCCCCCGCCAATGCGCTGCGCCACCGCACTGACCTCGCCCAGCGAGCGGCGGATGCGCCGCACCACCACCCACGACAACACCACCAGCAGCGCCAGCCCCGCCACGCCCGCCGACAGCACCGCCATGCGGTAGGACTGGATGAGCGCAGCCGCCTCGGACGCCTGTTCGCCCGAACGCTGCACCTGGTAGCTCACCATCTTGTCGGCCACGGCGTTGTACTGGTTCAGCACGGGCGCAAACGTCCCCAGGGCGTAGCTCTTGGCTTGCGCCATGTCGCCCGCTTTCTTGAGTGCCAGGGATTTGTCGCGGGTTTCCAGGTAGTTCTTGCGCACGGCGGCAAGCTCCTCCTGGATGCGCAACCCTTCAGGGCTGTTCTCCAGCTCGGTGTAGCGCTTTTGCACCGTGCTGGTGTCGGCCGTGGTCGCCGCCATCATGTCCTTGAAGTAGTTCTGCAGGTCGTCCCCCTCGGTCTGCACGATGGAGAACACCCGGGTGGCGTTGACGGCAATGTTGCTGCGCCAGCGCAGGGCCAGTTGCAGCCGCTCGACCTGCTCGGTGGCCAGGCCGTCCACCGTCCTGCCCAGATGCTGCACCCGCACCAGGCTCAACGCCAGGATGAGCACGAGCGCCAGCACAGCCACCCCCACAATCAACCCGATCTGTTGCGCCACCGTCAGCTGCGCGCCCATCCGCCGTGATTGCTGGTCCATGGTGTCCCCTTGTATGAGTAATGGGTTTACACAGGAAATGATCTGCCGGTGCCCGCCCGTTGGCAACCACCCCACACGCCACGTAAACCCTGATCCATGGAGACCCACCATCGCCCCGGCGGTGGCCCGACGCAGGAGGAAACAGTGATCTCAGAAAGCCCCATGTCCTACAGGCGCATGCCAAGGGTGCCTACGCCAGACGGCAGGCGCCGGATGGATAGTGAAACCACAGGTCGAGCCCAGACGCAACCGCTGCTGGGAGCCAAGGCCTGAATCCATTCACAAAGGACTCCTGCCATGAAAATCCGTCACATCCTTCTTGCGACCACCTGCACTGCAGCCCTTGCTCTGGGTGGTTGCGCTTCGAATCCGTCGAACGCCCAGGTCGGCACCGGTGTCGGCGCCGTGGTCGGTGGTGTGGCCGGCAACGCCATCTTTGGCGGCCCGGTGGGCACCATAGGCGGGGCAGCAGCTGGCGCCCTCATCGGCCACGAAATCGGCGAAGACCGCGATCAGCGCAGGCCTTATCGCCGTTGATCCCACCCTCCGTGCCGGATCCCCACGGGAATCTGGCATAAAAAGAGCTGCTAGCGCTTATTCAACAAGCGCCAGCAGCTCTTTTTTGATAGCAACCATGAAATGATTGCCTCAGGCCGCCTTGGCCTGCCGCCCAGCACGCCATGCGCCGAAAATAGCGATCAGGCCGGGCACAAAAATCATCGCCCAGATGATCTTGTCCAGGTTCTCCTTGACCCAGGCAAAGTTGCCAAAGAAGTAGCCCGCCGTGGCAATGCCCAGCACCCACAGCAGCGCGCCACCCACATTGAACGCCGTGAACTTGGCCCGCCCCATCTCGGCCACACCCGCCACAAAAGGCGCAAACGTGCGGATGAAGGGCATGAAACGCGCCAGGATGATGGTGATGCCACCATACCGCTCATAGAACTCGTGCGCCTGGTTGAAAGCGCGTCGGTTGAACCAGCGCGAATCCTCCCACTGGAACACCTTGGGGCCAAAGAAGCGACCAATCGAATAGTTGCACTGGTCCCCCAGAATGGCCGCCGCAATGAGCACCGCGCAGGCCAGCGGAAAACTCATCATCCCCGCGCCGCAGAGCGCGCCCACGATGAACAGCAGCGAGTCGCCCGGCAGAAAAGGCATGACCACCACGCCGGTTTCGACGAACACGATCAGGAACAACAGCGCGTACACCCAGGCACCGTAGGTTTGCACGAAGGCTTCGAGGTACTTGTCGACATGCAGGATGAAGTCGATCAGAAAAGTGACCAGTTCCATGGGGTAGCCGGTGGGGGCACCGGACGTTAAAAAAGTTGCGGGCATTATCCCCATCGGTCGATTCCCATCGACCGATGCCCCTGCGCAGCCCTCGCCCTAAAATCTGCCGGGTGAACGACACCATCCCCACCCTCGCTGCGGCACAGCCTGCCCCACCCGCCACCCGCCGCCCCATCCGCGACCTGCCCGACGAGCTGATCAGCCAGATTGCTGCGGGCGAAGTGGTGGAACGCCCCGCCTCGGTGGTGCGCGAGCTGGTGGACAACGCGCTCGATGCGGGCGCCACGCAGATCACCGTGCGCCTGTCGGCCGGCGGCGTGCGGCTTATCACCGTGGAAGACGATGGCGGCGGCATTCCACACGAAGAGCTGCCCGTGGCCCTGCGCCGCCATGCCACCAGCAAGATCACCAACCTGAACGACCTGGAAACCGTGGCCACCATGGGCTTTCGGGGCGAGGCGCTGGCGGCTATTGCCTCGGTGTCGGAGATGGCCCTGCTCTCACGCCCGGCCGCACAGGCCAGCGCGTTCCTGCTGGACGCCCGCAGCGGCGAACTGCGCCCCGCCGCACGCAGCACCGGCACGACGGTGGAGGTGAAGGAACTGTTCTTCTCCACCCCGGCGCGCCGCAAGTTCTTGAAGACCGACGCCACCGAATTGGCGCACTGCATTGAATCGGTGCGCCGCCATGCCCTGGCGCGGCCCGATGTGGGCTTTGCCATCTGGCACGAAGGCAAGCTGGTGGAGCAATGGCGCGCGACTTTCATTCCTGGCCAAGGCACCGCCGACGCCGTGCAGGATGCGCTGGCCCGCCGCCTCTCGGACGTGCTGGGCGAAGACTTCGTCACGCAATCGATCGCCGTACAGCACCGCGTGGGCCCTGTCATCGTGACCGGCCGCGCAGGCCTGCCCGACGCCGCCCGCTCGCGCCCCGACCACCAGTATTGCTACGTCAACGGCCGCTTCGTGCGCGACAAGGTGCTCACCCACGCCGCCCGCAGCGCGTATGAAGACGTGCTGCACGGCCACAAGCAGCCCATTTATGCGCTGTATGTCGAGATCGACCCGGCCCGCGTGGACGTGAACGTGCACCCCACCAAGATCGAAGTGCGCTTTCGGGACAGCCGCGAGGTGCACCAGGCCGTGCGCCACGCCGTGGAAAACGCGCTGGCCGCGCCGCGCGCCGCTGCGCTGGCGGCAGCAGGGGCTGGCGCATCAGCAGACACAGGCTCCTCGGCACAGGGCAGCATCGAAAATTTCAAGCCCAATCAGCCCCTGGCGCACAACTGGCAAGCGCAAGCAGCTATCAAATTTGAAGAACGTGGCCACCATGTGGCCGACCTGCAGGCCCTGTGGGGGCCCCGGAAAGACAACGCAGCCACCGTGCCTTCTGGCCCCACTGCACCCTTCGTGAACTGGGGCACTGCGGCCAACACCACTGAGGCAGACGCCATGCCGCAGCCCTTTGCGCCCGCCTCGTCTATCCCCCCTGCCGCAGCAGGCGCTGTGGCCTGGCCCAGCAACAATACCGGACATGAAGCCGCCTGGCCCCAGGGCCAGGGCGGCAACGACATCGCCTGGCCGCTGGGCAAGGCCGTGGCCCAGTTGCACGGTGTGTACATCCTGGCTGAAAACGCCCAAGGCATGGTCATCGTGGACATGCACGCCGCGCACGAACGCATCGTCTACGAGCGCCTGAAATCCCAGGTGGACAGCGGCGCCCGCATTGCGAGCCAGCCCCTGCTGATCCCCGCCACCTTTGCCGCCACCCCGCAGGAAGTGGCTACCGCCGAAGAGTCGGCCGAGGTGCTGGCCACGCTGGGCCTGGAGGTCGTGCCTTTCTCCCCCAAAACCCTGGCCGTGCGCGCCGTGCCCACCACGCTGGCCCAGGGCGACCCCGTGGAACTGGCCCGCAGCGTGCTCGCCGAATTGGCCGCACACGACGCCACCACGGTGGTGCAACGCGCCCGCAATGAAATCCTGGGCACCATGGCTTGCCACGGCGCCGTGCGCGCCAACCGCAAGCTCACCATCGACGAGATGAATGCCCTGCTGCGGCAAATGGAAACCACGGACCGGTCGGACCAGTGCAACCACGGAAGGCCGACGTGGCGGCAGCTGTCGATGAAGGAGCTGGATGGGTTGTTTTTGCGCGGCCGTTAACGGGCACCCGACCACCACCGGTTGAGCCCATCCCAGCCTTTGGCTGGCGTTAAGCTCCAAAGACGCAGACACGGGCAGAATCGGCCGCCCCACACCTCTGGCTGGCCCTTTCATGTTTGCACTCAACGCCCAATCCATCGCGCAGACCACACCCACGGGCGAGGCCATTGCGCAGGCCGTCGTGTCCTTCTGGGCGCTCGGGCCCGTAAAACACTGCGTGCTGATGCGGCGCGGCTTCAACCAGGTGTACGAGCTGCACTTTGATAGTGGCCGCCACACCATCGCGCGCCTGAGCGCCGAGAGGCCGCGCGGCGAGCCCAACCTCGCGTACGAAACCGCCCTGCTCCTGCACCTGCAAGCCCGGGGCATTCCAGTGGCAGCGCCGTTGGCTGCAGGAGATGGAACATTCAGCCTGGTACTCAGCTTGCCCGAGGGGCCGCGCACCCTGATGCTGTTTGACTTTCTGCCGGGCAATCCTCCCGGCGAATCGCTGGTGGACATCGAAGCCACCGGCCGGGGGCTGGCGCAGTTGCACACCGCAGCACAGGACTACGCGGGCCCGGCAAGCCGCTACGTGCTGGATCTGCCCGAACTGCTGGACGCATCGTTGGAGCGGATGCTGCAAGCGCCCACGGTGGACGGGCCGCTGGCGCGCGAGTTTTCTGCACTGGCCCGTGATCTGCACGAACGCTTTGCCACACTGCACGGCCTGACCCACGTGCGTTGCCATGGCGACTGCCACGGCAGCAACAACTTCATGTCCGACGGGCCGCATGGCACAGGCGAAGGCCGCCGTGTGGCCGCGTTCTTTGACTTTGACGACACCGGCCCGGGCCTGCTGGCCTACGAGTTGAGCGTGTACCTGTGGGTGCTGCTGCCGCGCAGCCTGGAAACCCCCACATCGGCCGCCACGCAGGAGCGCTGGCGCCGCTATCTGGCCGGCTACACCGGCGTGCGCGCAGTGCCAGAGGTGGACCTGGCGGCCATTGCACCCTGCCTTGCGGTGCGGCAGTTCTGGGTGATGGGCGAATACGCGGGGCGCATTCCTGTGTGGGGTACGCAGGCGATGCCCACCCACTGGCTGCGCAAACAGGTCCCACTCATGCGGGCCTGGATGGACATGCCCCTGGCCGACGGCAACATCGGGGGAGCACCGGCAGCGGCCTGATCCCACGGGCTGGGAGGAAGTGCTGCGCGCGCATGGCCGCCGGACGGCACGCTGGCCCGGCCACCCTGCAACGCGCCTTCATTCATTGGGTGGCCACGGCGTCGATGCGGTCAAGCCGCACCAGGATCCGGCCAAACTGCTGGTTGCGCAACTCCACCCATTGGCCGGGCTCCAGGCGCGTGACAGCGCCGCCCACCGACTGGCCGCCCACATACAGGGTGACGCTGTGCCGCTGCTGCTGGGCGTCGGCCAACAGCTTCTCAATGCCCTGCAGGACATCGGCCGCCAAGGCAGAACTGGTAAAGACCAGCGCAGCCACTGTGACGGCCAGGGAGCGCAACGTGGTGCGGAAGATCGGAGTTGTGGACATAGCGGTGCCATTCATCAATCAAAGGGTGGAAAGAAGCAAACCCACGGAAGGCGCAGGACAGCGATGCCTCCGCACCGGCCACATTGTGGCCCGATCCGGCGCGAAGGTGCCATACGCGGCGCGGGGCCAAGCCATGGCCCCGAGGAAACAAAAAAAGCCTGCAGGTGCAGGCTTTTTTGGATCGGATGCGCGCGGGCGCACACCTCAGGTCGCTCAGTTGTCGCGCGCTGCCTTGGCGGTATCGGGGAAGTCGCTGAACACGCCGTCCACGCCCAGTTGGTAGAACAGCTTGTATTCGGCCTTGGGGTCGCCCTTGAAGTCCGAGGCCAGGCGTTTGGCCTCGCTGCGGAAAGTGTAGGGGTGCACCAGCAGGCCTGCGGCGTGGGCGTTTTTCACCACATCGGTGGCGGGCATCATCACGCGGTCGCGCTCGTCGATCTTGCCGTCACCATTGAGGTCGTCGGCCTTGCCGTCCTTGTTGGCATCCACCTGCTTGGAGGGGATGAGGTAGGGCTTCCAGGGGCCAATGCCGTCGGCATAGGTCTTGACTTCCTTGAGGCCCGCTGGCGTCAGCAGGCTTGCGAAGGTGCGCGTGTCGCCGGCCACGGCAAAGTCGTACGGTTTGTCGTAGGGTGCGGTCAGGTCCATGCTGCCGTCGGGGTTCACATCGTTCGCGTCCACCAGTTGCACCAGGCGGATCTGCGTCTTGGTGCGCAGGTACTTGAGGTTGGATACCTCGAACGATTGCACGATCACCGGCGATGCCTTGGTGGTGTAACCGTACTTGGCCAGGACGGCCAGCAGTCGGTCTTCCAGCGGCAGGCCCAGTTTTGAATGGAAGGTGGGGTGCTTGGTCTCCGGGTACACGCCCACGCTGCGGCCGGCCTTGGCGCCTTCGCTCTTGGCGAGGTCCAGCACTTCTTCCAGAGTGGGGATCTGGTACTTGCCGTTGTGCGACTGGTCGCGGTCGGCCAGGGGCTGCACGGCTCGCAGGGTCTTGATTTCGGCCAGGGTGAAGTCAGAAACAAACCAGCCCTCCTCTTCCACGCCGTCCACCATTTTCTTGGTCTTGCGGCTCGCAAATTCGGCGCGCGTGGACACGTCGGTGGTACCGGTGATGTTGGGCTCGTGGCGGGCAATCAACACGCCGTCCTTGGTGGCCACCAGGTCGGGTTCGATGAAATCGGCGCCCATCTCGATGGCCCGCTTGTAGCCCTCCAGGGTGTGGTCGGGCAGGTAACCGGCAGCACCACGGTGGCCAATCACCAGCGGCTTGTCGCCATTCAAAGTGGGATAGGGGTTGTCATCGTTGCCTCCACAAGCTGCCAGCGTGGCCAGCAAGGCCAGCGCACCCAACTTCGCACCAGAAATGTGCATGCTCTTCTCCTCGTTGTGTTTAGAACCGCCGAACTGTGGGCTCGGCCTGTGACAAGGCCGTGACGCCCCTATTGCGAACCGGTGACAGGCCGTGCCACCCACCATCCGCACCAGAAAGTGGCAACTGTCTCGCCACATTCCCCACCATTGTGCAGAGGCATACGCATAAACGTATAACTTTTGAACATAATTCGATGTTGCAGCGCGCCATGGCGTGCCACCGCCCTTGATCTTCTGAAAGTCCTTTGAAACATGAAACACGCGTCCGCAGGCAGCTTCCTTTCGCACGTCGCCCTTCGCAACCCGGGACAGCCCGAGTTTCTGCAAGCTGTCACCGAGGTGATGGAAAGCCTGTGGCCCTTCATCGAAGAACACCCCCGCTATGCCGAACACGGCCTGCTGGAGCGCCTGGTGGAGCCCGAGCGCATCGTCATGTTCCGCGTCTCTTGGGTGGACGACCATGGCAGCGTGCAGGTCAACCGGGGCTACCGCATCCAGCACAGCATGGCCATTGGCCCCTACAAGGGCGGCATCCGGTTCCATCCATCGGTCAACCTGTCGGTGCTGAAGTTCCTGGCATTCGAGCAGACCTTCAAGAACGCCCTGACCACGCTGCCCATGGGCGGCGGCAAGGGCGGCTCCGACTTCGACCCCAAGGGCAAGAGTCCTGGCGAGGTCATGCGCTTTTGCCAGGCCTTTGTGTCCGAGCTGTTTCGCCATGTGGGTGCCGACACGGACGTGCCCGCAGGCGACATTGGCGTGGGGGGCCGCGAGGTGGGGTTCATGGCCGGCATGATGAAAAAGCTCAGTAACCGGGCGGACTGCGTGTTCACCGGCAAGGGGCTGTCGTTTGGCGGCTCGCTGATCCGGCCTGAAGCCACCGGCTACGGCACGGTGTACTTTGCGCAAGAGATGCTCAAGTCCACCGGCCGGTCACTGGATGGCCTGCGCGTATCGGTCTCCGGCTCGGGCAATGTGGCGCAATACGCCGTGGAAAAGGCTTTGCAGCTGGGCGCCAAGGTGGTCACGGTGTCGGATTCGAGCGGCACCGTCGTGGACGAGGACGGATTCACCCCCGCCAAGCTGGCCGAGCTGATGGAGGTGAAAAACCACCTCTACGGCCGCGTGAGCGACTACGCGGCGCGGACC
The DNA here is from genome assembly GCF_014851495.1 of Acidovorax sp. ACV01. NCBI lineage: Bacteria > Pseudomonadati > Pseudomonadota > Betaproteobacteria > Burkholderiales > Comamonadaceae > Acidovorax > Acidovorax sp. ACV01. Next base: position 734,551 of record NZ_JACUZT010000002.1, on the reverse strand, counting down.
GGGGTCCAATTTGAAGCCGGTGTGCGCCCCTGGCATGTGCCGGTGGACGTGGCCCTGCCCTGTGCCACCCAGAACGAGCTGGACGCGAACGACGCTGCGGTGCTGATCAAGAACGGGGTGGTCTGCGTGGCCGAGGGCGCCAACATGCCTTCCACCATCGAGGCGGCCAAGGCCTTTGAGGCTGCGGGCGTGCTGTACGCGCCGGGCAAGGCCAGCAACGCAGGCGGTGTGGCCACCTCGGGCCTGGAGATGAGCCAGAACGCCGCCCGCCTGTCCTGGCCGCGCGCAGAGGTGGATGCGCGCCTGCTGCAGATCATGCAGGGCATCCACGCTGCCTGCCTGCGCTATGGCAAGCGCAGCGACGGCACGGTGAGCTATGTGGACGGCGCCAACATCGCAGGTTTTGTGAAGGTGGCCGACGCCATGCTGGCGCAAGGCGTGGTGTAACCCCGGTCCCGAAGGCAAGGCGCCCGAAGATGGGACAAGAAGGCGCGTTACCCGCCATTTCGTCCCATTTGCACGCAATGGGCACAAACCCTGCTTCGCTGGTCAGAACTTTCTGACGCGAAGCCGAGTCTGTCTCCACCATGAAGCGCACCCCCCTCCTGGTTTCCCTGACCTTGGCCATCGCCGTGACGGCGGGTTGCGCCACTCTCGACGCCAAGCAGCGCGAGTGGATCTTCCAGCCCAGCGACCGCAGCTGGGGTGGCGCGCAGTCCACCGCAGACATGCAGGATGTCTGGATCGACTTCCAGTCCGATGCCAGCGGCAAGGCCGAGCGCTTGCATGGCCTGTGGCTGGCCCATGAACGTGCCGATGCGCCCGTGCTGCTGTACCTGCATGGCGCGCGCTGGAACGTGGCGGGCTCGTCCGGCCGCATCCGGCGCATGCAGGAGCTGGGCTTTTCGGTGCTGGCCATCGACTACCGGGGTTTTGGCCAGAGCAGCGCCGCGCTGCCGTCCGAGGCGACCGCCGGAGAAGACGCCCGCGCAGCGTGGGACTGGCTGGGCCAGCAGCAACCGGGCAAGGCCCGCTACATCTTCGGCCACTCGCTGGGGGGTGCCATTGCCATCGACCTGGCCCGCCAGGTGCCCGACGAACAGGGCACCATGGTGGAAGGCACGTTCACCAGCATCCCCGAGGTGGTCAGCACCTTCAAATGGGGCTGGTTGCCGGTGTCGGGCCTGATCACGCAGCGGTTCGAATCCGTCCGCAAGGTGGCCGAGATCGGCTCGCCCCTACTGGTGGTGCATGGCAGCCAGGACAGCCTGATCCAGCCCGCCCTGGGCCGCAAGCTGTTCGAGGCGGCGCAGGAGCCCAAACAATTCATCCTGGTCGAAGGGGGCTCGCACCACAACACCAATTCGGTGGGCCAGGGCCTCTATCGCGAGGCAATGGCCTCGCTTTTCAAGCTGAAGTAGGCCCTGCCGCTCCCCGGTGGCACGCGCCGCTGGCGGCGTGCGAAGCCCCCGTCCCGCCGCGTTGATGTGGCGCAAATGCGCACCACTGCGCACAGGTCCCGCTGGCACCGGCCCGCACGCCCCATCTGGTACCCTCAGACAGATATGTCTGCCCCCTCCGCCACCGCCGTGCCTGCGGCTGCTTCTGCCTCCATCCAGCCCGGCATGGCCATCCTGGTGCTGGCCATGCTGCTCTCCATCCAGCCTGTCACCACCGACCTGTACCTGCCCGCATTGCCCGCCCTCACGCGCAGTCTAGGCGCGCAGATGGCAGCGGCACAGCTCACGCTCAGCGGGCTGCTGCTGGCGTTTGGCTGCTCGCAAATGGTGTGGGGGCCGCTGTCGGACCGCTTTGGCCGCCGCCCCATCCTGCTGGCCGGGCTGGGCATCTACACCGTGGCCTCGCTGGGCAGCGCGTTTGCGCCCACCATGGCGCTGCTCATCGTGTGGCGCATTGCCCAAGGCGCCGCCATGGGCGCGGTGGTGATGTGCGCCCGGGCCATCGTGCGCGACCTGTACACCCCGCTCGATGGCGCACGCGCCATGTCCAAGGCGCTCACCGGCCTCGGCGTCGTGGCGTGCATCTGCGCACCACTGGGTGGGGTGCTGAGCGAGTGGCTCGGCTGGCGCGCGGCGCTGATGGCGCTCACGGTGTATGCCGTGGCCACGCTGGCGCTGGTGGCGCTGCGTTTGCCCGAGACCCTGGCGCACCGCAACCCCAAAGCCCTGCAGCCCCGCGCCCTGGTCGGCACCTGGATGCAGGTTTTGCGCAGCCCCACATTCTGGGCGTTCTCGCTGCAGACCACAGCCACCTATGGCGGGCTGTTCACCTTTCTGGCCGCGTCCTCGTTTGTCTTCATCGACGTGCTGGGTCTCACGCGCACGCAGTTCGGGTGGACGATGGCGTCGGCCTGCGTGGCGTACCTCGCGGGCACTTTCCTGTGCCGGCGCCTGCTGGTACGCCAGGGCCTGCTGCGCACGGTGGCCATTGCTGGCGCGCTGAGCGCAAGCGGCGGCACGCTGATGGCCGCCGTGGCCTTCATGGGCTGGCACCAGCCCTGGGCGCTGCTGCTGCCGTTCTACCTGTTCATGCTGGGCCACGGCATCCACCAGCCCTGCGGGCAAAGCGGGGCGGTGGGGCCGTTTCCCAAGGCAGCCGGCGTGGCCTCCGCACTCAACGGCTTCATGATGATGCTGGCCGCGTTCGGAATCGGTGGCTGGCTGGGCATGCGCCTGGATGGCACGGTGTGGCCGCTGGTCAACGGCATCTGGTTCTGGTCGGTGGTGCTCGCCCTCATCTCGTGGACGCTGGTGCAGAAGTTCGGAGCGCCGCGTGAGCATGCCTGAGCCCTTGTTGCACAACACTCTGCCCGCCATCGCCCTGGCAGGCCCCACGGCCTCGGGCAAGACGGCCGGTGCCCTCGCACTGGCCGCCGTGCTGGGCAAGCAGGGCACGCCGGTGGAGATCATCAGCGTGGACTCGGCGCTCGTGTACCGAGGCATGGACATCGGCACCGCCAAGCCCACACCCGACGAACTGGCCGCCGTGCCGCACCACCTCATCGACATCCGCGACCCTTTGCAGGCCTACAGTGCGGCGGAGTTCGTTCAGGACGCCACGCGACTCATCGCAGAGATTCGCGCGCGCGGCGCGCTGCCGCTGCTGGTGGGCGGCACCATGCTGTACTTCAAGGCGCTGTTTGACGGCATCGACGACATGCCCGCCGCAGACCCTGCCGTGCGCGCACGGCTCGAAGCCCAGGCGGCCGAGCAGGGCTGGCCCGCATTGCATGCCGAACTGGCGCGCGTAGACCCTGTGACGGCCGCCCGGCTGGCACCGGCCGACAGCCAGCGCATCCAGCGCGCGCTGGAGGTTTGGCAGGTATCGGGTCAACCACTGTCGAGCTTTCACACTATAAAAAAGATAGCTACCAGCGCAGACGGAATAAGCGCAGAAGCCCTATTTTCCTTGGAACCTGACGATCGGGCCTGGCTGCACGGCCGCATTGCCCAGCGTTTTGACGCCATGCTGGCCAGCGGCTTCATCGACGAAGTGCTGGCCCTGCGCGCGCGCGGCGACCTGCACCCCGACCTGCCCTCCATGCGCTGCGTGGGCTACCGCCAGGCGTGGGAAGAGCTGGACTTCCAGGCCACGCGCGCACCGGGCACACCGCTCAACATGGGCCTGCTGCGCGAGCGCGGCATTGCCGCCACACGCCAGCTCGCCAAGCGCCAGATCACCTGGCTGCGCAGCATGCCGGGGCGCCACGCCATCGCCTGCGACCAGCCCCACGCCGTGGCCCAGCTCGTGCAGGCCGTGCTGCAGCGGCTGCAGCAGCGGCCGGATCAGCAAGAGCAGACCACCCCATGACGCTGCTGTGCACCGAACAGCTGGGCAAACACTACGGCGAAACACCGGTGTTTTCCAACGTGCAGTTCACCGTGGAACCGGGTGAATTCGTGGCCATCGTGGGCGACTCGGGCGTGGGCAAGTCCACCCTGCTCAACTGCCTGGCCGGGCTGGACACCTGGGACACCGGCCGCATCACCCATGGCACCACCGACCTGGGCCAGTTGGGCGACACAGAGCGCGCCCTGTGGCGCCGTGCCCATGTGGGTTTTGTCTTTCAGGCCTTCCATGTGCTGCCGCACCTGGACGTGGCGCAGAACGTGGCCCTGCCGCTGATGCTGCTGGGCCAGAACGAACCGGCGCGCGTGCAGCAGATGCTGGACGCCGTGGACATGGGCGCACTGGGCGCGCGGCTGCCCCAGCAGCTCAGCGGCGGGCAGCTGCAGCGCGTGGCCATCGCCCGTGCGCTGGTCCACCGCCCTGCCCTGCTGCTGGCGGACGAGCCCACCGGCAACCTCGACCCCACCACCGCAGCCCGCGTGATGGACCTGCTGCTGGCGCAGACACGCGAGCACGGCGCGTCGCTGGTGCTGGTCACGCATTCAGACGCCGCTGCCGCCCGGGCCGACCGGGTACTGCGGCTGCGCAGCGACGGCATCAGTGCGGGCGGCTGACCCGCAACACCCGCATCACGGTTCGAGGCGCGGCGCGCGGAAGTGCCCGTTCTGGTGCAGCACCACGGCACGCACCTCGCCGCTGGAATAACGCTCAAACTCCAGCTCCGCCCGCACCGCGTCGTACGCAAACCGGTCGCGCTGCCCAGGCAGCGGGTAGACGGTGTAGCGCGGTTGAGAGCCCAGGCGCACCTGCAGGCGGCCACTGGTGGCCTGCACATCCATCACAGTGCCGCCGCGCAGGCGATAGCGGCCCAGGTACGGAGCCAGCACCTCGTCGGACTGTGGCGGCGCGAGGCCCAGCACGGGCTCCTTTACACGCAGGGCCGTCAAGCGCGCGCCAAAGCGCGTGTAGCGCAGCACCGCGGGCCGCCCTTCCTTGTCGCGCTCAAAGCGCAGCTGCCGGCCCGATGCGGGCTGTGTGAAGGCGTCGGTCCCCAGCACCTGCAGCGGCTCGAACACACCGCCCGTGGGCCGAAGCTGAAGTTGACCATCCACCAGGGCCAGGCTCAGGGCCACCGCAGGCGACGCGCGGTAAACCCCTTCGTACGGTGCCAATGCAGCTGCATCGGTGGCGGGCTGGCCGGGCGGCACGGGGTAGCGCTGCGCCAGCAGCGGGGTCATCACATCCTGCTGCGCGGCCTGGGCGTTGGCCACGAGGGCAATCACCGCTTCGCCCCGGTCGGGTGCCAGCAGCCATACGCTGCGAAAGCCCCCCGTGCCGCCGCCATGCAGCCAGGTGCGCAGCCCATCACGTTCGCGCAGCATGATGGCGTAGCCGATCTGGCCGCCGTCGTGGTCCGCGAGCGGTGTGAACAGGCGCTCGGCCGCGGGGCCCAGAGGCCCTTGCGCGCCGGCCAGCAGCGCGCGGCTGAACACCAGCATGTCGGCCGCCGTGGAGCGCAGGGCGCCCGCACCGGCGAACGCATCGAACTCCCACACCGACACCGGCGTCTCGCCCTCATGCGGCACAGCCAGGCGCGGCGCCTTGTCACCCAGCGACTGCACCGTGTCGTGCATGCCCAGCGGGCCGGTGATGCGCTCTTGCACCAGCGCAGCCCAGGGCTTGCCATAGCGCTGGGCCAGCAGCTCGCCCAGCACCGCAAAGCCGAGGTTGCTGTATGCGCCGGCACACGGCGGCGACTGGGCGAGACGCGCATCGGCCAGCGCCTGCCACAGCCGTGCGCGGTCGTACCGCAAGTACGGGTTGGCGGCGTCCGAGTCGCGGCGAAAGTCCGCAGGCAAGCGTGGCAGGCACGAGGTGTGCGTGACCAACTGGCGCAGGGTGATGGCAGCCACCGGGGCGGGCAAGACGGGCGCCAGCGCGGGCGAGCCATTGAGCAACCCGCCCAACGTGTCGTCCAGCGCCATGTCGCCACGCTCCACGGCCTGCGCCAGCAGCAGGCCGGTGAACACCTTGCTGATGGAGCCCACTTCAAACAGCGCCTGGGCAGGCGCCCGTGCCACGCGGTTGTAGGCTGTACCGAAACGTGCCTGGCCACCGTGCCACACACCCACCTCGGCCGCGCCACGCCACGTGCCCAGCGCTGCGGCCGCCATGGCGTCGGCCGGGCCCGACCAGTCGAAGCTGCGTTGCAACACTGGTGCGGCGGGCGCTGTGGCTGTGTCGGCGGGCTGCGGCGCCTGCGCGCCGGCATGCCCCGCCAACGCAGCCCACACCAACGCGGCAGCCAACACACGCCACGCCACCCTGTGCGCCCAGACAAAGGATTCCACAGTGCACACCATGCCATCGCCCTTTTGAACGGCACCGCAACGCGGGTGCCAGGACGGCATGGTCGCACGCGCTGGCTGTGGGCCAGCTTAAGAAAGCGAAAGCGCGCAGGGAAGGTCTGCCGCAGCGGCAAACACCACCACCTGGGCCTGCGGGACGGAGTCAAAAAAAAGGCTGCAGCGGCAAGCGCTGCAGCCCAACGCCGCCAGGGCGGCCTCGCATGTCAGGCAATCAGCAGTGTCAGAACGAGTGCCCCAGGCCCGCGTAGATGGCGCGCTGCGAGCCACCTGCGCCCGGTCCGTTGACCGTCACATCTGCAGCATAGTTGGCCGATGCGCTGTTGCTCACGCCGCCCAGCGACGCATACACAAAGGTCCGCTTGGACAGGTAGTAGTCTGCGCCCACCATCAGCAGCGTGGCCTTGCCGTTGCCCCGGTTGGCGCTGACGTGGTAGCCCGCCCCGATCAGCGTGAGCAGCGGCGTGACCTGGTAGCGCACCCCCACCCATCCGTGGCGCAGCTTGGTCGGCGTGCCGGCCGCGGCATCGGGGGCCGAGACGCTGTCGAGCGCTGCAAAGAGCTTGGCGTTGCCCACGGTGTAGGTGCCGCCCACGATGGTTTCGTTGGAGAAGCTGTAGACGTCGCTGTGGCGGCCGTTGCCGTCGCGCCGGCTGGTATGGATGGCACGCAGCTCCAGGTCGCCCGCCACGTAGGCCGCAGACACCCCCTCGCTGCGCAACTGTGTGGCCGATGCAGGCTGCTCGCCCAGGGCCACCTGGGCATTGAGCGTGAAACCACCCCAGTTCGGCGTGGTGTACTCGAACACATTGTTCGCGCCCTGCCAGCTGCGCCCGCGCACCAGGGTGGCGCTGCTCATGAACTGCTGGCCCGTGGGGTCCAGAAACCAGACATCGTTGCTGTTGAGCAGGTTCTTGCCCAGCTGGAACGTGCCCCAACCCGGGCTCGACAGGCCCACGAAGCTGCGGCGGTTGAAGAAGGCATCGCCCGTGGCGCCCTTGGGGGCGCTGAAGCCGCCCTCCAGCCGGAACACGGCCTTCAGGCCATCACCCAGGTCTTCGGTGCCCTTAAAGCCGAGCATGCTGGTGCCCCACTGGTTGTCCGCCGCCCGCGTGAGCGATCCGGTGCTGCCTGTGGCGGGGTTGGCGATCTTGTCCACATGCTCCACCCCGGCCACCACCCGGCCGTAGAGGGTGACGCTGGACTGCGCCTGTGCCAGCTGAGGCCATGCGCCCGCAGCCACCAGCGTGGCCGCGACCGCCAGGGTCTTTTTCAATGTGCTGTTCATGGTGGTGTGTCTCCATTCGTTGGTGAGTTCTTCGTGATGCGTTCAGAGGTGGCTGTCTGCCCCGCAAACCGTGCGCCCAGGCTGGCGCCCCACCCGTGCGCTGGGGCCCGGCGCACGGGTGTTTTTGACGTTCGGTAGAAGCGGCTAGCCCTGCGCCGCCAGATCAAAGATGCGCGTCGCCGGCATCCACTTGCGGCCCGCGGGCGTCCATGGCGTGGGCGCCTGGAAGCGCCACATCAGTGCTTCCCAGGCTTGCAGACGGGCATCGAGGGCCTCGGCCTGTGCCATGCGGTTGCCGTCAAAGCGCGCGTCGTCCGTCTCCATGAACATGCACAGCCGCGTGCCCAGGCGAAATATCTCCATGCCCGTCACCCCGTGCTCGCGCAGGTGCTCCCGCACCTCGGGCCAGATGGCGCGGTGGTGCGCCTCGTATTGCGCAATCAGGGCGGGGGCGTCCTGGAGGTCGAGCATCAGGCAGTGGCGCATGGGGCTTCCTGGGGTTGAAGGTAGGAGTGCAGGGGTCAGGGCAATGCGCGGTCGAGGTGCGTATAGCCCCCGTCCGGGTGCAGCCACTGCCCGGTGGTGTGGGACGAGCGGTCCGACAGCAAAAAGACCACCAGGTCCGCGATCTCCTGGTCCCGCGTCATGCGGTGCCCGAGCGGTATGCGCGCGGTGATGCGCTGCAGCGCAGTGGCAGGGTCGGGCAGCGTCTGCAGCCAGCGCTCGTACAGCGGCGTCATCACTTCGGCCGGCAGCACCGCGTTGACGCGCACGCCGTGCGGCGCCAGCGCTGCAGCCCACTCCCGCGTGAGCCCGAGCTGGGCGGCCTTGGCGGCCACGTAGCCGCTGGTGCCGCCCTGGCCCGTGAGCGCGGTCTTGGAGGAGATGTTGACGATGGCGCCCTGGCGCTGCTGGAGCGATTCCACGCACAGGTGAGCCATCAAGTAGCAGTGCACCAGGTTGTCCTCCAGCGACCGGCGGAATGCGGCGGTGCCGGCCGCGAGGTCCACCCCATCGTTCACACCGGCGTTGTTCACCAGCCCATCGATGCCGCCGAACCGGCGCAGCGTCTGCGCCACCGCGTCCGTGCAGGCTGCTTCGTCGCCCAGCTCCAGGGCAAAGAACGCAAAGGTGGGGCACAGCGCACGCAGCGTGGCGGCAAAGTCGTCGCCCAATGGGTGGCGGCCCAGGATCACGGGCACCGCCCCTTCGCGCGCCAGCTGCAGGCTGATGGCGCCGCCGATGCCGGCACCGCCGCCGGTCACGATGACCACCTTGTCTTTGAGATGCAGGTCCATACGGTGCTCCTGGCGTGGGTGCGGGTCAGCCGCGGTGCTCGTAGCGGGCCAGCGACTCGGGCTTCATCTCGATGGAATAGCCAGAACGCTGCGGCGGCATGTAGGCCGCGTTGCGGATCACGCACGGGTCCACGAAATGCTCGTGCAGGTGGTCCACGTACTCGATCACACGGCCCTCCTTGGTGCCTGCGATGCACAGGTAGTCGATCATCGACAGGTGCTGCACGTACTCGCACAGGCCCACGCCGCCCGCATGCGGGCACACCTTGAGGCCGTACTTGGCGGCCATGAGCATCACGGCCAGCACCTCATTCACGCCGCCCAGGCGGCAGGCGTCGATCTGCACCACATCGATGGCGCCGCGCATGATGAGCTGCTTGAACATGATGCGGTTCTGGCACATCTCGCCCGTGGCCACCTGCATCGAATCCTTCACAGCCTCGCGGATGCGGCGGTGGCCCTCGATGTCGTCGGGGCTGGTAGGTTCCTCGATGAACCAGGGCTTGGCGAATGCCAGCTCCTGGAGCCAGTCGATGGCCTGGCCCACCTCCCACACCTGGTTGGCGTCGATCATGAGCTTGCGATCGGGGCCCAGGACCTCGCGGGCCACGCGCACGCGGCGGATGTCGTCCTGCAGGTCACGCCCCACCTTGAGCTTGATGTGGGTAAAACCGGCATCCACCGCCTCCTGCGCCAGTCGGCGCAGCTTGGCATCGTCGTAGCCCAGCCAGCCGGCAGACGTGGTGTAGCTGGGGTAGCCATGGGCCAGCAGGTCGGCGCGGCGCTCGGCCTGGCCCACGGCGCGTTCGCGCAGCAATGCCAGCGCCTCGTCGGGCGTGATGCAGTCGGTGATGTAGCGAAAGTCGATGAGCCGCACCAGCTCTTCGGGGCTCAGGTCGGCCACCAGTTGCCACACCGGCTTGCCCTCCGACTTGGCCCACAGGTCCCAGGCGGCGTTGACCACCGCGCCGGTGGCCAGATGGATGGCGCCCTTGTCAGGGCCGATCCAGCGCAGCTGGCTGTCGGAGGTGACATGGCGCCAGAAGCGGCCCATGTCCTCGGCGATCCACGCCAGGTCCAGCCCGACCACCAAGTGCTCCATCGCGCGGATAGCGGCGCAGCAGATCTCGTTGCCCCGGCCGATAGTGAACGTGAGGCCGTGCCCCTCCAGCCCCGGCTGGTCCGTTTCCAGCACCACATAGGCGGCCGAATAGTCCGGGTCAGGGTTCATCGCGTCGGAGCCGTCGAGGTGGGCGGACGTGGGGAAGCGCACGTCCAGGACGCGCATTGATCGAATGGTGGTCATAGCTCGGTGGTTTTGCGGAGAAAGTCGGCTCGCGTTTAGGCCTGCACGGTGCGCTGCTGCTGCTCTCCAAGGCCGCCGATCCCCAGGCGCATGGTCTGGCCCGCCACCAGGTACACCGGCGGCTTCTGGCCCAGACCCACGCCGGGTGGGGTGCCGGTAGAAATGATGTCGCCCGGCTGCAGGCTCATGAACTGGCTCAGGTGGCTGACCAGTTGCGCCACGCCAAAGACCATGGTGCGGGTGTTCCCGTTCTGGTAGCGCCGGCCGTCGACCTCCAGCCACAGGTCCAGCGCCTGCGGGTCCGGCACCTCGTCGGCAGTGACCAGCCAGGGCCCGGTGGGCCCGAAGGTGTCGCAGCCCTTGCCCTTGTCCCATTGGCCGCCGCCGCGCTCGAGCTGCACTTCGCGCTCGGACACGTCGTTGATCACGCAGTAGCCGGCCACGTGCCGCATGGCGTCGGCCTCGCTGATGTAGCGGCCACCTTGGCCGATGACCACGCCCAGCTCCACCTCCCAGTCGGTGCGCTGGCTGCCGCGCGGAATCTCCACCGCATCGTTGGGCCCCACGATGGCGCTCGTCCATTTGGAGAACACCACGGGTTCGGCGGGCACCGGCATGCCGGACTCTGCCGCGTGGTCCGCGTAGTTCAGGCCGATGCAGATGAACTTTCCCACGCGGCCCACGCAGGCCCCCAGGCGCAGGTCCTGCTGCGGGGTGCCCGCCACCAGCGGCAGCGAGTCCACATCGAGCTGCGCAATGCGTGCCAGCCCCTCGGGCGTGAGCACATCGCCGGCGATATCGGAGACCACGCCCGAGAGGTCGCGCACGCGGCCCTGGGCATCGAGCAAGCCGGGTTTTTCCTGGCCCTGGGGGCCGTAGCGAAGAAGTTTCACGAAAGAATTCCTTGTGGGTGGCAACGCACCGAGTTGAAAAAGCGATCCGTCGCAGAGACCATCAGTCGTACAGAACGGCGGCGATCTTGGGATCGTTGATACTGGTCTTGTCGTACCAGAAGAAGCCGGTGTCGATCACCTTGGGCAGCTTTTCGCCCTTGAGCGCCTTGACTGCCGCCTCCACGGTCTTGTAGCCAATGCCCACGGGGTTCTGCGTGATGGAGCCGGCAATCAAGCCTTCCTTGATGGCGTCCTTCTGCTGCTTGCCCGAGTCGTAGCCGATGACGACGAGCTTGCGCTTGGTTTCGCGCACCGCATTCACCACGCCGAGCACCGAGCCTTCGTTGGCACCAAACATGCCCTTGAGCTGGGGGTAGGCCTGCAGGATGGATTTGGCGATTTCGGTGGACTTGAGGTGGTCGCCTCCGCCGTACTGCACGCTCACGATCTTGATCTTGGGATGTGCGGCCTTCATGCGCTCGACGAAGCCGTCGCGTCGGTCCACGCCGGTGCGGCTGGTCTGGTCGTGCACCACCAGCGCCACCTCGCCCGCACCGCCGATGAGTTCAGCCATCTTGTCGGCCGCCAGCGCCGCTGCCGCCTTGTTGTCGGTGGTGGCGGTGGTCACCGGGATGTCGCTGTCCACGCCGGAGTCGAAGGCAACGACCGGGATCTTGGCGGCCTGGGCCTTTTTCAGAAGCGGGATCGCGGCCTTGCTGTCCAGTGCGGCCAGGCCGATGGCCTTGGGGTTCTTGGCAAGCGCTGCGGACAGCATGTCGATCTGCTTGTCCACCATGGCTTCGGACTCCGGCCCCTCGAACGTGACGCGCACATCCAGGTCCTTGCCTGCCTGTTCGGCGCCCGATTTCACGGCCTGCCAGAACTGGTGCTGGAAGCCCTTGGACACCAGCGGTATGTAGACCTGCTGTTGCTGCTGGGCCATGGCGGCCGTGGTGCCGCCCCATGCCATGGTGAGGCCCACGGCGATGCTGAGTACGCGTTTGCTGAACATGGTTTGTCTCCTTTTAGTGGTTGTGGAAAAACCGGAACTCGGGATGGACGGCCCTCAGCGGCTGCGGCGCCGCAGGATGTCGGTGTAGACGGCCAAAATGATGATGGCGCCCGTGACCACGGTCTGCCATTCCTGGGCCACGGACATGATGCGCAGCCCGTTGGTCAGCACGCTCATGATGAAAGCGCCGATGATGGTTCCGAGAATGGTGCCGGTGCCCCCCGCCAGCGAGGTCCCGCCGATGACCACGGCGGCGATGGCATCCAGCTCGTAGCCCTGCCCCAGCGCCGGCTGCGCAGAGTTGAGCCGCGAGGCAATCAGCAGCCCGGCAATGCCACAGATGCCGCCGCTGACCGAATAGACGACGATCTTCCAGAAATCGACGTTCACGCCCGACAGGCGCACAGCCTCTTCGTTGCTGCCCAGGGCAAACGTGTAGCGGCCCAGCATAGTCTTGTTCAGCACGAAACTGGTCGCCACCGCCACGACGAAGAGGATCAGCACCGCGTTGGGAATGGGCAGCGACGGCAGCAGCTCGCCGATCAGCGAGTCCTGCGAGATGGCGCTGAAGCCTTCGGTGTCGTTGAAGTAGATGGGCTTGGTGCCCGAGATCACGAGCGACAGCCCCTTGAGCAGCATCATCATGCCCAGCGTGGCAATGAAGGGCGGGATCTTGAGCTTGGCGATCAGCACGCCCGAGATGAACCCGCACAACGCCCCCGAGAGGATGGCCGCCGCAATGCCCAGGGGCAGCGGCAACCCCAGGTAGGTCAGCACCACCCCGGCCATCACGGCGCTGAAGGTCATCAGCGTGCCCACCGACAGGTCGATGCCCGAAGTGATGATGACGAAGGTGCAGGCAATGGCCAGCACGCCATTGACGGCCGTGGCCTGCAGGATGCTCACCATGTTGTCGGCCTTGAGGAAGTTGCCGGACGCGGCCGTGAAGAACGCCATCAGCGCGAGCAGGCTGGCGAAGGCCAGCAGCTTTTGCCGCGTCTCGGCGCGAAACAGCCGCTCTTTGATCGCGGCCCAGGGGCCAGCCTTCAATGCAGTGGGCGTCGTCAATGTTGGTGTGGCTTTTGGCATGGTCTTCAGTTCGTCAACGTGGTGGGCCGTCGGGTGGCGAGTTCCATGATCCGTTCCTGGGTGGCATCGGCGGCCGAAAGCTCGCCGGTGATGCGTCCCTCGCACATCACCAGCACGCGGTGTGACAGGCGCAGCACCTCGGGCAGCTCGGAAGAGATCACGACGATGGCTTTGCCCTGCTCGGCCAGGGCGTTCAGGAGCTTGTAGATCTCGGCCTTGGCGCCGACATCGATGCCGCGCGTGGGCTCATCGAAGAACAGGATGTCGCAGTCGCGCAGCAGCCATTTGGCGATGACGATCTTTTGCTGGTTGCCGCCGGAAAGCAGGCGCACCTGCTGCTGCACCGAAGGCGTCTTGATGCCCAGCTGGCGCACGTAGGCTTGCGCCGTGCTGCGCAGGGCGGCCTGGTCCAGGACGATGCCGCCCCGCGCAAAGGAGCGCATGGACGACAAGGCGATGTTGGTCTCGACGTCGAGCCCGGTGGCCAGGCCAAAATGCTTGCGGTCTTCCGACAGATACCCGATGCCCAGCGCCACCGCCTGCTGTGGCGATCGGATGGTGACGCGCTGGCCCCGCACATGGATCTCGCCAGCATCGATGGGGTCTGCACCGAAGATGGCCCGCGCCACCTCGGTGCGCCCCGCGCCCATCAGCCCGGCAAAGCCCAGGATTTCGCCGCGCCGCAGCTCAAAGCCCACATCCACGATGGCCGCCTTGCGGCACAGCCCCCGCACCTGCAGCACGACCTCGTTGCCCGTGGTGTCGGGCACGTGCTTTTCCAGGGCTTCGAGCTGGCGGCCGACCATCATGCCGATGATGCTGTCCACGCTGGTCGACGCCATGGGCACGGTGGCGATGGTCTGGCCATCGCGCATCACCGTGACCCGGTCGGCGATCTGTTGCAGCTCGTCCATCTTGTGCGAGATGTAGACGATGCCCACGCCCTCGGCCCTGAGCTGGCGGATGATGCGAAACAGGTCGGCGACTTCTTCGTTGTTCAGCGCGGCGGTCGGCTCGTCCATGATGAGCACCCGCGACTGGAACGACAGCGCCTTGGCGATCTCGACCATCTGCTGCTTGGCCACCGTGAGCTCGCCCACCAGCGTGCGCGGGTCGAGCTGAAGGTTCAGGCGCTCGAAGATGGCACGCGCCTGGGCGTTGAGCGCGTCCTCGTCCAGCACCAGGCCCAGCCTGTGGCGCGGCTCGCGGCCGATGAAGATGTTCTGGGCGGCGCTCAGGTGGTTCATCAGGTTGAGCTCCTGGTGAACGATGCCGATGCCCAGCGCCTGGGCGGCGCGCGGGCTGCCGATGTCAGCGGGCCGTCCGTTCACCAGCACCTCGCCGTCATCGCGCGGGTAGATGCCGGACAGCACCTTCATCAGGGTGGACTTGCCCGCGCCGTTCTCGCCCATGAGGGCATGGACTTCGCCGGGGATGAGTTCGAAGCGCGCCTTGTCCAGCGCCCGCACGCCGGCAAAGGCCTTGGACAGGTTGCGGATCTCGATGAGCGGAGATGTCATGGCTGCCTGGGCCTCATGCAATGCCATAAAAGCGCTGTGCGGTGCTGCGCCACACCGCGTCCTGGTCAGCCGGCGGCAACTGGCCGATCAACACGCCGGCGGTGGCCAGCCATTGGCCATAGCTGCTGGCCAGCGTGACCACGGGCCAATCGCTGCCCCACATCAGCCGCGCCGGGCCGAATCCTTCGAGCAGCGCATCCCACACCGGCCGCACTGCGGCCACGCAGGCCTCGGCCGATGTGCGCTGCTGTGGCTGCAGCTCGGTCAGCAGGCCCGAAAACTTGCAGTGCACGCGCGGCAGTGCCGCCAGCTCGGCCATGCAGCGGCGCCACAGGGGCGCCCAGTCGGCATGCCAGCCCTGGGCCAGCTGCGGCTTGGCAGCGTGGTCCACCACGACCTGCAGGTCGGGCCAGGCGTGCAGAAAGCGCAGCAGCGATGGCAGGTGCTCCGGCTTGACCAGCGCGTCCAGGCGCAAGCCCAGCCGGCTCAGTGCCTGCACGGCGTCCGCACGCGGCGCGCGCTCGATCCAATCGACGTCCGGCAGGTCCTGCAGCATGGGGCGCACGCCCTTGAACTGCGGGTACCGCGACAGCGCCTCCAGCGTGGCGGCCGCGTCGCTGCGGCTCAGGTCCACCCAGCCGACCACACCGCCGATGAAGTCATGCTCTGCGGCGAGTCCCAACAGGAATTCGGTTTCCGCCACCGAGTCTGCAGCCTGGACCAGCACGGTGCGGACGGTGCCCGTGGCCTGGAGCGTGGGCTCCAGATCGCAAGGCATGAACGCACGCAACAGCGGCGCAAGCGCGGGCTCATCGGCACGCAGCCAGGTGTAGTCACCGCGTGCTGGGTTCCAGAAGTGCTGGTGCGAGTCGATGCGCGTCATGGAGGGCTACCGGTGCTGAATGGCGTTGCCGCTCAGATGGTCACGCCACCGTCGACGAGCACCGCTTGTCCGGTCACGAAGCAGGACTCGTCGCTCAGCAGGTACACCACCTGGGGGGCGATGTCGTCCACCGTGGCCAGGCGGCCCAGCGGCTGGCGCGCGATGAAGTCCTTCTCGGCCTGCACCGGGTCGGCAGCGCCCGCAATGCGCTCGCGCAGGGATGGCGTGTCCACCGTGCCCGGGCACAGCGCATTGCAGCGCAGGCCCACGCGGGCGAAATCCGCCGCGATCGCCTTGCTCATGCCGATGACGGCAGCCTTGCTGGCGCCATAGACGAACCGGTTCGGGAAGCCTTTGATCGACGAGGCCATCGAAGCCATGTTCACGATGGAGCCACTGGTGCCCGCGCGCTCCATCCGGGCCAGCATGCCCGGCAGGAAGGCCCGCGCCACGCGGTAGGCCCCTTTGACGTTGAGGTCCATGCTGAAGTCCCACGCTGCCTCGTCGCATTCAAGCACGCTGCCGTTGTGCACGTAGCCCGCGCAATTGAAGAGCCCGTCCAGCGCAGGCAGCTGCGCAGCCAGGGCCACCACGGCAGCGCTGTCGCGCACATCCAGCACATGGGTCGTGAGCCCCGCTCCATCCTGGGCCAGCCGCGCCAGCAAGGCTGGGTTGAGGTCGGTGGCGATGACCTGGGCGCCTTCGCGGGCACAGGCCAGTGCGCTGGCGCGACCAATGCCTTGGCCAGCGGCGGTGATCAGGATGGTTTTGCCTTGCAGTCTCATGGAGTACCTTTGATCTGTAACTTCATATATGAACTGTTTGTTCATTAGAAAATAATGTACAAAGGCGACGACTGCCATCCAATCAGTGCTTACCCTGCCCTGGCCGATGTCCCGCGACCGGGATACCCTCTGGTAAGGTGAAGCCGCTTTTTCTGCGCGCTGACCGGCGCCAAGGGACACTCCATTCCGCCCCCCTGAATCCGTAGCGCTGCAAGCACTCCTTTTTCTCCATGACAGAACCCAACGACCGCTACCGCGCCCCCGCCCTCGACAAAGGGCTGGACATCCTCGAGCTGCTGGCAGAGCAGCCGCACGGCCTCACACGCGCCGAGATCGTGAAGGCCATGGGCCGCGGGCCGAGCGAGATCTACCGCATGCTCGAGCGCCTGGTCGCCCGGGACTACGTCACGCGGTCGCAGCAAGGCGACCGCTATGCGCTCAGCCTCAAGCTGTTTGTGCTGGGGCACCGGCACCCGCCCATCGAAAGGCTGGTGGCGCAGGCCCTGCCTGCGATGGAAGCCTTTGCCACGGCGGCCGAGCAGTCGTGCCACCTGGGCATCTACAACCGGGGCAACATCACCGTGGTAGCGCAGGTCAATGGCCCGGGCAACTGGGGGTTGTCCATCCGGCTCGGGGTGCGGGTGAGCCTGATCGACACCGGATCGGGCCATGTGGTGCTGGCGTTTCAGTCCGAGCAGCGCCGCACCGAAATGCTGGCAGAACACGACGCGCTGGAGGGTGAGGTGCCCATGCCGGAGGCCGAGCTGCAGGCCATTCTGGACCACATCCGCACGCTGGGACACTGGCAAGGCGACAGCCAGCAGGCCTATGGCGTCACGGATATTTCGATGCCCATCCTCGGGCCCCAGGGGCATGCATTGGCCGTGCTCACCTGCCCCTTCATCCGGCGCATTGATCGCCATGTCGGCTCGGACCTGGACACCGCCCGCGAACTGCTGGCACGCGCGGCGACCGGGCTGTCACTGCGCTAGACAAGCGGTACAAGAGAGCGTTCATGGTTGGCACTTCTGACAAGGAATGCCAACTACCGGGCCGAGGCTGGCCTGGGCATCCAAGCCAAGCACCAACCCGGGCAACCCAGCGGTCGGGTTGCCATGCGACGTTCATCCGCCGGATCCGCCAGGCGCCCCGCCAGCAGCCACAATGCAGGCCATGCTTGCGCTGCTTCGCACCTTCTCCTGGCAGGACCTGCGCCACCACCCCTGGCGCAGTGCTGCGGCAGTGGCGGCGGTGATGCTGGGCGTGGCGCTGGCGTTTGCGGTGCATGTGATCAATGCGTCTGCGCTGGACGAATTCTCCCAGGCCGTGCGAGCCGTCAACGGGCAACCTGACCTGGAGCTTCGCGCCATGCAGGGTAGCTTGCCTGAGGCACTGTACGGGCAGCTTGCCACCCATCCGCAGGTGGCGCGCGCCAGCCCGCTGCTGGAGCTGTCGGCCGTGGCGCGGGCCCTGCGGCAGGGGTGGGGTACGGCGACCGTACCCACTCCGCCCCCCACGCCGCTGCGCGTGCTGGGCGTGGACGCCCTGCTGCTGCCCGCCATGGCCCCCGCGCTCATGCCACGGCCCTGGGCGGGGGCTGACCGGCTGGCCCTTTTCGCACCGGCCACGGTGTTCCTCAACACGGCGGCGCTGCAGGCGCTGGGCCTGCCCACCACGGCCCCCACCTCTGCAGAACCGTCGCCGCAGCTGCTGCTGCAGGCCGGGCTGCAGCAATGGCCGGTGCGCGTTGCCGGCACGGTGGCTGCGGGGGGCGCACCGCTGGCAGTGATGGACATCGGTGCCGCACAAGACCTGTTTGGCCGCGCCGGCCAGCTCAGCCGCATCGACCTGCAGCTACAGCCCGGCACCGACCGCAGCGCGTGGGAGCAGGCCGTGCGCGCCCTGCCCGGCTGGCCCAAGCAGGTGGTGTTTGCACAGCCAAGTGACGCGGCGCAGCGCATCAGCAATCTGTCGCGCGCCTACCGCGTCAACCTCACGGTGCTGGCGCTGGTGGCGCTGTTCACGGGTGCGTTCCTGGTGTTTTCGGTGCTGGCGCTCAGCGTGGCGCAGCGTGCGCCGCAGTTTGCGCTGCTGGCCGTGCTGGGCGCCACACCCCGCCAGCGCCTGGCGCTGGTGCTGGCCGAATCCGCCGTGCTGGGCGTTGTGGGCAGTGCCGCCGGCATCGCCCTGGGTACAGCCCTGGCCGCCGCCGCGCTGCGGCTGCTGGGGGGCGACCTGGGCGGCGGCTACTTTGCAGGGGTGCAGCCGGTGCTGCAGTGGAGCGCGCCAGCGGCCCTTGCCTATGGCGCACTGGGCGTGCTGGCAGCACTGGTGGGCGGCTGGTGGCCCGCGCGCGCGGCGCAGACGCTGCCGCCCGCGCAAACCTTGAAGGGCCTGGGCACAGTGTCCAGCCAGGCGGGCCAAGGCTGGCTTGGTATCATTTTGATAGCTATTGGCGCAATACTGACTAGCGCACCACCCGTTTTTGGCATACCACTGGCCGCCTACCTGGCCATCGGCCTGCTGCTGGTGGGTGGCATTGCCGTGCTGCCCTGGGCCATGGCCTGGCTACTGCACCGCCTGCAGCCGCTGGCCGCACGCCACGCCCTGGCGCTGCTGGCACTGGAGCGCGCTCGGCGCATGCGTGGCACGGCCGCTATCGCGGTAGGCGGGGTGGTGGCCAGCCTGAGCCTGGCCGTCGCGCTGACGGTGATGGTGTCAAGCTTTCGTGGCTCGGTCACGCAGTGGCTGGACGCTGTGCTGCCATCGCCCCTGTATGTGCGCTCGGCCCTGGGTGCGCCGGGCAGCGAGGCCGCACTGCTGCCGGCGGGTTTCGCCGAGGCCATCGCGCAGCTGCCCGGCCTCGCGCGTGTGCAAGCCCTGCGCGCCAGCCCGCTGCAGCTCGACGCCACGCGCCCCGCGCTCATGGTCATCAGCCGCCCGCTGGGCACCGATCCCGCCCGCCACCTGCCCCTGGTGGGCGAAGCCCTGCCCGTGCCCGCCGGACGCACTGGCGTCTACGTCAGCGAGGCGGTGGTGGACCTGTATGGACTGCGCCCCGGCATGGAGTGGCCCGCACTTTCTGATGCTTTTACCCCCCTGGCGCTTGATAGACAAGCGCAACCAGCTATCTTTTACATAGCAGGCGTGTGGCGCGACTATGCGCGGCAGTCGGGCGCCGTGGCGATGGACCGCGCAGTGTGGCTGCGCCTGACGGGCGACTCCCGCACCAGCGACCTGGCGCTGTGGCCAACAGAAGGGATCAACATCACGGCGTTGCAGGATTCGATCCGCGCAGTGGCGGCAGCCCAGGCGGGCCGTGCGCCCCCGGCCCGGGACGGCACCAGCGCGGCGGACGAGGCCCTGGTGGAATTCGTCTCGGTGGGCGCGATCCGCGAGCGCTCGCTGCGCATTTTTGACCGCAGCTTCGCCGTCACCTACTGGCTGCAGGCCGTGGCCATCGGCATCGGCCTGTTTGGTGTAGCCGCCAGCTTCAGTGCCCAGATCCTGGCGCGCCGTAAGGAGTTCGGCCTGCTCGCCCACCTGGGCCTGACGCGCCGCCAGATCCTGGCCGTGGTGGCTGGCGAGGGCGCCGCCTGGACGGGCGTGGGTGCAGCCGCAGGCTTGCTGCTCGGCCTGGCCGTCTCGGTGGTGTTGGTGCACGTGGTCAACCCACAAAGCTTTCACTGGACCATGGACCTCAGCCTGCCCACCGGGCGCCTGCTGGGCTTGTGTGTGGCCGTGGTCGCCTCGGGCACGGTGACGGCGTGGCTGGCAGGGCGGGCTGCGGCTGGGCGCGATGCGGTGATGGCGGTCAAGGAAGATTGGTGAACGGCGGGCGGTCTGTCAAGTTCCGATAGTTTGGTTAAAAATTGTTTGCAATCCCTGCAGATTTTGATAATCATCCATCACCAAGTAAGCCCATCCCCGGGGTTGCCAACCATGCCGGCGCACCGCGCCAGCAGCCAGCAGCCCCATGTCCAGCCACCCTGATTCAAGACCAGACGCGCCGCCTCTTGGCCCCACAAAGAGTGCCGCCGCGCAACCCGAGGGAGATCAATGAAATCGATATTTCGCCAAATGGCGGCCATGGCTGCGCTTTGCTGCGGCCTGGCAGCACCTGCCTGGGCACAATTCACCATCCCTGCAGGAAGTTCATTCGACGTGCCCGGCGGCTCTATCGACATGGGTTGTCTTCCCGTGCAGGTTGAGGGTGCACTGAACATCATTTCTGGCCAGTTCTCGACCACCAGCAACCTCAACGTCGCTGGCACGGGCGTTTTCAATGGTGGCTCCGGTCTGCTGACCGTGGGCGGCGATCTGAGCAGCTCTGGCACGTTCAACCCCGGGGCAGGTACGGTGGCGCTCACAGACGGTTGTACGGGCAATACGAGCCAGCTGTCGGGCACGCTGGTGTTCCAGAACCTGACCCTGAGCAGCACCACAGGCCGCACCTTTGTCATTCCAGCCGGTACCAACATTACCGTGCTGGGCACCTTGACACTGCAGGGCGCGCCGGGGCAAAACATCCAGCTGGTCTCCTCTGGCGGCGGCACGGCGGTCATCAACCTCGGCCCCGGTGCCACGGTGAACCAGACCTTTACGTCCCTGGCAGGCAATGTGCAGATCGGTGGCGCAGTGGCGGCCACCAACATCCCCACGCTGAGCGAGTACGGCCTGATGCTGCTGGCACTGCTGATGGGCATGGCGGCCTTCTGGCAGCGCCAACGCCACGTCGCAGCCGCTCCACGCAGCTGAGTTTTCAGGCCTCCACAGATCTCCACCATGAAGTACCTGCCTCACCCTCTGCGGCTGATCGGAGCCCTGGGCGCCGCCTATGCCCTGCACAGCCCGGTAGCCCTGGCCGCCGACATCTCCGCCACGGTGCCGAGTGGCGGCGGCTTTGTGATCAAGAACTCCACGGGCACCCAGGAGCGTTTTCGCGTGCAGGACAGCGGCGAAGTGCAGGCCCTGGGCCTGAGCGGCGCCACGCCCAATACCAGCCTCACCTGCTTTGACGGCCCCACCGGTCGGCTTGGGCCCTGCGCCGCAGGCATTGGCTCCGGTGCGACAGGTGCTACCGGGCCCACAGGGCCCACTGGCGCGACCGGTGCCACCGGCGCAGGTGCTACTGGCGCCACGGGTGCAACGGGACCGGCGGGCGCGGTGGGAGCCACTGGCGCCGCAGGCCCCACTGGCGCCACCGGGGCCGCCAGCGCCGTGCAGGGCCCCACAGGTGCCCAAGGCCCCGCCGGCCCTACCGGCCCCACTGGTGCAGACAGCTCCGTCGCCGGGCCCACGGGCGCCCAGGGGATTCAAGGGGTTCAAGGCGCCACAGGCCCTGCGGGGGCGACGGGCGCTACCGGGGCAGCTGGTGCAGCCGGCGGCGGCCTGGGAGTTCGAGACAACAGCAGCACCAGCCTTGGCACGGTCATCGACATATCCGTGAGCAGCCAGTCCTATGTGGCCGTCATGACGTCCACCAAGCACTACGTCAAGCTACGCTTCAACGGAACGATCCAAAACGAGTCTTCCATTTATTTTGTGTCGACC
The DNA here is from genome assembly GCF_014851495.1 of Acidovorax sp. ACV01. NCBI lineage: Bacteria > Pseudomonadati > Pseudomonadota > Betaproteobacteria > Burkholderiales > Comamonadaceae > Acidovorax > Acidovorax sp. ACV01. Next base: position 712,688 of record NZ_JACUZT010000002.1, on the reverse strand, counting down.
GACTGCACAGGCACACCGTATGGCGGCAGCGGGGGTACTTCGAGCAACCAGCGCTTTGCCAAGACCGTGGTCTACCGATCGACAGGGCAGCTCTATACGCTGTCCAACCCCGACGCCAACGGCCTGGCCACACCTGTTTCACAAGCCACGCTGGGTATCGACGTGAACTCCATCGAGGACAACGTGTCAGGAACTTGCACTACGTCGGCTTCCACCCAGCACATGTTCCCGCTGACCTTGGTCACGCCTGCCAGCGTGGGGCTGCCGAACAGCATTGCGGCGCCGCTTTCGTTCACCCCTTGAGTACCGCAGGCCCGGGTTGAAGCGCTTGATCCTCCCCACGGGCGTGCCCATTGAGTTGCGGGCAACAACAGACGGCCCACGTAAAACGCGCCTTGAATCAGGGGCGCTCCGCAGCACGCAGTACGAATACGACGTTTGACCCCGAAGGTCCATGGCGCCTCACCCATCACCACCTTTAACACCCACCTGCCATGACACTTAGATTCCAACCCCTTCATCTGGTTGTCACCTTGGGCGCGGCATACGCTCTGTACAGCCCAGTGGCCCTGGCCGCCGACATCTCTGCCACGGTGCCGAGCGGCGGCGGGTTTGTGATCAAGAACTCCACGGGCACCCAGGAGCGTTTTCGCGTGCAGGACAGCGGCGAAGTGCGGGCCCCGGGCCTGAGCGGTGCAACGCCCAATACCAATCTCACCTGCTTTGATGGCCCCACGGGTCGCCTGGGGCCCTGCGCGGGGGGCATCGGCACCGGAGCTACCGGCGCAACCGGACCGACAGGCCCCACGGGAGCATTAGGCCCGACTGGACCTACCGGGGTCACAGGCGCTGCAGGCACTACCGGTACGACGGGTGCTACTGGACCTACCGGCTCCACCGGCGCCACCGGTGCAACTGGAGCTACCGGGGCCGGGGCTACTGGCGCGACCGGTGCGACAGGACCTGCAGGAGCCACGGGGGCCCTAGGAGCTATGGGCCCCATCGGTGCAACCGGGGCAGACAGCGTGGTACCCGGGCCACAAGGTATCCAGGGGATTCAAGGCCCGATAGGCCCCACCGGAGCCACGGGCGCCACAGGGGCTGGAACAGTGACATTGGCCACCGTCTCCAACAGCGACAGCTGGACTTTCGGCGGCATGGGTGATCCAGCTGGAGGTGACCAGGTCACGGTCACCGCAACTTGCTCAGTAGGAAAAACAGTGGTTAGTGGGGGCTGCCGCGCAACAGCAGGGGCCAACGGCAGCTATTTTGGAGGTGGCTACCCCTCTGCGGCCGACAAATGGACCTGTGAATACTCAATTTGGGGTGCACTGTCAGCGCAAGCTTATGCAATCTGCCAGTAGGATGCGTTGGCCTCCATCGCTCTTGCGCTGTACAAGAATGGCGCATCCACGGGACTGAGTTCAGACCGAACGCAAGGGGCTGCACGCCGTCTGGGGGGATACACACCCAGCCTCCAAATCCCTCGCTGAAGACATATGCCTCGCGTCGTCCTCAACATGATCGTCAAGAACGAGGCACCGGTCATCACCCGGTGCCTCGGCTCGGTCAAGCCCTTGATAGACCACTGGGTCATCGTGGACACGGGTTCCACCGATGGCACGCAAGACATCGTCCGCGATTTCATGCAAGGCGTTCCCGGCACGCTGTTCGAGCGCCCCTGGAAGAACTTTGCGCACAACCGCAACGAAGCACTGGAACTAGCGCGCCCCTATGGCGGCTATCTGCTCTTCATTGACGCCGATGAGCAACTGCGGGTGCCGTCAGGTTTTACCTGGCCCGCGCTCTCGGCCGACGGGTACACCCTGACCTGCCACATGGACGGCTGGGAGTACCAGCGCAACAGCCTTGTGGCCACACGCATCGGCTGGCGTTGGGAGGGCGTGTTGCACGAGTACCTGACCGCCAAGCAGCACGGCCCCTGGCAAACGCTGCAGGGGCCTGTCATCCACGTATCCCATGATGGTGCCCGTGCACGCGACCCGGAAACCTACCTGCGCGACATGGCCTTGCTGGAGCAGGCCGTGCGGGACGACCCCACCAACACGCGCAACGTGTTCTACCTGGCCCAGAGCTGCCGCGATGCGGGGCAGATCGAGCCCAGCCTGCAGTGGTACCAGCGCCGGGTGGATATGGGAGGCTGGGACGAAGAGCGCTGGTATGCACTGTTCCAGATCGCCGTGCTGCACGAACGTAACCAGGCCCCTGTTGCCACCGTGCGCGAGGCCTATCTGGCCGCCTACGCAGCCCGCCCCCAGCGTGCCGAGCCTCTGTGTGAACTGGCCCGCTACCACCGTGAGCGTGCCGAACATGCGCTGGCCACCGTGTTTGCCCTGCAGGCTTCCCAGATACCTCAGCCTCCCGACATTCTTTTTGTAGACACGCAGGTGTACGCCTGGCGTGCACTGGACGAGCTGGCCGTGAGCGCCTTCTATACCCCCCACCGTGACCTGGGTCGCGCCGCTCTGCAACGTCTGCTGGCCGAGCGCCACTACCCGGCAGCCCAGGCCCAGCGCATTGAGGCCAACCAGGCGTTCTACGGCCTTTGACCACCCCTGCGGCACAGGCTAGGCGGGCTGCGACAATGCTGCCCATGCAGAAACAGCTCCCCGCTTCCCCCTGGCTTCACGAGGCCATCGCCCGCATCGAAGCGGACTACCAACGCAGCGCGGACACCCACCTGATCCCGCTGCGCCTGCCCGTTTTTGCCACGCACGGCATTGACCTGTACCTCAAGGACGAATCCACCCACCCCACGGGCAGTCTCAAGCACCGGCTGGCGCGATCACTGTTTTTGTATGCGCTGTGCAATGGCTGGGTGCACGAGGGCTCGACCATCGTCGAGTCATCCAGCGGCTCCACCGCCGTGAGCGAGGCCTACTTTGCGCGCCTGCTCGGCCTGCCCTTTGTGGCCGTGATGCCGCGCAGCACCTCACCCGAGAAAGTGGCGCAGATCGAGTTCCACGGCGGGCGCTGCCACTTTGTGGACAGCGCGGGCGCCGTGTACGAAGCCGCCCGCACCATTGCGGCGGAGACCGGCGGCCACTACATGGACCAGTTCACCTACGCCGAGCGCGCCACCGACTGGCGCGGCAACAACAACATCGCCGAGAGCATGTTCACGCAGATGGCGCGCGAGCCGCACCCGGTGCCGCGCTGGATCGTGGTGGGCGCGGGCACGGGGGGCACCAGCGCCACGATTGGCCGCTATGTGCGCTACCAGCGGCACACCACCGAGGTGTGTGTGGCCGACCCGGCAGGTTCGGTGTTCAGCGCCTACCACCGCACGGGGGATGCCGCACTGACGGCGCCCGGCTCGCGCATCGAAGGCATCGGCCGCCCGCGTGTGGAACCGAGTTTCATCCGCACGCTGGTGGACCGCATGGTGGATGTGGCCGATGTGGAATCCATCGCCGCAATGCGTGCGCTGTCGCAGCTGCTGGGGCGGCGCGTGGGGCCGTCTACGGGCACCAACTTCGTCGCCATGCTCACGCTGGCCAGCGAGATGAGAGAGCGGGGCGAGCGTGGCTCGATCCTGTCGCTGCTGTGCGATGCAGGGGAGCGGTATCTTCCCACGTATTTCGATACCGAGTGGGTGGACCGCTCTTTCGGAGATTGTTCGGCAGCCCAGCAAAAAATCGACGCCCTCATCGGCTGACACCCGCAAAGCGCCCCGTGCCACCCGTCCCGCCACCAGTCCCTGCTGCGCCATCGCCTGCGGGCACCTTTGCCACACGCCGCCAGTGGCTGGCCATGCAGGTACCACTGGGCATGGGAGGCCTGGGCGGCATGGCACTGACGCTGCTGCCCCAGGCCGCCCGTGCCCTGCCCGCACGCGCACTGACCTTTCCGCGCGACCATGGCAGCCACCCGGAGCTGCGCACCGAGTGGTGGTACATCACGGGCCATGTGCAGGCGCAGGGCAGGCCGTGGGGATTTCAGCTCACGTTCTTTCGCTCGCGGGTGGATGCCACGCAAAACCTGCAGTCTGCGTTTGCAGCCAAGCAACTGCTGTTCGCACACGCAGCCATCACCGATGTGCAGGGCCAGCGCCTGCTGCATGACCAGCGCATCGCGCGCGCAGGTTTTGGCGTGGCGCAGGCCAGCGAGGCCGACACCTCCATCCGGTTGCAGGACTGGACGCTCGCGCGGAGCAATACGGCGCACAGCAAGCCAGACTTTCCGGTCAGCCGGTACACCGCCCAGATTGCGGGCAGCGAATTCGGCATGGATCTCCAATTCGACAGCACCCAACCGGTGCTGCTGCAGGGCCAGCAAGGCTTGTCGCGCAAGGGGCCCGATGCTGCACAGGCCAGCTATTACTACAGCCAACCGCAACTCGCCGTGACCGGCACCCTGACAGTGGAGGGCAAGCGCATGGGCGTGAGCCCCGGCAGTGGTCGCGCGTGGATGGACCACGAATGGAGCGAGGCCCTGCTGCACCCCGAAGCCCAGGGCTGGGACTGGATCGGTATGAACCTGCGCGATGGCAGTGCGCTCACGGCGTTCCGCTTGCGCCGTGCAGACGGCTCGGCCCTGTGGGCCGGGGGTTCGTTGCGAACACCGGGCCAGCCGGTGCAGGTATTTGACGCGCAGGCCGTGGTGTTCACGCCCCAACGCATCTGGGCCAGCCCGCAGAGCGGGGCACGCTACCCGGTGCAGTGGCGGGTGCAGACGCCCGCAGGCGTCTTTGAGGTACGCGCCTTGCTGGACAACCAGGAGCTGGACAGCAGTGGATCCACCGGGGCGATCTACTGGGAGGGTCTGTCCGAATTGATGGACAGCGCAGGGCAGCCCGTAGGCCGGGGCTACCTGGAGATGACCGGATATGCAAAACCGCTGCGCCTGTAAAGGCCGCAGCGGCTATTGATTAGGGGTTGAGGCCGCCCGGTATAAGCGGCCACAACGTCAGTGTTTGGCTGGGCCATCGGCACGGCGCTGTGCCAACCAGGCGATGATCTCACCCATGATGCCGCGGCGAAAAGCCAGTACGCAGACCACGAAAATCAGGCCCGTGACCATGGTGACTGACTCACCCAGCGTCTTGAACCACTCCACACTCGTCAGGGCGGCCAGCAGGTTGCCGAACTCACCAATCTTGTTTTCGAGCAGCACCACCACGGCCGAGCCGATGAGCGGCCCCGACAGGGTGCCCAGGCCCCCGACCAGCGTCATCAGGATGACCTGGCCCGAGGCGGTCCAGTGCACGTCCGACAGCGTGGCAAAGCCCAGCACCAGGGTCTTGAGCGAACCCGCCAGCCCCGCCAGCGCGGCCGACAGCACGAAGGCGAGCAGCTTGAAGCGGTGGGTGTCATAGCCCAGCGAGATGGCACGGGGTTCGTTTTCCTTGATGCCCTTGAGCACCTGGCCAAACGGTGAATGGATGGTCCGCACGATGACGAGGAATGCCAGCACCACGATGACCAGCGCCACGTAGTACATGACCAGATCGCTTTGCAGATCAATCAGGCCAAAGAGCTTGCCGCGTGGCACGCCTTGGAGGCCATCTTCACCCCCGGTGAAGGGCGCCTGCAGACAGACAAAGAACAGCATCTGCGCCAGCGCGAGCGTGATCATTGAAAAATAGATGCCCTGGCGACGGATGGCCAGCCAGCCGAACAGCAGGCCCAGCAAGGCTCCGCCGAGCGTTCCCAGCAGCAGTCCCACTTCGGGCGTGAGCCCCCAGACCTTGATGGCATGCCCGGCCACATAGGCCGCCCCCCCCAGGAAGGCAGCGTGCCCGAAAGACAGCAGGCCGGTGTAGCCCAACAGCAGGTTGAACGCCGAAGCAAACAGTGCAAAGCACATGAGCTTCATCACAAAGATGGGATAGGCGCCAAGGAATGGCGCGGCAATCAGGGCCAGCAGCAGTAGCCCATAACCGATGGAGGCAGTGTTCTTGAGATTCATGCTGGCGGCCCCTTATTTCTCTTTGCCGAACAGGCCGGCGGGGCGAATGAGGAGAACGATGACCATGATGACAAACACCACGGTGGAAGACGCTTCCGGGTAGAACACCTTGGTAAAACCTTCGATGACGCCCAGCCCCAATCCCGTCAGGATGGAGCCCATGATGGAACCCATGCCACCAATCACCACCACGGCAAACACCACGATGATGAGGTTCTGGCCCATGAGCGGCGTGACCTGGTACACCGGTGCAGCGAGCACACCGGCAAAGGCGGCCAGCGCGGCCCCAAAGGCATAGGTCAGTGTCACCATCACAGGCACATTGATGCCGAAGGCTTCCACCAGGCGGGGGTTCTCGGTGCCGGCGCGCAGGTAGGCGCCAAGCTTGGTTTTTTCAATCACATACCAGGTGGCAAGACACACCACCACCGAGGCCACAACCACCCAGGCCCGGTAGTTGGGCAGGATCATGAAGCCGAGATTGGTGGCACCTTCCAGCAGTTCTGGCGTGTCGTAGCCCAGGCCCGATACACCGTAGATGGAACGGAACACGCCTTCAATCAGCAGCGTGAGACCCAGTGTGAGCAACAGGCCATAAAGATGATCGAGCTTGTAGATCCAGCGCAGCAACAGGCGCTCGATCAACACCCCGAACAAGCCCACCACCAGCGGAGCCAACACCAGCATCCACCAGTAGTTGATGCCGAAGTAGTTCATGGCCATCCAGGTCATCAGGGCCCCCGTCATGAACAGCGCCCCATGGGCAAAGTTGATGACGTTGAGCAGGCCGAAGATCACGGCAAGTCCGAGGCTGAGAATGGCATAGAACGAGCCATTGACCAGCCCCAGAAGGAGCTGGCTCAGCAGGCCCGGCAATGAGACACCAAAGATTTCCATGGGAGGCAGCGGCAGGTGGTGGTGATCGGGTCAGGTCAGGGGGGAAGAAGGCATCTGGTACACGCCATCAGGCTGCTGCGGCAAGCCCCAGGGGATGGACCCTGGGGCTTGCCGGTACCTTGTCAGCGGGCTATTTCCAGAGCGCGCATTTGCTCTCGGCCTTGGTGGTGAACACCGAGTCGCCGGGCAGCTTCTTGACGAGCTTGTAATAGTCCCAGGGCTTGGTGGACTCGGCGGGCTTCTTCACTTCCATCAGGTACATGTCATGCACGTAGCGGCCATCGGCGCGCAACTGGCCCGATGCAAAGAAGTCGTTCATCTTCATGCCACGCCATGTGGTCATGACCTTGTCGGCGTCCACGCTCTTGGCCGCTTCCACGGCCTTGAGGTAGTTCATCGTGGCGGAGTAGTCAGCCGCCTGGATTTCGGTGGGCATGCGCTTGGTCTTTTCGAAGAAGCGCGCCGCAAACTTGCGCGTGTCGTCGTTCAGATCCCAATACCAGCTGGTGGTGAACTGCAGGCCTTCGGTATTGCGCAGGCCCAGGCTGTGCACGTCGCTGATGAAGATCAGCAGGCCCGCGAGCTTCATGCTCTTGCCAATGCCGAACTCCTTGGCGGCCTTGATGGCATTGATGGTGTCACCCCCTGCATTGGCCAGGCCCAGGATCTGGGCCTTGGAATTCTGTGCCTGCAGCAGGAAGGATGAAAAGTCGGACGCGTTGAGCGGATGGCGCACCGTGCCCACCACGGTGCCGCCCTTGGCCTTGACCACGGTGCTGGTGTCGGCTTCCAGTGCATGACCAAACGCATAGTCCGCCGTGAGGAAGTACCAGGACTTGCCGCCGGTATCCACAATGGCAGAACCTGTGCCCTTGGCCAGCGCCACGGTGTCATACGCATAGTGCACGGTGTAGGGTGTGCACTGGTCATTGGTCAGCGCCGAGCTGGCAGCACCGTTGTTGATGTACACGCGCTTCTTCTCGGCAGCCACCTTGGCCGACGCGAGGGCTGTGCCGGAGTTGGTGCCGCCAAACAGCATGGTCAGGCCCTGGGTGTCGATCCACTCGCGTGCCTTGGAGGCTGCGATGTCGGCCTTGTTCTGGTGGTCAGCCGTCAGCAACTCGATGGGCATGCCCAGCACCTTGCCACCAAAATCGTCAATCGCCATCTGGATGGCCACCGCACCGTTCTTGCCCTCCACATCGGCGTACAGGCTGGACATGTCGGTAATGAACCCGATTTTGACCTTGTCTTGCGCATGCGCGGCCGAGGTGGCCAGGCCGGCAGCGCCCAGCATCAGTGCCAGCACTTTGAGTTTGTTCTTCATGGATTGTCTCCTGTGGGTGTGGTTGAAGAAAACGGGAAGCAAGACTTCTGGTCGCGTTCAAACGCCCAGAAGTTCGGTGAGGACAGGCATCTTTTCTTCCAGCTCCGACGCACCGAATTTCTCCACGATGCGGCCATGCTCCATGACATAGAAGCGGTCTGCCAGCGGCGCGGCAAAGCGGAAGTTCTGCTCGACCATGACCACGGTGTAGCCCTTCTCGCGCAGCATGGTGATCATGCGGGCCAGGGCCTGCACGATGACGGGCGCCAGGCCTTCGGAAATCTCGTCGAGCAACAGCAGCTTGGCGCCAGTGCGCAGGATGCGGGCCACGGCCAGCATCTGCTGCTCGCCCCCGGACAGGCGTGTGCCCTGGCTGTTCTTGCGCTCTGCCAGGTTGGGAAACATGGCGTAGATCTCCTGCACCGACATGCCGGGCGTGCCGGTCTTCAGTGCCGGGGGCAGGAGCAGGTTTTCTTCGCAAGAAAGGCTGGAGAAGATGCCACGCTCTTCCGGGCAGTAGCCCACACCCAAGTGCGCGATGCGGTGCGTGGGCATGTTCACCGTTTCCACGCCGTGGATCTTGACCGACCCCTTGCGTGCACCGGTCAGACCCATGATGGCGCGCATGGTGGTGGTGCGGCCGGCACCATTGCGACCGAGCAGCGTGACCACCTCGCCGGGCTGCACGACGATGTTCACGCCATGCAGCACGTGCGATTCACCGTACCAGGCTTCGAGGTTCTTGATTTCGAGGGCGGGAGCGGCAGCCATCAATGCGCTCCCTGGAGTTGGCCGTCGGTGGTGCCCATGTAGGCTTCCATGACTTGCGGGTTGTTCGAGACTTCTTCGTAGGGCCCTTCGGCCAGCACGGCGCCACGCTGCAGCACGGTAATGCGGTCTGCAATGGTCGAGACGACTTTCATGTTGTGCTCCACCATCAAAATGGTGCGGCCGATAGAGACCTTCTTGATCAGTTGCGTGACGCGGTCCACGTCTTCATGGCCCATGCCTTGCGTGGGCTCATCGAGCAGCATCAGCTCGGGCTCCATGGCGAGTGTGGTGGCGATCTCCAGCGCGCGCTTGCGGCCGTAGGGGAGATTCACGGTCACTTCGTCGGCCAGGTCTGCAAGCCCTACCTCGGTCAGCAGCTGCATGGCACGGTCGTCCAGCTGGCGCAGGGTGCGCTCGCTGCGCCAGAAGTGAAATGAGGTGCCAAGCTTGCGCTGCAGGCCCAGGCGCACGTTCTCCATCAACGTGAGGTGGGGGAACACCGCCGAGATCTGGAACGAGCGGATCACGCCACGGCGGGCGATCTGCGCAGGCTCCTCGCGCGTGATGTCGTGCCCGTTGAAACGAATGGTGCCCGAAGTGGGCGTGAGAAACTTGGTCAGCAGGTTGAAGCACGTGGTCTTGCCTGCGCCGTTGGGGCCAATCAGCGCATGGATGGAGCCCCGGCGGACCGCCAGGTTCACATCGCTGACGGCAGTGAAGCCCTTGAACTCTTTGGTCAGGCTGTGGGTTTCAAGAATGACGTCGCTCATTGCGCCTGGGTCGCTCCGTTGGGTGCTGAGGAAAAAAGCCTTGGCCGACAAGGTCTTCGTGCGTGCGTTGGGATCGCAGTGCATCGTATGCCCCCCTACCCTGCAGTAGATACTGGGACTAATGCCTATGTATAAACGCCTACGCTCCCGATACGGCGAGGCATGCCTGCGCGCTCCAGCCAGCCACGCACAGCCACTGCATCGCCTGTCCCCCATGGCTTTGTCCGGCTGCACCTGCGCGACGCAGTCTGTGATTTGCCCGTAGAGACACGCCACCGCGACGGGTAAAACACTGACTCTTTTCTGACACCCGCCCTGCCGGTTGCACCATTTGGTGCCCGCTTGCGCAGGACCTGCGAAACCGCCGGTGGAAAACACCTGCCGGTCGGGGGCCGATTCCCGTGCCATGGGCCTGCACGCGGGCGCACCTCTACACTGCCCCCATGGCTTCTCCCCCCACCCAACCCACGCGCGGCGCCCCCCGCTCCCTGACCGGGCTGCTACCTTTTCTGCGGCCGTACCGTACGCGCATCGCCTTGTCGGTGGTGTTCCTGGTGCTCGCGGCCCTCGCCACCCTGGCGTTTCCCCTCGCCCTGCGCAACCTGGTGGATGGTGGACTGGTGAACGCCGACAATGGCGCGCAGACCATGGCACTGCGCAATCACTTCGAGGCGCTGTTCGCAGTGGCGGTGGCACTCGGGGTGTTCTCCGCCGCGCGTTTTTACATGGTGAGCTGGCTGGGCGAACGGGTGACCGCCGACTTGCGCAATGCTGTGTACGGCCATGTGCTGCAGCAAAGCCCACAGTTCTTTGAAACCACCCAGACCGGCGAAGTGCTGTCACGCTTGACCGCCGACACCACGCTGGTACAGACCGTGGTGGGCTCGTCCCTGTCGATGGGACTGCGCAATGCCGTCATGGGAGTGGGTGCGCTGGCAGTGCTGGTGTGGACCAACCCCTACGTGATGTCGATCGTGCTGGTGGCCGTGGTGCTGGTGGTGCTGCCGACCATGTGGATCGGACGGCGCGTACGCCGCCTGTCGCGCGACAGCCAGGACCGGGTTGCCGATTCGAGCGCCATCGCAGCCGAGGTGCTCAACGCCGTGCCGGTGGTGCAAAGCTACACCGCCGAACCCCGCGAGACCAGCCGCTTCATGCATGCCACCGAGAACGCGTTCCTGGTCGCCGTCAAGCGCTCCCGGGCTCGCGCTCTGCTGGTGGCCTTCATCATCATTGCGAACGCTGCACTGCTGCTCTGGGGGCTGTACCGGGGCACGGAGGCGGTGCTTGCGGGCAAGATGACCGCCGGACATCTGGGGCAGACGGTGGTGTACGTGATCCTGCTGGCCGGTGCCGTGGCCGTGCTGGGCGAGGTCTATGGCGACCTGCTGCGCGCAGCAGGCGCCACGGAGCGGCTGATGGAGTTGCTGGCGAGCCGATCGCCCGTGGCGGACCCGGCCCTGCCGCAAGACCTGCCTCTGTCTGATCGGGGCCTGGAGGTGGAATTTGAAAACGTTCTGTTCCACTATCCCTCCCGCCCTGACCAGCCCGCCCTGCACGACTTTTCACTACGCCTGGCACCGGGCGAAACCGTGGCGCTGGTGGGCGCCAGCGGTGCCGGCAAGACCACCGTGTTCCAGCTGCTGCAACGCTTCTACGACGTAGACAACGGTGCGGACGATCAGGGCCAGGGCGCCATCCGCCTTAACGGTGTGGACATCCGCCAACTGCGGCTGGAAACCCTGCGCTCGCATACGGGCACCGTGCCGCAGGATGCCGTGATCTTCTCCGCCTCGGCCATGGACAACATCCGATACGGGCGCCCTCAGGCCACGGACGAAGAAGTCATGGCGGCCACACGCGCTGCATTTGCACACGACTTCCTCATGGCACTGCCCGAGGGCTATGGCACTTTCCTGGGAGAACGGGGCGTGCGGCTGTCCGGTGGCCAGCGCCAGCGCATTGCCATCGCCCGGGCGATGCTCAAAAACCCGCCCCTGCTGCTGCTGGACGAAGCCACGAGTGCGCTGGACGCCGAAAGCGAACGCATGGTGCAGGCGGCGCTGGACACCGCCATGCAGCGCCATACGGGACGCCGCACCACGCTGGTCATTGCCCACCGGCTGGCCACTGTGCAGAACGCGGACCGCATTGTGGTGCTGGAACATGGGCGCATCGTGGAGCAAGGCACCCACACGGCACTGCTGGCGCAAGGCGGCGTCTACGCCCGCTTGGCGGCCCTGCAGTTCACGGTGTAGGTTCCCACAAGCGGCATTGCCATCGCCAGGGGCTTCAAGGGACTTGGGTCCGCACTACATTCGGCGCAAGTCAATTGATATTAAATTGATAGCAAAAACTATTGATCAGACAAGCGCTAGGCAGCAAAAAGACTGATATTTTTGGTGGCACCAAAGGCCGGACAGCTACTGGAGGGTTTCCTTGGCGGCGGCGGGCAGCGGCAAGGGCATGACGGCGATGCCCTCCTCCAGCAACTCCATCGCTTCGCCCGGAGTGGCCTGTCCTCGAATCGCGCGCTCCTGAACTTTGCCGTGGTGCATGCGCCGCGCCTCCTGTGCAAAATGCGCGCCCACATCCTCGGTATTTGCCACGATCTTGCGGGCCAGCTCCAGCCAGGCGGCTTGCAGCACAGGGGAAAGGGCCGGAGAGGTTCCGACCTGAAGGGTGCCGCCATCGGATGAAGCTGACGGCCTGGGCTCAACCGATGCGGAAGACGGCGCGCGGGCACCCAGGTTCAACCGGGGGGCGCTCAGGCGTTTTTCAATGTGATCGTCGGCACACAGCGGACATTGCACCAAGCCGCGCTGCTTCTGGCTCTGAAAGTCGTCTTCCGACGCGAACCAGCCTTCAAAGACATGGCCCAGCTGGCATTGGAGATCAAGGACCTTCATGGCGATACCAAGATGCGCAGGCCATCAACCGTGGCGGCGCAGCAGGTAACGATAGACAAAACCCGGAAAGGCCAGCGTGAGAAACAGCGTCCCAGTGATCGCATAGAACTCCCAGCTTTGCGGCGCAATCTGCCCTGCCCTGCGCTCCAGCAGCAGCGCCAGGCCACCCACCAGAAAGTACAGCAGGATGAGCTCGGCAAGACGGCCCACCAGCGGCTTGCGCGGGGCCGCAGCCACAGGCCCCACCGCTAACCAGCGGTGGTTTACAAATGGCAGATTGGCAGCGATGAAGGCTGCCACAATGACCAGCCAGACGGACCCGGTAAGCGACACAGGAGCAGCAGAAAGCGGATAAGGCTCAGGTTGCCAACGCGCGCACAACAGCGTCAGCGCAGAGGGCCATCAGGCCACCGGGCAAAAGGCCCAGCACCAGAAGGAGCGCGCCATTGAGGGTCAGCACGACACGCACATCCACTGGTGCGGAGACGCTCGAAGCCGTCAGAGGTGCATCGAAGTACATGACCTTGACGACCCGCAGGTAGTAGAACGCGCCAATCAACGACATGATCACTGCGAACACCGCCATCGCGATGTAAAGGCTCTGGCCTGAGGCCACCAACGCCTGCAGCACGGCCAGCTTGGCGTAGAAACCCACCAGCGGAGGAATACCAGCCATGGAGAACAGGCACACTGCCATCACGCCAGCGTAGAGCGGGCTGCGCTGGTTGAGGCCCGCAAAGTCTGAAATCTCTTCGCTCTCGAAGCCTTCACGGGCCAGCAGCAAAATCACGCCGAAGGCCGCCAGGGTGGTGAGCACGTAGGTCACCACGTAGAACATCGAGGCGCTGTAGGCATTCTCCACAGCGGTGGCATCCACATTGCCATTCACCACACCCGACATCAGGCCCAGCAGCACAAAGCCCATCTGTGAAATCGTGGAGTACGCCAACATGCGCTTCAGATTGGTCTGCGCAATGGCCGCAAGGTTGCCCACGAGCAGCGAACCAATGGACAGCACCGCCAGCATCTGCTGCCAGTCGATCGCCAGGGGCAGCAAGCCGTCCACCAGCAGGCGTATGGTGATGGCAAATGCTGCCAGCTTGGGCGCGCCACCGATCATGAGCGTGACCGCCGTGGGAGCGCCCTGGTACACGTCGGGAATCCACATGTGGAAAGGCACCACACCCAGCTTGAAAGCCAGACCAGCCACCACGAAGACGAGGCCGAACACCAGCACTTGGTGGCGAATCTGGCCCGAATTGACAGCCTTGAACACCTGGCCGATATCGAGCGAGCCAGTGGCTCCGTAGATCATGGACAGGCCGTACAGCAGGAAACCGCTGGCCATCGCGCCCAGTACGAAGTACTTCATGGCCGCTTCGGTGGCCGTGGCGTTGTCGCGGCGCAGGGCCACGAGCGCGTAGCTTGACAGCGTCAGCAGCTCCAGTCCCAGATAGATCACGAGAAAGTTGTTGCCCGAGATCATGATGAACATGCCCAGCAGCGCGAACATCGAAAGCGTGAACATTTCACCACCGCGCAGCATGCCGCGATCCGCCGCATAGGGGCGCCCGTAAACCAACGTGATCATCATGGCCACGGTGGCAAAACACTTGAGCCAGTTGCCCATGGCGTCGCTGACCACCATGTTGCCAAAACCGTAGAAGGTATTGCCACTGCTGGCATACATCGCCTGCAGACCTGCCACCACGGCCAGCGTCAGCAGGGTCAGTACGTAGGTAGCAGTGCGGCGGGCACTGTGCACGCCCAGATCGACCAGCGCAATCACGCAGGCCATGGTCAACAGCACGATTTCGGGGTAAATCGCGAGCCAGCTGATGTTGTCAATCATCTTCTTGAATCTCTTAGTTCAGCTTGGACAGCGCAACGTGCTTAAGCAGCTCCGCCACCGAGGTGTCCATCACGTCCGTGAACGGACGGGGATACAGGCCCATGGCCAGCACGGCGATGCCCAGCAGGGCGAGCACCAGGAATTCACGGCTGTCGATGTCCGTCAGGCCCTTGACGTTGTCATTGCCCACAGGCCCCAGGTACACGCGCTTGAACATCCACAGGGTGTAGGCCGCACCAAAGATCAGCGCGGTGGCGGCAGCCAGTCCGATCCAGAAGTTGGCCTTGACGGCGCCAAGGATCACCATCCACTCGCCCACAAAACCGGCAGTGCCCGGCAGGCCGCAATTGGCCATCGCAAACAGCAGTGCAAACGCCGTGAAGTTGGGCATGGTGTTGACCACGCCACCATAGGCAGCGATCTCGCGGGAGTGCACGCGGTCGTAGAGCACGCCGATGGAAAGGAACATCGCACCCGAGACGAAGCCGTGGGCAATCATCTGCACCAGGCCGCCGGAGACGCCCAGGTCGTTGAAGATGAAGAAACCCAGGGTCACAAAGCCCATGTGCGCCACGGACGAGTACGCCACCAGCTTTTTCATGTCCTTCTGGACCATGGCCACGAGGCCCACGTAGATCACGGCGATCAGCGACAGCGCGATCATCAGCCAGGCCCATTCGCGCGAGGCGTCGGGGGCGATGGGCATCGAGAAGCGCAGGAAGCCGTAGGCGCCGAGCTTAAGCATGATGGCCGCCAGCACGGCGGAGCCGCCAGTGGGCGCCTCCACGTGCACGTCGGGCAGCCAGGTGTGCACCGGCCACATGGGCACCTTCACGGCAAAAGCCGCAAAGAAGGCAAAGAACAGCAGAGTCTGCGCCGTGCGGCTCAGAGGCAACTGGTGCCACGTGGCAATGTCAAAGCTGCCGCCCGACTGGTTGTACAAGAAAATCAGCGCTATCAGCATGAGCAGCGAGCCAAGCAGCGTGTACAGGAAGAACTTGAACGCCGCGTAGATCTTGTTGGGACCGCCCCAGATACCGATGATCAGGTACATCGGAATCAGCGTGGCTTCGAAGAACACGTAGAACAGCATGCCGTCCAACGCCGTGAACACGCCAACCATGAGGCCCGACAGGATCAGGAACGCCCCCATGTACTGGTTGACGCGCTCGGTGATGGACTCCCACGAAGCCAAAACCACGATGACCGTGATGAACGCCGTCAGCGGCACGAACCAGAACGAGATGCCGTCCACACCCAGGTGGTAATGGACATTGAAACGCTCGATCCAGGCAGCCTTCTCGACAAACTGCATCGCCGCCGTGCCCAACTGGAAGCCGTCGTACAGGGGCAGTGTCACCAGGAAGCCAATCACAGCCCCCACCAACGCCAGCCAGCGCACCGCACGGGCATGCTCATCCCGCCCAATGGCCAGCAGCAGCACACCGAAGGCAATCGGTGTCCAGATTGCAAGACTCAACAGACCCATTTGTTGTTTTCCTTATTTGATGAGCTGCAAGAGAGCGTCGCCCCAGACAAACCAGGTCATCAGTGCGAAGACACCCAGGATCATCACCAGTGCGTAGTGGAAGATAAAGCCCGACTGCATCCAGCGCACGATGCCGGAAACCCCTCGTACCGCCTTCCATGACCCATTCACGAGAGCGCCGTCGATGATGGCTTGGTCGCCAACCTTCCACAGGCCAACCCCCAGAGCACGTGCACCACGGGCCAGGATGTTCTCGTTGATCCAGTCGAGGTAGTACTTGTTTTCGAACAGCGTGTAGATCGGCATGCAGGTGCGCTTGATCGCGGCAGGCAAGGCCGGGTTCACCATGTACATGTAGTACGACAGGGCCACACCAGCCGCTGCCAGCCAGAATGGTGCGGTCTGAAGCCCGTGCAGGGCCATCGCTACCGGGCCGTGGAAGATCTCCGCCAGCTTGGCCATCGCAGGGTGTTTGACCGCATCGACAAAGATCACGCCCTTGAAAAAGTCGCCGAACAGCATGGGCTGGATGAACATGAAACCCACTACCACCGATGGAATGGCCAGCAGCACCAGGGGCACCGTTACCACCCATGGAGACTCGTGCGGCTCATGGTGATCGTCATGGCCGTGGCCATGGTCGTCGTGGTGCGCATCATGGTGTGCGTCGGGGTTCTGGTCGAACCGTTCCTTGCCGTGGAAGACCAGGAAGTACATGCGGAACGAGTAGAACGCCGTAATGAACACGCCTGCTAGCACGGCAAAGTGCGCAAAACCGGCTGCGGGCAGGTGGCTGAAATGCACCGCCTCGATGATGCTGTCCTTGGAGTAGAAACCCGCGAACAGGGGCGTGCCAATCAGTGCAAGCGAACCCAGCAGCGACGTGATCCAGGTGATGGGCATGTACTTGCGCACGCCGCCCATCCAGCGGATGTCCTGGTTGTGGTGCATACCCATGATGACCGAACCTGCCCCCAGGAACAGCAGCGCCTTGAAGAACGCGTGGGTCATCAGGTGGAACACGGCCACCGAGTATGCCGATGCCCCCAAGGCCACGGTCATGTAGCCAAGCTGCGAGAGCGTCGAATAAGCCACCACACGCTTGATGTCGTTCTGGATGATGCCCAGGAAGCCCATGAACAGCGCCGTGATGGCACCGATGATCAGGATGAAGTTGAGCGCGGTGTCCGACAGCTCAAACAGCGGCGACATGCGCGACACCATGAAGATGCCGGCAGTCACCATGGTGGCCGCGTGGATCAGTGCCGAGATGGGGGTTGGGCCTTCCATCGAATCGGGCAGCCACACGTGCAGCGGGAACTGGGCGGACTTGCCCATCGCGCCGATGAACAGGCAGATACAGATGACGGTGATCAGCATCCAGTCGGTGCCCGGGAACGGCAGACCGCCCAGTTCGCCAGCCTTGGCGAAGATCTCGCTGTAGTTGAGCGTGCCGGTGTAGGCCGCGATCAGGCCGATGCCCAGGATGAAGCCGAAGTCGCCCACGCGGTTGACCAGGAACGCCTTCATGTTGGCGAAGATCGCCGTGGGCTTGTTGAACCAGAAGCCGATCAGCAGGTAGGACACCAGGCCCACGGCTTCCCAGCCGAAGAACAGCTGCAGCAGGTTGTTGCTCATGACGAGCATGAGCATGGAGAACGTGAACAGGGAGATGTAGGCAAAGAAACGGTTGTAGCCGTCGTCTTCCTCCATGTAGCCGATGGTGTAGATGTGCACCATCAGCGACACGAAGGTCACGACCACCATCATCATGGCGGTGAGGCTGTCGATCAGGAAACCGACCTCCATCTTGAGGCCGCCCACCACCATCCAGGTGTAGAGCGTCTCGTTGAAGCGGGCACCGTCCAGCGCCACGCTCTTGAGCGTCATCGCAGACAGCACGAACGCGACCAGCACGCCCAGGATGGTGAGGGTGTGGGAAAGTCGTCGACCGATCCAGTTACCACCGAAGGTCGTGCCGAAAATACCGGCCAGCAATGCGCCCGCCAGCGGTGCCAGCGGCACGGCCAGGAGCGTTGAAGCAGAGAGGGTTTGACTCATTCTTGAGAACCTTGGGAATGCTGGCGACCCATCAACCCTTGAGGGTGTTGAGGTCTTCCGCGTTGATGCTGGACTTGTTGCGGAACAGGAGCACCAGGATGGCCAGACCGATGGCCGACTCGGCAGCTGCCACTGTCAGGATGAAGAACACGAACACCTGGCCATGCATGTCGCCCAGGTAGTGCGAAAACGCCACGAAGTTCATGTTGACCGCCAGCAGCATCAACTCGATCGCCATCAGCAGCACAATCAGGTTTTTGCGGTTCAGGAAAATGCCGATCACGGCCAGCGCGAACAGCATCGCGCCCAGCGACAGGAAATGGCCCAAAGTCAGCGTCATGCTTTTTTCTCCTCGGCAGCGGTCTCAGTCGGTGCTTCGTCCGCCGCCTTCTGGGTCGCGGCAACTTTCACCACTTCCAGACGGTCCGCAGCGCGCACGCGGATCTGCAAGGAAGGATTGATGGCCTTGCTATCCTTGCGCTGGCGCAGAGTCAGAGCGATGGCAGCGATCATGGCCACCAGCAGGATCACGGCTGCGATTTCCACCGGATAGAGATATTCGGTGTAAAGCAGCTTGCCCAGTGCCTTGGTGTTTGAGTACTGCACCACGTGACCTGCAGCATCCACTGCCGTAGCGACGGCCTTTGGCTCGTCCATGCCACGGAAACCGCCCATCAGCACAGCGGCCATTTCCAGCGCAATCAAGGCACCCACGGTAGCAGCGAGGGGAAAGTGCTTCCAGAAACCCTTGCGCACCGTATCGATATGGATGTCCAACATCATCACGACGAACAGGAAGAGCACCATCACTGCGCCCAAGTACACCAATACAAGGGCAATGGCCAGAAACTCGGCTTTGAGCAACAACCAAACTGCGGCCGCCTGCGAGAACGCGAGGATGAGATAGAGCACAGCATGCACAGGATTGCGCGCGGTGATGACCCGGAAGGCTGCAAACAGCAGCACCACCGAGAAGAGATAGAAGAAACCAGTCTTGGCGTCCATGAATCGGGTCTTTATAGAAAGTCTGGCAAAGAGGCTGAACCAGGCACCGCTCAGCGGTACTTGGCATCTGCAGCCTTGGCTGCCGCGATTTCACCTTCGTACCGGTCACCCACGGCCAGGAGCATGTCCTTCGTGAAATACAGATCGCCACGCTTCTCGCCGTGGTACTCAAAGATGTGTGTCTCCACGATGGAATCCACCGGGCAGCTTTCCTCGCAGAAACCGCAAAAGATGCACTTGGTCAGATCAATGTCATAGCGCGTGGTGCGGCGGGAGCCATCGGCACGCACGTCCGATTCAATCGTGATCGCCATGGCGGGGCAAACCGCCTCGCACAGCTTGCAGGCGATGCAGCGCTCTTCACCATTGTCGTAACGGCGCAGGGCATGCAGGCCGCGAAAGCGCGGCGACAAGGGTGTCTTCTCTTCGGGGAACTGCACGGTCACCTTGCGGCGAAAGGCGTAGCGGCCCGTCAGGGCCATGCCCTTGAGCAGCTCCACAAGCATGAAGCTCTTGAAGAAATCCTTGAACGAGAAAGGTGCAGCAGCAGCAACAGCAGTCATGTGTGTCCCCGCTTATTTCCAGATGTTCCACGGCGAGAGCAACCACCCGCCGACGATGAGCAGCCACACCAGGGTGACCGGAATGAAGATCTTCCAGCCCAGACGCATGATCTGGTCATAGCGAAAGCGCGGGAAGGTGGCGCGAATCCAGATGAACATGGACACCACGACGAAGGTCTTGATGCCGAGCCAGATCCAGCCTGGAATCCAGTTGAACAGCACGCTGTCGATGGGCGACAGCCAGCCGCCCAGGAACATCAGCGCCGCCAGGATGGACACCAGCCACATGCTGGCGTATTCGGCCAGGAAAAACACGGCGAAACCCATACCCGAGTACTCGACCATGTGGCCGGCCACGATTTCGGCTTCACCCTCAACCACGTCGAAGGGGTGGCGGTTGGTTTCAGCCACGCCGGAGATCAGGTACACCAGAAAGATGGGCAGCAGCGGCAGCCAGTTCCAGGACAGGAATACCAGGCCCTTGTCTGCGGCCATACCACGGGACTGGGACATCACGATTTCGGTCAGGTTCATGCTGCCCGAGACCATGATCACCACCAGGAAGCAGAAGCCCATGGCGATTTCGTAGCTCACCATCTGCGCCGAGGCGCGCAGTGCGCCCAAAAAGGCGTACTTGGAGTTCGATGCCCAGCCGGCGATGATCACGCCATAGACTTCGATGGAGGTAATCGCCATCACCAAGAGCAAACCGGCATTGACGTTGGCCAGCGCGACATCGGGACCGAAGGGGATCGCGACCCATGCGGCAAGCGCCGGCATGATCGCCATGATGGGACCCAATACAAACAGACCCTTGCTGGCCGCCGTAGGCTGGATGATTTCCTTGGTCAGCAGCTTCAGAGCGTCTGCAATCGGTTGCAGCAAGCCGAGTGGACCAACCCGGTTGGGACCATGGCGCACCTGCATGAAGCCGAGCAGCTTGCGCTCCCACAGCGTGAGGTAGGCCACTGCGCCCATCAGAGGAGCCAAAATGCAGACGATCTTGATCAAAATCCAGAGCACGGGCCAGACAACGCCGGTCCACCAGCCAAAGGAAAGCAGGTTCAGGCCCGCGTTGTAGATCGCGTCGATCATGCGGCGACTCCTTCACGTGCCGTGCGCGCATCGGCGGTGAGCTGCAGCGACGTGGAACGGCGCACGAGGCCGTCGAGTTGATAGATGGAAGCGACCACAGGCTCGCAGGCGGTTGCCGTGGCTGCTGCGGCCGCAGCAGGCACCGCAGTCACCAGGTTCGACAGCTGTTCAGCAGGCACTTGCGTGACGGTACCGGCCGCGGCGTTGGTGGCGCGTGCCAGCACGTCTTGCGAGGTCTCGAAGTCGAAACCGGACACACCCAGCAGGTTGGCCAGCACGCGCAGGACCTTCCACGCAGGGCGGGTATCGCCCAGGGGGCGCACCACCGCATGGAAGCTCTGCAGGCGGCCTTCGGCGTTGATGAAGCTGCCGGAGGTTTCGGTGAAGGGAGCAATTGGCAACAGAACGTCACTGAACTCCAGGTTGGCCTTGAAGGGGCTCAAGGTCACCACCATCTCTGCACCAGACAGCGCAGCAGCAGCGTTGGCACCTGCCGCCGAGTCATGGACCGGCTCGGTGTTGAGCAGCACAGCCGCCTTCAGTCCACCCGAGAGCATCTGACCCGCATTCAATCCACCGTTCACAGGATGAGCACCCGCAAACTGCGCGCCCACCGTGTTGGCGGCTTCCGTAAGGTAGCCCACCGAGGCACCCGTGTGCTCGCCGATCCAGTTGGCCAACGACAGCAATTGCGTGGCCTGCGCATGGTGCGCTGCGGCGTTGCCCAGCAGCACGGCTTTGCGCTCACCGCCGAGCAGCGCGCGGGCGATGGCCTGGGTGGCGTCGTCGTAGGCTGCAGCGCCCTGAGGAGCGGTCACGCCCTTTTCCTGTGCCACTGCAGAGGCGATGCCGCCGAGTGTCTGCACCCATTCGCTGGCGCTTTGCGCAACGAACGACGACACAGGCATGGCCCAGTCGTGGGCCACAGAGCCCACAGCCGTGACCTGGCAGCCATGGCGGGCAGCCTGTCGGATGCGCTGCGCGAACAGCGGATGGTCCTTGCGCAGGTTGGAGCCCACCACCAGCACGCGTTGCAGCGTGGACAGGGAAGCGATGGACGTACCCAGCCAACGGATGCCTTCGGGTGCAGCGAACTCAGCATTGCGCAGGCGGTAGTCGATGTTGTCGCTGCCAATGCCGCGCACCAGCGCACTGGCCAGGTACAGCTCTTCGACCGTGCTGTGCGGGCTCACCAGAGCGCCGATGCTCTTGGCACCGTGGTCGTTCTTGATGCTCTTGAGGCCATTGGCCACGTACTCGAGCGCAGTCTGCCAGTCGACTTCCTTCCACACCCCGCCCTGCTTGAGCATGGGCTGGGTCAGGCGTTCGTCGCTGTTGAGCGATTCGTAGGAGAAACGGTCACGGTCGGCGATCCAGCATTCGTTGACGGCTTCGTTCTCCAGCGGCACGACGCGCATGACCTTGTGGTTCTTGACCTGAACGATCAGGTTGGCGCCGGTGGAGTCGTGCGGGCTGACCGAGCGGCGGCGCGACAGCTCCCAGGTACGGGCGCTGTAGCGGAACGGCTTGCTGGTCAAGGCACCCACGGGGCAGATGTCGATCATGTTGCCCGAAAGCTCTGAATCTACCGTGTCACCAGTCACCGTGGTGATTTCGGAATGCTCGCCGCGATGGATCATGCCCAACTCCATCACCCCAGCCACCTCCTGGCCAAAGCGCACGCAGCGGGTGCAGTGAATGCAGCGACTCATTTCCTGCATGGAAATCAGCGGCCCCACATCCTTGACGGGCACCACGCGCTTTTCTTCCTCATAGCGCGAGGAAGATCCGCCGTAGCCTACCGCCAGATCCTGCAGCTGACACTCGCCACCCTGGTCACAGATGGGGCAGTCCAACGGGTGATTGATCAGCAAAAATTCCATGACCGACTGCTGGGCCTTGATGGCCTTGTCGCTCTTGGTGCGCACGATCATGCCCTGCGTCACCGGCGTGGCGCAGGCGGGCATGGGCTTGGGTGCCTTTTCCACATCCACCAGGCACATGCGGCAGTTGGCGGCAATCGAAAGCTTCTTGTGGTAGCAGAAATGTGGAATGTAGGTGCCCGCCTTCTCGGCTGCATGCATCACCATGCAACCTTCGGCGACTTCCACTTTCTGACCGTCCAGTTCAATTTCAACCATATGTCTTCTCGCGATCAGGCGGAGGTCGCAGCCTGGGAGGCGTTGTTCCGGATCAGTGCTTCAAACTCGGGACGGAAATGCTTGATCATGGCGCGCACCGGCATCGCGGCAGCGTCGCCCAGCGCGCAGATCGTCCGGCCCTGGATGTTGTCTGCCACCGAATTGAGCAGATCCAGGTCGCCCGTGCGGCCCTGGTTGTGCTGGATACGGTCGATCACGCGCCACATCCAGCCGGTGCCTTCGCGGCAGGGCGTGCACTGGCCACAGGATTCGTGCGAATAGAAGTACGACAGGCGCAGCAGGCTTTCGACCATGCTGCGGGAGTCGTCCATCACGATCACGGCGCCCGAGCCCAGCATGGAGCCGGCCTTGGCGATGGAGTCGTAGTCCAGCGTGCATTCCATGATGATGGAAGCTGGCAGCACCGGAGAGGACGAGCCACCAGGGATCACCGCCTTGAGCTGGCGCCCCTTGCGCACGCCACCGGCTAGTTCGAGCAGCTTGGCGAAGGGCGTGCCCATCGGCACTTCATAGTTGCCAGGCTTTTCCACGTCGCCCGAGACAGAGAAGATCTTGGTGCCGCCGTTGTTGGGCTTGCCACACTCCAGGTACGCCGCACCGCCATTGCGGATGATCCACGGCACGGCCGCGAAGGTCTCGGTGTTGTTGATGGTGGTGGGCTTGCCGTACAAACCGAAGCTTGCGGGGAACGGTGGCTTGAAGCGCGGCTGGCCCTTCTTGCCTTCCAGCGACTCGAGCAGCGCGGTCTCTTCGCCACAGATGTAGGCGCCGAAACCGTGCGCCGCATGCAGCTGGAAGCTGAAGTTGCTGCCCAGGATCTTGTCGCCCAGATAGCCGGCAGCGCGCGCCTCTTCGAGCGCTTCTTCGAAGCGGTCGTAGGTCTGGAAGATTTCGCCGTGGATGTAGTTGTAGCCCACGGAGATGCCCATCGCGTAGGCCGCAATGATCATGCCTTCGATGACGATGTGCGGGTTGAACTGCAGGATGTCGCGGTCCTTGCAGGTGCCAGGCTCGCCTTCATCGGAGTTGCACACCAGGTACTTCTGGCCAGGGAACGAGCGGGGCATGAAGCTCCACTTGAGGCCCGTCGGAAAGCCCGCGCCGCCGCGGCCGCGCAGACCCGATTCCTTGACGGTGGCAATGACCTGGTCCTGCGTCAGCGGCTCGCTGCCGTCGGTACCCAGGATCTTGCGCAGCGCGGCGTAGCCGCCGCGCGCTTCGTAGTCCTTGATGCTCCAGTTCGTGCCGTCCAGGCCCGCATAGATCTGCGGGTTGATGTGGCGGTCGTGGAAGCAGGTCTGGACGCCGGTGGCCTGGAACTGCGAGAGGATCTGTGCTGCGGTGGTCATGCCTGCCCTTCCGCAGCCTTGAGGCCATCGATCAGCTGGTCGAGCTTGTCGTTGTCCATGAAGCTGCACATGGTGCGGTCGTTGACCAGCATCACGGGCGCGTCGGCGCAGGCACCCAGGCACTCGCACTGCTGCAGCGTGAACAGGCCGTCCGGCGTGGTTCCGCCCATAGTCACGCCAAGCTTCTTCTCGAGGTGGTGCAACGCCTTCTGGCCGTCGCGCAGCTGGCAAGGCAGGTTCGTACACACGTTGAGCTTGTACTTGCCGGTAGGCTGCTGGTTGTACATGTTGTAGAACGTGGTGACTTCGTGCACCGCGATCTGGGCCATGCCCAGGTATTCGGCGATCACAGCCTCGCTCTCGACGCTGACCCAGCCCTGCTCCTGCTGCACGATGGACAGGCAGGCCATCACGGCAGACTGCGCTTGCTCGGGCGGGTACTTGGCCACTTCGCGCGCAAAGCGCGCCAGCGTGGCTTCGGTGATCTTGGTATTGCTGCTGCTCATCGGTCGATCTCCCCGAACACGATATCCATGGTGCCGATGATGGCCACGGCGTCGGCGATCATGTGGCCGCGCGCCATTTCATCGAGAGTGGCCAGGTGCGCAAAGCCGGGCGCACGGATCTTCAGGCGGTAGGGCTTGTTGGCGCCGTCGCTGACCAGGTAGATGCCGAACTCGCCCTTGGGATGCTCGACAGCGGCGTAGGCCTCGCCTTCTGGCACGTGGAAACCTTCGGTGAAGAGCTTGAAATGGTGGATCAGCTCCTCCATGTTCGACTTCATGGATTCACGATCGGGCGCAGCCACCTTGTGGTTGTCGGTAATGACAGGACCCGGATTGGCGCGCAGCCAGTTCACGCACTGCTTGATGATGCGGTTGGACTCGCGCATCTCCTGCACGCGCACGAGGTAGCGGTCATAGCAATCACCCGTCTTGCCGACTGGCACGTCGAAGTCCATGCGATCGTAGACGTCGTAGGGCTGCGTCTTGCGCAGGTCCCATGCAATGCCGGAGCCCCGCAGCATGGGGCCGGTCATGCCCAGATTCAGTGCACGCTCGGGGGGCACCACGCCGATGCCCACGGTGCGCTGCTTCCAGATACGGTTGTCAGTGAGCAGGGTTTCGTACTCGTCCACACAGGCCGGGAAGCGCTGCGTAAAGTCGTCGATAAAGTCGAGCATGGAACCTTGGCGGTTCTGGTTCATGGCCTCGAGGGCCTTGGCGTTCTTGATCTTGCTGACCTTGTACTGCGGCATGGAATCCGGCAGGTCGCGGTAGACGCCGCCCGGACGGAAGTACGCCGCGTGCATGCGCGCGCCGGAGACGGCTTCGTACATGTCGAACAGGTCTTCGCGCTCGCGGAAGGTGTAGATCAGGATGGTGGAACTGCCGCAGTCGTTGCCGTGCGAACCAAGCCACATCAGGTGGTTCAGCAGGCGCGTGATTTCGGAGAACATCACACGGATGTACTGGGCGCGGATAGGCACTTCCAGGCCCAGCAGCTTTTCGATGGCCAGGCAGTAGGCGTGCTCGTTGCACATCATGGACACGTAGTCCAGACGGTCCATGTAGGGCAGCGACTGGATGTAGGTCTTGTGCTCGGCCAACTTCTCCGTGGCACGGTGCAGGAGGCCGATGTGCGGGTCAGCGCGCTGGACGACTTCGCCGTCGAGCTCGAGCACCAGACGCAACACGCCGTGCGCGGCAGGGTGCTGCGGCCCGAAGTTGAGGGAATAGTTTTTGATTTCAGCCATGGTGGATCACGTGGGGCGCAGGGCGCCTTAGTGCAGGCCTCCGTACTTGTCTTCGCGGATGATGCGCGGCGTGATCTCGCGCGGCTCGATCGACACCGGCTCGTAGACCACCCGGCGCTGCTCTGCGTCGTAGCGCATCTCGACATGGCCGGACAGCGGGAAGTCCTTGCGGAAGGGATGGCCGATGAAGCCGTAGTCGGTCAGGATGCGGCGCAGGTCGTTGTGACCGTCGAACACGATGCCAAACAAGTCAAACGCCTCACGCTCGTACCAGTTGGCCGAGTTCCACAGATCAGCAACCGAAGCCACCACCGGGAAGTCGTCGTCGGCACAGAACACCTTGACGCGCACACGCTGATTCAGACTCACGGACAACAGGTGCGACACCACGCTATAGCGCGCCCCCTCGTTCACCGCATCGGCATATGCAGAATAGTCCACTCCGCACAAATCAATCAGTTGTTCGAAACGACAACCCTCTGCATCGCGCAGCAAGCGCATGGCTTCCAGGTAGTCGGCAGCAGAAACCACCAAGGTGACCTCATCCAAAGCCACCGTGATCTGGCGCACCTTTGCACCCAGCGCCGCAGCAATGTTGTCTTTGAGTTTTTCGGGGCGAATGGCAACAGCAGTCATCATCAACCCTTCAGACGCGCGCAATGGTATTGGTACGACGAATCTTCTGCTGCAGCTGAATGATCCCGTAGATCAGCGCCTCCGCCGTGGGAGGGCAGCCTGGGACATACACATCCACAGGCACGACACGGTCACAGCCGCGCACCACAGAGTAGCTGTAATGGTAATAACCACCACCATTGGCACACGATCCCATAGACAGAACCCAACGTGGTTCGGACATCTGGTCGTACACCTTGCGCAGCGCGGGTGCCATCTTGTTGCACAGCGTGCCAGCAACAATCATCAGATCCGACTGACGAGGACTGGCACGAAACACCTCCGCACCAAAGCGCCCGATGTCATAGCGCGCTGCAGCAGCATGCATCATTTCAACGGCGCAGCACGCCAGGCCAAATGTCATCGGCCACAGGGAACCGGTCTTGGCCCAATTCACCACGGAGTCATAGCTCGTGGTGATGAAGCCTTCCTTCATCACGCCTTCAATCATTGCATCATCCTTGTTGAGGCTCGCTCACTCCCAATCCAGGGCACCCTTTTTCCACTCGTAGGCAAAACCCACAACCAGGATGGCCAGGAAAATCACGACCGCCACAAAACCAGCGATCCCAACCTCATGCAGCGTCACCGCCCACGGGAAAAGAAACGCGATTTCGAGATCGAACAGAATGAAGAGAATGGCCACAAGGTAGTAGCGCACATCAAACTTCATGCGCGCATCCTCGAAGGCTTCAAAGCCACATTCGTAGGGAGAGTTCTTTGCGGCATCCGGGCGGTTGGGGCCCAGTATGTAGCCGAGTGCAAGGGGGACAACGCCTACGGCGATGCCGACCAAGATGAACAAAAGGACGGGGAGGTACTGATCGAGGTTCATCTTGAGGATGTGCTCACCGCTGTGGCCTTGCCCGTCAGGACCCAAGCCGGGTCATGCAGGCAGGCCTTTGTTTTGGTGCCGTCGGCGAGACTCGAACTCGCACAGCTTTCGCCACTACCCCCTCAAGATAGCGTGTCTACCAATTTCACCACGACGGCTGATTTTTGCATCTGGATGGCATGAGGAACCTTGCGGTTTTGGCTTTCCAGACAATCCAGAATTCTACTCCGGAAAAACCCTGCTTCGGCTTCCGAAACCCAATTTAGTGCAGATTATTTGGTGGGGATCTGAGCAGCACCCGATGCAGGCACCGCAGGTGCTACTGAGGCGTCCGACGTCGATCCGGCGGGTACGGCTGCGGCCGGAGTTTCCAGCACACTGCCCGAACTGGTAGGACGCGCATTGCCAAAGTAAGCCAAGGCCAACGTTGCCACAAAAAATACCGCAGCCAGTACCGCCGTGGTGCGCGACAGGAAGTTGGCACTGCCGCTGGCACCAAACAAACTCCCGGAACTGCCACTGCCAAACGCCGCCCCCATGTCAGCACCCTTGCCGTGCTGAATCAGGATCAAGCCAATCATCCCCAAAGCCGTCAGCATCTGTACAGCCAAAACCACATTCACGATCACGTTCATTCTCTGTTCACTCCTGATTGAATAGTTTGAAGGGCCGCCTCAAGAGGCGGCCGCAATAATTTGCAGGAAATCGGACACCTTCAACGATGCGCCCCCGACAAGGCCGCCATCGATGTCCGGCTGGGCAAGCAGTTGGGCCGCATTGGCCGCATTCATGCTGCCGCCGTAAAGCAGGCGGATCCGATCCGCATGCTCGCTGGCCGCTGAAAGTTGCGAGCGCAGCACAGCATGCACTTCCTGCGCCTGCTCGGGCGACGCGGTACGGCCAGTGCCAATGGCCCAGACCGGCTCGTACGCCACCACCACTTCGCTGATGCAGTGCCCATTGAGGTGAATCACCGCTGCCAACTGGCGCTTGACCACAGCCTCGGTCTGGCCTGTTTCACGCTCCTGCAGCGTTTCACCCACACAGACGATGGGCGTGATGCCCGCCGCCAGTGCGCGCTGCGCTTTCTCGGCGACCACCACATCGGTCTCACCATGGTATTGGCGGCGCTCTGAATGCCCCACCAACACGTAGCGCACACCCAAGTCCTTCAACATGGAGGCCGACACCTCACCGGTGTATGCCCCCACCTCGTGCGGCGATACATCCTGGGCAGCCACAGCTACCACAGATCCAACCGTGGAAGCCTGCACCTGCGCTATGTAAGGCGCCGGCACAGCAACGGCCACATCACAAACCGCGTCAGCCAACCCCGCCATGATGCCTTTCAGCAAAGCATCGTTGGCAACCAGGCTGCCGTTCATCTTCCAGTTGCCTGCGATGAGTTTTTTCTTGCTTTTCATGATCACCACGTCAAAACAATTTTGCCAATGTGTTGGTTCGACTCCATCAGCGCATGGGCCTTGGCAGCCTCTGCCACCACAAACGTGCTGTGGATGACTGGCCGCACACGCCCCGCCACCAGCAGAGGCCACACATGCTCTCGCAGTGCACGAGCAATGGCCCCCTTGAACGCCACAGAGCGCGGGCGCAAGGTAGACCCAGTGATGGTCAACCGTCTGCGCAGCACCAGCCCCGCGTTGAAATCGCTCTTGACCCCACCCTGCACCGCAATGATGACCAGGCGGCCATCTTCAGCCAGACACTCCACCTCGCGTGCTACATAGTCCCCGGCAACCATATCCAGCACCACATCCACGCCTTTGCCTTGCGTGATGCGCTTGGTTTCTGCCACAAAGTCCTGCGACTTGTAATGAATGGCATGGTGGGCACCCAACTGCAGACATGCGGCGCATTTCTCGTCGCTGCCCGCCGTCGCAATGACCGTCGCGCCAAAGGCGTGTGCCAGTTGCACAGCAGTCACACCAATACCGCTGGTGCCACCTTGCACAAGCAGGCTTTCCCCCGCCTGCAGGCGCCCCCGGTCGAACACGTTGCTCCACACGGTGAAGAACGTCTCCGGCAGCGAGGCCGCCTCCACGTCGCTGAAGCCCTCAGGCACCGGCAAACACTGCAAGACCGGTGCCACACACCACTCAGCATAGCCACCACCCGCCACCAGCGCACAAACGCGGTCGCCCACCCGAATGCCCGCCTCGGCCATGGCCAAAGCATCACCCGACTCCACCACCCCCGCAACCTCCAGGCCCGGTAGATCCGAGGTGCCCGGCGGTGGGGCATAGTGCCCCATCCGCTGGAGCACATCGGGGCGGTTGATGCCACTGGCAGCAACGCGAATCAGCAACTCACCAACGCCCGGTTGCGGCACGGGCCGCTCACCCAGGCGCAACACTTCAGGCCCACCAAAGGATGTGATCTCGACTGCGCGCATGTTGCGACTCCTCGGAAAATTGGGTATTTGAGTGATTTTGGCCGCTAGCGCTTTATCTAAAAGCGCAAGTAGCTACAAAATCAATAGCAAACAACCCAATCAGCCGACGATCTGCCCGGAACCGTTTTCCGAAGGCTGCGATTGCTGTTGCTGTTGCTGGTCCGCTGGCTGACGACCACCATCACGACCGTGGTCGCGGCGTGGCTCGCGATCACCGCGCTCGGCAGGCGCAGGGCGATCACTACCGCCGGCGGGGCGCTCGGCCAGCACCTTCATCGACAGCTTGACGCGGCCCTTTTCATCAGTCTCCATGACCTTGACCTTCACGATCTGGCCTTCGGTGAGGTAGTCACCCACACGCTCAACGCGCTCGTGGGCGATCTGACTGATGTGCAGCAGGCCATCCTTGCCGGGGAGCAGGTTGATCAATGCACCGAAGTCCAGGATTTTCGTCACAGGACCTTCGTAGATCTTGCCGATCTCGACTTCAGCCGTGATCTGCTCGATGCGCTTCTTGGCTTCGTCGGCCTTGGCCGCATCGGTCGCGGCAATGGTGATCGTGCCGTCTTCCTCGATGTTGATCTGGCAACCAGTTTCTTCGGTCAGCGCACGGATCACGGCGCCGCCCTTGCCGATCACGTCACGGATCTTCTCGGGGTTGATCTTCATCGTGTAGAGCTTGGGCGCGAAGTTCGACACCTCGGTCTTGGCTTCGCCCATGGCCTCTTGCATCTTGCCCAGAATGTGCATGCGCGCTTCCTTGGCCTGGGCCAGTGCAACTTGCATGATTTCCTTGGTAATGCCCTGGATCTTGATGTCCATCTGCAGCGCCGTGATGCCACCCGTGGTACCGGCCACCTTGAAGTCCATGTCACCCAGGTGATCCTCATCGCCCAAGATATCGGTCAGCACGGCAAAGCGGTTGGCATCCTTGATAAGGCCCATGGCGATACCCGCTACGTGCGCCTTCATGGGCACACCCGCATCCATCAGCGACAGGCAGCCACCACACACCGAAGCCATCGACGACGAGCCGTTGGATTCCGTGATTTCGGACACCACACGCATGGTGTAGGGGAATTCTTCTTTCGTCGGCAGCACAGCGATCAGAGCCCGCTTGGCCAGACGGCCGTGGCCGATTTCACGGCGCTTGGTCGAACCCATGCGACCCACTTCGCCGGTGGCAAAGGGAGGCATGTTGTAGTGCATCATGAAGCGGTCTTCGTACTCGCCAGCCAGGGCATCAATGCGCTGGGCGTCGCGCTCTGTACCGAGCGTGGTCACGACCAGCGCCTGGGTTTCGCCCCGCGTGAACAGCGACGAGCCATGGGCACGGGGCAGCACGCTGCCGCGGATCTCAATGGGGCGCACGGTGCGTGTATCACGGCCATCGATACGGGGCTCGCCGGCCAGGATCTGGCTGCGGACGATGCCGGCTTCGATGTCGAACAACATGCCTTCAACCTTGACAGCGTCGAATTCGACACCATCGGCCTTCAGCGCAGCCATCACAGCAGCGTAGGCTTCTCGGCAAGCTTGGGTACGGGCTTGCTTGTTACGGATCTGGTAGGCAGCGCGCAGCTTGTCGTCGGCCAGTGCCACCACCTTGGCGATGAGGGCTTCGTCCTTGGCGGGGGCTTCCCACTGCCACACGGGCTTGCCGGCGTCACGCACCAGTTCGTGGATGGCGTTGATGGCCACATTGCCTTGCTCATGGCCAAACACCACGGCGCCGAGCATGATTTCTTCAGACAGCTGCTGAGCTTCGGATTCGACCATCAGTACAGCAGCTTCGGTACCAGCCACCACCAGATCCATCTGCGAGTTCTTGCGCGCAGTCTGGCCGGGGTTCAGCACGTATTCGCCGTTGATGTAGCCCACGCGCGCGGCGCCAATGGGACCGTTGAACGGGATGCCGGAGATGGCCAGGGCTGCACTGGTGGCAATCAAAGCGGCGATGTCAGCGTCCACTTCGGGGTTCAGCGACACCGTGTGAATCACCACGTGCACTTCGTTGAAGAAACCTTCAGGGAACAGCGGACGGATCGGACGGTCGATCAGGCGGCTGGTCAGGGTTTCGTGCTCGCTGGGCTTGGCTTCGCGCTTGAAGAAGCTGCCGGGGATCTTGCCTGCGGCGTACGTCTTCTCGATGTAGTCCACCGTCAGGGGGAAGAAGTCCTGGCCGGGCTTGGCACCCTTTGAGGCAACCACGGTGGCCAACACCACGGTGTCGTCAATATTCACCAGCACGGCGCCGGAGGCTTGGCGGGCGATTTCGCCCGTTTCCATGATGACGGTCTTGTCACCCCATTGGAAGGTCTTGGTGACTTTGTTGAAAATGCTCATGTTCAGCTCCTGTTTTAATAGCTGGTAGCGCGCTACCAGATTGTTCTGGAGGGCAATTCAGAACACGATGCCATTCCAGTGAAACTGCCTGCCAGCGCGTGGCAGCAACCCCATTGGAATGACACAGCTTCGCTCTGTTTTGCGGCTCCGAAGTAAAAAACGCCTGAGCTAGCGGACTAACCCAGGCGTTTTCGCATGCAATGAAAATTACTTGCGCAGACCCAACTTGGCGATCAGCGCGGTGTAACGGTCAGCGTCCTTGGCCTTCAGATAGTCCAGCAGCTTGCGACGACGGCTCACCATGCGCAGCAGGCCACGGCGACCATGATGGTCCTTGGCGTGTGTCTTGAAGTGGGGGGTCAGTTCGTTGATGCGGGCGGTCAGCAGGGCCACTTGCACTTCTGGGCTACCAGTGTCATTGGCAGCACGGGCGTTCGCCTTGACGACTTCGGCCTTGATGGAGGATGCGATCATTGTTTTTCCTTGAATGAGGCCCGCAAAGCTAGCTGGGCCGTGATTTTTACTTGCGCCAGAAGCTGGAACGGCTACAGGCGTGCGTCTTGCACCATGCAAAACCATTCGATTATAGCCCAGCAGCATTTGAACCTTGCCAAGCGCCACCTGATCCTGAAACACTACGGCTTATTCAATCGCCTCAAACTGGAAACCCATGATGCAAATCAAGGCCTCCCCACCCCACACTCCTGTCCACATCCTGCGCCAGGGCATACGCGCCTTGCTGGCCGCAAGCATCGCGCTAGGAATGCTCACGGGCACAAGCTCCACACAGGCAAAGCGCCCAATAAGCAATGACACACCCGCATCAAAAACTTCTCCCAAGAAGAAAAACGTGAACAAGGTCACGTATCAACGCAGCACCTCCGAAGAGACAGCAGCCGAACGTGATCGCCGCATGCTCCGGGAGTGCCGAGGCTTACACAATGCGGGAGCCTGCAGAGGCTACACGAGCAAGTGACAGACAAAAATCCAGCCTCTCGTCGGTGTGCGGATGCCACCTGTCACCTTACGCGACTCCCACGCATCTTATCTTCGTAGGATCACGCTATGCGAGCATCAAAACTACCCCCCTTATCCCGCTGGCACCTACGCGCTCGACCAAGCCATGGCTTTACGGCGATCGAATTGATGGTTGTTGTAGCCATCGTGGCCATCTTGGCAGCTTTGGCCGGACCCAGCTTTCGAGATCTGATGGACGGTTTCCGTGTGAGAGGCGCAACCGAAGAGATCACAAATAGCATTTATTTTGCTCGTTCTGAGGCGATCAAGCGAGGAGGTCTCGTTTCTGTCAGAAAAAACTGTGCCACAACACCTGTTGAAGAATGGCAATGTGGGTGGATTGTCTTTACAGATGCTAATGACGATGGGACTCTGAATGGAACCGATGTGATTTTGCAGACATTTCCAGCCCTATCCAATGTCACTGTTAATCATATTGCAGGCGGCGCGTTCTACAAGGTGGATCGCTGGGGCCAAATCGGAGGACTTGGGGCCGCCAGCTTCAACGTAGTGCCAGAACCGCTGGGCGTGGCATCAAGGCATGCGACGGCTTTATGCATCACGTCAGGCGGCCGAATCAAGACAACGAAAGGAACGGTCTCATGTCCGTGAAAAACAATCAACAACGCGGCGTCAGTCTGATTGAATCGCTCGTCGCCATTGTCGTTACAGCACTGGGTATATTGGGAATTTTGGGCGTGCAACTTCGCACACTTGCAGATACACAGACAGGTGTACGACGCGCTCAAGCCATTCGACTGATTGAAGACTTGAGCGAGCACACCAAAGTAAACCCAAATGCACTAGGAAATTTTAACAGTTATTTAATGAACTGGGGTGCTACACCTACGGCGCCCGTTGATTGCAAAAGCCTTCCTTGCAACTCCCAACAATTGGCGCTCTATGACGTCTCCAGGTGGCGTCAAGATGTTATTAGCGCACTACCAAATGCAGATGTCAATATCTTCACTGTGCCTGATGAAACTGTTGCCAACAACAATCGACAATTAGGAGTCATGGTCAGTTGGCGCGAAAATGAAAAAGACACAGGAACCGCCACAATTTTTAAAATAACAAATACCGAAACTGGTAGCGTTTCTTGTCCAGCAAATAGCATTTGTCACCTTCAATACATTCAGTTAACAGCGCGCTGTGCACCGTACACCATGGGTGGGCCTACCATGATGCAAACTTTTTGCCCTGGAGTTTGAAATATGAAAAACTTTTATCCTCCAAAGTATTTACCTACAAATTCCCAACGGGGTGCCACATTGGTTGAGTTGCTGGTTGGAATCACCATTGGCCTGATGACTATTGCCGTTGCAGCTGGCGCACTGATGATTTCGCGTGGAGTTTCTGGCACTGTCAGTGACGCCAGCCAAATTCAGCAACAAGCATCTTACATTTTTCGAATTATTGGACAACAACTGCGGCAAGCAGGCTCGATGCGCTTAGATTTGGCTGCCAATAAGGGGCCAGCCGATCCCATCGATGCAGCAGATGTGGTGGCATTCACTCCCGATGAAACACTTCACTCGGTAACCGCTTCTACACCACCGATTTCGGGAAAAGATTCACCAACCGGTTCGGAATACAAGCTGTCAGTAGCTTACCAGAATTACGCAGAACCCAGCTTCACTTCCGCCTCCAATGTGTCATTCTTTCGCGATTGCCTGGCCAATGCGCCCACGTTACCAGTAGCGCCACTTGAACAAAATGTTATCCAAAGTCAGTTTGTAGTGCAGAGCAACGAATTTCGATGCGCGGGAACTGGCATCGGATCCCAGGCCCTTGCTCGCAATGTCGCAGACCTCCAAGTCAATTACCTCCGCCAAACAGATAGCAATACAGGTATACCAAAGATACAAACTGTCAATGCGGCCGCAATTGGTGCGGCCTGGAACACCGTCTATGGCGCTGACGTATGTGTCGTGCTCTATGGTGATGAGCCTATTGATATGCCCGCCGGGAGCTCTTACACCGGTTGCGATGGCGCTGCAGTCAATATGAGCGGTACGGGCAGCCTTCCTACCAATCGAAAAAACCGTCTCCACCTGACTTTTCGCACAACGTACCAGCTGCGAAGTCAAGGGCTCACAGGTTGATTTACGGATAAAATCATCATGCAAAGCATGCCAAAAAAACCTACCCAATATCAACGCGGTATTTCATTGTTCGTTGTAATTGTTATCGTCATGCTGTCAGCTTTGCTGGCGCTATGGGGATCTCGAACGTCTCTTTTCAACGAAATGATTGTTGGTAACGATGCAGACTATCAACGCGCATTTGAGGCCGCTCAAGCACTCATACAAGATGCGGAATTTGATATCCGAGGTGAACGACCTGATGGAACCGCTTGCACCCCCAATGCGGGGAAACCCGAGATATGCAGAGTTCCAGACTCCGTAGTAAACAAAGTATGGATTCCTACCGAGGACAAGGAAATTGGGGATATTCTGAGCGAATTAGATTCTGCCACAACAAAATGCATCAAAGGTATATGCTTGAAGCGAACAGGCAATCAGGATTTTTGGAATGACGCTGCCACCTTGACGACATTGATGGCAGATGGGATTGGCGCCCGGTATGGGCAATTCACGGGCGCTGAAGCCGGGACAAAAAGCAACCCGATTCTAAAGCTAAACCAACCAGGAGACGACGCTGCAAAAGGTGGTTGGTATTGGATTGAAATCCTCCCGTATGACAATAATGCGGGAAATACAGGCCTTATCACCAACGGATCTAACAGCCTAGCACTAAATCTTTTGCCAAGTGTTGCATACCGAATCACGGCTGTAGCTAGAGGACTAAAACCAAGTACACAAGTTGTATTGCAGTCAACTTTTGTTCGTCAGAAGATGAAGAACTGATCGGAGAATCCCATGAAAAATTCACCACTATTCAAAAAAACTGCCATCGCCGCATTGATTGCCGCCGTTTGCACCCCCCAAGTTACATTGGCTGCCCCTCTGGATTTTTCAACCCTACCCCCTGGTTTGGTCTCCATACCCCCAACCCCCAATGTCGTCCTGTCTGTGGATGATTCCGGCAGCATGGATGAAGTAGTGGGAGGGGGAGATACAAAAACCAAAATGTTCCGCCTGAAAGAGGCTCTAGCAACTGTGTTCAACGATAAGCTCCTCCTGCCTGACGGGAAAATTCGCTTGTCGTGGCAGGCAATGCACAACAATGGCGGTTCGCCAGGGGCCGGTAGCCTTGCGGTAGGTGCCGTGAACTCAATGAAAGTTCTCGATGATGCACATCGAACCAATTTTCTGAGCTTTGCCAGCACGCTGACATCAAACAATGGCACACCGTCCCACAAAATGATGAAGCAAGCTTATACCTACATGAAAGTAGGTAAGAGCATTAGCAGCCCCTGGGCATACACGCCCGGCGTGAAGGAAGAGCCCTATTTGGGCTGCCGCCGCTCATACCATATCTTTATGACTGACGGTGGTTGGAACGGCTACGCTGCAAGTGAATTGCCAGGTGAAGCAGATAATGCAAATTATGCACTTCCTGACGGACAGACCTACGATACGGCATCTGATCAGACCAATGTGTACCGTGGGGCGCAAGGGGATCTTTTGGCAGATTGGGCCATGAGAATGTGGCGTGAGGATCTACAAACAGGAATTGATAACTTAGTTAAACCAAGTACCACCGATGGCGTCCCAGCCACGGAGACCTTTGGTTCAACAACCCTGCAGCGATACTGGAATCCAAAGCACAATCCTGCAACATGGCAGCATCTCGTAAATTATACGATCGGATATGGCACCGGCGCTTATTCATGGCCGAACGCTCCAAAATGGTCGATGGTAGATGACGACAATTACGGGGCAGGTGGCGACTATTCAAAACTAGTTGCCGGTACAGTTTCTTGGGTGCCAACGGTACTGCAAAATTTGAATGCAAACAACCCTGCCGAACTTTGGCACATTGCAATTAATAGCCGCGGAAAATTCTACCCTACCGGACCTGGCCGAAAATATGACCTTAAAGAAGCTTTCAAGAAGATTCTCGAAAATATTAATCTTGAAAATACAGCAGATGTTGCCAGTATGGCAGCGAGTTCCAGCACCAATATACGGACGGATTTACAGCGATTTACTGCTGGTTACGATCCAAAGAAGTGGTCTGGATATGTAAAGGCTGATAAAATTGATACTGCAGGCAATACAATACCGGACCCCGGATGGGGCGTAGTCAGTGGCAGTACCCACAAGACCACAGCAAACAAATTGGATGCTCGTGACGTATCGACCCGCGTAGTTCTCACCACAAATGATGACACCAACAAAGGAGTGTCTTTCGAATGGGAAATCGGTACTACAAAGTTGAGTGCAACCCAGAAGACCCTGCTTGACGATGGTAGCCTCGGGGAAAAGCGCACCAACTTCATACGGGGCGAGCGAACCTACGAAGAAGGCACTGTGAGCAAGCCATTTCGTGTGCGCGACTCGCGCCAGGGAGATATTGGAAATTCCAGTATCTGGTACGTGGACAAGCCTGCTAGCAACTATTCTTTCAAGGGCTACAAAACTTTTGTCTCCACACATAAAAACCGACTCCCTATGGTCTATGTGGGTGGCAATGATGGTATGTTGCACGGATTTTCTGGGGTAGACGGAGAAGAACAGATTGCATATATCCCCAAAGCTGTTATTCCAGAACTTACCAAGCTGAGTGATCCCGGCTATACACATCGCTATTATGTGGATGGATCTCCATTTACCGGGGATGTGAATCTTGCAGACAATGCCTCACCTCCTGATTGGCGAACTCTGCTGATTGGCTCCTTGGGCGCAGGAGGGAAGGGCTACTTCGTGCTCGATGTAACCCAGCCCGGCGGGAAGTCAGGCACACCGGCAACGACGTTTGCTACCATAAATGCCAAAGACTTGGTAGTCATGGATAAAACACTGCACCCCAGTGCGCCATTGACAGCTGGCAGCGATGATGAAGATATTGGACACATTTTCCACCCGCCCGTTATGGATGATAACAATCCATTCAAGGCAAGCCAAGTCGTTATGATGAACGACAATCGGTGGGCTGTCATTATGGGCAATGGCTATAACAGCAAAAATGAGCGCCCGGTATTGTTGATTCAATATTTGGATGGACTCAAAGAGTTGGTAAAAATTGTGGCAACTGGAAATCAAGCAGTCAGCGTCCCAGTCAATATCACAACTGATACGAATGTGCTAGCCAATGGTTTGTCGGCACCCAAAACAGTGGACATTAATAGCGATGGCAAAGTAGATATTGTATATGCGGGTGATCTGAAGGGAAACCTCTGGAAATTCGACCTTACAAGCCCAAATGCCAATGTATGGTCGGTGGCGTCATGGGGAAGTACGGACGCGACACCCTGCGCCTGGAAAACATCTATTTGCAAACCCCTGTTTACGGCAACATATTCCGGAAAGCGGCAACCAATTACTGCACCACCCACCGTCAAAGCCAATGACCGTGGTGCTGGTGGCATGATGGTCGCCTTTGGCACCGGGGCAAACCTTACTGACAATGATCGCAGTAGCACGGACGTACAATCCGTTTATTCGATATTAGACAACACGCACTACAAAATTGTTTCCGGCAAGCTTGTTGTAAATACTGATACTGCAGACGATGGTGTGATTCCTACTGCTATTGTGGGTACAAGCGACCTGGTCAAGCAAGATATGGTGAATACAACAGGAATCGCAGGACAGGGCACGAGTTCTGCTCGCAGATTCTGGCAAATGACCCAGAATGATGTCAACTATGATCCAACCAAAGGACCCGTTAAAAAAGGCTGGTACTTCAATTTTCAGGTGACGAGCGAACGGGTGCTTCGCCCGATGAGCTTCTTCGATGGCAGCAATAACCTGATGGTATTTTCAGTCACTCCGGCGTATGGAGGCAATGGTTCTACTGACGAAACTTGTGAGCCAGCAGGGACACCTGAAAAAGCTTACCTTACATTGCTCAATATCATGGATGGAAAAAAGCCAGGTGTTCAAGTGATGGATCGTAATGGTGATGGCTTCTATAACACCACTGACGATGGCGTTTCTCGCATGACACTACCGCCCGGAGCAATTAGCAATGTTGCCGGCAAGAAAACTATTACGCTCTCCGGTGGAGACAACAAGCCTGACCCGCTTGCGCGCATGCCCGAACAACCTGCACGTCCCAGCTGGCGCCAGCTGCAATAATCAGCCCTCCAACCAAGGAGCAAAAATCAAATGCACCCAAAGCAACAGGGCTTCACGCTGATCGAAGTGATGATTGTGGTGGCAATCGTCGGCATCCTCACCGCAATTGCCATACCTTCTTACAGCGAGTACATCCGACGCGGGCACCGTGCAGACGCCCGTGCTGGACTACTGCAGGCTCAGCAGTGGTTGGAGAGGGCTTCCACGGCAACAGGAAACTACCCCACGGCGCTTCCAGCTACTCTGACTTGGGCGGCGGACAGCACAAAGCGGTATGCCATTGCAATAGGAGGCCCAGCAACCACAACGTCCTTCACGCTGACAGCAACACCTAAGGCTGGTACGCCCCAAGTCGGGGACAAATGTGGCACCTACACGCTCACACACACCGGTGTTCGAGGAGCAAATGGTCTGATCCAAACCGATGCCGGTTTTGACGCCACCTGCTGGAACAAATAGCCGCTGAGCTACCATCGTGGGCGCCATGATTAACAAAGCGCCCTCACATATCCACCAAGCGCTTGGGCTCGCCACCCAGGCGCTTTTTGTTTCCAACCCCAACCCTCACGTTGGCTGCGTACTCGTGGCGCCGGATGGCCACGTGATAGGCCAGGGCTTCACACAACGCGCAGGCGGCCCTCACGCAGAAGTCATGGCCCTGCGCGACGTTGCCGACAAGGGACTTGATGCGAGAGGAGCAACGGCCTATGTGACATTGGAGCCGTGCTCCCACCACGGGCGAACCGGCCCCTGTTGCGATGCACTGATTCAGGCGGGGATCGCCAAAGTGGTTGCCTCCATTGCCGACCCCAATCCGCTGGTGGCGGGGCATGGTTTTGATCGGCTGCGTGCAGCAGGCGTGGAGATCGTGGTCGGCCCGGGGGCTGAAGAATCCCGAGAACTCAACATTGGTTTTTTCAGCCGCATGATCCGGGGTACGCCCTGGGTTCGGCTGAAAGTTGCAAGCTCTCTGGACGGCACCACCGCCCTCAACAATGGCGCCAGCCAGTGGATTACGTCTCGTGCGGCACGGGCAGATGGACATGCGTGGAGGGCCAGGGCGTGCGCTATCTTGACGGGCATCGGCACCGTGTTGGATGACAACCCTCGGCTTGACGTCCGCGAAGTGCCTACGCCACGCCAGCCCCATGTGGTGGTGGTGGACAGCCAGCTGCAGCTGCCCACGGATGCCAATCTTTTGATGGATGGGCGTGACTGCTTGGTCTACACGGCCTCCGCAAACGAAGCCAAGAAGGCGGCCTTGCAAGCCCGTGGGGCAACCGTGATCCATTTGCCCAATGCGAACGGCAAAGTCGATCTTTCGGCAATGCTCTGGGACCTTGGCACAAGGGGCATCAACGAGCTGCATGTAGAGGCCGGGCACAAGCTCAATGGCTCTCTGGTCCGAGAAGGTCTGGTTGATGAGCTGTTGCTGTACCTGGCACCACGGCTTTTGGGTACGGGGCGTGGCATTGCAGACTTTGGCCCACTGACAGCCTTGGCCGATGGCCTGGCGCTGGAATTCAAATCCGTAGACACCCTGGGGGCGGATCTGCGCATTGTGGCCCGCGTGCAGGGGCGCGATAGCTTCTAGAGTTCCGATAGAGCCCTACCTACCAATCACCGCCTGTGGATGGACTGGTGAGTCGGGGTTGGCGCTAGTCAAAAGATGGCAATGGTCTGGCGTCACAGCCTCACTGGGCGCGTTCAAAAAGAACCTACGCCCCTCTTGCACTATCTCCTTTCACCGATTCAGCATGCGCGGCCATGCAGCGACCGAGCAATTCCACACCACGCAGTTTGGGTTGGTTTCGCACTGGGGGACAGAGATAGAAAGAGAAAGATCCGCTCAATAGCTATTATTTTTATAGCAATAAAATTTTACCCACTAAGCGCTAGAGCCCTGTTTATTTCAGAACTGGAGTTTGCAGCAAGGCCCCCTGCGTCCTTCGTCCCACCACACGCGGATTGCACGCTCCCACACCAGGCAATTGGCGAGCCCATACCCAGTGCGCGCCAATGCGCCCCACATTTCGCCCCACCACACCAAAACGGTGCAAAACAACGCACCATCGTCTGGCGCGATTTTTGCTTCAATTTGGTGCAAATCTGGTGAACAGGCTCAAAACGCACCAGAACAGATCAACCAATCGCGCGAGGATGTTATGGAAGCACTCAAACAGGGCACAGATGCCCTGTTCATTCTTCTGGGGGCCATCATGGTGCTGGCCATGCATGCAGGGTTTGCCTTTCTGGAACTGGGCACGGTTCGCAAAAAGAACCAGGTGAATGCGCTGGTCAAGATCCTGGTGGATTTCTCGGTGTCCACCGTGGTGTATTTCTTGGTCGGCTACAGCGTGGCGTACGGCACGCACTTCTTCGTGGGTGCGGAATCGCTGACGCAGCAAAACGGTTATGCGCTGGTCAAGTTCTTCTTCTTGCTCACCTTTGCGGCAGCCATTCCGGCGATTGTGTCGGGCGGGATCGCGGAGCGGGCCAAGTTCTGGCCCCAGTTGATAGCCACGGCGGTCATTGTGGGGTTTGTGTATCCGTTCTTTGAAGGCATTGCCTGGAACCAGCACTTTGGAGTGCAGGCCTGGATCAAGGGACTGACGGGCGAAGAGTTCCACGACTTTGCGGGCTCCATCGTCGTGCATGCCATGGGCGGGTGGATCGCCCTGCCCGCCGTGATCCTGCTGGGCTCGCGCGCCAACCGCTACCGCAAGGACGGTGCGATCTCTGCACACCCGCCGTCCAACATCCCCTTCCTCGCGCTGGGCGCCTGGGTGCTGGTGGTGGGCTGGTTTGGGTTCAATGTGATGAGCGCACAGACCGTGGACAAGCTCTCCGGCCTGGTAGCCGTCAATTCGTTGATGGCCATGGTGGGCGGCACGCTGGCTGCCTTGGTGTTGGGCAAGAACGATCCAGGCTTTGTGCACAACGGCCCGTTGGCCGGGCTGGTGGCCGTGTGCGCGGGCTCTGACCTGATGCACCCGCTGGGCGCACTGGTGGTAGGCGCCGTAGCGGGGGCCATCTTTGTGGTGATGTTCACGCTCACGCAGAACCGCTGGAAGATCGATGATGTGCTCGGCGTGTGGCCGCTGCATGGCCTTTGTGGCACGTGGGGTGGGCTGGCTGCAGGCATTTTCGGCAGCAAGGCGTTGGGCGGGCTGGGTGGTGTGAGCCTCTCGGCCCAGCTGATCGGCACCACCCTGGGCGTGGCCTGGGCGCTGGTGGGGGGCTTTGTGGTGTACGGCATCCTCAAGAGCACGGTGGGCCTTCGGCTCACGCAGGAAGAGGAATTTGACGGG
This sequence comes from Acidovorax sp. ACV01, assembly GCF_014851495.1. Taxonomy (NCBI): domain Bacteria; kingdom Pseudomonadati; phylum Pseudomonadota; class Betaproteobacteria; order Burkholderiales; family Comamonadaceae; genus Acidovorax; species Acidovorax sp. ACV01. The sequence continues at coordinate 669,945 of NZ_JACUZT010000002.1, read as the reverse complement.
GCCGACCTGTCGATCCATAAGATCAGCGCCACACCAGACCGCGAAGTGAGCTGGTAAACGCAGCGCCGGAAAGCCGGAGCGCCGAAAGCGCACACCCGGCCTGGCCCGGCCACGATGGCGATGGTGTTGGCGCCACGTCTGACAAGCGCGGCCACCGCCGCACGGTCACAATCGCGCCATGCTTGCATTGCCCCCTGCCCTCGCCGCTCCTGCATTTCCAGGCACCACCGCGCGCCGTGGCTGGCTGGCAATCATGGTCCTCTGCCTTGGGGTGACCATCAGCGGCTGCGCAGGCCTGCCCAAAGACGTGGACCGGCCGGTGTCGAGTGCATGGGACTCCCCCGCAGGCACGGCCCTGGGCCAACTGGTAGAAGAGCGCCGGGCATCGGTGGGCGGGCGCCACCCCTCGGGGTTCCTGCTGCTCAGCGGACCGCAGGCGGCCTACAGCAGCCGCCTGGCGCTGGTGGATGCCGCGCAGAAAACGCTGGACCTGCAGTACTACGCCATCCACGCCGATGCGAGCAGCGAGCGGCTTTTGCTGAGCTTGGTCGCTGCGGCCCGGCGCGGCGTGCGGGTGCGGGTGTTGCTGGACGATTTTCACAGCGTGGGCCGTGATGCACAGGTAATGCGCCTGGCCTTTGTGCCCAACATCGAGATGCGCATGTTCAACCCGCTCACAGGGGCGCGTGGCTCGCCGCTGGGGCGCATGTTCAGCGCGCTGGGCGACTTTTCCCGTGTGCAGCAGCGCATGCACAACAAGCTCTTCGTCGCCGACAACGCCATGGGCGTCACCGGGGGACGCAACCTGGGGGATGCCTACTTCGGCAATGCCGATTCTGGCAACTTTGTGGATCTGGACGTGCTGGCCGCAGGGCCTGTGGTGCAGGATCTTTCCCGCAGTTTCGACAGCTACTGGAACAACGAGCGCGCCTACCCTGTGCAATCGCTGGTGACGCGGGAGGAGCTGGACATCCTGCGCGAGCGCATGCGCAGCGCCGACGCCACACAGCGGGACCGCATCGCGGGCCAGGGGGGAGCCCTGGCCCCCGACCGCCAGCCCGTGGAAGACGGCCGGCGCACCACCGCCGCACAGCGCGCGCGCATCTGGGACTACCAGCCCATGGACCTGGCGCAAGCGCAGTTCACCTGGGCACCAGCGGCGGTGCTGGTGGACAAGCCTGCCAAGATCCCGCCCGATGGCACATCCTCAGCCACGCTGCCTGAAAAGCCCCCGTCCCGGACCACCCCCCTGGCCGTCGTGTCGCGCGGCGCGGCACACGCGCCTGCGACGGCGCCAACAAGCCCAGCTCTGCCCGCTTCCGTGGGGCCCGTGTCTCCCCAGCCCCCGGCTCCCGCCTCGGCAAATGGCGCCACACCTGGCGCCACGGCCGCGCCGCCACCCGACAGCAACACCCTCGACGCCCAGACCGATACCGTGGTGGATGGCCTGCTGCACCTCATGGGCCAGGCGCGGCGCGATCTGCTCATCATTTCGCCCTACTTCGTGCCGGGTCCCGACATGAAGCAAGCCTTTGCGGCCGCGCGCGCGCGGGGCGTCCGGGTGCGGGTGCTCACCAACTCACTGGCCTCCAACGATGCGCCCATTGCCCACGCAGGCTATGCGCGCCACCGGCCCGATCTGCTGGCCATGGGCGTCGAGCTGTACGAGATGCGCAGCGAGCTCACGGGTGTTCTGCGCGGGGCACTCGGCTCCACGGGCAGCACGGGGGGGCGTGACAGCAACGGTGCTGCTGGCTCCGTGGGCAGCTCGCGCGCCATGCTGCACTCCAAGCTCCTGATCATGGATGGCCGCCTGTTGGTGGTGGGCTCGATGAACCTGGACATCCGCTCGCAGCGCCAGAACACAGAGATCGCGCTGCTGATCCGCAGCAGCGACCTGTCGCGCCGCGCCACCACGCAGATCGAAACCGCGCTGCGCGAAGCCGCCTGGCAAGTGCAGTTGCGCAATGGTGGCCAGCTGGTATGGCACGCCCCCGAGGGCAGTGGCCTGCCGGATGCCACCACCGAACCCGATGCCAGCGCCCCGCTGCGGCTGATGCTGCAACTGCTGGGCCCGCTGGCGCCCGACCACCTGCTCTAGTCTGCGTTGACAGCAGCGCAGCGCAGCGCCGCCACCCATGCGGTGATCGCCCGCTGGTCCGTCATGGTGCGCACATGCTGATAGGCCACCTCGGCCTCCGGGAAGCGCCTGCGCAGCAGGTTGAGCCATTGTTTGAGCCGCCCCGCGCGCTGGCGCGGCTCCAGGTCGTCACACACCAGTTGCCAGAAGGCCGCCAGGTGCGGCAGCAGGTCGGCCCAGGCCACGGTGTCCGCGCCGGGCTGACCGGCGTCCAAAGCGCGGATGGCACGGGCCAGGCCGGGGTCGGCCACCATGCCGCGCCCGAGCATCAGCGCATCGCAGCCAGAGACCTCGCGGCAACGCTGCGCGTCGGCCACGGTCCAGATCTCGCCATTGGCCACCACAGGAATGCGGACCGCCGCGCGGATGGCGGGGATGTGCTCCCAATACGCGGGGGGCCGGTAGCCGTCGGCCTTGGTGCGGGCATGCACCACCAGCTCGGCGGCGCCGCCCGCCTGCATCGCCTGCGCGCATTCGCGCATCAGCCCTGTGTCGTTGAAGCCCAGGCGCATCTTGGCGGACACGGGCAGGTGCAGGGGCACCGCGCGGCGCACGGCGGCCACCACGGAGGCGATGCGTTCGGGCTCCTGCAGCAGCGCCGCGCCACCACCGTGGCGGTTGACCACCTTGGCCGGGCAGCCAAAGTTCAGGTCGATCCCCTCGGGCCCGAGGGCTGCCAGGCACGCCGCGTTCTCAGCCATGCAGACGGGATCGGAGCCCAGCAGCTGCGCACGCACCGGCACGCCGGCCAACGTGCGGCTGCCGTTGTGCAACTCAGGCACATAGCGCAGAAACACCTTGTCGGGCAACAGCGTGCCGGTGATGCGGATGAACTCCGAGACGCAGCGGTCCACCCCGCCCACGCGGGTCAGCACATCACGCAGCACAAAATCCAGGAGCCCCTCCATCGGGGCAAGCAGCAAGGTCATCGCGAGATAGGCCGCCGCACCTGCACCCCAGCACGGGGCACGGCCAGCACACAGCCAAAAAATGAATCAAACAGGGCCCTAGCGCTTGATAGATAAGCGCCAATAGCTACAAAATAAGTAGCAAGCACACTTTCCGCAGCAATCTGCGAGCGGGGGCAGCCCGCCATTGTGCGGCAGCGGGGTCATCACAGCGTCATGGCGGCTTGCTGCAATCGCCGCCATTCACCCGTGAATGGAGACCCCCATGCTGCTACAAAAAACCGAAAAAGCCCGCCTGGAACTCTTGCCCGGCGTCCGCACCCTGAGCCTGCGCGAGCGTTCGCTGTTGCTCCTGGTGGACGGCAAATCGCTGTCCGACCTGCAGGCGATGTACAACGGCATCGGCGCACAGATTGTCGACAACCTCATGCGCCAGGGCTACCTGGCCGGCCCGGCCGAACTGCCGCCGCCCTCCGCTGCGCCCCGCATGCCCCAAGACGTGCCGTCGATCCAGCGCCCCGAGCCTGGCGACGCCCTGCGCTCGCTAGCCGGCGCCCGCATGTACCTGTTCGACACGTGCGAACGGCTGTTTGTGCGCCGCGATCCCGTGCTGGCGCAGCAGTTTCGCGAGGCGCTGCGCGCCGCCAAGGACCGCGCGAGCATGCTGGACGTGGGCGAAGCCATGTTTGACGAAGTGGCGCTGGCCGCAGGGGCCGAACGCGCTGCCAGCCTGCGCGAAAGGTTCGAGCAGCTCCTGCCCCCAGAACGGTACGAATCCACGCAGCCTTCAGCCCTGGCTTGAGGGTCAGGGGTTAGGCAGCTACGCCGCCAAGCCAGCCATCAGGCCGCAGCCAGCCGCCACAGCGACGTGACCTCTGCCGCGCGGGCGGCGTGCAAGGCATCACCCGCATCGGCCGCCTTGCCGTGGTGCGGTTTCACATCGTGCCGGCCACGCACCACCAGCCCCGCACCGGCGATCCACTCGAGCAACTGCGCGCGTGGGCGCAAGCCCAGGTGTTCGGCCAGGTCCGACAGGATCAGCCAGCCCTCGCCTCCAGGCTCCAGATGGTCCGCCAAACCCGCCAGAAAGCCCTTGAGCATGCGGCTGCCTTCGTCGTATACCGCATGTTCGATGGGCGAGCTGGCGCGTGCAGGCAGCCAGGGCGGGTTGCACACCACCAGGGGCGCGCGGCCCGGCGGAAACAGGTCGGCCTGCAGCAGCTCGACCCGGGGCATGACCCCCAGTTGTTGCAGGTTCTCGCGGGCGCAGGCCAGGGCGCGCGGGTCCTGGTCGGTGGCCACCACGCGCTGCACACCACGGCGTGCCAGCACGGCAGACAGCACCCCGGTGCCCACGCCAATGTCAAAGGCCAATGTCTTGGTGGGCAGCGCGGTGTCGGCCACCAGGCCCACATATTCGCCGCGCACGGGCGAGAACACGCCGTAGTGCGGGTGGATGCGGTTGAGCGGGGGCGCGCCCAAGGCAGGCACTTCCACACCCTTTTTGCGCCACTCGTGCGCACCCACTAGGCCCAGCAACTCGCGCAGCGTGGCCACCGAACGTTCACCCGTGGCCGGGCCCCAGGCCTCGGTACAGGCCTGGCGCCAGTCGGGTGCACGGCGCAGGTCAATGGTGTAGTCACCTTCGAGCGGGATGAGCACCGACGCCAGCACCCGCGCGCGCTGCGCCTGCGCCTGGCGGTGCAAGTGAAAGGCTTCAGCAGGTGTGGCTGCAGCAGCTTTCTCGGCTGCCTTGGCGGCAGACTTGCGCGGCTTGGCCGACTTGCCCCCCTTGCCGGACTTGGCATCGGCCCGGCGCATCAGCGCCTGCAGCAGCATGCGGGCGTTCTGAAAGTCGCCCTGCCACAGCAGGCCGGTGCCTTCACAGGCCATGCGGTAGGCCGTGTCGGCGGCCAAGGTATCGTCGGCGGTGACGACTCGGCGCGGGGCCGGGGCTCCGCTCTCGGAGCGCCACTGGGCTTGTTGAATCTGGCCCTGGCGGCTCCATTCGATCATTGAGTGCCTTGTGCGTTCTTAAGCATTAATCGGGCGCTTCAGGCGCACTTCTTCAATCTTGACGCCCCCCACCACGGCCGTCTTGGCCGTGGAGAGCTCCTGCTTGAAGCCCGCCAGTTCGTGGAACCGGATCGCGCGCTCGTTGCGCAGGGGCACCCACGCCGTAACGTTGGTGCAACCTTCTTCTTGCAGCCCATCGCGGGCGGCATCCCACAGGGCCAGGCCTACGCCCTGGTTCCAGTGGGTGGGCGCGGCATAGATGGCCCAGATTTCACCGGTGGTGGGGCGGGATTTTTCATCGCGCGAGCGGTCGTAGCCGACAAAACCGACGATCTTCTCGCCGTCCACGGCCACCTGGACCTGCGGCTCGCAATATTCAATGGCCTCGCGCCAGTAGGCCTGGCGCTTTTCGACCGACATGGATTTCAACTGCTCGTCTGGCACCAGCCCTTTGTAGACCTCTTGGGCTGAGACGGTATGGATCTGGGCAATGGCTTTGGCATCGCGAAGCGTGGCGGGACGAACCTGGATACTGGACATGAAAAAACCGAACGAAAACGGGGAATGAAAAAACGAAAGGACCGGCATTGTCGCCGCAAACGGTTTTTCCCCCTGTCCGGCCCCCTCTCAAGCCCCCGGTGGAGCCCCCTCAAATGCCTGTGTACATAGCATTTCAGCGCCGGGTATCAGCGGCTGGCGCTGCGGGTCGCGCCGCACTGCAAAACCTGGCTGCGGGCGCCGCGCAGAGCCTCAGGCCAGCGCCATGGAGCCCGAGAGCGAAGCCCCCGCCGCACCTGCTGCCGCCGCCGCACGCTGCACCAGCGCGCGTTTGTTGCGGGGGCGCGGGACATGCACGATCGGCGGCGCACCGTTGATGGCCGAGAGCCCCAGCACCAGCGTGACGGTGCGCGAACACCCCTCCTCGCGCTCGTCGCTGGCATAGGCACGGTAACTTCCATTGCCCTGCCCATGGCGGCGTTCCACGGTATGGAAGGCCACCCGCGCGCCGTTTACGCGGTGGCCCCCAAAAGGCAGAACCCGCAGCCGCGCATCACAGTCCAGCGCCAGCCCCAGATTGCCAGCGCGGTTGATGAGGTCGGTGCGAATGGCACGCCAGGTTTTCCCCTCGTCCGCAGAGAACTGCCAGGTGCCCGCCTGCGCGTCCAGGTGCTCGATCACCACCCCGGCCGATGCCAGCATGCCTGGGCAGTTTTCTTCCACGATCTGGGCCAGCGTGTTGCCCCCCAGCCCCGCGCTGCCCTGCGGCGAAGCGATGCCCCCCGGTCGCCGTTCGCTGTGGTGGCGGGACACATCGGAAGCGGCGGAACCTGGGTGAAGTGCATTGGCAGTCATGAGAAACCCTTTGAAAAACGAAGGTTGCGCATTGATGGATGGTGGGTGTGCACCCCCTCAGGTGCTTTTCAATGCTTGACGGAAAGTCTAGAAAGTGCACAACGGAGCGTCCATCGCACAAATGGACTAGTCCGCAACAGCGCGTTGTGCGCAATACTTGCTGTATGACTGCCCGCCTTTTGCTTGTGGATGACCACAACCTGTTTCGCACCGGGCTGCGCCTGATCGTGCAGGACCACCCCCGCGTGGGCACGATTGCAGAGGCAGGCTCCATTGCCGAAGCCTGCGCGCTGCAGCTGGCGGATGCCGATCTGGTGCTGCTGGACATCCAATTGCCAGGCATGAGCGGCCTGGACGGGCTGCGCCTGCTGCGCCAGGCCTGCCCCAAGGCGCGCATCGTGCTGGTCTCGGCCAGCGTGGCGCCCGATGCCATCCATGAAGCGCGAGCCCGTGGCGCCGATGGTTTTCTGCCCAAATCCGCCAGCGCCGAAGACATCCTGGAGGCCATCTCCTGCGCCCTGTCGGGGCAGCCGTGTTTTCCGATCAACAGCGGCAACAGCGCCACCACGCGCGGCCCCGACACGCCGTCGCTGACCGCGCGCCAGCTCGACGTGTTGTCGCTGCTGTGTACTGGCAAGCCCAACAAGGTCATCGCACGCGACCTGGGCCTGAGCGAAAACACCGTGCGCGTGCATGTGGCAGCCATCTTTGCGCAGTTGGGCGTCAACAGCCGCAGCGCTGCCTTGCTGGCGGCCCAGCGCCTGGGCCTGTCCACTCCCCAGCTGCATGACTCCCTCTGAGGCCCTGCCGGCGCCGTCGGACGCCATCCAGCCCCCCACGCGCTGGGGATGGCCAGTCTGGGAACGCGATGAGGTGCTGCGCGAGCAGGTGGCCCTGCTGCGGCACAACTTCCCGATGACGCTGCTCGCATCGCTGGCCACCGCGCTCGGCACGCTGTGGGTCATGGCGCGTGTGGCCGACACACAGACCATCACGGTGTGGCTGGTGTCGCACACGCTGGTGGTGGCCGGGGTGTATCTCACCCTGCACAGCATTGCGCCTTTCACCGATCCGGCACCACAGGCGGCGCGCAAGCTGATCGCCTGCATGGCAGCCATGGGACTGAGCTGGGGCAGTCTGGGGTATGTGGTGCTCTACTGGGGCACGGCGGAAAGTGTCATCTACGCCATCGGCATCATCAGCACGGTGTCGTCCGGCGCGCTCGGGCTGGGCGCCCCGCTGTATCGCGCCTATGTCACCTACCTCACCTGCGCCATCGGCGGCGTGATGATGGCGGTGGCGCTGGCCGGTGGGCCGGTGATGTGGCCCGCGCTGTTTCTCACCGGTGTCTATTACGCACTTACGGGCATGCAGGCGCGCACCGCCGACCGGGCCACCCGGCGCAGCATTGCGCTCAAGCTGGAGAACGACCGGCTCGTGACCCAGCTGCGCGCCGAATCGCAACGCGCACTGGCGGCCCAGGAGGCCGCCGAGAAGGCCGACCGCGACAAATCCCGTTTCCTGGCTGCCGCCAGCCACGACCTGCGCCAGCCCTTGCATGCCATGGGCCTGTTCCTGGAATCGCTGCAGCGCAGCCCGCTCAACGACCATCAGCTCACCGTGCTGGGGCACGCCCACGCGGCTTCGGGCGCAGCGGCCGAGATGCTGACCACCCTGCTCGACTACTCGCGGCTGGAAGCCGGTGTGGTGAAAGTGCGGCCCGATGCCTTTGCCGTGCAGCCACTGCTGACGGCGCTGGAGCAGGAGTTCGGCGTGCAGGCCGACACGGCGGGCCTCGTGTACCGCACGCGGGAGACGTCGGCTGCCGCCTTTGCCGACCGCTCGCTGGTCGGGCTGGTCATGCACAACTTCATCTCCAACGCGTTGCGCTACACCGCCCGGGGCGGCGTGCTGATTGCCTGCCGCACGCGCGGCAAGCGCCTGGCGCTGGAGGTCTGGGACACGGGGCCAGGCATCCCACGAAGCCAGTGGGAGAACATCTTCAAGGAGTTCCACCAGCTTGGAAACCCCGAACGCGACCGCCGCAAGGGCCTGGGACTGGGCCTGGCCATCGTGCAGCGGCTGGCGCGGGAGATGGGCACCTCGGTGGAGGTGCTGTCACAGCCGGGTCGGGGTTCGGTGTTCCGGCTGTGGCTTGACCGCTGGCAGGGCGCCCTGGAAGACGACACCGCACCCGCGCCCGACACCGGCAACCTCGTGGGCCTGAAGGTGCTGGCCATCGATGACGACGAAGCCGTGCGCATTGGCATGCAATCGCTGCTGCACAGCTGGGGCTGTCAGTGCATCACCGCAGAGTCGAGCGCCGATGCGCTCGAATGCCTGGAAGACATCACACCCGACCTCATCATCACGGACTTCCGCCTGCGCCACGAAGAGACCGGCAAGCAGGTGCTGCAGGCCCTGCGCGCCTACCTGGGCACGCCGGTTCCAGCGATCATCATGACGGGCGACACATCACCCCAGCGCCTTCGCGACGCGCAATCCACCTCTGCGCTGCTGCTGCACAAGCCCGTGTCCACCGGGCAACTGCGCGACGCCATGGTGCAGCTCATCACACAGCCGCAGCCAGCGCCAGCAAGCGGAACCACCCAGGAAGACGACGAACGGACAGCTACAGCCAGCGCCGCAGCAACCCCGTGACCTGGTCGAACTTCGCGCCGTACGGCGGGTAGAACAGCGATCCCATGGCCCAGCGCGACTGCACCAGCACCGACTTCTGGTGGCAAAAGCGCAGAAAGCCCTGTTCACCGTGATAAGCACCCCAGCCGCTGTCACCCACGCCGCCAAACGGCAGGTTGTCATGCGCGATGTGCATCAGCGTGTCGTTCACCGTCACGCCGCCGCTCACTGTGCGCCGCAGCACATCGGCCTGCACCGCCTCGCTCTGGCCAAACCAGTACAGCGCCAGCGGGCGTGGCCCGGTGTTGATGTGGGCAATGGCATCGTCGAGCCGCTCGTACGAGATCACCGGCAGGATGGGGCCAAAAATCTCCTCCTGCATGAGCTGCATCTGCGACGTGGCGCCAAACACCAGCGTTGGCGCCATCTGGCGGCTGGCGCCGTCGCCCAGCGTGCCTACGGTGTGGACCACCGGCTTGCCAGCGGTGGGGTCGATGGTCTGCACCTCCGCACCCTGCGTTTGTGCCTGCTGCAGCATGGTGCGCAGGCGCGCATGGTGGCGCGGGGTGATGATGGAGGCGTAGTCGGCATTGCCCTCGATGGTGGGGAACAGGCGCGCCACCGCAGCCCGGTAGGCCTGTGCAAACTCGCCCTCGCGGCCGCGCGGCAGCAGCACATAGTCGGGGGCAATACAGGTTTGCCCCGCGTTGAGCAGCTTGCCGTGCGCAATCTTGAGCGCCGCATCCGCCATGTCACAGTGGCCATCGATGATGCAAGGGGACTTTCCGCCGAGCTCCAGCGTGGTGGGTGTCAGGTTCTGCGCCGCTGCCTGCGCCACCTTGCGGCCCACGGCGGTGGAGCCGGTAAACACCAGATGGTCGAACGGCAACGAGGCAAACAGGGCCGACAAGTTGGCGTCGCCCTGCACCACGCAGAACTCGTCGGGGGCAAAGAACTGCGCCACCAGCAACGCCAGTTGGGCCGAAGTGTGGGGCGTCAGCTCGCTGGGCTTGAGCATCACGCGGTTGCCCGCTGCCAATGCCGTGATGGCGGGCGCCAGGGCCAGTTGCACCGGGTAGTTCCACGGGGCAATCACCCCCACCACGCCCAGCGGCTGGCGTTGGATGAAGGCATGGGCCGGCTGCAGGTAGATCGGCGTATGGACCTTGCGGGGCTTCATCCACTTCGCCAGATGGCGCAGCGTGTGCGACAGCAGGGTGCGCAGCACAAAGAAGTCGGCCACCTCGGTCAGGCGTGGCGAACGCATGCCAAAGTCGGCCTGCACGGCCGCTGCCAGCACGGGGCCATTCTCGTCGAGCATCTTGCGAAGGCGCAGCAGCCGCTCACGGCGCACGAGCAGCGGCACATCCACATGCGCGCGGCTGGCCTGGCGTTGAAGATCGAAATGGGCGTGGATATCGGCTGGTGTCATGGTCGGATCATAGAAGACACCCCGACAGGCGCGTCACGGAAAAAGCAGGCGAGACCGGTACAAGGGCTCACTGCGCAAGCAGCTCCACGCGGGACCGCCAAAGGCGCGGTGCATCGGCCGGCCAGTGCCCCCTCAGCGCACTTCGCGCGCCTCAACGTCCGTGACCTCGGCGGCGCCAGGCAGGATGCCACCCCGGCGCGACGCTGCGGCCTCGTCGCTGGTGTCATCTGCGGCTGGCGCAGGACCACGGCGACCGGACGACCAGCGCTCTGTGGAGCGAAACACGGTGCTGAAGCCCGTGCGGGGATCCATGCGCATGGCCCAGGGGGTCACCGGCTGGCCTGTGAGGCGTGCCCAGCCTGCGCGCAGCGTCCACACCAGCGCCAGCACCATCATGGCGATCAGCAGGCTGGCGAACAGCACCAAGCCCATGGCGATGACCACCACCCGCAGCAACAGGCGCACAACGCCCGCAACAAATTCATTCAAACGACACCTCTCCTTCACATCTTGGGGAAGGGATGGCAGCCCTGACTAGGGCCGCTATCCCTTCCCGGGCCCGCATCACTCCTGCGGTGCCACGCCGAACTGGAACACACCCGGCTCCAGCACCGGGTTCACGGTGACCGGGATCACGCTCTTGGGCGGGAAACGCCCTTCCAGCAACAGCTTGGACAGAGGGTTCTCGATGCGCTGCTGGATCGCCCGCTTGAGCGGCCGCGCACCAAACACCGGGTCGAATCCCACCTTGGCCAATTCTGCCAAGGCCGCGTCCGACACCTGCAATTCCAAATCCATCTTCGCCAGCCGGGTTTGCAGCAACTGCAGCTGGATCTTTGCGATGGAGGCAATGTGCTGCGCATCGAGCGCGTGGAACACCACCGTCTCGTCGATGCGGTTCAGAAACTCGGGCCGGAAGTGGTTCTTGAGCTCGCCCCACACCGCTTCCTTGATGTCCTCCGAGTCCTGCCCCACCATCGCCTGGATCAGGTGCGAGCCGATGTTGCTCGTCATCACGATCACCGTGTTCTTGAAGTCCACGGTGCGGCCCTGGCCGTCCGTCAGGCGGCCATCGTCCAGCACCTGCAGCAGCACGTTGAACACGTCTGGGTGGGCTTTTTCCACCTCGTCGAGCAGCAGCACGCTGTAGGGCTTGCGGCGCACGGCTTCGGTCAGGTAGCCACCCTCCTCGTAGCCCACGTAGCCGGGCGGCGCGCCGATGAGGCGGGCCACAGAGTGCTTTTCCATGAACTCGCTCATGTCGATGCGGATCAGGTGGTCTTCGCTGTCGAACAAAAAGCCCGCCAGCGCCTTGCACAGCTCGGTCTTGCCCACGCCCGTGGGGCCCAGGAACAGGAACGAGCCCGTGGGCCGGTTGGGGTCCGACAAACCCGAGCGCGAGCGGCGGATGGCATTGGCCACCGCAGCAATCGCCTCTTGCTGGCCCACCACGCGCTCGTGCAGCTTGGTCTCCATCTGCAAGAGCTTGTCCTTCTCGCCCTGCATCATCTTGGCCACGGGGATGCCCGTGGCGCGGCTCACCACCTCGGCAATTTCTTCGGCACCCACCTGCGTGCGCAACAGGCGGCGCGTGGCGGGGGCGCCGTCCTTGCCATCCTCTTGCGCCTGCGCTTCTTTTAGCTGGCGTTCCAGGTCAGGCAGCTTGCCGTACTGCAGCTCGGCCACCTTGTTGAAGTCGCCCTTGCGGGTGAACTCCTCGATCTGGAACTTGAGCTTGTCGATGGCTTCGCGCACGTGCGCGCTGCCCTGGGCCTGGGCCTTTTCGGCCTGCCAGATCTCGTCGTAGTCGGCGATCTCCTTTTGCAGCTTGGCGATCTCTTCCTCGATCAGCCCAAAGCGCTTGAGCGACGACTCGTCCTTTTCGCGGCGCACGGCCTCGCGCTCGATCTGCAGCTGGATCAGGCGGCGGTCCAGGCGGTCCATGACCTCGGGCTTGGAGTCCATCTCGATCTTGATCTTGGAGGCGGCCTCGTCGATCAGGTCGATGGCCTTGTCGGGCAGGAAGCGGTCGGTGATGTAGCGGTGGCTCAGCTCGGCAGCGGCCACGATGGCCGGGTCGGTGATGTCCACGCCGTGGTGCACTTCGTACTTTTCTTGCAGGCCACGCAGAATGGCGATGGTCGCCTCCACAGTAGGCTCGCCCACCAGGATCTTCTGGAAACGCCGTTCCAGCGCGGCATCCTTTTCGATGTATTTGCGGTACTCGTCGAGCGTAGTCGCGCCCACGCAGTGCAGCTCGCCACGCGCGAGGGCCGGCTTGAGCATGTTGCCCGCGTCCATGGCGCCCTCGCCCTTGCCCGCACCCACCATGGTGTGCAACTCGTCGATGAAGACGATGGTCTGGCCTTCGTCCTTGGCCAGTTCGCTCAGCACGCTTTTCAGACGCTCCTCAAACTCGCCCCGGTATTTGGCACCGGCCAGCAGGGCCGCCATGTCCAGGCTGAGCACGCGCTTGCCCTTGAGCGATTCGGGCACCTCGCCAGCCACGATGCGCTGGGCCAGGCCTTCGACGATGGCGGTCTTGCCCACGCCGGGCTCGCCGATGAGCACGGGGTTGTTCTTGGTGCGGCGCTGCAGCACCTGGATGGCGCGGCGGATTTCGTCGTCGCGGCCGATCACTGGGTCGAGTTTGCCCAGGCGGGCGCGCTCGGTCAGGTCCATGCAGTATTTGGCCAGGGCGCCGCGCTGGCCCTCGGCCTCTGCGCTGTCCATCTTCTGGCCACCGCGCACGGCTTCGATCGCGGTCTCCAGGCTCTTGCGCGTGAGGCCATTGTCCTTGGCGATCTTGGCGGCTTCGCCCTTGCTGTCGATCACCGCCAGCAGGAACAGCTCGCTGGCGATGAACTGGTCGCCGCGCTTGATGGCCTCTTTCTCGGTGGCCTGCAGCACACGGCCCAGCTCGGGGCCGCCTTGCACCTGGTCATTGCCTTGCACCTGGGGCAGGCGCTTGACGGCAGCCTCGGCTGCCGCCAGCAGGCCGGGCACGTTGGCGCCCGCACGCTGCAGCAGCGCCTTGGGGCCGTCGTCCTGCTTGAGCATGGCCACGAGCATGTGCACGGGCTCGATGTAGGCGTGGTCATTGCCCAGCGCAATGCTCTGGGCATCGCTCAGGGCTTCCTGGAACTTGGTGGTGAATTTGTCGAGACGCATGTGGATGTCCTCCGAATTGCGCTGCACTTGGGGCAAATCTTCCGGAATTTCAAGACGACGCCCCCGCGCGGGCCTTGCGCCAGATCAATCATCGCCAAGGCGCCCTGATGCCCTGGACCGGTTCGTTTCATCACCGCCGATTCAGACCGCCAGCGCAGAGCGTGGCAAGGGCTGCGCATCCGTGGGCCCGCAAAGCAAAAAGCGCAGGCGGAATACCGCCTGCGCTTTTTAGGGTCCACCAGGAATTACTTGGCGGGAACGACGATCACGGTATCGCCCTTCTTGCCATCGGCTCCCGTATCGCCCGTGGCACCGGTAGCGCCGGTGGACCCCTTGGCACCGTCATAACCGGGGGCACCCGAGGAACCGGTGGCACCAGTGGCACCCGTTTCGCCCGCAGGGCCGGGAACGGCCACCGTGGCACCGGTCGAGCCGGTTGCGCCCGTAGCGCCAGCGGGGCCTGCCGGGCCCGGGACCACGACCACGGGGGCCGTGGCGGGAGGGGTAACAACCGTTTTCTCGCAAGCGGCAAGACCAAAGGTGGCGATAAGTGCAGCAAGCAGCAGGGATTTTTTCATGGGGAGCCTTGTAGGAGATGAAGCGCACGTGATGATGAAACTGTGCGGAGAGTTTCTTGCTGGCAGTGACTTTTGGCCTTCAACAGTCACTGCCAGCGGTAGCGCTAATTTATCCAGGCATCCCCTGCTGCCTTGTAGGACGGCCCGACGACTGCTTGTGGTTCCTGGCGATGCGTCATCCCGCAACCCAATGCACCGCCGGAGCCCTGGTGCCGCCGACACCTTCCATCCGGCACTTTCACAAACACTACAAAATTTATAGCTGCTAGCGCTTTATCAATAAGCGCTAGCGGCCAATTTTTCTCGAAATTTCAGTTCAAGCGCCTGCTCGTCGGCCTGTATGGCCATGCGTCGAGCGCCCCGCAACGCCAGCAACCCGGCGCACGCTGGGGTATGCGCGCTGGTCAGGCAGCACGCCGCCGCAGCGCACCCAAGCTCATCCAGCCCAACAACCCCGCCAGCAGCACCAACGCCCATTCACCCAGGGTGGGCACACTACTCGCAGCAGCTGCGGCAATCACCACCACGGAATCCGCTGACGCACCGGAGCCAAACGTCCAGGTGTAAATGCCAGGCGTGACGCCCAGGCTGGTCAAGGTGGCGCCTGCAAAAGTAGCGGTACCCGAAAGGGCGGAACCGGATGTGTAGCCTACCGGCAGCAGGACTCCCCCAGCCACACCTATCACCGCCACGGTGTCGCCCGATGTGCTGACCCCCCCCGTCTGTGCCCCCGGGCCAAAACTCATCGGCCCCGTCATGCCCAAGTAGGAAAATCCTATACCGGCTCCAGAGCACAAGCCTCCGGTACTTGGCAGTATTTGCCCCGGCATGGTGCAGGTGCCAGGACCAAAGGGGGTCAAGGCCGAGGTATTCACATTCCCACTTGCAGTCAGCACCACGTTACCGCCGGCCTCGGTCAGCGTGAACGTCAGCACTGCGAAAGCAGGACTCAGCGCCAAGCAGGACACCACAGCTACCAGGAATTTTTTCAACATATTTACTCATTCAAGAAGGAAAAGAACGGCCACCCATGGTTTGAACGGCCAGACAGGGATGGACTCACGTCGCCTTGGCATCGCTGACGTCGCAGCAATGCGTTTCAGCAAGACAGCACTGAGCACCCTCGAAGGCGTTGACACAAACTTTTTTCTAAAGATGAAAGCGTCAAGACTCGCCGGCAATGCTAAAAATGCGTTCTCCGTCGCCCTATAGTCCAATTGAGCTAGGACACAACACCCGCAGCATCAGTGGGCATGGGCGGGGGTTGGGCAGGGTACAGTCCCCGCCCATGCCACCTACCCGTGTTCTGCTGATTGACGACCACGCCATGTTCCGCACGGGGTTGCATCTGTTGCTGAGGTCTGTGCTCAGCGACCTGGAGGTGCTCAAGGCGGGCTCCATCGACGAGGCCCTGCAACAGGTGGCACCACCCCAGCTCATCCTGTTGGACGTGCGGCTTCAGGGGCTCAATGGGCTCGATGGCATGGCGCTGCTTCAGCGGCGTTGGGCCAAGACCCCCATCGTGGTGCTGACCGCAGACCCCTCACCCGACGCAATGCGTCTGGCCATGGAACGGGGCGCGTCGGCCTTCGTGTCGAAAGAGCAGACGGCGGACGACATTCTGTCGGTGGTCAAACAGGTGCTGGCACTGCCCCCTGCCGACGGGGCCTCGCCTCCAGTGCTCACCGTGCCCCAGACACCTTCTGGCCTCACCCCCCGCCAATGCGAAGTGCTGGACCAGTTGTGCCAGGGCTTGACCAACAAGGCCATCGGGCGCAAGTTGGGACTCGCAGAAAACACGGTGCGGGTGCATGTGCAGGCCATCCTGGCGCACCTGGGTGTGTCCAATCGGTCCGAGGCGGTGTTTGCCGCCCGCCGCAAGGGGCTGGTGGGATGAAACGCCCCCAACAACTTCTGCGCCTGCCTGGCGACCGCATCCTGGTCGAGCTGCTGCGCCTGCTGATGGGCAATGTGGGGCCGTCGCTGCTCCCCATCTTCCCGCTGCTGGCCATTGTGTTGTGGATGATGTCCAACCCCAGCAACGCTCTGGGCCTGTGGGTGTGGGCTGGCGCGGTAGTGGTGTCGCGGTTGGTCCATGTATTTCATGCGCGGTTCGCGCTGAGCGGCGATCTGACCGAGTCCACGGCCGTCCGCCACGTGTGGATTCTGATTGCCATCAACGGCCTCGACGGCGCCATCTGGGCGGGGCTGGCCTGGGCGGGATTGGACTCGGCCACCGTGGTGGGGACCGCTTTGGTAATGGCGGTCATGGCCGGCGTCACCGCCAACGCCATGGCCGTGACTTGTGTGGTAATGCCGGTGTTCGTGGCCTTTGCCACCAGTGCGTTGGCCTGCCTGGGCTTGAAGCTCTGGCTGATGCCCGACCCGGCCTACATCGCCATGGCCTTGATTTCGACCGTCTACGTGGCGACCCTCACGGCCCAAGGGCGCAACGGCGGGCGCGTAGCGCTCGATGCCATCACCCTGCGGTTTGAAAACATGGCGCTGATCCAGCAATTGCGCATCGAAACCGACAAAGCCCAGGCCGCTCATCAAGAAGCCGAGCACGCCAACCAAGCCAAAACCCGCTTCCTGGCCGCTGCCAGCCACGATCTGCGTCAACCCATCCACGCCCAGGGCCTGTTTCTGGAGGTGCTGTCGCGCAGCCCCTTGTCGCCCGAGCAGCAAGAAGTCCTGGCGAATGCCCGCGCCACATCCGACACCACCACCGGCATGCTGGGCACGCTGCTCGACTTCTCGCGCATCGACGCTGGCGTGGTCGAGGTGCGACGCGCTCCCTTTCACCTGCAGCCGCTGCTCAACAAGATCGACCGCGAACTGGCGCCCCAAGCTCTGGCACAGGGACTGGTGCTGCGCCTGCGCGAAACCCACGCGGCCATCGACTCCGACCCGGTCCTGGTAGAGATGATGCTGCGCAACCTGGTGTCCAACGCCATTCGCTATACGGTGCGTGGCGGGGTTCTGGTGGGATGCCGAAAGCGTGGTGACGACACGGTGCTGGAGGTTTGGGACACCGGCATTGGCATCGAAGCCGACCAGCTACAAACCGTCTTCAGGGAATTCCATCAACTGGGCAACCCTGAGCGCGACCGGGAAAAAGGCTTGGGGTTGGGGCTGGCCATCGTTGATGGCCTGGCACGGGCGCTGGGGCATGCGTTGAGCGTGCGCTCCCGGCCCAGGCGCGGCAGCGTGTTTCGTCTGCGCTTGCCCAACGCCCGCGCCACCGTCGTCGACGACCCCCCGCAAGCCGTGGCCCGCCCCATGCGCCGCTTGGACCTGCATGTGCTGGTGATTGACGACGATGCCGCCGTGCGCCACGGCATGCAGAAGTTGCTGCAAAGCTGGGGTTGCGATTGCACTGCAGTGGAGTCGATTGACCAGGCCCTGGCGGCGACGGCCCAGCGCTGCCCTCAGCTGATCATCAGCGACTACCGCTTGCGAGACCAGTGCACGGGTGCCCAGGCCATTGCTGCCGTGCGAGCCCACAGTGGCCTGCCCCTGCCCGCACTCCTGATCACTGGAGACACCGCCCCCGACCGCCTGCGCGAGGCTCTCGCCAGCAACATCCCCTTGTTGCACAAACCGGTGTCCCCCGCCCAGCTGCACGAACAAATGGTCCAGGTGACGGGCGGTTGAAACCCAAGGATTGCAAGATTTTTGGGACTCTATCGCAATACCTGCAAGCGGCAACAGCTATCAAATCAGGAGTCTACGTGTGCTTTGCGCTGCGGAATTGCGGCCACAGGGGCGTGCGATAAGAGCGGATTTCTGACAGATTGCAGCAGCAGTGAGTGGCTGGCCCCTCGCACATGAAATTGCCATGCAGGCCCACAAAGGCCCGCCTGCAAACTGCAGCGGCGGGGCATGGAGCGGTTCATTGTTGAGCAGGCAAGCCCCAACGGACGGCAGCCGCATCGTCGCTCACCCGCGCATCCACCCAGCGTGCCCCTTGGGCGGTTTCTTCCTTCTTCCAGAACGGCGCCTGGGTCTTGAGGTAGTCCATCAAAAATTCGCAGGCCTGAAAACTCTGACCCCGGTGGGCACTGGTCACGGCCACCAGCACGATCTGGTCGAGCGGCTGCAGCAGCCCCACGCGGTGGATCACGCGGGCGCCAAAAATATCGAAGCGCCGGAAGGCCTCGTCCACCATGGTTTCGATGGATTTTTCCGTCATGCCGGGGTAGTGCTCCAGCTCCATGGAAGACACCTGGTCGCCCTCATTGCGATCCCGCACGGTGCCCACAAAACTGCACACCGCGCCGACACCTTTGTTTTCACGGCGCAGCGCAGCGACTTCGGTGGACAGGTCGAAGTCCTCGGTCTGGATGGAAACACGGGGCAAGGTCATGGCACAAACTCTCTACGGGACGGGTGGCGGCAAAGGCGGATGAAAACTCAGGGAGAACGGTGCAGCCGGGGTGCGGCCAGCAATGCGCGCTCTTCCTCGACCACCCTGTGCAACTGTGCCAGCGAAGGGGAAGGTGGCAATTGCGCCAGCAGGGTTTGCAGGCGGGTGACATCACCGACCGTGGGCGCCACCTTGATCTGCGCGATGGCGGCGTCCACATTGCCGCCCCGCACCAGCGCCAGCACTTTGGCCGGCCATTCACTTTTGTTTCGTGCCATAAATAGGTAAAAAGGTTTGTCTGTACGATTCGCTCGCACTGTACCCGCACTGCTGACACCTTTGAACAGGCTCCTGTCAACGCCCATGGCCACACAAACAATTCAAACCGATCTGTACAAGCTCTATCCGTCCCCACGCAACACGGTCCGCGACGTCTTCGCGCACCAGGTCTTCGTGCCCCACCCCTACGCCATCATTGACCTGGATGTGATGGAGCTGGCGGGCAAAACAACGCTGTTTGGAGCCTGCCGCCTGTCGGACATGAAAATGGGCCAGGTGGTGACCTTCGAGTTGCCCTCTGACCAGGCCAAGTTCGAGCGGCTGTTCACACCCGACTGAGCCCACCCCATGGACGACGACAACCAGATCCACGTGCCGCCCTCCTTCATGGCGGTGTACACCGACGCACGGGGGCGTCTGACTGAAAAGGCAGATGGCGTACGGGCCCGCTACGAGCTGTGCGAAGACCTGGCGGGCCACCTGGTGGAGCACGCACAGACGCTGTACCACGTGCAGGCACCGTCTGAAACCGAGATCCTGCAGCGCATTCACGCAGGGCTGTGTACGGTTGAATCCGGTGTGTCGGTGGCCGAAGCGACATGGATCGTCACCCGGCTGGCCGAACTGCTGGTGTGGCAGTGCCCCGTGCTGGTGGCACCACTGCCCAAGCCGGTGGACGAAGAAGCCCCCCCACAACCGCCCACGCCCTGAATGGCCTTTTGCGCGGGCTGAGGCTTGGCTATACTGCGCCCCATGCCCACGCACACACTCTTTGCCATGACAGCCGCGCCTGCGGTGGCATTGCAGTGCGTGGTCAAAGCCAAAAAACCAGAGCTCATCTGACCGGAGCTGTGGTTCCGTCCGGATGAGCGACGGAACCACCTGGTAGAGAAATCCCCCTTATTTTTCTTCCCTCCCCGGCATTCCGCGCGTTCTTTTTCGGACGGTTCTTCCCTTGGTCGAACCTTGAAAGGACGCTACGCATGCCCACACTGACGACACCCTCCCCCGCGACACCCCCGGCCACCCTCCCGGCGCCCACCCGCCCCCCCTTCATCGGGCTGTGGATCGCCCTGGTCACGCCGTTCAAGGACGGCGCCGTGGACCATCCGGCCCTGACCGCCCTCACCGCCCGGCTGCGCGCCGACGGTGTTGCTGGCTTCGTTGCGTGCGGCTCGACCGGTGAGGCGGCGGCCCTCGACAAGGCCGAGCAGCTGCAGGTGCTGGAGACCGTGCTCGGAGCCGCCCAGGGCTTGTCCGTGGTGATGGGCGTGTCGGGCTACCACCAGGGCCAGGTGCTGGAACAGGTGCGGGCCCTGGCGCACTACCCGGTTGCGGGCCTGCTGGTGTCCGCCCCCCACTACATCCGCCCCTCGCAAGAAGGCCTGCTGCACTGGTTCCGGACGCTGGCCGACGCCAGCGCGGTGCCCCTGCTGATTTACGACATTCCCTACCGCACGGGTGCCACGCTCACCACCGAGACGCTGCTGGCGCTGGCGGCGCATCCGCGCATAGAGGCCATCAAGGACTGTGGCGGCAGCCCCGCCAAGACGCAGGCCCTGATCGCCGATGGCCGGTTGCAGGTGCTGACGGGTGAAGACGCGCAGATCTTCCACACGCTGGCCCTTGGCGGCGCGGGGGCCATCTCTGCCTGCGCGCACTGGCAGACACCGCGTTTTGTGGAGTTGATCGCGTTGCTGCGCTCGGGCGATCTGCCTGCGGCCCGCCACTTGTGGCAGGCCCTGCAACCCTGGGTGGAAGTGTGTTTTGCCGAGCCCAACCCTGCACCGCTCAAGGCGATGCTGGCGCACGCAGGCTGGATGTACAACGAGCTGCGCGCCCCGATGATGCCGGCCTCGACGGCGCTGCAAGATCGTTTGAAGGCGCTCTGAGGTGACTTGCCGGCGCGCGAGAGCGCCCCGGCTAACCGCCCGTTACCGGCGGAAAAAACGCCACCTCGGCCCCATCGGCCAGGGTGGCGGACTCATCGCTCAAGGTCTGGTTGAGCGCCATGCGCACGGCCCGGCCTCGTGCAAGGCTACTGGCGTGGGCGCCGCCGCGTGCGATGAGTTCGTCGCGCAGGGCGCCCAGCGTGGCGGCAGAGGTTTCGACCGCCTCGCTGCCCTGGCCGATGGCCTCTCGGATGGAGGCAAAGTAGCGCACAGACACCTTCATGACAACAGCTCCGAGAAAGCGATGAACTGCACAGTGTCTCCCGTCGCAATCGTCCGGCCCGCCGGGTTGTCCACCACGCCATCGCCCCAGGCGGCAGAAGTGAGCACGCCCGAACTCTGGTTATTGAACAGATCCAGCCCGCCCGACGCGTTGTGCCGCACGCGCAGAAACTCGCGGCGTTTATCGGCCTTGGGCCAGGTGAAATCAGCGCGGGCAGCGATGGATTGAGGAGCCACATCCTGCACACTCTGCAGGCGCTGCAAAAACGGCCGCACCAGCAGCGCAAACGTCAGGAAGCTTGACACGGGATTGCCCGGCAAGCCCATGAAATGGGCCGCACCAATGCGGCCATAGGCGAACGGTTTGCCGGGCTTCATGGCGATCTGCCACAGGTCCAGCGTGCCCAGCGTCTCCACCGCAGGCTTGATGTGGTCTTCCTCGCCCACACTCACGCCGCCGCTGGTCAGGATCAGGTCGTGTGCGGCACTCGCCTCGCGCAAGGCGTCGACGGTGGCGTCGCGCCGGTCGGGCACGATGCCAAAGTCGGTCACCTCGCAGCCCAGGCGCAGCAGCATGGCGCGCAGGAAGAAGCGGTTGCTGTTGTAGATGGCACCAGGGCGCATCTGCTCGGGCGGAACCTCGCCGGGCATGACGAGTTCATCGCCCGTGGAGAACAGCGCCACGCGCGGGCGGCGCGCCACCTGCAACTGGTGCAAGCCTATGCTGGCGGCCAGGCCCAGCTCGGCCGGGGTAAGGCGTGTTCCTGCCGTCAGCACCACAGCACCCCGGGTGATGTCTTCACCTGCACTGCGAATCCATTGGCCCCGCTTGGGCACGGCGTTGATGCGCACCTGGCCCAGGCCATCACCCTCGGTGGCAGAGGCCAACGCCTCACAGTCCTCCTGCATCAGGACCGCGTCGGCACCCGCAGGCACCGGAGCACCCGTGAAGATGCGCGCAGCCGACCCTGGCTGCAGCGGATCCCCCGCACTGCCCGCCGCAATGCGCTGTGACACCGGCAGCACCACGCCCAACTCCGTCACATCCGCGCAGCGCACAGCGTACCCATCCATGGAGCTGTTGTCCTGCGGCGGCACCTGCAGGGCCGAGACGCAGTCTTGTGCCAGCACGCGGCCGTCCGCATCGAAGGTGACGACCTTCTCTGTGCCCTGCAGAGGTGCGGCCTGCAACAACAGGTCGGCCAATGCTTCATCGAGGGGCTTCAAGGGCGTATTCAGGCGACTCATGCGAGACCCACCCCATAGAGTTCACAGTCGTAGTCGAAGCGGTGCTGGTTCTGGATCAGCCAGTCCACCACCTGGGCGGGCGCGTTGAGATCCATCAAGGGCAGTTGGGTGGGCACAGGCAGGCCCTGCGGGGCATCGGTGGCGACGGCGACCACAAAGTCGTCCTCGGGGTAACGCACGGGCTTGGCCAGCTGCCCGGCTTCGGCCGCGCGCCACACCTCCACCTTGAGCAGGTCGCTGTCCTTGAAACCTTCCACCAGCACCCAGTCCACACCCTGGTACAGCTCGGCCAGCAGGTGGTGCACACTGAGCGTGGCGGGTTGCTCGAACTCGCGCACCAGCATCAGGCGCTTGTCCGAGGCAGCCACCACCTCGAAGGCCCCCGCCTCGCGGTGGCGGTATGTGTCCTTGCCCGGGTGGTCGATGTCGAAACTATGGTGGGCATGCTTGACCACCGACACGCGCAGCCCCCGCATCCGCAGCTCGGGGATCAACTGCTCGACCAGTGTGGTCTTGCCACTGCCGGAAAAACCGGCAAAACCGACAACCTTCATCCACTGCTCCTTGGTTAGCTATTGTATTTATAGCTGCTAACGCTTATCAGACAAGCGCCAGGGGCATTTTTTATATCAAATCAAGCCATCCGGAGCCGTCCACCGCTTGCGCAGCAGCAAAACGTCTCTGGATTGTCGGCCACCCGCCTACGGGGCTGGCGCGCAGTGGCGCTCGATGTACTGCTTCACCAACTGCACGTTGGCAGGTAGGACGTGCACACGCTTGGGCAGGTCTTCGATGCCCGCGAACTTGGCGGGCCGCTCGGGTGCATGGCCCAGGGCTTCGACGATGGTTTCCGCGAACTTGATGGGCAGCGCGGTCTCCAGCACGATCATCGGCACGCTGGCGTCCTGGTGGTGCTCGCGCGCCACCTTCACGCCGTCAGCGGTGTGGGTGTCGATGGTGACGCCGTGGCGCTCGAAGTTGTCCTTGATGGTGGCCAGGCGGTCGGCGTGCGTGCTCTTGCCGCTTTCAAAGCCGTACTTGGTAGCGGCTTCGGCAAACAGCGGTTCGGCACTCAAATCGAATCGGCCATAAGCGGGCAGCGCTTTGGCAAACAACGCGTTCGTGCGCTGGCCGTTGCGGCCCAGCAGGTCGAAGATGAACCGTTCGAAGTTGCTGGCCTTGCTGATGTCCATCGAGGGGCTTGAAGTCTCGTGCGTGTCGGCCGCGGCGCGCACGCGGTACGAGCCGGTGCGGAAGAACTCGTCGAGCACGTCGTTCTCATTGGTGGCCACCACCAGCTTGTCGATAGGCAAGCCCATCTGCCGCGCCACATGGCCTGCGCACACGTTGCCGAAGTTGCCTGAAGGCACGGTGAAGCTGACCTTCTGGCTGTTGGTCTCGGTGGCCTGGATGTAGCCCGCGAAGTAGTACACCACCTGCGCCAAGAGGCGTGCCCAGTTGATGGAGTTGACGGTGCCGATCTTGTACTTGCGCTTGAAGGCCAGGTCGTTGCTCACGGCCTTGACGATGTCCTGGCAGTCGTCGAACACGCCTTCGATGGCGATGTTGTGGATGTTCTCGTCCTGCAGGCTGAACATCTGCGCCTGCTGAAAAGCGCTCATGCGGCCATGCGGGCTGGTCATGAAGACGCGCACGCCCTCTTTGCCGCGCATGGCGTATTCGGCCGCGCTGCCGGTGTCGCCGCTGGTCGCGCCCAGGATGTTGAGCTCTTCGCCGCGGCGCTTGAGTTCATATTCGAACAGGTTGCCCAGCAGCTGCATGGCCATGTCCTTGAAGGCCAGCGTGGGGCCGTTGGACAGGGCTTCGAGCCACAGGCCGTCTTCGAGGTGGCGCAGGGGCACGATCTCGCCCGTGCCGAAGACTTCGGCGGTGTACGTCTTGGCGCAGATGGCCTTCAGGTCGTCGGCGGGGATGTCGTCGATGTACAGCGACAGGATCTGGAAGGCCAGCTCGGCGTAGCCTTGCTCGTGGTAGGCCTTGCGCAGCTTGGTCAGCGTGGCATCGCTGATCTTCGGGTAGTGCTCGGGCAGGTACAGGCCGCCATCGGGCGCCAGGCCCTCCAGCAGGATGTCGCAAAACCGCTTGTGGTCGGCGTGGCCGCGGGTGGAGATGTACAGCATCAGTTCAGTTCCTCCTTGCGGATGCGCGTGATGGGTGCCAGCACCGTGGGCAGCGCCTGCATCTGAGAAATGACGGCGTCCATGGTGCCTTCGCGGGTGTCGTGGGTCAGGATGATCAGGTCGGTCTGCGTGGAGCCTTCGCCGCCGACCTCATCGGCTTCGCGCTGCAGCACGGCGTCGATGCTCACGCCGGCCTCGGCCAGCAGGCCGGTGACCTTGGCCAGCACGCCGGCCTGGTCGGCCACGCGAAGGCGCAGGTAGTAGCTGGTGACCACTTCGCTCATGGGCAGCACCGGCAGCGTGCCCATGGCATCGGTCAGTGTGTTGGCCTGGAAGGCCAGGTGCGGCACGCGGTGCTCGGGGTCGGCCGTGTGCAGGCGGGCGATGTCCACCAGGTCGGCGATCACGGCGCTGGCGGTGGGCTCGCTGCCCGCGCCCTTGCCGTAGTACAGCGTGGTGCCCACGGCATCGCCCTGCACCACCACGGCGTTCATCGCGCCTTCGACGTTGGCGATCAGGCGCTTGGTGGGCACCAGGCTCGGGTGCACGCGCAACTCGATCCCCTTGTCCGCGCGCTTGGTGATGCCAAGCAGCTTGATGCGGTAGCCCAGCTGCTCGGCGTACTTGATGTCGGCCGCGCCGAGCTTGGTAATGCCCTCGACATAGGCCTTGTCGAACTGCACCGGGATGCCGAAGGCGATGGCGCTCATCAGCGTGACCTTGTGGGCAGCGTCCACGCCTTCGATGTCGAAGGTCGGGTCGGCTTCGGCATAGCCCAGGCGCTGTGCTTCCTTGAGCACGACGTCGAAATCCAGGCCCTTGCTGCGCATCTCGGACAGGATGAAATTGGTGGTGCCGTTGATGATGCCGGCGATCCACTGGATGCGGTTGGCGGTGAGGCCTTCGCGCAGCGCCTTGATGATCGGGATGCCACCAGCCACGGCTGCCTCGAAGGCCACCATCACGCCCTTGGCCGATGCGGCCGCAAAGATCTCGGTGCCGTGCACGGCCAGCAGCGCCTTGTTGGCGGTGACGACGTGCTTGCCGGCGGCGATCGCCTCCAGCACCAGCGCGCGGGCGATGCCGTAACCGCCGATGAGTTCGATGACGATGTCGATGTCGGGGTTGGCGATGATGGCGCGGGCGTCGTTCACGACCTGAATGTCAGCACCCACTACCGATTTGGCACGCTCCACGTCCAGATCGGCCACCATGGTGATCTCGATGCCACGGCCAGCGCGGCGGCTGATCTCGTCCTGGTTGCGCGCGAGCACGTTGAACACGCCGCTGCCGACGGTGCCGATGCCCAGAAGGCCTACTTGGATGGGTTTCATAGCAATGGGGGGAAGAGTTTTTTAAGAGGGGATGGAATAGGAGGCGACACGGCGTAGCACACAATCACCGCGTGACATAGCTGGGCAACTGCCAGGCGCCACCGGCAAAGCCACGGCACATGCTGTCACCCGACTCGCTGGTCAGCACAAAACCCTGGCCGTCAAATTGCCACTGGCGCACCCACCAGCAGTCGCCGATGCCGCGCCCCTTCATGGCCGAATGCACGCTGCCCGTGGCGGGATCGAATTCGCCGTCCACGTCTTGCACAGGCTCGGGCTTGTACGGGGGCCGGTCGTTGGCCATCCACAGCAGGCTGCTGAAGTTGTAGGCCCCCATGCCGCAGGGCACGGACAGCAGCAACTTGCGCTCCGTCAGACGATAGACCTGCACGTTGGCTAGGTTGAAGGGGTCGTCGCCATTGCACTGGCCCTCCGCGCTGGCGCGGTCCAGCGCCGCGATCAGGGGCTTGGCCAGCGTTGCATCGCCCTTGCGCGTGGGCAGGGGGCTCACGGCCTTGACCACCGGTGCCGGTACGGGCGGCAGCACAGAGGCTTCAGGCCGCGTGCCACGACGCACCAGCGCGCCCGGGGTGCCCACACGGCCCTGGGCCTCGTCCATCTTGAGCAGCACGGCACTGGCCCCGGCGAGCGACAGCACCCACCGGTCCTTGCCGGCGGCGAGGGTGGCTTCTTCGTTCTTGAGCAGCTCTTGCAGCAGGCGAGGCACGTCGCCTGCCGCCACCTGCGGGGCGTCGCCTTTGAGGCCTGGCAATGAAAGCTTGCCGACCTTGAGGTGCAGCGATGCAGGGGTGGTTTTCTCCGTAGAGACCTGAAAACCCACCAGTACCGGCGTGTCAGGCCCGGCGTCGCGGGTCAGGAGGATGGAGACGGGCTCGGAGTCTCCCGACTCGGGCTGGTAGCCCACAGCCCGGCAGGTGCGGGTGTTGTCGCACTGTAGTGCCCAGTCCTTGTGCTGGAAACTGACGGCACCTTTGTTATCTGCAGCCTGTACAGGCACCAATGGAGCGGCGAACGCCAGCGCGCACGCCATGAAGCGCCAGGCCCGGTGAACATCAGAGCGAATGCGCATGGAAGATGGGCTCACTCGGCGCCACGCCACCTCAGGCAGCAGCAACAGCCACTGCCTGCTTGCGCTTGCGGTACTGCTCAAGGAAGCGTGCCACGCGGCCGATGGCGTCACGCAGGTCATCCTCATGGGGCAGAAACACGATACGGAAATGGTCGGGCGCGGCCCAGTTGAAGCCCGTGCCCTGCACCAGCATGACCTTGGTTTCCTGCAGCAGCTCCAGGAAGAACTGCTGGTCGTCCTCAATGGGGTACACGGCAGGGTCCAGGCGCGGGAACATATAGAGAGCCGCCTGCGGCTTGACGCAGGTCACGCCCGGGATGGCAGTGATGAGTTCGTAGGCCAGATCGCGCTGCTTGCGCAGGCGTCCACCCTCGCCCACCAACTCGTTGATGCTCTGGTAACCGCCCAGCGCGGTCTGCACCGCCCACTGGCCGGGCACGTTGGCGCACAGGCGCATGTTCGAGAGCATGTTCAGCCCCTCGATGTAGTCCTTGGCGGGCTTCTTGTCGCCAGATACCACCAGCCAGCCGGCACGATAGCCGCAGGAGCGGTAGCTCTTGGACAGTGAATTGAAGGTGAGTGTGAGCACATCCTCGCTCAGCGAGCCGATGGCCGTGTGCTTGGCGCCGTCGTACAGCACCTTGTCATACACCTCGTCCGCAAAGATGACCAGACCATGCTCGCGCGCAATAGCAACGATGCCCTTGAGCAGCGCGTCCGAATACAGCGCGCCCGTGGGGTTGTTCGGATTGATGACCACAATGCCCTTGGTGCGGGACGTGATCTTGGAGCGGATGTCGGCCAGGTCGGGCATCCAGCCGTTGGCTTCTTCGCACAGGTAATGCACCGGCGTGCCGCCCGACAGGCTGGCCGCCGCTGTCCACAACGGATAGTCGGGCGAGGGCAGCAGCAGCTCGTCGCCATTGTCGAGCAGCGCATTGGTCGCCATCACGATCAACTCGCTGGCGCCATTGCCCAGGTAAATGTCGTCCAGCATCACGCCCTTGATGCCCTGCTTCTGCGTCTCGTGCATCACCGCCTTGCGCGCTGCAAAGATGCCCTTGCTGTCCGAATATCCCGCCGAATTGGGCAGGTTGCGGATCATGTCGAGCTGGATCTCCTCGGGCGCATCAAACCCGAACACAGCCAAGTTGCCGATGTTGAGCTTGATGATCTTGTGGCCGTCCTCCTCCATCTGCTTGGCCGCGTCCATGATGGGCCCTCGGATGTCATAGCAGACGTTGGCGAGCTTGGCGGATTTTTGGACGGTTTTCATGCGCTGACGGTGGTGCAGTGGGGTCAGGTGGCGGCCAGAGCGGCTGGCACCTTGGCGAAACCTATAATTTGACCACAGATCACAAGCGCCCCCGGGCCCTGCGCCCCGGCCCACCCGCAGTGCCACCGCCTGCAACCCACGCCAACATCCATGAAATTCCAGCCCGACCGCTCGAACGCACAAACCATCAGCGGTTACGGCCCAGGCTGGATCGGCGTGGATGCCGAGAGGATCACGCACAGCGTCATCATCGGCTCGAATGGCCTGCGCGAAGCCTGGCCCTGCACACGTTTTGAAGACCTGACCCCCGAACACTTCGCGCAATTGGCCGCCCTGGAGACAGAGCTGATCATTTTTGGCAGTGGCACACGCAACCGGTTTCCGCCGCCGGCTTGGCTGGCCCCACTCATCGCCCGCCGACTGGGGCTGGAGACCATGGATACCCCGGCCGCCTGCCGCACCTACAACATTCTGGCCAGCGAAGGGCGAAACGTGGTGGCGGCATTGATCCTGGAAACCTGAATGGCAGGTCTGCAGCCTGCCATTCAGGCCCCAGCTTCGGCGCCGACACCTATGCAGCGCTTTGCCTAGATGCCCGGCGCTCCGGGCCGGACACACTGTCTTACATTTGGCCGAGGGGCGATTTCGGGGTAAAATCACCGGTTGCGGTCGGGGGCACCACCAAGAGCAATAACACACTAGCTCCCCCGGCTTATCAACGACTACATCCTGAGAGATTGAAGTGATATGGCGATCGTTGTCAACAAACCCCTCCCTGAATTTGAAGCCAACGCTACCGGTGGACTCAAGGTCTCCAATACCTCCCACCTTGGCCAAATTCTGGTTCTCTACTTCTATCCCAAGGACAACACGCCTGGCTGCACCACGGAGGCCATGCAGTTTCGCGACAAGTACAAGGACTTTGTGAAGGCGGGCGCCGCCGTGTTCGGCGTGTCCCGCGACAACATGAAGTCGCACGACGATTTCAAGGAGAAGCTGGAGCTGCCCTTTGAACTCATCGCGGACACCGAAGAGAAAATGTGCCACATGTTCGGCGTGGTCAAGAACAAGATCATGTACGGCAAAAAGGTCAAGGGCATCGAGCGCAGCACCTTCCTGATCGGCCCCGATGGCCTTCTGGTCCAGGAGTGGCGTGGCCTCAAGGTCCCCGGCCATGTGGATGAAGTCCTGAAAGCCGTCAAATCCATCAAGGCCCTGAAAAAGGCCGCCTGATCTGCACATTGGGGCATTGACGCGACACCCCACTTGTTTTGCCCAGGCAAGACATCGGGAGTAGGCATAATGGATTTATGCCCCTGGTTACCGCGACGTTTGTCCCTCCCCAAAAAGCCGCCTTGGCCTCCAGGCGGCTTTTTGCTTTCTGACCCCCTATTTCATTTCTTTTACCGACCGAGGCCCTGCCACCATGCCCCTGCCCCCCGCCCCCAGCCGGCGCGCTGCACTCCTCGCGCCAGAAGCCTTTGAAGTCACGGCCCGCCCTCGGGTGTCACAGACCTCTGCCAACGAGCCCGTGGTGGCGCCCGCCGCGCGCGCAACACCCGCAGCCCGCCCGGGACGCAAGGCCGACAGCGTGGCATCAGCGACCGCCACACCGGCCACTGCACCGCTCGTCCAGGTCGAGACCCGCGCCCGCGCGCCGGAGCCCGCAACCCGTCCGACCACCACACGCAAGGCGCGCACCACCGGTGCCGCACCCACGATGGCAAACGCTGCCGCACCCTCCACCACACGTGGAAGAAAGTCCGCCCCGCAAGGTCCGACCAAGCTTTTTGTGCTGGACACCAACGTGCTGTTGCACGACCCCACCAGCCTGTTCCGCTTTGAAGAACACGACATCTTCCTGCCGATGATCGTGTTGGAGGAACTGGATGGACACAAGAAGGGCATGACCGAGGTCGCCCGCAACGGCCGCCAGACCAGCCGCACCCTGGACGCCCTGGCTGGCGTGCACGGCGCCGACATCGCCCACGGCCTCAAGCTCGATTCCACAGGCCAGCGCGCCGCTGGCGGCCACCTGTTCTTCCAGACCGCGCCGCTGGACTACAGCCTGCCCACCAGCCTGCCACCGGGCAAGGCCGACAACCAGATCCTGGGCGTGGTGGAGGCATTGCGCAAGCTACACGCGCCGCGCGAAGTGGTGCTGGTGTCCAAGGACATCAACATGCGCGTCAAGGCGCGTGCCCTGGGCCTGAACGCCGAGGACTACCAGAACGACAAGACACTGGAAGACGGCGACCTGCTCTATGCCGGTGTGCTCGCCCTGCCGCCCGACTTCTGGGCCAAGAGCGGCAAGAATGTGGAGAGCTGGCAAAGCGGCGCCCACACGTACTACCGCATCGGCGGGCCCATCGTGCCGCAACTGATGATCAACCAGTTCGTGTACTTCGAAGCCCCCGGCGAGCCCAGCCTGTTTGCGCGCGTGAGCGAAATCCGCGAGAAGACAGCGGTGCTGCAGACGCTCAAGGACTACGGCTCGGCCAAGAACGCCGTGTGGGGCGTGACCACGCGCAACCGCGAGCAGAACTACGCCATGAACCTGCTCATGGACCCCGAGATCGACTTCGTGACGCTGACTGGCACGGCCGGCACCGGCAAGACCCTGTTGGCCCTGGCCGCAGGCCTGACCCAGGTGCTGGACGACCGCCGCTACACCGAGATCATCATGACCCGTGCCACGGTGAGCGTGGGCGAGGACATCGGTTTCCTGCCCGGCACCGAGGAAGAAAAGATGGGCCCCTGGATGGGCGCGCTGGACGACAACCTGGAGTTCCTTGCCAAGGGCGATGGCGGCAATGCGGGCGAATGGGGCCGGGCTGCCACCAACGAACTCATCCGCAGCCGCATCAAGATCAAGAGCATGAACTTCATGCGCGGGCGTACCTTCCTGAACAAGTACGTGATCATCGACGAGGCACAAAACCTGACGCCCAAGCAGATGAAGACGCTGATCACGCGGGCCGGCCCCGGCACCAAGATCATCTGCATGGGCAACCTGGCACAGATCGACACCCCCTACTTGACCGAAGGCTCGTCGGGTCTGACCTTTGCAGTGGACCGCTTCAAGGGCTGGCCGCACAGTGGGCACATCACGCTGGCGCGGGGTGAACGCTCACGCCTGGCAGATTTCGCCAGCGAGGTGCTTTGAGTTGGCGGTGGGCTGGGTTGCAGCACTGAAAATGGTGCCCTGGGGCGACGTCATCGAGGCGACGCCCCAGATCCTCCAAGCGGCCAGAAAGCTGCTGGGCACCACCCAAAAAGGAAATGCCGAGGCGGCTGCAGATACACTCGAAGGTGCTGGCAGCGAGCCCGCCATTCCGGTCGCCCTGCAGCTGCAGCATCTGCGCGACCGTGTCGCGCGGCTGGAGCAGGAACAGCAGGAGTCCGCGGCGCTGATCCAGTCCCTGGCCGAACAGAACGCCCAGGTGGTGCAGGCCGTGGAAGTGCTGCGCCAGCGCCATCGACAGCTCATGGTGGCCGTGGGTGTTCTGGCGGCGGGCTGTATAGGTTTGATGGTGTGGGCGCTGCGACAGTAAGGGCCACCAGCACACAACAAAGGCGAATACACAGGCGTTGCACGGCACCTTCACCCGGGCACTGCGAAAATGCTATAAATTCAATAGCTGCTGGCGCTTATAGGATAAGCGCCAGCAGCTATTTTCATTAGAAATCGTCGCCCGAGCCCATCGCCAGGTTCTCGAAACGCGTCTGGTTCTTCTGGAAGAACAGCTTCACGGTGCCAGTGGGCCCGTTCCGCTGCTTGCCGATGATGACCTCCGCGACGTTGGGCTCCTTCGAGTCCTTGTTGTAGTAGTCGTCGCGGTAGATGAACATGATGATGTCGGCATCCTGCTCAATGGCGCCCGATTCGCGCAGGTCGGACATCATGGGACGCTTGTCGGTGCGCTGCTCCACCGAGCGGTTGAGCTGCGACAGTGCGATCACCGGGCACTGCAGCTCTTTGGCCAGCATCTTCAAACCCCGGGAGATCTCGCCCAGCTCGGTGGCGCGGTTGTCCGAACTGGAGGAACCCGAGCCGCTCATGAGTTGCAAATAGTCCACCACGATCAGGCCCAGCTTGCCGCACTGGCGCGCCAGACGGCGGGCATTGGCACGCAGCTCACCCGGCGTCAGGCCAGGCGTCTCGTCGATGTGGAGCGAGACCGTGCGCAGCTTTTCAATCGCTTCCGTCAGGCGCGGCCACTCGTCGTCCGTGAGCTTGCCGGTGCGAAGGTTGCCCTGGTTCACACGGCCGATGGAGCCGACGATACGCACGGCCAACTGGGCGGCGCCCATTTCCATCGAGAAGATAGCGACCGGCAGGCCTTCATTGAGCGCCACGTGTTCGGCGATGTTCACCGCGAACGAGGTCTTGCCCATGGATGGGCGGGCTGCCAGCACCACCATGTCACCCGCCTGCAGGCCGGACGTCATGCGGTCCAGGTCGGCAAAGCCGGTGGGCACGCCAGTCACGTCCACCGGGTTGTCCGCCATCTCCTGCACCCGGTCGAGCAGGTCGATCACCAGGGTGTCGAGCGACTGAAAGCCCTGTTTGGTGCGCGAGCCCTCTTCGCCGATGGCGAAGATCTTGGCCTCGGCCTCGTCCAGGATGCGCTCGACCGTCTTGCCCTGCGGGTTGAACGCATTGGTGGAGATTTCGTCACTGGCCGTGACCAGCTTGCGCAGGATGGCACGCTCGCGAACGATTTCCGCGTAGCGGCGGATGTTGCTCGCGCTCGGTACGTACTGCGCCAGGTTGTTCAGGTAGGCCAGCCCCCCCATTTCCTGCGCCTTGCCCTGGTTCTGCAGGTGCTCGAACACCGTGATGACGTCGGCCGGCTTGCTGGCATTGATCAGCGCACCGATGGCCGAATAGACCATCTGATGCTCATGCCTGTAGAAGTGGCTCTCCACCAGCAGGTCACCCACGCGGTCCCA
This sequence comes from Acidovorax sp. ACV01, assembly GCF_014851495.1. Taxonomy (NCBI): domain Bacteria; kingdom Pseudomonadati; phylum Pseudomonadota; class Betaproteobacteria; order Burkholderiales; family Comamonadaceae; genus Acidovorax; species Acidovorax sp. ACV01. Next base: position 636,840 of record NZ_JACUZT010000002.1, on the reverse strand, counting down.
GGCGTTGTTGTCCAGCAGCAGCCCTCCCAGCACACTGGACTCCGCCTCGATGGAGTGCGGCGGCACGCGCAACTGGGCGATTTCGCGGTCGGGAGGGGGCGCGAAGCCTTGGTCATCCAACGGGGGAAAGACAGCAGACATGGGTTTCTCCGGACAGGGCCTGACGAAATACGTTCCCGGCACTTGCCACATCAGAGCAACGGCCGGGGGACAAGCCTGTGGGTAATCCGTGGATTACCGGTGGGCAATCATGTACAAATGGCGCGAACCAAAAGACAAAAGCCGCCCGAGGGCGGCTTCTGATGAAACACCGGGGTGTATCAGGCGGTTTCGCCGTAGACCGACACGGTCACTTCCACCACCACATCGGTGTGCAGAGCAACGTTCACGGTGCTTTCGCTCACAACCTTGATCGGGCCGTTGGGCAGGCGGATCTGGGCCTTGGCAACCTTGTAGCCCTGCTTGTTCAGTTCTTCAGCGATGTCGTGGTTGGTCACGGAACCAAACAGACGGCCATCCACGCCAGCCTTTTGTGTCAGCTTGACGGTGGTGCCTGCCAGCTTTTCACCTTGGGCTTGGGCTTCTGCCAGCTTGGCAGCTGCGGCCTTTTCGAGTTCAGCACGCTTGGCTTCGAACTCTGCCTTGGCAGCTTCCGTGGCGCGACGGGCGCGGCCAGCGGGGATCAGGAAGTTGCGGGCGTAGCCGTCTTTGACCTTGACGATTTCACCGAGGTTGCCGAGGTTCACAACCTTGTCGAGCAGGATGATTTGCATGGGTTGTGCTCCTTAGATCTTGTGCTGGTCGCTGTAAGGCACCAGGGCCAGGAAGCGAGCGCGCTTGATGGCGGTGTTCAGCTGACGCTGGAAGATGGCGCGTGTGCCGGTCAGGCGTGCGGGGATGATCTTGCCGTTTTCGGCGATGAAATCGCGCAGCGTGTCGACATCCTTGTAGTCGATTTCTTCAACACCGGTCACCGTGAAGCGGCAAAAGCGCTTGCGCTTGAACAGCAGGGACTGGGTGTTGCGCTTTGGGCGCTTGTCTTTGTTGAACTTCTTGAACGTGGCCATTGCGGACCCCTTGCAAATTAATTTTGTTGAATATCCTGGATGTGCAGCACTGCGGTCTTGCCATTGCGTGGGGTGGCTAGAAATCCACTGAAAGTCCAGAGACTTCCGATGTTCTGCCTTGCCAGACGCTCAGCCATCGCACCAAAGGCAACGGCTTTCATGGCGGCCTTGACTTCGCGGGGGTGGCCTGCCTCGGTTTGCCAGGACTCGTGTTCGAGTCGCAGCGTAAGGGCAGGCAGTCCGGCGGGTGTGTAACGCAGGGGTTCAGCCTCTGCGATACAAGCGGTCAAGACTACGCGGTTCTCCACTCCAACGGGCTGGATCAGCGCTCGGCGCGATCTGGGCGCTCGCCACGCTCACCGCCAGCAGCTGCGTATTCAGCTTGGCTGGCCTTGCGGGCTTCTTCACGCTCGACGGTCTTCATCATCGAAGAAGGACCTGCATCGGCCTTCTTCTTTTGAACCGTCAGGTGGCGCAACACGGCGTCGTTGAACTTGAAGGCATGCTCCAGTTCAGCCATCACGGCCTGGTCGGCTTCGATGTTCACGCACAGATAGTGGGCCTTGGCCAGCTTGTTGATCAGGTACGCCAGTTGACGGCGGCCCCAGTCTTCCACACGGTGCACCTTGCCACCGCCAGCGGTGATCATGCCCTTGTAGCGCTCCAGCATGGCTGGAACTTGTTCGCTTTGATCCGGATGGATCAACAAAATGATTTCGTAATGACGCATGCATACTCCTTTTGGGTAAGACCACCCACTGCGTCTTGAAGTGGTGTGGCAAGGGAAAGCCTGCGATTATAGCCCGACCTCTGCCGCTTGTACACTCAGGTCCGCCCAACTCACCGCCAGGACATACAAATAGGCGCCTGACAAACGCCTGGCCTCTTGCAAAACCAGGGGCTGGGCCGACATGCCATACAACAAAGCGCGCTGTACGCGGGGGCCGAAAGGACATACCCCTGGCGCAGACCTTGATTTGTGGTGGCACGGCCCCAACTCTCGCGCGTACTGTTCATTTACCTCCAGACCAAGACATGTCAGATAACAGCCAAACCACAGCCCCCCAGAATGCTCCCGCCCCCGAAGAAGTCGAAGCCGCCATGGCAGCCCACGCCTCGGACGAGCTGGCACGCCTGCAGGGCGAGCTGGCCGAGCTCAAGGCCAAAAGCGCCGATCTGGCCGACCAGTTCCTGCGCGCCAAGGCCGAGACCGAGAATGCCCGGCGCCGGGCCGAAGACGAAGTCTCCAAGGCCCGCAAGTTCGGCATCGAGAGTTTTGCCGAGAGCCTGCTGCCCGTGGCCGACAGCCTGGATGCCGCCCTGGCCATCAAGGAAGCCACGCCCCAGCAGTTGCGCGAAGGCGCCGACGCCACCCTGCGCCAACTGACTTCGGCACTGGAGCGCAACAAGGTGCTGGCCATCAACCCCGAGGCGGGCGCCAAGTTCGACCCCCACCAGCACCAGGCCATCAGCGTGGTGCCTGCCGACCAGGAAGCCAACACCGTGGTGGCCGTGCTGCAAAAGGGCTATGTGATCGCTGACCGCGTGCTGCGCCCGGCACTTGTCACCGTGACAGCCCCGAAGTAAATCTTCAAATAAATCAGCACGGATGACTTGAACCGCCACAAGTTATCCACAAGTTACTAGCCATCCAAACCATTCAAGCATCCGGAGAAAAATCATGGGAAGAATCATCGGCATTGACCTGGGCACGACCAACAGCTGCGTCTCAATCATGGAAGGCAACACGACGCGCGTGATCGAGAACAGCGAAGGCGCGCGCACCACGCCTTCCATCGTGGCCTACCAGGAAGACGGCGAGATCCTCGTCGGCGCCTCGGCCAAGCGCCAGGCCGTGACCAACCCCAAGAACACGCTGTACGCCGTCAAGCGCCTGATCGGCCGCAAGTTCACCGAAAAAGAAGTGCAAAAGGACATCGACCTGATGCCCTACAAGATCGTGGCCGCCGACAACGGCGACGCCTGGATCGAAGTGCGCGGCAACAAGCTTTCGGCACAGCAGGTGTCTGCCGACATCCTGCGCAAGATGAAGAAGACGGCCGAGGACTACCTGGGCGAGCCCGTGACGGAAGCCGTCATCACGGTGCCCGCGTACTTCAACGACGCCCAGCGCCAGGCCACCAAGGACGCCGGCCGCATTGCAGGCCTGGACGTCAAGCGCATCATCAATGAGCCCACTGCGGCTGCCCTGGCCTTCGGCCTGGACAAGCAGGAAAAGGGCGACCGCAAGATCGCCGTGTATGACCTGGGTGGCGGCACGTTCGACGTGTCCATCATCGAAATCGCGGACGTGGACGGCGAAAAGCAGTTCGAAGTGCTGTCGACCAATGGCGACACCTTCCTGGGCGGCGAAGACTTCGACCAGCGCATCATCGACTTCATCATCGAAGAGTTCAAAAAGGAATCGGGCGTCAACCTCAAGAACGACGTTCTGGCCCTGCAGCGCCTGAAGGAAGCCGCCGAGAAAGCCAAGATCGAGCTGTCGAACTCGGCCTCGACCGACATCAACCTGCCTTACGTGACCGCCGATGCCTCGGGCCCCAAGCATCTGAACATCAAGCTGACCCGCGCCAAGCTGGAGCAATTGGTGGAAGAGCTGATCGAGCGCACCATCGCTCCTTGCCGCATGGCCATCAAGGACGCAGGCGTGTCGGTGTCCGACATCCATGACGTGATCCTGGTCGGCGGCATGACGCGCATGCCCAAGGTGCAAGAGAAGGTCAAGGAGTTCTTTGGCAAAGACCCCCGCAAGGACGTGAACCCCGATGAAGCCGTGGCCGTGGGCGCTGCCATTCAAGGCCAGGTGCTGTCGGGCGACCGCAAGGACGTGCTGCTGCTGGACGTGACACCGCTGTCTCTGGGTATCGAAACCCTGGGTGGCGTGATGACCAAGATGATCCAGAAGAACACCACCATCCCAACCAAGTTCGCGCAGACCTACTCGACGGCCGACGACAACCAGCCTGCCGTGACCATCAAGGTCTACCAGGGTGAGCGTGAAATGGCGGCGGGCAACAAGCTGCTGGGCGAGTTCAACCTCGAAGGCATTCCACCGGCAGCACGTGGTGTTCCACAGATCGAAGTGTCGTTCGACATCGACGCCAACGGCATCTTGCACGTGGGCGCCAAGGACAAGGGCACGGGCAAGGAAAACAAGATCACCATCAAGGCCAACTCCGGCCTGTCGGAAGAAGAAATTCAGCAAATGGTGAAAGATGCCGAGCTGAACGCTGCCGACGACAAGAAGAAGCTGGAGCTGGTGCAAGCCCGCAACCAGGGCGAAGCCGCCGTGCACAGCGTGAACAAGAGCCTGGCCGAACACGGCGACAAGCTGGATGCCGGCGAGAAGGATGCGATCACCGCAGCCGTGAAGGCCCTGGAAGAAGTCCTGAAGGGCGAAGACAAGGCCGCGATCGACGAGAAGACGACCGCGCTGATGGCCGCCAGCCAGAAGCTGGGCGAAAAGATGTACGCCGACTCCCAAGCGGCGCAAGCCGCTCAGGCTGCCGGTGGTGCTGATGCCGGTGCTTCGGCCTCCGCATCTTCGGCCAAGCCTGCAGACGATGACAACGTCGTCGATGCCGAAGTCAAGGAAGTCAAGAAGGGCTGAGCACGCTCCCGTTGACCCCAGCCGCCGCGCGGTGCCGTTGACGGTGCTTGCGCGGCGTTCCTGTTCCAACCGGGCTCAGAAAGACCATGTCCAAAAGAGACTTTTACGAAATCCTGGGTGTTCCCAAGAACGCCTCGGACGAAGAAATCAAGAAGGCCTATCGCAAGCTGGCGATGAAGCACCACCCTGACCGCAATCAGGGGGATGCGGCCAAGCCTGCCGAAGAGAAATTCAAGGAGGCCAAGGAGGCCTACGAGATGCTCTCCGACCCACAAAAGCGTGCGGCCTACGACCAGTACGGCCACGCCGGGGTCGACCCCAACATGCGCGGCCCGGGAGGCCCGGGTGCAGAGGGCTTTGGCGGTTTTGCCGAGGCTTTTGGCGACATCTTCGGCGACATGTTCGGCCAGCAGGGCGGGCGTGGGCGGGGCGCGGGTGGCCGCCAGGTCTACCGCGGCAGCGACCTGAGCTACGCCATGGAGATCACCCTGGAAGAGGCCGCACGCGGCAAGGATGCGCAGATTCGCATCCCGTCGTGGGAGAGCTGCGACACCTGCCACGGCAGCGGCGCCAAGCCCGGCACCAGCGCCAAGACCTGCGGCACCTGCCAGGGCGCGGGCACGGTGCAGATGCGCCAGGGCTTCTTCAGCGTGCAGCAGACCTGCCCGCACTGCCGTGGCACGGGCAAGATCATTCCCGAGCCCTGCACCAGCTGCCATGGCCAGGGCAAGCTCAAGAAGCAAAAGACGCTGGAAGTGAAGATCCCTGCGGGCATCGACGACGGCATGCGCATTCGCAGCACCGGCAACGGCGAACCTGGCACCAACGGTGGCCCGCCCGGCGACCTGTACATCGAAATCCGCCTGAAGAAACACGACATCTTCGAGCGCGACGGCGACGACCTGCACTGCCAGGTACCCGTGAGTTTCATCACGGCGGCTTTGGGCGGCGAGATCGAGGTGCCCACCTTGGCGGGCAAGGCGGCCATCGACATTCCGGAAGGCACCCAGGCCGGCAAGCAGTTCCGCCTGCGCGGCAAGGGCATCAAGGGTGTGCGCGCCAGCTACCCGGGCGACCTGTACTGCCACATCGCCGTAGAGACCCCCGTGAAGCTCACCGAGCACCAGCGCAAGCTGCTGCGCGAGCTGGAGGATTCGCTCAAGAAGGGTGGCGGCCGCCATTCGCCCAGCGGCGAAAGCTGGACGGACCGCTTGAAGAACTTCTTCAGCTGATCACCAGCCTGCCCCCCAAAAAACCGCCTGCGGCCTTTCGGCCCGGGCGGTTTTTTCTTGATGCAAGGCAAGAAAATCGCAGTCAACCCCCGCTGGCGCAGCCTGCGCAGTACGATGAAAATCCATCGGCGATGAAGCGGGAGCTGCGGTCCATGAACAATGTCAACATCACCTTTCTGGGTGGCTCCGGGACCGTCACAGGCTCCAAATACCTGGTTCGGCACAACGGCAAAAGCCTGCTGATCGACTGCGGCCTGTTCCAGGGCTACAAGCAGCTGCGCCTGCGCAACTGGCAGCCCTTGCCCGTCACGCCCCGCCAGATCGACGCGGTGGTGCTGACCCATGCGCACCTGGACCACAGCGGCTACCTGCCCCTGCTGGCGCGCGATGGCTACACCCACGCCATCCACTGCACGCCGGGCACGCGCGACCTGTGCACCATCCTGCTGCCCGACAGTGGGCACCTGCAGGAGGAAGACGCGGCCTTTCTCAACCGGCACCAGCTCAGCAGCCACAGCCCCGCCCTGCCGCTGTACACGCGGCTCGATGCACTGCACTGCCTCCAACAGTTCCAGATCCATGCGTTCCACAAAGCGTTCGAGCCCCTGCCCGGCTGGCGCATGACTTTCTCGCCCGCTGGCCACATCCTCGGCGCGGCCAGTGTGCTGCTGGAAGTCGGAGGGCGGCGCATCCTGTTCTCCGGCGACCTGGGGCGGCCCGATGACCTGCTCATGAACCCGCCCGACGCGCCGCCCCAGGCTGACACGGTGCTCATCGAGTCCACCTACGGCGACCGCGAACACCCTCCCGAAGGCCTGCTCGACGAACTGGGTCCCGCCCTGCAGCGCCTGGCCGCACGCGGGGGCATAGCGGTGGTGCCCGTGTTCGCCGTGGGGCGTGCCCAGGTGGTGCTGCACGCCATTGGCCTGCTCAAGGCGCAGGGTGTGGTGCCCGCTTCCCTCAAGGTGTTTCTGGACAGCCCCATGGCGGTCAGCACCACGGGGCTGTTCCAGCACCATATGCAGGAACACCGCCTGAGCGGCCGCGAAGTACAGGCACTGGAGCATGGCGCCACCATGGTCCAGACGCCCGAGCAATCCAAGGGGCTGGCCAAGCTGCATGGCCCCATGGTCATCCTGTCGGCCAGTGGCATGGCCACAGGGGGCCGCGTGCTGCACCACCTGGCGCTGCACGCGGGCGACCACCGCAACATGATCATCCTGACTGGCCACCAGGCCCCGGGCACGCGCGGCGCGCGACTGGCAGAGGGTGAGAAGACCATCCGCATCCACGGACAGGACGTGGCCGTTCGCGCCGAGGTGGTACGGCTGTCCTCTGCGTCAGCCCACGCCGATGGCAACCAGCTCATCGCCTGGCTGCGCAGCATGGGCCACGCGCCGGACCAGGTGTATGTGGTGCACGGCGAAATGGGCGCCGCCGATCTGCTGCGCCAGCGCATTGAGCATGAGCTGCGCTGGCGTGCCGCTGTGCCAGAACACGGCAGCACCTGCACCGCCTGAGCCACGGTAGCGTTCTGGGCTTCAGAGGGTCTGCTCACCCGCAGACGGGCACCCCAACCATCGCGTATCGCGATGGCAAAGCACCCATAATGCAGAGAAAATAGACAACCTTCTCATTCCGAGAAGACAAAACCCCATGAAAAGCTCCGAGCGCAGTTTTGCGCGCCGTATCGACCTGACCTCGCTGCAACTGTTTGTGGCGGTGTGCGAGCTCGGCAGCATTGGCCGCGCGGCTGAGCGCGAATTCATTGCGGCATCGGCGGTGAGCAAGCGCCTGTCGGACCTGGAAACGGCCGTGGACACCGCCCTGCTCTACCGCCACAGCCGGGGCGTCACGCTCACACCCGCAGGCGAGAGCCTGCTGCACCATGCGCGCACCGTGCTGTTTGGCCTCGAACGCATGCAGGGCGAGTTGAGCGAATACGCCGACGGTGTGCGCGGCCATGTGCGCATGCACGCCAACATCTCGGCCATCTTCCAGTTCCTGCCCGAAGACCTGGGCGCCTTTGCGCGCGAGCACAGCCAGATCAAGATCGACCTGCAGGAGCACCTCTCCAGCGACGTGCTGCACGCCGTGCAGGAGGGCGCTGCAGACCTGGGCATCTGCAACATCGGCATGGCCAGTGGCAACGGTGCCCTGGAATTGCAAAGCCGCCCTTATCGCGCCGACAATCTGGTGCTCGTTGTGCCCCTGGCGCACGACCTGTCTGCGCTGGCAGCTATCAATTTTGAAGAAGTTCTGGACTGGGACATCGTGGGCCTGCACGCCAACAGCAGCATCAGCCTGGCCATGCGCGCCGCAGCAGCTGCCGCCGGGCGCCCGCTGCGCCAGCGTATTCAGGTCACGGGGCTGGACGCCATGTGCCGCATGATCGACAACGGCCTGGGCGTGGGCCTGCTGCCCGACCGGGCGTTTGCGCTGATGCGCGGCGTGGGCAACCTGCAAGCCGTCCCATTGACCGACGCCTGGGCCCACCGCGAGCTGCGCGTGGTGGCCCGCGACTTTGACGCACTGCCCGTCACGGCGCGTTTGCTGGTGGAACACCTCTCACCACGCCAAGACCCCGGCACTAAAATCCAATCACCCACCTGAAAGCAGAAAGAAAGCCACGCCATGGGACGCACCCTGTACGACAAGATCTGGGACGAGCATGTCGTCCACACCGAAGAGGACGGCACATCCATCCTCTACATCGACCGCCATCTGGTGCACGAGGTGACCAGCCCCCAGGCCTTTGAAGGGCTGCGCGAGGCGGGCCGCAAGGTCTGGCGCATGAGCTCCATCGTGGCCACCGCCGACCACAACACACCCACCACGGGCTGGGAAAACGGCTACGACGGCATCACCGACCCGATCAGCAAGGAACAGATCACCACGCTGAACGACAACATGGCGCAGATCTCGCCTGCGGCATTCTTCCCGTTCATGCACAAACGCCAGGGCATCGTGCATGTGATTGGCCCCGAAAACGGCGCCACCCTGCCCGGCATGACGGTGGTCTGCGGCGACAGCCACACCAGCACGCACGGAGCTTTCGGCGCGCTGGCGCACGGCATCGGCACCAGCGAGGTCGAGCACGTGATGGCCACGCAGACCCTGCTGGCCAAGAAGGCCAAGAACATGCTAGTGCAGGTAGATGGCCAGCTCGCAAAAGGCGTGACGCCCAAGGACGTGGTGCTGGCCATCATCGGCAAGATCGGCACGGCCGGCGGCACGGGCTACACCATCGAGTTTGCGGGCTCCGTCTTCCGTGCGATGAGCATGGAAGGCCGCATGACCGTGTGCAATATGGCCATCGAAGGAGGTGCGCGCGCAGGCCTGGTGGCGGTGGACGACAAGACCATTGAGTACGTCAAGGGCCGCCCCCTGTCGCCCACGGGCGTGGAATGGGACCAGGCCGTGGCGTACTGGAAGACCTTGCATTCGGATGCCGATGCGAAGTTTGACACCGTCGTCAAGCTCGACGCAGCCGACATCCAGCCACAAGTGACCTGGGGCACCTCGCCCGAAATGGTGCTGGGCATCGACGCCCGCGTGCCCGACCCGGACAAGGAAAAGGACGCAAACAAGCGTGGCGCCATCGAGCGCGCCTTAACCTACATGGGCCTCACGCCCGGCAAGGCCATCAACGACATCACCATCGACAAGGTGTTCATCGGTAGTTGCACCAACAGCCGCATCGAAGACATGCGCGAAGCCGCCGCCGTGGTGAAGAACCTGGGCCGCAAGGTGGCCAGCAACGTGAAGCTGGCCATGGTGGTGCCGGGCTCGGGCCTGGTCAAGGAACAGGCCGAGCGCGAAGGACTGGACAAGATTTTTGTGGCCGCGGGCTTTGAGTGGCGCGAACCCGGCTGCTCCATGTGCCTGGCCATGAATGCCGACCGCCTGGAGCCCGGCGAGCGCTGCGCCAGCACCAGCAACCGCAACTTCGAAGGCCGCCAGGGCGCTGGTGGCCGGACCCATCTGGTGAGCCCCGCCATGGCAGCAGCCGCTGCCGTGCACGGCCACTTTGTGGACATTCGTCAATTTTCCTGAAGGAGCCCTGTCATGAAAAAGACCGCAACCCTCATCGTGCTCGCCATCACCTTCGTGCTGGCCGGCTGCAACACCGTCAAGGGCGTGGGCCAGGACGTACAGCGCGCCGGTGGCGCCCTTGAACGCGCCGCAAAATAAAGAACGTCATGCAGAAATTCACCAAGCTCGTGGGCCTTGTGGCCCCGATGGACCGCGAGAACGTCGATACCGACGCGATCATCCCCAAGCAATTCCTCAAGTCGATCAAGAAGACCGGCTTTGGCGTGAACCTGTTTGACGAGTGGCGTTACCTGGACCACGGCGAACCCGGCCAAGACCCCGCCAGCCGCAAGCCCAACCCCGACTTTGTGCTGAACCAGCCGCGCTACGCAGGCGCCTCCGTGCTGCTGGCGCGCAAGAACTTCGGCTGTGGCTCCAGCCGCGAACACGCGCCCTGGGCGCTGGACCAGTACGGCTTTCGCGCGGTGATCGCGCCGAGCTTTGCCGACATTTTCTTCAACAACTGCTTCAAGAACGGCCTGTTGCCCATCGTGCTGCCCGAGGCCACCGTGGCCCAACTGTTTGACGAAGTGCTGGCCTTCCCCGGCTACCAGCTCACCATCGACCTGGAGCGCCAGGTCATCGTGCGTCCGCAGGGCCAAGAGATTCCGTTCGAGGTGCAGGCCTTCCGCAAATACTGCCTGCTCAATGGCTTTGACGACATCGGCCTGACCCTGCGCCAGTCCGACAAGATCAAGGCCTTTGAAGCCCAGCGGCTGGCCACCAAGCCCTGGCTGGCGCACACCATGGTGTCGTGAGACGGCGTGGGCATCCAAAGTATCAGTCAAATTGGCATCTAGCGCTTTACCTATAAGCGCTAACAGCTATCAAAAACAAAGCAAATTCAATGAAAATCGCAGTTCTGCCGGGTGACGGCATTGGCACCGAAATCGTCTCTGAAGCCATCAAGGTCCTGGAGGCTCTGGAACTCCCGTTCGAGATGGAATCCGCCCTGGTGGGCGGCGTAGCGTACGACGCCCACGGCCACCCGCTGCCCGAGTCCACGCTCAAGCTCGCCAAGGAGGCTGACGCCATCCTGTTCGGCGCCGTGGGCGACTGGAAATACGACACGCTCGACCGCCCCCTGCGCCCCGAGCAGGCCATTCTGGGCCTGCGCAAGAACCTGGGCCTGTTCGCCAACTTCCGCCCCGCCATCTGCTACGAGCAACTGGTGGGCGCATCGAGCCTCAAGCCCGAGCTGATCGCGGGCCTCGACATCCTCATCATTCGCGAACTGACCGGCGACATCTACTTTGGCCAGCCGCGCGGCCGCCGTGTGGCCACCGACGGCCACTTCCCCGGTGCCGAGGAAGCCTTCGACACCATGCGCTACAGCCGCCCCGAGATCGAGCGCATCGCCCACGTCGCCTTCCAGGCTGCGCGCAAGCGCAACAAGAAGGTCACCAGCGTGGACAAGGCCAACGTGCTCGAAACCTTCCAATTCTGGAAGGACGTGGTCACCGACGTACACAAGGAATACCCCGACGTCGAGCTGCAGCACATGTACGTGGACAACGCCGCCATGCAGCTCGTGAAGGCGCCCAAGGCGTTCGACGTGGTGGTCACCGGCAACATGTTCGGCGACATCCTGTCGGACGAAGCCTCAATGCTCACCGGCTCCATCGGCATGCTGCCCTCGGCAAGCCTGAACAGCACCAACCAGGGCCTGTACGAGCCCAGCCACGGCAGCGCGCCGGACATCGCCGGTAAGGGCGTGGCCAATCCGCTGGCCACCATCCTGTCGGCCGCGATGATGCTGCGCTTCAGCCTGAACCAGGAAGCCGCCGCCCAGCGCATCGAAGCCGCGGTGCAAAAGGTGCTGGCCCAGGGCCTGCGCACCCCCGACATCTACAGCGAAGGCACCACCAAGGTGGGCACAGCGCAGATGGGGGATGCCGTGGTCAAGGCGCTGGCCGCCTGAACCGCACCGCTCGGCGGTCACGAAAAAGCGCCGGTCTTCCGGCGCTTTCTTCGTTGTCGAGCCCGCGTACCGCCTACAGCCAGGCGTTGTCGATGAACTCCATGATGGAATAGCGCCGGTTTTCCAGCGGCCGCTCCTGCGCGGCCGCCACGATGTGCGCGACGCCATCTGCATACGGCGCATCTCCATAGACAAGCGTTTCCAGCTTCACGCTGCAAGCGCCATCCTCCATCCGCACCTGGTGGTACGCGTGGCGGGCAAGATGCTCTTGGGGGATTTTTAACTCGCCCCGTTGAACCTCCGGATCGCGCACGGACCGGATTTCAGCCGGACTGAGGCCCAGAGCCTGCGCCATGCTGACCGCCGTGCCCGGCACGGAGGACTTCTGGGCCTGATGGGATTCGGTAAGCCCTATGCGGTAGCCGCGAAACAGATGCCCGCTGCGCTCCAGCATGGCCATGAACTTGAGCATGAGGAGGTTGGTGTTCGGACACAGGATGACCGGAAACCCCACGGCAGTGTGTTCCAGCGCTGACCCCGTGGACAGCTCCACCAGCGGAGATTGCGTGGATGCGCAGAACGCGCTCACGGCTTGCAGCTCCCGGCCCGAGCCAGCGTGCACCACCACCGATTTTTCTGCAGGCAGCCCCTCGGCGGCCCAGGGCACAACCTCGCCAGCGTCCCCAGAGGGCAGCGCGCCCAGAAGCTCCCTGGCCAGCTTGCCGGACCCCACAACGATGACTTGCATTTTTCTACTCTCGATGAATCACAGACAAAACGATAGGCAGGACTGTAGTGCGATGCAGACCCCAAGCGGAGGCTCCCCACGAAGTCATTGGCTTTTTCTACCGTCTATCCCGCCGGTCGCTCCACAGAGACGCTGTTGGAGCAACAGCACAGAGCCCAAAGCCCACATCCGCTACAATCCCAGCCTATGTTTGCCGCCCACACGTTCGCCCTGAACATTGCACCCGCCGCCCTGGCCGGTGTCGCTGCGCGCGCAACCATCACCAAAACCACGACCATTAAGGGCTGACTCAGCCTGGTTCGTCGTGCGCCCTCCCTGGCCAGACGAGCCAGGCGAGCAGTCCGGTCTGGCACTGTTTCTTACTTAGAAAGGGCGTTGAAATGAGCAAGTTGGTAGGTTTGGTCGGCTGGCGCGGCATGGTTGGCTCGGTCCTGATGGACCGCATGGAACAAGAGAAGGACTTCGATCTGATCGAACCCGTGTTCTTCTCCACCTCGAATGCAGGCGGCAAGGCCCCTGCCCAAGCGAAGAACGAGACTGCGCTGCAGGACGCGTTCAACATCGAGGCCCTCAAGCGCTGCGACATCATCATCACCGCCCAGGGCGGCGACTACACCTCCGAAGTGTTCCCCAAGCTGCGCGCAGCGGGCTGGAATGGCCACTGGATCGACGCCGCATCCACCCTGCGCATGGACAAGGACGCCGTGATCATTCTTGATCCCGTCAACATGCCGGTCATCAAGGATGCCCTGGCCAACGGCGGCAAGAACTGGATCGGTGGCAATTGCACCGTGAGCTGCATGCTGATGGGCGTGGGCGCTCTGTACAAGGCAGGTCTCGTGGAATGGATGAGCACCCAGACCTACCAGGCAGCCTCGGGTGGCGGCGCGCAGCACATGCGCGAACTGCTCACGCAGTACGGCACGCTGAACGCCGAAGTGAAGTCCCTGCTCGATGACCCCAAGAGCGCCATCCTCGAAATCGACCGCAAGGTCATCGCCAAACAGCGTGCCCTGACCAGCGCTGAAACCACCAACTTCGGCGTGCCGCTGGGCGGCAGCCTGATCCCCTGGATCGACAAGGACCTGGGCAATGGCATGTCCAAGGAAGAGTGGAAGGGCATGGCGGAAACCAACAAGATTCTCGGCCAGGGCGAGGGCTTCAGCGCCCCTGCCGTGCCGGTGGACGGCTTCTGCGTGCGCGTGGGCGCCATGCGCTGCCACAGCCAGGCGTTGACCTTCAAGCTGAAGAAGGATGTGCCCCTGGCTGACCTGGAAGCCATGATTGCCGCCGACAACGAGTGGGTCAAGGTAGTGCCGAACACCCGTGAAGCCACCATCAAGGATCTGACGCCCGTGGCTGTGACCGGCACCATGACCATCCCTGTGGGCCGCATCCGCAAGCTGGCCATGGGCCCCGAATATGTAGGCGCCTTCACCATTGGCGACCAACTGCTCTGGGGGGCTGCCGAGCCTCTGCGCCGCATGCTGCGCATCTTGCTCGACGCTTAAGCCGGCATCCTCCAAAAAGCGCGCACAGCCCCCGTTGTGCGCGCTTTTTTGCGCCCAGCACCATGACACACTCCGTTACGCCACGTTGGCAATTGGCAACATTTGAATGCCCCAAATTGGTGCGACTCGACCCCACACAAAGCTTCGGAGCCACCTCAGCTTGTCAGTGCAAAACATTGATGCTATGGTGCTTTTTACATATTTTCACGCGCCGGGGCGGGACCAGACCATGAGAAAAAAAGCACCGCTCGACCGAGCCGCACAAAAACCTAATCAGTTGATGGCAAACATGCATCGTTGGAAATTTTCTGTCCTGGCGGCTGCGGCCGTAGCGTCGGTCGGCTTTTACGCTGGCGATGCCTCCGCTCTGGCGCTGGGTCGCATCACCGTGCAGTCTGCCCTGGGCGAGCCTCTGCGCGCCGAAATCGACTTGCCCCAGATCACTCCGGCCGAAGCCGACACCCTGCGCGCCACCACGGCCACCCCGGAAGTTTTCCGTGCCCAGGGAATGGAATACACGCCAACGATCAACAACCTGCGGATCCAGCTACAGCGGCGCCCCGATGGCAGCGCCGTGCTGCGCCTGACGAGTGATCGTCCGGTGAACGATCCCTTCCTGGACCTGGTGCTGGATGCCAACTGGGGCTCGGGCCGTATCGTGCGCAGCTACACGATGCTGTTTGACCCGCCAGCACTGCGCCGCGCTGCGCCGAGTGTGACGGCGTCCCCCCAGATCTCAGCACCTGCGGCACAGCAGACGCCTGCAGTGCGCGCCCCGGCCGCCCCGCGCGCCAGCGAATCTCCCGCTGCAGTAGCCCCTGCTACCCAGCCAGCGCCACGCCCGGCAGCAGCCCCCCGCGCCACGCCCACTGACGGCGTGAAGGTGCAGGCTGGTGACACGGCAGGCCGCCTTGCGAACACCTATCGCCCAGCCAGCGTCTCTCTCGATCAGATGCTGGTAGCCATGATGCGAGCGAACCCCGATGCCTTCATTCAGGGCAATGTCAACCGACTCAAGGCTGGCGCAGTGCTACAGATGCCCGACGAAGCCACCGCGCAGGCGACACCAGCTCCAGAAGCTCGCCAGATTCTTGCCGCCCAGGCCCGGGACTTCAACGAGTTCCGCCGCAAGCTGGCAGGCGCAGCCCCCACCACCGCCGTGGCTGCCGCCGAGCGCTCTGCGTCGGGCACGGTGCAGACCCGTGTAGAGGACAAGAAGCCTGCGACGACCGCGCCCGACAAGCTCACGCTGTCCAAAGGCTCTGTCAAAGGCCAGAAAGCGGCCGAGGATCAACTCGCCAAGGACAAGCAAGCCGGCGAAGCGGCCACGCGGATGGCGGAACTGTCCAAGAACATCACGGACCTGAACAAGCTGGGGGCGGCATCTGCGACCGCTGGCAGTGCCTCGCCTGCGGCCGCCGGTAGCGCCAGCGCCCCTGCCGGTGTGGCCGTGCAGGCCCCTGCTGTCCCCGCCACGCCCACGGCGCCCGCCATGCCGGAAACCCCGGCATCCGCCCCGGTGGCCGCAGCCAGCGCTCCGGTAGCAGATGCCGCCGTTCCCGCAGAAGCAGCTTCCGAGCCCGCCTCTGCACCGGCTCCTGTGGCGTCGGCTCCCGCAGCCCCTGTGCGAGTGCCTGCACCGGCTCCAGCCCCAGTGGAAGAGCCGAGCTTCCTGTCCGGCCTCATGGACGACCCGATACTTCCCCTTGCTGGTGGCGGTCTGCTCGCCCTCCTGTTGGGCTATGGCGCCTACCGCGTGGTGCAGCGTCGCCGCCAGAACGCTGGCGTGGACAGCTCCTTCCTCGAAAGCCGCATCCAGCCCGACTCGTTCTTCGGTGCCAGCGGTGGACAGCGTGTCGATACCGCCAACAGCGAAATGACAACCGGCTCGTCCATGGCCTACTCGCCCAGCCAGCTGGATGCGGGCGGCGATGTGGACCCGGTGGCAGAAGCCGATGTGTACCTGGCCTACGGCCGTGACCTGCAGGCCGAGGAAATCCTGAAGGAAGCCATCCGCCACAACCCAGCCCGTGTATCCGTCCATGTAAAGCTTGGCGAAATTTATGCCAAGCGCCAGGACCGCAAGGCGCTGGAGGCCGTGGCGGGAGATGTGTTCAAGCTGACACAGGGCGAAGGGCCGGACTGGAACCGCATTGCGGAACTGGGCCGCGATCTGGACCCTGATAACCGGCTGTACCAGCCTGGTGGCCGGCCCGGCATGGCCGAGGATGAATCCCCATCGCTGCCCCCAGGGGGTTTCCCAAGCACCTTCACAGGTGCAGGCAACGCCGCAGCTTCGGCGGCACTCCCCCCGGATCTTGATCTGGACCTCGACCTGGATCTGCCCGACGACGCACTGACAGACGCTCCCTCAGTGGCACCAGCGCCTCCAGGCGGATTTGCCGCTGCGGCCGCCGCTGCTGCGGCTGCAGGTGGAGTCCGCCGTGCCACCGATGCAGACGAACCGCAAACACTGCGGCCCGAGTTGGATTTGCCAGAGCTGCCATCTGCAACGGCCCCTGCCTGGGGCGGTCAAGATACTGCGCCCGGCCCGGTCATGGCCCCTCCGCCCGTGGCCAACCTGGACTTCCCGAGCGCAGACGATCTGAGCATGGCACCCTCTGGCCCCATGCCTCTGGCAGGTGATGCCAAGGATTCCGGCCCTATGGAATTTGACCTGGGCGAACTGTCGCTCGATCTGAACGCACCATCCAAGCCCATGGCTGCCCCTGCCGCCAAGGCACTTGCTCCAGCACCAGAGTTTGTTGACGATGGTTCGGCGGCAGCGCAGGATGATCCACTGGCCACCAAGCTGGCACTGGCTGAAGAGTTCAACGCCATTGGCGATACCGACGGCGCGCGCACACTGATTGAAGAGGTGGTGGCAGAGTCCAGCGGGGCACTCAAGACCCGGGCCCAGCGCATGCTGGCTGAACTGGGCTGATGCAGCCCCTTCCCCCAGGCCACCCCATGACGCGGGTGGCGCTGGGTGTCAGCTACAACGGACAGACCTACAGCGGCTGGCAAAGCCAGCTGTCTGGCAATACGGTTCAAGACAAACTCGAAGCGGCCCTGGGCCGCTTTGCCACGCACCCTGTCAGCACCTTGTGTGCGGGTCGCACGGACGCAGGGGTGCACGGACTGATGCAGGTGGTGCACTTCGACACGCCACTCCAACGCCCGCCCTCGTCGTGGGTCCGTGGTACCAACACCTTTCTTCCTGCCGATATCGCCGTGCAATGGGCGCAGCCCGTGCCGCATGATTTTCACGCCCGTGCCAGCGCCGTAGCGCGGCGCTACGCATACGTGCTGCTGCAATCGCCCGTGCGTCCCAGTGTGGATGCAGGCCGTGTGGGCTGGGTTTACCACCCGCTGGACCACGATGCGATGCGGCAAGCTGCAGACCAGTTGCTGGGGGAACATGACTTCACCTCATTCCGCGCGTCGGCGTGCCAGGCGAAATCTCCCATCAAGACCCTGCAGCGCATCGATATTGTCCGCCGTGGCCTGAACGCGCCCCACCCGGAGCTGGGCTGGAGCCCCTGCTACTGGCGTTTCGAATTCGAGGCCAACGCCTTCCTGCACCACATGATCCGCAACATCATGGGCTGCCTGATTGCCATTGGCCAAGGCAACCAGCCCCCTGGGTGGATCACCGAAGTGCTCGCCGCCAAGTCACGCGATGCCGCGGCGCCGACGTTTTCCCCGGATGGGCTGTACTTTCAAGGGCCAATCTATGACGCCAGCTGGGGACTGCCCCAACGCACGGCTGCGTATGATTGGTTGCCATGAATGCTGATAAGTACACCCCCACGCTCCCCGCTTCGCGCACCCGCATCAAAATCTGCGGCCTGACCCGCGAGCAGGACGTGGATGCCGCCGTGGCGGCAGGTGCGGATGCGGTCGGATTTGTGCTCTACGCCCCCAGCCCCCGCGCCGTGACACCCGAACGCGCCGCACAACTGGCCAGGCGCCTGCCGGCTTTTGTCACCCCGGTTTTGCTGTTCGTCAACGAATCCGCTACCAATGTGATAGCAGCTACCGCTTTGATAGCGGGCGCTACCATCCAATTTCACGGTGATGAATCCCCACAGGATTGCCTGGACGCCACCCACCAGGGCGCGCGGCCCTACCTGCGAGCGGCACGAATTCCCCTGGGCGACGGTGCAGCCAGCTTCGACCTCGTAAAATACGCCCACGATTACTCTCACGCCCAAGCCATCCTGCTCGACGCCCATGTCGAGGGTTTTGGCGGCAGCGGCAAGGCATTCAATTGGTCACTCCTTCCACCAAGCGTCAGCTCTCACCTCGTTTTGTCTGGTGGACTCACGCCTGCAAACGTGACCGATGGCATTTTGCAAGTCCGTCCGCGTTGCCACACGCTGGCGGTTGATGTCAGTTCCGGCGTCGAGGCCGATGGGCCCGATGGAAAGCCCATCAAGGGCATCAAGGACGCCATGAAGATCCAACGCTTCGTTGCCGCCGTGCGTGCGGCCGATGCACAACTTGCAAAGAACCCCCATGAATTCCTATCAGCAACCTGATCCCTCGGGCCACTTCGGCCCTTACGGCGGCAGTTTCGTCAGCGAAACCCTGACCCACGCCATCCAGGAGTTGCGCGAGGCCTACGCCCGCTACCAGCACGAACCCGCGTTTCTGGCCGAGTTCCATTACGAACTCAAACACTTCGTGGGCCGACCCTCTCCCGTCTACCACGCAGCCCGCACCAGCCGCGAAATGGGTGGCGCGCAGATCTACCTCAAGCGCGAGGACCTGAACCACACCGGTGCCCACAAGATCAACAACGTGATCGGCCAGGCCATGCTCGCCAAGCGCATGGGCAAGCCTCGCGTGATCGCCGAAACCGGCGCTGGTCAGCATGGCGTGGCCACGGCCACCATCTGCGCACGCTATGGGCTCGAATGCGTGGTGTACATGGGTGCTGAAGACGTGAAGCGCCAGAGCCCCAACGTGTACCGCATGAAGCTGCTGGGCGCCACGGTGGTGCCCGTGGAATCTGGCAGCAAGACGCTGAAAGACGCGCTCAACGAAGCCATGCGCGACTGGGTGGCCAATGTGGACAACACCTTCTACATCATTGGCACGGTAGCAGGCCCGCACCCCTACCCGATGATGGTGCGCGACTTCCAGAGCGTGATCGGGAAGGAATGCATCGAGCAGATGCCCGCGATGCTGGCCGAACAAAAGGTGATGGGCGGCCAGCCCGATGCCGTGATCGCCTGCGTAGGCGGCGGCAGCAACGCCATGGGCATCTTCCACCCCTACATTCCGTTTGAAAAGACGCGCCTCATTGGCGTGGAGGCGGCGGGCGAGGGGCTGGAGTCGGGCAAACACTCGGCGTCACTGCAAAAGGGCAGCGCGGGCGTCTTGCATGGCAACCGTACCTTTATCCTGCAGGATGACAACGGCCAGATCACCGAAACCCACAGCATCAGCGCGGGGCTGGACTACCCCGGCGTGGGCCCGGAGCACGCCTGGTTGCAGGAAATCGGGCGTGCCGAGTACGTCGGCATCACCGACAAGGAGGCGCTGGAGGCCTTCCACTACCTGTGCCGCACCGAAGGCATCATCCCCGCACTCGAATCCAGCCACGCCGTGGCCTACGCCATGAAGCTGGCCAAAACCATGCGCGCAGACCAGTCGATCCTGGTCAACCTGTCGGGCCGGGGTGACAAGGACATTGGCACCGTGGCCGACCTCAGTGGTGCCGACTTTTACTGTCGCCCCAGTTGCCAGGGGCAGTCCGTCAAGGGCGCTGAGCAACCCGTCAAGGTGGTCAAATGAGCCGCATCGAAGCAACTTTCTCCGCCCTCAAGGCCCAGGGCCGCAAGGCGCTGATTCCCTATGTGACCGCTGGTTTCCCGTTTGCCGACATCACCCCCGCCCTCATGCACGGCATGGTGGAGGCCGGTGCCGACGTGATCGAGTTGGGCGTGCCCTTTTCCGACCCCATGGCCGACGGCCCCGTCATCCAGAAAGCGGGCGAAAAGGCCCTCAGCCTGGGCATTGGCATGGTGCAGGTGCTGGACCACGTGCGCGAATTCCGCAAGCGCAACAGCACCACGCCGGTGGTGCTGATGGGCTATGCCAACCCCGTGGAACGCTACGACCAGAAGCACGGCGCAGGCGCCTTTGTGCGCGACGCCGCAGCCGCGGGCGTGGACGGCGTGCTCATCGTGGACTACCCCCCCGAGGAGTGCGAAGCCTTCGCCGCCAGTTTGCGGGAGCACGGCATGGACCTGATCTTCCTGCTGGCCCCCACCAGCACGGACGAGCGCATGGCCCAGGTGGCCCGCGTGGCCAGCGGCTATGTGTACTACGTGTCGCTCAAGGGCGTGACCGGCTCGGGCGCGCTGGATACGGCTGCCGTGGAGCAGATGCTGCCCCGCATCCGCCAGCATGTGCAGATCCCCGTGGGCGTGGGCTTTGGCATCCGTGACGCCGCCACCGCCCAGGCGATTGGCAAGGTGGCCGATGCCGTGGTCATCGGCAGCCGCATCATCCAGCTGATTGAAGACCAGGAGCACGCCAAGGTGGTCCCCCTGACGGTGGACTTCCTTCGCGGGGTGCGCAAGGCACTCGACGCATAATGCTGCCCGGCGCGCACCTTGTGGTGTGCGCCCTCATTTCACTCCAGGCCTGCGCCCAGGACGTCTACCGGCTCCGCTTGCAGGTCTTGCCACTGAAGAGGAAAACACCATGTCCTGGCTCGAAAAACTCCTGCCCTCCAAGATCCAGCAAACCGACCCTACCGAGCGCCGCCAGGTGCCAGAAGGCCTGTGGATCAAGTGCCCGAGCTGCGAAACGGTGCTCTACAAGGCCGATCTGGAACACAACCAGAACGTGTGCCCCCACTGCAGCCACCACCACCGGATTGGCGCGCGCGCACGGCTGAATGCCTTTCTGGACGCTGAAGGCCGCTACGAAATCGGCCAGGAAGTGCTGCCCGTGGATGCCCTCAAGTTCAAGGACAGCCGCAAGTACCCAGAACGCCTAAAAGAAGCCCTGGAAAACACGGGCGAGACCGATGCCCTCATCGTCATCGGTGGCGCGGTCAAGAGCATCAACGTGGTTGCCGCCTGTTTTGAATTCGACTTCATGGGCGGCTCCATGGGATCGGTGGTCGGCGAGCGTTTTGTGCGCGGCGTGGAAACCGCCATCGAGCAGAAAGTGCCCTTCATCTGCTTTACCGCCACCGGCGGTGCGCGCATGCAGGAAGGCCTGCTGTCATTGATGCAGATGGCCAAGACCAATGCAGCGCTGACCCGCCTGGCCAAGAAGGGCCTGCCGTACATCAGCGTGCTGACCGACCCGACCATGGGCGGCGTGAGCGCCGGCTTTGCCTTTGTGGGCGACATCGTGATTGCCGAGCCCAAGGCCCTGATCGGCTTTGCCGGCCCGCGCGTGATCGAATCCACCGTGCGCGTGACACTGCCAGAAGGCTTCCAGCGCGCCGAGTTCCTGCAGACCAAGGGTGCCGTGGACTTCATCTGCGACCGCCGCGAGCTGCGCAACACCGTGGCCAGCAGCCTGGCCATGCTGCAGCGTTTGCCCGCTGACGCAGTGATGTAACGCAAGCAGGTGGTGGCATGCGCAAAACCTCTTGCAGAGGTGATGCGCCGCTTCAGCACCCCCAAATAGCTACACTATTGATAGCTATTAGCGATTGACAGATAAGCGCCAGACGTCAATTTGGTTGACATTTTCAGTGTCAGAAACCACTTGTTGTGCAACGCACGCAGCCAAGGAGGCTGGCGCTGCCCCCGCCAGGGACGGCAAGCAAGGGCCGCCCCGTAGCGAAGCCGTCATCCCCCTGGGGGGAAGGCGCCGAAGGCGACTCAGGGGGGCACCTCCAGCGGGGCTACCT
The DNA here is from genome assembly GCF_014851495.1 of Acidovorax sp. ACV01. Taxonomy (NCBI): domain Bacteria; kingdom Pseudomonadati; phylum Pseudomonadota; class Betaproteobacteria; order Burkholderiales; family Comamonadaceae; genus Acidovorax; species Acidovorax sp. ACV01. The sequence goes on along the minus strand of NZ_JACUZT010000002.1, from coordinate 614,747 downwards.
CATGACACTGGCCTGCAAATGGCCCAGCACAATCATCGCCACCTGCAGCAAGACCAATGCCGCCAGCGGCGACAGGTCGATGCCGCCCACCAGCGGGATGACGCGGCGAAACGGCCGCAGGATGGGCTCGCACAGCCGGGCGATCACATCCGAGAGCGGGGACCGCGCCTGCACCCACGACATCACGGCATAGACGATCAACAAGCCAATCAGCCCCGACACTGCCACACGCGCCAGCCCAAACAATGCCAGCCACGGCAGCCAGGCCGACGCCGAGGCGGCGCCCAACAACAGGGTCAGCAAAAAGTATTGCGCCAGCTGCAGCAGCACGGCCGCTACGAGGCTCGACACATCCCAACGCCCCACCGGCGGGATCACACGGCGCAGCGGCATGATGAGCCAGTCCGTCAGTGCAAAAACCAGACCGCCGACAGGGTTGGAAAACGGTACCCGCTGCCATTGCATATACAGGCGCAGCAGGCACGCCCCCGTGAGCAGGCCACCAACAACGTCAAGCAGGAAAGAGGCGATCTGGTAGAGCATGGATGAGACAAAAATAAGGGGCCGCTGCGAAAGCAGGCTGCGCCATGGGATGATAGCGAGCCAAGGTATTCCCCCATTCATGACACAACCCCTCACCCTGTCATCCTTGCCCCTTTTCCCTCTGGGGTCCGTGCTGTTCCCGGGCGGCCTGCTGGCCCTGCGCGTGTTCGAAGTGCGCTACCTGGACATGGTGCGCAAATGCCACCAGGCGGGTGCGCCCTTTGGCGTTGTCGCCCTCACGCAGGGCCGCGAAGTGCGCCAGGCAGGCGCCCCCGAAGAGCAGTTCAATGATGTGGGCACCCTGGCCGTCATCGAGCAGATCGACACCCCGCAGCCTGGCCTGATCACCCTGCTGTGCCGTGGCAGCCAGCGCTTTCGCATCACCCAGCGCAGCCACCTGCCCCATGGCCTGTGGATTGCCGATGTGGGGCACATCGACCAGGATCTGACGGTGCCGATCCCCGAAGACCTGAGAAAGGCATCGACAGCGCTCGCCCAGGTGCTGCACACCCTGAAGCAGCGAGACCCCGACACTCCGACCGCGATTGTCCCCACGGCAGCCCAGCTGGACGACTGCGGATGGGTGGCCAACCGCTGGTGCGAGCTTTTGCCGGTGCCACTGGAACTCAAGCAGCGCCTGATGGAGCTGGACAACCCGCTGGTGCGGCTGGAACTGGTGGGCGATGTCCTTGAGCGGACCGGGATTGCGCCCACGCAATGAGCCGCCGAATCACTGCTGCCCCACCCTTCCCCCCCAGCCCATGCTGAACCGCATCCTGGGCTGGTCACGCGCAGCCAAACGCCTCGTGGTGGTGGCCATGGACATCTGCCTGGGCCTGATCGCCATGTGGCTCGCCTTCACACTGAGGCTGGAAACACCCCACTGGCCCTCAGGCATGCAGTGGCTCGCGTATGCATTGGCCCCCGCCCTCGCCTTTCCCATTTTTGCCAAGCTGGGGCTGTACCGCGCCATCTTCCGCTATACGGGGATCACCGCACTCATCACCACCGGCAAGGCCGTGGCCATCTATGGAACCCTTCTACTGGGCTGCCTGCTGGCGGCCCAATGGGAGGGCGTACCCCGCAGCGTCGGCATTCTGCAGCCCCTGCTGTTCATGCTGCTGGTGGGGGCCAGCCGCGCACTGGGGTGGCTGGCGCTGGCAGGGCGCAGCAGCCATGCGTCTTACCGCCTGCTGATCTACGGCGCCGGCAGCGCGGGCGCCCAGACGGCGGCGGGGCTGGGCAGCATGCACCAGTACTTGCTCCAGGGTTTTGTGGACGACGACGCCAGCAAGATCGGGCGCAGCATCAATGGCGTGCGCGTGCACGCCCCCCAGGCGCTGCCCGAGGTCGTGCGCCGCCTGGACATCACGGACGTGCTGCTGGCGCTGCCCAGCACCACCCGCGAGCGCCGGCGGCAGATCATCGAAAGCCTGCGTGAATTGCCCGTGCGGATACGCACGCTGCCCGGCCTGTCCGACCTGGCCAGCGGGCGGGTCACGGTCACGGACTTCCAGGACCTCGAAATCGAAGACCTGCTGGGCCGGGAGCCGGTGGCCCCGGACCCCGGACTGCTGGGGCGCAATCTGGCGGGCACCGTGGTCCTGGTTACCGGAGCGGGCGGCAGCATTGGCAGCGAGCTGTGCCGTCAGATCGTGCGCGAAGGGCCGCGCCAATTGCTGCTCGTGGACCACAGCGAATATGCGCTGTACTCCATCCACCATGAGTTGGCGGCGCTGGCAGACCAGGGCGAGCACGCATGTGCGCTGGTGCCACTGCTCGCCAGCGTCACCCACAGGGAGCGCATGACAGACATCTGCCGGCAATACCGGCCCACCTCCATCTACCATGCGGCGGCCTACAAGCACGTGCCCATGGTGGAGGCCAATGCGGGCGAAGGCATTTTGAACAACGTCTTTGGCACCCTGCACATGGTGCAGGTGGCGCTGGAGTGCGGCGCCAGCCATTTCGTGCTGATTTCCACCGACAAGGCCGTGCGCCCGACCAACATCATGGGCGCCACCAAGCGTGTGGCGGAAATGGTGTTGCAAGCCATTGCAGCGTCGCAGCGCCCTCCTTTCGCCCCCCTTGCCGAAAGCCCGCCCGCCTGGACCTGCTGCCCCACCCGCCTGTCCATGGTGCGCTTTGGCAATGTGCTGGGCTCCAGCGGCAGCGTGATACCGCTGTTTCGCAAGCAGATTGCAGCCGGTGGCCCCATTACGGTGACGCACCCGGATGTCACGCGCTATTTCATGACCATTGCCGAAGCCGCCCAGCTGGTACTGCAGGCAGGGGCGATGGCCGAGGGCGGCGACGTGTTCCTACTGGACATGGGCGAGCCACTGCAGATTCTGGACCTTGCAGAGCGCATGGTGGCCCTGTCGGGATTGACCGTGCGCGACGATCGGCACCCTGAAGGAGACATCGAAATCGTTTTCACAGGGCTGCGGCCGGGTGAAAAGCTTTTCGAAGAACTGCTGATTGGGGACAACCCCTTCCCCACAGACCACCCCCGCATCCTGCGAGCACGTGAAGAATATCGCCCGTGGGATGAACTGCAGGCCTTGCTCCAGGCGTTGCAGCAGGCGGCCTATGCGGGCGACCCCACCGCCATGACCGCCCTGTTGCGGCAGCTGGTGCCTGGCTACCACCCCGAAACGCAACCCGTGCTGCCATGAAGTCGGGACTTTTGCGGGCAACGCTGACCCTGCTCACGGGAAGCGTTGCAGCCCACGCCATCCCGCTGGTGCTGGGCCCGGCGCTCACACGCCTCTACAGCCCTGAAGCCTTCGGACAGTTTGCACTGCTGTGGGCGCTGGCCACCAACCTGGCGGTGGTGGGCTGCGCCCGTTATGAATTCGCACTGCCCCTGGAAAGCACCGAGCTGCGCGCCGCCCAGCTCATGGCGTTGTGCGCACGCATTTTGCTCGCTGTGACCGCTGCATCCGCCGCAGCCGGGGCCGTGCTCCTGCTGTGGCAAGGCATGCCGATGGCCTGGGCGCTGCCATTGGCGGTGTTCGCAGGCGGCGCTGTGCAATGGCTCACGCTGTGGGCGACACGGTCGCAGCGCTTTGGACTGCTGTCGGCGGCCAGGCTGCTGCAGCAAGGTGGCGGCGCCATCCTGCAACTGCTGTTCGGATTCCTGAAAGCTGGGCCGCTGGGCCTGGTGCTGGGAGCCACGGTGGCCAGCCTGGGCGCCGCATGGGTGTTGGCTAGGCCTGCACCGGTGGGAGGCTGGATGGGTTTGTGGCGCCAGCCGTTTTCCGTGCTCCGGTCCATGGCCCACCAGCACCGGGACTTTCCGTTGCTCAACACACCCCACGCTTTCATGGGGGCGCTGCAGGACACCCTGACCCTGGTGCTGGTGGCGGCATGGACAGGGGATGCCGCAGCGGGATTCTGGGCGCTGGCGCTGCGCTACCTCAAGGCACCAGCAACCCTCGTCGGCGGTGCCCTGTCGCAAACCCTGTACCCTCGTCTCCTCCAGGCCGGTGGCCCTGACGAGGCGCGTAAGCTGGTGCGCCGGGCCATGCTGGGGCTCGCTGCCCTGGCGTGCCCGCTGGTGGTAGTCCTGCTCACATGGGGCCCGGACATCTTTACCCTGGCCTTTGGAGCCCAGTGGGCAGGAACTGGGGAGCTGGCCCGAGCCATCGCGCCGTACATCGCCGTGCATTTCATGGCATCGCCCCTTGCGGTGGTCACCATGGCCTGGGGTGCACAGGCCTGGGCGCTGCGCCTGGCATTGATTGGACAATGCCTGTTTTTTGCGGGCCTGCTGCTGGGTCTCCATCTGGGCGGGCTAACCGGCGCCGGATGGGGCGTGTCAGCGAGCATGCTGGCCTACTTTGCCTACTATTTCTGGGCGCTGGCAAACTGGAAGGATATTCCCCATGAGAGCCGTGCTTAACCGCTGGCGCCGCCGCCTCTGGCAAGCGCTGTTCTACCGCATGGTGTTCGGGGAAAGCGACCACCTGGACCGCAGCCTGCCCCACACCCGCATTGCCCCCAGCACCTGCATCGAGGGCGCGGAGGGGCTGCGGCTTTCCGACCACGTGTTCATTGGGCAATTCAACTTCATCGACGCCACAGCGGGCCTGCAGATTGGGCAAGGGGTTCAGATCACCAACTTTGTCAGCATCGTCACCCACAGCTCCCACCGTGCCATTCGCCTCCTGGGCAGCGACTACGCAGTCCACGAAGGCCCCAAGCCTGGCTACATCAGCGCCCCTGTGGAGATCGGCGCCTACACGTTCATCGGCCCCCACAGCCTGATCGAAGCGGGTACACGCATCGGCAAGGGGGTGGTGGTGTGTGCCTATGCGCAGGTGCGCGGTGAGGTGCCCGACTTCGCCATCGTGGCGGGGGCCCCCGCACGCCAGATCGGCGACGTGCGCGAACAGGACGAGCGCCTGCTGTTGCAGCATCCAGAACTGCGCCCCCACTATGAATCCTGGACACGGGCAAGCTGACATGGCCACACACCTGTGCCTGCTGGGCGATGCCACCAGCCCCCATGTCCAGCGATGGGCACGGGAGATGCTCCAGCGCGGCTACCGCGTTTCGCTGATCTCAGCCCGACCCGCGTCCATCGATGGCGTCACCGTGCGGGCCATCCGGCCTGTGCACCGCTCGCTCGACTGGCTGTTCCGTGTCCGGGAAACCAGGCGCCACGTGGCCGAACTGGCCCCGGACCTCCTCCACGCCCACTACATCACTTCCTATGGCTATCTGGCCGCACGGGGCGGCAAATATCCGCTGGTGATGACTGCATGGGGCAGCGACCTGCTGGTCACCCCCGGCAAAAGCGCGTGGATGCGCTGGCTGACTGGCTGGATACTGCGCCGGGCCGACCTCATCACTGGCGACTCTGCCAGCCTCATGAGCGCCGTGGCGGATTTCCGCCCGCAATGCCCTGCCGAGGAAATTCACTGGGGTGTGGAACTGCAGCGCTTTCGACCCGCTCCCTGGAAGCTCAAGCGAGGCAGCCAACTGGTGAGCCTGCGCGCCTGGGAACCCAACTACAACATCGACACCATCATCGAGGCGTTCGCCCTTCTGCAGGCGCGGTTGCCTGCGGCCGACCTGCGCTTGCACCTGCTCGGAGGAGGCAGCATGGAAAGCGCCCTGCGCAGTCAGGTGCACAAGGCGCAGCTGGAAAACAAGGTGCAGTTCCACGGCCGACTCGATGACGCCGGCATGGCCCGGGTACTGGGCGAAAGCAAGATATCTGTGTCGGTGCCCAGCAGCGATGCAACATCGGTCGCCTTGCTGGAGAGCATGGCGTGTGGCCTCGCGGTGGTGGCTAGCGACCTGCAGGCCAACCGGCACTGGATCGACCCGCAGTGGCTGGTTGCAGCCGGAGACGCCGCAGTGCTCGCCGCCCGGCTGGAAGCTCTCATCGGCAACGACGCCCTGGCGGAACAAGCCGGCCTGCAAAATGCCGCCCGCATCGCCCGGGACGGAGACCGCGCGGTACAAATGAACCGCATGCACGCGCTGTACCAGCAACTGCTCCGCACACCTTGAAACCCATGCCCCAAGGCCTTGAATTGGACAACCTGATCAGCGTGATCGTGCCGTGCCGCAACGAGCGCCAGCACATCGACGCTTTCTGCAACTCCGCCCTGCGCCAAGAACTGCCCGCAGGCTGGCGCATGGAAGTGCTGATTGCAGACGGTGAAAGCGATGACGGCACGCGCGAGCATCTCCTGCAGCGCTGTGCTGCAGACCACCGGCTCGTCCTGGTGGACAACCCCGGCCGCATTGTCTCCACCGGACTCAACGCCTGCATTGCCCGCGCGCGGGGCGGCACCATTGCCCGCATGGACGTGCACAGCCAGTTTGCCCCCGACTACCTTGCGCAGTGCATCCAGGCGCTCGAACGCACCAGCGCCGACAACGTGGGTGGCCCCTGGGTCGCCCAAGGAACCGGCCCCACCGGGGCCGCCATCGCCGCCGCCTTCCAGTGCCGCTGGGTGGTGGGCGGCGCGCGGTCGCGCGATATGCAATACGAAGGCGAGGTGGATACCGTCTACCTGGGATGCTGGCCCCGCAGCGTGTTTGACCGGTTCGGGCTGTTTGACGAAGCCTTGGTGCGCAATCAGGACGACGAGCACAACCTGCGCATGCGCCTGGGGGGTGCTCGCATCTGGCAGAGCCGGCGCATCCATTCCACCTACCACCCGCGCAATTCGCTCCGGCACCTGTTCGCGCAACAGCGGCAATACGGTTACTGGCGGCCTTTTGTGATGCGCAAACACGGGCAACCAGGCTCCGTGCGGCAGCTGGTACCTGCAGCTTTTGTGGCTGCCGCAGTGGCCAGCGCCGCCGTCTTGCCCTGGTCTGCCTGGCCGCTGGCCGCACTGGGCATCGCCTATACGGGGTATCTTCTGGCGGCATCGGTGGCGGCAGCCCGATCGGCCCGCAACCGGGGGCTGCTGCCCCGCCTCCCGGCGACGATTGCAGCGTTTCACGTGGGCTACGGCCTGGGCACCTGGCGCGGGCTGTGGGACATTGCACGCTCGCGCGCACCTTCGTCCGACTTTGCACGCATCACGCGATGACCGACAACGAACCCCAGGCCGTCAAGGCCCGCTACGCGAGGCGCGATGCTGCGGTCGACGAGGCCCGCTACAGCCTGTATGCCAATGCGGCGGCGCTGCAGGCGCAGCAAGAGCGCCTGCGTGCCATGGCACGGATCTGGCAGGCCCACGGCTGGAGCAGCCTGGCCCACCGGCCGATGCTGGAAGTTGGTTGTGGAAGCGCGGGCAATCTGCACGACCTGGTGCGGCTGGGCGCCACGCCCGCTTGCCTGACGGGCCTGGAGCTTCTTCCCGAACGTGCCGCCGCAGCGCGCGCCTCGCTGCCAGCAGGTGTGCCTATTGTCGAAGGTGATGCCGCCTTGGCCCCGGTGCAACCGGCCAGCCAGGATGCCGTGCTGGCGTTCACGCTCTTCAGCTCCTTGCTCGACGAAGACTACCGCCGCCATCTGGCCCACGTGATCTGGCAATGGGTTGCGCCCGGCGGCGGCGTACTGGTCTACGATTTTGTCGTCAACAATCCTGCCAACAGCGATGTGCAGGGCATTCCACTGCGCGAACTGAGCATCCTGTTTCCAGAGGCACAGATACACTCCCGCCGCGTTACTTTGGCACCTCCGCTGGCGCGGCGCCTGCCCGCGCCAGCGATTGCGCCAGCGTCCGCACTGCTGTGGTTTTTGCGCACCCACCGCCTGACCTGGGCCGTGAAGCCGCACTGAGCGCGGCCTCGCTCTGGCCCTTTTAGCACGCACCACAATACCCATGAACTCCGCCACCGACCTGCCTTTTCTCCCGTTCGCCCGCCCCGACATCGGGCCGGCAGAAATCGATGCTGTCAGCGCGGCCATGCGCTCGGGGTGGGTCACGACCGGGCCCAAGACCAAGGAGTTCGAGCAGGCATTCACCGCCTTCCTGGGCGGCGGTGGTCTGCAGAGCATCGCCGTCAACTCTGCCACGGCGGGCCTGCACCTTGCGCTGGAAGCACTCGGCATTGGTCCCGGCGACGAAGTGATCGCGCCCACACTGACCTTCACCGCCACCGTGGAAGTGGTGCGCTACCTGGGCGCCGACCCGGTGCTGGTGGATGTGGACCCGGTGACCCTCAATATCGACCCGGCCAAGGTACGCGCGGCCATCACGCCCCGCACAAAAGCCATCATGCCCGTGCACTACGGGGGCCTGGCCTGCGACATGGACGCCATCCTGGCCATCGCCAAGGAACACCAGCTCAAGGTGGTGGAAGACGCAGCCCATGCCTTGCCCACCACCTGGCGCGGCACCCTGGTGGGGCAACTGCAGTCCGATGTCACGGTGTTCAGCTTCTACGCCAACAAGACCATCACCACCGGAGAAGGCGGCATGGCCGTCACGCACGACCCGGCGCTTGCGCAGCGCATGCGCACCATGCGGCTGCACGGCATGAGCCGCGATGCATTTGACCGCTTCACCTCCAAAACGCCGGCCTGGTACTACGAGGTGGTGGCACCCGGTTTCAAATACAACATGACGGACGTTGCCGCCGCCATGGGGGTGGAGCAACTGGCACGGCTGCCGCAGTTCGTGCAGCGGCGCCAAGACCTGGCAACCCGCTACCGCGAACAGCTGGCGCCCCTCCCCCTGACCTTGCCAGCCACTGCGCCACCAGGCGACACCCATGCGTGGCACCTCTATGTGATCCGGCTGCGGGCGGACGCGCCGCTGGGGCGTGACGAGGTCATCCAGGCGCTGTCGGACCGGGGCATTGGCACCAGCGTGCACTATGTGCCGCTGCACCGGCACCCGTACTGGCGCGACCGGTACCAATTGACACCGGCCATGTTCCCTCAGGCCGACGCAGCCTACCAAGCCATGATCAGCATCCCCTTGTTCACCGCCATGAGTGACAGCGACCAGGAGCGCGTGATTGCTGCGCTGCACGAGGTGCTGGGCTGACATGCCCAAGCGGCTGTTCGACCTGTGTTTTGCCGCCCTCGGGCTGCTGCTGCTCGCGCCCGTGCTGCTGGCCGTGGCACTGTGGGTGGTGTGGGATTCTCCGGGCCCAGCACTCTTTCGCCAACAGCGTGTGGGCCGCGCAGGCAGGTTGTTCCGCATCTACAAGTTCCGCACCATGCACCCGCGCGCCGAAGCCTCGGGCCCGGCGATTACCGTAGGAGCCGATGCCCGCATTACCCGGGCGGGCCACTGGCTGCGGCGCACCAAGGTCGATGAGCTGCCGCAGCTTTTCAACGTGCTGCTGGGCCATATGAGCCTTGTCGGCCCCAGGCCTGAGGTGCCGCACTATGTCGCGCTCTACCCAGATTCCGTGCGGGAACTGGTGCTCAGCGTGCGGCCCGGCATCACAGACCGCGCCTCCATCGAATTCCGCGACGAAAGCACCTTGTTGGGCCAAAGCAGCGATCCAGAGCGCACTTATGTGGAACAGATCCTGCCCATCAAGCTCCGCTACGCCGCCGAGTACGCCCGCTCGCACACGCTTTGGAGCGATCTGAAGATCCTCGCAGGGACAGCATCCGCGCTGTGGAGCGACCGCCCGTCCAAGGGCTAAGAACCTGTCAGTAACACATAGCCGATAAAATGAGGGGTTTGGCTGAACCCAGCCCCCAAATTTCACGCCCCCGCACCGACGGCACCTATGTCAGACCAAAACCACGCCCCCGCTCCCCAGGACGAAAACCAGCTCATCGCCGAGCGCCGTGAAAAGCTCCGCGCTCTGCGCGAAGCCCAGGCCAACGGCGGTGGCGTTGCCTTCCCCAACAACTTCAAGCCAGGCCACAAGGCTGCCCAGTTGCACCTGGAACACAGCGCTGCCACGAACGAGTCCCTGGAGGCCTCGCCGGTGAATGTCTCGGTGGCCGGCCGCATGATGCTCAAGCGCGTCATGGGCAAGGCCAGTTTTGCCACGGTGCAGGACGGGTCGCTGGGCGAAGTGGGCGGGCGCATCCAGCTTTATGTGACCCGCGATGCCGTGGGCGAAGACCTGTACGCCGCCTTCAAGCACTGGGACCTGGGCGACATCGTGGGCGCCGAAGGTACGCTGATGAAGACCAAGACCGGCGAACTGTCGGTCAAGGTGACCGGCCTGCGCCTCTTGACCAAGAGTCTGCGCCCCCTGCCCGACAAGTTCCACGGCATGGCCGACCAGGAGCAGAAATACCGCCAGCGCTATGTGGACCTGATCACCGACGAGCAGGCCCGCAAGCGCTTCATGGCGCGCAGCAAGGCTGTGAGCGGGCTGCGCGAGTTCATGGTGAGCCACGGCTTCCTCGAAGTCGAGACGCCCATGCTGCACCCGATTCCGGGTGGCGCCAACGCCAAGCCGTTTGTCACGCACCACAACGCGCTGGAGCAGGAGATGTACCTGCGCATCGCCCCCGAGCTGTACCTGAAGCGCCTGATCGTGGGCGGTTTCGAGCGGGTGTTCGAGATCAACCGCAGCTACCGCAACGAAGGTATCTCGGTGCGCCACAACCCCGAGTTCACCATGATGGAGTTCTACGCGGCGTACTGGAACTACCTGGACCTGATGGACTTCACCGAGACCTTGATCCGTGAAGTCGCACTGAAGGCCACAGGCTCGCTGCAGATGACCTACCAGGGCCGTGCGGTGGACCTGACGCAGCCGTTTGCCCGCCTGACCATCCGTGAAGCCATCTTCCAGTACACCGAGGCCGGCGCCCATGTGGACGACGCCGCCTGGCTCATCAGCGCCCTGAAGAAGCTGGGCCTGAACGAAGAAAAGAACAAGCTGTCCACGCGGTCGCTGGCCAGCCTGCAGGTGCTGTACTTTGAAGAAACGGTGGAAGACAAGCTCTGGATGCCCACCTTCATCATGGAGCACCCCACCGAGATCTCGCCCCTGGCCCGCGCCAACGACACCCGCCCCGAGGTGACGGAGCGTTTTGAGCTGTACATCACCGGCCGCGAGTTCGGCAATGGCTTCAGCGAGTTGAACGACGCCGAAGACCAGGCCGCGCGCTTTCACGCCCAGGTGGCCGCCAAAGACAGCGGCGACGACGAAGCCATGTTCTACGACCATGATTTTGTGCGCGCACTGGAATACGGCATGCCGCCCACGGGGGGTTGCGGCATCGGCATTGACCGCCTGATGATGCTGCTGACCGACAGCCCCAGCATTCGCGACGTGATCCTGTTCCCGGCGCTGCGCCGCGAGTCCTGAATCGCACGCCCCGGATGCACTCGGGGTACCCCGGACCCGCCCTTTGACGGCCCCAAGGAGACACCCCGTGCCCTTCAGCTCCAGCAATGCCCCCTACCCGGCCAGCCAGCCCTTGCCCTCGGGCAATGCTTTTTCGGTGCTGGTGGTGGAAGACCAGGGTTCCGTCCGCGCTGCGCTGGTGGCCGAGCTGCGGCGGGCGGGCGTGTCGGACATCTTTGAGGCACCCGAGGGCAACGCCGCCCTGCAGCTGTTCAAAACCCACCGTCCAGATCTGGTACTGCTGGACATCCGGCTGCCCGGCCAGGACGGCTACTGGGTGGCCCAGCAGATGCGCGCCAGCGAAGCCGGGGACTGGACGCCCATCATCTTTCTGTCGGGCCTGGACAACGAACTCGACGTGTGGCGTGGCATTGAGGTAGGGGGCGACGACTACCTCGTCAAACCCGTCAAGCCCATTGTGCTGATGGCCAAGCTGCGCGCCATGCGCCGGCTGCTGGACATGCGCCGCAGGCTCGTCTCTGTGTCGGCCGAGTTGCATCTGGCCAACCAGCGACTCAACGAAATGGTGGAAATCGATGCGCTCACGGGCCTGGTCAACCGCCGGGGGTTTGACCGCATCCTGCACAACGAGATCCTGGCCGCACGCCGCGAAGCGACGCCGCTCACGCTGATGCTGTGCGATCTGGACCACTTCAAGCTCTTCAACGACGCCAGCGGGCATGTGCAAGGCGATGCCTGCCTGAAGGAAGTAGGCCGCCTGCTGCGCGAGGTGTGTGTGCGCCCGCGTGACATCGCCTCGCGCTACGGCGGCGAGGAATTCGCCCTCATCCTGCCCAACACGCCACGCTCGGGCGCCATGACCTTCGCGCGCGCCCTGGGGCAGCTGCTGAAGGTGCGCGCCATTCCGCATGCGGATTCGCCACTGGGCGACACGCTGACGCTGTCAGGCGGCATTACCACCTGTGTGCCCGACGACAGTACCAACGCCGAAAGCATGATCATGCGGGCCGACCAGGCCCTGTATGCCGCCAAGGCGCAGGGCCGCAACCGCTTTTTCAGTTTTGAAATGCAGATGGATACCGTGGAGCAATTGCGCAATTGAGTTTCTTTTCCGCCTTCTCGTTTGACGCCACCGAGCGCAACGCCCGCACCGCCGTTTCGCGCATGCAGGTTCTGAAAACCCGCCTTCCAGACTGGGTGCAGGACTGGCTCGAAGTCATCATCCCCGGCACGCAGATCCTGCTGATCCTCTTTGTCGCCTGGCTGCTGCAACGGGTGCTGCGCCGCATCGTGCGCCGTGCCAGCGCGCACTACCAGGTGCCCGACGAGCTGGTGGTGCCCATGAACGGGCTGATCCGCTGGTTCATCGTGGCCAGCGCCCTGCTGCTGGTGCTGGAGCGCATGGGGGTTTCGGCCACCGTGCTCTGGACCGCGTTCACCGGGTTTGCCACTGTGGGGGCCGTGGCCTTCTTCGCGGCGTGGAGCGTGCTCTCCAACCTGTTTTGTGCGCTGCTGATCTTTACCGTGCGGCCTTTCCGGATTGGTGACTACATCGAGGTGCTGGACACCGCCGAAAAACCCGGCGCCAAGGGGCGCGTGGTGGACATCAACCTGCTCTACACCACGCTGGAGGACCATGGCGCAGCGACGGGCCAGGTGGCCTGGCTGCAGATTCCGAATGCGCTGGTGTTTCAGCGCGTGGTGCGCAGATTTCAGGGGGTGCCCCCCCCCCCTGCGCCCCCCGCCCATGCCAGCGTTGCGGATGCCACAGAGAGTGCACCGGCAGCCCCGCCGCCGGTCACGCCAGGACCCTTCAACACGCCATAGTGAGAAAAGTCGGGAGAGCCGCACTGGGTGGCCTTGCACGAGGCCACGCGCTCTCGGCGGTTCAGGGCAGCAGGTCCAGCGCCTGCAAGTAGGCGGGTTGGTACATCAGGTCGTCCCAGGCCTGCGGCAGGGTTTCCGGCAGCAGCGCCAGGCGGCGGGACTCGCTGTCCACACTCGGCTGCCAGCGGCCCTGCTTCTGGGCCTTTTCCAGGCCATCGATGAGTTCATCCACGGCCTTGCCATCACCCACGCTCTGGTTGCACAGCAGTACCAGGTCACAACCTGCCTCCAGCGCCGCCACGGCCGCGTCGGTGTAGCTGACCACCTGGCCGTCCAGGCGCCGTGCACCTTCCATGCTGAGGTCGTCACTGAAGATCGCGCCATCAAAACGCATCTGGCGGCGCAGGATGTCCTGCAGCCAGCGCTGCGAGAAGCCTGCGGGGCGGCTGTCGACCTTGGGGTAGATCACATGGGCCGGCATCACGCTGGTGAGCGTGCTGCTGAGCCAGGGGTACGGCGCGGCATCGTCGGCCAGGATGGCCTTGAGGCTGCGCTTGTCCACCGGCACCTCGGTGTGCGAGTCGGCCTTGACGAAGCCGTGGCCGGGAAAGTGTTTGCCGCAGTTGGCCATGCCGGCCTGCAGCAGACCATGCATGAGGCTCTTGGCGAGCAGCGCCACCACACGCGGGTCGCGGTGAAAGGCGCGGTCGCCGATCACACCGCTTTCACCCCAGTCCAGGTCCAACACAGGCGTGAAGCTGAAATCCACGCCACAGGCGCGCAGCTCGGCCCCGAGCACGTAGCCCGCGGCCGTGGCTGCGTTGGTGGCACGCAGCGCGCCGCTGCCGGGCACGGCCTTGGCACCTTTGCCGTCATCCATCCACATCTCGCCCAGCGCGCGCATGGGTGGCAGGTGCGTGAAGCCATCGGTACGAAAGCGCTGCACGCGCCCGCCTTCATGGTCCACGCAGATCAGCAGGTCGTCACGCACGGCCTTGATGCTGCTGGTGAGCTGCAGCAGCTGTGCGCGGTTTTCCCAGTTGCGGGCAAACAGGATCACGCCGCCGGTCAGCGGGTGGGCCAGGCGGCGGCGGTCGGCAGCGGTCAGTTCAAGGCCTGCCACGTCGAGAATGAGGGGGGCGTGTTCGGTCATGGTGTGTTGGCTCAAACTCAAAAATGCTATTCAAACAATAGCTACCAGCGCTTATCTATCAAGCGCCAGAGCCTATTTTTATTCAGATTCCTCTACCACACAGAAGCTGGCGGCGTAGTCGGTCTCGTCGGTCACGCTGAGGTGCACCTTAAGCCCTTTGGCATCGAACCATTCCTTGAGCGCCCCGTGCAACACGATGACCGGCTGGCCAGATGGCAGCTTGGCGACCTCGCAGTGGCGCCAGGTCATGGGCATGCGCATGCCCAGGCCAATGGCTTTGCTGAACGCTTCCTTGGCAGAGAACCGCGTGGCCAGGTAGCGCAGGCCCCGGTCGGGCCAGCGGCTGCTCCTCTCGCGCCAGGTGGCCAGTTCGCCGTCGGCCAGCACCTTCTGGGCAAAACGCTCGCCGTGGCGCTCCAGGCTGGCCGCGATGCGGCGCACGTCGCAGATGTCGGTGCCAATGCCGTAGATCATGTTTTATTGAATCAAATTGGCTGCTAGCGCTTACCTATCAAGCGCAAGCAGCTATCAAATCAGGGGTTATCTACCTGTGCCGCAAAACCCGACCGGATGCAGCCCAGGTAGGCCAACACCGTGGCGGCGTAGCCCAGTTCCAGCGTGTCGGCAATGAGGGCGTGACCAATCGAGACCTCGAGCACGCCGGGCACCTCGCGCACAAAGGCGGCAAGGTTGTCGCGGTTGAGGTCGTGGCCTGCGTTCACGCCCAGGCCTGCATCCAGCGCGGCCTGGGCGGCGGTGGCGTAGCGTTTTAGCTCAACCTCCTGCTGCTGCGTGCCCCAGGCGGCGGCATAGGGCTCGGTGTACAGCTCCACCCGGTCGGCGCCCACCGCCTTGGCGGCCGCCATCTGTTCGGGCACCGGGTCCATGAACAGGCTCACGCGCACGCCCAGTGCCTTGCACTCGGCGATCAGCGGCGCCAGGCGCTCGGCATCCTGCGGAAAGCTCCAGCCGTGGTCGCTGGTGAACTGGTCTTCACTGTCGGGCACAAAGGTGGCCTGGTGGGGACGCACCTGGCGGATGAAATCCATCAGGTTCTGCGACGGGTTGCCCTCGATGTTGTATTCGCGGTCGGGCCAGGCCTTCATCAGCGTTGCCAGCTCGAACACATCCTGGCTGCGGATGTGCCGCTCGTCGGGCCGGGGGTGCACGGTGATGCCCTGCGCGCCGGCCTGCAGGCACAGCTCGGCCGCGCGGGTAACGCTGGGAATGCCCAGATGGCGCGTGTTGCGCAACAAGGCGACCTTGTTGACATTGACCGAGAGGGCCGTGGCGTGGGAGGCTTGGGATGTGCGTGAGGTCGGGTTCATAGGGCCTGCAGATCGATCATGAGCTGGCGGGTGCGCAGCGTCGGGCTGCCGCAATGGTATTGCAGCACGGCGCGCAACTGGGGTTTGAGTTCGGTGGCCACGGGTGCGCAGGCCCGCAAGGTGGCGGTGTAGCTGGCGGTTTCGTCGTCCAGCGCATGCTGCAGGGCTTGCCACTGGCTGCCCAGCAAACACGCACGGTCGGAGGAAGATGCCGTGCGCAGCCCGCCCTCGGGCACCAGGGCATAACGGGTACCCGCATGGAGCGGCGCGAGGGTCATGGTCTGCACATCCAGGCTGGGCAGCAAGCCGATCTCGCGCAGCAGCAGGAGTTCGAAGCTGCGCAGCACAGGCTCCAACGCATCGCCGTGTTCGCTGGCCAGCACGCGCACCACACCGGCATAGGCGTCGAACAGGGCCGCGTGCGGATCGGCGCGCGCCAGCAGGCGCAGCAGTAGCTCGTTGAGGTACATGCCCGACAGCAGGGCATCGCCGGTGGGCATCACATGGCCGCCGACCCACTCCGCACCTTTGAGGGTGTGGATGTCCGCGCTGCCGTCGCCCGCCAGGCTGTAGGTGAGCAACAGTGGCTGCAGCGGCAACAACACGGGGCGGAAGTTGGAGGTAGGCTTCTTGGCGCCCTTGGCCACCAGCGCCACCCGGCCCTGGCGTCGGCAGAAGACTTCCAGGATCAGGCTGGACTCGCTCCAGTCGTAGCTGTGCAGCACGAAGGCGGGTTCATCAGAAATGCGCTTGGCAGCAGCCACAGTGGATCAGCAGTGGGGTTCAGTGTCGGTCAGGCCGGAAAACACGGAGGCTGTGGCAGGGCGATGGCCCCGCCGGATGGGCTGGCGCCCACCACACACCCGGACTTACTCGTAGCCAAACGAGCGAACACGGGCCTCGTCGTCCGCCCAGCCGGACCGCACCTTGACCCACAACTCCAGGAAAACTTTGGCGTCCATGAGTTTTTCCAGCTCTTGCCGCGCTTCGGTGCCGATGCGCTTCAAGCGCTCACCCTTGTCGCCAATCACCATCATCTTGTGGTTGTCGCGCTCGACCACGATGGTGGCTGCGATCTTCACCAGGCGTTTGTGCTGCTTGCTGGCTTCTTCCTCAAACTTGTCGATCACCACAGTCGAGGTGTAAGGCAGTTCGTCGCCCGTGAAGCGGAACAGCTTTTCGCGCACCGTCTCCGAGGCCAGGAACTTCTCGCTGCGGTCCGTCAGCTCGTCTTCGCCGTACCACCAGCCTTGCTCGGGCAGGTACTTGGCGCAGATGCCAAAAAGGCGCTCGATGTCGCCCTTGTTCTTGGCTGACATGGGCACGAACTCGGCAAACGGATGGCGCTCCTGCATGCTCTTGAGCCAGGGGGCCAGCTCCGCACGGCGGTGCACCATGTCGAGCTTGTTGGCCAGCAGCAGCGTGGGAATGCCGGGTTTGAACAGCGAGAGCACCTTGGCATCGGCCAGCGTGAAGTTGCCCGCCTCGACCACGAAGAGGATCAGGTCCACGTCGCCAATGGCGCCCATCACGGTCTTGTTGAGTGACTTGTTGAGCGCTGTGGCGTGGCGCGTCTGGAAACCCGGCGTGTCCACGAAGATGAACTGCGTCTGCTCGCGCGTGCGGATGCCGGTGATGCGGTGCCGCGTGGTCTGCGCCTTGCGCGAGGTGATGCTGATCTTCTGCCCCACCAGGGCATTGAGCAGCGTGGACTTTCCCACGTTGGGCTTGCCCACGATGGCGATCACGCCACAGCGTTGGCCTGGCACGGCGGCAGGGGAACCAGCTGCCGCTAGCATGGCTTCGAGGTCATTTTGCACTCCAGCGCTTTCTTGGCCTTCGTCACCCGCTACATCTTTGGTAGCATCATTCATAATTTCTTTGCTTTCAATGTGGCCAGCATGGCAGCCGCGGCAGCCTGCTCGCCCGCCCGGCGGGAGCCACCGATACCACGTTCGGTGAGGCCCAGTTCGGGAATATCGCACTCGACGTCGAAGGTCTGACGGTGTGCAGCGCCCACTGTGGCGACGACCTTGTACTGCGGCAGCTTCATTTTGCGGCCCTGGAGCAACTCCTGCAATGCGGTCTTGGCGTCCTTGGACGCGGCCTGCATCTGAGGATTGATCTCCACCCCCTGAAAAAGGCGGTGCACCAACGCTTCGGCACTCGTGTACCCGGCATCCAGGTACACCGCGCCAATCAACGCCTCCAGTGCATCGGCCAGGATGGACGGGCGCTGCTGGCCGCCCGATTTGGACTCCCCCTCCCCCAAACGCAGCACCTCGGAAATCTTGAGGCCCAGAGCCAGCTGGTGCAGGGTGTCCTGCTTGACGAGGTTGGCACGCACGCGGGACAAATCGCCTTCTGGCAATGCCGACAACTGCCGATAGAGCAGGCTCGCGACCGCCAGATTCAAAACGGAATCACCCAGAAACTCCAGCCGCTCATTGTGGTCGGCCGAAAAACTGCGGTGCGTGGTGGCGCGCTGGAGAAGTGATGGATCGGAAAAAACATGCTGCAGGCGAGCCTGCAGCGTTTGAAGGCCGGGGTGCACTAGTTGGTCTGTCCTTCAAAGCGATAGACAAGATATGCCGGGCCTGCCAGCGCAATCTCGCGGGAATACTTATAGGAAACCACGATCTTGTTGTCACCACGCTTGGCAATTTCCAGATCCTTGCCCTGGATAGAGCTAATGTTGTCAATCGCTCCGGCACGATCAAAAATAGCTCGAACCTCCGGGACCGTGGAGGCTTCCTTGGCGGCTTTGTTCGCAGCCTTGCTGATCGCCTGGTACTCCAGAAAAATCGGGACAGACTGCCCGCCAATCGCAAATGCAGCCACCGCGATCAACCCGATGAACACCACGCCAATGAATGACATGCCACGTTGCCGAAATGGGCTGCTGGAACGATTGATATGCATGTTTTTCCCCTCCAATGTTCTAAAAAGTTGACCATCCATCAATGAAACGAACCAATCCGCTTGAGATTGCCGAAATTCATCCAGACAAAAAAGGCCTTCCCGACAATGTTGCCCTCTGGAACAAATCCCCAATAGCGTGAATCGAGCGAGTTGTCCCGGTTATCACCCATCATGAAGTAGTGGCCCTCCGGCACCTTGCACACGACACCCTCAACACTGTAGCGGCAGTTCTTGCGATAGGCAAAATTGCTGGCACCCTGCACAAAGGCTGGCACATCTGGGTTGTTCAGCAAGCGGTGGGGCTGGACGCCCAATTGCTCTTCAAACTGCTTGAAATAGCGCATCGAATCTTCTTCGAAAAAGTCCTGCAGGGCCTTGGTATCAACGGCCTGGCCGTTCACCGTGAGGCGCTTGTTGATGTACGCCACCTCGTCACCAGGCACCCCCACTACCCGCTTGATGTAGTCGAGGCTCGGCTGAGGTGGGTAGCGGAACACCAGGACATCCCCGCGCGCAGGCTTGGTGCCTTCTGTGATCTTGGTGTGGATGACCGGCAGGCGGACTCCGTAGGTGAATTTGTTCACCAAGATCAGGTCACCCACCAGCAGCGTGGGAATCATGGAGCCCGATGGAATCTTGAAGGGTTCAAAAAGAAAGGACCGCAACAGGAACACAGCGACGATGACCGGGAAAAGCCCGGCCGTCCAGTCCAGCCACCAGGGCTGCATGAGCAGCCGCCCCTTGGCCTCCCGCACGTCCACATCGACCTTCTGGATGCCCATGCGGTCCAACTCCGCACGGCGCTCGATGGCGGCATCTTCAATGGCCTGGGCCGCCCGGCGGCGCTGTGGCAGAAAGTAAAACCGCTCGGCCAGCCAGTACGCCCCGGTCACCACCGTGGCCAGGAACAAGAGCAAGGCGAAATTGCCCTCGACGGCACCAAAGTACCAGGCGCCGATATAACCACCAAATGCGGCCAGCACCAGGGACGTGAGAATCTGCATGAACTGAAGCATCAATCTTCCACCTGCAAAATGGCCAGAAATGCCTCTTGGGGCACTTCAACCGATCCGATCTGTTTCATGCGTTTTTTGCCTGCTTTCTGCTTCTCAAGAAGCTTGCGTTTGCGGCTCACATCGCCGCCATAACATTTTGCCAGCACGTTCTTACGCAAAGCCTTGATGGTCTCGCGCGCAATGATGTTGGCACCAATGGCCGCCTGAATGGCCACGTCGTACATCTGGCGACTGATGATCTCGCGCATCTTGGCGACCACGGCACGGCCACGGTACTGCGATTGTGAGCGGTGCACGATGATGGACAAAGCGTCCACCTTTTCGCCGTTCAGAAGGATGTCCACCTTCACCACGTCGGACGCGCGGTATTCCTTGAACTCGTAGTCCATGGACGCATAGCCGCGCGACACGGACTTGAGCTTGTCGAAAAAGTCGAGCACGATTTCACCCAGCGGCATTTCGTAGGTGAGCATCACCTGGCGACCGTGGTACGCCATGTTCATCTGCACGCCGCGCTTCTGGTTGGCCAGCGTCATCACCGGGCCCACATAGTCCTGGGGCATATACAGATGCACCGTGACGATGGGCTCGCGGATTTCCTCCAGCCGCCCCTGGTCGGGCATCTTGGAGGGGTTCTCGACCATGATCACTTCACCATCGGCCTTGACCACCTGGTAGACCACGCTGGGCGCCGTCGTGATGAGGTCCTGGTCGAACTCGCGCTCCAGACGCTCCTGCACGATCTCCATGTGCAACAGGCCCAGGAAGCCGCAGCGAAAGCCAAAGCCTAGCGCCTGGCTCACTTCGGGCTCGTAGTGCAAAGAGGCGTCATTGAGCTTGAGTTTTTCGAGCGCATCACGCAGCGAGTCGTATTCGCTGGCCTCGGTGGGATACAACCCTGCAAACACCTGGGGCTGAATTTCCTTGAAGCCCGGCAACGCCTCGGCCGCAGGACCTGCGTTGTTGGGCAACTTTTTTTCGAGCGTGATCGTGTCGCCCACCTTGGCTGCCTGCAACTCCTTGATGCCCGCAATGATGTAACCCACCTGCCCTGCGTTGAGTGAATCGCGGGGCTCGTTGGCAGGCGTGAACACCCCAAGGTTGTCCGCGTTGTACACCGCTCCACTGGCCATCATCTTGATGCGCTCGCCCTTGAGCAAGCGACCATCCACCACACGCACCAGCATCACCACGCCCACATAGCTGTCGAACCAGCTGTCGATGATCATCGCGCGCAGTGGGCCGTCGGCCTTGCCGCGCGGCGCGGGCACTTTGGCCACGATGGCTTCGAGGATCTCGTCGATGCCCATGCCGGTCTTGGCAGAACACGGGATGGCGTCGGTGGCATCGATACCGATCACGTCTTCGATCTCGGCCTTGGCGTTGTCGGGATCGGCATTGGGCAGATCCATCTTGTTCAGCACCGGCACGACCTCGACACCCAGGTCCAGCGCCGTGTAGCAGTTCGCAACGGTCTGAGCTTCAACGCCCTGTGAAGCATCGACCACCAACAACGCGCCCTCGCATGCCGACAACGAGCGACTCACTTCATACGAGAAGTCCACGTGCCCGGGCGTGTCGATCAGATTGAGGTTGTAGACCTGTCCATCTTGCGCCTTGTATTGCAGCGCTGCGGTCTGCGCCTTGATGGTTATCCCACGCTCTTTTTCGATATCCATCGAGTCCAGAACCTGGGCCTCCATATCACGGTCAGCCAGCCCTCCACAGCGCTGAATCAAGCGATCCGCAAGCGTCGACTTGCCATGGTCGATGTGCGCAATGATGGAAAAATTTCTGATGTGGTTCATCAACGGAAAGCGTCAAGTGATTGAATTAAAACGGAGCACACAAGAAAAAAGGGCGCGTCGAATGGCGACGCGCCCTGAACCAACAATCATTGGCAACTGCGATAGTTGGAGCTTCATTGTAGGCAAAAAGCCCGCAGGAAAAAGCCCATCCGAATGCATCCGAGGGGAGTGGCCAGGGTGCAACAGGAAATTTATTAACAACTTATCCACAGTCCGCACAACTACAACGCTGGACAACTTGTGGGTGAGCTGTGGATCAGCTGTGTATTGCGCTGCCACATCCCGCATCGTGAATCAGTGTCCGGCCAATATATGAATTAGCGTTGAACAGGGGGCTCTATTCTATCGAAATCAGTTGATAGACTTTAAAAAAGTTAGCCTCGGCTAACTTTTGCCGTCAACAGAAGGGAAAGTAAAAAAACCAACGCCGAAGCCCACACCAAACATCCATTGCTGAAGTGAGGACATTGGCCGACCCCATCGCCCCACTTGTCACAACGCTCGTCAGCGACCTGGACGGATCAAAGCATATTGAGCCCAATCACCGCGCCGATACAGCACATTGATGGCTTTGCTCTTGTCAGCCTTGGTCAGTGCAGCCTCAAACTCCTTCACACCGGACACTTCAGTGTTGGCGATCGCAAGAATCACATCCCCTTCGCGCAGGCCAGCCCGCGCAGCGGCTTCCGTGGCAGTCGCCACCAGCACCCCGCCCTTGATCTTGAGTTCCTTCTTCTGGGCGTCCGAAAGCTCCGTCACCGCCAATCCCATCTGTTGTGCAGCGGCTGAAGCCTTGGGTTTCTCTTCACGCTCCGCTGTTTTGGCAGCCGGCTTGTCGGGCTCGATTTCGGCGATGGTGATACCTAGATCCCGCGAGGCGCCTCGGCGAAATACGGTCATGGTGCTTTTGCTGCCGGGCTTGGTGTTGCCGACCAGCCGGGGCAGATCCGCAACCTTCTCGATGGACTTGCCATCGAAACGGGTGATGATGTCGCCAGCCTCTACACCCGCCTTATCTGCGGGTGATCCGGCCTCCACCCCGGTCACTAGCGCCCCCTGGGCCTTGCCCAAACCAATGGACTCTGCAACGTCTTTGGTGACCTGCCCGATCTGCACACCAATGCGGCCCCGTGTGACCCGCCCAGATGCGCGCAACTGCTCACTCACGCGGATGGCCTCATCCATGGGAATCGCAAATGAAATACCCATGAAACCGCCAGAGCGCGAATAGATCTGGCTGTTGATCCCCACGACCTCACCGCGCATATTGATGAGCGGGCCTCCCGAGTTCCCCGGGTTGATGGCCACATCGGTCTGAATGAACGGCAGGTAATCCCCAGTATCTCGCTGCTTGGCACTCACGATGCCCGCAGTCACCGTGTTCTCCAGCCCGAAGGGAGATCCGATCGCCATCACCCATTCCCCCACCCGCAAGCGCCCCACATCGCCCACCTTGACGGCAGGCAGGCCCATCGCCTCGATCTTGACCACAGCCACATCGGTTCGCTTGTCCGCGCCAATGATCTTGGCCTTGAACTCACGCTTGTCGGTGAGCGTCACAATCACCTCATCCGCCCCGTCCACGACATGCGCATTGGTCATCACAAACCCATCCGCAGTCAGGATGAAGCCTGAGCCCACGCCGCGGGGTTGCTCATCGTCTTGCGGCCGCTGGGGACGTTGCTGCCTAGGCGCGTTAGGAATCGGCACGCCAAAACGGCGAAAGAACTCCAGCATCTCCTCGTCCATCCCATTTGCACTTGCACGGCTCGACGCTTTTTCCACCGTCCGGATATTGACCACCGATGGCCCCACCTGGTCCACCAGATCCGTAAAGTCTGGCAGGCCACGAACGGCGGCGGCAGGCTGAGCGATCGCCGCTTGCGGCAAAAGCCCTCCCCCGACAACCCCAGCAAACATGCACGCAAATGCTACGGAGCGCAGCACATTTCCATCGAACTTCGGCATCATCGACCTTTCGTGATTGGTAGCAAATACAGTCATTAACCGTGTGTAACTGTGAAGAGTGTGCGGCCATTTGGTTCCCGCATCGGAAGGCGCTTTGCATACCCCTGCAACCCTGCGTGCCACCGCGCTGGCGTAGAGGTAGCAACAACCAGCCTTACTCCGGCAGACACCAGAGTCAGCGTGTGCGCTCCAACTGACCTGCAAACAGACGAAGGGTCTGAAGGGGAACCTCCCCCACCGCTGTAAGCCACACATCGGCCAAGATGCGCTGTGCAAGCAGTTGCGTGGCACCCATGTTCGAAATCTGGGGCTGGGCGGGATGGCGCTGGGGATCAAACGGCTCGATGAACAAAGATACCGATGCAAGGCCGTCGGAGTAGAGGCATTGCAGAACGCCCTGAGCATCGTCGTCGACGGACACCGAGCGCCGATGGCAACTCACGGGAACAAAACCCGCAATGGGCTGGCGCAGGGCCCAGCCCTGCGCAGTGGCTGTGGTCTTGACCACGGCCGGAGCCACCACCTTATAGCCTGCCGTCGCATCCATCAGGCGCGAGAGCTGCTCCACGCGTACCGGCGCGTTCAAGTCCAGCTCCGAGAAGGCAGCCTGTTCCAGAACGCGTCCATTTGCGCCCAAGGTCTGCAGCTTCACAACCAGGCCTGTCTCCCGCTCGCTCCATAGCTTGTATCCGAAACGCAGCGAGTCCACAGGCTTGAACCACACTACATCAGCAACGAAACCCGCAACCCGCTCCAGCCCCACGGAACGCGCGGAATAGAACTGGGAAATCGAAGTACCGTCGACAACGGGAACACGCGGAAACAGTCCAGAGGCTTCGCGGCGATCCGAGCGCACCACACGTGCCTGAGGCCAGAAAGTACGCACCTCATCATTGCGCCGGAAAATAGTCCGTGGCGTGCCAGTCAACGCCTCTACGCGCTCCATCTGCAGCGGCCCATCACACGCATGCCAGATGCGCGAGCTGGCCATCGCGCCGGAAGCAGCCAAAACCACAAAAGTACCGGCATAAGGGCGCGCACAAGGAGCGTTGTGCATGCGCTCGATCCACTGGACAAGACTTCGCTCTATCGGCGCCGGGGCTATTTCCCCTGCAGAACTAAGCGAACTCTCGACGGGAGGCGCACCCATCGCGACGGAAAGCTCCGTCGCGCAAAGCGCTGCCATCATCCAAGGTTTGAACTGGCGGCGCAGCACACCCGACCAACCACCCGCAACCCCTATATTGCCCATCGCAAGATCTCAGCACAAGGTCACATGCGCCACCCAGACTCAACGGCTGGGCGTCTCAAAGGTCGCATTGCGCAAGAAACCTGCAGGCATCTGCAGTGCAGACGTACTGCCAAACTGCTTGTGGGCCGCGAGCAACTCGTCCAGGCGAGGATCCCGAATCATCACCTGCTGCCCACCGTCGGCATCGGCCACCGAGACCACGGGCGCACCGCCAGCGCTCGGAGGCACTTCAGGCGACAGTACCAGCTGAGCGCCACCAGAAGCCCCGGGGACACCACCGCCTGGCAACGTGGCCAAAGAGGTCCAGCCAATGGCGGCAACCGCGGCCAGAGAGGCAAAACCCGCGACCATCTTCCAGCGGAAGACAGACGCATTGGCGGCATTCTCCATCGCAGGGGCGACCACTTCCACTTGCTGCGTCCGGGCTTCCGGCCGTGCAACAGGGCCTTCCTTGGCCAATTCCCCGCGCAACCGGGCCATGAAATCTGGATTGGCAGGCTGCGCCAGATCGGAAGAACGCAACACATCCCCCACCAGATGGTAGAGCTGCCAAGTGGCATGGCCTTCGGCTTGCGCGGCATAGGCCAGGGCTTCTGTCATCTCATCCCCCTGCAATTGGCCATCGGCCAACGCAGACAGCTGCTCACGCCTGCCCATCTCATTCACCACGGAACCGCCTGCCAACCCATCGCTTCGTACAGCCTTGTTCATTTCATTACCTCACCACCGTTTGCCTGACTGGTTTTCAAGCAGGGGACGCACTCTTGCCGAAATGGCTTCACGCGCCCGAAAAATCCGTGACCGCACCGTGCCGATGGGGCAATCCATGGCCGTTGCAATCTCTTCGTAACTGAGTCCTTCGATCTCACGCAACGTTACCGCCTGCCGCAGATCGTCAGGCAATGCCTCCATGGCCGCATTCACGGCTTGGGCAATTTCTCGGGCTGCGAGCACCGTTTCGGGAGTTTCATCGCTGGTTAGTTCGTGTCCAAGGCGGGAAGTTTCATCGTCGTCATCATTCCCCCGCAACGCATTCTCGGAGATGACCGGATTGCGCTTCATGTCCATCAACGCCTTTTTGGCAGTATTGACAGCGATCCGGTAGAGCCAAGTGTAGAACTGTGCGTCCCCCCGGAACTGGTGCAGCGCACGGTACGCCCGGATGAACGTCTCCTGGGCTATATCCTGAACAATGTCGGTGTCGCGCACCATCCGGCCAATGAGGCGCTCAATGCGGCGCTGGTACTTGATGACCAGCAATTCATAGGCGCGCTGGTCGCCCGCTACCGTACGCTCCACCAGTTGGAGATCGCTATCTTCGGATGGGGAAGGCGGAGTTACAGTCATGGATACTCAAGATTCCCACCCACGGCTGCTGGCCGGGGCGGTTGCGTCAGCGTTGTCAGCGCCCGGTCTGGCGCGCGAATATACCGCACGCCGCAGATCCAGCCAACGCTCGGGCTGTGTGGAACGCTCCAACCACAACCAGATGCGGCCACCTCCCATTGGACAGGCATGCAGCCACAAATATGACTGCACATCGAGAAGGACTTCAGGGGGGGCAGACAGCGCCATGCCTGCAACACCGGAGCTCGGGGACTCCAGCGTCCAGGCTTGACCATCCCAGCGAAGAACACCAGAGAACTGATAAAACCAGCAATGAAATGTGCTGGCAGCAGCCAGACACCAAAGGATACTGGCCACAACAGCGGGCCATAGCGAAGCTGCGCCACCGCTTTGGACGAGCCAAGCGCCGAGCCCTCCTGCACTGGCCAGCAGCAAAGCCACCAACAAGAGCCCCAAAATCCGACTTCGCCGCAGGGGATAGAGCACTGCTGGCGGTCGCTTTGACGTCACACCCATGGAGTGGCACCCAGCCATGGCCGACCCCCCCTCAACACAGACCACAGCCTCGTGCCGACACCGCCACGGATTGCATGACTGCGACTAGGCAAGCAGGCCTCGCCATTCCGGGCGGCAGAGCGTCTTGCCAGAAAATCAGACGCGCTTGAAAACCAGCGTCCCGTTGGTGCCGCCAAAACCGAAGTTGTTTTTGACTGCGACGTCGATCTTCAGGTCCCGCGCCGTATTGGCGCAGTAATCCAGATCGCACTCGGGATCCTGATTCAACAAATTGATGGTGGGCGGCACCTTTTGCTCATGCAGGGCCAGCACCGTGAAAATGCTCTCGATCCCACCGGCTCCGCCCAGCAGATGGCCAGTCATGGATTTGGTGGAACTCACCACGGTCTTGTAAGCATGGTCGCCCAAGGCCGCCTTGATCGCATTTGTTTCGTTGATATCACCCAGAGGCGTGGAAGTGCCATGGGCGTTGAGATAGTCGACTTCGTCGGCGTTCATGCCCGCGTTGCGCAAGGCGTTGAGCATGGCGCGGCGCGGGCCGTCCATATTGGGCGCCGTCATGTGACCGGCATCAGCACTCATGCCAAAGCCGCACAGTTCCGCATAGATCTTGGCGCCCCGGGCTTTTGCGTGCTCATATTCCTCGAGCACCATGACCCCGGCCCCCTCGCCCAGCACAAAACCATCGCGGTCCTTGTCCCAGGGGCGAGATGCGGTCTTGGGGTCATCGTTGCGGGTGGACAGGGCACGCATCGCAGCGAAACCACCGATGCCCAGCGGCGACACGGTGGATTCGGTACCGCCCGCCACCACCACATCCGCATCACCGTATTCGATCATGCGGCCCGCCTCGCCGATGCAATGCAGGCCCG
This sequence comes from Acidovorax sp. ACV01, assembly GCF_014851495.1. NCBI lineage: Bacteria > Pseudomonadati > Pseudomonadota > Betaproteobacteria > Burkholderiales > Comamonadaceae > Acidovorax > Acidovorax sp. ACV01. Next base: position 587,479 of record NZ_JACUZT010000002.1, on the reverse strand, counting down.
TCGTACAGGCCGTCACCACAGCAAGGTTGGGCCCCTTGAAGCCAAAACGCATGGACACATGGCCCGCCACCATATTGATGATGGACGCCGGCACAAAGAACGGCGTGATACGCCGGGGGCCACGATTGACCAGCTCCGCGTGCGTATTTTCGATCAGTGGCAAGCCACCAATCCCCGAGCCGATCACGCAGGCTATGCGTGTCGCAAACTCTTCACTGAGCGCTTCACCCGTGGGCAGGCCGGCATCTGCTACTGCTTGTGCAGCAGCTGCAATACCGAAATGGATGAAGCTGTCCATCGCGCGCGCATCCTTGGCGCTGATGTACGACTCCAGGTCAAGACCTTTGACCTCCCCCGCAATCTTGCAGGCGAAGTTCGACGCGTCGAACTTGGTGATGAGATCAATGCCGGATCTTCCGGCAAGGAGGTTGGCCCAGGATTCGGCCACCGTGTTGCCCACGGGGCTGACGCATCCCAGGCCGGTCACGACAACGCGACGACGGCTCATGCGTAAAAAACCTTCTGCTGATCGCTTGAGTCAGGCGCAGTGCGCCGCTCAGGCCTTCTGATGGGTGTTGGCGTAGTCGATGGCGTTTTGCACCGTGGTGATCTTCTCGGCGTCTTCATCCGGAATCTCAATGCCGAATTCGTCTTCCAGCGCCATCACCAGTTCCACCGTGTCAAGCGAGTCGGCACCGAGGTCTGCCACGAAGGCTTTTTCATTGGTGACTTGGGACTCTTCCACACCGAGTTGTTCGGCAATGATTTTTTTGACGCGTGCTTCGATATCGCTCATGGTTTCCCTCTGGGGGTTGTGAATGAATCCGCGATTCTAGCCGCTTAAGGAGAAGCCCCTCAGCAGCCCGCCGTCCGGATGAACCGGCGTTATCTTCCATCAACTACATGTACATGCCGCCATTGACATGCAACTCCTGTCCAGTCACATACCCCGCCTCACGCGAAGCAAGGTAGGCAACGGCATGCGCGATGTCTTGTGGCTTGCCCATGTGCCCCAGCGGGATCTGGGCGTTGAGGGCTTTTTGCTGTTCTTCAGGCAACACGGAGGTCATGTCGGTCTCGATAAAGCCCGGCGCCACGCAGTTCACCGTGATGCTCCGGCTGCCCAATTCGCGTGCAAGGGCACGGGTCATGCCCGCGACGCCCGCCTTCGCCGCAGCATAGTTGGCCTGACCTGGATTGCCCGAAGCACCAACCACACTGGTAATGCTGATGATGCGCCCAAACCGCTGCTTCATCATCGGCCGGATCGCAGCGCGGCTGACACGGAAGACCGCCTTGAGATTGGTATCCATGACAGCATCCCAATCGTCATCCTTCATGCGCATGGCCAGGGTGTCGCGGGTAATACCCGCATTGTTCACCAGCACATGCAGGCCACCCTGCTGCTTGACGATGGTGTCGAGCAGCACTTCAATGGCAGCAGCATCGTTCACATTCAGGTTGGCGCCACGGCAGCCAGGATAGGCCGACAGGGCCTGGCTGATGCGCTCAGCACCCTCGTCTGTCGTGGCAGTACCCACCACCTGATAACCACGCACAGCCAGCTCCAGAGCGATGGCAGCGCCGATGCCACGCGATGCGCCCGTGACCAGCGCCACTTGCGCCGCAGATATGGATTGCGTCATGCCAACAACTCCCGGGTTTCGGCCAGAGTGGCCGGATCAAACAGCGCAGCACCGACCAGTTCAGGATCGATGCGCTTGGCCAGGCCCGCCAGCACTTTGCCGGGGCCGCTTTCAACAATATGGGTAACACCCCGGGCTTTCAGCGCCTGCACACACTCTACCCAGCGCACAGGACCAAAGGCCTGTCGGTAGAGGGCATCCCGGATCGCACCCGCGTCCTGCTGCACAGCGACATCCACGTTGTTCAGCACAGGAATCTGGGGAGTGGCAAGCGCCACATCCGCCAGCGCCAGGCGCAACTTCTCGGCGGCAGGCTTCATCAGGCTGGAGTGAAAGGGGGCAGACACGGGCAACGGCAACGCGCGCTTGGCACCTGCGGCCTTGAGCAGCTCGCAGGCCTTGTCGACACCCGCCTTGGTGCCCGCAATGACGGTCTGGGCGGGGTCGTTGAAATTGACAGCCTCAACCACCTCCGCTGTCCCGGCACCGAACGAAGCCATAGCATCGGCACACCCTGCAATGACCTTGGAAGCCTCCATACCCAGAATGGCAGCCATGGCCCCAGTGCCGACCGGCACCGCCTCCTGCATGGCCGCTGCGCGCAGGCGCACCAGCGGCGCCGCCTGCGCCAGCGTCAACACACCCGCCGCGACCAATGCCGAGTACTCGCCCAGCGAATGCCCTGCAACCGCCACCGGGGTAGCACCACCATCGGCGCGCCAGACACGCCATGCAGCCACACCGGCCACCAGCATCACCGGCTGGGTGTTGGTGGTCAGCGCCAACGCCTCTTTGGGGCCTTCCTTGATCAGCAGGCCAATATCTTCACCCAGAGCCTCCGATGCTTCCTGCACGGTCTGGGCCACCACCGGATGATCACCCCACCCATCGAGCATGCCCACCGATTGCGAACCTTGTCCCGGAAAGACAAATGCAAAAGACTTCATGAAAAATCCAGAAATATGATTGAAATTGAGGCCTAGCGCTTATCTATCAAGCGCAAACAGCTATAACTTCAGGAGCACTGCACCCCAGGTGAAGCCCCCCCCCACGCCTTCGAGCAGCAGGGTCTCGCCCTTTTTGACCTGGCCGGTGCGCACTGCATGGTCCAGCGCGAGAGGGATGGAGGCTGCGGACGTGTTGCCGTGCTGGTCCACCGTGACCACGACCTTGTCCATGGACAGCTTGAGCTTGCGGGCCGTGCCTTGCATGATGCGGATATTGGCCTGATGCGGGATCAACCAGTCGATGTCAGCCTCGGTCAGCCCCGCTTTGGCCAGCACCGCGTGGGCAGCCTTTTCCAACACCCCCACCGCCAGCTTGAAGACGGCTTGCCCGTCCATCTTGAGGACAGGGTCACCCAGCACCTTGCCGCCCGCCACATTGCCAGGCACACACAGGATGCCCACATGTTTTCCGTCGGCATGGAGATCGCTGGACAGGATGCCAGGCGTCTCAGACGCCTCCAGCACCACAGCCCCGGCCCCATCGCCAAACAGCACACAGGTGGTGCGGTCGTTGAAATCCAGAATACGGCTGAAAACCTCCGACCCAATGACCAGTGCGCGGTTGGCGGCACCCGTCTGGATCATGGCATCCGCCACGGACAAGGCATAGACAAAACCGCTGCACACTGCCTGCACATCAAACGCCGGACAACCGTTGGCTCCCAGCTTGTTCTGCAATATGCAGGCGGCCGAAGGAAACACCATGTCCGGGGTGGACGTAGCCACAATGATCAGGTCAATGTCTGTCGGCAAAAGGCCCGCAGCCTGCAAGGCATTGCGTGCAGCCTCCAGACCCAGATCGCTGCAAGCGACATCAGGCGCTGCGAAGTGGCGTGCGCGGATGCCAGTGCGCTCGACGATCCACTCGTCCGAGGTTTCGATGCCGCGCTGGCCCAATTCAGCCACCAGATCAGCGTTGGTCAGCCGGCGCGGAGGCAGATAGCTGCCGGTACCGGTAATGCGGGAGTAGCGTCTCATCAATGTGTCATCGTCGCCGCAACGCCAGGCTTGGGTTGGGCATCCGCAGGCACCAGAAGCGGCGCTGCATGCGCAATCCGGGCCCGGACGCGGTCGAGCAGGTTGTTGCGGGCTGCATCATACGCCCGGTTCAAAGCCTGCTCGAACGCCATTGTGTCGGCCGATCCGTGGCTCTTGAACACCAGCCCCCGCAGCCCCAAAAGTGCCGCGCCGTTGTAGCGCCGGTAGTCCATGCGCTTCATCAACGCTTTTAAGACAGGATAAGCGGTGATCGCAGCAATTTTGGTGAAGATATTGCGCGAAAACTCAGTCTTGAGGGCACCAATGATCATCGATGCAACCCCTTCGCTGGCTTTGAGGGCGACATTTCCCACAAATCCGTCACAGACCACGATGTCAACCGTGCCCTTGAAAATGTCGTTGCCCTCGACATTGCCGTAAAAATTCAAATCACCGGAACTAGCGGCTGATCGCAGCAGTTCACCGGCTTTTTTGATAACTTCACTGCCTTTGATGGCTTCTTCACCGATATTCAGCAACCCGACAGTGGGCTCACCCCCGTCCTTGAGGACCGACACCAGGGCAGAACCCATCACAGCGAACTGCAGCAAATGTTCGGCAGAGCAATCCACATTGGCACCCAGGTCGAGCACCGTCGTGGCGCCACCCGCAGCGTTGGGCAGCTGAGTCGCAATGGCGGGTCGGTCAATGCCATCCAGCGTCTTGAGGAGATAGCGCGCAATGGCCATCAACGCGCCGGTATTGCCCGCCGAAACGGCTGCAGAGGCTGCGCCATCCTTGACCTGCTGGATCGCCACACGCATCGAAGAGTCCTTCTTCTTGCGCAATGCGACCTCGACCGGATCGTCCATGGCGACCACTTCGGAAGCGGGAACCATAGTGGCACGGTCGTGCGAAAACGATTGCAAACTGTCCACTAGGCCGACGAGCAGCAGGCGGGCATCAGGGTGTTTGTCGAGGAACTGGCGGCACGCCGCGAGCGTGACGCGGGGGCCATGGTCGCCCCCCATGCAGTCAACAGCCAGTGTGATCATGGGCGACTTGTCCGACCGGCCACACAGGCCGGAAGATGAAATGCAAGGGTCAAAACAAAGGCCCGCGCTACGATTTCAGTAGCAACGGGCCTTTGGGTGGGGCGAAGGTCAGGCTTCAGATTTGTTCTTCAGCACCTGACGGCCACGGTAGAAGCCATTGGGGCTGATGTGGTGGCGCAGGTGGGTTTCACCGGTGGTGGGTTCCACTGCAATGCCTGGCACATTCAGGGCATTGTGCGAGCGGTGCATGCCGCGCTTGGAGGGAGACTTTTTGTTTTGCTGAACGGCCATGATGGCTCCTGATCTGGAATAGGTTGGTAAAAACGCGATCAGCCCAAAAGACACGATGGGGTTCGCGTGAAGCCCACGATTATAACCCAAATGATTTTTGGGCCGGCCAATCAACCCTTGTCGTCTTTGCGCAGCGCTGCCAACGCTGCAAACGGATTGGGCTTTTCGTCATTGGCTTCCTCGAAATCGTCGTCCGAAGAAGCCAGCGGCACCGAGGTAGGGCACTCGTCGTGTTTGGGCACCACAGGCAATGCCATCAGCAACTCGTCCTCGATGAGTTCATGAAGGTCAAACTCGCGGCTCATGGCAAGCAGGTCTTCCTCGCTCTCGTCGTCCAGCGCCTCGGCAGTGGCCTCGTCGGCCACGAAGCGGAACTCCCGATCAACCTCCAGCGGCACATCCACAGGAGTCATGCAACGCTGGCATTCCATGGGAAAGCTCGCCTGCACCTTGATATGCAGCCACACCTGGCCCATTCCACCCAACGCAGTACGCACTTCACCGAGAGCTTCCCAATCCACCATCAAATCTGGGTGCAGGCCCTTGGCCTCCTGGGCCAACCGTTCGTACTTCAAAAGTGAATCGTGGCCCGCCAGCCGACCACCCGCCTGTGCAAAGGCTTTCACGTCGAGGCGCTGTGCGGAGAATTCCTTGGTCATGGCGGCAGTGTAAGAGAATCGGCGCATGCATCAATCCCCTCCCCTGCAACGCCCTCTGGTATTGGGCTCCACCTCGCGCTATCGGCGCGAGTTGCTTCAGCGGTTGAACCTGCCTTTTGACGTCGCGGCCCCGAATGTGGATGAGACCCCACTGCCCGGCGAAGCCCCTCGTGCTCTGGCCTTGCGCCTGGCGCTGGCCAAGGCGCGCGCCGTGGCACAGCAGCACCCCGAGGCGGTGGTGATCGGCTCCGACCAGGTGGCAGACCTCGCTGGCGAGCCGTTGGGAAAACCAGGCCTTCATGAACGCGCAGTGGAGCAGCTGCGCCAGATGCGCGGACAAACGGTGATTTTCCAAACCGCCCTGGCCGTGGTGTGCACGGCAACAGGCTTCGAGCAGGTCGACCTGGCCCCTGTGGAGGTCAAATTCCGCGACCTGTCCGACGCGGAAATCGAGCGCTATCTGCGCGCCGAGCAACCCTATGACTGCGCCGGCAGCGCCAAGAGCGAAGGCCTGGGCATTGCGCTGCTGGACGCCATCCACAGCGACGACCCCACCGCGCTCATTGGACTGCCTCTGATCCGCACTTGCCGCATGCTGCGCGCTGCAGGGCTGGTGCTGCCATGATGAAGCCCCCCCTGAGTCGCTTCGCGTCTTCCCCCCCTCCTTCGGGAGGGGGACGCACCCGGTGGCCTGGCAAAGCCAGTTCCACGGGTGCACTGGCCTGGATCACGCCAGCTTCTGGGGCTGCGGATACAGCGCAGCGCGGTGGAGGCCAACGATGAATACCAAAACCGGAACGCTGTTCCTGGTGCCCGCTCCGCTCGATTTTGGCTGCGACAGCCAGGTCCCGCTTCAGGATGCGCTGCCCACCAGCACCCTGAAGGCCGCCGCGCAGCTCACCCACTGGGTGTGCGAGAACGCCAAAAGCACCCGCGCCTACCTCAAGCGCGTGGACGCCCTCTACCCTTTGGCCGCGCCCCTGCAGCAGCAGCAGATCACGGAACTGCCCCGAGAAGTACACAAAAAAGGCGACCACGGCGACAAGGGCTCGGCCCCGTTCGACGCCCGCCCGCTGCTCGCCGCAGCCCTGGCGGGGCACGACATGGGGCTGGTCAGCGAGGCGGGCATGCCTGCCGTGGCCGATCCCGGTTCGTCCGTGGTGCGCGCGGCACACGATCTCGATATCCCCGTTGTCCCCCTGGTGGGCCCGGTGTCGCTGCTGCTGGCGCTGGCGGCCAGCGGATTGAACGGGCAGAACTTCGCGTTTGTTGGCTACCTGCCCCAGGACAGCCAGGAACGCATCCAGCGCATCAAGGAGCTGGAAGGCCTGGCCCTCAAGACGGGGCAGACCCAGCTTTTCATCGAAACCCCGTACCGCAACGCCGCCCTGTGGCAGGCCCTGGTGCAGACGCTACAACCCCACACCCGCCTGGCACTGGCCAGCGGGCTGACGTTGCCCGATGCACGCATCCGCAGCCAGTTGGTGCGGCAATGGCGCCAGCAACCGACGCCTCCCGACAACCGCACCCCTGTCGTGTTTGCACTGGGCCGCTGAACATGAAGTTTTCATTTGCTATATTTCTAATAGCTATCAGCGCTTACGGATCAAGCGCTGAGGCCATTATTCGCTGTGAATTGAATGGCAAGGCCATCAGTATTTCCAACGGTGCCGAAACGGCCGGCCAATCCGGACTGGTGCGCTGCCGCGAAGACGACACCGGCCACCTCCAGCGCGAGCAGGAACTGCGCGGCGGCAAGTTCGTAGGCCTAGAGCGCATGTTCGACCGAGAAGGTCGCCTGCAGCGCGAACGCACGGTCAACGAACGCGGCAACAGCCATGGCCGGGTGGCCGAGTTCTGGCCCAACGGCCAGGTGCGGCGCGAGGAAACCGCCGACAACGGCCGCACCCAGGGCGCCGTGCGGCGCTTTGATGCCACCGGGCGCGTGGAGCGCGTGTCGTTCCACGGCGACGGGCAGGAGCTGTTCTCTGTGGAGACCAACAGCAAGGGCCAGCCCACACGCCTGCTCTGCCCGCGCGCCAGCGTGCTGCCCGAAGACCGCAAGCTCTGCGGCTTTGACGGTGCCACCGATACCCTGCTCCACGCAGAAAACGGCACCAAAACCGCACAACTGCGCTACGACCAGGGCCGCCTGCTGAGCGCAACCGAATGGACCCCCGAAGGTGTCGTCGCCGCGCAGCAGCTCATGGTGGACGGCCGGCGTGTGCACCGCAGTTTCACCACGGAGGGCGGCAAAAGCGTGCTGCGTGAAGAGCGTGTCTTCAACCCGGATGAACGCACGCTGCGCGATACGCGCGGCCCGCTGCTCAGCGCCAAGCGCTACGGCGCATCCGGCCAGCTCATCGAACAGCGCAGTTTTGCCGACGGCCGCGAAGTGCAGGTGGAGCGCTGGTACCTGAACGGATCGGTGCGCGAACGCAGCACCTGGAGCGGCACCGGCGAACAGGCGCGCATGCAGCGCGAGATGTACCGCGACGATGGCAAGCTGGCGCGGCGCGAGCAGCTCAATGCCGAGCAATGGCCGGTGGGCACCCAGCAAGCCTTTCACGACAACGGGCGGCTGGCCGTGGAAGAACAGTATTCCGCACCCGAGGCCCGGGGGCGCACGCGCCTCACGGCCCGCAAGCAGTGGGACGAGGCGGGCAAGCTCGTGGCAGACGACACCATCCTCGAAGACGGTTCGCGCCAGCGCAAGGCCAGCGGGCTGGACAGCTAAAGAACCGCCCTCTTGCCAGCCCTCGGAGGCCCGGCACGGCCGGCTGCGTCACACCACGCATGCCACGCACGCCCAGACGCAAAAATGCCCCGTGTGAAATCTCCACCCGGGGCATTTTTTTGAATGGCCCGCAAGCCAGGGCGGACAGTTTCAGCGCAGCTGAGGTCCAGCCACTGACAGCGACTTCACCGCGCCCACACCGATCGCTGCACCAAAACGCTTGACCAGCCGTTCAGCCACGTTGTCGCGGCGGGTGTAGTCGATGATGTCTTCTGCCTTCACCACTTCACGCGCCACGTAGTCCAGGTTGCCCAGCTTGTCAGCCAGGCCCATTTCCACAGCCTGCTGGCCGGTCCAGAACAGGCCGCTGAAAGTATCGGGCGTGGTCTTGAGGCGATCGCCACGGCCTGCCTTCACCACAGCGATGAATTGCTGGTGGATCTGGTCGAGCATGGTCTGCGCATAGGCACGCTGCTTTTCGGTCTGCGGGCTGAACGGGTCCAGAAAGCCCTTGTTCTCGCCCGCCGTCAGCAAGCGGCGCTCCACGCCCAGCTTTTCCATGGTGCCGGTGAAGCCAAATCCGTCCATCAGCACCCCGATGCTGCCCACGATGCTGGCCTTGTCCACGTAGATGTCGTCGGCGGCGGCGGCGATGTAGTAGGCGGCCGAGGCGCAGGTTTCTTCGACCACCGCGTAGATCGGCTTGTTGTGCTTGGCCTTCAGACGCACGATCTCGTCGTTGATGATGCCGGCCTGCACCGGGCTGCCGCCGGGTGAGTTGATGAGCAGCACCAGCGCCTGCGAGCCTTCGTCCTCCAACGCGCTGCGCATGGCGGCCACGACGAACTCGGCGCTTGCCTCGGCGCCGCTGGCGATCTCGCCCTTGATATCCACCACCGCCGTGTGCGGAGCACTTTTGCTCGCACTGGGTGATGCCTGGCGCAGGGCCAGGAAAGCAACGGCGGCAATCAGCACCAGCCAGGCCAGGCGGAAGAAGATCTTCCAGCGGCGGGCGCTGCGTTGTTCATTGAGGGCAGAGAAGGCCAGCTTTTCCAGCGTGGCGCGCTCCCAGCCGGGTTCACGCGATGAATCGCTCACAGATGCTCCTGAATTTGTAGCTGCTTGCGCCCACAGGTCGGGCGCGGGATTGCTTTTTGGGTCAAAGCCCGAAGAGCCGGGCTGCTGGGGGTCGGTCATGTCATGCGTCCTGGGTACTGCGCTGGCAGTGTTGCCCGCGCATCGCGCAGGCTGGCACCGGGCGACAGCACATAAGGGTATTTCAACTGGATTTTCTAGAACTCTACGGGCCGCAGGTTGTAAGCAGTATGCCAGTGCACCACACCATCGCTCTCGGACAAGGCAATTTTCACAAGCCCGCCCCGGCAGGGACCGCCCGCGCACTGGCCGGTGCTGGGCAGGTAGGCCGCCCCATGCGTAGCGCACAGCAGCCACTGGCCGGTGTCGTCAAAAAAACGGCCCGGCTGGTAGTCCATCTCCATGGCCACATGGGTGCAACGGTTGAGATAAGCGTGGGGCACACCCCGGTGCCGGATGGCAAAAGCGCGGCAGGTCTGGCCTGAATAAATCACATCAAACGCAACGGCCAGCCCGCTGTCGACCAACTCGCTGCTGTTGCACAGTGCAATGGCCTGCTCGGGAACGGTCGTCATGGGTTTTCCCCGCTCCGGTGCCGCACTTCAGGCGTGCTGCAGCAGCCAGTCATGCAGTTCGCGCACCGAATGGGCCACACCCAGCGGGTTCAGCACCTGGAACGCATCGGGTTCATGGGCGCCGTAGCTCACTCCCACGCTTGCACAGCCCGCGTTGACCGCCATTTGCAGGTCGTGGGTGGTGTCGCCAATCATCAGAAGGCGCTCGGGCGGCACGTCGAACTCGGCCATCAGCTCCTGCAGCATCAGCGGGTGTGGCTTGCCTGCAGTTTGGTCCGCCGTGCGCGAACCGTCGAACACGCCTTTGAGTTGCACCGAGTGCAAAGCCTCGTCCAGCCCGCGCCGGCTTTTGCCCGTGGCCACGGCCAGCAGGTGGCCACGCTCGCGCAGGTCTGTCAGCAGCGGCAGCACACCTTCAAACAGGCTCAGGTCATCCTGGTGCTGGATGTAGTGAAAACGGTAGCGGTTGCCCAGATCGTTGTACTTTTCAGGCGGCACATCCGGGGCCGCATGGGCCAGCGCCTGCGCCAGCGCCATGCCAATCACATACGAAGCCTCTTTGTCCGTGGGTACGGTGCCACCCACGTCGCGCACCGCGGCCTGGATGCAGCGCACGATGATGGCGGTGGAATCAAACAAGGTGCCATCCCAGTCAAAGGCGATGAGATCGAAGCGGCGCGGACGGAAGGTTTTGGCGGGCATGGGGTTCGTTCATGCCTTCTCAGGCAGGGGACACAAAATCGGCCAGCTCGGGCGGCAGCTCGGCATTCAGAGCCACCCGTTCACCCGAGGCGGGGTGGTTGAACTGTAACCGCCAGGCATGCAGGAACATGCGCTTCATCCCCTGCTTTTGCAGGCGCTTGTTCAGCTCAAAGTCACCGTACTTGTCGTCGCCCACGATGGCATGCCCCTGGCTGGCCAGGTGCACACGGATCTGGTGCGTACGGCCTGTCTTGATCGTCACCTCCAGCAAAGACATCACTGGCAGGCCCTGGGCGGGGCGCGCCGTGACCGTGCTGCGCACCTTGACCAGCGTGATGGAGCGCATGCCGTCCGGATCGTCGGCCGTGGTCACGCGCACGCGGCGCTCGCCATCGGCCTGCAGGTACTTGTGCAGCGGCAGGTCGATGACTTTTTTGTTGGCAGGCCACGCGCCCGTCACGAGCGCCAGGTACGTCTTGCCGGTCTCGCGCTCGCGGAACTGGTCCTGCAGGTGGGTGAGCGCCGAGCGCTTCTTGGCCACCAGCAGGATGCCCGAGGTTTCGCGGTCCAGCCGGTGCACCAGTTCTAGGAACTTCGCCTGCGGGCGCGCCTGGCGCAACTGCTCGATCACCCCAAAACTCACGCCGCTGCCACCATGCACCGCCACACCGGCAGGCTTGTCGATGGCAATCAGGTGGTCGTCTTCGAGCAGGATGGGAAATTCGCGCGCGGGTGCCGGGCGCTCGGCTTTTTCGGCCACTTTGTCAGAGATGCGCACGGGCGGCAGACGCACCACGTCCCCCACCTCAACGCGCGTGTCGGCACTCACCCGGCCCTTGTTGATGCGCACCTCGCCGCTGCGGATGATGCGGTAGACATGCGTTTTTGGCACACCCTTCAAGTGGCGTATCAAAAAGTTATCGAGCCGCTGGCCTGCGGAGTCTTCATCGACCTCCACCAGGCGGACTGCGGGAAGCCCCCCGGGGGCGGCGGGCGGTTTGGCCCCTATAATGTGTTTCACCTGCGCGTTGTCATGTAAGTGGTTGATTTGTCTGGAGTTTAGTCCACACAGCCCTTGCCCCTCGTGCAGGCAGGTCGATGCCAGCGGGCGTCGTGCGCGCAGATTGCAGGCCAGATGCCTGTGGTGGCCAGCACGCCGTGCGGCGGGCTGACAGATTGAAACACTGATACGGAATCCCCCAAGCTTGCAGATGTTCCCTACCCGGGAGCGGTCTGCCAGCGGATCGAAGCGAGCATGTGGCTGTTGATGGCATGGATAGAGACCCTGTGGCGGAGGCTGCGGCCTTCGGCTGCATGCTCAAAATCGCCCTCAGCGCACAGCCAGCAAGCGCAATCAGCTACTCTTTTGATAGCAAAACTGCGCTCCTACCACTCGCCCCCTTCCACGCGCCCCTGCCTCACGATGCTGCGCTAGAGCGCGGCAGATCACTGGCATCCCCGGCAATTCCCTTCGTTTCGATGCGTCAGTCCAGGCATTCACAGCTCCTGTAGAGCTTGTTGTATTGGTTTGGAAACTGTGGGCGGCAGCCCGCGCAGCCCTCCCTGCTGGTCAGGTTGGCTGCACCGCTGCTGTCCGCGAAACACTGAAGGAATCGCATCATGAAGCGGATGCTCATCAACGCCACGCAGCCCGAAGAACGGCGCCTGGCCATCGTCGACGGACAAAAGCTCCTCGACTACGAAATCGAAATCGAAGGGCGTGAACAGCGCAAGGGCAACATCTACAAGGCCGTCGTCACGCGCGTCGAGCCCTCGCTGGAAGCCTGCTTCGTCGACTACGGCGAAGACCGCCACGGCTTCCTGCCGTTCAAGGAAATCTCGCGCAGCTACTTCACCCCCGGTGTCTCGCCCAGCCAGGCGCGCATCAATGAAGTGATCAAGGAAGGCCAGGAGCTGCTGGTCCAGGTCGAAAAGGAAGAGCGCGGCAACAAGGGCGCGGCGCTGACCACCTTCGTCTCGTTGGCCGGCCGCTACGTCGTGCTGATGCCCAACAACCCCCGTGGCGGTGGCGTATCGCGCCGCATCGAGGGCGAGGACCGCGCCGAGCTCAAGGAGGCGATGGACCAGCTGGAATACCCCAACGGCATGTCCATCATCGCGCGCACGGCCGGCATTGGCCGCACCGCGCCCGAGCTGCAGTGGGACCTGAACTACCTGCTCAAGCTGTGGACCGCGATTGACGGCGCTGGCAAGGGCGGCAAGGGCGCCTTCCTGATCTACCAGGAATCTTCGCTCGTCATCCGCGCGATCCGCGACTACTTCAACAACGACATCGGTGACATCCTCATCGATACCGACGACATCTACGAACAGGCGCAGCAGTTCATGGCGCACGTCATGCCCGAGCATGCCGCCCGCGTGAAGCGCTACCGCGACGACGCCGCCCTGTTCAGCCGCTTCCAGATCGAGCACCAGATCGAATCGGCCTACGCCCGCACCGTGCAACTGCCCTCGGGCGGCGCCATCGTGATCGACCACACCGAAGCGCTGGTCAGCGTGGACGTGAACTCGGCCCGCGCCATCAAGGGCGGCGACATCGAGGAAACCGCCACCCGCACCAACCTGGAAGCCGCCGACGAAGTGGCCCGCCAGATGCGCCTGCGCGACCTGGGCGGTCTGATCGTCATCGACTTCATCGATATGGAAGAGTCGAAGAACCGCCGCGAAGTGGAAAACCGCCTGCGCGATGCGCTGCGCCAGGACCGCGCCCGCGTGCAGTTCGGCACCATCAGCAAGTTCGGCCTCATGGAAATGAGCCGCCAGCGCCTGAAGCCCGCCCTGTCGGAAGGCTCGTCCATCCCCTGCCCCCGCTGCGGCGGCTCGGGCCACATCCGCGACACGGAAAGCTCGGCCCTGCAGATCCTGCGGATCATTCAGGAAGAGTCCATGAAGGACAACACGGCCGCCGTGCACTGCCAGGTGCCGGTGGAAGTGGCTTCGTTCCTGCTGAACGAAAAGCGCACCGAAATCGCCAAGATCGAACTCAAGCAGCGCGTGGCCGTGCTGATGGTGCCCAACAAGACGCTGGAAACCCCCAACTACCGCCTGGAACGCCTCAAGCACGACGACCCGCGCCTGGACCACATCGAAGCCAGCTACAAGCTCGCCGAAGAAGTGGAAGACCCCACGGCCGTGACGCGCCGCTCGCAAGAGCCCACCAACAAGCAGACCCCGGTGATCAAGGGCGTGCTCCCTGACGCCCCCGCCCCGACGGCCGAGCCCCGCGCTGAAGGCGCCACCCGCCCACCACGCGCCGGCCAACGCCCAGCCGCTGCGACTGCGCCAGCCCCCACACCTGCGGCAGCCCCTGCCCCGGTTGCCGCGGCACCGCAAGAGCAAGGCTTCTTTGGGTGGATCAAGAGCCTGTTCGGCGGTGGCGCTGCACCGGCAGCCCCTGCCCCCGTGGCAGCACCCGCACCGGCAGCCGCCCCAGAAACCACCGGCCGTGGCGAACCCCGCCGCGATGGACGCAACGGTGAAGGCCGTGGCCGCCGTGGTGGCCGCGACGGCAACCGTGACGGCCAGCGCGAAGGCGCGCCCCGTGACGGCAACCGCGAAGGCACCGGCGAAGGCCGTGGCCGCCGTGGCGAACGCTCGGCCGAAGGCCGCGCACCCCGCGACGCAGAGAGCCGCCCACCGCGTGACGCAGAACGCCGCCCCGAAGGCGAGGCCCGTGAAGGGCGCGAAGGTGGCCGCAATGGACGCGAAGGTGGCCGTGGCCGCCGCGACACCGAGCCGCGCAACCAGAACGCCGGGCTGAACGGTGACAACACCGCGGCTGCCAATGCGCAGGTGGAAGGCCCCAATGCCGGCAACAACGGCAACAACGCAGAAGGCAATCCCGCCCAACAGCCCCGTGGCGAACGTGGCCCGCGCCGTGAGCGTGGTGATCGCGGCAACCGTGGCGAACGTGGTGAACGCACGCCCCGCGCCGTGGAAGCCCAGGAAACCGCCGCAGCCGCCGCGCCCGGCGACTTTGTGGACACTGCGCCGCTGGCTGCCCTGCCCGACCTGGACCTGACCGGCAGCGACGCCCAGCCCAACGGCAACGGTGCCGCCGCAGAAGAGCAGCGCCGCGAGCGCCGTTCGCGCGACCGCTACGGCCGTGACCGCCGCGAGCGTGGCGAACGGGGTCCGCGCGACAACACCGGCGCTGAAGCTGCAGCACCCGCGATGCTGGATTTCGACCCCACGCAAGCCGAGCCCGCGCCCGCACAGGACGAGGCTCCGCGCCGCAGCTACTTCAGCGCCCCCGCCGCAGAGCAAGCTGCACCCACTGCAGCGCCGGTGGCTGTTGCCGAGGCCGCTGCACCGGCACCCGTTGCTGCGCCTGCCGCTGCGCCAGTGGCCCCGGTGGCGGCTGCGCCAGCACCTGCCGTTGCAGCAGCGCCTGTCGCAGCCGCCCGGGCTCCCGCTGTGGCCGCTGCAGCGCCAGTGGCGCCCACCGCACCTGCAGCACCCGCAGCGAGTGGCCTGCCACGCGTCCAGACGTTCGCACTGCCCATTGATGAACTGCAGCAGGTTGCTGCCGCATCGGGCCTGCAGTGGGTGAACTCCGACGTCGACAAGATCGCTGCCGTCCAGGCCGCGATTGCCGCAGAACCCAAGCCCATCCGCGTGCCGCGTGAGCGCCCACCGGCCGTGGTGCTGGATGAAGGCCCTCTGGTGCTGGTGGAAACCCGCCGCGACCTGTCGGCCATGAAGCTGCCTTTTGAGCAGCCACCAGCGGCTTGATGCCCTGAAACGGCTGCGCCCCCCGGGGCCGCAGCCTTCCACAAAGAAGGCGGCCCTGGCCGCCTTCTTTTATGGGCGCCTGCCAAATACCCGTCAGCGACCGAAGACAGCCTTTCAGCAGGTACCATTTCAAGCCGCCCTGGCCCCTGGCTGCCACCCTATGCACCGCCCCGCCTGCTTCACCCTTCGAGATCCACGGACCTTCCGCCGCCCATGCTGTTCCTGCTGTCTCCCGCCAAATCGCTCGACTACGACACGCCCTTGCCCGAAGGCCTGCCGCACACAATGCCCCAGTTCGTGGCGCAATCCACGGCCCTCATCGAGGTGCTCCGCGTGCAATCCCCCCAGCAGATCGCCTCGCTGATGGACCTGAGCGACAAACTCGCGGCGCTCAACGTGGCGCGCTACCAGGCTTGGCGCCCGCGTTTCACGGCCGCCAACTCGCGACAGGCGCTGCTGGCCTTCAACGGTGATGTGTACGAAGGGTTGGAAGCCCGCACGCTGGCGCCCCAGGACCTGGACTGGGCCCAGACCCATGTAGCCATCCTCAGCGGGCTGTATGGCGTGCTGCGGCCACTCGATCGCATGCAGCCCTACCGCCTGGAGATGGGCACCCGCCTGGCCACGGCAGCCGGCAGCAATCTGTACCAGTTCTGGGGCAGCCAGATTGCCGAGCACCTCAACACCCGCCTGCGCGCCGACACCACGCCCGTGGTGGTCAACCTGGCGTCGCAGGAATACTTCAAATCCGTAGACCGCAAGGCGCTCAAGGCGCGTGTCATCGAATGTGTGTTCGAGGACTGGAAAGGCGGCGCCTACAAGATCATCAGCTTTCACGCCAAGCGCGCGCGGGGCCTGATGGCACGCTATGCCATCACGCACCGCGTAGCCACACCGCACAAGCTGGAAGGATTTGATCTGGACGGCTATGCCTTTGCCCCGGCATCATCCGAACCCGAGCGCCTTGTCTTTAGGCGCAAGACGCCCACGGCGTAAACCCCAAGAATCCACCCATGTTGAAGGACCGCCATGGCATCGCGTTCTGAGCAGCACCCGGACAGCAGCACCGCAACCACCCAGCGCTCCAGCACCACACGGCAGGCCATCACGCCCGAGCTGCGCCGCTGGATCATCGAACAGGCCCAGGCTGGCTACGCCGCGCCCGTGGTGCTGCAGTCCATGCGCGATGCGGGCTGGGATGAAGACGTGGCCGCCGACGCGCTGGAAGTCACGCTGCAGGACCATTTGAACGAGCTGGCCGAGCGACAGGGCCAGCCCGCCGCAGTGCCTGTGCCCGAGCCCCGGCTTCATGACTCCCCCGCCCAGGTGGACTGCGGTGACCGCACCGTGAACGTGCTGCTGGCCATCGCCCAGCCACGGGTGGTGGTGTTCGGCAACCTGCTCTCGCCCGAAGAATGCGACGCCCTGATCGCCGACGCAGCGCCGCGCATGGCGCGCTCGCTCACCGTGGCCACCAAGACGGGCGGCGAGGAAATCAATGATGACCGCACCAGCGACGGCATGTTCTTTCAGCGCGGCCAAAGCCCGCTGATCCAGCGCATCGAAGAACGCATCGCCCGCCTGCTGAACTGGCCCATCGAAAACGGCGAGGGCCTGCAAGTGCTGCACTACCGCCCCGGCGCCGAATACAAGCCGCACTACGACTACTTCGACCCCGCCGAGCCCGGCACGCCCACCATCGTCAAACGCGGTGGCCAGCGTGTGGGCACCCTCGTGATGTACCTGAACACCCCCGAAAAAGGCGGTGGCACCACCTTCCCCGATGTGCATGTAGAGGTGGCGCCCCAACGCGGCAACGCGGTGTTCTTCAGCTACGAACGCCCGCACCCGTCCACCCGCACCCTGCACGGCGGCGCGCCGGTGCTCGCGGGCGAGAAGTGGATCGCCACCAAGTGGTTGCGCGAGCGGGAATTCAAATAAAAATAGGCCCTAGCGCTTATCCATATTGCGCCAATAGCTATCAATTTAATAGTATCCATGAACACCCCGGAACAATCCCAACTCGGCAAGGCATCGGCCTACATCGACCAGTACGACGCCTCGTTGCTGTTCCCCATCCCCCGCGCGGGCAAGCGGGCCGAGATCGGCATCACTGGCGCCGCGCCTTTCTTCGGGGCCGACCTGTGGACAGCGTTCGAGCTGTCATGGCTCAACCAGCGCGGCAAGCCGCAGGTGGCGCTGGCGCACATCACCGTGCCCTGCGAGACGCCCAACATCGTGGAGAGCAAGTCGTTCAAGCTGTACTTGAACAGCTTCAACAACACCCGCTTTGCCGATGCGGCCGAAGTGCAGGCCCGCATCCGTGCCGACATCAGCGAAGCCGTGTGGCGCGGGGCAGAGCACCCGGCCACCGTGGGCGTGAGGCTTCTCAGCCCCGAGCTGTTCGACCAGGAGCCCGTGCACGAACTCGACGGCCTGAGCCTTGATCGGCTGGATGTGGAATGCACGCAATACCAGCCCGCGCCCGAGCTGCTGACTGCGCAGTCTGACCAGCCCCCCGTGTCCGAAGTCCTGACCAGCAACCTGCTCAAGAGCAACTGCCTGGTCACCGGCCAGCCCGACTGGGGCAGCGTGCAGATCAGCTACAGCGGCCCGCAGATCAACCAGGAAGGCCTGCTGCAGTACCTGGTGAGTTTTCGCAACCACAACGAATTTCACGAGCAGTGTGTGGAGCGCATCTTCATGGACATCTGGACACGCTGCAAACCCATCAAGCTCACGGTGTATGCGCGCTACACGCGCCGGGGCGGGCTCGACATCAACCCGCTGCGCACCAGCCACCCGCAGGGCCTGCCGCGCAACGTGCGCACGGCGCGGCAGTAACCCCCTAGTCCATCAGCCCCGTGCATCGATCCAGTCGCACCGCAAGGTGTGGCGCAAGTGCGCGCGCGTTCGCCAGCTGACATAGAGGCTGGGCCCGAAGATCCCCATCATGCACAGCGGCGCAGTCAACGGCTCGCCAAAAGCAAAGATGGGAAACCAGCCCACCCAGCCCAGCATCCAGAGCGTCAGCACCAGATCCCAAAGGTGGTATTCGAGCGGATGGTCGGCCTTGTGCACCACATGCCATTGCTTGATGCGTTGCAGCTCGTTCAGGGTCATGGGAATCTCCCGGAAAACGGGGAAATTCAATGTAAGTTACGAGTAAGAATTCGTCAAGAAATACCGGAAAGGGAGGGCGGTGCGCCATCACCCCGGGCAACAACCGCCCACCCACCTGCCGGGTGACTCCCAAGGCCAGCCAGCGTTACTGCGCGGGCTTGTAAGCCGCAATGGCCTTGGCCAGATCGGTGGTTTCCTCGCACTGCGCGCAAATGGCCTGCAGCTTGGCGAGCTGGGCTTCGGCCTGCGCCTTCTGGCCCACCTTGAGGTAGCCCATGCCCGAGTATTCCAGCGCGCCCTTGTGGCGGGGGTCCAGCGCCAGGGCCTTGTTGTAGGCCGCAAAAGCCTCGTCGTATTTGCCGAGCCAGCGGTTGGAGTAGCCCAGCAGGTTGTAGGCGTCTGCGTTCTGCGGGTTCTGCGCCACCACCTTGCTGAAGCTGCTGGCCGCCAGCGCCCAGTTCTTGGCTTCGATGGCTTTTTTGCCCACGGCAAAATCGTCAATGCGTGCGTTCTCCACTGGCGTGGTGGGCATATCGGCCGCGTGGGCCATGGGCAGTGCCAACACGGGCACCAGCACCAGCGCCAGGCTCAGCAGGGGCACAGACATCAAGGGGCGAACAGAAAATGAAGGCATGGGAGGCTCCTGAAAAACGTGAAGTGGGAAAGGTAGGAGGCCGCGCTGGCCCCATGCCGGAGACCGGCACCTCGGACAAACGACACGGAATGCAAAACGGATGCAGCGCCGGACAATTATTTTTGCAAAGCCGATGGGAGCCTTGCGCCGCTCACCACAGCTTGGCGCAGTTGCCGGTGAAGAGCACGGTGTTGCTGGGCACCTGCGGCGTTGCCGATGTCTCCAGCGTCACCATGAGTTTGCTGACCTTGAGCAGCAGCTTCTCCGACGTATCGGGCAACACCGACACCGCAGAACCTGCCACCGGCACCGTGCCCAGCACAAACGGGGCACCGTCAGCTGGCACCGCCCACAGCACCAGCTGGGGGGCTGCACCCGCCATCGTCGCTGAAGTCGCTGGCATCGCTGGAAGCGTGATAGGCCCGATGACCTTCACCGTCAGCGTGCGTCCATGGCGCAGCGAACTCACCAGCACCTTGCCGTTGCCCGCCTCGTCCGTCAGCAGGCCCACATAGGCCTGCGGCAGTTTGTCCCCTGCGCGCAAGGCCACCTGGTCGCTCGACACAAACAAGGTTGGCACCGCAGCCACCAGGGCCACGGTGGCCACCACACCCAACACCACACCCGCCAAGCCCTGCAACACACCATGGCGCCGCCACAGCACACCGGCCCAACCGCCCTGCGGGGCTGCGTCTTTCACATCGCGCGGCCGGGTGCGCGCCTCTATGGCGGCCCACACGCGCTGCGGTGGCTGTTGCACCGGCACCGAACGGGCCAGCATCCCCAGCCGCCCTTCCCACTGCGCCACCAGCAACTGCACGTCGCCGCGATCGCGCAGCAGCCGCTCGAAGCGGCGGCGCGCGCCACCGCCCAGCGTGCCCAGCACATAGGCAGACGCTAGGTGGTCCAGCAGCGCGGGGTGGGTATACCTCATGCGCCCACCCCTTGCGCGGCCAGGCAGCTTTTCAGGCGCTCCAGGCCCCGCCGGATCCAGGCCTTGACCGAACCCAGGGGCGCGCCCATCTGCGCCGCCACCTCGGAATGCGACAGGCCCTGGTAGTAAGCCAGTGCCAAGCTTTGCCGGTAGCTTCCGTCCAGCGCATTCATGCAGCCTTCGATGCGCAGCGCCTGGGTGACCTGCTCCAGCAGATGCAGTGCGCTGGGTGCGGGGGCCAATGCAGACGCAGCACCCGGCGGCGCGTCGCTGCCATCCCCATCGCTGCCTGCAAGCTCCGTGGTGTCGTTCCAGGCGCTTTCTGGCCGCCGCGCACGGGCACGCAAGGCGTCCAGGGCCTTGTTGCGCACGATGGCAATCAGCCACGTCATGGGCTGGATGGGCTGCCCGCCCACTTCGCTGCGGTAGCTCCCAGCGTTCTTCCAGATGCTCACATACGCCTCTTGCAGCACATCCTCGGCCGCCTGTCCTTGTCCCAACATACGTACGGCAACGCCGAACAGATGCACGTGGGTGCGCTGGTAGATCTGCGCGAAGGCGGCATGGTCTCCCCCGGCTGCGGCGCGGATCAACGCTTGCAGGTTGGCGGAAGGAACATCGGTGGCAGTGGCCATATGCGGGCGAGTATAGGAACGCAACAGGCGGTGCAGGCAGGTCTCACTCTGGGTGTTTACGCCGATTGCCACGACCCCACCGGGCCGTGAACTGGCAGGAAACGACGTCAACCCGCGCTAAAAAAGCTGCGCCGTGCCACCCACACCCTCTGCGCCATCTGCGGAGCCTGGCTTGCGCCGGCGTGTTTCTGCCGTTGCCCCAGCCCGTGGCTCCAGCAAGGGCTCTTCGCCCCGCCGCGCCAGCGTGCTGGCCCGCACGCCCAGCAGCCGCAGGCGCTTGTCCAGCGGCACGCGTTTGAGACACTGCCCGGCCAGCTGGCGGATGGTGGCGCCATCGGCCGTGTAGAGGTTCGCCGTGTGGTCGCGCGTGGCGATCTTGAAGTCGTCGTAGCGCAGCTTGATGCCGATGGTGCGCGCCACATAGCCCTTGCGCTGCAGGTCTTCGGCCAGGCGCATACACAGGTCGGTGAAGATCGCGCCCAGTTCAGCGCGGTCTCGCACTGCGTGCAGGTCGCGGTCGAACGTGGTCTCGCGGCTCATGCTCACGGGCTCGCTCTCGGTCACCACCGGGCTGTCGTCCCGCCCCCAGGCCACCCGGTGCATCCACGCCCCGGTGGACTTGCCAAAGTGGCCCATCAGCCATTGCTCATCCTGCGCCGCCAGCTGCCCGATGGTTTCAATGCCCAGCCGTGCCAGCTTCTCGCCGGCCTTGGGGCCAATGCCGTTGATCTTGCGCACATTGAGCGGCCAGATCCTGGTCTGCAGATCTTCCTCGTAAACAATGGAGATCCCGTTGGGCTTGTTGAACTCGCTGGCCATCTTGGCCAGCAGCCGGTTGGGCGCCACGCCAATCGAGCAAGTCAGCCCGGTCACGTCAAAGATGCTCTTCTGGATAAGCCGCGCCAGCACCCTGCCCCCTTCGCGCTGACCGCCGGGCACGTCGGTGAAGTCGATGTACACCTCGTCCACGCCCCGGTCTTGCATCACGGGGGCTATCTCCATGATGGTGCTTTTGAACAGGCGTGAAAACCGCCGCACCTCGTCAAAATCCACCGGCAGCACGATAGCCTGCGGGCACAGCTTGGCGGCCTTCATCATCCCCATGGCCGAGCCCACACCAAACTGCCGCGCGGGGTAGGTGGCGGTGGTGATCACGCCCCGGCCGACATAGTCCTTGAGCAGCGGAAAGTCCTCCACCGGGATGAAATGCCGCTCGCGCAAGCCCGTGCCATCCGGGCCTTGCAGCAACAGTTCATCCACCTTGCGCCGCCCGCCCCCAATCACCACGGGCAGGCCCTTGAGCTGCGGGTAGCGCAGCAGTTCGACAGATGCGAAAAAGGCATCCATATCGAGATGTGCGATGCGGCGCAGCCGCTGCCCCTGGCGCTGTGGCGGGGCGCCAGTTGCGGGCTCGTTATCGGGGAAATCGGGCGCTGAAACGGTCACGCCCGCTATTGTGCGCGGCAGAGTGACAGACTGCTGCCACCTGGCATGACGGTGCTATCGTTTGGCTATCGCTTGGCCATGGCCGCGCTGCGAATGCCCTGCAGCGTGCCCGTGGGCGTGATCGCCTCGGGGTCGATCAGGCAGTGCAACACGCTGGGCAGACCGCTCGCCCGTGCACGGGCAAGCGCCGGGGCGAAGTCTTCGGTGCGCTCTACCCGCTCTCCATGCCCGCCAAAGGCCTGGGCGTAGGCTTTGAAGTCCGGATTCTTGAGCTGGGTGGCGCTGATGCGGCCGGGGTACTCGCGCTCCTGGTGCATGCGGATGGTGCCGTACATGGCGTTATCCAGCAGCACCACAATGATGGGCAGGCCGTATTGCACGGCGGTCGCGAATTCCTGGCCGTGCATGAGGAAGTCGCCATCACCCGCAAACACCACCACCTCGCGCTGCGGCCACAGCCGCTTGCCGCCCACACCGGCGGGCAGGCCGTAACCCATCGATCCGCTGGTGGGTGCGAGCTGGCTCGCATAGGTGGTGAACGGCCAGAAGCGGTGCACCCAGGTGGCAAAGTTGCCGGCACCGTTGCAGAAGATGGTGTCGGCGGGCAGCACGTCTTTGAGGTGCTGCATCACCTGGCCCATCTGCAGCTCACCCGGGATGTGGATAGGGTCGGTGTCGCTCCAGGCCAAGTATTCAGACCGCGCCATCTCTGCATGGGCATGCCAGGCCACGGCCCCTGCAGGCCGCACACCCGCCAGCGCCGCCGTGAATGCCTGCGGCGTGGCGTGGATGGCCTGCGCGGGGCGGTAGAGCTTGCCCAGTTCATCCGCGTCAGCATGCACATGCACCAGCGGCTGTGTGGGGTTGGGGACAGCAAACAGCTCATACCCTTGCGACGGCACCTCGGACAGACGCCCGCCCACCACCAGCACCAGGTCTGACGCACGGACGCGCGCCAGCAGGCGCGGGTTCACGCCCAGGCCCAGGTCGCCGCCGTAGCAGGCATGGTTGGCCGGGAAGAGCATCTGCCGCCTGAATGAGCAGTACACCGGCAGTGACCACGCCTCGGCGAACGCCACAAACTCGCGCACCGCCTGCTCGGACCATCGGCTGCCACCCAGGATCGCCACCGGCTGGTGCGCGGCCTTCAAACGCTCAGCCAACTCGGCCATCTGTGCCGGGCCGGGGTGCGTTTCGGTCACTTGGTAGGGCAGCGCATCGGCCACCGTGGTGGCTTCGGTCAGCATGTCTTCCGGCAATGCCACCACCACGGGGCCGGGTCGTCCGGACGTGGCCACATGGAAGGCCCGCGAGATCAGCTCGGGCACGCGCGCCGGGTCGTCGATCTGCACGACCCACTTGGCCATGGTGCCGAACACCGCGCTGTAGTCGAGCTCCTGGAACGCCTCGCGCCCCATGGTCCCACGTGCCACCTGGCCCACGAACAGGATCATCGGTGTGGAGTCCTGGTGCGCAATGTGCACACCGGCCGACGCATTGGTGGCGCCCGGCCCGCGCGTCACAAAGCAGATGCCCGGCTGCCCCGTGAGCTTGCCCTGCGCCTCGGCCATCATGGCCGCGCCGCCTTCCTGGCGGCACACCGTCACGCCGATGTCTGCATCGTGCAGGGCATCGAGCACGGCCAGGTAGCTCTCGCCCGGCACGCAAAACAGTTGCTTCACGCCATGGGTGATGAGCTGGCTGACCAGGATCTGGCCGCCGGTGCGGGAGGTGGTGGGTGCGGTGGTCATGTCAGACGGTCATTTCACAAAAAAACAAGAACTCAGAAAAGCGCCTTGCACGCGCGCTGGATGCGTGCGCAGGCCTCCTGCAAGTCGGCCATGCTGGCAGCGTACGAGATACGGAAGTACGGCGCCAGCCCCAGCACGCTGCCTGGCACCACGGCCACGTGGAACTCGCGCAGCAGGTAGTCGCAAAAATCGGCGTCCGTGCGCAACAGCTCGCCACCCGGTGTGGTGCGGCCCAGCACGCCTTCGCAACTGGCAAAGGTGTAGAACGCCCCCTCGGGCACGCCGCAGCGCAGGCCCGGCGATGCGTTGAGGGCCGCCACCACCAGGTCGCGCCGCGCCTGAAACGCGCGGCAGCGCTCGGCCACCACGTCCTGCGGGCCGGTGAGCGCAGCCACCGCCGCCGCCTGGCTGATGGACGACGCGCACGATGTGGCCTGGCTTTGCACCACAGCCATGGCCGCGATCAGTGCGCGCGGGCCTGCACCATAGCCAAGGCGCCAGCCCGTCATGGCGTACGACTTGGAGACTCCGTTCACCGTGAGGGTGCGGTCGCGCAGTGCGGGCAGCACCGCCACGGGAGTGGCAAACGCATGGCCGTCGTACAGGATGTGTTCGTAGATGTCGTCCGCCAGCACCCACACCTGCGGGTGGTTCAGCACCACCTCCAAAATGGGCCGCAGCTGCTCGGCGCTGTAGGCCGTGCCACTGGGGTTGGAGGGGGAATTGATGAACACCCAGCGCGTGCGTGGCGTGATGGCCGCATCGAGCTGCTCAGCCGTGATGCGAAACCCGTTGGCCTCGCTGCACGGCACCACCACAGGCACGCCACCGGCAATCAGCACCATGTCGGCATACGATGTCCAGTACGGCGCGGGCAGGATCACCTCGTCGCCAGGATTCAGGCTGGCCATCAGCGCGTTGTAGATGACCTGCTTGGCGCCCGCACCTACCGTGATTTCGTTGGTTGCAAACTCCAGCCCGTTATCGCGGCGGAACTTGAGCTGGATGGCCGCCTTGAGCGCGGGCGTGCCATCAAGCACCGTGTAGTGCGTGTCGCCCTGCGCCATGGCCTGCTGCGCGGCTTCAATCACATGGGCGGGCGTGTCGAAGTCGGGCTCGCCCAGGCCCAGCACGATCACAGGCTGGCCCTGGCGCTTGAGTTCGTTGGCAGCCTGGGTGATGCGCACGATGTCGGACACACCGATGGCGCTGATGCGATCGGCCGCGCGGAAGGCCGTGGCGGGGATGGGTGCGTTCATTGCTGGTAGGTCTCCAGGGGCTTGTCGTTGGGCGTGGCAAACAGCTGGCGCAGCGTGGTGCCCAGCGGCAGGCTCAGGCTCATGTTCTTCGGCGGAATGGGGTTCACGAACCACTTGGTGTAAATCTTTTCCATCTCGCCGCTTTGCATCAGCCTGGTGAGGACACCATCCACCGCCGCCTTGAAGGCGGGGTCGTCCTTGCGAAACAGGAGTGCAATCGGCTCTGCGCCCAGCGGCTCGCCCACGATGCGGTAGGCCGATGGGTCTTTGGAGTTAGCAATCATCCCGGCGAGCAGGTTGTCGTCGAGAACAAATGCGTCGGCACGGCCTGTTTCGAGCAGCAGAAAACTCTCGTGGTGGTCCTTGCCCAGCACCGTCTTGATGGGGGCGCCGCCCAAGGCACGCTCTTGCTTGCGCAGCAGCTGCACGGCCGTGGTGCCGGTGGATGCGGCAATGGTGCGGCCCGCCAGCTGGCTGAGGGACTTGAGGTCCGAATCCTTGCGCACCGCCATCCGCACTTCGCTCACATAGGTCGTCACGGCAAATGCCACCTGCTGCTGGCGCGCCGTGTTGTTGGTGGTGGGGCCGCAGCCGATGTCGAGCGTTCCGTTCTGCACCAGGGGCAGCGTGTTCTGTGCGGTGACGGCCATGTATTCGAGCTTGGCATCGGGCACGATTTCCTTGAGCACGCGCTCACACAGCTCCACGTGGTAGCCCACATACTTCTCGTTGGCTCCCAGCGCATAGGCCATGGGCGGCGACGTCTCGCGCACGCCCAGCACCGCCTTGCCAGATGCCTTGATCTTCTCCAGCGTGGGGGTGGATGGGGTCTGTGCGTGCGCAGGTGCAAAAGCCATGCAGGCCAGTGCCAGCCCTGCGGCGAGCGCGGTGAATGTCTTGCGGGAAATTGCCATGGTCGTTGTCTCCGGTGGTGTTGTGATTGGCAGGTTGGAAAGCGTTGAAAGCAGAAATACCGAAAAAGGAAAAATCGACCGGGCGGTGCGCAGGGGCATCGCCGCAGGGGGCTCAAGGCTCAGATGACGTTCTTCTCCAGCAGCGGCCGGTTGCGCGCAATGCGCTCGATGGACAGGGGCGACAAATCCAGGCTCTGGTAGTGACCGGTCAGCATCCACTCCGCCAAGCCACGCCCCACGGCCGGGCACTGCTGCAGGCCGTGGCCCGAAAAGCCATTGGCGAACACCAGGTTGTCGCACGCCGGGTGCAGGCCCACGATGGCGTTGTGGTCGAAGGTGTTCATCTCGTAGTAGCCCGCCCAGGCGCCCTGCATGCGCAGCGCTTCAAAGCCCGGGACGCGCTCGGCCAGCGTGGGCCAGATGTGGTTGTCAAACGCGTCGTACTCGGGCTCCAGCGGGGCAAAGTCGGCGTCGTTGTAGGCATCGGGTGCAAAGCCGCAGATAAAGCCCTTTCCCTCCGGCCGCAGCCAAATGCCGCTTGTGTCGATGAGCAGCGGGCAGCCCGGCAGCGCTGCGGGGCTGGCCAGGTTGAAGACCGTGCGGCGTTTACCCACCACGGGCAAATCAATACCCGCCCAGCCCGCGATGGCCGCCGCCCACGGGCCGCCGGCATTCACGGCGTAGCGGCAAGGCAGCACGGCGCCGCTTTGCAGGCGCACCGCGTTCACATGCAACACGCCATCGCCAAAGACCGTATCCAGGCCCACGGCATCATCGGCCACATAGCGCACGCCCTGGCTCTGTGCCTTCTTGCGCAGCGCCGTCAGCAGCAGGTAGCCATCAAACCAGCCCTCGCCCGACAGGCCCAGCGAGCCCAGCGCCACATCCTGCAGTGCCAGCCACGGAAATCGCCCGGCCAGCTGCTGCGGGCTGAGCAGCGCCACATCGGCACCGTACTGCTTTTGCAACGCATGGTTCTCGCGCAGCGTGGCCTCGCCCGCCTGCGTGGCCAGGTACAGGTAGCCGCCTTCGTGCAGACCGATGTTGGGCACATCGCCGTTGCAGGCCAGGAGCGTGCCCACGTTGCGCAGAAAGCCAATGCCGTAGGCCGATATCTGGATGTTGATGTCGGTCGAGAACTGCTGGCGGATGGAGCTGGCCGACAGCGCCGACGAAGCGCGCGCATAGGTCGGGTCCCGCTCGACCACCACCACCTCGCAGCCCGGTTGCTGCAGCGTGAGGAAGTACGCAATCGCGCTACCAATGACACCACCGCCAATGATGACGATGGGGTGTGAGGCCTTAGCGGTCAACATGAACGGTGCCAGCAGCGCGTGGCTTACACATCAAACGTCACGCCCTGCGCCAGCGGCAAAGCAGTGGAATAGTTGATGGTGTTGGTGGCGCGGCGCATGTAGGCCTTCCAGCTGTCCGAGCCCGCTTCGCGGCCACCGCCCGTTTCCTTCTCGCCGCCGAACGCGCCGCCAATTTCGGCGCCGCTGGGGCCGATGTTCACGTTGGCAATGCCGCAGTCCGAGCCAGCGGCCGACATGAACTGTTCAGCCTCGCGCACATTGAGGGTGAAGATGGACGAAGACAGGCCGGCACCCACGGCGTTGTTCATGGCAATGGCTTCGTCAATGGTGCCGTAGCGCACCACGTAAAGGATGGGCGCAAAGGTTTCGTGCAGCGCGGGGCCTTCGTGTTTTGTCAGTTCCACCAGTGCGGGGCGCACGTAATACGCTTCGCCACCACCGATGCCTTCCACACGGCCACCACCGTGCACCGTGGCACCCAGCGCGCGGCTTTGCTCCAGCGCCTTTTGCATGCCGTCAAAGGCGGGGCGGTCGATCAGCGGGCCCACCAGCGTGCCGGGCGTGCGCGGATCACCCACCTGCACGTTGGCGTACACCTTGGCCAGCTGGGGCACCAGCTGGTCGTAAATGCTCTCGTGCACAAACAGGCGGCGCAGCGTGGTGCAGCGCTGGCCCGCTGTGCCCATGGCGGCGAACGCGATGCCGCGCAGCGCCAGATTCAGATCGGCCGTGGGAGCCACGATGGCCGCGTTGTTGCCGCCCAGCTCCAGGATGCCGCGCGCAAAACGCGCTGCCAGGCGCGGGCCCACGGCGCGGCCCATGGCGGTGGAGCCTGTGGCCGACAGCACGGGCACGCGGGCATCATCCACCAGCACCTCGCCAATGTCGCGCTGGCCCACAATCAGCTCCAGCAGGCCCTCGGGTGCGTCGCTGCCAAAACGCGCAATGGCGCGCTGGGCAATCGCGTGCGTGGCCAGGGCCGTGAGCGGGGTCTTTTCCGAAGGCTTCCACACCACCGAATCACCGCACACCAGCGCCAGCGCCGCGTTCCACGACCACACGGCCACGGGGAAGTTGAAGGCCGAGATCACGCCGCACACCCCCAGCGGGTGCCAGGTTTCCATCATGCGGTGGCCGGGGCGCTCGGTGGCAATCGTCAGGCCATACAGCTGACGCGACAGGCCCACGGCAAAGTCGCAGATGTCGATCATCTCCTGCACTTCGCCCAGGCCTTCGGACGGGATCTTGCCCGCCTCGATGGTTACCAGCAGGCCGAGGTCCGCCTTGGCGGCGCGCAGCTCTTCACCCAGCAGGCGCACCAGCTCACCCCTGCGCGGTGCCGGCACATTGCGCCACGCCAAAAAGGCCGCATGCGCGCGGCCAATGGCGGCCGTGGCATCGGCCGGGCTTTGCTGCGGCACCTGGGCCAGCACCTCGCCCGTGATGGGCGAGCGGGCAGCCAGCGTGCCGCCGGTGTACGCGGCGCGGGGCACGCCCAGGCGTTGCAGCAGTTGATCGACTTCGGTCACAAGGAGGGTGGCGGCAGAGGTGGCAGGCATGGCGACTCGCAAAGGTCAGGAAGGCGGGAGAAGAAGGGAAAAGCGGATGAAGAAAGCACCCAGCGAATACGCCAATATCCGCCAATCTCGCCGTGCTGGATAGCAAAAAAATGGAACTACTTGATCACAAATGAGAATGAAGTATCTGAAAATATCAAGACTACGAACGCTTATCAATTGAGCGCCCGTGGCTAAAAATATGTAATTTTTGCCACCGCCAATCATTCCCCCTACGCATGACCCTGCTGCGCCGCACCTTCCTGCCCTCCACAGCCGACCTGCTGGCCTTTGAGGCAGCAGCACGCCACCAGAGCGTGTCGCGCGCGGCGGAGGAACTGCACCTCACCCAAAGCGCCGTATCGCGCCAGATCCGGCAGCTGGAAGATCAACTGGGCACCGCCCTCTTCCACCGCGTGCGCCAGCGCGTGGTGCTGACCGACGCGGGCCGCGTTTATGCCGCCGACGTGCAAAACGTGCTGCAACAGCTGTCGGCCAGCACGCAAAAAACCATGGCGTTCTCCAGCACCGACGGTCTGCTCAACCTGGCCGTGCTGCCCACGCTGGGCACGCGCTGGCTCATCCCGCGCCTGGGCGGCTTCATGGCGCTGCACCCCGAAGCCATGGTCAACTTCTCGGCCCGCACCGAGCCCTTTGACTTTGCGGGCACGCCGTTTGACGCTGCCATCCACTTCGGCGCGCCGCACTGGGCGGGCGCCGTGTGCGAATACCTGATGCACGAAGAAACCGTGCCTGTGTGCAGCCCCGCCTACCGTGACCGCCACAACATCCACACCCCGCAGGATTTGACCCGCGTGGTGCTGCTGCAGCAAAGCACCCGCCCCACGCAGTGGGCCGAATGGTTTGAGCTGGTGGGCGCCCCCACGGCCCTAGCCCTGCGCGGCCCCCAGTCCGAACACTTCGCCATGATTGCCCAGGCTGCCGTCTCCCACCTGGGTGCTGCGCTGCTGCCGCGCTTTTTGATTGAGCAGGAATTGGCGGCGGGGAGCTTGGTGGAGCTGTCAGACCAGGTGCTGACGAGCACCGATGCGTACTACCTGGTCTACCCCGAGGCGCGGGCGCAGACGCCGTTGGTGAAGGCGTTCAGGGATTGGGTGGTGAAGGAGTGCCACGCACTGCCGACCGCTGCAGGATGAGCCGGTGGAGAGATGCAGCCCGCCACCGCAGGCAAGCCAGCCCGACCACGAGGCCGGTGCGCCGAGACAAGGGAGCCCCTCCGCATCGGGATTTCAGGGCGCCAGCATGTCTGGGGCATGAATTTTGGCCCACCTGGCAAACTCCTCGATGACCAGTCTGCTGGCAAATTCTGAATAATGCGAATATTCATCCCTGAAAGCGGGCATGACAGGGAGCTTGAATTGGCACACACGTGCATCGCAAAAAACCGTGTTCTGATCGAATACCAGAACATTGGGATTGGTTTTTAGAATTGACCACATCAGCCGATGGAAATCATTCGCTATTTCAGCATAATCATCCACAGAAGCTAGGCAGGTTTTTTCAGTTTCCTTCAGGGGCCGCGCGTAGCAGCCCTTGATATCGTATTTCAGCCTCACATGCGGGCTAAAAACAATGACTTTGATGTTATTTTTTTCGAGAAAATCAATTCTTTTTCTCAGTCTTTCCAGGTAGCCTGGATCGGTGTTGTGGCGAACGCCACCGATGACCGCATATCGGATTGAATTCTCTTTCACAACAAGATGGTTGATGAACTCCTGCTGATCAAACCGCCTCTGGCCAGAACAGGGCAAGGAAGTCAGCTCGGTGGTTGGGTCAGACCTTTCAACCCAGCCGGCATCGCAAGTCCCGATGGAGAGCACCGAATGGTGCTTGAACTCATCATTCAGGGCAAAACCCGGATAGAGATGGTTTGCAAAGCTACTGCCCAACAACAGCAGAGTTGGCTTTTCCGGGCTATTGGCCATGCAAAACCACCAGCCATATTTTTCGGTTTCCGCAAAAGGATACTTTGATTCGCAGAGGTCATTTTTTGCAAACTTCCACAACGGCCCCACAAATTGGGCATTGATGGAATTCATTTTGACCACATGGCTCCGTGATTTGACGCCATCGCTGTCGTAGACGATATATCCAGCACCGCCAATGGTGACCATCAAAACCACCAGCGCCACCACTTTCCATGGACTGCGCCGGCCCAGCCGCACCGGGTGCTCCACCAGGCGATAAGTCAGCCATGCCAGCACCACAGACAGAGCGACAGCCGCAATGCGGACATCCCGGCTCGGCACTTCACCTTCCACAATCCGCGCGAAGGAAAGCAGGGGCCAGTGCCACAAATACAATGGAAAACTGATCAAACCCAACCAGACTGCGATTCTGTTCGACAGTATTTTTCTGTTGATCCATGCGCTTGGCCCCGCTGAAATCATCAACATGGTCCCCAGCACAGGCACTACCGCCCAAACACCTGGGAAGTTCATGTTTTTATCGATTCGCCAGAACCCATACGCCAGCAACAACAAACCCAGCAGCGACGATACGTTCAACAAGAACCCATCGCGGGGTTTGATTTTTTGGTAGTGAACGGCGATGGTTCGCCAGCCATGGAGTGCAACCGCCCACTTTCTGCACACATCCTTCCCATAAAGAAAAAACCAAGCCAGCAGGCTTCCACAAAGAAGCTCCCAGAATCGGGTTTGAGGTGAATAAAAAGTCGTGATGGCATTTTGCCCTGCACCTTTTATATTGAGCGCAAAGGATAAAATTGCGCACACCACAGTGATTGCGAAGAGATTAAATTTGCACTTCCAGGCCACCCAGAGCAGCACGGGCCAGACAATGTAGAACTGCTCCTCGATCCCCAGGCTCCACAAATGCAGCAAGACCTTGGTTTCCGCAGAGTTGTCAAAATAGCCTGCCTCCCCCCAAAGCACAAAATTGGAAACAAATCCAACGCCTCCCATCACGTGCTTGCCCAACTGCTTGTATTCATCTGCCCATAACGTAAACCAGCCAAAGGCAAGGCAGGCTATCAAGACCAATAGAAGCGCCGGGAATATGCGCCGAATGCGGCGCGCATAAAATTCAGAAAAACTGAAAGCCTTTTTGTCCAGGCTTTCGAAAATGATGGAGGAGATCAGATAGCCAGATATCACGAAGAAGATATCGACGCCAATGAATCCCCCCCCGATCCAGGAGGGAAATGCGTGGAAGGCCACCACCGAAACAACCGCGATGGCCCTCAAACCATCGATATCCGGGCGGTATTTGGGGTGCGATAGGGGAACATGTGGCGCCGTCATTTTCTGTCCGCTCCGGTCTCCACCCGATTGCGGCCTGAGGCCTTCGCCCGGTAAAGCATGCGGTCCGCCGCCTCGATCAACTGCCGCTCGCTGCCTTCCCCATAAGAACCTGCCATGCACGCGGCGCCCACACTGACCGTGACATGCCCGAAGGCGCTGGTGCCGTGGCGGATGGCCAGGGCTTCAATTCGCTCACGCACCACCTCTGCAACGACCTGCGCGCCTGGCAGGTCGGTGTTGGGCAGGATGATGGCCAGCTCCTCACCCCCATAGCGCGCAACCAGATCCCCCGGGCGCTTTGCGTACTGCACCAGGCACTTCGACACCGCCTGCAGACAGGCGTCGCCCTCCACATGGCCGTAGGTGTCGTTGAAGCCTTTGAAGTGGTCGACATCGATGAGCAGCAGGGACAGCGGAGTGCCTTCTCTGCCGGCGCGGCGGCACTCCACATTCAAGGTTTCATCAAAGCAGCGGCGATTGGCCAGGCCTGTGAGCTGGTCTTGCGTAGCCAGCGCTTCGAGCTTCTGGTTCACAGCCATCAGGTCTTCTCGCGCCGCTACCAGCGAGACCTCGGCACGGGTGCGGCGGCGGATGTCGATCAGCAGATGCCACCCAATGGCCGTGATGCCCAGCAACAAGGCCCCCACGACACCTGCGGTGAGCAGCGCCTGGCGCCGCCAGCGGCTCAAGGCCTCTTCCTTGCCCACGGCCACGGTGGTGATCAGGGGGTAGCGGTCGTTCTTGCGGTAGGCGTACAACCGCTGCGTTCCGTCGATGCCGGATTTGAACGCGGCGGTGCCGGACACCGCGCCCGAGTAGAAGCGCTGGAAGTTGGGAGACTTGGAGAAGTCGCGGCCCATGTCCTGCTCGCGGTAGGGGTAGCGCACCAGCATCTGCCCGCCGGTGGTAGACAGGCCGATGGCCCCCTGCGTGCCCACGTCGATCTTGCCAAACAACTCCAGGAAATCCTTGATGCCCAGGCTCACGACCACGACACCGGCAAAGCGCTTGTCATGGTCGTCAAAGCGCCGGCTCACGGTAATGACCCAGTCGCCCGTGGAGCGGCTTTGGATGGCGGGTCCGATAAAAGGCTCAGGGGATGAATTGTCCCGGTGGTGCGCAAAGAAGGCCCTGTCTGCCCCACTCGCATGGGCTGGTGCGGGGCCGATGGAGGACATCAGCCGGTTGCCCGCATGGTCGTAGATGGCCATGCCATTGAGCTGGTTGAGCAGGTGCTCTTGCCGGCCAATCAGCCGTTGCAGGCGCTGCAGATGCCCGGGCTCCGCCCCCTCTTCCTCAAGGCGCTCGACGATGCCCAGAAGCAGCATGGCACTTTGGGTGATGACGCCTTCCGTGTAGGTGTTCAGGGTCTGTGCCAGGTTGAGGTTCTGGGTGTCGATTTCGGCCAGCGAGTGCTCTCGTACCGACCATATCTGCCAAGCGGTGGTGGCAGACACCGACAGGTACACCACCACCAGCAGCAGCGCAGCCCAGCGAACATCACGCTTCATTATTTATTGCCCTCTCGCACACCAGCTTCCTTGCCAGTCCCTGCCGGACGAGCAAGGGATCGCACAGGATTCGCCCTCGCTGGGTGGCTTGTTTCTCTCTATTGCCCAGCGATACTACGTGATCAATGACAGCCCCGAATCGGGGATGAGCGGGCAGATCATCGCTTTGCCAGGCAAACCATGACCCATGGCAATTCAGTGCAGGGCTTGCGAGAAAGTAGGCGCGCTGGCAACCGCCGCCGCCATCAGGATGGAGGCCTTGCATCGCGCGCCATCAGCCAGTACGTGCGGCCCAAGACGGGCTCAACGCACTCCGTCTCGCCGGTAAACCCCAGGCGCCGGTAAAACGGAAGACTGAGCGGGTTGAAGGTTTCCAGATAGCAGGCTGCGCCTGCCAGGTCTGCGCGGACCAAGGTCGGCAGAATCAGCCGCTGCGCCAGGCCCTGGCCACGGGCCGCCGTGCGCACGCCCAGGATCGACAGGTACCAGGCGTTGTGCAGATTGCCGGGCACCTGTTCTTCCATGGCAGCGGCGATGCGCTGGTAGTTGTCGAACCCCAGGGGCCCCAGGCACCGGGCCAGGCCTTCGGTGCGCCGTGCGCTGTGCATGGCCTTCTCGCTGGCGGTGGCCCGGTTCGTGATCCAGCATGCTGCCCCGTCGGTGCCTGCCTGCAGCACCTCGCCGACGGCACAAGCCTCGTCCATGGCCAGCGCAAAGTAGTGGGCCAGCACCCTGTGCCGCAGTGCAGGGGCTGCCGCGTGGTCGATGGTGACGGCCTGATAGAACGGGTCATCCATCAACGCCTCGGCCAGAGCTGCGCACACCGGCAAGGGCTCCGGCGGTGAATGCGGTGCGGGTGGTGCAGAGAGGGGTTGCATGGGCATTGAGAACGCGTGGCCAGCATGGCTGTGGCGGGCGGGCCAGACCGGGAATTCAGGCCAGGTTCTGCTGGGCATAGGCGTGCACCGCCCCGCCCAAAAACTCCACCAGACGGGGATGGTAGGTATTGTGAAACGCCTTCATTTCGGCGTTGTCCGCGTAGAACAGCGCAGTGCCCACATAGGCCTCACGCGAGGGCACGTAAAAGCGCGAGACGATGGCAAAGTGTTTTGCCATCAAGGCCTGGATGGTGGGAGACGCAGGCTCGTTTGCATCGATCAACGGCGCCAGTTCCTTGTAGAACGCATCGAAGTCGGCATGCGCCTGGGGCTTGTCCACGTGCGCCCAGTTGTTGGTGCTGGCCAGGGATTGCTCCTGCTCAGCCCGTTGTGCGGCGCGGCATTGGTCGAGGTATTCGGGAGTGGCTTGCTGGAAATCCATGGTGTTTGTTCTTTATTCTTGAAAGTAGCGGGTGGGCCGCAGCGTGCATCGTTGCAGGGCCTGCGCGGCCCCAGTCCGAAAATTCGGCCATGATCGTCAGGCCCCTCGTCCCACCTGGTGGCAGGACCATTGCCACGTTTTCTCATCGGCATGCACTGGCGGCGGGCAGCCTTATG
This sequence comes from Acidovorax sp. ACV01, assembly GCF_014851495.1. Classification (NCBI taxonomy): domain Bacteria; kingdom Pseudomonadati; phylum Pseudomonadota; class Betaproteobacteria; order Burkholderiales; family Comamonadaceae; genus Acidovorax; species Acidovorax sp. ACV01. The sequence goes on along the minus strand of NZ_JACUZT010000002.1, from coordinate 552,120 downwards.
GCGCTTTCAGAGCAGATGCTGACGAGTACCAAGGCGTGCTGTCGAATGTACCCTGAGGCGTGGGTGCAGACGCCTTTGGTGAAGACGTTCAGGGCTCGGTTGGTGGTGGAGTGTGCGGGCAGTGGCAGGGGGTGAGGAGCCCGTGACACAAAAGCGCGCAGCGCGGGTTTGGCGTGGCAAGCACGGGCAGATGTCGTGGAATATGGATAAAAGTGCCTCTGGCGCTTATGAGTAAAGCGTTAGCAGCTACAAAAACAGAAGCAACTGACTTTGCCAAAAGCCTTTAATCCACGGGAAGTGCGTTGAAATTGTCTCAGCTTTGTCGAGACAATTGGCAAGCTGCGACGCTGCTACAGATACCAAACGGGCTGAATCAAAAAGCCCGCATAGGCCATGGCTGACTCAGAGCAGCTGGGCGGTGGGAACAACCTCAGACCAATCGACAGTCACGATGCCGCAATCGGCCATATTCGGCCGTTCATGAATGCCCGCAGTTGGATTGGCTGCTTGGTTCTCGTCAGCTGTCCCTCTTGTCGTCATTCAGCTCTTCGCCGCTGACAGCCTTATACATGCGGCGGAACAGTTCCCGCTCGATGTCTGCCAACTGTTTGCATTCGTGGACTGTTGCGAAGGCGGAAAGAAAGCCGCTCGTCGCGTGAACGACGGCGGTCAGGATATCAACCACCTGCCCCTCTGTGCCCGCCTGGAAGGCTTCGACGCTCCCTCCTGGATTGTGCGCATTCATGAAGTAGCTCATGCCGTACACAGACCCGTGAATGATCTCCGAGGAGACGGCATAGACGAGAGCGTAAGCGCCCAAAAGCGCACCGCCAGAGCGCCCATTGACCTTGCCAATGCGGTTGATCTTGGAGGGTGCGTCCAACGAACTCCAGGAGTCCCGACCTCTGCCTGTGAATTCAGGGAACAGCCTGTCAGCCGTTGCCTTGGGGTCCGGATCAGAGCTCAGCCTGAACGCAAAATCACCGTTGCCGATTGAACGGTTTACATGCTTCCAGGCCGCATATTCCTTGTGTTTCATGGCACGTTCCGAAACCTCGACCGGCTGCGTCACGAAAAACGAGGCGTTGATGAAACCTTCCACCACTGCCCGTGTGATGGGGTATAGGTCCCGAACGGGGATTCCTACACCTACATTTACCGAGCCAGACAAGATCGTGTTGATCGACTGACCAGCTCCGAGGGATGTAGCAGTTGCGGCACGCACTTGGTCCCATTCCAAGCGACAAATGACCTTGTGACCGAAAAAGTCCGCAGGGCCTTGAGACATCACCCAAAGTGTCAATCGCAGAAGCTCTTGCTGTGCGCCTATGATTGCGCGAAGCTCTTCGATGACCTGTTTATTGTTAGTGTCCATCGCTATATCACATCACTGCGCGGGATATAAGTATGAGCCGTCCTTGCGTCGCAGAGGCCCGCTAAGCGGTCGCAACCCGACGAGTGCCTTGACAAGGTAGCTCTGCTCTGCTCCCCCCAATTCAGCAACAGTAAGTTGCGTTATCGAACGTCTACGTTGCAGCAACGCTTTCAGAAGCCCATATGTCTCTGAAGGGCCCACAGCCGTCCCCCGTCTACCCCACAGCCACCCCAATCGCCTGACCCAGCGCCCCGCCTGACAAACTCTGCGCCGGCCGCCTCAAGGTCGCATCAAACGGATTGATCTTCGGCCCAATCGCAGCCGCCTCGCGCTTGAGCAGTTCCACCACCGTGGGCATGCGGTCGGCGTTCAACCGGTCCGCAATCGTGCCCACACTCAGCGCGGCCACGGCGCGGCCTTCGCGGTCGCAGATGGGCACTGCCACACCGGCCATGCCTTCGAGCAAGCCGGTGTTGCGGCCCGCGTAGCCCAGTTGGCGCACGCGCTCGATTTCGGTGCGCAGATACACCTCGTCAAACACACCGTATTCGCGCACGCGCGAGAGGTTGAAGCGGATGACCTCTTCGCGCTCGGCCTCGGGCAAGAAGGCCAGGATGGCCAGAGCGCCCTGCCCCACACCCAAGGCCACGCGGCCGCCGATGTCGCCGGTGAAGGACCGGATGGGGAACGGGCCTTCGCTTCGGTCCAGGCACACAGCGTCGAACCCGCTGCGCACCAATAGAAAAATACTGTCGCCCAGGCTTGCGCACAGGCGCAGCAGCACGGGGCGGCACAGGCTGCGCAAATCACCGGGGTTGCCGGCTTTGGCGGCCAGGGCAAAAAAGTCCATGCTCAGGCGGTAGAGCTTGCTGCGCTCGTCCTGCTCGACCATGCCCTCTGCCACCAGCGATTGCAGCAAACGGTGCGTGGTGCCCTGCGTGAGGCCCACTGCACGCGCCAATTGGGTGACTCGCCCGCCCTCGGCCTGCACGGCCGACAGGGCCCGGATGACGGCAAACACCCGGGGTACGCCGCCGGTGGCGGTGGATGCGGCTTCCATACATCGCTCCTGTGGAATTTTGTGTTCAAACCGAAGGCATTATATTTCATTGAATGGAATAAATTTAAGAAAAATTCTGATTAATGGAATACCCGAAGCGTTCTGGTTTGTTTATTGCAATAGATTCAATCGAATCGAGCGGCTGTTTCAAACTTTGCGAGGCGATTGCACCACCCCGGTGCAAGCACTCAAAAGCCCCGCAGCCCGTCCATGCAACTCCACAAGCAGGTGGCGCACACACAGGCTCCAGCCAACCCGCGCAGTGCCACCACCGGAAAGGCCTTCGCCATGTCGTTTCTCAAGCTCACGGATGTGACCAAGTTCTACGGCAGCACCTGCGCGGTGCAGGCCATGAACCTCACGGTGCAAAAGGGTGAATTTGTGTCGCTGCTGGGCCCCTCGGGCTGCGGCAAGACGACCACGCTGCAGATGGTGGCGGGGTTTGAGGCGGTGACCAGCGGGCGCATTGAGCTCGATGGCAAGGACATCACGCACGCCAAGGCCAACACGCGCGGGCTGGGCATCGTGTTCCAGAGCTATGCCCTCTTCCCGCACATGACGGTGGCGGCCAATGTGAGCTTTGGGCTGGAGATGCGCAAGGTGCCCAAGGCTGAGCGCGCCGAGCGCGTGGCCCAGGCGCTGGCACTGGTGCACCTGGAGGCGCACGCCACGCGCTACCCGCGTGAGTTGTCGGGCGGACAGCGCCAGCGGGTGGCACTGGCGCGCGCGCTGGTGATCGAGCCGCCGGTGCTGTTGCTGGACGAGCCCCTGTCCAACCTGGACGCCAAGCTGCGCGAAGAGATGCAGTTTGAGCTGCGGCAGATTCAGCGCAAGGTGGGCACCACCACCATCATGGTCACGCACGACCAGAGCGAGGCCATGTCCATCAGCGACCGCGTGGTGGTGATGGAGGCGGGCCGCGCCACGCAGATCGACCACCCGCATCGCGTATACGAGCACCCGCGCACCCGCTTCATCTCCACCTTTGTGGGCAAGGCCAACCTGCTGCCCGGTCAGGTAACGCATGCAAGTGGCATGCACACGCAGGTGAAGGTGGGCGCCCTCACGATGGAGGTGGATGGTGCCCGCTACCGCCCCGGCGCCGCCGTGCTGCTGAGCGTGCGGCCTGAAAAAGTGCAGTTGGTGCCCGCCGCGCAGGGCCGAATGGATGGTCAGGTGTGCGAGCGTTTCTTTCTGGGTAGCCAGTGGCTCTACCGCATCGGCACGCCTGTGGGTGACCTGATGGTGCTGACCCCCAACGACGGCCGCCCCGACCTGGCCGAGGGCGAGCGCACGGGCGTGGACTGGCCCGACCACTGCATGCGCCTGCTGCCCGCGGATGAAACGGCGACGGCCGAACTGGAGGCCGAAGACACCGCCGAGGTGGCACCATGAGCCTGGCCACCACCTTGCTGCACAAAAAGGCCGCCCCCTGGTGGCTGTCTGGCCCGGCGCTGGTGCTGTTCACGGTGCTGCTGCTGGTGCCGCTGGCGCTCACGGCCGTGCTGTCGTTCAACGCGTTTGACCCGGCCACGGGGGTGAAGGCGGGTGAGTTCACGCTGGAGCATTACGCCCATGTGTTCACTGATTCGTACTACCACACGATCTTCTGGCGCACGTTCTGGATTGCGGGACTGGTCACGCTGATCTGCGTGGCCATTGGTGCGCCCGAGGCCTACATCCTGAGCCGCATGGGCAACCCGTGGCGCTCCATCTTGCTGCTGGTGGTGCTGGCGCCACTGCTGGTGTCGGTGGTGGTGCGCGCCTTTGGATGGAGCATGCTGCTGGGCCCCGAGGGGCTGGTGAATGGCGCGCTGCAACTCGTTGGCATTGGCCCGGTGAAGATGCTCTACACCGAGATCGCGGTGGTCATCGCCCTGGTGCATGTGATGCTGCCCTTCATGGTGATCCCCGTGTGGACCTCGCTGCAGAAGCTGGACCCGGGTGTGGAGAACGCAGCCCTGTCGCTGCAGGCCACGCCGTTCACCACGCTGCGGCGCATTGTGTTGCCGCAGGTGCTGCCTGGCATCCTGTCCGGCAGCCTCATCGTGTTCGGACTGGCGGCCAGCTCGTTCGCTATTCCCGGCCTGCTGGGCGGGCGGCGGCTGAAGATGGTGGCCACGGTGGTGTACGACGAGTACCTGCACGAGCTGAACTGGCCCCTGGGCGCAGCGATTGCGCTGACGCTGCTGGTGGCCAACCTGGTGGTCATGCTGAGCTACAACCGATTGGTTGAAGGCCGCTACAAAAAATCTCTCGGGTAAATATGGCCACCCCCACGCTCCATCACTTCGTGTATTCGCTGCCCCCCAAGGGGGCTCAGGCCTCCCTTGGGGCGGCCCGGCGGGAGTCCTGATTTATGCAAAAAAACGGCCCTCTCGCCCTCGCGTTCAACGCGCTGGTCATCACCTTCATGCTCGCCCCGCTGCTGGTGGTGTGCATCGTGGCGTTTACGCCGCACAACACGCTGACGCTGCCCACCACCGAGTTCTCGCTGCGCTGGTTCAAGGCGGTGTTCGAGCATTCGGACTTTGTGCAGTCGTTTTGGAACAGCCTGTGGCTGGCGCTGGCATCGGCCACGCTGGCCACGGTGCTGGCCGTGCCTGCGGGCATTGCCATCACACGCTACGAGTTTGCGGGGCGCGGCTTTTTGAACGGGCTGTTTCTGTCGCCACTGATCATTCCGCATCTGGTGCTGGGCGTGGCCCTGCTGCGCCTGTTTGCGCTGCTGGGCGGCACGGGCAGCTTTGGCTGGCTGGTGTTTGCGCATGCGCTCATCGTCACGCCTTACACCCTGCGGCTGGTGGTGGCTGCACTGGTGGGGTTTGACCGCAGTGCCGAGCATGCCGCCCTGTCGCTGGGCGCCAGCCAGGCCACGGTGTTCACGCGCATCACGTTGCCGATGATCCTGCCCGGCGTGACGGGCGGCTGGATGCTGGCCTTCATCAACAGCTTTGACGAAGTGACCATGTCGATCTTTGTCACCTCGCCCAGCACGGTGACGCTGCCGGTGCGCATGTACATGTACGCCACCGAGTCGATTGACCCGCTGATGGCGGCGGTGTCGGCACTGATGGTGGCCCTGACGGCCTGCGCGATGGTGTTGCTGGACCGGGTGTACGGACTGGACCGCGTGCTCGTGGGACGTAAATAAATGGGCACGACTTTCATGACCGTGAAACCAGCCCTGTTCCACCGCGTGGCCGAAAAAGATCGGGCCTCCGTACCCTTCATGCTCGACGGCGAACCTGCCACCGCGCTCGAAGGCGACACGGTGTTGACCGCCATCCTCACCCACCGCGCCCAGTTGCGCCGCAACGAGTTCAGCCACGAGCCGCGTGCTGGCTTTTGCCTGATGGGTGCGTGCCAGGACTGCTGGGTGCTGACTCCGAGCGGTGAGCGGTTGCGGTCTTGCGCCACCTTCATCACGGCAGGCATGCAGCTGACCACGGGAGGGGCAGCATGACCGCCTCTGATTTGCAACCCGTGATCGTCGGCGCAGGCCCGGCAGGCATTCGCGCCGCGCAAGCCCTGGTGGCACACGGTGCGCGCCCCGTGCTGATTGACGAGGCCGCGCGCGGCGGCGGGCAAATCTACCGCCGCCCGCCCGCGCACTTTGCCCGCAGCCCACAAACGCTGTACGGCGCCGAGGCCAAGCGCGCCACGGCATTGCACAACACGCTGGATGGCATAGCCGCCCACATCGACTACCAACCCAACAGCCTGGTGTGGAACGCCCAGGGCGGCCAGCTCGATGTGCTGCACGGCCCCACACAGACCACGCGCACGGTGCCCTACGGCCAGCTCATCGTGGCCAGCGGCGCCACCGACCGGGTGCTGCCCCTACCGGGCTGGACACTGCCCGGCGTGTACACGCTGGGTGGCGCTCAAGTGGCGCTGAAGTTTCAGGGCTGCACCATCGGCCGCAACGTGGTGCTGATGGGCACCGGGCCACTGCTGTACCTGGTGGCGTACCAATATGCCAAGGCAGGCACGAAGGTGGCCGCGGTGCTGGACACGGCCCGCTTTTCAGACCAACTCGCAGCCCTGCCCGGCATGCTGAGGCAGCCCACCGTGCTGGCCAAGGGCCTGTACTACGTGGGGTGGCTGCGCGCGCAGGGCGTGCCGGTGCACACCGGTGTGCGGCCCGTGCGCGTGCAAGGCGACACACGGGTGAACGCCGTGGTGTGGAGCGACGGGAACACCGAGCACACCATGCCCTGCGACGCCGTGGGCTTTGGCTACGCACTGCGGTCCGAGACCCAACTGGCCGACCTGCTGGGTTGCCGCTTTGCCTGGGCGCCGATGCACCGCGCCCACCTGCCCGAGCGCGACAGCGCGGGCCGCACCAGCGTGGCGGGTGTGTACCTGGCGGGCGATGGCGCGGGCATCCTGGGCGCGGATGCAGCCGAATGGGCGGGCGAGCGCGCCGCGCTGGCACTGCTGGCCGACCACGGCGTGAAGGTAGATGCCGCACGTGCTGCAGAACTAGAGCGCAAGTTGACGAACCTGATGCCTTTCAGACAAGGACTGGAACGCGCCTTCCCCTTCCCCACCGACTGGGCGGCCCACGCGCCCGATGCGCTGGTGGTGTGCCGCTGCGAAAACATCACGGCGGGAGAGCTGCGCGCCTGCGCCCGCGACACCGGGGCCGACGAAATGAACCGCCTCAAGGCCCTGACCCGCGTGGGCATGGGCCGCTGCCAGGGCCGCATGTGTGGCGTGGCTGCGGCTGAAATCCTGGCCCAGGCCACCGGCAAGCCGGTAGAGCTGGTGGGGCGCCTGCGTGGACAAGCGCCCATCAAACCGATTCCGATCCATCTGCAAGCACATGCCACTGAACCGCACCACACCCCGGCGGAGGCCACCGCATGACCGCCGCCACCCGAACAATTGATACCGATGTCGCCATTGTGGGCGGCGGCATTGTGGGCGCGTCGGCCGCACTGGCGCTGCGCCGCAAGGGCGTCAGCGTGGTGCTGCTGGAGCGCGACCTGTGCGGCTCGCGGTCCAGCGGTGTGAACTACGGCGGCGTGCGCCGCCAAGGCCGCCCTGTGAGCCAATTGCCGCTGGCGCAGCGCGCCCACCAGGTGTGGGCCGACCTGCCTGCGCTGATTGGCACCGACGGCGAATACCAGCGCAGCGGGCACTTCAAGATCGGCCGCAGCGAGACGGACATGGCCTCGCTCGAACACTACGCCGCGCTGAGCCGCGACTTTGACCTGGGCATTCAACTCGTCTCGGGCGCCACGCTGCGCGAGCGCTGCCCCTGGCTGGGCGGGCGTGCCGTGGGTGGATCGCTGTGCCCCGATGACGGGCAAGCCAACCCGCGCCTGGTGTCGCCCGCCTTTGCGCTGGCCGCACGGCGCGCGGGGGCGCAGATTCTGGAGCGCACACCGATGACCTCGGTGGAGCACGACGGACACCAGTTCACCGTGCGCTCAGGCAACGCAGTAGCGGTGCGTGCACCAGTGCTCATCAACTGCGCAGGCGCCTGGGCGGGTGCCTTGGCTGCGCAGTTTGGCGAGGCAGTGCCCCTGCAGTCCGGCCACCCCGCCATGGCGGTGACAGAGCCATTGCCGTTCTTCATGCACTGGAGCCTGGGCGTGGAAGGCGGCGGCATCTACTGCCGCCAGGTCGCACGCGGCAACCTGGTGCTGGGCGGTGGCGCCGGTGTGGCGCTGGATGCGGACCGCGCCCGCTCGGAGCGTGGCGCCATTGCCGCGCTGGCCGTGCTGGCGATGGAGCTGCTGCCCGCGCTCAAAAACGCACACTTCATCCGCACCTGGAGCGGCACCGAGGGTTATCTGCCCGACCGCCAGCCGGTGCTGGGCCAGAGCCGCACCACACCAGGTTTGATCCACGGCTTTGGTTTTGCAGGCGCAGGTTTCCAGATTGGTCCCGCCGTCGGAGAGGTGCTGGCCGAGCTGGCGCGCGACGGCCGCAGCACCACGCCGATCGAGGCCTTTTCCATCGAGCGATTTCTCTCCACCACAGCGGCGCAAGTGGCCACCGCTGCGGCCGCCCACTGACCAGACACGCCACCGAACAAGCCCTGAAAGCCCCCTTCCCTCCCCCACTGAAAGGAATCACCATGACCACCTTCACCCATCGCCACGCAGGCTCCGCGCGCCGCAAAATCCTGGCCGTTGCTGCGCTGGCCGCTGTCGCCACGGCCGGTACCGCCACCGCGCAGACGAAAACGATCTACATCGGCATGAACGGCGGCACCATGGAGAAGGCCTACACGCAGTACGTGTTCCCGGCGTTCGAGAAGCTGCACGGTGCGAAGGTGGTGGTCGTGCCCGGCACTTCTTCGGACATCCTGGCCAAAGCCCAGGCCAACAAGGACAAGCCGCAGATGCACGTGATGTTTCTGGACGATGGCGTGATGGTGCGCGCCATGGGCATGGGCCTGTGCGAGAAGCAGCGCCCCAACCCACACCTGAACGACATCTACCCCGCAGCCCGCTTCAAGGACGACCTGGCCAGCGGCGTGAGCCTGGGCATGACGGGCATTGCCTACAACACCAAGATGTTTGCCGAGAAAGGCTGGGCTGCACCCACCTCATGGATGGACTTTGCGGACCCCAAGTACAAGGGCAAGGTGGTGTTCCAGTCCATGCCCTCCTCATCGTTCGGCCTGCACGGCTTCCTGATGTTCAACCGCATCCAGGGCGGCAACGACAAGAATGTGGAGCCGGGCTTCAACAACTGGGCCAAGACCATTGGCCCCAACGTGCTGGAGTACATCCCCAGCTCGGCCAAGATTTCCGAGATGGTGCAGACGGGTGAGGCCGCGCTGTTCCCGCTCACGCCCACGGCCGTGGCCGCGCTCAAGTCCAAGGGCATTCCGGTGGAATACGCACAGCCCAAGGAAGGCTCGGTGGTGCTGATGACCGGCCAGTGCGTGATCGCCAAGAACAGTGAGCCCGAGCTGGCGCAAAAGCTTGCCGAATTTTTGCTGAGCCCGCTGGCACAGGCCAACGTGCTGCAGTTTGGCGCGCAGATCCCCACCAACCCCAAGGCCCCCGCCGTGGGTGAAGGTGCGGCCCAGGTGGCGCAGATCAGCCAGTGGATGAAAAACGCCGTGACGCTGGACTGGGATAGCGTGAACGCCAACCGCCCGGCCTGGAACACGCGCTGGAACAAGGCCATCGAGCGCTGAGCACCGGGGCGGTTGACGCACGCCCCGCCACACCGGAGCGCCGTTTGTGACATATGTCACCGGCTGCGCCACACCCTGCGGTGGGAGGGTGTCACAAACCGCTTCTTCGAATTCAGAATCCGGCGCCTGAACACGTGAATTCGTTCGTTCAGTCAGTCATTCATTCGAAGAAGAGGGATACCACCATGAAACGCTGGATCAAATGGACCGCTGGCAGCGCGCTGCTGCTGGGCGTCATCGTTGCCGCCACGGCGGCCAGCGGCCTGTATCTGGCCGAGCAAAAGCGCAACCGCTATATCGACATCAAGCCACGCCCCGTGGCTTACACCACCGACGCGCAGACCATCGAGCGTGGGCGCTATCTGTATGCATCGCGCGGCTGCACCGATTGCCACGGCGCGCAGGGCACGGGCCGCGAGTTTGTCAACGACGGCAAGGGCACGCGCATCGTGGGCCCCAACATCACCCCCGCTGGCGTGGTCGCCCGCTACCAGCCCGAGGACTGGAACAGCGTGATCCGCCACGGCGTCAAACCCAATGGCCGCCCGCTGCTGGTGATGCCCAGCGAGGACTACAACCGCTTCACCAACGACGACCTGAACGCCCTGGTGTCGTATGTGCGCCAGTTCAAGCCCCAGGAGGGCACGCAGGCGGTGGTCGATCTGCCCCGCCCCGCCTGGGTGCTGTACGGCCTGGGTGCCATCCCCGATGCGGCCGCGCGCATCGACCACCAGCTGGCCCCTTCGCGCCCCGTGCCTGCGGGCGTGACGCTGCCCAACGGCCAGTACGTGGCCAACATGTGCATCGGCTGCCATGGTGCCAATCTGGCGGGCGGCAAGATCCCCGGCGGCCCACCCGACTGGCCGGCCGCCGCCGACATCCGGCCTGGTGCCGACAGCGCCATGGCCCGCTACCCCAACGCAGCCAGTTTTGTGGCCATGCTGCGCACCGGCAAGCGGCCGGATGGCACACCGATCCAGGTGATGCCTTTTGAGTCGCTGGGGCAGTTGAGTGATGTGGATGCGCAGGCGCTGTATCTGTTTTTGACGGCACCTGGGGGGAGTGCGAATGCGGCGGGTGCCGGAGCGGGTGCCGGCCATGCCCCGGCCCGTGGGGATGTGGGGCTGGGGGGTGCTGTCGATGCACATCTGGTGCGGGTGGAGCAGCCGCAGGGGCAGCCGCATCGGCCGTCGAATGTGCCTTCGGTTTCTTCGGGGTTGCGGATGCCGGGGTGATGATTTTTTGCCTTGTTTTTTTTGGTTTTTTTGGCTGCTGGCGCTTATCCATAAAGCGCTAGCAGCTATTGTTTTTATAGTCTCTGATTCTCGTACCTGCCGCTTGAGCTGAGCCCTTCGAAGCCGGGGCTCATGTGCTGATCTAGCCTCGTGCCTTTGTTAAGGGTGGAGGCCGGGATGTCGCCCCGGCGGGCGACTCCCGGCCTCCGCACTCAAACCAGGCACGACGTCACCTAAACCCGTCAGCCGACAGTGATGCCCATCAATGCCGATGCGCGACCCGCTCCCCAAACCCAGCGGGTCCCTGGCTATACCCCCCGGTCGGCCCACCCGGCGTATTGGAAGGCGCCGCTGGCGGTGCGCGCCGCACGCGCGGCACCACGCTCAGCTGCACGGTGTCCAGCACAGGCCCCGGGGCCACGTTCAACGCCTTGCGGGGCAAGTCCACCAGTTGCTCGGCATGCCAGACGCGCACCTGGGCCGCGCCGTCGGGCACGCTGGCAAAGCGGGCGATGCCGTCGGCATCGGTCTTGAGCGTCCAGGCCGAATCCGTCACAAACACATGGCCGCGCATGGAGCCGTGCAGGTGGCACGACAACAGCACCACACCCGCCGTGTCGAGCTTGACCTCAAAGGAGTTGGCCGGCTTGCCGTCGGTCTTGCCCTCCAGGCGCAGCTCGAAGCCGCTGGTGGCTGGGGCGGACGACAGGCCTGCGGCTGCGCCGCGCACATGGTGGTCCCAGCGGTCCTGGTTGGTAAACCGCACCGTGGTGCCGGGCATCACCACCGTCAGGGCGGGCACAAACCGCATGCGCTCCTGCTCGATGGTGGGGCTGGCCTGCAGCAGGCTGGGGGCCGCGCCCGGCGAAGCAGCGGGGTACACCACCACCACGGCTTCGGGCACCGGCTTGCCCTCGCGGTCCAGCACCTGGATTTGCACATTTCCGGCGCCAGCGCTTGTCAGTAAAGCACTAGCAGCTATAAAAACCATAGTATTTTTCATATCAACAGCTTCAGCGGATGGTGATCACGTCCCGGTGCATGGGCGCCAGCAAGGCCAGCAGGCGGTTTTGCTGAGCGAACGGTATGCCCTGGGCATCCATGGCGCTTTGCAGCACCTCCACTAGGGCGTTGAAGTGGCCCTTGTTGATGTCCATGTCGGCATGGGCCGATTTCATGTCAGCGCCTTCATATTTGCAAGGGCCACCGCTCAATTGGCAGATCTGGTCGGTCAGGCTCTCCTTGAGCGCGGCGGGCTTCACGTCCTTGAAATGGCCGCCAATGCGCGGGTCTTTGACCACGCGGTTCACAAAATCGTCCATCAGGCGAGTGATGCCGGGCTTTTCGCCCAGGGCCTGGTACAGGCCCGCCGGTGCGTGTGCAGCAGCTGGGGCTGCAGCGTTCGTTGTTTGTGCGATTGCTGGCAGGGCCAGCAGGCCGCCCAGGGCGAGTGCCCAGGCGATCAGGGTGTGGTGCTTCATGGAAATCTCCAAAGGGGGAATGCGCACTGCCGCGTCAGAAAGCAACCTGGGCCGACAGGTAGTAGCCCGTCTGGCGGCGGTTTTGGGTGACGCCGGGCACGATGCGGCCCAGGTCCACGTAGGCCAGCGTCAGCGACAGGTTCTTGCTGGGCGCCCAGGCGATGAAGATGTCTTTCCAGTCGTCTTCGCGCAGCGCAGCGCCCAGGCCCGCTGCGGCGCCCAGCGCCTGCAGGTTGTTGGGCTTGAAGCGAACTTCGGCACCCACCGCCAGGTTCTTGTTGATGAGGTAGGCCACGGAGAACTCGGGCTGCAGGCTGCGGCTGTTCTTGCCCGGCGCGGCAGAGCCAAAACCCAGCAGGCCGTTCTGGTTGGCGTTGGTGGAGCGCAGCGTGCCGTTGACCAGCAGGCTCTGAGCGAGCAACAGTTTGGTGGCGCTCACATACACGTCGGTGCCGCTGGTCTTGGTGCCCAAAAAGTCGAGCACCGACCCGATGGAGCCTGGGTGCACACGCTTGTGCTCCAACCCCACGGCGATCTGTGGCATCCAGCTGTCGGCGTTCAGCACGGCGTCGCCCGCCACCTTGACCTTAATGCCCACCACATCCATCTTGATGTGCTGCCCCGGCGTCACGCCAAAGGGCGCAATGCCATTGAGCGCAATGGCGGGCGAGGCGTCAAAGTCCTGCCGCGCCAGCGACAGCTCCACCCTGTCGAACAAGCCCACGGCCACGCCGTAACCGTTCAGGCTGTAGTCCTGCGTGGCCGCGCGGGTGGCGTAGCCGCTGAAGCCCACCTCGCCTTCCGTGGCGTTGCTGCCAATCACCGCCCAGGGGGTCAGCCCGCCGCCGGCCGACCCGGCAATGGTGCTGACGCCGCCCGTGAGCAGCAGCTTGCCGGTGTCGGCCTGGGCCAGCCCGGCCGTGGTTGCCAGGGCCGCCAACAGCGCGGTTCGATGCCAGTGATTCATCGCGGTCTCCAGTGAAAAGCAGTTGTAAGAAGATGTTGCCTTTTACATACGCCCTGCGCCGCGCAATGGATTCAAAAACGACAAAAATAGTTGATCGCCCTTGCTGCCGCAACCTGCCGGCCGCTGCCCGGCCAGGCCTTGGGCGGAGAACAGGCGTTCAAAGCATTCGCTGAATCAGCTCACCCTTGAACAGCACCGGCCCCGTGGGGCCTGTAGCGCTCGGCACGCCGCCCAGCGGCTCCAGGCTGATGGCCAGCGTGGGCACCTCTTTCACGTCGCCCTCCCGGGCCACGAGCTTGAGCAGCTTGTCCTGACCCAGCACACCGAGCGAACGCGGCCCCCCCGCAGGCGGCAGCGCCCACAGCTGCAGCGACTTGTCTGCGCCCTCCTGGAAACCGCCCACCCTCTGCAGCACGAGCTGGTTGTTCTTGGGGTCGAAGGTGACCAGCATCGAGGCATCCGCCTTGTCGTCGGCCAGCACGGCCACGTACTGGATCTGGGGGGTGGCCTGCAGCTGCTGCTGCAGTGCGGCAATCTGCGCACCGGCGGTGGTGCGCAGGCCGCCATTGACCTGCACGCCCACCACCACGGCCGCCAGCGTGGCGATGGCACCCGCGGCTGCGGCGCCGCGCCATACCAACAGGTTGCGCCACCAGCCGCCGTGGGCTGCGGCCGATTCGGCGGCCCGCGAAGCCCTCAAGGCCGCCGCAGACCGGTCGGCCTGCACGAGGTTGTCGATGCGTGTCCAGACGGCGGGGGCGGGGTCTACCGCAGCTTGCAGCTCGGTCAGGCCCGACCAGCGGGTCTGCCACACCAGGGCGGCGGCGCGCACGGTGGCGTGCTCGCGGGCCAGGGTTTCAAAACGGCGGCGGGCGCCGCCGCGCAGCGTGCCCAGGGCATAGCTGGCAGCCAGGCGGTCGAGCAGGTCGGGGTGTTGGGTGATGTTCATGGTGGACCTTCCGTGCTCAGGCGTACCGCGCCATGCAGGTGCGCAGTTGCTCCAGCCCCCGGCGAATCCAGGTCTTGACCGTGCCCAGCGGGAGCTTGAGCTGCTCGGCCAGCTCGCCGTGGCTTTGGTCACGCAGGTAGGCCAGGCTGACCACCTCGCGCTGTTTGTGGTCGAGCTTGCCCAGGCAATGGTGCAGCGCAAACGACTGCTCGCTGGCGTCGGCGGCATCCATGGGGTTGGGCGAATCGCCCTCCAGCGTCTGGGCCAGCTCGTCGTCCAGCTCGTTCATGAGGTCCGCCCGGTCGCTGGTGCGCTTGCGCAGCGCATCCAGCGCACGGCTGCGCACGATGAGCCCCATCCACGCCATCGGCGGGCTGAGCGATGCACGGTAGTTGCTGGCGCCGCGCCAGATGCTCAAAAAAGCTTCCTGCAGCACGTCCTCCGCCACATCGCGGTTGCGAACTATGCGCAGGGCCAGGCCAAAAAGCGGTGACGAGGTGCGCTCGTACAGCCTTTTGAGCGCGGAGTCATCCTGCGCAGCGATGCGGTCGAGGAGGTCCATCAGTTCACGGTCTGGTTGGGGGGTGCTCATGCGCCCATTCTCTGGGATTGGCCGGTTTTCACGGGATTGCAGGGGTTTGCTGTGGGTGAATACGCCACAGCGGGCCATCTGGATGCAGCTGCGGGCAAAAAACCGTGTTTTCCGGCACCCGCGCCCCGCCCGGGCTACCCCGGCAGCGGGGAACACGCCCCGAACGTGGAGCGCGCTTTGAATCCGGCCGGCAAGTCCGTCCGTATTGCGGGGGCTACTGCGGGCACCCCGCCACACGGCCCACCAAAACCCATCGCACGCTGAAATCATCCATGAAACACCTCGCCCCGCTGCCCTCCCTACGTCTTGCCAGTGTGGTGGCAGCCCTGCTGTCGGCCGCGCACAGCCCTGGCGCGGCCCAGTCGGTGGAGCGCGGCCGTGCCGTCTATGCAGCGCATTGCAGCAGCTGCCACAGCGTGGCCCTGCATGGCGACGGCCCCGCGCACGTGGGCGTGGTGGGCCGCCGTGCGGGGGCCTTGAAAGACTTTGACTATTCGCCCGCGCTGCGCAGCAGCAAGATTCTGTGGACGCGCGCCACGCTGAAGGCCTGGCTGACCAACCCCGAGGCACTGATCCCCGGCCAGGGCATGGACTACCAGCTGGACGACGAACGTGAGCGCGAAGACGTGGTCGCTTATCTCGCCACGCTCAAATACGCGCCGCCGGCGGGCGCTCGTTGAGCGTTCACGCGGTGGGATAGGTGCCGGGCAGCAGGATGGACTGGTCCACGGTGTTGATGTTGGTGTGGCCGCAGAACGCCATGGTGATGTCCAGCTCTTTCTGGATGATCTGCAGCGCGCGCGTCACGCCCGCCTCTCCGTAGGCGCCCAGGCCGTACAGAAAGCTGCGGCCGATCAGCGTGCCCTGCGCGCCCAGCGCGCGGGCCTTGAGCACGTCTTGCCCGCTGCGGATGCCGCCGTCCATCCACACTTCGATGTCCTTGCCTGCCGCCGCGGCAATGCCCGGCAGCGCGGCGATGGAGGACGGCGCACCATCGAGCTGGCGGCCACCGTGGTTGCTGACGATGAGCGCATCGGCGCCGCTGTCCACCGCCAGGCGGGCGTCTTCGGCGTCCATGATGCCCTTGAGAATCAGCTTGCCGCCCCACCGCTTCTTGATCCATTCGACATCGCCCCAGTTGAGCTGCGGGTCGAACTGCTCGGCCGTCCACGACGAGAGCGAGGACAGGTCGCCCACGCCCTTGGCATGGCCCACGATGTTGCCGAACGAGCGGCGCGGGGTGCCCAGCATGCCCAGGCACCAGCGGGGCTTGGTGGCCAGGTTGATGAGGTTGGCCAGTGTGGGCCGGGGCGGCGCGGACAGGCCGTTCTTGATGTCCTTGTGGCGCTGGCCCAGGATCTGCAGATCCAGCGTGAGCTGCAGGGCCGAGCAGTTGGCGGCCTTGGCGCGGTCGATCAGGCGATTGATGAAGTCGCGGTCGCGCATCACATACACCTGGAACCAGAACGGATGGCGGCCCGTGTGCTCGGCAATGTCCTCGATGGAGCAGATGCTCATGGTCGAGAGTGTGAAGGGGATGCCAAACGCCTTGGCGGCCTTGGCACCCAGAATCTCTCCGTCGGCATGCTGCATGCCCGTGAGGCCGGTGGGCGCGATGGCCACGGGCATGGCCACGTCTTGCCCGACCATGGTGGTGCGGGTGCTGCGGCCTTCCATGTTCACGGCCACGCGCTGGCGCAGCTTGATGCGCTGGAAGTCGCTTTCGTTGGCGCGGTAGGTGCCCTCGGTGTACGAGCCCGAATCGGCGTAGTCATAAAACATGCGCGGCACACGGCGCTGGGCGACGGCACGCAGGTCTTCGATGCAGGTGATTTTGGACAGATCGGGCACGCGGACACTCCAGAAAGGGGTTGCACAGAGGGCAGACAGGACTGCGCCGAATGGTAGGCACTTGCCTGCGGGTGGGCCATCAAAATTATTTGCGCAGGGCTGCAACAAATTTCCAAGACGGCGCGGCACCGGGACGGCGCTGCGGGCAGATTTTCAGACAAAAATCTGCCCTGGCGCTTATCAGACATGCGCAACCAGCTATTAATTAAATAGCACATCAGCACCACACAGGCAACTGTGCTTACTGACCCTGGCCTGCAGCCTCTGGGGCCAACACCACCTCGGGATCGGCGTCCGGCCCCCGGTGGAGCATGAAGCGCATGCGCCCGCCGCGCTTGGCGGCGTACATCGCGCTGTCGGCATGGCGCGAAAGCGCATCGAACGTGTCGCCATGCTGCGGAAAAAGCGCGATGCCCCCGCTGAGCCCGACCTGCAACAGGCGCCCTCCCAGCTCGAAAGGCACATCGCACGACGCGAGCATCTTGCGCGCCACGTTGCAGGCGGCCTCGGCACCGTCCAGGCCTGGCAGCAGCACCACAAATTCGTCGCCGCCCTGGCGGCACACGGTGTCCGACGCGCGCACGGCGGTTTTCAGGCGCTGCGCAAACTGCACCAGCAGCAGGTCGCCCACATCGTGGCCCAGGGTGTCGTTCACGTCCTTGAAACCATCCAGGTCCAGGTACATCACGGCCAGGCACTTGCCATAGCGGTGGGCCTGCGAAATGGCCAGCTGGGCGCGGTCCTGCAGCAGCACGCGGTTGGGCAGGTCGGTCAGCGCGTCGTACTGGGCCAGGTGCGCCATGCGTTCGGCCATGACCACCGATTCGGTCACATCGCGCAGCACGGCCACGGCGCCGGTCACGGCGCCCAGGCGGTCGGTGATGGGGCTGGAGGTCTTGTCCACCTGGAACCGCTGGCCGCTGGTGCGGTGCACCAGCACGCCGCGCACCGACCCAGCAACTTTTCCACTCTGGATCGCCGCCAGCAGCGAGCTGGCGAGCACGCTGTCGTTGTCGGGGTTGCGCAGCACCACCACCTCATCGATGCGGCGGCCTGCGGCATCAAAGGCCTGCCAGCCGGTCAGGCGTTCGGCCACGGGGTTGAGGTAGGTGACGATGCCACGGGCGTCGGCGCAAACCACAGCGTCGCCGATCGACTGCAGCGTGAGGCGCACCCGCTCCTTCTCGTCAAACAGCTCGTTCTCCATGCGCTTGCGTTCGGAGATGTCCGTCACCTGCACAAAGATGCCCCGCACCTTGCCACCTTCGGCATCGGGCACATAGGAGACCATGGTGTGGCGCACCACCCCATGTGCATCGACCCCTGTGCGCTCAAACAACTGCGCTTCGCCCTGCAGTGCCCTGTCAAGGTAGGGTTGGTCCTGCGCGAAAAGCTCCGGGCCGAGCAGATCAGCCAGGAGCATGCCGGGCATGCGCTCCGGCAACACGCCAAACCATTCAAAGTACGCCTGGTTGGCAAACCGGTTGCGCAGGTCGCCATCCCAGTAGCCAATCATCGAGGGCATGTTGTCGAGAATGGTGCGGGTGTTGTGCTCGGCCTCGCGCAGGCGCGCCGAAACCTGCTGGCGCAGCGTGAGTTCGCGCACAAACAGCGTGGCCAGCCCCACACAACTGACCATCAGCAGCAGCGCGAAGCCGCCCAGCACCCAGGCGCTGCGGGTCCACTTGGCCAGCACGGAGTCTGCGGACTGCGCCACATTGATGATGAGCGGGTAGCGCCCCACCGGGCGAAACGTATACAGGCGCTCCACACCGTCGACGATCGACGTGCCCACAAACGAGCCCGAGCCCTCTTGCTGAAACCGCAGCATGTTGGGCGTGCCCGCCAGGCTGCGGCCCACATCGGCGTCGCCATAGGGAAACCTGGTGATCATCACGCCGTCGCTGCGCAACAGATTCACGCCACTGTTGAGCCCCAGCTCCAGCGCCCCAAACAGTTCGTTGAAAACGCTCAGGCGAACCGCCCCCACCACAACGCCCGCAAAACTGCCGTCCGCATGAAAATAGGCGCGCGACAGGGGAAGAATGTTGAGCCCCGTGACGCGCGAGGGAACGGGACGCCCGATGAACAACCCTTTGTGCCCACCGGACTTGAACGCGGTGAAGTAGTCGCGGTCCGCAAAGTTGAGCTTGCTTGGGGCATTGGAGTTCGAATCCAGCACGACATGGCCGTCTGCATCCAGCACCCACACACCCCCGGCGCGCGCGCGCAGCGAGTTGTCAAACACCAGGCGGGAGCGCAGATCCGCAGGCAGCGCCCAGACTTCCGGGCGGCTGACCTCCCGGGTCACCCCCTCCAGCGACTGGTCGAATGAATCCAGGGTCCAGCTCAGCCCCTGCTCCAGAGTGCGCACCAGGTTGGCATTGTTCTGGCTGGCGTAGCTCCATTCGTCGTTGCGGATGCTCCAGATCGTGCGCGCAAAGATGGCACCGATCCCCAGCGAGAGCAGCAGCGAAAGCCAGATCAGGCGGTGGGAGAAGAACTGGCGCAGAAAAGGCATAGAAATATCTTGTAACGATTCTAGGCGCCCCGCTGCAGCATGCCCCGGCGGCAAGCCACACCGTATTCCTCGGACTTCACGGCGTCAATGCGCAGTGCCCCTGGGTGCGGGGGCCACGGCACCCGCACCGCGCACCTCGATGCGGATCTCGTCCAGCACCTGTCCCCCGGCATCGGTGATCTGCACCACGTGGCGCCCCGGCCAGGGCAGCCAGGCCACCCGCGCGCCGCGCCCGAGCGGCTTGCCGTCCATGCGCCACCACAGCCCGTCGCCCGTGGCGGTGAACTGCAGGCGCTGGCGTGTAGGGGGAATGTCGGGGTCGAGTGCAATGATGGTGCCGGGAGCTGGTGCGGTGATGCGCGCAGCCAGGCCAGCGACGGAAGTCACGCCACTTTGTGCGGAATTTTTTGGATCTTTTTTGCCACCAGCGCTTGATACGTATTGGTTATTAGCTACCGAATCAATAGCAAATAGCGCTTGCTGGGTACCCTGCACAAACCATTCTTCCCGTGCAGCCTCCAGCGGCGGGTGGTCGCCCGGGCTTCCGGGCTGCGGCGCGGCAGGCCCAAACCGCACCGCGGCGCGGGCCAGGCCCAGGGGGGCCTTGGGGGCGCGACTGGGTTCGCGCGCATGCAAAAACCCCATCACCGCCGCCCAGATGGGCGCCGCGCCGCTGGTGCCGCTGACATCGTGCATGGCAGCGCCGCTGGCGTTGCCCACCCACACGCCCACGGTGTAGCGCTCGGACCAGCCCACGGCCCAGTTGTCGCGCATGTCCTTGCTGGTGCCGGTTTTCACGGCCGTCCAGAAACGCGTGGCCAGCACGCTGTCGGTGCCAAAGGTGCGCGCACGCGCATTGCCGTCCGAGAGGATGTCGCCCACGATGAACGCGGCACGCGGGTCGATGGCGGGCGTGAAGTGCGGCTTGGCATCGGCCAGCGCCACGGCGCTGACGCGCCCGCCGTTGGCCAGCGTGCCTGCAACAGGACTGGCCCGCCCGCCGTTGGCGAGCGTGCGAAAGGCGTTGGTCAGGTGCAGCAGCGGCACCTCCGGGCTGCCCAGCGCAAGGCTGTAGCCAAAATAGTCGCCGCTTTCACGCAGCGGCAGGCCCACCGCGCGCAGCTGCCGGTGGAACGCGTCGGGCGAGACCATGACCAGGGTGCGCACCGCGGGCACATTGAGCGACGCGGCCAGCGCCGTACGCACGGACACCCATCCCTTGAACTGCCGGTCGTAGTTCTGCGGGATGTACAACCCCCCGGGGGTGGCAATGTGCGCGGGCGAGTCATCCACCAGGGAAGCCGCCGTGAGCCGCCGCTGCTCGATGGCCTGTGCATACAAAAACGGCTTCAGCGTGGAGCCCGGCTGGCGCAGGGCCAGCACACCATCCACCTCGCGGGCCTGGCTGAGCTGCCCCGAAGACCCCACCCAGGCGAGCACCGCGCCCGTGGCGTTGTCGAGCACCAGCACGGCGCCGTCTTCCACATTGCGTCCGCGCAGTTCGCGCAGCTGCTGCTGCAGGCTCTGCACGGCAAAACGCTGCAGCGGCGCACGCAGCGTGCTGGGCAGGCGTTCAGGCACCGCCGCGTCCTTGGACCGCTGGCGCAGCAGATAACGTGCAAAGTGCGGGGCCACGCCCTCGCTCGCATCAAACGCACGGCGCTGCAGCGCGGCGGTGGTGAACAAGTCCAGCGCATCGCAGTCCACGCGCGCCGCCGCCGGCTGGGTGCTGCCGGGGCGCTGCTGCATGTCGCGCAGCACACCACAGGCCCGCTGTGCCACCAGCGCAGGCCGCGCATTGGGCGCGCGCACCAGCGCCGCCGCCACGGCCGCCTCGCGGTCATCCAGGCCATGGGCGGCCTTGCCAAACAGCGTGCGGGAGAGCGCATCAATGCCCACCAGCTCGCTGCGAAACGGCACGAGGTTGAGGTAGGCCTCCAGGATCTGGTCCTTGCGCCAGCGCCGGTCCAGCACCTGCGCGGCCACGGTCTGGCCCAGCTTCTGCGCCACGGTGCGCCCGCCGGGGCCCTGGCGCCAGTCGCCGTCGAGCAAACCTGCCAGCTGCATGGTGATGGTGCTGGCCCCGCGCGTGCGCTGGTTCCACAGGTTGCCCCAGGCTGCAGCCGACGCAGCGCGCCAGTCCACCCCGCTGTGTTCAAAAAACCGCTTGTCCTCGCTGAGCACCAGGGCGGTGCGCAGCGCGGGCGACACGTCGGCGAGTAGCACCCACTGGCCGCGCCGCACCGTGGCATCGGTGCGCAGGCGCTGCAGCACCTCGCCCTCGCGCGAGAGGACGAGGGTGTCGGACGGTTTGAAGTCGGCACGCACCTCGTCAAATGCGGGGATAGCCCAGGCGGCCGACCCACATGCCACCCACAAAGCCCAGCCAGCGCACCAGCGGCGCACGGCCCACCGCCGTTCAGCCATCGGAGTGCTCCCGGTCAAACCGGGTTTCGGCCTCGCTCAGGTGGCGCAGCAGCACGTGCGAAATCAGGTTGACGCCAATGCCACCAAACACCACGGGCAGCACATAGAGCGCGATGGACAGCTCGGAGATGAACATCGCATCGTCCGCCAGCGACGGGGTGGTCTTGGCCAGGGACGCGAGCGATTGCAGCAGGTACACGTCCACCCCCGCAATCAGCACCAGCGCCACGCCAAAGCCCAGCACCGCCATGCGCGAGATGGACCGGGTCGCCAGCAGCAGCCCGTAGATGCCCGCAGGCAGCACCAGCGAGAACACCACCAGCACCCAGAACCGCAGTTCCACAAACACACTGAGACTCATGGCGTGTGGACTGGGGGTTGGCTCAAGGGACGGTGGGGCATGGTGGTCTCTGCGGTCTACCGGGCCGGTTCCACCTTCACGCGCGCATTGGGCACTTCGCCAAACATCTCGGGCGCATACATGGCTTCGACGCGGCTCGGCGGCAAGGCAAAGTCGCCCACGTTGTTCAGGCGCACGGTGTATTCCATCTTGACTGTTCCCTTGGGCAGGTAGTCGTAATAGCTGCGGAAGGCCTCGAAGCTGCGCTCCTCGAACGCGGGCCAGCCGCTGCCGCTGCGGGGCTTCTCGCCCTGCGTGGCAATGGCGGAGTCACGGCCCAGGCCGCTGCCCAGGATGGTGGCGCCGCCCGGAATCGGGTCGGTGATGGCCACCCAGGTCATGTCGGCGCTGGCGTTCACCTCCAGCGTCACGCGCAGCACGTCGCCGCGTGTGTACTGGCCTGCGGGCAGCGACTTGTTGGCCTGCTCCACCGGCGTGACGGTCTTCTTGATGGCATAGCCTGCGGCAAACGGAGCCTTGAGCTGGATGGCGGCCACGGACTGCAGGGTGAGCCACGGCTTGCCCGGCCCTTGGTGGGCCACCGCCAGGCTTTCCTTGCCACCCGCTTTGCCCCAGGCCAGGAACATGTCGTTGTTCTTGAGGTTGCCGGGCGATGCGGGGGCTCCGAACCAGGTCGTCTGGTGCGCGGAACCCGTGGCGTCACTGGCCTTCACGCGCTCGACCTTGCTCCAGTCCACGGTAGCACTGTTGCCAGACATCGTGGCCTTGGTGCTGCCTGACACCGGCACGGCCTCGAACTTGGCGCTGAATTTCTCCAGCGCCAGCCCACCCCACAGGTTGGCCGTGGTGGTGTGCCAGGCGCCCGCTTGCTGGCGGCTGATGAAGCCGTTGGCCAGGCGGCCCATGTCGTCCTTCCAGGTGGGGTCGTCCATCACGGCCAGCATCAGGCGTGCCGTGTTCACGTCGCCGTTTTGCATCAGCCACCACCAGTAGTCGTCCTGTTCGGTGCTGAAGATGAGCTTGGTGCCCTGGAACGACAGGCGGCTGCGCAGGATCTGCTGGGCCTCGGCCAGGCGCTTGTCGCGCTCGGGCACATCGGCCACGCGCTTCAAGACGTTGACCCAGTCGATCACCGTGTGCGTGGGCCACTGGTTGGGCGCGATGGTGATGCTGCTGACCATGCGGCCCTGGGCCTTGCCGTAGCGCGACAGCGCCTCCAGCGCGGCCACCTTGCGCATGTCCAGGTCCTTGCGCGGGCTCCAGAACTCGCGCTGGATGCGGCCTTCCACAAACGCGATCAGGCCACGCTCCATGGGCGCGCGGGCGGCGTCGGGCAGTGCAAACGCGGGGTTGATGCTGGACGCCTCGTGCGTGGCGGCCAGCACATAGGCCGTGAGCGTGTCGCTGCCCCGGTTGCTGTCGCCGTCGCGCGGCGGGAAGTAGTTGGCCAGTCCGTCACTGTCGAGGTAGGTGGGCAGCTGCGCCACCACGGTCTGCCACAGCGCGCCGTCGCGCAGGCCCACGGCCTTGCTGGTCTTTTGCTCCAGGCAGGCAAAGGGGTAGCGGGCCCACCAGTCGCGCACGCCCGGCAGGCCTTCGGCCAGCTTGGGCTGCAGCGACATCTTGAGGCCGCCCCGGCCGGGGATGGCGTCCGCTGGCGGGTTCACATCCAGGTTGAAGCTGCCGTCCACCTGCACCAGCGTGGCCTGCTGCACCGTGAGTGGTACGGCCGGGATGATGCGCTGGCGCGCCTTGAGCGCATCGCGCGCGCCGCCCACCGTGTCCTTGGCCTCGATCTCCCACAGGATGGATTCGGCGCGCGTTTGCGACAGTTGCGCCGGTGCTGTCACGTTCCAGGCGACTTCACGCGCTTCTTCGGGCGGGATGTCAATGGTTTGTGGCTTCAGGTCGAGCAGCGTGGCACGGGGGGCCACCTCGACCTTCATCGCCGTCTTGGTGGTGTTGCGCAGCGTGATCTGGGCGCGGAACTGGTCGTCCTCGCGCACCAGGGGGGGCAGGCCGCTGATGATCTGCAAATCCTGCGTGGCGCGGATGCTGGTGCTGCCGGTGCCGAACAGGCCTGTGGCCGCATCGGCCACCGCCACGATCTTGAAGGTGGTGAGCGCGTCGTTGAGCGGCACGGTCACCTTGGCCTGGCCGTTGGCATCGAGCTTGAGCGCGGGCTCCCACAACAGCAGGGTGTCGAGCAGCTCACGCGTCTGCGCCCGTCCACCGCCACCACCGGCAGGCACGGCCTTTTTGCCGTAATGGCGGCGGCCGATGATTTCCATCTGCGCAGTGGACGTCTCCACGCCCCAGCTGCGCCGCTGCAGCATGGCTTCGAGCAGGTTCCAGCTGTTGTTGGGCATCAGCTCCAGCAAGGCCTGGTCCACGGCGGCCAATGCCACCTCGGCATTCGCGGCGGGTTTGCCGCCGGGCAGCGTGGCGGTGATGGTGACCTGGGCCTTGCCGCGCACGGCATAGCTCTCCTTGTCGGCCGTCACCTTCACGTCGATCTGGTGGGCCTGCGTGCCCACGCGGATCTCTGCCATGCCCAGACGGAACGCAGGCTTGGACAAATCCACCAATGCGGTGGGCGCTTGGTACTCCTTGCCTTCGTACCAGAACGACGTCCACCACTCGCCCGGCGCCTTGAAGCCCCAGGTGAAGAAGCTGTACCACGGCACCTCGCGCAGGCGGCCGCGCAGGGCCAGCACGCTCACGTACACGTTCGGGCCCCAACCGGGCTGCACCTTCAGGCTCACGGTCGGGTCCTGCCCGTTGAGCTGCACCACCTGGGTGTCGATGATGCCTTCGCGCTCCACCGCCACCAGGGCCGTGGCAAAACGGAACGGCATGCGCACCTGGAACTTGGCGGTCTCGCCGGGCTGGTAGCTCTTCTTCTCGGGCAGCAGGTCGATGCGGTCGTGGTCTTCGCCACCAAACCACAGCTCGCCCTGGCGTGTGACCCACACCGACGAGGCGGCCACGCTGGTGTTGCCGTCCTTGTCGGTGGCCGTCGCCACCAGTTCCACCTCGCCAGGCTCGTCGAGCTTGGATTCACACAGCAGCAGGCCACGCGCATCGCTCTTGCCACTGCACAGCGTGCCCAGGTCTTTCGTTTCGGTCTGGTTGTCGTAGCTGTAGAAGCCCCCCACCATGCGCTTGCGCGTGGTGGTGGTGATGCGCGCCACGGCCTGCACCTGCAGCGAGGTGTCGGGCGCAGGCTTGCCGTTGTGCTGCAGCGCCAGCGCCTGGAAGCGGATCTTCTGGCGGGCCGACACCCAGCCCTCAGTCTTGATGCCCGCCACCACGCCGGCAGGCCACAGGGCCTGCGTACTGCGGATGGTCTGCACCTCGCCATTGGGGTCGGCATAGGTGGCCTCCAGCAGCAGCTCCTGCGGCTGGCGGGCCTGGGGCACGTTGTCGACGGTGACCTTGCCTGCGCCGTCCTTGTTCAGCGTCAACGGCAGCTTGTCGGCAATCACGCGCGCATCCTGGCTGGCCGCGGCTTCCTCGTCGTCACTGCTGGCGCTGTCCGCACTGCCCTGCTCGCGCTTGCGCGGCGGGGTGAAACGGAAGGTCTCGTAGTCGCTGTATTGCAGCGTCTTGCCGCGCACCATGGCCGACACACGCACCGGCAGGTTCGCCGCCCCGCCACCGGCCACGTAGTTGATCTGCACCTCGGTAGGCACCGAGCGCACGCGCACCAGGGCCTTCTTCTCGACCGGGGTGATGCGCCCCTCCAGCACGGGCAGGCGGAACTCCTCCACCCGGAACTGACCCGACGCAAGGCTGCCGTTCACCGTGCCGTTGCCTGCCAGCTCGACCTGGTACACCCCGAGCTTGGCGGCCGGCGGGATGGCAAAGGTACTTTGCGCGCTGAGTCCGCCCGTGGCCGTGCCCCGCCACGCCAGCGGCTGGGTGAACTGCTGGCCGCTGCCCAGATGGGTGATGACAAGCGTGTCGGGACGCGATCCCGACAGGGCAAAGCCCTGGCGTGTTTCGGCGCGCAGCAGGTGCTTCATCGACACGGTTTCGCCCGCGCGAAACAGCGTGCGGTCGAAGATGGTGTGGGCGCGTTCGTCCGGCGCGGGAGCCCGGCTGGTGGGCACGTTGAAGCGCCAGGGCTCGATGCCACGCTGCCAGTCGCTCCAGGTGAAGGCCATGTCCTCCACACCGCCGTCATCCTTGTGGCGCGCACTCACAAAATAGGCGTTGCCACCTTCGCCATACTCGCCGCCATCGCCGCCCTCACCGCAGCCGGAAGGTTCTGACGAAAGGCCTTCGAAGCGGGCCACGCCCTGGGCATCGGTCTGCGCATGGGCCAGCTCATTGCCCTTGCAGTCGGACACGCGCACCGTAGCGCCCTGCACGGGCTGGCCCTTGTCCAGCGTGGTCACCCAGGCCATCGCGTTTTCGCGGCCGAGCTTGAAATGCACGCCCAGGTTGGTCACCAGGGCCGAGGTGCGCACATACATCGTGCGGGCGTCGCCATGGCGTTCGTCCAGCAGCGAAGTGCCCAGCTTTTGCGAGGCGATCTCCACCACGTGGAAACCGGGCGACAGCGGAATCCCCACCACCTCGAAGGGGCGTGGGTCGTTGCTCGCGGGCTTGGGAAGGTCCAGCGTCTTCACGCCGCCCTTGCCGGACAGCAGCGACACCATGCGCGACTGCACGGTTTCCTTGTCGTCGTCCAGCACCTTGGGCAGCGGGCCATTCACGTCCTGGCGTGCCTGCTTGCGGTTCACCACGTAGCTGTCGTAGCGCTGCACTTTCTTGAACCAGGCAATGATGTCGGCATCGGTGCGCGGCTTGAGCGTGCTGACCTTGCCAGGCGCCGCTGTGGGCACCGCCGCACCCGGCTGCAGTCCCTGCACGCGCAGGGCGGCTTCCACGTTGCGCAGAGTCACGGGCAGCAATGCCGGGGGCTTTTCAGAGCGCGGGCCTTCGGCAAAACGCTCGACGATGCCAAACGGCGCCGCTGCAAACTTGGCCAGGGGCGGCATGCCGCCGGTGGCCACCTTCAGCGGGAAGTTCTCCGCATTGCGCAGCGGGCGGCCCGAGGCATCCTTGAAATCCTTGGGAAGCTCCAGCGTGAAGGCCGTGTTTTCGGCCAAAGGCGCAGCAAACTGCACGCTGTTGACCAGTGCATCGCCCTTCTGGCCTTCGATGGCCCCATCCGTCTGGGGTTTCAGGGTTTCCTTGGCCGACTTGAGGCGGATGGCCGTGGCCAGGCTGCGCGGCACCGGCGCATTGAAGGACAGCTGCAATGGGCGGATGGGCAAACAGGCAGCCTGCGCGTTCTCACGCTCACAACTGAACTCGGCCGAGAACGGCTCGCGCACCTTGAAGTCAAAGCGTTTTTCCACCGTGTTGGGCACGCCACTGGGTGTGGCCACGCCCTTGCCAAACACGATCTGCATGCGCGAGCCCGAGGTGAACCGCCGGTTGCAGGCCAGCGTGGCGTACTGCAAGGGGTCTTGCGCTGCGCTTTTTTCCAGGCCCAGCGTCTTCAATATTTCGGCGCGCTGCGCGCCCTCGATCAAACGCACCGGGACGCGCTCGCCCACGCCTTCCACCGTGCACCACACATTGGCCTGAACACTGGCGATGGTGGCGGGCCCGTTGAACTGCAGCACGAAGAACTGCTCTTCGTCGATCTGCTCGTAGGGGTTGGGGCGGATAGTCTGCACGAACGGACCACCGCTATTGAATTGATAGCCTTTAGCGCCCGTCAGTTCAGCGCCAGCAGCCGACTTGAACCCAGGTTTGACCGAGGCGGTGCAGCGCACGCCCGGGGGCAGGTCGCGTTCGAAGTCGAACACCCACTCGCGTTCGCCCGTCCAGCGGCCCGTGCCCTTGGTGGCACCGGCGTCGCTGCAGCTCAGGCTGATGGGTGCGGGCGCCTTGGGGTCGCCAAAGTTGACGGCCGCCGCATCGAACTTGGCCACCACCTGCCGCACGCGCGCCACTTCGCCCTGCGGTGAAAAGCTGGTGATCTGCAAGGCGTGTGCGCCCAGCGACACCAAAGCCCCCGAAAACAACACCAGGGCACGTTGTAAGAATTTCATTTTTGACATCCCTCTATCCGACTCGACCGCGAGGGTAGCCGATATGCCGTGGGCCGCCCCGTCCTGCGATGACACGGAAGGTAACAACTCGTTCGCAGACTCCGCGCCAGCAGCAGCCTACGCCCAGCCCGCACAAACCCATCGGTATACTGCGCCGCAAAATAAAGCGGGAGAGAGGGAATCGTGAAAAAAATCGCATTGCTGGCGGCTCTGTGCGTGGGCGCCTGGTATTACTTTGTCGGCGGGCGCACATTGGACGAAAAAATGGTGCGCGCCTACTACGACCAGAGCGCGCACGCTCTCTACAAGCGAGACGCTGAGCTGATGTGCAAACAGCTCAGCAGCAAGGCCATCATCCAGGACGAGACGGTGATGAACGGCCAGACGCAGCGCAGCACACTCAACCACGACCAGCAGTGCGAGGCCTTCAAGGCCAGCATGCAGATGTTCGAGCAGATCGGTGACCGCATGGGCGGCATCCTGACGGTCGAGTTCGAATTCCACATCGACAGCATCGAGATCGAACCGGGCCGCAAAAGCGCCAAGGTCAAAGGCACCAGCCTGCTGAAGATGGGGGAAACCGTCATGCAGTTCAGCTCCACGTTCAACGAACAACTCGTGCGCGAAATGGGGCAGATGAAGCTCCTGCGCTCCGACCAGCGCACCGTGGTGCGCATGGCGGGGGGACGCGGCATGTCGCAATCCGACTTCTTCTCCAAATAGGACCGGAGCCCCCACATGCAGCGCGAAACCGCGACCGCGCCCCGTCCGTTCTGGCACCGGCTCAACACCTTCTTTGCGTTTCCGCTGCAACCCAAGCCGCTGATGTACGGCGTGCTGCTGGCACTCTCCAGCCTGCTGTTCAAGCTGATTTTCTTTGTGCCCGACGCCCTGGGCATCCTGATCGTGGAGATCGGCATCCTGCTGGCCGCATCGCGCTACGGCTTCAAGGTCACAGCCCTGGGCTCGCGCGGCATCTACAAGGCCGAGGACTACCCCTCCGAGCTGGACCCGGACTGGAAGAACCTGCCCTGGAAGCTGTTCGCCATCCTGATCGTGCAAGCCATCGCCGTGGGCTGGCTGCAGCGCCTGAACCCCCTGCTGGGCACGCTGGCCTGGCTGGCCATGTGCTTCTTGCTGCCCGCCACGCAGATTGTGCTGGTACAGACCTGCAGCTTTACCGAAACCCTGAACCCCGCCAACGCCTGGAACGCCGTGCGCACCATTGGCTGGCCCTACCTGCTGCTGTGCCTGTTTCTCTTCCTGCTGAGCCAGGGCACCTTCATCGCGCTGGGCATGCTCGTGCCCATCTTCAAGGGCTGGATCCTGCTGCCCATCGTCAACTGGCTGCTCATCTACTTCAGCTGGGTCATGGCCAGCCTGCTGGGCTACGCCATGTACCAGAACCACGCGGCTTTTGGCATTGACCTGCTGCCCGGCGCGGGCCTGGACGAAGACGGCGCCCCCGTGGACCGCCGAAGCCCCCGCCAGATCGAGCAAGACGCCACCGACGCGCAAGTGGCCGAGCTGATCACCGCCGGGGACATGGTGGGCGCCCTGGGTGTGGCCTACGAAGACCAGCGCACCCGCAGCGACGAAGTGCCCGCACAGCGCCGCTACCACGGTGTGCTGATACTGGCCGAAGGCAAAACCGCCACCCTGCTCGACCATGCCCAGCGCTACATCCCGCTGCTGCTGCGTTCGGGCCAGGGCGGCGAAGCGCTCAAGGTCTTTCAAACCTGCCGTGCCAAGGACGCCCAGTTTGCGCTGCAGGATGCCAACGCCACCCTCCACCTGGCGAAAACCGCCTGGAATGCGAACAACGCCAAAGACGCGCTGGCCTTGCTGCAGGGCTTTGACCGCCGCTTCAAAAACCACGACAGCGTGCCCGCCGCCTACGAACTGGTCGCCCGCGTGCTGCTGCAAGGCATGAACCGCGCCGACATGGCCCTGCGCGTGCTGGCCACGCTGGAGTCCCGCCACCCGGACACGGACGCCACGCGGGAAACGCGGTGGCTGCTGCGCAACCATGTGCCGCAGGCGGCGGGGGGTTGAAGAATTTTTGAGGATCTAGCGCTTTCTGGATAAGCGTCGGTAGCTATGGTATTGATAGCGATTGCCGGATGATCTGAACCGTTCGGGCTGAGCCCGTCGAAGCCGGGACACGCAACCCAACCGTTCGAGTTGAGCTTGTCGAAGCCGGGGCACGCTCGCTCGCTGATCTGTGCGGCGTGCCTGGTTTGAGGGCGGAGGCCGGGATGTGCGCCCGGCGGCGCAGTAACTTTCTCTTGGGTCGCCAAGAGAAAGTCACCAAAGAGAAGGCGACCCTACACGCTGCGTCCCTTCGCTTCGCTACGGGCAACCTGCGGTGCTCAGTTTTGGCGGGGTCTCGCTAAACTCGCGCCGCTTCGCGTCACTCAAACAGACGCGAGCCCTGATCCGCCAAAACCTCCGCTCCTCGGCGCATCCTGAAGGGAACCCACCGGGATCGGACATCCACACGGGCCATTGCTGCGCTCGGCCCCACCTCGCGGGCGCAAGCGCCACGCGCTGCGCAGGCGCGGCCGAGCGAAGCAAAGGCCCGTGTGGCCGTTCGGCTGTTGGATGTTCGGCTGTCCACCCCCTGCTGGCTGCGCCTGCGGCGGGGCGGTTGCGGGGTGGCATGGGCGTCGGAGCGCCCATGCTTCGTGCTCTAGCTCGCCGTGGTTGTCCGAGCGGCGCGCGCAGCGCAAAGCGAGTTCCACGGCGCACCCCGCAACCGCCCCGACGCAGGTTTGCCCCGTAGCGAAGCGCAGGGGTCGCAGACTGGGGGTCGCCTTTCTTTTGGGTACTTTTCTTTGGCGAAGCAAAGAACAAGTACCTCGGCCGCCGGGCCGAGACCCGGCTCCCGTCCTCCACACAAACACGCCACCAAACCAGCGCACACGCCCTGGCTTCGACAAGCTCAGCCCGAACGGATGGAAGGCAATCATTCACTATAAAAACAATAGCTTCCAGCGCTTTCCAGATAAGCGCTAGAACCCAAATCAACCAAAAATCACCGCCTCACCCCAGCCCCCGCAACGCCGCACTCCCCGGCGCCAGTTGCTGCAACAACGGCCCCCACGCCACCGCCTCCCCGCGCCGCCCCGCATGGCACAAGGCCGACACCAGCATGCCCAGTGTCTCGCCCAGCTCCGGGTGCGTGGGGGCGGTCTTGTGCAAGGCGTTGAACAGCTTTTCCGCATCGCCCCACTGCTGCGCGCGGGCAAAGCGGCGTGAGAGGCGGGCCATGTCGTCCGGCTGCAACCGGGCACCGGGCTTGGCTTTCTCAAAATACGTGCGGTAGCAGGCATGCTGAAACTGCAGCGTGTGCTCGTCATGGGCGTGCAGGCCGAAGATGCGGCGCGCGGCGCGGTGGAAGTCTTCGCCCTCGGGCCACAGCGATGCCGTTTTGAACCAGGCGCTGAGCACCGTCTGGTCTTGTGGGCGCAGCTTGGCGGCGGCACGCCACTGGGCGAGGGCCTGCTCGAACTTCATGCCCTTCGCCAGGCGCTGGGCGTTGGCCACATGGGTGTCAAAACCGTCGTCGGGCGCGGCGTCCTGCGTCACCGGCACTTCCAGCGGTTTCTTGCGCAGCAGCATGGCCAGCGCCATCAGCGACGCACCGGTCAGCAACCCGCCCAGGTGGGCCATGTAGGCCACACCCTTTCCGCTGAGCCAGTGCTGCAGCAACTCGTTGGCAATCCACGCGGGCAGCAACAGCAACGCAGGCGCGGTCACATAGTTGAAGTAGAAAAACAGCTGGTAGAAGAACCGCACGCGCCGCAGCCGGTACAGCACGGCGTACATGCCCATGAGGGCCGACACGGCACCCGAGGCACCCAGGCCATAGCTGCCCATGCCTGCATAGGCCCAGCCCGCCAGCAGCGAGCCGCCCACGCCACCCAGCAGGTAAAACGCCAGGTACCAGCCCCTGCCCAGTGCCAGCTCGACCGAAAAGCCGAACAGAAACAAAAACACCATGTTGCCGATGAGGTGCCCGGTGCTGCCATGCAAAAACGTGGCCGTGAGCCAGGTGACGGGGCGCAGCTCCGCGTCTTTTTCAAAGCCCTGCGCCCATTGGCGGGTGAAGGGGACAGGCAACCGGGCTTCGTACTGGGTGCGTGCGGCCTTCCAGTCGGCGTACTGCGGATCTTCGGGCGGCACAAAACGCGGGCTTTTCAGGCGCTGCTGAAAGCCGTCTTCCTGCTCCATCCAGCGCAGCAGCATGCGGTGGTCGCCCGCCTTTTGCAGGGCGCGGGCGTCTTTGAGGTGCTTGTCGCCGGTTTCCTCCAGCCAGGCCACAAAACGCGGGACTTCCACAGCGGGCAAAGGGCTGGCCACATAGAAGGCGGCAGCCCGGTCCTGCGCCTTTTCCTCCGACCGCTGCGGGCCCCAGAACACGAGCATGTTCACCAGGATCAGCACCACCGTCATCCAAGGCGGGTTGCGCCAGGTGGGCCGGCTTTCGAGGGGGATGGCGTAGAACATCGATCAGTCTGGCAAGGGCAAAGGAGCGGGTCGCGCCGCAAGGCAACGGGTGTGGAGGGCCCTGGTGGGGAGGGTGCAAGCGTAGCAAACACCGGGCGGCTTCAGAGCACAGGCAGCAGGCCATTGCCTGACGACGACGACGCGCGGATGGGGCTGCGTCCTACTCCCCGCAAGGCACGGGGGTCCAACGATGTTGGCTGGTCTTGTTTCATTACCCAGAACCCCCAGGAGCGCCCATGGCCCGAACCCCCACTTCGCGCGGCGCGGCAAAAAAATCGCCGTCCGCACTGCCCTCTTCCACCCAGTCCGACACCTTTCGCGGCAACGCAGGCGAGCTGCAGCAACAGGCTGGTGGCAAGCACCCGGTGCTGACCACGCAGCAGGGCATTCCGGTGGCGGACAACCAGAACTCCCTGCGCCCTTCGCCACGCGGCCCCGCGCTGCTGGAAGACTTCATCCTGCGCGAGAAGATCACGCACTTTGACCACGAGCGCATCCCGGAGCGCATCGTGCATGCACGCGGCTCGGCAGCCCACGGTTTTTTTGAACTCACGCATTCGCTCAAGGACCACACCACCGCCAAGGTGCTGACGGAAGTGGGCGTGCAGACGCCTGTGTTCACGCGCTTTTCGACCGTGGCAGGCGGCGCGGGATCGGTGGACACGCCGCGCGATGTGCGCGGCTTTGCCGTGAAGCTCTACACGACCGAAGGCAACTGGGATCTGGTGGGCAACAACATCCCGGTGTTCTTCATCCAGGACGCGATGAAGTTTCCTGACCTGGTGCACGCCGTGAAGATGGAGCCCGACCGCGCGTTCCCCCAGGCGGCCAGCGCACACGACACCTTCTGGGATTTCGTCTCGCTGATGCCCGAAACCATGCACATGGTCATGTGGGCCATGAGCGACCGCACCATCCCGCGCAGCCTGCGCATGATGGAAGGCTTTGGCGTGCACAGTTTCCGGCTCCTGAATGCAGCGGGCGACAGCACCTTCGTGAAGTTCCACTGGCGCCCCAAGCTGGGCATCCAGTCCACGGTGTGGGACGAAGCCGTGAAGCTGCAGGCGGCGGACAACGACTTCCACCGGCGCGACCTGTTCGAAGCCATCGAGGGGGGCGATTTCCCGGAATGGGAGCTGTCGGTGCAACTGTTCACCGAGGAGGACTCCGAGCGCTTCCCCTTCGACCACCTGGACCCCACCAAGCTGATTCCCGAAGAACTGGTGCCCCTGCAGCCCATCGGCCGCATGGTGCTCAACCGCTGGCCCGACAACTTCTTTGCCGAAACCGAGCAGGTGGCGTTTTGCCCCGCCAACGTGCCACCGGGCATCGACTTCAGCAACGACCCGCTGCTGCAGGGCCGCCTGTTCTCGTACCTGGACACGCAGCTGTCGCGCCTGGGCGGGCCCAACTTCACGCAGATCCCGATCAATGCGCCCAAGTGCCCGTTCCACAACATGCAGCGCGACGGCCACATGCAGATGCAGGTGCCCAAGGGCCGCGTTGCCTACGAGCCCAGCAGCCTGCAGGGTGACACACCGCGTGCATCCCAAGCACAAGGGTTCCGCCATTTCGCGCAGGCCGATGATGGTGCGAAGGGCCGTGTGCGCCCCGAGAGTTTTGCCGACCACTACAGCCAGGCGCGCATGTTCTTTCGCAGCCAGAGCCCGCTGGAGCAGGCGCACATGGCGTCGGCGCTGGTGTTTGAGCTGTCCAAGGTGGGCACGCCGCATGTGCGCGAGGCGGTGGTCGGCCACCTGCAGCATGTAGACCCCGAACTGGCCCAGCGTGTGGCCGACGGCCTGGGCATGCAGGCGCTGCCCCCCGCCCCGCCCGCCGCCGAGCCGGTGCAGGACCTCCCCCCCTCGCCCGCGCTGCGCATCATCGACCGCATGAAGCCCACGCTACAGGGGCGCTGCATTGGCATCCTGGTGGCCGATGGCTCCAACGGCAACACGGTGGCCAACCTGCGCAAGGCCGTGGAGAAGGCCGGAGGCACGGTGAAGATCGTGGCCCCCAGGGTGGGCGGAGCGGTGCTGAAAGACGGCACCCTGCTGCCCGCCGACGGCCAGCTGCAAGGCACGCCATCGGTCGTGTTTGACGCCGTGGCCTCGGTGCTGTCGCCCGAGATGGGCGCACAGCTGGCCAAGGAGGCCGCCGCCGTGGACTGGTTCCGCGACGCGTTCGGCCACCTCAAGGCGATT
Source organism: Acidovorax sp. ACV01 (assembly GCF_014851495.1). NCBI lineage: Bacteria > Pseudomonadati > Pseudomonadota > Betaproteobacteria > Burkholderiales > Comamonadaceae > Acidovorax > Acidovorax sp. ACV01. The sequence goes on along the minus strand of NZ_JACUZT010000002.1, from coordinate 517,343 downwards.
GCCGCCTGCAAGGGCACGCAGGCCATCCTGCAAGCCGGTGGCATCGAGCCCGACGCGGGCGTGGTGGACCCCGCCGACGCGCAGGGCTTCATCGCCGCCGCACAGACCCGACAGTGGGAGCGCGAACCCAAGGTCCGCACCCTCGCATGACGCACCCACCCCGTTCCCAACCCCACCACCCAAGGAGAAACCATGCCCAAAGCCCACTATGACAGCCACCAGCTCGATGATCTTGTGCTCCAGATGATGGAAACCGAACTCGGCGGCGAGCAGGTGTACCGCACTGCGCTCACCTGTGCGGTGAACCCCGATCTCAAGAAGGAGTGGGAAGGCTATCTGGAAGAAACCCTGACCCACCAGGATGTGGTGCGCAGCCTGTGCGACACCCTGGGCCTGGACCCGGATGCGCAGTCGCCCAGCCGGGCGGTGGTCAAGCACATCGGCGAATCCCTGGTCAAGGCCATGTTGCTGGCCAAACAGGGAGGCAACCCCGCCGCCGCCCAATTGGTGGCCTGCGAATGCGTGGTGCACGCCGAGACCAAGGACCACGCCAACTGGGAGTTGCTGGGCAAGGTCGCCGAGGTCGCCACGGGCGACGTGGGCCAGACGTTGAAGGCAGCCCACCAGGCGGTGGAGAAAGACGAGGACCACCACCTGTACCACACCAAGGGCTGGTGCCGCGAGCTGGCCATCGAGGCGCTGGGCCTGCCTGCGGTGCTGCCCCCGCCCGAAGAGGTCAAGAATGTGGAAACCGCGATTGGCGCGTCGCGCGCCGAGCAGCAGCGCGAGACCATGCTCTGACCGCAGCAGTGCCGGGAGGCCCATGGTGCATCCCCGGCATTTGCTACAAATAAAATAGCTGCCTGCGCTTTACTGATAAGCGCTGGCGGCCATTTTTACTTGAACTCGTGAAAATCGAAGGTTTGCAGGGGCCGAAGGACACAGCGGCATTCGCCCGCATGGCCACGCAGGCCGGTCCCCGGACTAACTACTGCGCCACAAAACCACTGGTCTTGATGATCCGCGTCCAGGCGTCGGTGTAGGCGGTCTGGCGGGTGGCCAGTTGCTGCGGTGTCATGTAGCCCACCGTGAGGCCCATGGCCGTCAGGTGCTCACGCACCTCGGGCATGGCCACCACCTTGGACAGGGCAATCGAAAACTCGGTGATGAACTTCTGCGGCGTGCCGGTGGGGGCGTAGATGCCGTAATACGGCAGGTCTTCAAAGCCCTTGAGGCCCATTTCGTCAAATGTGGGCACATCGGGCATGGCGGCCTGGCGCTTGGTGCCCAGCACGCCCACCACGCGCACCTTGCCCGCCTTGTGGTTCTCGATGAAATCCTGCACCGACGCCACACCCGCGCCGATCTGGTTGCCCAGCATGTCGGCCATCATGGGCGCGCTGCCCCGGTAGGGGGCGGACACCAGATCGATCTGGTACTTCTGCCCGATCAGCTTGACCAGGAATTCGGGGGTGGAGGCCGGTGCCGGGATGCCCACGGCCCCCTTGCCCTGGCCCGCCGTCCGCACCCAGTTGACGTAGTCGCCGAACGACTTGGCTGGCGTGCCGCCCGAGACGGCAAACGCATTCACGAAAGTGGCAAAACCGCCCACGGGCACGAAGTCGCGCACAGGGTCGTAGCCGGGGTTCTTCACCACCTGGGGAAGGATGGAGATGGTGTGGTCGTGCGTGATGAACAGCGTGGTGCCATCGGGCACCGAGGCCTTGAGCGCCTGGGCCGCGATCTGTCCCCCCGCACCGGGCCGGTTTTCCACCACCACCGGCACGCCCAGTTCGTCCTTGAGCTTCTCGGACAAGGTGCGCGCAATGGCGTCCGAGCCGCCGCCCGGCGGAAAGCCCACCAGCAGGCGGATGGGCTTGTGCGTCTGCGCAGCCGCGAGCCCCACCGTGAGCGCTGCCCCCAGAAAGGCGCTGGTGCGCAGAAGTCGGGACAGCAGGCTGCGGCGGGTCGTCGTCGTCATGGAAGAACTCCGGTTTATTCAAATCGGGCCGTTGCGGGGCGCATTCGTACACCAAGCACGGTTCAGGCCAGCAGCCGCCGCGCCACAGGGGAATGTCGCCGCCCTTCAGGCCAGCCGCGTGCGATGGCGTGCCAGCTGGGCACGCACCTGCACGGGCGCGGTGCCGCCCAGCGTGTTGCGCGCGTTGAGCGAGCCGCGCAGGCTCAGGCACTCGTACACATCCTTCTCGATCTGCGGGTGGAAGCCCTGCAGCACGGCCAGCGGCAACTCCGACAGGTCACACGCATGGGTGGTGGCCGCCTTCACGGCGTGGGCCACGGTTTCGTGCGCATCGCGGAAAGGCAGGCCCTTCTTGACCAGGTAGTCGGCCAGGTCCGTGGCGGTGGCATAGCCCTTGAGTGCGGCCTGCTCCATGGCCGGCGCGTTGACGGTGATGCCGCCTTCTTTTTTGCCCGTGGCGGGGTTCAACTGGCCGCCGACCATCTCGGCAAAGATGCGCAGCGTGTCCTTGAGCGTATCCACGGTATCGAACAACGGCTCCTTGTCTTCCTGGTTGTCCTTGTTGTAGGCCAGGGGCTGGCCCTTCATCAGCGTGATGAGGCCCATCAGGTGGCCGACCACGCGGCCGGTCTTGCCGCGCGCGAGTTCGGGCACGTCGGGGTTCTTCTTCTGCGGCATGATCGAGCTGCCGGTGGTGAAGCGGTCGGCGATCTTGATGAAGCCGAAGTTCTGGCTCATCCAGATGATGAGTTCTTCAGAGAGGCGGCTCACGTGCACCATGCACAGGCTGGCGGCGGCGGTGAATTCGATGGCGAAGTCGCGGTCGCTCACGGCGTCCAGGCTGTTCTGGCAGACCATGGGCAAGCCGTTGGCATCGACCATGCCCAACGTCCTGGCCACGCGCTCGCGGTCCAGCGGGTAGGTGGTGCCGGCCAGGGCCGCGCTGCCCAGCGGCAGCACGTTGGTGCGGCGGCGCACATCGGCCATGCGGTCGGCGTCGCGCGCAAACATTTCCACATAGGCCAGCATGTGGTGGCCGAAGCTCACCGGCTGGGCCACCTGCAGGTGGGTGAAGCCGGGCAGGATCACCTCGACGTTCTGCTCGGCCACATCCACCAGCGACACCTGCAGCTCCTTGAGCAGGTCGGCGATCAGGTCGATTTCGCCGCGCAGCCACAGGCGCACGTCGGTGGCCACCTGGTCGTTGCGGCTGCGGCCGGTGTGCAGGCGCTTGCCGGCGTCGCCCACCAGCTGCGTCAGGCGCGCCTCGATGTTCAGGTGCACGTCTTCCAGGTCGAGCTTCCATTCGAACGCGCCGGACTCGATCTCTTGCGTGATCTGCGCCATGCCGCGCTGGATGGAAGCGTGGTCTTCAGCGCCGATGATGCCCTGCGCCGCCAGCATCTCGGCGTGCGCCAGGCTGCCCGCAATGTCAGCCTGCCACAGGCGCTTGTCGAAGAACACGCTGGAGGTGTAGCGCTTGACCAGGTCGCTCATGGGCTCGGAAAACAGCGCCGACCAGGCCTGTGCCTTGGTGTCGAGCTGGTTGTGGGACGGCGCAGACGGCGTGGCGCTGGTGGCTTGGGCTTTGGACATAGGAGGGCAATAATCCGGAGGTTCAGACACCCGGACAACCCGGGCGCCGCAATGCAAAACACGCAAATTTTATCGACCCAGCCACCGCTGCCGGATTCTGCCCTTCCAGAAGGGCCTGCGCGCAGCGTGCGGGCCGCCGCTGGCGCAGGGCCGGGCGGCCAGCCGCCGCGCGGTCGGGCGCTGGTGTTCGATGCCTGCCAGGTCGGCGTGGTGCTGCGGGCCGTGCTGTTCGTGGAGCTGGTGGTGGGTGTGGGCGCGATGTTCGGGGCAGGCAACCCCGTGGCATGGCTGGCCACCCTGGCGCTGCTGACAGGCGGTGCGCTGCCCGCCACGCTGCTGTGGCTGGTCACGGCCTGCAGCCTCAAGACCGTGCTGCAGCGCCTGACCACCGTGCAGCAATACGTGGCGGGTGTGCTGCTGGGCGCACTGGCGGGGGCCTATGCCTGCGGCATGCTGGCGCTGGTCGCGCAGCCCGCATCACCGCCCTGGCTTGCCAGCGCCGCCACGGGCGCATTGCTGGCCGCCATGCTGGTGGCCGCGCTGGTGCTGCGCGCACGGGGCCGCACGCCCGCAGCCACCACGGCACGCCTGACCGAGCTGCAATCGCGCATCCGCCCCCACTTTTTGTTCAATACCCTCAACAGCGCCATTGCCCTGGTGCGTGAAGAACCGGCCAAGGCCGAATCGCTGCTGGAAGACCTTTCCGACCTGTTCCGCGTGGCCCTCATCGAGCAGGGCGAGTCGACCACACTGGCAGAAGAAATCACGCTCGCGCGCCGCTACCTGGGCATCGAAGAGGTGCGCTTTGGCAAACGCCTGCAGGTGCAGTGGAATCTGGACCCCCGCACCGACAGCGCCCGCCTGCCCCCGCTGCTGCTGCAGCCGCTGGTGGAAAACGCCGTCAAACATGGCGTGGAACCCAGCCCGCGCGGCGGCAAGCTGCGTGTGCTGACCGAGCTGCGCGGCAACCGTGTGGTGGTGCGCATCACCAACACGCTGCCCCCCAAGGAGGGCAAGAACGGCAACGGACATGGCGAAGACACGGCGCCCCGGGGCCACGGCATTGCGCTGGCCAACGTGCGGGCGCGGCTGGCGTTGCTGCACGACGTGCAGGGCGAATTCACAGCCGGCATGCAGGACGGCCTGTACCAGGTGCGCATCACCCTGCCCGCCCCCGAACCCCAGCCCCGCGCCCGCGGTGGGCGCAGCACATCACCATCCACCCGCCGCAATGTCGGCAGCCCCGGCAGCCGCAACGGCAGCCGCGTGGCGCCGTTCCAGCGCCGCATGGCGGACAACACCGACGACAACAACAACAGCCCCTTGAGAGACCATGAACATCCTGATCGTTGACGACGAAGCCCTGGCCCGCAGCCGCCTGCGCACCCTGCTGGCCGATTGCGCCCAGGCACAGCCTGCCCAGCGCATGACAGTGGCCGAGGCCGCCAATGCCGGTGAAACCATGGCCCTGCTCGGGCCCACGGGCGGGCGGGGTTTTGATCTGGTGCTGCTCGACATCCACATGCCCGGCCAGGACGGCCTGGCCCTGGCCCACACGCTGCAGACCCTGCCCCAGCCCCCGGCCGTGGTGTTTGTGACGGCCCACGCCGACCATGCCGTGAGCGCGTTCGAACTGGATGCCACCGACTACCTGACCAAGCCCGTGCGCCGCGAACGCCTGCAGCAGGCACTGGCCAAGGTGCAGCGCAGCACCCGCCCCCCCGCGCCCACCCAGGCACCCAGCGTGCCCGAGGGCGAAACCCTGCTGATCCAGGACCGGGGCCGCACCGAGCGCCTGCCCCTGGCCGAGGTGCTGTACTTCAAGGCCGAGCAGAAGTACGTGACCGTGCGCACCGCCACCCGCAGCTACATCATGGACGGCTCGCTCAGCGAGATCGAGACCAAGTTCGCCCCCCGCTTCCTGCGCATCCACCGCAACGCGCTGGTAGCCCGCCGCGCCGTGCGGGCGCTGGAAAAACACTACGACCCCGAGGAAGGCGAAGGCTGGGCCGTGCGGCTGCAGGGATCGACCGAGCTGCTGGCGGTGTCGCGGCGGCAGGTGGCGGCCGTGCGGGAAGAACTGGCGCGCTAGATATCTGAGGTATTTTTTGGCCTCCAGCGCTTATCCATCAAGCACTGGCAGCTATCGAACCGGTAGCACGCTTCAGTGCCCGTGCGCCGCCCCGCTCACCAGCGTCACGATGACCATGCCCGCTACCAGCCAGGCAATCTGTGCAATGGTTTCACGCGCCGTCAGGCGCTTTTGCAGCTGAGGGATCAGGTCGGCCAGCGCCACATAGACAAAGCTGCTAGACGCCACGGCCAGGAAGTAAGGCAGCAGGTCTTGCAGCTGCCCCACCAGGAAGTAGCCCACCACGCCGCCCAGCGCCGTCACCGCACCCGCCAGCGACACCTTGACCAGCGCCATGCGCCGGTTGGGGCTGGTCTGGCGCAGCACCACCAGGTCGCCCATGTGGTGCGGCACCTCGTGCGCCAGCACCGACACGGCAGCGATCACGCCCAGGCGGATGTCGGCCATGAAGGCCGAGGCGATCAGGATGCCATCGCCAAAACAATGCACGCTGTCGCCGGTGAGCACGGCCCAGCCCCCTGCGCGGGGGGCATGGTGGTGGTGCGCATGGCCATGGCCTTCGTGGGAATGCGCATGGCCGTGGTCATGGTCGTGCCTGGCGGGTTCGGGGTGGCTGTGCTCATGCCCGTGGTGCCACAGCTCCGCCTTGTCGAGCAAAAAGAAAAACACCACGCCCACCAGCAAGGTGGCAAACAGGTCGTGCGCACCCGCCTGGCTCTCGAACGCCTCGGGCAGCAGGTGCATGAAGGCCGTGGCCAGCAGGGCGCCCGCCGCCAGGCTCAGCAGGTGCTGGGGCCCCACGCTGTCGGCACGCCCGCCCAGCCCCAGCCGCATCAGCAGTGCGGCCAGCCAGACGCTGCCAATGCCCGCAGCCAGCGTGGCCAGGATGATTGCTACCAAAGTCATAGCTTCTTACGCTTTATAGATAAGCCCTAGGGCCTATTTTCGTTCAAATCCCACGCCCCGGACGCGAGATTAAAAAAGCCGCCCCCCGAGGGGGGCGGCTGCAGGTGCCAGTGACTCCCTGTGTCTGGCCTAGACCACGCCGTGCGTCTTGAACCAGGCCAGCGCCCGCTTCCACCCATCTTCGGCGGCTTCCTTGCGGTAGCTGGGCCGGTAGTCGGCATGGAAGGCATGGGGGGCGTCGGGGTACACCACAAATTCCGATGCCTTGGCCTGCGGCGAGCCACTGGCCAGGGCAGCTTTCATCTTATCAACCGTGTCAAGGGGGATGCCGGTGTCTTTTTCACCATACAGGCCCAGCACGGGGGCCTTGAGGATGGGGGCGATGTCCACAGGGTGCTTGGGCGTCAGCTCGCTGGCCTGCCCCACCAGTCGGCCATACCAGGCCACGCCCGCCTTCACCGGGCCATGCGCCGCATACAGCCAGGTGATGCGCCCGCCCCAGCAAAAGCCGGTGATGCCAATGCGCGCGGCATCGCCACCATTGGCGGCGGCCCACTGCACCGCGCCGTCCAGGTCGGCCATGACCTGGGCGTCAGGCACCTTGGAGACGACTTCAGCCATGAGCTTGGCAATGTCGGTGTATTGCGTGGCATCGCCCTGGCGCGCGTACAGCTGCGGCGCGATGGCCAGGTAACCCGCCTTGGCAAAGCGGCGGCAGGTGTCGGCAATGTATTCGTGCACGCCAAAGATCTCCTGGATCACCAGCACCACGGGCAGGCCGGTCTTGCCCGCAGGTGCTGCCCGGTAGGCGGGCGCCTTGAAGCCATTGACCGTAAAGCTCACTTCGCCGGCGGTGAGGCCATCGCTGGGGGTGGCGATGGCCGTCTGCGCCATGATGGGCGCGGCCGCCGCTGCATAGCCCAGGCCCAACGCGGTCTGCAAGGCAGTGCGGCGGGTGGCGCCCGCGTCGGTCGTGCGGCCAGGCACCAGGGCGCGGGCATCGGAATCGAGGTCTTCAGTGAGCATCGGTTTCTCCAGGGTGAAAAGGACGGAACCGCAGTCTAGGGGTTTTGAGGGACTGCCGCATTTGCGGGTACCGCAAACCGGATGGCACTGCTAGACTTTCTGCGAACCTGTTCAAGGTCTGACCGATCCGCCCGAAGTTTGCACCTGCATGGTGCAAACTGGAGAGGCCGCTGCAGCCCCAAGAAAGACTTGCGACCGCCAACCTGGGACCCCACAACCATGCCGCCTGCCCCTCCGCGCGAAACCTCCCTGGCTCTGCAGGTGGTGGCCGTGTGTGGGGTGTGCGGTATGGGCGGGCTGGCCCTGCTGGCCTGGGCGCTGGCAAGCCATGTCCTTGAAGGGCCCGTGCGCGCTGCGCTGGTGGCCGCCGGGCTGGGGCTGGGGACCATCGCCTGCCTGCACTGGCGCCTTGCGCGGCGTGCACAGCGCTGGCAGGCTGCCGCCCACCAGGCCACCACACAGCTGTCCGCCACGCTCGATATCCTGCCCGATGGCCTAGCCATCTATGACGCAGACGATCGGCTGGTGCTGTGCAACACGCGCTACCGCGAGGTGGCCCCGGGCATCGCGATGGCCGTGGACTACGGAACGCGGTTTGAAGACGTGCTGCGCCGCGCCGCCGCCTCCGGCGAGATCCGCGACGCACAGCAGGATCTGGAGACCTGGCTGGCGGGCCGCATGCAACGCCACCGCTCTCCGTCCGGCCCCGAAGTGCAGGAGGTACGGGGCGACCGCTGGATGCAGCTGACCGAGCGCACGCTCGATGGCGGCGGTGTGGTGGTGCTGCGCACGGACATCACCGATGTCGTTCACAAGCAGCGTGCGCTGAAACAGGCGCTGGACGATGCCGAACGTGCAGAACGCCAGCTGCGCGAGGCGGTGGACGCGATGCCCGCCGGCCTCGACATCTATGACGAGAACGACCGGCTGGTGCTGTGCAACAACTTCATGGCGACCCTGCGCCCGCACCTGCCCGTGCAGACATCGCTGGGCAAGACCTATGAAGAACTGCTGCGCGAAGGCCTGAAGCACGGCATTCCCGAAGAGGCGCTCGGCCAGGAAGAGCTGTGGCTGGCCCACGAGCTGGCCATCCGGGGCCACCGGCCCGGTCCGGAGGTGCGCCACTACCCCAACGGCGCGTGGATGCACATGCACGAAAGCCGCACCCCATCGGGCATGACCGTGGTGGTGCGGCTGGACATCAGCGACCTCATTGAGCAACGCCAGAAAGTGGAGGCAGCCCGCCAGGAGAGCCAGCACATCCGGCAACTGCTGGAACGCGCCGTGGAGGCCCTGCCCGTCAGCATCGAAATCTTTGACGAGCAGGACCGGCTGGTGCTCTACAACCAGCAGCTCTCGCGCATGTACCCGCACATGAACTACGCGGAGCACCTGGGCAAGAGCTTTGCCGACATCCTGCGGCATTCGGTGGAGCGGGGCCTGGTCCCCTCTGCCAACGGCCGCGAGGAGGCCTGGATTGCCGAGCGCCTGTCGGAGCACGGCAGCCGCACCTCCACGCTGGTGCAGCGGCTGGCTGACGGGCGCTGGATCAACATCTACGAAACCCGCACCCCCGAGAACTACGTGGTGGCCGTGCGCCTGGACATCACCGACCTCATCGAGCAGCGCCAGGCACTGGAAGCGGCGCAGGATGCCGCCCAGCAGGCACGGCAGCTGCTGCAGGATGCCGTGGAATCGCTGCCCGAGGGGTTTGCGCTGTTCGACGCCGACGACCGGCTGGTGGTTTGCAACGCGCAGTACCGGCGGCTGTATCCCATCTCGGCCCCCATGATCGTGCCCGGCAGCACCTTCGAGCAGATTGCCCGCTATGGCGCCGAGCGCGGCCAGTACCCTGATGCCGTTGGCAACGAAGAAGTCTGGGTGGCCCAGCGCATCGCCGACCACCGTGCTGCCATCCACGCCGTGCTGCAGCGCCTGCCGGAAGGCCGCTGGGTGCAGGCCGACGAAAGGCGCACGCCCCAGGGTGGCATTGCCGGTGTGCGCACCGACGTGACCCAGCTGGTGCGCAAGGAGCAGGAGCTGGCGGCGGCCAACGCCAAGCTGGCGCTGCTGTCCACCACCGACGGCGTCACCGGCATCGGCAACCGGCGCCGTTTTGACGACCGGCTGGCCACGGAATGGATGCGCTGTGGCAGGCACGGCCTGCCGCTGGCCGTGATCCTGATCGACATCGACCACTTCAAGCTCTACAACGACCACTATGGCCACCTGGCCGGAGACGAATGCCTGCGCCGCGTGGCCCAGCTCCTGCAAGCCACCATTCGGCGCGCGGATGAAGTGGCCGCGCGTTATGGCGGCGAGGAATTCGTTTTCCTGCTGCCCGACGTGCCCCTGCCCGAGGCTGTGACCGTGGCGCAGCGCTGCATGGACAACCTGCGGAATGCCGCCCTGGCGCACCCCCGCTCCCCCACGGCGCCCATCATCACGTTCAGCATGGGCATTGCGAGCGTGGTTCCACGCCCGGAGGCCGGGTCTGACACACTGGTGCAGGCAGCCGATGCAGCCCTGTACCGCGCCAAGTACGGTGGCCGCAACCGCTTTGAGGTGTTTGACCCCGGCCTCTGAACAGGCGCGGCGTTGCACGCTACAGCGAAGCCAGGAGTTTTTTGCGCCGCTCCACGCCAAGGCCACAACCGCGCATGGCTCCCTCTTTGTTTCAAAGGCACTGTTGATGCACATCCTGCTGACAGGCTCTACCGGATTCATCGGCCACACCGTGGCTGCCGCGCTCACCCAAGCCGGGCATACGGTGCACGGCGGCGTGTCTCCCCGGCAGCGCACCGTGATGCCGCTGCAGGTCCCCATGGACTTTGCCCGCGACACCACGGCCGAACCGTGGCTGCCACGCCTGGCGGGGATCGATGCGGTGGTCAACGCCGTGGGCGTTCTGCGCGACAGAAGCGCCCGCCCCATCGATGCGGTCCACCAGCACACGCCCGTGGCCCTGTTCAACGCCTGCGCCCAGGCGGGTGTGAAGCGGGTGGTGCATATCTCGGCGCTGGGCATCGAGGGCAGCGACACGCGCTATGCCAGCACCAAACGCGCTGCCGATATGCACCTGCAGGCGCTGGCCGCGCAGGGAGCACTGGCCCCCGCCATCCTGCGGCCCAGTGTGGTGTTTGGCAAAGGCGGCGACAGCAGCGCCCTGTTCATGAACCTGGCCCGCCTGCCCGTGGCGCTGTTTCCCGGGCCCATGCTCACCGCGCGCGTGCAGCCCGTGTCGGTGCACGACCTGGCCGCCGCCATCGTTGCCCTGCTGGGCCCAGCCATGGCCACCCAGGGCCTCATCGAGTGCCCCGGGCCGGAGGCGCTGACCATGGGTGATTTCGTCGCCAGCCTGCGGCAACAACAGGGCCACCTCCCCGCGCGTGTGCTGCGACTGCCCGATGTGCTCACGCAGCTCAGCGCCCGCATGGGCGATGCGGTACCTGGCATTCCATGGTGCACCGAAACCCTGAGCATGCTGGGCAGCGACAACGTGGGCAACCCTGCGGTGTTCGAGCAGTTGCTGGGGCGCAAAGGTGTGCACTACAGCCAGCTGGTGGCCACGGCCTGGCGTTAAGCACGGGTCCTGAAAACCTACCCCTGAGGCACCACGGCGCCTACTGCGGCACGTAGTCGGACGGATATTTGAGCGAATCCACCAGCAAGTGCGGCATACGCATTCCCAGGTTGATGCCATGGGGCGGGATCGGCTGCGTAAACCACTTGTCGTACAGGCGGTGCAGCTCGCGCGTCTGGATCAGGCGGCGCAGCTCGGCGTCCACCACGGCCTTGAGTTCGGGGTTGTTGCGCTCGAACGCCACCGCATAGGGCTCGATCGTCATGGGCTTGCCGATGACCTTCAGGTCCTGCGGCCGTGCATGGCTGGCGCGTAGCCCGTACAGCAGCACATCGTCCATCGCAAAGCCCTCGACCTTGCCATTGACCACCCAGGCAAAACCTTCGGCGTGGTCCTTGGCGGGTTCGATGTGCACACGGACCGACTTGGTGGCCGCCTCGCGGGCCAGCGAATCAATGTTGGTGGTGCCCGCCGTGGATGCCAGCGTCTTGCCGTCCAGGTCTTCGATGCGGGAATACGGCTTGTCGCTTTGCACCACGATGCGCGACGAGGCGATGAAATGCGCAATGGTGAACGCCACGCGCTCACGGCGCGCGGCCGTGTTGGTGGTGGAGCCACATTCCAGGTCCACCTCGCCTTTCTCAATGGCATCAAAACGGCTGCTGGACGTGACCAGACGGTAAGCCACCTTGGTCTCGCGCAGCTTGAGGTGGCGTCCCAGCGCCTGCGCGATCAGCCTGCAGACGTCCACGCTGTAGCCCATGGGTGTTCCGTTGGCCACATAGGACATCGGCATGGACGATTCGCGGTGGCCGATGACCACCACCCCGCTGGCCTGGATGCGTTGCAGCGTGGTGCCAGCGGACGGTGGCGACGGCGACGGTGCCGCCAACTGGGCCCACGCCTTGCCACACCCTGCCCCGCCAAACGCAAACGCGAGCATTGCCGCCCCCACGCTCGCACCCAGCCTCTTGCCGACGGTCGTGAATGCCATGACTTTCACCTTCATTCAGGAAGTCGCCGCCCCAGGCAGGCTGGAGATCGCGGCGAGAAAAAGAAGCTGCCGACACCCCCTGGGCATCCAGCAGCGTCGGGCTCAGCAGACGGGGACAGTGTCCCGGTAGGCATGCCGGGCCAAGGCCGAGGCCAGCACCACCGAGGGGTTCACCAGCGAGAGCCCCTCCAGCCGAGGGTGTTCCGAAAGAGCCAGGGGGATCTCGGTGCAGCCCATGATCAGCGTGGACACGCCATAGCGCTCCTGCAGCGCAATCGACACGGCCTCAAAGCGCTGGCGCGCCAGCGGATAGTTGCCCGCCTTCACGCCGTCGTAGATGCCCTGCATCAACTGCTCGCGCTCATGGTCGTCGGGTACAAAGCAGGCGATGCGCGCGCGCTCCAGCTCACGCTGGTACAGGCCCGCGTCGTAGGCGCCGCGTGTGGCCAGCAGCCCCACGCCCTGCACCTTGCGCGCCGACAGCTCGGCAACCACCTCCTGCACGCCGTGCAAGACCACCATCTGCGGAAACCGCTGCTGCAGGATGCCGTGCCACGCATGGGCCGTGTTGCAGGCAATCGCCACCACCCGCGCACCCAGCGCCGCCAGCCGCCCGGTGGCCTGCAGCATGGGGTCCGCTGGTTGGTGCGCCCCGGGGCGCTTGTCATTCAGCGCCGCCGTGCGGTCTGGAATGGGTACCTGCGCCAGCCAGTGCTCGGGGTAAGCCTGGTCATGCACCGGAATGCCCAGCACCTCCATCTGGTCGGTACAGGCCTGCACAAACAGGCGCACAAAGTCAGCCCCGGCGGCCGGGCCCATACCGCCCAGAATCCCCACCACCTGCGGGGCGTGCGTGTGGCTTGCAGACACAGAAGACATGCGTGCTCCGGCTTACTGGGCGGGCTTGTCGCTCTGCGCCACCAGGTTCTCACGCAGCTCCTTGCTCATGGCAAGGCTCAGGTTCTGGTTGCGCGGTGGCACGGGCGACATGAACCACTTGGTGTAGAGCTTTTCGAATTCGCCGGACTTCATCATCCCGCCGATCACACCGTTGACCAGCGCCTGAAACTGCGGGTCGTCCTTGCGCAGCATGCAGGCGTAGGGCTCGACCTGCAGCGAATCGCCCACCACGGTCCAATCGGCCGGGTTGCGCTGGTTGCCCATCAGGCCGAACAGCAGGATGTCGTCCATCGCAAACGCTTCAGCCCGTCCCGTATCCACCAGCAGCAAGGAGTCGTCATGGTCCTTGCCCAGCACGATGTCCATGTCGAGGTTGTTGTCGCGGTTGTACTTGCGGATCACCTGCGCATTGGTGGTGCCCGAGGTGCTGGCCACCTTCTTCTTGGCCAGGTCGGCGTAGTTCTTGACGCCCGATGTCTTCTTGGTCAGCAGGCGCGTTCCGGTGTAGAAGTAGTTGATGGCAAATTGCACATCCTTGCCCCGCGCCGTGTTGTTGGTGGTGGAGCCGCACTCCAGGTCGATGGTGCCGTTGGTCAACAACGGAATGCGGTTCTGCGAAGTCACCGCCTGCAGCTCCACCTTGATGGCGGGGTTGTTGACACGCTTTTTCACGGCATCGACCACCGCATTGGAGATGTCCACCGCAAAGCCCACCGGGACACCGGGCCCGGACAGGTAGCTGAAGGGCACGGACGACTCGCGGTAGGCCAGCGTGATCTTGCCCGACTCGGCAACCTTCTTGAGGGTGTCGGCGCTGACCACGGTGCTGGCCAGCAGGCCGGTGGCCACGATGGCGGCGGTGGTGACGGCGGAGAGCTTCATGGGAATCCCTTTGTGCAAAAAGCAGATTGGTGGATGGAAAAATCAGAACGCAGGGCCACTGTAAAAATTCGCGCCGCGATTGAACAATTCATTTGCACGGGTACGTCATGACCAAAAGTTATGCCGCCGATTTGGTGCACGCCGCCGCACCATCCAAGTGCCATTTCTGCAACTACACGCTGTTGTTCCGCGCGGCTTGCCTCCCACCGGTGCACATGCATAACTTCCCGGCATGGGCGCCCCCGGCATTGGCATTGTTCAAAGGCCAGCCCTCACCCTACATTGACTTTCAGTCAACCAACAACGTAGAACACACAAGATGCAGGTATGTGTCCTCGGCGCAGGCATCGTGGGCCTGGCCACCGCCTATGAACTCCACCAGCGCGGCATGCAGGTGACCGTGATCGACCAGGCCCAGCCCGGTGCTGGCGCCAGCGGCGGCAATGGCGCGCAATTGAGCTACAGCTATGTGCAGCCCCTGGCCAATGCCGGCCTGTGGCAACAGTTGCCCGAACTGCTGCTGTCGCCCCGCTCGCCGCTCAAGATGCGCCCGCAGTGGGACGTACACCAGTGGCGCTGGGGCCTCGAGTTTTTGCGGGCCTGCAACCGGCGTACGGCCGAGCGCAGCACCCAACACCTGCTGGCCCTGGCCGCACGCAGCCGCCACGGTTTTGAAGCCATGCTGCAGGCCGAGCAGCTTGACTGCAATTTCTCCAACACTGGCAAGCTCGTGCTGTACAGCACCCCTGCTGGCCTCGCCGCAGCGCAGCAGCAGATGGAACTGCAGCGCGGCTGGGGCAGCGAACAGGAGGCCGTGTCGCCCCAGCGCTGCGTGGCGATCGAACCCGCGCTGCAGCACTACCAGCGCCACATCGCAGGCGCCATCTACACCCCCAGCGAGTGCGCCGCCGATTGCCTGGCGGTCTGCCAGGGCCTGCAAAGGCTGCTGGCGGCACGCGGGGTGCGCTTTGTGCTGGGCACGCGCGTGGAGGGCTTTGTGCGCCATGCACGGCGCATTGCGGCGGTACAGACCAGCGCGGGGGCCATCGAGGCGCAGCAGTTCGTGCTGGCCCTGGGCAGCGCCAGCCACCAGGCAGCGAAGACGCTGGGCTTTCGCCTGCCCATCTACCCACTCAAGGGCTACAGCATCACGCTCGACACCACGGAGGCTCCCGGCGCAGCACCCCGCGTCAACGTGACCGATGCTGCGCGCAAGGTGGTCTTTGCACGCATCGGCCGGCGGCTGCGCGTGGCCGGCATGGCCGAGCTGGTGGGGCACAACGACCACATCCCCCCAGCACGCATCCAGAGCCTGTGCGAGTCCACCAGCGCGCTGTTTCCGGGCTGCAGCGACTTCAGTGAACTGCGCCCCTGGACCGGCATGCGCCCGGCCACGCCCACGGGCGTGCCGCTGGTGGGACGGCACCCCCACGCACCGGAGAACCTGCTGCTGAACACGGGCCACGGTGCGCTGGGTTTCACGCTGGCCTTTGGCACGGCGGCGCAGATGGCCGCATTGGTAGCGCCCGCGGCCTGACACCAGACGGGCGCTGGCGCGGGAGCGCAACAGCGTCCCGCACAAAGCGCTATTCGGCTTCCCGCAGACCCACGGACTCCAGCGTCTCGGCCACCGCCTGGCGCATGCACTGCGTCATGGCGCTGGCCAGCAGGGAGCTGGGCCGGTTCACGGTGCGCAATGACTTGATGGGCACGGCAATGTGGGGAGCCAGCGCCAGCACCTCCACCTTGCTGCGGTCGGCCGACGCGGCCGTGCAGGTGTCGACCACCGCCACCGCATGGCCGTGGTGCGCCAGGGCCAGCGCGGCGTGGTAGGTCTGCACCGTGATCGCTGTCTGCAAGCCCACCCCGGCCTCCCGGCAGGCATGGTTGACCACCGTGCCGATGGGGTCACGCACATCGAGCCGCACCACCGGCGTATCCGCCAGGTCGGCCAGGTGCACCACGCCCGCAGCCACCAGTGCGGCATTGAGCATGCCCTTGGGCGCCACACACACCATGCGCCCATCGGCCAAGTGCTCTTGCGTGAGCGCGGGGTGGGCGATGGCGCTGAACACAAAGCCCACATCCGCCTCCTGCAACACCAGGGCCGACACGATCTGCGGCGAATGCAGCGCATCGATGGTGACCTTCACGTCCGGGTGCTTCTGCCGAAAGAACCGCAGCGCACGCGGCAGGACTTCGTAGCTCAGCGCCAGCACGCTCAGGATGTGCAACTCGCCCTCGCGCTGGTCGCCCTTGAGGCTGTTGGCCAGGCGCTGCACATCGTCGAGCTGGGTGAACAGGCGCTCAATGTGGGGGTACAGGGTCTGTGCCTCGGTGGTGGGCACCAGCTTGCCTTTGAGTCGATGAAACAGCGGAAACCCGAGCTGTAGTTCCGCATGGGCCAGGATGCGGCTGACCGCCGGCTGGGTGACGTTGATGAGGCGGGCCGCCGCGCTCACACTGCCGGTGAGCATGACGGCGTTGAAAACTTCTATGTGGCGAAGGCGCATGGGGCAACGATGCAAGGAACGCGCCGGGCGCGCAATCCTTGAATCTCCCCATTGCGGAGACAGACTGCGGCAGCCCGGTCGGGCGGTTAGCTGGTGGCGGGAACCGTGCTCTCAGCTACAGCGACATCGACGGCCGCTGTGCCATGGCCGCGCGCCAGCGTAGCAAGTGCGGGTGCTGCTCGCCCGGCTTTTGCTTGACCACGCGCGCAAAGTCCACAGCCACCACGGCCGTGATATCGGCCACGCTGAAGCGGTCAGTGGCGATGAAGTCGCGACCTGCCAGGCGCTCGTTGAGCAGGGCAAAAAACTGCGCCACCCGCACCAGCCCGCGCTCGGCCAGGGCCGGGATCTGGGGGTAGTCCACCGCGCCCGGCAGCGCCCGGTTGGCCATGGCGGGCGCACTGTTGCGCAGCGCCTCGGCAATGGCCTGCAGGCCCTCGAACTCCATGCGCCAGTTCCAGCTCGCAATCTCGGCCTTTTCTGCAGGCGTCCCGCCCAGCAGTGCAGGCTGCGGATACCGCGCTTCGACATACGCGGTGATCGCCGCGTTGTCGGCCAGCAGCAGGCCATCATCGGTACGCAGCGCGGGCACCGTGCACTGCGGGTTGATTTGCCGATAGGCATCGCCTAGCTGTTCGCCGCTGCGCAGGTCCACCTGCACGGTGTCGTGGGCAACGCCTTTTTCTGCCAGCAGGATGCGCGCGCGGCGCGGGCTGGGCGCCGTGGCGCAGTCGTACAAGGTGATCATGGTGGCGCCTTGCGAAACACTCATCGGGCGGGTGACGAAGAAGAAGCCAACGCGGCAGCTTCGATCTTGTCCTGCGTCTTGGACTCAAAGTCACTGGCCTCATGCCGCTCGCGCAACTGGCTGGCCGGGTCACCGTTGACGCGATTCACCTTGCGCCCCCGCTGCACCGCCGGGCGCTTGGCAATCTGGTCGGCCCAGCGCACCACATGCGTGTATTCGTGCACCTGCAAAAACTCGCCGGAGTTGTAAGCCTGGCCTTTGACCAGCAAGCCATACCAGGGCCAGATGGCGATGTCCGCCACCGTGTACTCGCTGCCCGCCACATACTCATGCACGGCCAAGCGCTGGTTGAGCACATCGAGCTGGCGCTTGGCCTCCATTGCATAGCGGTCGATCGCGTACTCGATCTTGACCGGCGCATAGGCATAAAAATGCCCAAACCCGCCGCCCACAAACGGCGCACTGCCCATCTGCCAGAACAGCCATGACAGGCACTCGGCACGCGCCGCGCCGTCTTTGGGCAAGAAGGCGCTACCGAACTTCTCGGCCAGGTACATCAGGATGGCGCCGGACTCGAACACCCGCACCGGGTTGGCGGGGTCAGTGCGATCCAGCAGCGCGGGGATCTTGGAATTGGGGTTCACAGACACGAAACCGCTACCAAACTGCTCACCCTCGTTGATGCGGATCAGCCACGCGTCGTACTCCGCGCCGCTGTGACCCAGCGCGAGCAGCTCTTCCAGCATGACCGTGACTTTCACGCCATTGGGCGTACCCAGCGAATAGAGCTGCAGCGGGTGCTTGCCTACGGGCAGTTCCTTGTCGTGCGTGGCACCGGCAATGGGCCGGTTGATGCTGGCGAACTGGCCGCCGTTTTCCTTGTTCCATTGCCAGATGGCGGGGGGGGTGTAGGGGGTGGAATCGGGCATGGGGCTCCAAGCTGAAATACGAAAGCTAACGGGGTCGCTAGCGATTGCCAATTGAGTCTAGCGATGCTGTTGATTCGCCGCTGCGCTAGGTCGAATGTCCTGCGGAGATCTTGTCTTGTCGAATGGAATGGCAGCGCCAAATCCACCCCTCTGGCTCTGCATGGATATCAGCCGCCCTGCGATGCAGGGGCAGCCATTCAAGCGGCCGTCTTTGTCTGAGGGATAGCGTCTTCAGAAACAATTAGGTCTTGACTAAAAAACATGACTTCATTGCCCACGTAGCGTCGTTGGGCCGTGTAGTTGAGCCCGTATGTTTTCGTGTTAACGAGTTGATACATGGCGCGAATTTCATCAGCATTGTCATAAGACACGACCCAGTGCCGTTTGAAGCTTTTAGCCTTGATAGTCTTTGCGATCGCAACGTGATCATCATGCTCGTAATAGTTGCGGTACAGCCCTTTGCCTTTGACGTAGTAAGGCGGGTCAAGATAGATCAGCGACTCTTTTGGCAAGAACTCTTTGCAGCGTTTCAGCAGAGCCAAAGAATCTTCGCTGTACACGGAGATGTCTTTCGAACGCTTGGCGATCTCCACAATCCGTGCAGCAATAACATCCTTCTTGAAACGGGCATCCAGTTTGTAGACACCTTCCTGACTCTTCCCGCCAATGACACCCGCTTTCAAAATTCCAGAACGGTTAGTTCGGTTCATGAACAACGTGGCAAACCCCTTCTCTACAAGGCTGGCTTGGCAGTCTTCTCGGAGTACCGAGCGCCACTTGAACCATTCCTCGAGAGTGATAGGGGTTGATGCAAGCAGGTCCAGCAATTCCTCAGAATGCTGCGTTACAGAGGCCCAAAATGCAAAAACTGCTGGATCTGCATCGTTGATATGAATATGGCTGGCATGTCCCTCAAAAAGCAGACCGAGGGCAACCCCTGCCCCGCCTGCGTAAGGCTCCAGGTAATGCCCACCCGCAACGCCATTAACTTCCATCAGCTTAGCGATGAACGGAGCAAAAGGCGCCTTGCCGCCGGGGTAGCGCAGTGGGCTGTAAAGCCTATTCGAGAACATTGGGCACCTTCTTCAAATTAACTTTCAAGGTAGTGAGTTTGGCATCGTCCACGGCGTAACCATTTTTCATCACACCGTAGATTGTGTCCTTGAATTGCTCCAAAAACTGGTTGACCAAAACTGGGTTTCTTTCGATCCAATGTTTCCATGCGCCGTAAGGCTTAGCTCCACAATTCACCACCTTCTGGACTTCTCCGCCTTTGTAAAATTTCTTAAAAATTTCACGCGGCTTTAATCCACCCTTATACGCTTTGATACGTTCATTGAGATCAGCCTTGGGACTTGTAATTCTCAATTCAGTGATCGTGTCCCGTGCTGCATCGGTGAATACATCGCGGGTGAATTGCAACTCATTTTTCCAGAATCCATCATCTGCAGGAAGATTGTACAAATGCTGAAAAATCAATTGATCAGGTGGGAGATCGCCAGGCAAAAGAACAATGGTTTTATAGTTCTTCCCTTCAATATGTGAACATGCATCTGAGTCAAGACAAATAACACTTTTCTCAGTAAACTCCGGCACCTTGTTTTTTATTAGGTTCACGTAGTTAGTACACCCAAGGGTCACTTCTGACATTGCCGTGATGCATTTTTTTACCGGCTGCCTACTAATCAACGCATCAAAAAAATTCTCTGCTTCTTTGTCTTCGAAATACACATTGACGCTTGGCAGGTTTGCCGCAGTTCCTACGCTGACAGTTCTCGTATGAATGTCAGCACTAATCTTCGCCCATGACCAATCCTGTATGACCTGAACAGATCCGTATGTGTTGCTCAGATAGACAGTCTTGAATTTCTTGCTGTGCTCGTGCTGACTCTGCTCGTATGCGTACTCGATCATTACTGGGGAGTGAGATGTCATAACTACCTGCAGATTGAGCTTCCTGCATTCACGTTCAAAAATCTTCAGCAGATTGACTTGAGCAGTCGGAAATAAGCCAGCATCGGCCTCATCAACCAGCAACAAACCGCCTTTATAGTCGGCGTATTCTGCTTTAAGTTTTTTAAAAGACAGCAACGCCATGATAATTTGACCTGCATTATCTTCGCCTGCCGAAACCGATTCATGATTGTAGTTATCTCCGTGAGCCACAGCAGATGTGATTGTGCCATGTGTGCCAGTGGCCTGGGTCGAACTGCGGTTGAGTAGCTCGTTGGTGAGTGCAATGAACTCCTGCTCATGGGCTTTCAAATAATCAAAATCAATTGCTTTGTAGTCGCGATCAGCAATCGGATATAAACGCTTCAAGCTCAAAAAAATCACGGGATGTGTGAAGTTCCTGCTTGTATTGCCCGTGGCAGTGCTGTTCTTCCTGATGACGGGGCGCGGCAATATTTTATTGGTCTCATCGTCAGTCCGTGTCATCAACTCCAAATTGGCTGTTGCGATCTGATCGGTGTACCCCTCGTGTAGAAAAATACTTGCCGATAAGGAACCCGGCACATCAAACTCCTTAGATATTCGAATGTGTTCCTTGTACTGCGATTTAAAGCCCTTGCCGCTGATTTGCTTGAAATCGCGCAGACTAGCTCCTGTCACGTAGTCTTTTTCAAAACTAAAAATCTGCGCGGCAATCCCAAGAATTGAAGATTTGGACGTACCGTTCTTGCCACAAATAACAGTGATGTAGTCGCCAAACTCAATCTCGACGTTGGTTAACGCGCGAAACTTTTCAATTGTTATCTTTTTGAGTTGCGTTTTAGTCATGTTGCTCCCCCTTATGTCTTATTGAAGTTTCGCAAATCAACAGTGAGCAACTTCACACGTCACCAACAAAGACGACGCAGGCAGTCACGATCAAATTCGATAGCTACTAGCGCTTACCAGATAAGCGCTAGAGGCCAAAAACACTCAAACTCTTGGCTCATCACCGCTGCCTCCCCCGGCTCAATGCGCCTTATCCCAGTTCGCCCCCACCCCCACCTCCGCCAGCAACGGCACCTTCAGCGCCGCCACATCCGCCATCAGGCGCGGGATGTGGGTCTTGAGCCAGCCCACCTCGCCCTCGGGCAGCTCGAACACCAGTTCGTCGTGCACCTGCATGATCATCTTGATGTCCGGCTTGTGGGCATCCAGCTCTTTTTGCACGGCCACCATGGCCAGCTTGATGAGGTCGGCCGCCGTGCCTTGCATGGGGGCGTTGATGGCGGCGCGTTCGGCGCCTGCGCGGCGGGGGCCGTTGGGGGAGTTGATTTCGGGCAGGTACAGGCGGCGGCCAAACACGGTTTCGACATAGCCCATGGACTTGGCGGCGGCCTTGGTGTCGTCCATGTACTGTTTCACGCCGGGGTAGCGCAGAAAGTATTTGTCGATGTAGGCGGCAGCGGCCTTGGTTTCGATGCCCAGGTTCTTGGCCAGGCCAAAGCTGCTCATGCCGTAGATGAGGCCAAAGTTGATGACCTTGGCGTAGCGGCGTTGCTCGCTGGTGACCTGGTCTACCTCCACCCCAAACACCTCGGCGGCGGTGGCGCGGTGCACGTCCAGCCCAGCGTGGAAGGCGTGCAGCAGCGAGTGGTCGCCGCTCAGGTGGGCCATGATGCGCAGCTCAATTTGGGAGTAGTCGGCACTCGCAATCACCCGGCCTGCGGGCGCCACGAAGGCCTCGCGCACGCGGCGGCCTTCGGGGGTGCGGATGGGGATGTTCTGCAGGTTGGGGTCGTTGCTGGACAGGCGCCCTGTGACGGCCACGGCCTGGGCGTAGTGCGTGTGCACGCGGCCTGTGCGTGGCAGCGCCAGCTGGGCCAGCTTGTCGGTGTAGGTGCCCTTGAGCTTGACCAGGCCCCGGTGCTCCAGCAGCTTGGCGGGCAGGGGGTAGTCCTTGGCCAGTTTTTCGAGCACCTCTTCGTCGGTGCTGCGCGCGCCGGTGGCGGTTTTCTTGACCACGGGCATGCCCAGCTTGTCGAAGAAAATTTCGCCGAGCTGCTTGGGGCTGCTCAGGTTGAAGGGCTGGCCTGCAATCTCATACGCCTCGGTTTCAAGCTGCAAGATGCGCTGGCCCAGCTCGTGGCTCTGGTTGGCCAGTGTGGGCGCGTCGATGAGCACGCCGTTGCGTTCGATGCGGTACAGGGCCTCGCTGCTCTGCATCTCCAGCTCGTAGATGAAGCGCAGTTTGTCATCGGCCTGCAGCAGGGGCCACAGGGCGTTGTGCACGTCCAGGGTCTGGTCGGAGTCTTCACACGAGTAGGCGGCGGCCTTGTCCACCGGCACTTGCGCAAACGGAATCTGGTGCGCGCCCTTGCCGCACAGGTCTTCGTAGGTGATGCCTTTGCGGCCGGTGTGGCGCTCTGCCAGGCTGGTCAGGTTGTGGGGCTTGTGCACTTCGAGCACATAGCTTTGCAACATGGTGTCGTGCGTGTAGCCCTGCACCTCGATGCTGTGGTTGGCGAACACATGGCGGTCGTACTTGATGTGCTGGCCCAGCTTGTGGTGCTTGGGGTCTTCCAGCCAAGGCTTGAGGCGGGCGAGCACTTCATCCAACGGCAGTTGCGCGGGCGCATCGGGGCCTTCGTGGCGCAGGGGGATGTAGGCGGCCTCGCCGGGCTGCACGCTGAAAGATATGCCGACGATCTGCGCGCGCATTTCGTCGAGCGAATCGGTCTCGGTGTCGATCGCTGCCAGCGGAGCCTTGTGCAGGCGTTCCAGCCACTGGTCAAAGTCGGCCCAGTTGAGGATGGTGTCGTACACCACGGTGCGGTGCTGGGCTTCCTCTGCCACGGTGCTAGCGGAGTGGTCGGCAAACAAATCGCCGCTTTGGCCGGGCATGGCGACGGTGGGAGCTGCGGTGGCGGGGGCCGCTGCACCCTTGATCGCGCTGGCCAGGCCTTTAAAGCCATATTTTTCGTAAAACGGCAGCAGGCCGGCGTTGTCTGGCGCGTCCAGCGTGATGTCGTCAAATGCGGGCAAACCGGGGATGTAGTCGGCCAGCGCGCAATCGGTCTTCATGGTGACCAGCTGACGGCTCAATGCCAGCTGACCGCTGGCAATCGCCTCGCGCAGGTTGTTGCCCGCCACGCCCTTGATGGCTTCGGCGTTGGCAATCAGGCTGTCGAGCGAGCCATATTCTTCCAGCCACTTGGCGGCGGTCTTGGGGCCCACCTTGGTCACGCCGGGCACGTTGTCCACGGTGTCGCCCACCAGGGCCTGGTAGTCCACCATCAGCGTGGGTGGCACGCCAAACTCTGCCGTCACGCCCGCCACGTCGCGGCGCTTGCCGCTCATGGTGTCGATGATGGTGATGTGCTCGTTGACCAGCTGGCTCAAATCCTTGTCGCCACTCGACACAATGACCTCAATGCCCTGTGCGGCTGCTGCGTTGGCCAAGGTGGCGATCACGTCGTCGGCCTCCACGCCGGGCACGGCCACCACCTTCCAGCCCAGCAGGTCCACCACCTCGTGGATGGGCTCGATCTGGCTGCGCAGGTCGTCTGGCATGGGCGAGCGCGTGGCCTTGTACTCGGTGTACAAGGCATCGCGGAAGGTGGGGCCCGATGCGTCGAACACGCACACGGCATAGTCGGCCGTCACCTCTTTGCGCAGCGCCTGCATCATGTTGATCATGCCGCGAATGGCGCCCGTGGCGGCGCTGGTGGGGTCACCCGGCACGGCCCGCAGGTCGGGCATGGCGTGGAAGGCGCGGTAGAGGTAGCTGGAGCCGTCCACCAGCACCAGGGTCTTTTTGTTGCTCATGCGGCAATTGTGCACGGCCCTGCGCCACCCAGGCCGCGCTCTACAATCGCCCGATGCGCGCTCTTTACCTCCTTTTGCTGCTGGGCATTGCCTCCGGCTCCGCCCTGGCCCAGACTTCAAGCCAAAATGTGCCCCAGGGCACGGCAGACAAGCGCGAGGCGCTATCAGAACCTGAGCAAGCTGCAGGCCGCTCCAACCAGCGCACCGAGCGCATCCACATCGAAGACGCGGGCAGCCGCGTCGATGAACTGCGTGTGGGCGGCCAGACCCAGACCATTTCCGTGCAACCCAAGACCGGCAACCTGCCCAGCTATGAGGTGCAGTCGCCCGACGGCGCCCGCAGCCGCGCCGGCAGCAACAACGGCGCAGAAACCACCACCGCCCCCCGCGTCTGGAACGTGCTGAAGTTCTGAGGCCCCTGCGGCACCTTCCAGCGCAGCCGCGCTGGCACCCATGGAGCCGCTGTACGCCCTGCTTTTTGCTGCCAGTTTTTCTTCTTTTGTAACCCCCTGAGCGATGGCCGTCTTTACCGAAGTCTCCAACCACGAGGCGCGCGAATTGCTGCGCCGTTTGCAACTGGGTGAGCTGGTAGAGCTGCGCGGCATCGAGGGTGGCATCGAAAACACCAACTACTTTCTCACCAGCGACCAGGGCGAGTTCGTGCTGACGCTGTTCGAGCGCCTCACCGCCGCACAGCTGCCGTTCTACCTGTACCTGATGAAGCATCTGGCGCACGGCGGCGTGCCCGTTCCCGACCCGCGCGCCGACCAGAACGGCGACATCCTGCACGCTGTGTGTGGCAAGCCCGCCGCCGTGGTGAACAAGCTGCGCGGCAAAAGCCAGCTGGCGCCACAAGGCGCACACTGCGCCGCCGTGGGCACCATGCTGGCCCGCATGCACCTGGCGGGGCGCGGGTTTGACCGGCACCAGCCCAACCTGCGCGGCCTGCCCTGGTGGAACGAAACCGTGCCCGTGGTGCTGCCCCACATTGACCCGGCCCAGGCCGCCTTGCTGCGGTCCGAGCTGGCCTACCAGAACCATGTGGCCGCCAGCGCCGCGTATGCCGCCCTGCCCCAGGGCCCCGTCCACGCGGATCTGTTCCGCGACAACGTGATGTTCGACGGCGAAGAACTCACGGGCTTCTTCGATTTCTACTTTGCGGGGGTGGACACCTGGCTCTTCGATCTGGCGGTGTGCCTGAACGACTGGTGCATCGACCTGGCAACGGGCCAACACGATGCCGGGCGCGCCACCCGCATGCTGGATGCCTACCAGGTGGTACGCCCCCTCACCGCCGCCGAACGCGAACTGCTGCCCGCCATGCTGCGCGCGGGGGCCTTGCGGTTCTGGATCTCGCGCCTGTGGGACTTCTACCTGCCGCGCGAAGCCTCCATGCTCACGCCGCACGACCCTACTCACTTTGAGCGGGTCCTGCGCGCCCGCATTGCCTACCCCGTGCAAGCCTGACCACGGCGCCAGCGACTTCGCGGCGCGTGGCGGATCCCTTGCGCAGTGGCCGGAATGGGCCGCTGGGGTAAATTCCAAGCTATTGCACTGCCACGGGTGGCCTCCCGGCTGCTGGCAGTGCCCGGGCGCAGGCCCCACTTTTTCTCTCCAGCACCCTCATGAAACTCCACATCGTCCCCGCCCGCACCGGCATGGCCTGGGTCAAGCTCGGCATCCGGACGTTCTGGCAGCAGCCCATGGCCCTGGCAGCGCTGTTTTTCATGACCATGGCGGTCATGTCGCTCACCACGTTGATTCCCCTGGTGGGCCCCGCTGTCGCACTGATGATGCTGCCGTCGGCCACCTTGGCCATGATGGTGGCAGCGGCGCAAGCCTCGCAGGGGCGCTTTCCCACACCGGCCGTGCTGCTGGTGGCGTTTCGCACCGGGCAGCAACGGCTGCGCGACATGCTGGTGCTGGGCGCCTTGTATGCCGTGGGTTTCCTGGCGGTGATGGGGCTGTCGGCCTTGCTCGATGGCGGGCAATTTGCCAAGGTGTACCTGGGCGGCGCCCCGCTGACCAAGGAGGTGGCGGAAGACCCTGCCTTCCAGAGCGCCATGTGGCTCTCCATGGTGCTGTACCTGCCGCTGTCGCTGCTGTTCTGGCATGCCCCGGGGCTGGTGCACTGGCATGGTGTGCCACCGGTCAAGGCCCTGTTCTTCAGCATCGTGGCCTGCGTGCGCAACTTCGGCGCTTTCTTGGTCTACGGCCTGGGCTGGCTGGGCGTGTTTCTGCTGGGAGGGCTGGTGGTGACGCTGGTCTCGGCGCTGCTTGCGGGAGCGGGGCTTGCAGGATCGGCGGCTGGCGGCATCATGGTGGGTGCCGCGTTGATGATGGCGGCGATGTTCTTCACGTCGGTGGTGTTCACCTTCCGTGACAGCTTCGAGCCCCCTTCGACCCCTGCATCCGAGGCGCCCCATGACGCACCACCCGCACCGCCACCCGACACTCCAACTCCTGGGCCGAACTGAAGAGGAACTTCTCTGGCACCGGCGGCGCAGCCTGCTGCAGGCCGCCACCGCGTGGATGGCCACCGGCGGATGGGTGGCCGCCCAGGCGCAGTCTGGCAGCAACATCGTTGAAGTGCGGGGGGATGTGCTGCGCAATGGCCAGCCGCTGACCGCCCGCCACAGCATCGCCGCCGGTGACCGCATCGAGACCGGCCCCGGCTCCACCGCCGTTTTCACCGTGGGCAACAGCGCTTTCATGCTCAGGCAGAACACGCGCATGGCGCTGGAGGGCGACACGCCCACCGCAGTCAAGATCCTGCGGGTGCTGACCGGCGCAGTGGCCAGCGTCTGGGGGCAAGGTACAGAAGGGCAAGTGATCCTGCCCACCGCCACAGCAGGCATCCGGGGCACAGGTGTGTATGCCGAGGTGTTCCCCGAGCTGGCCTACCGGGGCTATTTCTGTAATTGTTATGGAACAGTGGACCTGGCCGCTGGCAGCGAGAACATCGTCAGCCAGTCCGTGTACCACCAGTCGTTCTGGGCCGAACCTGCACCGCGCGATGGCCGCCTTCTGACGCCTGCGGGTGCCATCAACCACACCGACGAAGAGCTGGAGTTTCTGGCCAGCCTCGTCGGCCAGCGCACGGCATGGCAGATTGCCGGGCGCAAGGGCACCAAGGATGGCAGCGGGCAAATGAGCTATCCCTCGGCGCCCGGTGGCAGTGCGCCGACCGCACCACCCGCACCTGCATCACCCGCTTTGCCCCCACCGACACCCGCGCCCTTGCCACCTGCGCCAGTGTCCCGCGCCCGTCCGCCTTCGCCCTACGGCGCAGACTACTGACACCCCACACAACACCAGGCAGGCCGCAAGCCAGAGGCGCAGCCAAAACGCCAGTCCAAAAAGCAAGGGCCAGCCCCCCATGGCTGGCCCGCATGCAAAGGGAGTGAGGAGCGAACCCCTCACACAGCCCGCAGCCCCTGATGCAAACTGATCAGGTACCGATGTTGCCGCCGTCGTTCTTCGTGATCACGATGGTGGCCGAACGGGGGCGCTTGCCCGCGCCGTAGCCAGCGTTGGCAGGCCACTGGCTCTGGTACTTGGCCGGGTCGCCCAGGTTGGCCATGCCGGTGGATTCACCCGGGTGCTGGATGTTCACGAAGATCGTCTTGCCGTCCGGCGTTTCGGTCAGGCCCGTGATCTCGCAGCCCTTGGGGCCCACCAGGAAGCGCTTGAGAGTGTCGGCCGTGGCAGCCTTTCCCACGGGAGAGACGATGTCGAACTTGGTGCCGTCCGCCTTGGTGTAGGTCAGCGTCTTCTTGCCGCCGTCGCCCACCTGACCAGGCACGGCCGCCAGCATCATGCAGTTGCTGGCATCGGTGTAGGCGCCGTCATCGGTCTGGATCCAGCAGATGCCCGTGGCCTTGCTGAAAGCCAGTCCATCGGGGCTGGAGAAGTCTTGCTCGTCCGTCAGGGCCGAGATGTTGATCAGCGTCTTGTCGGCGCTGGCTTCGGCGCCGAACAGGTACACGTCCCAGGTGAAGGCGGAGACGGAGGCGCCTTCCTTCAGCCGCACCATGTGGCCGTTGGGATTGCCGTCCTGCTTGGTGGTGCCCTTCATGTCGGTGTAGGCACGGGGGTTGGCCGCGTCGGGCAGGTACTGGCCGCTGCCGGGGTTGGCGCTGCGGGCGCTGTTGTTGGTCAGCGTGAAGTACACCTCGCCATTGGCGGGGTTCACCGCGTTCCACTCGGGGCGGTCCATCTTCGTGGCACCCACGGCGTCCGCGGCCAGACGGGTGTTGATGACGATGTCGGCCGCGTCGGCGAACTTGTACGTGGCATAGCCGCTGATGGCGGTGTTGGTGAGCGACAGCTCCACCCAGCTGCCGGTGCCGTCGGCGTTGAACTTGGCTGCGTACAGCTTGCCGCTGTCCAGGTACTTGTCGCCGATGGCCAGGCGGTCGTTGGCGTTGGCGTCGGCCGGGTTCCACGTGGCGGTGGACACGAACTTGTAGATGTACTCGCCGCGCGAATCGTCGCCCATATAAATGGACAGAGGCTGGCCGGCCACCACCTTGCCGAACGCTGCGCTCTCGTGCGCGAAGCGGCCCAGACCCGTGCGCTTCTTGGCCATGCGGGTCTTGTCATAGGCATCGATCTCGACGATGTAGCCCATGCCGTTCATCTCGTTGCGGTAGTCGTCCGTGCCGTCCACCGAGGTGCCGGTCTTGCTGTTGTTCCAGCGCTGGTACTTGTCGTCCGCGCCGCCGCTTTCCCAGCCGTGGCGCGATGCGGCGCCCTGGTTGCGGCCATAGCGCTTGAGGGCCGTCACGGTCTTGTCGTTGCCGCGTGCGGCGTCGTCTGCGGCGCCGCGTGTGAAGTAGCCAAACCAGTTTTCTTCACCGGTCAGGAAGGTGCCCCAGGGCGTCTTGCCCGTGCCGCAGTTGTTCAGCGTACCGCGCGTGGTGGTGCCGGTGGGCGAGAACTTGGTGAACAGCTGCGCGTTGCCGCGGGCCGGGCCCGAAATCTCGATGGGGCTGAGCGACGTGAGGCGGAAGTTCAGCGCAGAGTTCTGCGCGTAGGCCCACTTGCCACCCGACTTGGCCACTTCGACCACGGCAATGCCGTGGATGGCCGTTTCCTTGTCGATTTCCGCTGCGGGGCGGGGCAAGGTGGTGGTGCCGCCGTTGGCGTGCAGGAAGTACGAAGACAGCTTCTCGTCGGTGGTGGCTTCGTGGTTGATGGCCAGCAGGCCACGCTCGGTGGCGTTGTCGCTGCGCTTGCCGTCGGTGCCCAGGCCAAACCACTCCATACCGTCATGGTGGTCGCCAGCGCGCTTGTCGAAGTCGCCGTCGGTGCCGTCATTCTTGTACGCAGCCACGCCTGCGGCAATGGGGTCGCCCAGTGCAAAGATCACGCTGGCGGTGTAGCCCGCAGGCACAGCCACCACGTCGGACAAGCTCTTGGGCACGGCGCCGAAGCCCAGCAGCTTGGGGCCGGCAGGTGGAGGCGTGACTGCAGGATCATCGCTGCCGCCGCAGGCCGATACGCCAAATCCGGCCAGCATGGCCGTGCCTACCGAGCCCACGCTGCCACGCAGCACGCCACGGCGCGACAGACGGGCGCCCAGCACCGAGTCGAACGTGGGGTTGGCGGAGGTGTTGGCGTTCTCGTTGTTGAAATCAATGGCCAGCTCTGGCGCATCCACACGGTGGGTCATGGGGGTTCCTCGGGTTGTTGGTTACAAAACCCATGGAGCGTAGAAACCACGGGTGACATCACCGTGAAGGTTTTGCGTCGGTTCGATGACAGGCGTTTCCAGCCAGTGGCCATGGATTTGGCAAATACGAATCACTACCATTTGTATAATTCCTCCTCAGTCCTGCCCACCCAGCCACTCGTCTGTGCCCACGCTTGCGCGCAGGCCCCGTCCAGCCAGTGCGGCCCCGCCACCCCCATCCATCCTGCGCGGCACCACCACCGGCCTTCGGCCATGCGTGCGGCGGCCCGCGTGATCCTCTGGAGACCACTGCATGACATTTCCCTCCCTCAAGACGTCCCTCTTGGTGGCTGCCCTGTCCGTCTGCGCGTACAGCACTGGCGTGGGCGCACAGATCGCCCCCACGGCAGCAGCCCCCCAGGCCCAGGCGCCGCAGGCCGTGACAAACCAGGCCGTGGCCGCGCACTACGCACAGCTGGTGCACGCCAACTACGCCGACACGCTCGCCAGCGCACAGGCACTGCGCGAGGCTGTGCAGGCCTTCACGGCCAAGCCTTCGGCCGACACGCTGGCCGACGCCCGCAAAAAATGGCTGGCTGCGCGCGAGTTCTACGGCCAGACCGAGGCCTTCCGTTTCTACGGCGGCCCCATCGACAACGACAACGGGCCCGAGGGCCGCATCAACGCCTGGCCGATGGACGAATCGTTTGTGGACAGCGTGCAGGGCAAGACCAATGCGGGCCTCGTGAACAACCGCAAGTTCGTCATCAACAAGAAGAACCTGTCGGCGCAGAACGAGCGCGGCGGCGAGGAGAACATCGCCACGGGCTGGCACGCCATCGAGTTCTTTCTGTGGGGCCAGGACCTGTCCGAGACCGGCCCGGGCGACCGCAACTTCGAAGACTTCGTGGACGGCAAGGCCCTCAACGCGGACCGCCGCCGCCAGTACCTGAACGTGGTGACCGACCTGCTCATCGACGACCTCACCTCGCTCGTGAAGGCCTGGGCGCCCGATGCCAAGAACAACTACCGCAGCAAGTTCGCGCGGGGCGGCCAGGAGTCCGTGCGCAAGATGCTCGTGGGCCTGGGCTCGCTCTCGCGCGGCGAGCTGGCCGGCGAACGCCTGGAAGTGGCCCTGAACAGCCAGGACCAGGAAGACGAGCACTCGTGCTTCTCCGACAACACCCACCGCGACGCGGTGACCAATGCCAAGGGCATCCAGAACGTGTGGCTGGGCGAATACCAGCGCGCCGACGGCAGCGTGGTCAAGGGCGCATCGCTGCGCGATCTGGTGGCTGCCAAGGACGCGGCGCTGGCCGACAAGACCACGAAGCAGATCGCGGCCTCGGTGGCTGCCGCCGAGGGCATCCAGGCACCGTTCGACCGCGAGATCATCGGCGGCAAGGACGCGCCGGGCCGCCAGCGCATCCAGAAGACCATCGACAGCCTCACGCAGCAAAGCAAGGACCTCGTCGCCGCAGCCAACGCGATCGGCATCACCAAACTGACCCTGGTCCAGCCTTGAGCATGAAGCCTGCGCAAGCCATTGCCCGCCGGCGCACCGTGCGCCTGGCGGCAGCCAGCACCGCCATCGTCGCACTCGCCGGCTTCGGCGGCCTGGGCCTGCAGTCGTTGACGGCAGCGCCCCAGCCCGACCCGCTGGGCGAAAAAACCGGCGGCGAGACCACGGTGTTCGCCACCGGGCGCAATGCCTTCTCGTTCCCGGCCGCCAACCTGGCCGATGAGGAGCGCACGCGCTTCGTCATCGGCAACTCGTTCTTCCGCCGCAACTGGGTGGAGGCGCCCGCGTCCACCAAAGCCCGCGACGGCCTCGGCCCGCACTTCATCGCGCGCTCGTGCGGCGGCTGCCACGTGCAGGACGGCCGCGGCGAACCACCGGCAATCTTCAACCGCCTGGGCGAGACGAAGGACCCCACAGTGGCCCTGCTCGTCCGCCTGTCCATCCCTGGCACCGACGTGCACGGCGGGCCGGTGCATGACCCGGTGTACGGCGACCAGTTCAACAACGCTGCCATCCAGGGCGTCAAGCCCGAAGGCCGCGTGACCCTGCGCTACGACACCATCAAGGGCAAGTTCGCCGACGGCACGCCCTACACGCTGCAAAAGCCCTCCTACGGCTTTGCCGACCTGGGCTACGGCCCCCTGCACAAGGACGTGATGACGAGCCCGCGCATCGCGCCGCAGATCATCGGCGTGGGCCTGCTCGAAGCGATTGCCGAGGCCGACATCCTGGCCAACGCCGCAGACCAGGCCGCTGCCCCCGGCCCCATCAAGGGCGTGCCCAACAAGGTGTGGGACGGCCCCGCCGGCCGCATGATGACGGGGCGCTTCGGCTGGAAGGCCAACGTGGCCACCATCGCGCACCAGACGGGTGGCGCCTTTTTGGGCGACATGGGCATCACCTCGCGCCACTTCGCGCAAGAGGCCTGCACGCCCACGCAGAAGGACTGCCTGGCCGCCCCCAGCGGCAAGAGCGGCGGCGACCAAGGCCAGCCCGGCGTCGAGATCGACGACAAGACCCTGGCCGACGTGATCTTCTACCAGGCCACGCTCGCGCCGCCCGCGCGTCGCAGCCTCAACGACGCGCAGGTGCTGCGCGGCCAGGCCCTGTTCTCGCAGGCCCAATGCGCCACCTGCCACCGCCCGAGCTACGTCACCCAGGAGGGGCCGTTCCCGCAGCTGACGAGCAAGGCTCTGAGCGGGCAGCGCATCTTTCCGTACACAGACCTGCTGCTGCACGACATGGGCGAGCGCCTGGCCGACGGCCGGCCCGACTTCGGCGCCAACGGCCGACAGTGGAAGACTCCTGCGCTGTGGGGCACGGGCCTGATCAAGGACGTGAACGGCCACACCCGCCTGCTGCACGACGGCCGTGCGCGCGGTGTGCTCGAAGCCGTGCTGTGGCACGGCGGCGAGGCCGAAGAGGCCAAGAACCAGGTGCTGAAGATGAAGAAGGCCGACCGGGACGCGCTCGTGAAATTCGTGGAGTCGTTATGAGAATTTACCCCCACGCTCCCCACTCCGTGTGGTCGCTGCCCCCCGAGGGGGCCGCGTTTTCATCTTGGGGCGGCCCGGCGATGAAAACATCCCTCCTTGCAGCCGCCCTGCTGCTGGCCACCCTGCCCCCTCTCACAGCGCAGGCACAGTCTGCAGCGCCCACTGCACCCGCCATCCCAGCCTGGCAGCGCAACGCCGTGCCGTTCTACGACACGGTGCACGCCCTGCAAGGCATCTACAGCCACTGGGCCCTGCCACGCGCACAGGACTTTGACCGCGATGCCCGCGCCCTGGTGCCCGCCGTGGCGGCGCTGTGCCAGGCCCCGGCGGCAGACGGCAAGGCCGCGCTCGAATCCGCACGCACCGCCTGGCAGGCCACGGCCCGCTCGTGGGAGCAGCTCGCCGCTGTGTCCGTCGGCCCGGTCATCGCACGCCGCAGCCAGCGCGCTATCGACTTCACGCCCACGCGCCCCGCATTGATCGAAAAAGCTGTCACCACCCAGCCCCAGGGCGCCAAGGCCTTCGAGCGCATCGGCACGCCTGCCAAGGGCCTGCCCGCGCTGGAATGGCTGCTGTGGACGCGCCCGGCCCAGCCCGGCAGCCCTGCCTGCAGCTACGCGCACGAAGTGGCGCAGGATGTGGCGCGGGAATCCGCCGCACTGGCCAAGGCCTACGCCGACGCGGCGACCACCGACTGGGGCGCCGAGGACGAGCAGGAGGCGTCCACTGCGGCCATCAGCGAATTCGTGAACCAGTGGGTGGGCGGCATAGAGCGCCTGCGCTGGGCACAGATAGACAAGCCGCTGCGCGCCGCGGGATCGGGATCCGGCACCCGCACGCCGGACTACCCCCGCACCGCCAGCGGCACCACGCTGGCGGCCTGGGCGGCCACTTGGGGCGGCCTGCGCAGCGTGACCACCCTGCCCGCCAGCGCCGACATCCCCGCTGCTGGCGAAGCTCTGGTGCCGCTCGATATGTACCTGCGCGGCAAGGGCCTGAACCCGCTGGCCGACAAGCTGCGCCAGGCCACCGACAAGGTCGACGCGTCGATGGCCCAGGTGCAGAAGTCGGGCCTGCAGAACAAGGCGGCCATCCAGCAGACGGCCAAAGACCTGACGGCGCTGAAGTTTCTGGCCGAGTCCGAAGTGGCGCCTGCGCTGCAGGTGAGCATCGGGTTTTCGGATGCGGATGGTGACTGATCTTCTGAACCGCCGCCATGCGCTGGCCATGCTCGGGGGCCTGGGCGCCTGCGTGATTGCGCCAGGACACGCCTTCGCCAAAACCGGTGACCGCGTGCACCTGGCTGCCGCATGGGAACACCAGGGCAGCTTTCACATCGGTGTGCTGTCCACGCAGGACGGCGCCGGGCAGGCGCTGCAAGTCCACACAGCGCTGGAGGTGCCCACCCGCGCCCACGGCCTGTGCGTGCTGCCCGACGGCTCGGTGCTGGGCACGGCGCGCCGGCCTGGCGACTGGCTGGTGCGGTGGCGGCCTGGTGCAGGCAGCGAGCCGCGGTGGCTGTGGCAAGACGGCGAGCGCTCCTTCAACGGCCATGTGCTGGCCAGCGCCGACGGCCGGCAGCTGTACACCACCGAGACCGATGCCGAGACAGGCGCGAGCTTGATCGTGGTGCGTGACGCCAGAACCCTCGCGAAGACCGCCGAATGGCCCACCCACGGCGTCGACGCGCACGAATTGGTCTGGGACACGCGGGGCGGACAGATCCAAGGCGCCGCCCCCACCCTGATCGTCGCCAACGGCGGCGTACCCACCGTGCCCGAGACCGGCCGCGTCAAGCGCGACCTGGACACCATGGACTCATCGCTCGTGCGGCTGGACGCCCGCACGGGCCGCCTGCTCGGCCAATGGCGCCTGCAGGACCCGCGCCTGAGCCTGCGCCACCTGGCCTGGAGCCCCGATGGAACCACGCTCGGCATCGCGCTGCAGGCCGAGCACGACGACGCGGCCGTCAAGGACACCGCCCCCGTGCTGGCGCTGTTCGACGGCACAGCGCTGCGCGTGGTGGCAGCGCCGGAGCACATCGCCCAGGGCATTCACGGCTATGGCGGCAGCATGGCGGCCACGCCAGCTGGCTGGGCCGTGAGCTGCCCGCGCGCGCACGGCATTGCCACGTTTTCGTTGCAGGGCGAGTGGCAGGGCCTGGTGCCGCTGTCCGAGGTGTGCCCGCTGGCTGTGCACGGTGACGCGCTGTGGGCAGGCGGTCTCGCTGCGAGCCTGCAGGACGCGCAGGCCGCCGCATCTGTGATGCACCCGCATGGCCAGACCCTGCAAGGCGCGCGGCTGGACAACCACTGGGTCGCTGCCTGATTTTTAGATGAAAACAGGCCCTGGCGCTTGTTGCACAAGCGCCAATAGCTACTAAAAATATAGCAACCGGATTGCCGTCTCTTGGCGGTAGCGCACCGTGTGTTCGCGCGCTTCAGGGCTATCACCGCCCCGTGAACATGAAGTACGCCAGCACGCACACCGCCAGCGCCACGATGAGCTTGGCGATCCACGGCGTGACCAGCCACGCGCCCAGCACCATGGCCAGGCGCCCCCACAGGTGCGGGGATTGCAGCGCATTCGGTTGTTGTGCAACGGGCGGCGCATTCCTGGCTTGTATCGGATAGCCGCAGGAAGGGCAGACCGGCGCCTGAGAGGACACTTCACGACCGCATTCAGGGCAACGGATGAGGGCCATGGTTTACCTGCCTTCCTTCCTGGGCACGCTGATCAGGATCTGCACGCGCCGGTTGAGCTGCCGGCCTTGCGGATCGTCGCGCCCATCGGGGGTGGTGTTGGGCGCGACCGGCTCGCGCTTGCCCCGGCCTTCCACGCGCGCCTGGCGTTGGGTGTGCCGCTGCAGCGCACGCGCGACGGCTTCGGCGCGGCGCAGTGACAGCGCGTCGTTGTATGCGTCGGTGCCCTTGCCGTCGGTGTGGCCCAGCACCGTGAGCGGCGCGGTGGCGTAGCTCTTGATGAGCTCGGCAGCCTTGTCCAGCGACGGTGCGGCGTCGGCACGCAGCTCGGCCTTGTCGAAGTCGAACAGCACGTCGGCCGGCAGGTCGATGGAGATCGCCTGCTCTGGGGTCGGCCGGGCCTTTAGCTCGACCAACAGCGCGCGCGTCTGCTCCAGCCGCTCCCTGGGCACCTCGGCCTCGCGCAGGATGGTCTGCGGCCCGGCGCTGCGCTGCAGCGTCGTGTCTTGCGTACGGCTGACCAAACTGCCGGAGAGCTCCTGCTTGCGCAGCGTGGTGGCCGGCGCACCAGCCGCCGGTACAAGCCGGGTCGGCACATCGGCCAGCGCCCGGCCGCTGCGCACCACCTCTTGCGCTGCCACCGGCAATGCACATGCCGCAGCCATGAAAGCAAGGCACATCAAAACCAAACCGAACAAACGTGCGCCCGCCCCATGCGCCGTGGGTGCGGACTGCGTTCCTTGCTGCATCAGGCGCCCTGCAACGGCAGGTCCACCACCAGCCCGGGGGCCACGATGTTGTCGCCCTGATTGCCCTCGTTGAAGACAAGCTTGAGCTTGCGCGCAGACGGTGACACCGCTCCCATGAACACCAGCTGCCCGTCCAGCGTCTCGCCTTCGCGGATGGTGATGTCGCGGTTGTTGTCGGGCCGCTTGATGTGCAGCCGGGCACCGCTTTCGTCCTGCAGGTAGGTGTCGGCCAGGGCCAGCATGGTGGTGTCGGTAATGCGATTGGCGAACGAGATGCTCACGTCGAGCACCGTGGCGTCTGCGCCAATCTCCACGGCTTTGACACGCACCGTAACGCCAGCAGCCGCCACGCCCTGGATGGACAGCGGGACCCGCTTGGGCGCCGCTGCCGCTACCGCGGCGGGTGCTGCGGCTGGCGGGGGCGCGGGCTGCGCTGCAACCGGCGGTGTGGTCGCAGGGGTGGCCGCGGGCGCAGCGGAGGGCGCTTCGGGCGGGCGCTCCTTGCATGCCGCCAGCAAAAGGGCTGCCGTGGCCACGGCCAGGGCTGCGCCCTTGCGCCGAACGGGCCATGCCAGGCGGGGTGAAGTCAAGGTGTGTGATGTGTCCGACGGAATTTTCATGGTGTTCTTGGCAATGCTCTTGCAGTGGTCGGGTGGAAGGAGGTGGCGGGCGCCGCGCTCAGCGGACGCGGATGCTGTTGGTCTGGCCCGTGGCGCCATGGCCCTGCGGCAGCTGCTCGGCACGCGCCGGGCAATCACTGGTTCGCACATCGCTGGCATTGCGCCCCTGCACGATGACCGTGCGACCGTCCAGGCGCGCGCCCGATACGTCCACGCTGTTTACCGATGCCGTGCCATCCGCAGCGCAGCGTGTGCCGGACGCGGTATTGCCCGACACCTCAATGCGATTGCCTATGGGAGCACCGCTGGCAGCACTGCCGGAAGGCTGCGCCGGTGCTGCAGGCCGTGGCACAGGGTTCGCGCGACTCTTGCGGGGGGCCTCCACCGGCTCCACACCCACCGGCCCGATGGGCCCGACCGGTCCCACCGGCCCCACGGGGCCCGCAGCACGGGCCGCAGTGCTTGCCAGCAGGAGCGCGAACAACACCACAGCACCACAGCGCGATGCCCGGGCCACCGCATCCGCGCAGCTCCAGACCAGCCAGTGGAACAATGGAGCGCCGTTCATGGTGTGAGACTTGGGCATCAGGGCGGGGCCTTGCCGGGCGTCCCGGGGAAAGTGCTGCTGGGCATCGCCGCAGATGCTGGCACACCCGAGGGCGTGCGGGGCACCGCCGACATGCCAGGCAAGCCCGAGCCCGGCCGAACGGCCCCGGCTGCTGCAGGCCGCAAATCGCCGCTTTTGTCCGTGCCATCCCCGGCGGCCTGGCGCTGAATGCGCGCTTCCAGCTCCGACGCAAAACGCTCGGCCAGCGCCACCTCTTCCACGGCCATCTCGGCGCCAAGTTCATTGATCACCGACAGCACGTTGCGGTGCGTTCCGGTGTCGGGCTGCGCCATGCGCTCCAGCAGGCGTGCGTAGCCCAGGGCCCGCACGTTGTCCTTGGGCACACCCTGGCCCTTGCGGTTCATCTCTGTCAAACGCTGCATCGCGCGGGGATCTCCGCGCACGGCGGCCAGCAGGTACCAGCGGTAGGCCTGCCCCATGTCGCCCAGGCCGGACCGGGGGTTTTGGTAGGCATCGCCCACGAACGACAGCAGCTGCGGGTTTTGCGTGTTCAGGGCTTCCCGTTTCAAGCGCTCCAGCTCGTTGCGGTAGATCGGCCCCTGGCAACCCAGCTCGGCCACGCCGCGCTCCAGCGCCTCGTTGCAGGATTCCAGAAAGCGTGCGCCCGCCGTGGCGCCCGGCGGCGCCGCCTGCTGTGCCGGGGCGGGCCCGGGTGACGGCGTTGGTGGGCCGGCTGGCGGCAGCTGCGCAAAGGCGGGTGCGTGCAAGGCAACGCCCATCACCAACCAGGGCGCCCAGCGGTAAAGCATGCTGGCGCCACGCATCATGTGCCAGCCTTCGCGCCCGCTGGCGCCGCGCCGCCCGGAGCGGGGGCCGCACCAGCCAACGCGGGGGTCTGCGCCGTGTCCCAGGCCATGGGCACGCCAAAGAACAGGGGCTCAAAGCCTTGCCAGGTCATCACGTCCACCGGGCCCAGTGCGGCGTACCGCTGGGCGTACACCTTCTCCAGCGCCTGCCGGGTCTGGTCGTCGTATTTCTGGGTGACCTGCACCGGCTCGCCGTACTTGCGCAGCGTGACCTGGATCAACCCGAGCTTGAGTTCGGGCGTCAAAGCGTTGTAACCCGCCCGCATGTTCTCCACCACCACCGGGTCGGGAGTGCCGTTGGGGATGCAGCGCCAATACGGCGTGTTGGTGGCCTTGCCAACCAGCTCCAGCACGCTGAGGTCCACCAGCGTGCGAATGGCGGAGTGGCGCCCCTGCAGGTACTTGCCTTCGAGCTTGAAGCCGAAGGCATCGCCGTAAAAGCCCAGGCTGGCATTGTCTTCAGAGCTGAAATTGAGCACCTTGACCACGTTGGAGGCCTGCACCTGCGGCACCATCTGCTGCGTGGCAAAGCTCACCAGGTTCAAGTCCAGCGCCAGGGCCGAATAGATGGCCGTGCGCTTGATGTCGCCACCCAGCGTGACCTTGCCATTGCCCTTGCCAAACTCGATGCCCGCCGAATTCACACGCCCCGCGCCAGCAATGGCACGGTCAAACTCCGTGAGCGCGCCGGTGATCAGGAAGTCGGGCATGGTCACGCCGAACTTGGCGCCCAGCTGCGCTTGCGACACCAGGTAGTCCGGGTGGTAGGGCACATAGACCACGCGCGCGCCAATGCGGTTGACAGCCGTGCGCACCATTTCCGTGATGTCTCCGGGAATCTCGGCACCCACCAGCGGGCTCGACAGGTTGGTGGCATCCAGGATGCTGCGCGTCTGCATGTAGATGACAGGGTCGCCCTCCTTGTAAATGTCGAGCATGCGCCCGAAGCGGCCCAGCGCCAGCGCA
Organism: Acidovorax sp. ACV01; assembly: GCF_014851495.1. Lineage (NCBI taxonomy): Bacteria > Pseudomonadati > Pseudomonadota > Betaproteobacteria > Burkholderiales > Comamonadaceae > Acidovorax > Acidovorax sp. ACV01. The sequence continues at coordinate 478,267 of NZ_JACUZT010000002.1, read as the reverse complement.
TAGGGGCTCAGGTTGGTAACCGGCAGCAGCTTGTCCGCCTCACGGTCTTGCAGCAGTGTGTTGGCGTCCTTGAGCGCGTTCTCGGTGGATGCACAACCGGCCAGGGTGGCCACCGCCAGCGCCAGCGCTCCCCATCGCAATGTTCTTTTCGTCATGGTTCTTTGTTGTCGTGGTGGTATCAAAAGCCCCGCTCTCTCGGGGCTGCAAAAGCTGTAGATGCGCTGTTGCGGTTCAACGCCGCGAGTTGAGGACCGTGATGTTCTCCACGCCCTTGCCTTCCACATAGAGCGTCACGTTGCCGTTCACGTTGCCCTGGATCACGGGGCTGGCAATGCGCAGCGTGCCGTCCGCACCCCGCTGTATGTCGGAGTACGTGGAACGGATCACGATGTTTTTCTGCCCCTCGGGCAGCTTCAGCGTGCCGTCCGGCTGGACCAGGGCACTTTGGTCCACCAGGGTGTTCTGCGAAATCGCACGGTTCACGCGTGCTTTGGCGCTGACCGATGGATAGACCCCATCGTTGAGCCGCACGCCACTCTGGGCCATGTCCTTGTAGGCGCCCAGTTGCTCGCCGTAGTTCACCATTTGGGCCTGTACGCCCGCGCCCAGCAGCGCCAGCGCCCCAGCCCCCACGCACACTCCAAGCGTGCGCAGTGCGCGCCCCGAGGAAGTTCTGTTCAGATATTTCATTGCCACTCCTTCGTCCACAGAAAACCAAAAAAGGGCGCCATTGCGTGGCCGCCGAATAGCCTCTACATGCTCAGAATATTCACGGCAGGCAACACCGTGACAGACTGGTTCACCACGCCCGTGGAAGGGATGGTGTACGTGTAGCCAGGGTTCGCGGCAAACGGGGTATTGCCCGCCACACCCACAATGCCGGTAATGGCGCCGCCCACGTTGCGCACGCTGCCGGACGTCATGCCTGCTGCAGCGGCAGACATGTTTCCAACGATGGTCACCGCGCCCGTGATCACGCCCTGGTTGACCACCGAGTTGGACACGCCACCCATCGCTGCTTGCCCCTGGTTGCCGGCGATCACGACCGTGCCCGCCATCACGCCGTGGTTCACGAGCGAGTTGACCGTGCCACCCATGGTGGCGCCGCCCCGGTTGCCGGCAATCAGCACCCGGCCCGAGAGCTGGCCCCGGTTGTCCACACTGTTGACAGTGCCACCGCCCGTGGCGTTGCCCTGGTTGCCCAGCACCGCAACTTGCGCACCGGCCATGCTGCCGCTGTTGTGCACCCCATTGACCAGGCCACCGCCACTGGCCCGGCCGGTGTTGCCCGCGATCAGGACCTGGCTGCCCTTGATGGAGCCCGAGCCTGTAACGCTGTTGACCTTGCTGCTGCCACCCTGCGCACTGGCCTGGTTGCCCAGGATGGTGATGTTGGAGCCGGTGATGCTGCCCTCGGCGCGCACGCTGTTGGCCAGCCCGCCGGTGGCCGAGCCCGCATTGCCAATGATGGTGATCTGGCTGCCCGTGACGCGGCCACCGCCCACCACGCTGTTGATGGCCCCGCCATCGCGCGCCGAGCCCTGGTTGCCCAGGATGGTGATGCTGCCGCCCTGCAAAGTGCCCGCGATGTCCACGCTGTTGACCACCCCCTGCTGTGCCGAGCCTTGGTTGGCGGCCACGGTGACGGACGAACCGGCGAGGCGCCCCCGGCCCTGCACACGCACGCTGTTGGCCAGCCCATCCTGGCCTGCTGCACGTGCGCTGCCCTGGTTGGCCACCACTTGCACTGAGCTGCCCTGCAGCGCGCCATCAGCCTGCACACTATTGGCCAACGCTGTGCTGCCCTGGTCGGCCTGGGTGGACACAGCCGTGTTGCCCGCCAATAGCGCCTGCACACCATCCACACGCCCACCGGCGCCTTGCGAAAAGCTGTTGGCTGCCGCCAGACCCTCGGTGGCCTGCACGCGCCCCGCCGAGTTGCCCGTCAGCTGCAAGCTGGCCGCACGCAAGGTCCCAAGCACCTGGACCGCATTGGCATTGGCCTGGCCCACGCCTTTGCCAAAGGCCGCAAAACCGCCCACCGTGCCTTCACGCCCCTCGCTGCGCACATTGGCTGCGGTGTTGCCAGCGAGCGTCAGGGTGCTGCTGTCCACGCGGCCCTGGGCGTTGACTGACAGCGCGTTGGCGTTGATGCGGCCACCGTCGGCGTTCAATTGCCGCGCCGTGTTGCCGACCACCTGCAGGGTGCTCTGGGCCAGCGCCGTGGCACCGGAACCATCCATGTAGAGCCCGTTGGCGATCAGCACCCCATTGGATTTGGCCCCCAGGCCCAGCGCCTGTGCACCACTGCCAGCGGCGCGGATGTCCTCGCCGGTGTTGCCCGCGATGACCACGGGGCTGCCCTGCACCCGTGCGCCACGGTAGGCCGACAGTGCATTGACCAGGGCGGTGCCTCCGGGCGCGTGTACACCGCGCGCGGTGTTCCCGGCGATCAACCAGGGGGACGAGGCATCCACCAGCGCCCCATCGTGCAACACCAGGGCGTTGGCGGCGGCCCGGGCGCGGCTTTCGCGCCCGGCCAGACCGCCCCCACCCGACACCGAATCCGCAGCAGTGGTCATGTCCGTGGCGGCATTGCCCGTCACAGCACCTGCCGCCGAAAGCCGCGACGGCGCGCCCGCGCCGTTTTCGAGGGCAATGCTGTTGGCCAGCAGCGCGCCGCCGCGTGCATTCAGGCGCGACGCGGTATTGCCCGCCAGGGTCAGCGTCTGGGCATCCAGCTGCGAGCCCGTGACCGCCAGCGTGTTCGCCAGCGCGGCCGACTGCTGGCTGGCCGAAAACAAAAGGCCTCCGCCAGCCTGCGCCGCATAGCCAGTGGACTGCACCCCATCGGCGCGGTTGCCCGCCAGGGTCAGGGTGGTGTCCTGCACACGCCCCTCGCTCACCATGGCCGTGTTGGCCGCCGCCAGGCCGCCCGAGCCGGTGATCGACTGGCCCTGGTTGCCGCTGAGGGTGATGGCAGCCCGCTCCAGCGTGGACTGGTGGTCCGCCACCACGGTGTTGGCCAGGGCGCGTCCATTGCGCTCCAGGGCACCTACCAGGCCACCGCCAATGGTGCCCGAGCCCCCAGCCGTGCGCACCCTGTCGGCCACGTTGCCTGCCAGCAGCACGTTGCCACCGCGCACTGTCGCGTTGTCCAGCCAGAGACTGTTGGCTCCTGCCCCACCCCCGGTCGCAACCACATCGCGGGCCTGGTTGCCACTGAGGCGGTGCACAGGCCCTTCAGCCAGTTCGCCCCGGGTCACGGAGATGGTGTTGGCCAAGGCCGAGGCAGACACCCGCACATCTGCCAGCGCCCCGCTGAGGATGGAGCCTTCGCCGCCCCAGGCTTGCACGTTGCGTGCGGTATTGCCCGATACGCCCGCCTGGTACCCGGCCGAACCGGCCAGTTTGTGCTCGGAGAAGCTGATGCTGTTGGCCAGGGCGCTGCCACCCGTTGCGATGATCTGCGCCGCCTCGTTGCCCGCCAGGGTCAACTGGGCACCTTTCAATTCACTCGACGCCAGGGTCACCGCGTTGGCAGCGGCCACCCCCGTCAGATCCACCTGGGCAATGGTGCCACGCCCCACGCCCGCACTACCGCCGCCTGCTCGCACATCTTCTGCACGGTTTGCGGTGTGCAGGACGCGGGTGTCCACCAAGACCGAGCGGGCCGCTGTGAGGGCATTGGCGAGCGCAGATCCGCCGATGGAGGTGACACGCCGGGCCTCGTTGCCAGCAAGCGCCACCTCGGAATTGCGCACCTCGGTCGCATCCAGCAGCACGCTGTTCGCCGTGGCACGGCCGGGCATCTGCAGCGACCCGGTGCCCAGCAGTACCTCGGATTTGGCACCGAAAGCTGCCACATCGGCCGCGCGGTTGCCCTGCACCAGCAAGCGGCTCGCGGTGAGCGGCTTCGTGCCTGTGGCGCTCGCGGCCAGCACCATGTTGGCCGTGGCGGCACCGCCCAGTGCGTGCACAAAACCCGTCACCTGGTTGCCCAGCACCTGCACCTGCGATTGGCGCACATCCATCGCCGCCAGGCCAATGCCATTGGCCTGCGCGGTGCCGGCCAGATCAACACGCATCCCGGCATTGGCGAGGGCCGAGCCCTTGCCGCCAGTCGACACCACGGGGCCCGTGGACCGGTTTCCGTGCACCTGGATCTGGCTGCCCGCATCCACCTGTGTGCCGGCGCTGTTCTTGTGCCACCCCACACCAGCCAGCATGGACTCCTGGGCCCCCACACGCATCGGCGCCAGGGCCACGGAAATGCCAATCAGCCATAGCGCGGCCGCTTCATGCGGTTGCGTCTTGCGCGTTGTGTGCACTCACAGCTCCCAGTTTTCGACGAACAGACTTTGGATGGAAAGGCAGCCGTATGGACCCCGCAAGGGCCAGGCGGCAAGGCGGCCCGCCGGGGGCCACAGGGCTTAGTTGATATTGATGCTGTTGACGTTGGCCGTGCCGCCAATGGCCTTGATGTCGGTGGCTTCGTTGCCGCTCACGGTCAGTTCCGAATTGCGGATCTTGGAGCCCGTGATGTTGATGCTGTTGACGTTGGCCACGCCTTCCATGGACACCTCGGCCACCTTGATGCCCGCCTTGCCGCCGCCCGCGATCACGTTGGTGGCTTTGTTGCCGGTGACGGAGATCTTGCTGTTGGTCACCTCGGAGCCCGCCGAGCCCTTGCCCGAGATCAAGCCCGGAATGGCGACGTTGCCGCTCTGGGCGAAAGCCGCGCTGCAGGTGAAGGCCAGCGTAGCAAGGGTGGTAATGGCAAGTTTGCGCATATCAATAATCCTTCCATGGGTTAAAAATTAATCGACGAGCAGCCTCTTGCGGCCTGCGAACGAATTGTTGATGGGTGTATCCACGCACCCGGTAAAAAAATGTAGACGGGAGTCCTGGCGGGCCTCCGTCCAGTTATCCACAATCTCGTACAAGCCGCCACGCCCTGTGTTGCCTGTAAAAATAAGGCAAATAGGACAAGCACTTACATCATGGCCTGCCAAATCCCCACAACCAGACCACAAGACCAACCGCACGAGATTGCGTAAAAAACTCAACATGCACTTACACTTAAAATCATTATGAAACCCTGAATAACATTCAGAAATCCTTGTCTCCTGGAAAATATAAAAATCCCATCCATTAAATTGTCATAAATATGAAATTAATTATCTTTCGTGGCTTTTTGTATATGGGTGCGGCAGGCGCCTTGCTCGGGTGCAACCCCTCATCCGCGCCAGAAACCCTGGGCGCAGTTCGCTACCCGACCGATGCACAGATTGCATCGGCCCTGGAAGCGCAGTTCGCCAGCGACCGCCACAGCGCCGCCGCGCGCGACCTGATCCGGACCTTGGGGGGTGACAAGGGCAAGCTGCGCTACCAAATCCACCAGGTGATCTACCGGCAAGGCGCCTACGAGGCGCGCTACGACGCCGTGCTGGTGATGGGGCAACCGGGCATACAAAGCCTCCAGGCCCTGTACGCCAGCATGATTCCCGAGGCCGAGCGCACCAAGCTGCCGCAGGCCACCCTCGAGGTCTATGAGACCTGGCTGAAGCAGCAGGCCGCTTCCCTCCAAAAAACCTCAGCACCCCAGGCGCAGGCGCTGGTGAGCACCCTGGACCTGCTCGGCAAGTGTTACCGCGACAAGGAAGCCGGCGCCGAAGTCACGGTCATGCAGGGGCTGGGGGCACTGATCTCCCCCGAGCGCAAAGGCTTGGTGGCCGAAAAACTGGCGCTGCCGGACACCACGGCGCACTGCCTGCCGGCTTAAGTCGCCTGGTTAGTTCGCGCTGTGCGCTCGCGCAGCGCAGACAGGATGCGCTGCGCCACTTCACCCGCACTGCTGCGCGCTGTGTCCACCACGAGCCGCTCCTGCTCCCAGCCCGTGTAGCCATGCTGCAGCACGGCCTGCCAGGTGGGTGCCACCAGCCCAGGGACCTCAGTGGCCCGTGTTTCCACGCGCCGCCGATGTTCGGCTGCGTCCGAGCAGATCACTTCCACCTCCAGCACGGGCACTTGGGCGTCGCGCGCCACTGCGCGCCAGGCCTCGCGCGTCACCGGCAGCGGATTGACGCAGTCCGCCAGCACTGGCATGCCCTGCGCAAGCTGGGTGCGCGCCAACGCGTAGGCCACCCGGTAGCCGGCCGCGCCCACATCCCCGGCGACGAGCACGCCGGAATCCCGCAGCGCCTGCTCGATGGTGTCGATGCGCAGGTACACCGCAGGCCAGAGCGCCAGCAACGCATGGGCGACCGTGCTCTTGCCCACGCCGGGCAGCCCGCCCAGCACCACTAGGATCGGCGCAGAAGCAGGCGCGGTGGCTGCGCTCAATCCACTACCGTCAACTTGGCCACCGACAACGCCAGCCACTTGGTGCCGTGGCGCGGGAAGTTGACCTGCGCACGCGCGTCGTCGCCCGTGCCTTCGATGGCCAGCACCTTGCCTTCGCCGAACTTGGTGTGGAACACGTTGATGCCTGCGCGCAGGCCGTGGGAGGGCGCGGTCTTCTGCACGGGCACGGGCGGGCTGGCAAACGTCTCGGATTTGAAGCCGAATTGGCCTCTAGCGCCTGATGGATAAGCGCTAGAAGCTCCTGAATTAGGAGCAAACGAACCAAACCCCTGCTGCTTGGGCGTGATCCACTTGAGCGCCGCCTCAGGCAGCTCGTCAAAGAAGCGGCTCTTGATGTTGTAGCGCGTCTGGCCGTGCAGCATGCGCGTTTGCGAGTGGCTCAGGTACAGGCGCTTGCGGGCGCGGGTGATGGCCACATACATCAGTCGGCGTTCTTCCTCCAGGCCGTCGCGCTCGCTGGCGGAGTTTTCGTGGGGGAACAGGCCCTCTTCTATGCCGCCGATAAACACACCGTCAAACTCCAGCCCTTTGCTGGCGTGCACGGTCATCAGTTGCACGGCGTCTTGCCCGGCCTGGGCCTGGTTGTCGCCCGCCTCCAGCGCCGCGTGGGTCAGGAAGGCCGCCAGGGGCGAGAGGGTTTCGCCCGTGTCGGCGTCCACGATGCCCGGCACTGCGGGCCTGAGCGGCTCATCCAGCACCGGCGCGTTGGGGTCCAGCCCCTGGCTCACCGCGCTTTGCGTGAGCGGTGTGCCGTGCTCGTCCAGCGGCAGGGCCACGGCATCGCGGCCAAAGCCCTCTTGGGTGACAAAACTCTCGGCCGCGTTGACCAGTTCCTGCAAGTTCTCGATGCGGTCGGCGCCCTCCTTTTCGGTGCGAAAGTGCTCCACCAAGCCCGTGGATTCGAGCATCTGCTCGATGATGCCGCGCAGGTTCAGGCCCTGGGTCTGCTCGCGCAGCACATCCACCATGGCGACAAACGCGCCCAGGTTGGCGCCCGCCTTGCCGGGCACGGCGCTCACCGCATCGTGCAGCGAGCAGCCGGCGGCGCGGGCGGCGTCCTGCAGCACCTCGATGCTGCGCGCGCCGATGCCACGCGGTGGAAAATTGACGACCCGCGTGAAGCTGGTGTCGTCGTGCGGGTTCTCCAACAGGCGCAGGTAGGCCAGCGCATGCTTGATTTCAGCGCGCTCGAAGAAGCGCAGGCCGCCATACACACGGTAGGGCACGCTGGCATTGAACAGGGCCGATTCGATCACCCGGCTTTGCGCATTGCTGCGGTAGAGCACGGCGATTTCCTTGCGCTCAAAGCCATCGTTGCGCACCAGCTGCTTGATCTCATCGACCATCCACTGCGCCTCGGCCAGGTCGGAACTGGCCTCGTACACGCGCACGGGCTCGCCCGCGCCCTGCGTGGTGCGCAGGTTCTTGCCCAGGCGGCGGCTGTTGTGGCTGATGAGGTGGTTGGCCGAGTCGAGGATGTTGCTATAGCTGCGGTAGTTCTGCTCCAGCTTGATCTGGCGCTGCACATCGAACTCGCGCACGAAGTCGGTCATGTTGCCCACGCGCGCACCGCGAAACGCGTAGATGCTCTGGTCGTCGTCGCCCACGGCAATCACGCTGCCACGGGCTTCAAAGCGCCCGCCCACCTCGTTGCCCGCCAGTTGCTTGAGCCAGGCGTACTGCAGCTTGTTGGTGTCCTGGAACTCGTCGACCAGGATGTGCGCAAAGCGGCGCTGGTAGTGCTCGCGGATGGGGTCGTTGTCGCGCAACAGTTCGTAGCTGCGCAGCATCAGCTCGCCAAAGTCCACCACACCTTCGCGCTGGCATTGTTCTTCGTAGAGCTGGTAGATCTCGACCTTTCTGCGTGCATCGCTGTCATTCGTCTGCACGTCGCCGGGACGCAGGCCTTCTTCCTTGCAGTTGGCGATGAAATAGGACAGCTGTTTGGGCGGAAAACGCTCGTCGTCCACGTTGTGCTGCTTGCACAGGCGCTTGATGGCCGAGAGCTGATCCTGCGTATCCAGAATTTGAAACGACTGCGACAGGCCGGCCGCCTTGTGGTGCGCGCGCAAGAGCCGGTTGCACAGGCCGTGGAAGGTGCCGATCCACATGCCACGCACGTTCACCGGCAGCATGGCCGAAAGGCGGGCCACCATTTCCTTGGCCGCCTTGTTCGTGAAAGTGACGGCCAGAATGCCGCCGGGCGTGGCATAGCCGTTTTGCAACAGCCAGGCAATGCGGGTGGTGAGCACACGCGTCTTGCCCGAGCCCGCCCCCGCCAGGATGAGCGCGTGGCCTGCGGGCAGCGTGACGGCAGCCAGTTGCTCGTCGTTCAGGTTGGCCAGGAGGGGCGCTGCAGCCGAGGCCGCAGCAGCGTGTGGGGGCACCAGGGCTTCGGGTGCACCCGGGAACGGGTCTTGTGGGAACATGCGGCCATTGTAGAAAGCGCCCCGGCGCCCTCCCCTGGAGCCCATGAAAAACATTGCCCGCACCCTGGCCAGCCTTCTGGCCCTTGCACTGACCCATGCACCTTCTGCGCTGGCCCAGGCCAGTTGCAGCAGTGACGGTACCCCACAGCCCGTGGCCATTTTCGAGCGTTTCATCAGCGCCGACTGCGAAGCCTGCTGGAGCGATGCGGCCACCCCCGCGCCCTCTGCCACGGCGGGAGCGGCGGTCCTGGACTGGATCGTGCCGGGCAAGGCCGGCGACGACGCACCCCTGTCGGCCGCCGCCACCAGCGACGCCCTGGCCCGCCTGCAGGCCCTGGACCGCAAGCCCCCTGTCGCCACCGATGTGCACACTGCTGCGATCGAAGCGACCATGCCCGCCCGCCTGCGCGTGGCCCATGGCATGCCGTTCAACGACTACCTGGGCACGGCCATCGCGTTCACGCCCGTGCAACGGGCTGCACAGCGCACCGGTGCGGCGCCCGCAGCCATGGACTTCTACCTGCTGCTTGTCGAATCCGTGCCTGCAGGCACCGAAGGCACGAAAGTGGCGCGAAATATGGTTCGAAACATGCTCCATGGCACGTGGGAGATGCGCAATGAGCTATCAAAATCAGAGCAAATGAAATGGATGGAAACCCGGTCCATGCGCATCCCGGAAGGCGCACAGGCCGAGCGGCTGCGCATGGTGGGCTGGGTGCAGGATGCCCAGGGCCGCGTCATTGCGGCTGCGCAGTCCACTTGCAGGTGACGCCGGTGATACCGGTCATACCCGCACCGTTATAGGGTCTGCCAGGCAGGCGGGTAGAATCAATCACCGGGCCCAAGTTTCTTGACGCCCGGTTTTTTGTGCCCGCGCAATCTGCGGGGTTCGGAGCTGGCCACCACGCCAGTGCCCACAAAGCCGGTCCCAAGCCAAGCGCCCACGCCCGTGAAATCCTTCGCGGGCGACCTTTTCAAAGGAGCTTGGAATCTCATGGAAATTTTCGACTACGACAACGTCCTGCTGCTGCCCCGCAAATGCCGCGTGGAAAGCCGTTCGGAATGCGACGCCAGCGTGGAGCTGGGCGGACGCTCGTTCCGCATCCCCGTGGTGCCGGCCAACATGAAAACGGTGGTGGACGAAAAGATCTGTACCTGGATGGCCCAGAACGGCTACTTCTACGTCATGCACCGGTTTGACCTGGACAACCTCCAGTTCGTCAAGGATATGCATGCCAAGGGCTGCTACGCCTCGATCTCGCTCGGCGTCAAACAACCCGACTACGACACCGTGGACCAGTTGGTGGCCGAAGGCATCACGCCCGAATACATCACCATCGACATCGCCCACGGCCATGCCGACAGCGTGAAAAACATGATCGGCTACCTCAAGGCCAAGCTGCCCAAGGCCTTTGTGATTGCCGGCAACGTGGCCACGCCCGAGGCCATCATCGATCTGGAGAACTGGGGCGCGGACGCCACCAAGGTGGGCGTGGGCCCGGGCAAGGTGTGCATCACCAAGCTCAAGACCGGCTTTGGCACGGGCGGCTGGCAGCTTTCGGCCCTCAAGTGGTGCGCCCGTGTGGCGACCAAGCCCATCATTGCCGATGGTGGCATCCGCAGCCACGGCGACATCGCCAAGAGCATCCGTTTTGGCGCCAGCATGGTGATGATCGGCTCGCTGTTCGCAGGCCATGAAGAGTCCCCGGGCAAGACGGTGGAAGTCGATGGTGCGCTTTTCAAGGAGTACTACGGCTCTGCCAGCGACTTCAACAAGGGCGAATACAAACACGTCGAGGGCAAGCGCATCCTCGAACCCGTCAAGGGCCCGCTGGCCGGCACGCTGGTAGAGATGGAGCAGGACGTGCAAAGCTCCATCAGCTATGCCGGCGGCAAGAAGCTGATGGACATCCGCAAGGTGAACTACGTGATCCTGGGCGGCGACAACGCGGGCGAACACCTGTTGATGTAACTCGGTGCCAGTGGCCTGCTATGCAGGCCCTGCATCAGGATCGCAGCAGGTTTTGCGCCATGTGGTGCAGGTCATGCCCCGGCTTGGCCAAGGCGTCCACGATGCTGAAGTGGTGTAGGCCGGGCAAGCTCACGCTACGGGGCACGAAGTGGCTGCCCCAGGCGTCTTGCATCAATTGGTTCTGCCGCAGGAACTCGGGGCTTTCATCCGCACCCACGGCGCAATGGAGCGTGCCGGTGGCGGGCTCCAGCAGGCGCGCAGGGCTGTATTGCAGCACCTGCTGCTCCGTCAGGTTCAGCACCGACTGGTACATGGGCGTGTACATGATCGGTTCCAGATCATGCACGCCCGAAATCGACAGCGCATTGCGCACCAGCCCGTCGGGCAGACCGTCGCCGATCAGGGGCCACACGCTGGTGAGCATCATGGCCGCCAGTTGGCCGCCCGCCGAATGCCCGGCCACCGTGACGCGCCGTGGATCCCCGCCATGGCTGGCAATGTGGCGCCACACCCATCCCAGCGCCTTTTCCATCTGCCGCACGATATGGGGAATGGTGACAGGCGCCTCGGGCGTGCCGGGGCACAGCGCGTAGTTCACGACCACCACACAAAAGCCCGCCTGCGTAAAGGGAGGTGCAATGAACGAGTGGTCTGACTTGTCGAGCGAGCGCCAGTACCCGCCGTGGATGAACACCAGCACAGGCACGCCAAGGTCCGAGGCCCGCGCAGAGGGGAAAATATCCAGCACCTCCCCAGTGCCGGTGCCATACGGCACATCCAGCACACAAGGCTGGCTCGCACGCACTTGGGCAGAATCCCCGGCCCAGCGCTGCAGGTAGTCCATGTGGTCGGGCACCAGGGCGCGGTTGTTGTACATGCGCTCCAGCCAGGCGGGGTCGTGCAAGGGCAGGCTCATGGGTAAAGTCTCCTGTGGCTGTGCGGGATCATCATTCCAATCCCGCCATGCTGCAAGCTCCGTGACAGGGTGATGCACCAAAAAGGCACATGATGCACAAAGAGACAACGATCCTGGATGAATGACGCCATGACCACCACCCCGCTTCGCATTGCAGTCCTTGGCATCGGCATGATGGGCCACCCCATTGCACGCCGCTTGAAGGACGCCGGCCATCAGGTGCATGCATGGAACCGCACCCGCGCCAAGGCAGAGCCCCTGACAGCATTGGGCATCGCCGTCCACACCACCCCCGCCGAAGCAGTCCAGAACGCCGATGTGGTGATCAGCCTGCTGGAAAACGGCCCCGTTGTGGGGCAAGTCCTCTTTGATGCGGGAACCGCCAAGGCCATGCGCAAGGGCGCCCTGTTCATCGACATGGCCTCCATCCAGCCTCGTGAGGCGCGCGACCACGCTGCGCGCCTGGGCGAGATGGGCCTGGCCCACCTGGATGCACCCGTGTCGGGTGGCACCGTGGGGGCAGAAAATGGCACGCTCGCCATCCTGGTCGGCGGGCGCCCCGAAGACTTTGCACACGCCGAGCCCGTGTTTGCCGCCTGCGGCCGCGCCACCCATGTGGGGCCGCACGGCGCGGGCCAACTCACCAAGCTGGCCAACCAGATGATCGTGGGCATCACCATCGGTGCGGTGGCCGAAGCCTTGCTGTTTGCCGCCAAGGGTGGGGCCGACATGGCCAAGGTGCGCGAAGCGATACAGGGCGGCTTTGCCGACAGCCGCATCCTGCAGCTGCACGGCCAGCGCATGGTGGAGCGTGACTTCGCCCCCCGCGGCCGCATGGCCGTGCAGCTCAAGGACATGCGCAACGCCCTGGCGACGGCAGGCGAGATTGGCTTCGACGCCCCCATCACCGCCCTGTTCGAGACCCTGTATGCCGAAGGCGTAGACCACGGCCTGGGCGAGCTGGACCACAGCGGCCTTTTTGTCGAACTGGCAAGCCGCAATGCCATGCAATAATTTTGTGGACCGCTTGCCAAGCCACAAAAAATTAGTGCATAATTCGAGGCTCTGCAGCAATGCGGACAGATCAACGAAAAGTTTGGGTTCTTAGCTCAGTTGGTAGAGCAGCGGACTCTTAATCCGTAGGTCGAGTGTTCGAGTCACTCAGGACCCACCAAACGAAAGCCGCAAGGCGCATAAAGCCGGTGCTACTTCAACGTAGCGTCGGCTTTTTTGTTTTTCTGGCTACCGTGTGAGGCAGAGTGAATCGCCTCTGCAACCTCTCACCGGATTCAGACTCCGCCAAATGCAAAGGTCAGGGGCAAGGGTCAGGGCCTGATACCGAGTCGGCTCACCAATGCGCGCAGCGGCGCCGTGATCCGCCAGGATAGGCTGCTCTTGAGCGCTTCCATTTCTGCCTGCAGTTTGGGTTGAGCGTAGCAATGGCCATTGACGCGAAGTAACACGCTTTTCAGCAGGGCCAGCCGCTTTTCCGGGCCTTGAAGGTCGCCCCACCATCTCTCCAGTTCCGCCACCCTTTCGGCGTTGGACAGGCTACGGCGCGTAACTGAAGAAAAATGGAGCACGGTCGGCCATTTGACCGAGGCGTAGCGCACCCCGGTTTGCTCCAGCACTTGCAGCCAGAAGTGCAGATCGGTGTTGATGCCAAGTGGCGCGGGACACCACCCTGTCGGCAGTGCCCGATAGGCGGCAAGCGTATGCGCTCCACAGGCCAAGCCGAAGCCGCCCGCCGACTTTCGCATGCGCGCGATTTGCTGGTCGTCCTCGAAAGCATCAAACGGCCAGGTGGCCGTCTGGCCGGAAGGCGATACATCGATCTGCATGCTGTGAACCAGATCGTGTTGTGCCAGCGCATCCGCCAGCGTTTCAAGGTGATCCGGCAGCCACAGGTCATCGTCCGACTGATACGCGACAAAACGGCCCTTCGCCTCCTGCAAGGCCAAATGCCTGTAGGCCTCGCCATGCCGCTGACCTTTGGGGTTGTCGAAATAGCGAATGCGGGGGTCCCGCCCCGCCAGAGTTTGGGCAATTTCGCGCGTACGCTGGGGCGCGCCATCCCCTACGATGAACAACTCGAAGCCCTGGCACGTTTGCCACTGCACGCTGGCCACCGAATACCACAAGGTATCTGCGTGGTCGTGTGTGGGGATCACAACCGTAAAGAGAGGATCGCTCATCCAATCATCCGCCCAGCCCAGCGAGTGTCCGCAATCGCGAAATGCGCTCAACCACCAGCAAGCCTTCCGCTGCGCTGCTCTTGGGAGGCCCCTGGCGATGGCACAGGTACTCCAGGAACGCTGTCAGCTCCAGCAAAAGGGGCATGGTGGTGGCAACGGAGCGCATTTCCACACTCGATGCACCCGCCTCCGCCAGGCAGTTGGCCGTGCGCTGCAGAGCAATATGGTCGTCGTACGCGTCGTTTAACGAGGCAATGCCATCGCGGCAGCGCAATTCGACAGTCCGTCGATGGACAGGGGAACGGGCTCCGATTTCAAACTGCATCCATGGGCGGCTCCGATCCTCTAACCCCAGAATCCCGGAGAGCGCTATCAAACCATCTTCGCTGGTTTCGGCCCAGGCAGCAGTTGGTTTTGGAAGGTAGCCCAGAATCTCAATGGCGATGCTCAGATCGTGCGGTAGCAGTATCCAGTCAGCGCTTACGTCCATGTGAGGGTTGCCCCATCCCAGCCGGGTCGTCTTGAGCCCCAACACCGGGCCCAATTCGCCAGACCGTGCCAGCGCAGCCAGGGCGAGCACGCCACCGTGGTAGCGCCACTTGTCCATGATGAAAATTCTGTCGCCAGCCAATTGCGCGAGGACTCTCGCCTCCGAAGCGTCGGAGGTGAAGGGTTTTTCGCAAAAAATGGGCTTGCCCATTGGCACCAGTTGCCGGAGAAAGGCTGCATGCAGCGCGGTGGGCACAGCCACCACATATCCATCCACCTCCGGCAGCGCATCAAGGGTGGAAACCACTGCGTCGGCCTTGCCCTCCAAAGCACGGGCACGGCTTGCCTCCCCTACAGCCAAGACCGCGACGTGCGCCCCCAGTTGCTTCAGGTCGCGCAGAATCAGCCGCCCCCAGCGGCCACATCCCAGTAGCCCGATCTTCACCATGGCTTGTCCTTGGTATCGCGCAACTCTTCCAGCAATGCGTCGAGGGATTTTGCGTTTTGATCTCTTGGAGAGAGGATGGGATCGCTGACGGGCCAATCCAGCCCGAGCCCAGCGTCGTCCCATCGGCAACCCAACTCATCCGTCACGGGATCCCAGTAGTGCGTGACGGAATACAGAATGTCTGCGGGCTCTGGAAAGTAAAAGCCGTGTGCG
Source organism: Acidovorax sp. ACV01 (assembly GCF_014851495.1). Lineage (NCBI taxonomy): Bacteria > Pseudomonadati > Pseudomonadota > Betaproteobacteria > Burkholderiales > Comamonadaceae > Acidovorax > Acidovorax sp. ACV01. The sequence goes on along the minus strand of NZ_JACUZT010000002.1, from coordinate 463,239 downwards.
ACCCCTGTCTCAATGCTGACCATGGTGGGCTCGGTACCACTAAGTTCGAGCACCGTACTCCGCCGGAAATGCTCAGTCCCCTCTCGGAGGTCTACCAGACCCAGCAGCATCGAGCCACCCAGCACCAACAGATGATCGGTATGCCGAACGTGCACATGAACACCTCGCAACACGCGGGGCCTGGACCGGACATGGTTCCACTGCACAGGGAGAAGGGTTGGGTGCCATTCGTTACGAAAAACCTCCGTCAGCCGTCCACGCTCGTCTTCCCACGGTTGTAGTCGCCTGATTTGAACCCCTGGAATATCGCCAGTCCCGCCCAATAGTTGCTGTTGCATTTGATCCATGACTTTGAGCAAGTTAGCACTGAAACAGCGCCTATACCGCAACACTTTCGGGGCAAAGGGCCCCCGCCTTTTGTAGCACCTTGGGTTCAGAGCGTGCTGGCAGTTGCGCACCGCAACCCCGCAGATCGCGAATACGCCCTCTTCAAGTTTCGGAACTTCGGGCGGCGGCACCAGTGCTGTACTAGTATAGGGAACCCCTTGGGCACGCCGCCCTGCCCCGCAAGTTCCGGGTGGCTTTTTCAGCCAAACACCGTGCAGGCGCCGCCATTGGCAGAACCCAGGAAAAGGCCCACACCATTGCCCTCGAGAAACAAGAATTCTCCCAACATGACTGCATCGCTCTTACGGCGAACGGCCCTTCTCACAGGACTGGGTCTGATCGCACTCTGCGTGCTGCCACGCGCGCAGGCACAAACACGTGCGCCGGCCGGACTGGCCCGTGGAGGCAACTGGCCTGCTTGGGACGCCTTCAAGGCGCAATTCACCAGCGAAGAAGGCCGGGTCGTCTCGGACGATGGGGAAGGAGGGCGTACTTACTCTGAAGGCCAGGCCTACGGGCTTTTCTTTGCCCTGGTGGCCAATGATCGCAAGGGTTTCGATACCCTCCTGCGCTGGACCGAAAACAACCTGAGCGGCGGAGACCTGGGCGCACGTCTGCCTGCATGGCTGTGGGGGCGCCGGCCGGATGGCTCCTGGGGCATCCTCGACAGCAACGCGGCATCTGATGCAGACCTCTGGATTGCCTATGCTCTGGGCGAAGCCGCCCGTTTATGGAAAGCACCGCAATACCACGCGTTGGGAGTCCGCCTGGCTGCGCGGATCATTGCCGAGGAAACCGCAGACCTCCCAGGTCTGGGCCTGAGCCTGCTGCCAGCACCGCACGGTTTTGTAGAGGGCGAAGGCCGGTGGAAACTCAATCCCAGCTACTTACCCTTGCAGGTCATGCAGCGGCTGGCCACGCTCTACCCTCAGGCCGCCTGGAAACAACTGGCCCAAAGCTCCGAGAAAATCGTGGTGGGATCATCCCCCAAAGGCTATACCCCTGACTGGACCTTGTACGACGCACGGCAAGGTTTTCTCATTGACGAAAAAGGCAAAGAAAAGGGCCAAGGCACCTACAACGCCATTCGCGTTTACCTGTGGGCCGGCATGCTGAACCCTGCCGCCCCAGGCCGCAAGTCCTTGCTGGCTGCATTGGGCCCCATGGCAAGGTATGTTCGCGAGCAGGGCCACCCCCCTGAGTCCATTGATGTACTGACCGGGCAGGGCTCCGGCCCTGGGCCGGCGGGCTTCACGGCAGCCATGCTGCCTTTCCTGCAGGCGCAAGGGGAAAACACCGCACTGCAAGCACAGCGCAGCCGCCTGGCCGCAAGCCCCATTCGCCCCACGGCGTACTATGAGCAGACCCTCGCGCTGTTCGGCCTGGGCTGGATGGAAGGCTGGTTCCGATTTGCATCCGGGGGCCAACTGGTACCCCAAAAAACCAAGCCCTGAAGGCTCCTGTCACAACGGCCACCAGCCTCGGCCACACGCCTCCGCCATCTCTCGCCGCCGCACCCTATCCCCTCACCGATGAATCCCAACGCCCACACACTCTGGCGCGCCCCCCAATGGGCCCTGGCCGCCCTCCTGGCCGTGCTGGGCATGCTGGGCCCCTTCTCCATTGATACCTACATCCCGGCCTTCACAGGGATTGCCACCGCCCTGGGGGCCACCCCGGTGGAGATGCAGCAGACCCTGTCGGCGTATCTCTTTGGTTTTGCGTTCATGAACCTCTTCCACGGGGCACTCGCGGACAGCTTTGGTCGGCGGCCGGTTGTCTTGTGCGGGATTGCCATGTTCACGCTGGCCTCGGCAGGTTGTGCGCTTTCGCAAAGCATCGGCCAGCTCATAACGTTCAGGGCACTGCAGGGACTGTCCACCGGGGCGGGGATCGTGGTATCGCGTGCGGTCATCCGCGACATGTTTCCACCGGCGCGCGCGCAGCAGGTGATGAGCCAGGTCACGATTTACTTTGGCGTAGCCCCGGCCATCGCACCCATCGTGGGCGGCTGGTTGTTTGTGCATGCGGGCTGGCACAGCATCTTCTGGTTTCTGACCTTTGTGGGCGTTGCACTTTGGGTCGCGAACTTCAGGCTCCTGCCCGAAACACTGCAGGCCGAACATCGCCAGCCGTTCAACATTCCGCATCTGATGCGGGGGTACTGGCAGCTAGGGTCCAGCCCGCGTTTTGTTCTGCTGGCGCTCGCCAGCGGGGTTCCCTTCAACGGGATGTTTCTTTACGTGCTGGCAGCGCCCGCCTTCCTGGGCGAACACCTCGCGCTGGCCCCCACCCAGTTCTTCTGGTTCTTTTTACTAACCATTTCCGGCATCATGGGCGGTGCGTGGCTCAGCGGGCGTCTGGCCGGAAAGATCGCGCCAAAACGACAAATACGGCACGGCTTTGTGATCATGTTCACGGTAGCTGTCTTCAACCTTGGAGCAAACCTGCTCCTCCCGGCGCACGCGGCATGGTCACTTGCACCGATTGCCATCTTCGCGTTCGGCTGGGCACTGATGGTGCCTGTCGTGACCTTGCTGGTGTTGGACCTTCACCCCGAGCGCCGTGGCATGGCATCGTCCATGCAGGCGTTTGTGGGCTCTACCGCCAATGGTCTTGTTGCAGGCGTGCTGGTTCCACTGGTCATGCACTCGACCGTCTTGCTGGCCCTGGCGTCGCTGCTCATGATGTGCGTGGGCATGGCAGCATGGATCTATCTGCACCATCGCTGGCCGGATGTGGGCCGGATCGCCGCGCCCGATTGACCCGCATGTGTTGTGAACCACCATGCATGCTGCAACAATGGGGCTTCCCTCCCACTCCCGGCACAAGCGTGTGCACGCGAGAGAGGGAGGCTCCAGGTGCCTGAGGACAACCATGCAACTCTTGAAATTGGTTGAATCCAAAATACGGGTGGGAGTCCCGTTGCCCTGGAATGTGCGCAACCAGGACTGCACGCTGCTGCTGGCACGCGGACACGTGATCCGTAGCGATGCCCAGCTGGAAGCACTGCTGGAACGTGGCATGTTTGTCGATGTCGAAGAGTTCAAGGCGGTGGAGGCATTGGAGGCCCCGCCAGCCAAGCCGCTGGAAAGCCTCTATACCCGCTGGACACTCTCCATCGACGCGTTGGAAACAGCGCTGCCCCGACTTGGAGATACCTCCGATGGCCTCGACGCCATATGCGCGCTGGCCGATGAAATTCTGGAGCTTGCCGAAAAGGATGCCGATATCGGCTTGTTCATGGCAATTCGGCAGGATCAGGCCAAACATCTGCGCTACGGATACAGCCACGCGGTCTACACCGCGCTACTCAGCATATTGATCGCAGGACAGCTTGGATGGACCGCCGCGCGTGCACGGCTACTCACTCTGGCTGCGCTGACGATGAACGCAAGCATTGCCGAGCTGCAGGGGCAGATGGCGGCGCAAGACTACCCCGCCTTGGACCGGCAGCGCGCGCAAATCCGGGCGCATCCCGCACTCAGTGTCGCCATTCTGGAGAAAGCGGGCGTCACGGACACAGAATGGCTCACCACGGTGATGCAACACCACGAACAGACAGACGGCACAGGGTACCCACAAGCTATCTCATCGGTGAGCGACGCTGCTCAGGTACTGCGCATGGCGGACCTGTTCATGGCACGTATCAGCCCTCGGCAACTGCGGCAGCCGCTCTCGATCCAGGACGCCGCCCGGCTGATGTTCCGGGATGACAAGGGGGGGCCATTTTCCATTGCGATCATCAAGGTGCTGGGCATTTACCCTCCCGGCGATTTCGTGCAAATGGCATCTGGAGAAATGGGGGTGGTGATGCGCCGCGGCTCGGAAGCGCGCACCCCACTGGTCGCCGCTGTGACGGACTCACAAGGCAAGGGTGTCACCACCACGCTGCACCGTGATACCTCGCAGGCCGCCTATGCCATCACGGGCCCGGCCTCGGACCGCAGCTTGCTGGCCCGAGTGCCTCCCGAGCGGCTGTATGGCTATGCGGTGCACGCGGGCTGAGTTTTCAGCCATGCCCCACATTACATACCGCCTCAGCTTCGGTGCATCCGGTGGCGGCTTCTATGGGACTTGCCGCCTGTCCACACCCCTGTCCTGGTAGTACCGGATCTTTTCAGCATACATGGCCTGGTCGGCGCGATGGATGGTTGCCTCCACCATATCTCCCGACCGGCAGGAGGCCACGCCCATGGCCAGGCTGATCGGCTGGCCTGGATAGAACTGGTTGTTCAAATCGAGCATGGAGAGGATGCGATCCTGCAGCGCAAAGGCGCTGCGCTCGTCCATGCCCGGCAGCAACACCGTGAACTCATCTCCACCAATGCGTGCAGCGCAGGCAGGGGGGTCCACGGCCTTTGCCAGCACTTCGCCCACCCTGCGCAGCATGGAATCGCCCGCAGCATGGCCCTGCTCATCGTTCACGACCTTGAGTCCGTTCAGGTCAATCGCAATGATGGACAAAGGCCAGGGTCCCTTGCGGGTGACACGGTTGAGTTCTTCGGCATAAAAGGCCCGGTTGCGGAGCTGGGTCAAGACATCATGCTTGCCAAGGTATTCCAGGTACGCCTCCGCTTTCTTGCGCGCGGTAATGTCCACCAACGACAACAGCACCAAGCCCCAGTCCGCCAGGTGGTCTGCCAGCACCGAGAACTGCATGTGAATATGCACCGCATCACCCGACAACGCGTAGTTGACCACTTCGCGCTGCTGGAAGGTCTTGCCCTCCCACAGGTCCAGCAACTGGTCAGCGAAGGACTCGTGCATCTCGCCCCGAAATACCCGTCCGATGTTATTGAGGAGCATCTCCTTGCTAGAGGCGCCGAACATGCGCAGCGTCTGCTGGTTGACATCGATCACACGGATCTCCTGCATGCAGCGCGTGACGAATTCGGGATGCACCGTGATGAATGTCTTGAAGTCGTCAATGCCCTGCGCGCGAACGCCGTCGAGCAGGCTCTTCACGGCGCTGAAATCCTCGACCCACAGTGAGACCGGCGAATGCTCAAACAAATCCCGTGCATATTGTTCGCTGCGCCGAAGTTGGCGGGCCCCCCGTACCTGGGCGGTGATGTCTTCCAACGAGAGCAGAACTCGGCTCCAATCGGATTCGTACCCAGGCAGGATGCGTGCGCGGATCTGAACGTCAAGACGCCGGCCATCCAGCGCATAGTTGACGGTCTGGTTCGAGAACTCAAGCTGCCCGGACCACAGCGCCGCCAGTTCATGGGAGACCGCGTCGTGCATGTCATCCCTGAAAACCTTGTCCAGATTCGCTTCAAGTACCTGTTGGCTCTCGGCCGCAAACAGCTCCAGCGTGCGGCGATTGACTTTCATCACCTTCAGGGCAGCGCTGCATTGCCGTACCCGCGTGGGGTCCTGCGCAAGGTGGGCACGGAGATCGACGACCCCTGCAGCGCGCCAACTGTCAAAAAGCTGCTTCAGGGCGCTGTAGTCCTCCAGCCAAAGGGATACAGGCGCCAGCTCAAACATGTGCTCAAAGTCTGCACCGGAAGATAACGAAGACGACACTGCAGATTCCTCCCTGGGCAATTATTGTCGAGCTGCTCTCCATATTCTTGATCCAGGGTGCCCACAACAACAAAAAAGGCCAGCACCTTGCGGTACCAGCCTTTTAAAAACCACCTCGACAAGACGAGGCCAACGGACGAATCAGCGTGCCGGGCGTGCAGGACGCTTGCGGGCATCATGGGCCACAAAGGGCTTGCCGCCGCCACCGCCAGCGGGTTTGGCGAAGCTGGGCTTGCGGGGCGCAAAGTCACCGCGCGGCGCGCCCGCATCACCACGGGGGGCGAAACCGCCACGGCCTGCTGCGTCACCGAAGCCGGGCTTGCGGCCATAGCTGTCACCATCGCGGCGGGGGGCAAAACCCCGGTCATCGCGGGCACCAAAACCACCACCCTCACCGCCACGGGCGGGGGCTGCACGCTGGTTGTCGCGGCCGGCGAAACCGCCACCAAAACCACCACCGAATCCGCCACGGTCATTGCCACCACGGGCCGGTCCGCCAAACTTGCGATCACGGCTGTCGCGGTCATAACCGCCACTGGGGCGACCACGGCCTGCAAAGTCACCACCACCGCGGGGTGCCTGGGGGGCACGTTGCGACGGTTCCATGCCTGGAATCACTTCGGCCTTGAACTGCTGGCGGCTGTACGACTCAATGTCGTAGATCTTGCGGCGATCGCGGAACTCGGCAAACGTGATGGCCAGGCCATCGCGGCCCGCACGGCCTGTACGGCCAATGCGGTGGGTGTAGTCCTCGGCCTTCATGGGCAGGCCAAAGTTGAACACGTGGGTGATCGTGGGCACATCGATGCCGCGTGCAGCCACATCGGTCGCCACCAGAATCTGCACCTGACCAGCGCGCAGTGCCATCAAACGGCGATTGCGCAGACCCTGGCTCAGGGCGCCATGCAGTGCCACGGCCGAGAAGCCTTCCTGCTGCAGGTCATTGGCCAGTCCGTCACATTCCACCTGGGTACTGGCAAAAACGATGGCCTGGTTGATCGTGGTGTCACGCAGCCAGTGGTCCAGCATCTTGCGCTTGTGTTGGGCGTTGTCGGCCCAGTACAGCATCTGCTTGATGTTGGCATGCTTCTCTTGCGGAGAGTCGATGGTGACCTTCTGCACAGACGAACCACCGTCGTGCATCACGCGCATGGCGAGTTGCTGGATACGGGGTGCGAACGTGGCGCTGAACATCATGGTCTGCTTGCGCTGGGCAGTCAGCTGGTTCAGTTCGGCCAGATCGTCCGAGAAGCCCAGGTCGAGCATGCGGTCGGCTTCGTCCACAACCAGGAACTGCACCTTGTCGAGCTTGATCTGCATCGAGCGCTGCAGATCCAGCAGGCGGCCAGGAGTGGCCACCACCAAGTCGGCGTTCTGCAGCTTGGCGATCTGCAACTGATAAGGCATGCCGCCCACCACGTTGGCCACGCGCAGGCCACGGCAATGCTTGACGAGGTCGATGGCGTCATGCGCCACCTGCTGCGCCAGTTCACGCGTGGGGCACAGGATCAGGGCGCCAGGGGTGGCAGCCTTGAAATTGCGCGAGCTGGTGGGGTCCTTGCGCTTGGCGCGCTTGGGAGCGGGTTCGCCACGCTCGGCGGCTTCGGCCACGGAGCGCTCGAAAGCAGCACGTTCTTCGGCCTCGGCAGCGGCTTGCTGGTTGATCAGCGTGTGCAGCACGGGCAACAGGAAGGCAGCAGTCTTGCCGGAGCCGGTCTGGCTGGAGACCATCAGGTCGATGAACTTGGTGGCATCGTTACCGCCGCCCATGGCCAGGGGAATGGCCTTGAGCTGCACGCTGGTGGGCTGGGTATAGCCCAGGTCAGCCACGGCCTGCACGAGTTCAGGGGCCAGACCCAGCTCGATGAAGCCATTGGGTTCGGCGGTCACGGCGACATCGGCTTCAATAGCAGATGCCACCACGGCGTCCAGAGGGGAAGACTGCACGGAAACGTCGGCAGCAAAGGAAGTATCGGCAGGCGCGAATTCGCCCTGCACCAAAGAGGTGTCGGTCATGATTTTTCTCTCACGAAGACGATCGCAAGCGTAGCCTGCGAGTGGCTTCGTCAATGGTTAAAAAACATCAACCATCAAACGAAACCTGCATTGCTCTGGGCGGATGCTGGTGGGCGTTGTTCGCTAGTCCTGCACTGCGTTGAAAGCAGTCGGCTGGCAAGCCCGGTGTGTGAGGGGAGATGCACAATCTGCGAGGAATGGATTCCTGCGCAGCCGCTGATTATGGCATGAATAGGGTTTTCCCCGCAACCCCTCTTCTATTTTTGAGGTATTTCATCGGTCCCTTACAAAAAGCGCGCTCCACAGCACGCCCCGGGTTCAATCAGACCGACAGCAGGTGCTTGCGGTAATGTGCCAGCTCTTCAATCGATTCATGCACATCGGCCAAGGCCGTGTGCTTCTGCGCCTTCTTGAAGCTGGTGTAGGCCTCAGGTTTCCACCGCTTTGCCAGTTCCTTGAGGGTGCTCACATCCACGTTGCGGTAGTGAAAGAAGCGCTCGAGCTTGGGCATATAGCGCACCAGAAAGCGCCGGTCCTGGCCGATGCTGTTACCGCACATAGGCGCCGTACCCTTGGGCACGTACTGACTCAGAAAGGCGATGATCTGCTGCTCAGCTTCCTCCTCCGTCACGGTCGAGGCTTTCACCTTGTCGATCAGGCCACTGCGGCCATGGGTGCCTTTGTTCCAGGCATCCATCTTGTTGAGCAGCTCATCGGGCTGGTGAATCGCAAACACAGGCCCCTCGATGCGGGGTTCGAGGCTCGGGCCCGTCACAATGACGGCAATTTCCAGCAGGCGGTCGGTATCGGGCTCCAGGCCGGTCATTTCGCAGTCCAGCCAGACCAGGTTCTGGTCGGATTTGGCAAGTGCGTGAGGGGTGGGGTTGTTGGCTTCTGACATGGCGCGCATTGTCGCCGATGGCCTAAACTCGCCGCTCATGCCCACTTCCGACGTTTTCTCTCCCGACATGGCGTTGACGCTAGCGTTTGCCATTGCGCTCTCTCTGGGCCTTGTGCTCAAGTTCTGGCTCGCTACGCGCCAGATCCGGCATGTCGCGCGGCACCGCAGCGCAGTTCCCACCCCATTTGCAGAACGCATCGCGCTGGCGGCGCACCAGAAAGCCGCAGACTACACGATCACGAAGGCGCGCCTGGGCTTGCTGGAAATGGCACTGGGCGCGGCCGTGCTGCTGGGCTGGACGCTGCTGGGCGGGCTGGACGCGCTGAACCAGGCCCTGCTCAACGCCCTGGGCGGCGGAATGTGGCAGCAGTTGGCGCTGCTGACTGCCTTTGCCACCATCAGCGGACTCATCGACCTGCCGCTGTCGCTCTACCAGACCTGCGTCGTGGAAGAGCGCTTTGGTTTCAACAAGATGACCTGGCGCCTTTGGGTTGCCGATGCGCTCAAGGGCCTGCTGGTCGGCGCACTCATCGGTCTGCCTATCGCGGCGCTGATCCTGTGGATCATGGGGGCGACCGGTCCGCTGTGGTGGCTGTGGGCCTGGTGCTTCTGGATGGGTTTCAACCTGCTGCTGATGGTGGTCTATCCGACCTTCATTGCTCCGCTGTTCAACAAGTTCCAGCCCCTCGAAGACGAATCGCTCAAGGCCCGGGTCACGGCGCTCATGCAGCGCTGCGGCTTCTCGGCCAAGGGCCTGTTCGTGATGGACGGCAGCCGCCGCAGCGCGCATGCCAATGCGTACTTCACCGGCTTTGGCGCCGCCAAGCGCGTGGTGTTCTACGACACCCTGCTGCGCCAGTTGGCCCCAGGCGAGGTCGAGGCGGTCCTTGCCCATGAGCTCGGGCATTTCAAGCACCGCCATATCATCCAGCGCATCGTGACCCTGTTCGCCATGAGCCTGGCAGGCTTTGCACTGCTGGGCTGGCTGTCCAACCAGGTGTGGTTCTACACCGGCCTGGGCGTGCGGCCCAGCATCTCGCTGGACCCCGCCATGGCCGCGGCCCCCAACGATGCGTTGGCCCTGCTGCTTTTCATGCTGGTGGTGCCGGTCTTCACATTTTTCATCTCGCCACTGTTCTCCCAGCTTTCGCGACGCCACGAATTCCAGGCAGACGCTTATGCCGTGGCCCAGGCCAGCGGCGCCGACCTGTCTTCCGCCCTGCTCAAGCTGTACGAAGATAATGCCTCCACGCTCACACCCGACCCGGTGTACGTGAAGTTCTACTACTCGCATCCACCCGCCACCGAGCGGCTGGCGCGCATGCATACCCCCTCCCTCCCATGACTACCATGTTGAAGAAAAAAGACTGGTCAACGCTGACACGCCGTGCGCTGACAGCTACTGAAGTTGTAGCAAACCTGGCCAAACTCGAAGGCTGGAGCCTGACCGGCGATGGCGCCGATGTGGCCATCGAGAAGACCTACCAGTTCGCCAACTACTACGAGACCATCTCGTTCGTGAACGCCCTGGCCTTCATCGCCAATGCCCAGGACCACCACCCCGACCTGTCGGTGCACTACAGCCGTTGCGTGGTGCGCCTGAACACACACGATGTGCATGGCATTTCGTCCACGGACTTTGAGTGCGCGACGCAGTTCGACGCCCTGGTGGCGTGACCCCATGACCCTGCGCACGCCCCCTTCCCATGGCTGAACGCAGCGCGCTTATGGATGGCACCGTGGTGGCCAGCCATGGGCGCCACTGCATGGTGGAAACCCCCGACGGCGTACGCCGCATCTGCCATCCTCGTGGCAAGAAGAGCCAGGCGGTGGTGGGCGACCATGTGCTGTGGCAGGCACCACCACCCGGCCAAGGCGACGAGGGCACCATCGAGAAGGTCAAGGAGCGGCGCAACCTCTTTTACCGCCAGGACGAAATCCGCACAAAGTCATTTGCCGCCAACCTCGACCAGGTGCTCATCCTGATCGCAGCAGAGCCGGTGTTCTCGGAAAGCCAGCTCGCCCGCGCCCTGATTGCCGCCGAGGCCGAAGGCATCAAGCCCATCATTGCACTCAACAAGAGTGATCTGGTCGAGCCCTTCGCCCGCGCCTGGGAACGTTTGTTGCCCTACCGACACATGGGTGCGGGCAAGCACTATGGCGTGCTGCCGCTGTCGCTCGCGCTCTCCAGCGAAGTGGACCGCGCGCTCCTGATGGAGCACCTTGAGGGCAAGACCACGCTGGTGCTGGGCCCCTCGGGATCCGGCAAAAGCACCCTCATCAATCTACTGGTGCCAGGTGCTACCGTGCTGACCGGCGAAATCTCGCAGGCGCTGAACTCGGGCAAACACACCACCACCAGCACCCACTGGTACTGGATGGACAAGGCCCGCACCACCGCCCTCATCGATTCACCGGGCTTTCAGGAGTTTGGCCTGCACCACATTGCCCCCATGCAACTGGCTGCCTGCATGCCCGACATTGCAGCACATGCGACAGCCTGCAAGTTCTACAACTGCACCCACCTGCATGAACCAGGCTGTGGTGTGCTGGATGCGGTCAAGTCAGGCCCTGGCGCTGGTGGTATCAGCGCAATACGCTATAAAATTTATAGTGATTTGTTTGAAGAACTGAGCCACACCCGGTATTGAACCGGACGCGGCCAACATCATTGGCGCATTCGCACCAGCGCATCCAGTGGAACTGGCTTTGCCAGGCCATCGGGTGCATCCCCGTCTGAGGGAAGGCGCCGAAGGCGACTCAAGGGGGCTTCTAGCCTCTATCCCAGCAAACGCGCCAGCGTGAGCAGCGCCAGCAGCAGCATCCACACCACCACCGAGCGCCACACCAGCCCCACCACGCTGCGCAGGTGGCCCACCTCAGGCTCGCGGCCCGGAGTGGAATCGCTGTCACCCATGTCGGCATCAATCTCCAGGCCCTGCGGCGTGTGCAATTCGGTGCGTGCCTTGAGCGCCTCGCCACCCAGACGCACATTGATGGCACCCGCCGTGGCAGCCAGCACCACACCATCATTGTCATTGGGGAAACGCTGCGCATGAAACCGCCAGCCCTCAATGGCTTCTTCAAAGCTGCCCACCACGGCAAAGCTCAGCGCCGTAAGACGGGCCGGCAGCCAGTCGATAGCCGTCCATGCCTGGGCAGAGGCTTGCTGCAACGAGGCACTGGCAGGCTGGGCACCCGCGCGTTGCTTGTAATGCCAGTAACGCGATACAAACTCGGCCAACCGGTACAGCACGGCACCTGTGGGCCCCAGGCCCAGAGCTGCCAGCACGGAGAACCATGCCAGCACGCCGAACACATGCCGGTGGGCTGCCAGCACCGAATACTCGATCACATGGCGCACGATCTCGCTGCGCGGCAGCGCTCCCACATCCACCTGCTGCCAGTGGGCCAGGCGCTCGCGGGCAGCATCTTCATCGCCCTCCTCCAGCGCATCGCGGATGCCAGTGAAGTGGTGGCTGAACTGCCGAAACCCAAGCGTGATGTACAGCACTGCGACGCTCCACAGCACCGCAAAGGGCCACCCCAGTCCCCAGAGCAGAAGCCAGTGGATGGCCAGGGTCACCAGGGCCGGGACCAGCACCGCAAGGCTCCAGGCCACCCAGCCGTGGTGTGGTTTGCCCGCATCAAAATTGCGGCTCACGGACAGCGCCCACGCACGCAGACCTGCATGGATGGGATTGCTGCGTGCCAGCGGGCGGGCCTGCTCGATCAGCAGAGCGAACAGGATGGCGAAGAAACTCATGGAGGGCAATGATACTGGTGCTTTACCCCCATGCACCCCATCGCACGCGAGCCCGGCTTACGCCTGCATAAAACGGTAGAAATTGCGCAGCATGCCCGCCGTGGCGCCCCAGATGTAGTGATTCTTGCCACCGTCCTGGTAGGGCATCGAGAACCACTCGCGGTGTACACCATCCCGGTCGAAGACATGGCGCTGGTGGTTGGCAGGGTTGAGCAAAAAAGCAAGCGGCACCTCGAAGAGATCTGCCACCTCATAGGGATTGGGCTGGAGCACGCAGTCCGGCTGCACAAGCGCCACCACCGGCGTGATGATGAACGACGAGCCCGTGACATAGATCGGCAACGTGCCCAGCACCTCGACAAAATCCCGCGCAAGCCCCACCTCTTCCTGAGCCTCGCGCAGGGCCGTGTCGGCGGGCGTGGCATCCCCAGGGTCGGCCCGTCCACCCGGGAAAGCCACCTGCCCCGAATGGGTGGACAGGTGGGCCGTGCGTTCGGTCAATAGCACCATGGGTTGCTCGCGCAGCACGATGGCGATCAGGACTGACGCATGGGCCGGCTCGCGGTTCATGAACTTTTTTTCCAGCAGTACCTCGGGCTCCCACTGCGGCGGGTGCACAAAACGCGCCCGCAGTGCTTCGGGAGTCTGTGCTTGTGCAGGCACTGCAGGCAGGTGCGCATCCACCCCCGCCACCGGGACGAGGCGGGGATCAAAGTCGGGCAGGCTCGACAAAGGAGCGATGGCCGAGGAGACAACAGGACTGGAAGAAGGGTTCACAAAAAGGCCGAGGCCGAGAAAGCCAAAAAACAAAAAGCCGCTACAGGCAGATGCTGTAGCGGCTTGTCAGGTTGAGCCTGCGCCTTATGCGGCGGTGGCTGCTGCAACCTTGTTGGCACGCGCAGGCAGCTTTTCCTTGATACGTGCCGACTTGCCGCTGCGGTCACGCAGGTAGTACAGCTTGGCACGGCGCACGTCACCACGGCGCTTGACTTCGATGCTGGCGATCAGCGGGCTGTAGGTCTGGAACGTACGCTCCACGCCTTCGCCGCTGGAGATCTTGCGCACGGTGAAGCCGCTGTTCAGGCCACGATTGCGCTTGGCAATCACCACGCCTTCGTAAGCCTGCACGCGCTTGCGGGTACCTTCCACCACGTTCACGCTCACGATGACGGTGTCACCGGGGGCGAATTCGGGGATGGTCTTGTTCAAGCGGGCGATTTCTTCCGCTTCCAGGGTCTGAATCAGGTTCATGTTTGATATCCAACGATCTTGTCCGCGCCAAAAATGGCTGCGTCGGGATTGACGTCTCAGTGTTTTGCGGGAGAACTCCCTGTCAAAACGGCCGGCCAGAGGATCGAAAAGCCCTTGATTATAGCAATTCAGGCAAGCTTGGCCAATACGGCTTCATCGGCGGAGCCGAGATGCCCTGCTTTGCGCGCTGCCTCGATGAGGTCAGGCCGGTGCCGGGCCGTGGTGGCCAAGCGCTGGTCACGCCGCCAACGCTCGATCTGCGCATGGTGGCCGGACATCAGTGCGGCAGGCACCTGCTGGCCCGCCCACTCTTCGGGGCGCGTGTAGTGCGGACAGTCGAGCAGACCATCGAGCGCCGGGTTGAAGCTGTCGAGCTGGTGGCTGCCCTCGTCATTGAGCACGCCGGGCTGCAAGCGCGCCACGGCGTCCAGCAAGGCCATGGCGGCAATTTCGCCACCAGACAGTACAAAATCCCCCAGACTCATCTGCAGATCGACATGGGCATCGATAAAACGCTGGTCAATGCCTTCATAGCGCCCGCACAGAAGGATGGCACCGGCACTCGCAGACCAGCGCTCCACGGCAGCATGGTTCAGCGTCTCGCCAATGGGCGAAAAAAGGACCAGCGGCACCTGGTTGCCCTCGGCCTCGCCACGCTCGACCCGGATGGCCGCAAGGCACCGTGCCAGGGGCTCGGCCAGCATCACCATTCCAGGCCCACCGCCAAAAGGCCTGTCGTCGACACGGCGGTAATTGCCATCGGCGTAGTCACGCGGGTTCCACAGGCGCACATCGACTTGACCGCTGGCATACGCGCGGCGGGTCACACCGCTGGCCAGGAACGGCGCAAACAGCTCGGGAAACAGGGTGAGAATGTCAAAGCGCATGGTGCGCGGCGCGGTCAGTGCGTGCCGATCAGTAGTCGGGTTGCCAGTCCACGGTGATGCGTTTTTCGGCCAAGTCCACCTTGTCGACAAAGGCAGAGACAAAAGGAATCATGCGCTCCTGCGCCTTGCCGTCCTGTTCGTAGGCCAGCACCAGCACGGTCTGGGGGCCAGTGGACATCAGCTCCTGCACCTGCCCCAGCGCCACGCCTTCGCGGTTGACGACCTCAAGACCAATCAGATCGACCCAGTAGTACTCATCTTCTGTGGTGGACGGAAAGCTGGAGCGTGGCACAAAGATGCGCGCGCCGCGGAGGGCTTCGGCCGCGTCGCGGTCATCAATGCCCTGGGCCCAGGCGACCACGGTGTCCGAATGGTCCTTGGCTTGGCGGATGGACAACAACACGGTGCCAGCAAACTTCTTGGCGCCGCGCTCCGAGGGCTGCAGGTACCAGCGCTTCGACGAAAACAGCGCCTCGGGACTGCTGCTGTGCGACAGCACCTTGAACCAGCCCTTGACGCCCCAGGCATCGGCAATGCGCCCCACTTCAATAGCATCGGCGGGCAGCTCTGCGGGTTCGAGGGTCAGGTTGGTGGCCATGGCGGTGATTCCAGAATAGGAAAAGGGCGGGTTTCGTCAGGAATACCGACGAAACCCGCCCTTTTCAGGGAGCTTTAAGCAGCCTTCTTGGCGGCTTGCTTGATCAGGCGGTCCACGGTGGGCGAGGACTGGGCGCCCACGCTCTGCCAATAGGTCAGACGGTCTTGCACGATGCGCAGGCCTTCTTCGGTTTCCTTGGCGGTGGGGTTGTAGAAGCCGATGCGCTCGATGAAGCGGCCATCGCGGCGCACGCGCTTGTCAGCAACGACGATATTGAAGAAAGGACGGCCCTTGGAGCCGCCGCGAGAGAGTCGAATGACGACCATGATTTATCCTTCGGGTGGTGAACTCCGGCAACATTTGCCTTGAGCCACAGTGTTCGCAACCATATTCGCAACGCTTGAGACACGCGACATGGCCACCCGGCCAGCGACACGCTGCAAAGCCCGCGATTATATCCATTTCCTCCAATGCCTACCATCCGCCCCAGCACCGACAGCGATATTCCGGCCATCACGGCCATTTACCAACACCACGTGCTCCACGGCACGGGCACGTTCGAGATCGACCCCCCATCGGAGGCCGACATGACAGGCCGCCGCGCCGATGTGCTGGCACGTGGCCTGCCCTGGCTGGTGGCCGAGCAAGACGGCCAGGTGCTCGGCTATGCCTATGCCAACTGGTTCAAGCCACGCCCGGCCTACCGCTTCTCGGCAGAGGATTCGATCTACGTCGCCGACAGCGCCCGTGGCATGGGCCTGGGCCGCACGCTGCTGGCCGAGCTGGCGACGCAGGCCGAAGCGGCTGGTGTGCGCAAACTGCTGGCCGTCATTGGCGATTCGGCCAACGCGGGATCGATCGGCGTGCACCGGGCACTGGGTTTTACCGATGTGGGCGTGATGCGTTCGGTGGGCTGGAAGTTCGGCGCCTGGCGCGACATCGTGCTCATGGAAAAAACCCTGGGCGCGGGCGATACCACTTCGCCTGAATGAAAACAGCCGCCATGCGCCCCAGCGGCGCGGGTTGCCCCCTCCAAAGGAGACCACTTGTTCATCTCGGGGCGGCCCGACGATGAATAATGCCCCATGAAAAATAAAACTCTGGCGGCCTGGCTCGCCTTCGTGGGCGGGCCGCTGGGCCTGCACCGCTTCTACCTGCACGGGCTCACCGACATGCTGGGATGGCTGCTACCGATCCCGACGGCGCTGGGCATTTACGGTATCCAGCGTGTGCAGCAGCTGGGCCAGGACGACCACTACAGCTGGATGCTGATTCCCCTGCTCGGCTTCACGATTGCAGGCTGCGCATTGCAGGCCATCCTGTTTGCGCTCAAAACGCCTGAGGCCTGGAACGCACGCTACAACCCCACGGCCGCACCCGACGCCCCGGCGGGCAGGACCCAATGGATCACCATCGGCGCCATCGTGGTCTCGCTGATGGTCGGTACCGCCGTGCTGATGGCCAGTCTCGCGTTCAGCTTTCAGCGGTATTTCGAGTACCAGATCGAGGAAGCCCGCAAGATCTCGCAGTGACCTCACAGGCTCCCAAGCAAACGCCCCATTGAATTTGCATTCAAATGGGGCGTTCGCGCTTATCCATATTGCGTGACTAGCTATATGTTTTATATCTACCCGGGAATTTTGACCCTCAGAACATCTGCAGGCTGATCCAGTACGCCACGGCGGCCACAAACGCGCTGGCAGGAATGGTCAGTATCCAGGCCCAGACGATGTTGCCCGCCACGCCCCAGCGCACGGCGCTGGCGCGCTGGGTGGAGCCAACGCCCACGATGGCACCCGTGATGGTATGGGTGGTGGACACCGGAATGCCCAGCGTGGTCGCCAGGAACAGGGTCAGCGCCCCACCCGTTTCGGCACAGAACCCGCCCACGGGCTTGAGCTTGGTGATCTTCTGGCCCATGGTCTTGACGATGCGCCAGCCGCCGAACATGGTCCCGAGGCCGATGGCCACATAGCAGCTCACAATGGTCCACGTGGGGGGCGACGCGTCGGATGCGGAAGAGTACCCCGTCGCTATCAGCAGCAGCCAGATGATCCCGATGGTCTTCTGGGCGTCATTGCCACCGTGGCCCAGGCTGTAGGCCCCTGCAGACACCAGCTGCAGCCGGCGGAACCACTTGTCCACCTTGCTGGGCCGCGCCCGCCGGAAGATCCACGCAACACCCACCATCATCAGAGAACCGAGCGCAAAGCCCAGCAGCGGCGAAACGAAGATGAACGCCACCGTCTTGAGAATGCCGGCGGACACCAGGGCACCAGCCCCCGCCTTGGCAATCACGGCACCCACGATGCCACCGATCAGCGCATGCGAAGAACTGCTGGGGATACCGTAGTACCAGGTGATCACGTTCCAGGTGATGGCACCCACCAGGGCACCAAACACCACGTGCGTATCCACGATGCCGGGCTGCACGATGCCTTTGCCCACCGTGGCGGCCACGCTCAGGTGAAAGACGAAGATCGCCACGAAGTTGAAGAACGCCGCGAACAGCACGGCCTGTGCAGGCTTGAGCACCCCGGTGGACACCACCGTGGCAATCGAATTGGCGGCGTCGTGGAACCCGTTCATGAAGTCGAACAGGATCGCCAACGCCACGAGCAGGACCACAACCCAGAGGGCCGTTTGTACGGTTTCCATGCTGGTCAGCCCGCCGGATCAGGAGTTTTCGAGGACGATGCCCTCGATGCAATTGGCCACGTCCTCGCACTTGTCGGTGATGGTCTCCAGCAGCTCGTAAATGGCCTTGAGCTTGATCACCTCGCGCACATCGGGCTCTTCGCGGAAGAGCTTGCTCATGGCGCTGCGCATCACGCGGTCCGCGTCGGATTCGAGCTTGTCGATCTCTTCGCAGGTCTTGAGTGCGGCCTCGGCCACGGCCGGGTCGGCGATCTTGTCGAGCAGTTTGACGGCATCGCGCAGGCGTTCACAGCACTTGAGGCTGAGGTCCGTGAGGCGCGTGATCTCTTCCGTCATGTGGCGTACGTCGTACAGCGCCATGGTCTCGGCAGAGTCCTGGATCAGGTCGGCCACATCGTCCATCGTGTTGATCAGCGTGTGGATCTGCTCACGGTCGATGGGGGTGATGAAGGTCTTGTGAATGGCCTTGTTCACTTCGTGCGTCACGCGGTCAGCGGCACGTTCGGCGTTGTCCACGTCCTGGTTGTACTTGTCACGCAGGTGCGGGTCGTTGTAGTTGGCCACCAGTTGCGAGAAAGCCCTGGCCGCCTCGACGATGCGGTCCGCATGCTGGTTGAACATTTCGAAAAAATTGCCTTCGCGTGGCAACAGCTTGGCAAACAGCATGGGGGCTCCTGGATCGGGATCGATTTTTTGAAAAAGAGGCAAAGCCATGACATTGGCATGACTTTTTGGTGACCGGGCGAGTTTAACCGGGTGTCCCCGCCTCTCGACCACGGGGCACGCGCGCGAATGCAGGGCACCGCGCGCCTTCTTTCTCTTCTCGATCAGGCGCCGCGGAAAATGAAATACACCGCCCCCACCAGGCACAGCCCCGCCCAGAGATAGTCCCATTTGAGCGGCTGGCCCATGTAGAACACCGCAAACGGCACAAACACCGCCAGTGTGATCACCTCCTGCATGATCTTGAGCTGCCCGACATTGAACTGCGTGAAGCCGATGCGGTTGGCGGGCACCTGCAGCAGGTATTCAAACAGCGCGATGCCCCAGCTCACCAGCGCTGCGGTGTACCAGGGTGAAGTGGCCAGGTTCTTGAGGTGCCCGTACCAGGCAAAGGTCATGAAGACGTTGCTGGCCACCAGCAGCAACACGGTCTGGAGCGGGATGGGCAAGGATTGCAGGAAGTTCATCGACATGCAGCGACGGGCGGTAGGTGGGCGGGTGGGTGGCTGGACAGCAGCAAATTATGAACAAAATTGGTGCCTGGCGCCGGATACACATCCGTCAATAGCTATAAAAAATATAGCAATCAATGCATTGATCGAAAATCTGCACACCATAAAAAAAAGGCACTGCCACATGGCAGTGCCTTGCATGAACCAAGCTTTGCGAGCGCCCAGACGACTAGACGCTGGCGTTGGCTTACTCGCCCAGGTAGGCTGCGCGCACCTTGGGGTCGTTGAGCAGTTGCTGGCCCGGGCCCGACATGGTGATCAGGCCGGACTCCATCACGTAGCCACGGTCGGCAATCGCCAGCGCACGGCTGGCGTTCTGCTCCACCAGCAGGATGGTCACCCCCAGGGCGTACACGTCACGCACCACTTCAAAGATCTTGTCCACCATGATGGGCGACAGGCCCATGGAGGGCTCGTCCAGCAGCAGCACCTTGGGCTGGCTCATCAGCGCACGGCCCA
Organism: Acidovorax sp. ACV01; assembly: GCF_014851495.1. Lineage (NCBI taxonomy): Bacteria > Pseudomonadati > Pseudomonadota > Betaproteobacteria > Burkholderiales > Comamonadaceae > Acidovorax > Acidovorax sp. ACV01. The sequence continues at coordinate 443,546 of NZ_JACUZT010000002.1, read as the reverse complement.
TGGCCAGCATCTGCTGTTCGCCGCCCGACATGGTGCCGGCCAGCTGGTCCTTGCGTTCACGCAGGCGCGGGAAGATGGTGAACATCTTTTCGATGTCGGCCAGGATGCCCGCCTTGTCGCGGCGCGTGTAGGCGCCCATCTGCAGGTTTTCGGTAATGGTCATGCGGGCGAACACGCCACGGCCTTCCGGCACCATCACCAGGCCCTTCTTCACCAGGTCCCAGGCGCCCTTGCCCTTGATGCTCTCGCCCAGGTACTCGATGCTGCCATCGTTCATGCCCAGGGTGCCGGTGATGGCCTTCATGGTGGTGGTCTTGCCGGCGCCGTTGGAGCCGATCAGCGAGACCAGTTCACCCTCGCGCACTTCAAAGTCCACGCCCTTGACGGCCTGGATACCGCCGTAGGCCACTTTCAGTCCCTTGACCTGCAGCAGTACCTTGTTGGATTTTTCGGCCATTCTCAATGTCCTCCGGTGCCCAGATAGGCCTCAATCACTTTTTCGTTCTTCTGCACGGTGGCAGGCGTGCCTTCGGCGATCTGCTTGCCGTAGTCGAGCACCGTCACGCGGTCGCACAGGCCCATCACCAGCTTCACGTCATGCTCGATGAGCAAGATGGTGCGGTTGTCGTTGCGGATGCGGTCAATCAGCTCGCGCAGCAGCACCTTTTCGGTGGCGTTCATGCCCGCAGCGGGCTCGTCGAGCGCGATCAGTTGCGGATCGGTGGCCAGTGCACGGGCAATCTCCAGGCGGCGCTGGTCGCCGTAGGAGAGGGTGCGCGCCTTGTAGTCGGCAAACTTGCCAATGCCCACATAGTCGAGCAGTTCCTGCGCACGCTTGGCGATGGCAGCCTCCTCTTCCTTGAAGCCCTTGGTGCGCAACACGGCGCCCAGCAGGCCGGACTTGGTGCGGATATGGCGGCCCACCATCACGTTTTCCAGCGCCGTCATTTCTGCAAACAGGCGGATGTTCTGGAAGGTGCGCGCAATGCCCGCCTTGGCCACTTCATGGACAGCCGTGGGCTCGTAGGGTTTGCCGGCCAGCTCGAAAGTGCCGCTGTCGGGCGTGTAAAGACCCGTGATCACGTTAAAGAAAGTGGTCTTGCCAGCCCCATTGGGGCCGATCAGGCCATAGACTTGGCCACGCTCGATGGTGATGCCCACGTCGGAGAGGGCTTGCAGGCCACCAAAACGCTTGGAAATGCCTGCAACCTTCAGCACCACGTCGTTGGCCGAATTCTTGATGTTCTCTGCCATGTTCTAACTTTCTGCGGTGTTCAGGTCTTCTGCGTGAGGCTCTTGCCATGGTCGGGCGCAGGCCACAGACCACGGGGACGCAACAGCATGATGATGATCATGGCCAGCGCAATCAGCAGCTGACGCAGGATGGCGGAGTCCAGACGGCCGTCCGTCATGGCCTGCAGCGGGCCCGCCACATAGCGCAGCACTTCGGGCAGGGCCGACAGCAGCACGGCACCCAGGATCACGCCAGGGATGTGGCCAATACCGCCCAGCACCACCATGGCGACGATCATGACCGACTCCATCAGGCTGAACGACTCGGGCGACACGAAGCCCTGGAACGCACCGAACATGGCGCCCGACACGCCGCCAAACGAGGCGCCCATGCCAAAAGCCAGCAGCTTCATGTTGCGGGTGTTGATGCCCATGGCCTTGGCGGCGATCTCGTCCTCGCGGATGGCCATCCAGGCGCGGCCAATGCGCGAATCCTGCAAGCGATAGCAGATCACGATGGACACCACCACCAGGATCAGGAACAGGTAGTAATACAGCGTGACCGAGCTGATGTCGAAGCCGAACAACTCCAGGCGCTTGCCCAAGTCCAGCCCGAAGATCTTGACCGAATCGATCTGGCCCAGGCCCTTGGGTCCGTTGGTCAGGTTGGCGGGATGGTCCAGGTTGTTCAGGAAAATACGGACGATTTCACCGAAGCCGAGCGTCACGATAGCCAGGTAGTCGCCGCGCAGCTTGAGCGTGGGCGCCCCCAGCAGCGCCCCGAAGAACGCCGCCAGCAAGGCCGCCAACGGTATGACCAGCCACAGCGAGGTGTGCAGGCCGTTGGGGAACATGGCGGCAAAGGCCGCAAAGTTGTCCGCAAGGTGCGGCGAAGCCATCAAGGCAAACAGGTAGGCGCCCACGGCGTAGAACGCCACATAGCCCAGGTCCAGCAGGCCGGCGTAGCCGACCACGATATTCAGGCCCAGGGCCAGCAGCACATACAGCAGCGCCAGGTCGGCAATGCGCACCCAGGCGTTGCCGAAGGATTGCAGGATCAGCGGCAGCACCAGCAGCGCGACCGCGCCGATGATCCAGTTGGTTTTTGTGTTCTTCATGGTGTGGGGCTCCTCAGGCGCGATCGGCCACACGCTCACCCAGCAGGCCCGAGGGTCGCAGCGTCAGGATGATGATGAGCACGATGAACGCAAAGATGTCGGTGTAGTGGCTGCCCAGGAGGCCGCCCGTCAAGGTGCCGATGTAGCCCGAGCCGATGGCTTCAATGAGGCCCAGCAGAATGCCGCCCACCACTGCGCCCGCCAGATTGCCGATGCCGCCGAACACGGCCGCCGTGAAGGCCTTGAGGCCGGGCAGGAAGCCCATGGTGTGCTGCGCCGTGCCGTAGTTGGAGGCATACATGATGCCGGCGACGGCTGCCAGGATGGCGCCGATGATGAAGGTGGCGGAGATCACCATGTCAGGCTTCACGCCCATCAAGGACGCAACGCGTGGGTTCTCGGCCGTGGCGCGCATGGCGCGGCCGAGGTTGGTGTGGTTGACCAGGTACACCAGCGAGGCCAGGGCCACTGCGGTCACGCCCAGGATCAGGATCTGGGTGGGGGTGATGAACGCGCCGCCGATCTCGAAGGGCGAGCTGGGCAGCATCGTCGGATAGGGTTTGTAGTTGGGCTTCCAGATGATCATGGCCAGCGTCTGCAGCAGGATCGACATGCCGATGGCCGTGATCAGGGGCGCCAGGCGTGGACTGCTGCGCAGAGGGCGGTAAGCCACTTTTTCGATCACGAAGTTGAGGGTGGCTGCGACCACGCAGGCAATGATGGTCGCGAGCAGCAGGATGACCCAGCCGGGGGCGCCGGGCATTGCGCCCTGCATCATTCCTATACAGCTCCAACTGGTCAGAGCCCCGATCATGAGCACTTCGCCGTGGGCGAAATTGATCAGCTGAATAATGCCGTACACCATCGTGTAGCCCAAGGCTATCAAGGCGTACATGCTGCCGAGTACCAGACCGTTGATGATCTGTTGCAGCAAAATGTCCATAAGAGAAGTCCTTCGTTTGTAACGTACCCACCGCTTTGGCACCGGAATCGGTACAGCCTTGTGGGCCCGACTGCCATCTAGCAAAAAACCCGCCAGAAGTGCAGCTGTGCGGGTTTGTGGACGGGATTGTAGCGAGTAGTCACAAGCGGCCCCCACCAAGCCGGGCGGGGTTTTCCCTCGGGTTGGCGGCACATCAGCGGGCAACGCAATCCATAAGCTCACATGATGCAAGCAGGAAAATTGATGTGCAAACTTATTACCAGACTCATGCCAAATCAGCATGACACGGATTGCGGCCTTTGCGGGCCGGGCTCAGGACTTTTCGTCCGACCCGTCCTCAAAATCTGCTGAAACATTGCGCGCGCGCAGCTCACGCAACTTCTGTGCAATCTTGATTTCGAGGCCCCGCTCCACCGGCGCATAAAAACCGGGCGCTGGCATGCCCTCGGGCAGGTAGTTTTCGCCCGCGGCAAAGCCGCCCTCTTCGTCGTGCGCGTAGCGGTAGCCCTTGCCGTAGTCGAGCTCTTTCATGAGCTTGGTCGGTGCATTGCGCAGGTGCATGGGCACCGGGCGGGTGCCATCCTGCTTCACCCAGGCGCGGGCGGCGTTGTAGGCCTTGTAGACAGCGTTGGACTTGGGCGCCATCGCCAGGTACACCACACATTCGGCGAGGGCCAGCTCGCCCTCGGGGCTGCCCAGGCGTTCGTAGACCTCGGTCGCGTCCAGCGCCAGGCGCAGCGCGCGCGGATCGGCCAGGCCGATGTCTTCGCTGGCCATGCGCACCAGGCGCCGCGCCATGTAGCGCGGGTCGGCGCCGCCATCGAGCATGCGCACCAGCCAGTACAGAGCGGCGTCCGGGTCGGAGCCGCGCACGGATTTGTGCAGCGCGCTGATGGTGTCGTAGAACTGCTCGCCACCCTTGTCGTAGCGGCGCATGCGTTCGCCCAGCACCTTGAGCAGCCAGGCGTCGGTGATCTCGGCCAGCTTCTCCTGCGTGGCTGCCATGGCCAGGGTTTCGAGCGTGTTGAGCAGGCGGCGGGCATCGCCATCGGCATAGGCCACCAGGCGGTCGATTGCTACATCTTCGATAGCTGGCAGCGCTTTCTCTGCCTGCGCCAGGGCCACTATTTGCTTCAAATCCTCTTCGGACAGCGGTTGCAGCACATACACCGCAGCACGCGACAGCAACGCGGAATTGACCTCAAACGAAGGGTTCTCGGTGGTGGCGCCGATGAAGGTGAACAGGCCTGACTCGACATGCGGCAGGAAGGCATCTTGCTGACTCTTGTTGAAGCGGTGCACTTCATCGACGAACACGATGGTGCGCTGCTGCATCAGGCCATCGCGCGCCGCCTCGGCGCGCTCCACGGCCTCGCGGATGTCCTTGACCCCACCCAGCACGGCGCTGATGCTGATGAACTGCGCGTCGAAGGCATCGGCCATGAGCCGCGCGATGGTGGTCTTGCCCACACCCGGCGGGCCCCAGAGGATGCAGCTGTGCGGACGGCCCGATTCAAACGCGAGCCGCAGCGGCATGCCCGGGCCCAGCACATGCTGCTGCCCAATCACCTCGCCCAACGTGCGGGGCCGCAGGCGCTCGGCCAGGGGCTGATGGGCCGAGGGGTGGGCCTGGGAAGGTGCGGCAGAGGCACTGCGTGCTGCCATGTTCGTGTCCTGTCTACGTCAGCTGATTTTCAAGCAAAATTGGACTCTAGCGCTTACCCATAAAGCGCGGGCAGCTATCTTTTTCGCAGCGACTTACTGTTTGACCACATCCGCCCCAGCCGGCGGCTTGAACTGGAAGGTGCTGGCGGGCAGCGCCGCATTGGCCTGCATGCCGGTAAAACGAATCAGCGAACGCTGGCCAAAACTGTCCAGGATGTCCAGGGCCGCCAGCTGCTCGCCCGCAAATCCCACACGCACGCTCTTGAGCTGGCCGTCCTTGGTCTTGGGGCTGGCCAGCACCCACTGCAGGCCGTCCTGGTCGGGTGAGGTCTCCAGCGCGAACTCGGCCTTGAGCGCCGACAGGTCGGGGGCCGATGCCAGAAGCGCGGCGGGCGTGCTGCCGAGCGCCTGAGACTGCGAGCGCTGGGTGACCTGATTCAGGTCCACGTCGTAAAGCCACAGAGTCTGGCCGTCGGCCACGATGGTCTGCTCGAAAGGTTTCTTATAGACGAACTTGAAGCGCCCGGGGCGCTGAAACTCAAAGCTGCCGGTCGATGTCTTGGTGCGTGCAGTTTGACCATCCTTGGGAGGCGAAGTCACGGTCTGCGTGAAATCCGCCTTGCCCGTTTGCGTGCCCTTCATAAACGATTCCAGGCTTTTCAGGCCATCAGCGCTTGCCAGTGTTGCGCTTGCAGCTATCAAAATTGCAGTAACGGTCTTTTTCAACAAAAACTCCTGTGGGGCACGGGCCGGGCTTGGCGCCCTGCGTGGGTCATTCACTCACTACGCGCTGGCACCAAAACCTCGCGCTGGCCGCTGGTGGTGAGGCCACTGACGAGTCCGGCCTTTTCCATGTCTTCCAGCAAACGCGCCGAGCGGTTGTAGCCAATGCGCAGCTTGCGCTGCACGTACGAGATGCTCGCCTTGCGGTCCTTGAGCACCACCTCGACGGCCTGGTCGTACATGGGGTCTTTCTCACCCCCGTCGCCGCCGCCCTCCCCTGACAGATCCCCCTCGCCATCCACAGTTCCGCCTTCGAGCACACCTTCTATGTAGTCCGGCTCCCCTTGTTCCTTGAGGTAACTGACGACACGGTGTACTTCCTCGTCCGACACAAAGGCGCCGTGCACCCGGATCGGCAGGCCCGTGCCGCTGGCCATGTAGAGCATGTCGCCCATGCCCAGCAGGGCTTCGGCGCCCATCTGGTCCAGGATGGTGCGGCTGTCGATCTTGGAGCCGACCGAGAACGCAATGCGGGTGGGAATGTTGGCCTTGATCAGGCCCGTGATCACATCCACACTGGGGCGCTGCGTGGCCAGGATCAGGTGGATGCCGGCCGCACGCGCCTTCTGCGCCAGTCGGGCGATCAGCTCTTCGATCTTCTTGCCCACCACCATCATCAGGTCGGCCAGCTCGTCGATGATGACCACGATGTGCGGCAGGCGCTGCAGCGGCTCGGGCTCTTCGGGCGTCAGGCTGAAGGGGTTGTAGATGAACTCCTCGCGCGCCTTGGCCTCGTCGATCTTGACGTTGTAGCCCGCCAGGTTGCGCACACCGAGCTTGGACATCAGCTTGTAGCGGCGCTCCATCTCGGCCACGCACCAGTTCAGGCCGTGCGCCGCCTGCTTCATGTCGGTGACCACGGGCGCCAGCAGGTGCGGAATGCCTTCGTAGACCGACATTTCCAGCATCTTGGGGTCGATCATCAACAGGCGCACATCCCGCGCCTCGGCCTTGTACAAGAGCGAGAGGATCATCGCGTTGATCCCCACCGACTTGCCCGAGCCGGTCGTCCCTGCCACCAGCACGTGCGGCATCTTGGCCAGGTCTGCCACCACCGGGTTGCCCACGATGTCCTTGCCCAGGCCCATGGTGAGCATGCTCTTGGCCTCGTGGTAGACCTGTGAGCCCAGGATCTCGGACAGACGGATCGACTGGCGTTTGGCGTTGGGCAGTTCCAGCGCCATGAAGTTCTTGCCCGGGATGGTCTCCACCACGCGGATGGACACAAGGCTGAGCGAGCGCGCCAGGTCCTTGGCCAGGCCCACGATCTGCGAGCCCTTCACGCCCGTGGCGGGCTCGATCTCGTAGCGTGTGATCACGGGGCCGGGCATGGCGGCTACCACGCGCACTTCCACGCCGAAATCCTTGAGTTTCTTCTCGATGAGGCGGCTGGTCATCTCCAGCGTCTCGGGTGCCACGGTCTCCTGGCGCTGCAGCGGGCCGTCGAGCAGGTCCACCAGCGGCAGCTTGCTGTCGGGCATCTCGGTGAACAACGGCTTTTGGCGCTCCTTCACCACGCGGGTGCTCTGCGGCACATCCACCAGGATGGGTTCGATGATCTGGATCGGCTGAGGGTGGTGCACTTCGCTCTCGGTGCGTTCTTCGAGCACCACCACTTCGCGCTCGCGCGCGGCCTTGCGGCCCACAGCCACGTCCTTGGCCACTTCGCGCTTGGCCAGGCGCGATTGCACGAGCGCATCGATGCGCGAACCCAGCGACTCCGCCACGTGCCCCCACGAAAAGCGGAACACCAGCGCCGCGCCCAGCACCGCCAGCACGATCGACAGCAGGGCCGAGCCGGTATAGCCCAGCCACTTCACGCTCGCGGGCCCCACGACATAGCCCAGCACGCCACCGGCGTGCCCGCCCGGCAGCAGGGATTCGAACCGGTACAGGCGCGACCACTCCAGGGCCGTGCTGGCGCACATCAGCAGCACGAGCCCACCCCAGAACAGCGCGCGGCGCTGCATCGGGCTGGCGGCGCCCGGCACCTGCTCGCCACCACGCATCCAGCGCGCCAGCGACGACAGCCAGGCCCTCACACCTGCCGCCACACACCACCACACGGAAAAGCCCAGCGCAAAGTAGCTGCCGTCGGCCAGCCAGGCGCCAAAGCGGCCCGCCCAGTTGGCCACCATGCGGACCTCGCGCGAGCCGGAATTGGAAAACGCAGCATCCTGCGCGGAATAGCTGGCCAGCGCCAGCAACCAGAAAACCAGGGCCAGCAGCCCGACCATCAGGCCAATTTCATGGCCAAAACGGGCAGCGCCCGTGCGCGGCGGCGACTTGGCCGCAGCCGATGCATTCAGGGTATTAAGGGAATAGGTCATAAGCGTGCCGGGCGAGCTTACCCCATGCACCACAGGGGATTGGCGCCTGGGCTGACATCCGCCGGCTCGGCGTTCAGCCCAGCGCGTTCAGGCGGTCCTTGAGCAGCGTGGCACCACTGGGCAGCGCCTCGATGAAGCCACGCTCTTCCAGGTCTTTCATCACGCGGCTGACCATCTCGCGCGAGGCCCCCACCATCTTGGCCAGGTCCTGCCGGGAGATTTTGTCCTTGATCACCAACTGGCCCTGGGCATCGGGTATTGCAAAGTCCAGCAGGGCATGGGCCACGCGCCCATACACGTCCAGCAACGCCAGTGACTCGATCTTGCGGTCGGCATGGCGCAGGCGCTTGACCAGCCCCCGCATCACGACCAGCGACATCGAGGCGTTCTCGGTCAGGCAGCGGGCGAACTCGGCGCGGCCCAGCATGAGCACGTCGGTCTGCACCTCGGCGCGCACCGTGGCCGAATGGGGTTCGTTGTCGATGATGCTCATCTCGCCCAGGTAGTCACCCTGCGAGAGCGTGGCCAGGATCACCTCGCGCCCCCGGCTGTCGGAGGTCATCACCCTGGCACGCCCCGTGAGCAGGATATACAGGGCGTTGGATTTTTGCCCCTGCTCCACCAAAGGCTCGCCGCGCTTGAACCGGCGCTTGATCACCGCACCGCTGATCACCTCGGCCTGGGCCACCGTCAGCAGCGAGAACAAGGGCACCCGGCGCAGCAGGTCCAGGTTGGACAACATCGTCGACATGAAAACATCTCCTCTCAGGGGCGCGACCCAACCGGAGCCGCAGCGGGTTATGAAGGGACTCTCAATGGGTTCTTACAATCGCCGAGATTGAAAAAGGCGCTGCCCGCGTGAGCGGCGCACGGTTGATACTTGCCGGTTCAACCCCCAGTTTCCCCAACAGCGCCGCATGTAGCGGGCGCAAAACACAGGCTTTTACCATGTCCACCACCCAACACGCGAAAGTTCTGATCCTCGGCTCTGGCCCTGCAGGCTACACCGCAGCGGTTTATGCCGCCCGCGCCAACCTGAACCCGGTGCTCATCACCGGCATGGCCCAGGGTGGCCAGCTGATGACCACGACCGAGGTGGACAACTGGCCCGCCGACGTGCACGGCGTGCAGGGCCCGGACCTGATGCAGCGTTTTCTGGAGCACGCAGAGCGCTTCAAGACCCAGATCATCTTCGACCACATCAACAAGGTCGATTTCAGCCAGCGCCCCTTCACGCTCACGGGCGACAGCGGCACCTACACCTGCGACGCGCTGATCCTGGCCACGGGCGCATCGGCCAAATACCTGGGCCTGCCGTCGGAAGAGGCCTTCATGGGCAAGGGCGTGTCCGGTTGCGCCACCTGCGACGGCTTCTTCTACCGCGAGCAGGACGTCTGCGTGGTGGGCGGCGGCAATACGGCGGTGGAAGAAGCGCTGTACCTGTCCAACATCGCCCGCAAGGTCACGCTGGTGCACCGCCGCGACAAGTTCAAGGCCGAGCCCATCCTGGTGGACAAGCTCCACGAGAAGGTCGCTGCCGGCAAGATCGAGCTCAAGCTGTTCAACACGCTCGACGAGGTGCTGGGCGACAACACGGGCGTGACCGGCATCCGCATCAAGAGCACCAAGGACGGCAGCACCGAAGACATCAAGCTGCAGGGCTGCTTTATCGCCATCGGCCATGCGCCCAACACCGAGATCTTCCAGGGCCAGCTGGAAATGGAGAACGGCTACATCATCACGCAGGGCGGCCTCAAGGGCTTTGCCACCCAGACCAGCGTACCGGGCGTGTTCGCCGCAGGCGACGTGCAGGACCATGTGTACCGCCAGGCCATCACCAGCGCGGGCACGGGCTGCATGGCTGCACTCGACGCCCAGCGCTTCCTGGAACAAGAGTCTTGATGAAAAACTGGGCAGCAGGCTATAATCTGCTGCTTTGCTGAATTCGGCCCGTTTTTGCGGTCCTTTCGAAAAAGGCAAATCGGGTTACCGCCACCCTTTCTGGCGAGGTGAGGCCGCAAGCCAACCTGGGCAAACAAGTCCAGGGCCCAGCGAGCGGCCGTTAAAAGTATCGGAGTGTCCTCATGGCACGCGTCTGCGACGTAACGGGCAAGAAGCCCATGACGGGGAACAATGTTTCCCACGCCAACAACAAAACCAAGCGCCGGTTCCTGCCGAACCTGCAATACCGCCGTTTCTGGGTTGAGACCGAAAACCGCTGGGTTCGCCTGCGTGTTTCGAGCGCTGCCCTGCGTTTGATCGACAAGAACGGTATCGACTCGGTGCTCGCAGACCTGCGCGCACGTGGTCAGGCTTAAGGAGAAGCACCATGGCAAGCAAAGGCGGACGCGACAAGATCAAGCTGGAATCCACTGCGGGTACTGGCCACTTCTACACCACGACCAAGAACAAGAAGACCATGCCCGAGAAAATGCTGATCATGAAATTTGATCCAAAAGCTCGCAAGCATGTGGAATACAAGGAAATGAAGCTGAAGTAATCGTTCAGCCTCGTCTTCCCCCAAAAAACCGCCCGGACCCCGGGCGGTTTTTTTATGCCTGTTTTTGCCTGCGCCTGCTTGCCCTACGCAGCCTTGCGCGACGGAAAGGGCTGCTGCGCGGCCAGTTGATCCGCCATCAAGGCGCCCAGCGTGCGGTAGCCCTCCTCCACCTGCGTCGTGAAGGGCATGCCGCAGCTCAGGCGCAGAAAATGCTCATAGCGCCCCGTGTTGGTGAACATGGGCCCAGGGGCAATACGTATGCCGCTCAGCAGCGCCTGGTCGTAAAGCCGTGTGGACGAGATGCCGACCGGCAGCTCCAGCCACAGGCTCAACCCACCCGGCGGCAGGCTCAGCCGCGTACCCGCCGGAAAGTAGCGGGCCACAGCCCGCGCGGACTGCTCCCGCTGGACGCGCAGCTGTGCGCGCATGCGGCGCATGTGGCGTTCGTAGGCCGGTGAATCCACGCTGCGCGCGGCCAGCAGCTGCGACCACGTCTGCATGTTGCGCGTGCGGGCGAACTTGAGCATCTGCACCCGGGCCTGCCAGCGCCCCGCACTCATCCAGCCCTGGCGCAGGCCCGGGGCAAAACTCTTGCTGAGCGAGGCACAGTAGATCACCTGGCCCGCATCCCCCTGACGGTCCCAGGCCTTGGCCGGACGCAGAACGTGCGGGGACTCCACGAACTCGCGGTAGATATCGTCCTCGATGAGGGCCAGGCCGTGCTCCACGCACAGGGCTACCAGGCGCTCCTTGTGTGCGTCGGGCATCACGCTGCCCTGCGGCATCTGCAAATGGGGCACCACCACCACGCCTCTGAGCCGGGGCTCGTTGCGTGCAGCCAGCTCCAGCGCCTCCAGTGATATGCCGGTGTGGGGGCTGCAGGGGATCTCCAGCGCGCGCAGCCCACGCACCTCGATGGCCTGGAGGATGCCGAAGAAGGTGGGCGATTCGACGGCAATCACATCGCCCGGCTCGGCCACCGCATCCAGGGCCAGGTTGACCGCCTCGGAGTTTCCATGGGTTGCGCCAATGTCTGCAGGGGCCACACAGACCCCAAAGGTGAGCGCATGCCGCGCCATGGCTTGCTGGAACTCGGGATGCGTCGTAGGTGCCGATGGGCCATACACCAGGATGTCCGGCTGCTCCCGCAGCAAGCCCTGCGCAAGCCGGTTGAGCGCCTTCGCATCGAACAGGCTGGGTGCCGGCATCGCGCTGCCCAGGTCCAGCGGCAGAGGACCCGCACGGCGGGCCTTGTCCAGAAAAACCGAAATGCGCTCGTTGATACCCGCAAAGACATGGAGATCACTGGCCAGGGGTTCATGCACCTCGGGCTCACGCGCACCCGGTAGCACCACGCCGCCCAGCCCACGCACGAAGTAGCCCACGCGCTCGCGCGCTTCCACACGGCCCTGGGATTCAAGATGGCGCAGCACCTGCAGCGCCGTCGTCAGGCTCACCTGGTGGCGCTGGCACAGCTCGCGCACGGATGGCATGCGCATGCCGGGCGTCAGGCTGCCTGCAGCGATGGCCTGTTCATACAAAGCTGCCAGTTGGCGATAAAGGGGAGTCATACGGGTATCAGAGAGACGTGACATGGCTCGTAGCTCGGGAAACTGTTGCAGCCCAGACGCAGGCGCGAGGCTGCAGGCAGAGGCATCGTGTCCTAACGCCACCTGCGGGTACAGATACAGGAAAGGACAGAAAGAACCATAACAGCACGCCAGCAATTGCGGCTGTTCTACCCCACCAAGCTGACGCGTGTATCTGTCGCCGCAGGACGGCATTTCTTACGCTAAAGCCCTCGCCACAGCCTTTCACAGTCTTTTTCACCAGGAGCATCTACACCATGAAAACGGACATCCACCCCAAGGCAACCACAGCCCCCTTCGCGGTCCACATCGCATCCGGTCAAATCCTGTGGGTCTGCCTTCCGCCCGGCAGCGTTTTGCACACCACCCAGGGGGAAATCACCATACTTTCGGCCCCCTGCTCCTATGGATACGCAGTGCACTCACCACCACGGGCCGTCTTGAAGGCAGGTGCCCAATTGCCACTGCCGAGGCATGACCGGGCCACCTGGATGCAACTCAGCAGCACCACAGACGGCCCCGCAGAGATCAAGATTGTGGAAAGCATGCCCGAAGCCGGGCTGCGGCAGAAAGCTTGGGCGCTTCTGCGGACGATCTTCGCGGGCCGCAAAAAAGAGCAGCCGGATGGAGCGTATGGCGCGTTGCACGCCGCACGATGAACAAAGGGTGTCTAAAAAAACAAAGGCCTTGCCAGGGAAGGCAAGGCCTTGCACAGAACCGCCTCCGGTGGTCTCAGGCGCGTGCCGCACGCAGGCTGATCGAAAACTCCCGCAAAGCGGCAATGCCACTCTCCTCGGCCCGACGGCACCACGCCTGCAAATCGGCTGTGAGCTGTTCGCGGGATTGTGAAGTGTTGAGCCACAGCTGACGCAGCTCTTCGCGCATGGTCACCATCTTGTCGAGCGCCGGGTGCGCCGCGCGGGCCTGCGCCAGCTGTGGCAGCGCCACGGCTGGCACCTTCTCCGCGTCGCGAGGCAGCCAGCGCTTGGCCGCCTTGAGCACCGAGACATCGGCCTGGCGGGCCTTGAGTGCAGCGATTTCTTCCTTACAAGCCTGGCGCACCCCACGGGCGTAGCCCGCCATCACCTCGTAGCGGTTGGCAATCAAAGCCTCCAGCGTCTTTTCATCGGCCACGGGTTTCACGTCGCCCAACTGCAGCTTGGGCGGCACCTTCTTGACCGTAGCCCAGCCGATTTTCTTCATCAGCGTGATGTAGACCCAGCCAATGTCGAACTCATAGGGCTTGACCGAGAACTTGGCCGACGTCGGGTATGTGTGGTGATTGTTGTGCAGCTCTTCACCACCAATGATGATGCCCCAGGGCGAAAGGTTGGTGCTGGCATCCTGCGCCTCGAAATTGCGGTAGCCCCAGTAATGGCCCACACCATTGACCACACCCGCCGCCCAGAACGGAATCCAGAGCATCTGTACCGCCCACACAGCGGCGCCAAGCGCGCCAAACAATGCGAGGTTCAGGATCAGCATAACGCCCACACCCTGCCAGCCGTAGCGGGTATAGACATTGCGTTCCATCCAGTCATCGGGTGTGCCGTGGCCGAACTTCTTCATGGTCTCCATGTTCTTGGACTCGGCGCGGTACAACTCGGCGCCGCGCCACATCACGGTGTCCAGGCCGCGCGTCTGCGGGCTGTGCGGGTCGTCCACGGTTTCGCACTTGGCGTGGTGTTTGCGGTGGATGGCGACCCATTCCTTGGTGACCATGCCGGTCCCGATCCACAACCAGAAGCGGAAAAAGTGCGAGGGAATGGCGTGCAGGTCCAGCGCACGGTGCGCCTGTGCACGGTGCAGAAAAATCGTGACCGCCGCAATGGTGATGTGGGTCGTCGCCAGGATGTACAGGACGACGTGCCACCACGCCAGATTCCACAAACCGTGGCCCAGCCAGTCAATGGCGGCGTTCAGCACAGCCCAATCGGGTAACAGCATATTCAGAAAACCTTACGTCTACAAAGAACCCGCTCGCCAGAGGAGCAGGTATCTGATTTTAGAGCGGGAGCCCCCCGACAGGCTCGGGGGTATTCACCGTATTTGCGCCGTTTTAGCGTCTTTAGAGGACAAAGTCAGCCTTTTTTGGCCCAGGTTGCGGCAAAAAACCCATCCGTCTGGTGCACATGGGGCCAAAGGCGCAGATATCCACTGCCCGACTCACCGCCGCTGCACAGGCCCTTGGCGCCCTCGACCTTGAGCTGCTCCAGCAATTCACCCGCGTCGAGCAGTTCGAAGTCAGGGTGGGACGCACTGAAGGCCTCGGCAATGGCCTCGTTTTCCTGCGGCAGGATGCTGCAGGTGGCATACACCAGACGGCCGCCGGGCTTGAGCAGGCGCGCTGCGCTGTCCAGAATGGCGGTCTGCTTGGCCACCAGTTCTTCCACGGCCTTGGCCGACTGGCGCCATTTGAGGTCGGGGTTGCGGCGCAAGGTGCCCAGGCCCGAGCAGGGCGCATCCACCAGCACGCGGTCGATCTTGCCCGCCAGCCGCTTGACGCGGTCATCTCGCTCGTGGGCAATGGCGGCGGGGTGCACGTTCGACAGGCCACTGCGGGCCAGGCGGGGTTTCAGGGCATCCAGGCGGTGCGCCGACACATCAAACGCATACAGGCGGCCGGTGCTGCGCATGCCCGCGCCGATGGCCAGGGTCTTGCCGCCTGCACCGGCGCAAAAGTCCACCACCATCTCGCCGCGCTTGGCGTCGAGCAGCAGGGCCAGCAACTGCGAGCCTTCGTCTTGCACCTCAATGGCGCCACGCGTGAATGCATCCAGCTTGGTCAGCGCAGGCTTGTCGTCAATGCGCAGGCCCCAGGGCGAATACGGCGTGGGACTGGCCTTGATGCCGGCCTTGGCGAGCTCCTTCTGTACATCGACGCGCTTGTCCTTGAGCGCGTTGACGCGCAAATCCAGCGGTGCGCTCTGCGCCAGGCTTTCCACCAGCGGCCAGAATCCGTCGCCCAGCTGGTCCTTGAGGGGTTTCACCAGCCATTCAGGCAGGTTGTGGCGGTGGCGCTCCATCAGGTCATCGACCGTGACGGCATCGCACTGGTCCAGCCAGTTCTTTTCCTGGTCGGTCAGTGCGCTCTTGAGGAAATCACGCGGGCCATAAAACCCCAGGATGGCCAGGCGGCGCTCCTTGGGGCCTGAGCCCGAGGGAGCCATGTGGTCGAACAGCAGCTTCTTGCGCAGCACGGTGTAGACCGTTTCGGCCAGCGTGGCACGCTCGCGAGGCCCCAGGCCCCGGTTGTCGCGGAAAAATCGTGACACCACCGCATCGGCGGGGTGTTCAAACGTGAGGGTGAGCCTGACCAATTCAGCGCAGGCGTCGAGAAGAACTTTGGGATGCATCCCCGTATTGTCCACCCCCTGAGCCGCTTCGCGTCATCCCCCGGAGGGGGACGCCACCTGCGGCCTGGCGAAGCCAGTTCCACGGTGGCACAGGGATGGGCCTGCGCCAGTCTCCACCACCGTGTGCAACTCAGCGTGCAGACGAGAAAGGGATGAGCAAAAAGTTGGCCATCAACGGGTATAGATCGGATCGAACGCATAGCGCTGGATTTCCTTGAGCGTGGGCGATTCGCCCGCCCATAGCGCCAGCGCGGGGCCCGGAAGGCTCAGATTGCGCTCCAGGGCACGGCACAGGTGGTAGCGGCTTTCGTCGTCCATGCCTGGCAGCTCCAGGAACACAAGGTACGCCCGACGCTGCGGATGCTCGCGCAGGTTCTTGCGCACCAGCCAACAACGGGTGAGGGGCGCGCAGCGGGCCAGCTCCGATTGCAGCTCGGCCAACTCAAACGGGCTCAGGTCGTTGCGCGCGATCTGGCTGAAGAAGGGGGTGCCCGAAAGCTCTTCCCAGGCGCGCTCTTCAGATTCCTGCGCACGCTCCAGCCGCTTTCGCCATTGCTTGAAGGCCGCCGCGTCATGGTCCCTACCCATGCGCGGGGTCTCCAGCTCGGCCAGTGCGGTGCGTGCAGCCCAGTAGCGGTCGTTGCTGCCGGCTTCCCACACCCGGTGCAGCAGCAGGAGCTTGCCCTCGCGGTCGTCCTCGGGCAGGCAAGGCACCAGTCCGCACAGGGCGGGCGGGTATTCCGCGCTGCGCTCAAGCGCCAGCTCATACAGCCCACGCACATCGGCGCGGGGATCAAGATGGCGTTTGAGGCGGGCCAGCTCCACCAATTCGGCAGCACTGCTCTGGGCTATCGACGCGCTGAGCGCTTCGGCGCGCGTACGCACACGCTCCAGCCACGCATGGTGCTGCTTCCACTCCGTGGCGTTGTCGCGGCACCATTGTTTGTCAAAGTGCTTCACCCACCGCTTGGCCCCATCACCCAGCAGGGTCAAGGCATTGCCATGCGACCAGTCCGGCAGTGTGGGCGTGGCATCCAGCGCTTCAATGCGATCCCGCAGGCCGGGGTGGGTGTCGTCCACACTGCTCAGGCGCTTGAGCGCCTGGCGCAGTGCGTCGTTGGCAAACGCGGCATCCGGGGCCTCGGCCAGGTAGCGGCGCATGCTGCGATAGGGCCCCACCGGCAGCGGATTGCCAGCGGCACCGCACCAGTGGTGGCCCCAGAACTCCGCGTGCAGCGCCGCGCCGCGGATTTCAATCTCGGCCAGGGCGGCGGCGGTCACGTCACGGCCCAGCAGCTTGCCGGCAATGCGGTCGGCCTCGTATTCGTCCTGGCGGGCCAGCGCAAAGGTCTTGGCCGAAAAGCGCGGAAAGTACCAGCGCATGAAAGCCTGCGTGGCGGCAGCCACCGGGCCTTCGTCGTCGGCCAGGCTGTGGTTCAGGCGCATCCACGACAGGCGCGTGCGGTAAATCCAGGCGGCAAACCGGCCGTGGTCGCCGCGCAGATGACCGTACTCATGCGCCAGCACGGCCAGAAAACGCGGCCGGTCCAGGGCCATGAGCAGGGGCAAGCCAATGCTCAGGTGGTTGACAGCGCCGCCCAGCAGGCCGTACTTGGGCAGCTGCTGGATGCTGGCATTGAACTCGTCGTTCAGCGTGACCTTGTGGATGGGCGGGCCTTTGATCTTGCGGCGAATGCGCTCCAGCGCCTCAAAAAGCTCCGGCGCCTCCAGCGCCGTGATCTCCACGCCCTCGGGCGCGTCAAAACGCACCCACAGCGCCCGCAGGCTGACCCACAGCAGGCCTGCAGCCCCCAGCAGCAGCCACACCATGGCAAAACGAAAGCGCCCCTGCAGCAACTGCGGCACGACCCACAGCACAATGCCAGCGGCCAGCCCCAGGCAACCCAGCACCCAGGCATAGCCCAGCGCCGCAAACGCGGCCACACTGCGGCGGTACGCTCGGCTGTTGTCGGCACTGGCATGCTCGCTCATGCGCACCAGGTGCACAAAATCTGCCTGATCCACGGGCTTCCCCCACTCTTGGTTGTTTTCAGCCGCCATCCTAACCACTCACGCACGCCCACTCGCCACCATGACCGACGAAGACCTGCCAGCACTCATTCGCACTCCGCCCGGCCTGTACCGCCACTACAAGGGCATGCTCTACGAGGTGATCGACACCGTGCGCCACAGCGAGACGCTGGAACCCATGACGCTGTACCGCGCGCTCTATGGCCAGCGGGGGCTGTGGGTGCGGCCCGCCGCCATGTTTGAAGAGCAGGTGCTCATCGATGGCGTGATGCGACCACGGTTCGAGAAATGCACAGATGCAACCGGAGCTGGCTGAGCCCGGCCTGCATCAATCCACCCTGCGCGGAAAAACCGCGGCGGCCCCCGGGTCGTGGTCGCGCACTTCGATGGTCAGCATCGGCCACCGGCCGCAGGTTTTCTGGCCACGCAGTGCGATTCGCCCGTCAGTTGACGAGCTGCGTGCGCCGGATCTCTGAGACATCCGGCAGCAGGGAAATATGGTTGAAAACAGGCCCTGGCGCTTTACGGATAAGCGCAAATAGCTACCATTTTTATAGCAAAAGAAAAGCCCCAGCCTCCGGCCGGCGCCCGCCAGGATTTATGCACGGCCCCCAAAACCGGTCCGCGCGCAGGCTACAAGGCCTGAACCAGCGCCCGCACGGCGCGGGGATAGATCACGTGTTCCTGAGTGAGCACCCGGGCCGCCAGCGTCTCGGCCGTGTCGCCCGGGAGCACGGGCACCACCGCCTGCTCCAGGATGGGGCCCACATCCAGCTCGGCCGTCACCTGGTGCACCGTGACGCCCGCAAACTTGCAGCCTGCATCGATGGCGCGCTGGTGCGTGTGCAGCCCGGTAAAGGCCGGCAGCAGCGAGGGGTGGATGTTGATGAGCCGCCCCGCGTAATGCGCCACAAACCCTGGCGTCAGGATGCGCATGAAACCGGCCAGCACCACCAGGGCGGGTTGGTGGCGGTCGATGGTGGCGGCCAGTTCGGCATCAAACGCCTCGCGGCTGGCAAACGCCTTGTGGTTAAGCGCCTCGGCAGCGATGCCCTGCTCCCGCGCAAACACCAGCCCGGCGGCATCCGGTTTGTTGCTGATCACAGCCGCCACGCGGGCGCCGTAGCGTTGTGCCCAGTTCTCCTGTTGCGCGGTGCGGACGATGGTGGCCATGTTCGAGCCGCCGCCAGAGATCAGAATGACGATGTTCTTCATAAATTGCCACGGATTATCCCAGTGCCCTTCGATCCCATCACCCGCCCCCTCACTCCCCACGAAGCCCGCGTGCTGGCCACCCTGATGGAAAAGGCCCGCACCGTGCCCGACAGCTACCCGATGTCGCTCAACGGCCTGCTGACCGGTTGCAACCAGAAAACCAGCCGCGACCCGGTGATGAACCTCAGCGACGCCGAGGCGCAGGAGGCGCTGGATTCGCTCAAGCTGCTGACGCTGGCGTTTGAGAGCAGCGGCAACCGCACCACGCGGTGGGAACACAACTTTCAGCGTGGCGTGGGCGTGCCCGAACAATCGGCCGTGCTGCTGGGGCTCTTGATGCTGCGCGGCCCGCAAACGGCGGGCGAGCTGCGCATCAACGCCGAGCGCTGGTACCGGTTTGCCGACATTTCTTCGGTGGAGGCCTTCCTCGACGAGCTGCAAGAGCGCAGTGCAGAGAAAGGCGGCCCGCTGGTCGTGCAGCTGCCCCGCGCGCCCGGTGCGCGCGAACAGCGCTGGGCGCACCTGATGTGTGGGCCGGTGGACACCCGCCAGCAGGCCTACGGCGGCCACCCCGCCCCTTCGCAGGACACCCCTGCCCCCGCCCTGCAAGCCCGCGTGCAAGCCCTGGAGGCAGAAGTGGCGGGCCTGCAAGCCACGGTGCGCCGCCTGTGCGACGAACTGGGTGTGCGCGGGTTGGAAGACGACAAGTAGCCTCTGCCCGGCCAGGCGCGGCGAAGCACGCCAGCGCTCAGGCCTGGGCCACTCGGCCCTCGATCTGCGCCAGGATGCTGGGGTCCTTGATCTTGTCGTCGGCGCTGAGCAGCAGCAGCTTGGACAACACCTCGCTGGTACGTTGGTCATCGTCGACGAAAGGCAAAGCCACGGCCTTCTGGCTGGCTTTGTCGGCCGGCACGATGCACAGGTATCCCGCAGGGATCACGTGAATCACCGCGGTGCCCAGGTGCAGACGATAACTCGCACGCTTGCCCTGGATGACGGCGTGATGCCCCTCCAGGCTGACGTTCTTCAACCCCAAGCTGGGGAGCAAGGCGCCCACCAAGGCCACGCGGGCGTGCTGCACCTCAGCGGAATGCTCATCGCTGTCGGCGGCGCCGGCGGTGATCACGAGGTCGAGGTCGCGCATGGCCTCGGAGAATCCGAGCGGCGGCGCCTCCTCCAGCGCCATGGGTTCAGCTTGGCGGGTGAACGAGATCTCACCCAGCACTGTCGCCTCTTCCTGGGTCAGGAATTGATAGACATCGGGCAACGACAGCTCGACGGCAATGTCGGGCGCCAAGCGCTTTCGGGCTACAAAATCGAAGTCGCTCCCATCAACTCGCCATCCGCGAGCCGAAAGGATGGCGCCCAGCACCGAGGTCTTGACGCGGCGCCCTTCGAAGCGGCGTGACACATCTCGCGCCTCGCGCTCGGCGGGCGTCAACACATAGCATTCGCGAAACGCCTGCTTGAACGGTTGCACCAGGGACGACTGCACCGCGTGTCGCTGGCAAGCGATCAAGCGGCCTGTCGCCAATATCGAATGGACGTGCGCGATGGTCAGCGGCAGCTCCACCGGGCGGGCGGCATCGGCCAGCGCGCCATCCGCGTCCAGAAGACGCAACTGGGCCAGGCTGTCATCGAGCAGGCCCAGCCCGCCATCTGGCGTTTGCAGGTAGAGCGCGGTCAGCAGCTGTCGGGCCATCGGCAGGTTGGACAGCTCCCGAAGCTGGTCCGGCGCGAGCGCACGGCCACTGACCATCAGGTTTTCCAGGGCAATGCGGTAGCGCTTGCTCTGGTCCTTGAGCAGGTCGAGCTGTGCTAGCAGCGGAGCCAGCCCCGCGTCCTTCTTCAACGCAGGCGGCAGGCTCTTCAAGGCCTTACCGGCCTTGCGTACCTGCAGCTGCGGCTGAAACCTGACCAGGCTCAGCTCCACGGCATAGTCGTCTTGCTGCCAGGTCCAATCCTGGGCCGATTGGGACGTAGCGTCCAGCGACCATTCCATTTCGGTCACGTCCGCAAAACCGGCGTTGTGCGCCAGCTGCACCAGCGCTGCGGCGGCCGCATCGCGCACGTTGGCACTGCGCTCGGAGCCGAACAGCTTCGAAGCCTGCTTGCCGGCGCCCTTGAAAAAGTCGAAGCGCTCACGCAAGTCTGCTGTGTCCCGCAGGGGAACCATACCCCACACGCGAATGTGCTCCTGGGACAGCTTGCCCAGCATGCCGGCCAGCTTCTTGTCTTCCACGCCTCGCACTGCGTTGATGCGATACACGGTGACTTTCAGGTGCTTGTACTTCTTGTGCCAGTCCAGCAGCAGCTCGCCAGGCTGCCCGGCGCACTGGAGATGTTCCTTCAACAACGGCACATCGAAGTACTCGTTCGGGTCAGCCCGTTCGCGCTCGCGCATGAAACGGTACAGCGGCGCCGCGCTGCCCCAGCCGAGGGCCTCCAGCACCTCCTCCGCCTGGGCGCGGCAGTGGCGCAGCAATTGAAGCAGAACCTCCGGGGCGAACTGCCGCAGCTCAGCCACCAAGTCTGCGGACTCCGCCGCGCCCAGGGGTTGCACATTGCAGATCAGTTTCAACGCACGCGCAGCAGAGCGCTCGGCATCGGTCTGAACCAAGCCGAGGATCGGCGGCGGCGATGGCATCTGCGCCAACAGGCGCGCACCTGCCACCACGAACCGAATGCCGCTCAAGCTTCGGCGTTCGCCGCTCTCGTAGTCCACACCCAATTCTTGTGCCAGTTGCCCCAGCGAGGTGATGGCTTCGGTCAGCGGTTTGACGCAGTGGCCGTACACCCAGTCCAGCGCCTCGGGTTGAAAGTCTTTCAAGACATCGTCCTCTTGAGACAGGCACGCGCCCACCACGCGCGCGCTGCGTGGCCATTCCAGATCGAACAGGCGTTTGACCCATTCAGCGCTCAGGGGCCCCTGGCGCGCGTAGGCCTGTGCCAGTTCATCCGCTTGCTCGGTCAGGCCGAAAAACTCCGCAGTGCGCATGCGGCCGGTACATTCGCAATCTTCCACCTGAGGTGGCGGGCGGAACTGCTCGTCGACCCAGGTGTCGCAGGAGCGCTCCATCAAGTCCATCAACTCGTTCAGTGTGGCGCGCGAGGACTTCATGTCGCAGATCAGCTGGGCCAGCGTATCGGGGGCTGGCTCCAAAAAGGGATGGCTGCTGCGGGTCAGCGCCGCTTTGAGGTCCGCGATCTGATGACTCCTCACCGGCTCCGCATACTGGGCGCGAATAAGCGCGCGCTCTGCGTCCATCCAGCGCGGTGCCGCGCATTCGGTCGCATCGGCGGGATGGCTCAGTTGGTGGCGCAAGCGTTGCAAAGCCAACTGGCAGGTGTAATCCCGCCCCCATTTTTTGACCGCCTCGGTCAGCAGATCGTTCACATCGCGCGCGAAGCCCCACACCCGGTCAACGCGTGCGCGCATGTTGGGAATGCTTTCGTGAAGCACCGGGAACATGAAAAAGTCAGCCAGGTGCTGCTCAGCCTCGTTGCCGTACGCCTGCAGCAGCGCTGAACAGAACGGTGAATCCGCATCTCCGTTGCGGATGGCGCGCTCGTCATCATCCAGGCGGCCAGCGTCCTTGGCCTCCTGAACATAGCCCAACAACCAGACTTCGAAACGTTGGACTCTGGCGCGTTGCGCTGCGCTCGCCTCCCAGTGCTCACTCATAGGTTCCTTTCATCCGCCAACGAGCGGACGCAATCTCAAGAAGACAGCGTGCGAGCTGTCCGTCAGGCTCAGCTTGGCATGCGACCGGTACAGCGTGCCATCGACAATCATCTGGAACTCACCCGCTTCGAAGGCGGCCAGAGCCCGCAGGATCTCGGCTTGCTCAACGGCCGCCAGGTCGGGCTTGCAAGCAGGCTCGGGTGGCCGGCGCAAGGCCACACGCCCCTGTGCCAAGCCCTCTTCGATCAAGGTCGGCGTCAATGTGGGCGTGGTTTGATCTCCCGGGGCGGGTGACGCAGCACCTGCGCTGGCGATGCGTTGCAAGGCGAGATGGGTCCGAACGCTCAGCGCGATCAGCTCGCGGGTCGAGATCGACAGATCATCGATCTGGAAAGCCACCCGACCCTGGTGCAGGCCGGGACTCTGGCGTTCAGCGATTTCACAGTTCAACAACAAGTTGGGCATGGCGATGGGTTCTATCTGCGGCCCGCAGGCCCCCAGGCCTGAGTGCACACGAAGACGACAATGCCGCCGTGGCGGTCCTGGATCAGCAGTTTGCCCCCCAGCAGCCGTACCTCGGCCTGCTGCCCTCGGGTGTCATCCCTGTCCGTGGCCGCCTCAACGGCCTGGTCGAAAATCTTCAGCATCTGGTGCCCCTCGTTTGGCTGATCATATTCAACCCCTGCAGCGTCTTATTGAGCCGGCATCTTTGAATTTGAACCCACCGCTTGCGCTGGGCCTGCCCCAGCCTTGCGCAGCGCTTCGCCAAACTCAGCTTGAAAGCACTTCAAATGAGTTGATGCCAAATCAAGGGCTGCGCGCCTCATGTCGCCACCCGGACAGCAATAAAACGAACGATCGTGCTACAAATGCGGAATCACTTGGAGACAAGCCGCATGGATCTCGCATTCACCCCCGAAGAACAGGCCTTCCGCGACGAAGTTCGCGCATGGGTTCACGCCAACCTACCCCAGGAAATTTCCCACAAGGTGCACAACGCCCTGCGCCTGACCCGTGCAGACATGCAGGGCTGGGCCAAGATCCTGGGCAAAAAGGGCTGGCTCGGTTTTGGCTGGCCCAAAGAGTTTGGCGGCCCGGGCTGGACGGCCGTGCAAAAGCACCTGTTTGAAGAAGAGTGTGCGCTGGCCGGTGCGCCCCGCATCATCCCCTTCGGCCCCGTGATGGTGGCCCCGGTGATCATGGCGTTTGGCAATGCCGAACAACAAAAGCGCTTTTTGCCCGGCATCGCCAGCGGCGAAGTCTGGTGGAGCCAGGGCTACAGCGAACCAGGCTCGGGCTCGGACCTGGCCAGCGTCAAGACCCGCGCCGAGCGTGTGGGCGACAAGTACATCGTCAACGGCCAGAAGACCTGGACCACGCTGGGCCAGCACGGCGACTGGATGTTCAACCTGGTGCGCACCAGCACCGAAGGCAAGCCGCAGACCGGCATCTCCTTCCTGCTGCTGGACATGAAGTCCAAGGGCGTCACCGTGCGCCCCATCAAGCTGCTCGATGGCGAGTGCGAGGTCAACGAGGTGTTCTTCGACAACGTCGAAGTGCCCGCCGAGAACCTGATCGGTGAGGAAAACAAGGGCTGGACCTACGCCAAGCACCTGCTGAGCCACGAGCGCACCAACATCGCCGACGTGAACCGCAGCAAGCGCGAGCTGGAGCGCCTGAAGCGCATTGCCAAGACCGAAGGCATGTGGGACGACACACGCTTCCGCGACCAGATCGCCCTGCTCGAAGTGGACATCGTGGCGCTGGAAATGCTGGTGCTGCGCGTGCTGTCGGCCGAGAAGTCGGGCAAGAACTCGCTCGACATTGCAGGCCTGCTCAAGATCAAGGGCAGCGAGATCCAGCAGCGCTACGCCGAGCTGATGATGCTGGCCGCTGGCCCCTTTGCCATGCCCTTTATCGAAGAAGCCATGGAGGCTGGTTGGCAGGGCGACTTCCCTGGCGGCGTCACCGCCAACGCGCCGCTGGCGTCCACCTACTTCAACCTGCGCAAGACCACCATCTACGGCGGCAGCAATGAAGTGCAACGCAACATCGTCGCGCAGACGGTTCTGGGCTAAGGAGACAAGAACATGGATTTCGATTTTTCTGACGACCAGGAACAACTGCGCGACGCCGTGCGCAAGTGGGTGGACAAGGGCTACACGTTTGAGCGCCGCCGCGCTGCCGTGGCCGCCGGTGGTTTTGACCGCGCCGCCTGGGGCGAGCTGGCCGAGCTGGGCCTGACCGCACTGACCGTGCCCGAAGCCCACGACGGCATGGGCCAGGGCGCGATCGACGCCATGGTGGTGGCCGAGGAACTGGGCCGTGGCATGGTGCTGGAACCCATCGCTCAGGCCTTCATCGCCAGCAGCGTGCTGTCGCACCACGCCCCCGCCCACGTACAAGGCGCCTGGCTGCCGCGCGTGGCCAGCGGTGAAGCGCTGGTGGTGCTGACCTATCAGGAGCGCAAGGCGCGCTACCGCCTGGATGTGTGCGAGGCCAAAGCGGCCGCAGCGCAATCTGGGTATGCGGTAACAGCTACCAAAAGCATAGTGGCCGCTGGCGACCAGGCCGATGCCTTCATCGTGCCTGCGCAGCTGAACGGAAAAATTGCCCTCTTCCTGGTGGAGCGCTCGGCCGCTGGCGTGACCACACGTGGCTATGTCACGCAAGACGGCAGCCGCGCCGCCGAAGTGCAACTGGCCAACGCCCCCGCCACGCTCATCACCACCGACGGCCTGGCCGCGCTGGAGCTGGCGGTGGACACCGGCATTGCCGCCACCTGCGCCGAAGCCGTGGGTGTGATGGACAAAACCGTGGCACTCACCGTCGAATACATGAACCAGCGCAAGCAGTTCGGCGTGTTCATTGCCAGCTTCCAGGCGCTGCGCCACCGCGTGGCCGACATGAAGATGCAGCTGGAACTGGCCCGCTCGATGAGCTACTACGCCAGCCTCAAGCTCGGCGCCCCGGCGGCCGAACGCCGCGCCGCCATGGCCCGCGCCAAGGTGCAGCTGGGCCAATCGATGCGTTTTGTGGGCCAGCAATCGGTGCAGCTGCATGGCGGCATCGGCGTGACGGACGAATACATCGGCAGCCACTATTTCAAGAAGCTCACGCAGCTGGAAATGACCTTTGGCGACACCCTGCACCACCTGGGCGAAGTGTCGAGCCGCATGCAGGACACCGCAGGCGTGTTTGCCTGACGCCAAGCAAGGACTGTCACGCAACCGTGCAATGCTCGTGGACTGAACCGGTCCACGGGCATTTTTTCTTATCGGAGACACCCATGAACAATAAGCTCTTGCTGCAGCGCCGATCCCTTCTGCTGGCAGCCGCCGCGGCCACCCTGGCCCTGGCCGGCTGCGCCACCCGCAGCCCCAGCCTGGCCGAGGCGCCGCCCATCGTCTTTGTGCATGGCAATGGCGACACCGCTGCGCTGTGGCAGGCCACCGCGTGGCGGTTTGAATCGAACGGCTGGCCCCGTGAGCGCCTGCACGCCATCGACGTGCCCTACCCGCTCTCACGCGATGACGACACCAAGCCCCAGCCGGGCCGCACCTCGGCTGCAGAGCACATGGCATACCTCAAGGCCGAGGTGGACAAGGTGCTCAAGGCCACGGGCGCCAGCAAGGTGGTGCTGGTGGGCAATTCGCGCGGGGGCAATGCCATCCGCAACTACATCTACAACGGCGGCGGCACCACCACCGTGAGCCACGCCATCCTGGGTGGTACGCCCAACCACGGTGTGTGGGCGACCCCTGGGGTTCGCGAAGGCAGCGAGTTCTCGGGCACCGGCCCCTTCCTCACCGCCTTGAACGCCCCCAAAAATGCAGCCGGCGATGAAGTGAGCGGCCCCGTCCAATGGATGACCATCCGCTCGGACAACAACGACAAGTTCGCGCAGCCCGATGGCCTGTGGATCGGCCAGAAAGGCACGCCCACCAACGTGACGGCCGCAGGGCCCGAGCTGAAAGGCGCGGTCAATGTGGTGATCCCGCGCATCGACCACCGTGAGACCTCCTATTCCGCCGCAGCCTTTGAAGCCACCTACCGCTTCATCACGGGCAAGGCGCCGCAGGCCACCACCATTGCGGCCGAAAAGCAGGTGGTGCTGAACGGCAAGGTCACCGGCCTGGGTGTGGACCCCGCAGACACCAAGACGGGCAACTTCAGCAACAACCTGCCCCTGGCGGGCGCGCAGCTGGAGGTGTATGCCACCGACCCCACCACGGGCGCCCGCACGGGCAATGCCTTGCTGCGCAAAACCGTGGGTACGGATGGCCAATGGGGGCCGCTGGCCGTTCCCGCTGGGTCACCCACCGAGTTCGTGATCACCGCACCCGGCTACGCCACTACCCACATCTACCGCAGCGGCTTTCCCCGCAGCAGCGATCTCATCCACCTGCGCGCAGAGCGCTTGGCCGATGCCGACAAAGGCGCCGAGAGCGTGGTGACACTGACCCGCCCGCGCGGCTACCTGGACCCGGCACGCGACAAGATGCTGCTCGATGGCGCCGCACCTGCCGGTGTGCCGCCAGGCGCGGGCGTGGCGTCGGCCAAGGTCAAGACCTCGGGCGGCGTGCGCAGCATTGCGGGCGAATTCAATGGCGAACGCGTGGTGGGACAGACCTGGCCCGCTGCCAGCGGCCATTTGGTGTTTCTCGAACTGACTTACTGATGGGATAGGCGCTGCTCGGTGCCTGTGCACCGTGCAGCACACCACCAAAAGCGGTCAAGACAGCCCCGATGGCTAGGCGCTCCGTCGCAGACAGTACTGAAAGTACCGCAAGACGGAGCAACGACGCCAGCAGGCGTCGTATTGGCCGCTCCGCCAACTACGCCAACAGCCGTGAAGATTTGGGGACGTGCGCCATCAGGAACTCCATTTGATCGGCGAGGATACGGCGGTTGCGCAAGATGAAGTCTTCCCACAGGCTGGGCACATAAGGCGCGTACAGCAACGGCATGTGGGCATGTTCTGGCGTGCGTGGGCCCTTGCGGTGGTTGCACGGGCGGCAGGCCGTGACCACGTTCATCCAGTGGTCCTGCCCATTGCGGGCAAACGGCACGATGTGCTCGCGCGTCAGGTCCTCTTCATGGAAATGCCCGCCGCAGTAGGCACACACATTGCGGTCGCGAGCAAAAAGCTTGCTGTTGGTCAGTCCGGGCTTGAGGTCAAACGGGTTGATGCTGGGCACGCCCTTGGTTCCGATGATGCTGTTCACGGCAATCACCGATTGTTCGCCCGTGATCGCGTTGTGCCCGCCACGGAACCGCGCGATCTGGCCGCCGGATTCCCAGCGCACCTCACCCGCGGCGTAATGAATCACCGCTTGTTCGAGCGAAATCCACGATTGGGGCAGCCCTTGGGCCGACAGCTTCAAGACCTTCAAAACACGCCTCCTGGAACACAAAGTACACAAGGATTCGGAACGCAGATGTCTCGCGAACTGCCCTGCGCTGGGCAGCCCGTGGGTCACAATATACTCCGTTTTCATGACAAATTGGCGTCTTGCGCTTGATACACCTGCGCATGCTGCTATCAAAAAGATAACAAACCGATGAAGATCTTTCGCGGATTCCACCATCCCGGCATCGCCAACGCCTGTGCGCTGACCATTGGCAATTTCGATGGCGTACACCGGGGCCACCAGGCCATGCTGGCCCTGCTGAACAGCGAGGCCGCACACCGGGGCGTGGAAAGCTGCGTGCTCACGTTCGAGCCCCATCCCCGCGACTACTTTGCGGGCGCCCTCCACAAACCCGACCTCGCGCCCGCACGCATCGGCACCCTGCGCGACAAGCTGACCGAGCTGGCCCGCTGCGGCGTGCAGCAGACCGTGGTGCTGCCGTTTGACGCGAAACTGGCCGCGCAGTCCCCCGAGGCGTTCATCGACGAGGTGCTGGTGCGCGGCCTGGGTGCCCGTTATGTGCTGGTGGGCGACGACTTCCGCTTCGGCCGCCAGCGCGCGGGCGACTACGCGATGCTCGACGCGGCGGGGCAAGCAAAAGGCTTTGATGTGGCACGCATGAACAGCTACGAGGTGCATGGGCTGCGGGTCTCCAGCTCGGCCGTGCGCCAGGCCCTCGCGGCGGGGGACATGGAGGCGGCAGCGCGCCTGCTCGGGCGACCCTACGCAATATCGGGCCACGTGGTACATGGCCGCAAACTCGGCCGCGAACTGGGCTTCCGAACGCTGAACATGCGGTTTAGCCATTGGAAACCCGCCGCCAGCGGCATTTTTGCAGTCAGCGTACAAGGCCTCACGGAACAACCGCTACCCGGGGTTGCCAACCTTGGAGTGCGCCCCTCGCTGGACGCCAATGATGTGAACGGAGGACGCGTCCTCCTGGAAACCCACTGCCTGACCTGGCCCGCCCACCTGGGCAAAGATGGTGCTTACGGCAAGATCATTCACGTGGACCTTCTGCACAAGTTGCATGACGAACTCCAATACCCTAGTCTGGAGGCGCTGAAGGAAGGCATCGCACGGGATTGCGTTCAGGCTCTGGGGCATTTTGAAGCGCGGCGCGCCAAGCCACTTTGGACGGACCACAACACCGCCCTTGGTTGACCAGCGACTCTGCGGCACAAGGTGTCTCTATGCAAGTCCCCATTCAATTGCCAGCCAAGCCATGGATCAACCGCCGCACCCTTCTTGCCCATGGAATGGGGAGCACCCTCCTTCCAATCACCATGGAATCCCGTAGCACCCCCACCCCATCCAGCGCCACTGCAATGCCAAACCCCATGAACAACGACCAGTTGTTTGCAGGCTGCCGCTACCAGGAGCAGCCGGGAGCGCCCCACAAGACAGCGTTGGCTTACGCAAGCTCCCAAATCAATGGGGCACGCCTGATCGAATGCCCATTTTTCCCCCATGGCTGGGCCTTGGACACACGACGCAAAGAGCGGGCCTTCTTTTTTGAGAAACATGGGACTGGCGCTGGGGTCTTTGACCTGCAGCAGCAACGGTTTGTGCGGACCATCCCGCCTTTCGATCAACGCCAGTTCTACGGACACGGTGTGCTCGCCGGGGCCGGCGAACTATTGCTCAGTACCGAATCGGACCCACAGGGGCAGGGTTTCATTGGCATGCGAGACACCAACACCCTGCGCTACCTTGGTGACTTTCCCAGTTTCGGCGCCCGCCCGCACGATTGCCATCTAGTCGACAACGGGCGGGTATTGGCGGTGACCAACGGTGGGGCCAAAGCTGGCGAAAGCCCTGCCCCGTGCATCAGCTACATCGACGTGGAAACACATCAGTTGCTGGATCGCCATGACATGCCGGGCTCGGCTTTCAACACAGGGCATATGGTCCCGGTCTCCGGCAGCACGGCACTGATCGCCTCTGCCCCCCGGCTCGGGCTGGGTGTAGACCACGAAGGTGCCGTCAGTTGGTGCCACCGGAGCGAAGCAACATTGCGGGGCATGCCGTATCCGCAAGACCGCCTTCCCCGCCTGCTGGGGGAGGCCCTGAGCATCGCGCTGCTTCCCCACGAACGCCTGGCCGTCGTGACACACCCAACCCCTGGCGTGCTCACTTTTTGGCGGCTGGACGACCAATCGCTATGGCACAGCATGCCCGTAGACAACGTGCGGGGCGTGGCCCTTGCCGGTGACGGCCATAGTCTGTGGCTCAGCCACGGCGCCCAAGGCTCACTGAGCATACTGAGGATGGACGGGCGCGAGCCGTCGGTACAGCCCGTGCTGAGGCAGGCCCTGATGGCGGGCTCGCACCTGTTGAACTACCCTGTCGCGTTGGCCACCGCCTTGGCAAGCCCTGCATGACGGATGCCCATGCACGTTACAGTAAAATCCGTTCCGTGGAACTACTTCGCACACTGCAAGATCAGCCGACACGCGACGGTCTGGACACCCTGACAACAGGCATTGCCAAAGACTGTGCCGACGCGCGTGCGTACTTTGCCTCGGCCAAGGCGCCCAACCACACCGAGACCCGGCGCCAGACCACCCGCGACCGAATTTGAGGGGGGCTGCTTTGCGCAGCGCCCGCCTGGCGGGCCCGTCATCCTTCGCGCTTCCACCCCGTTCTTGCTCTGGGCCTTGCCCCGGAATGCCCTGTTTTTAAGGCTCCCTCATGTCCGACGACAACGCCAGCACCCCTTCCGCAGCCCCCGCAGCCACGGATTACCGCAGCACCCTGAACCTGCCCGACACCCCCTTCCCCATGCGCGGCGACCTGCCCAAGCGCGAGCCGGGCTGGGTCAAGGAGTGGGAAGACAAGGGCCTGTACAAGCGCCTGCGCGACGCACGCTGCGGTTCGCCAAAGTTCATCCTGCACGACGGCCCGCCCTACGCCAACGGCCAGATCCACATGGGCCACGCGGTCAACAAGATCCTGAAGGACATGATCACCAAGGCGCGCCAGCTCGAAGGCTTCGACGCGCTGTACGTGCCCGGCTGGGACTGCCACGGCCTGCCGATCGAAAATGCCATCGAGAAGAAACACGGCCGCAACCTGAGCCGCGACGACATGCAGGCCAAGAGCCGTGCGTTTGCCACCGAGCAAATCGCGCAGCAGATGGTGGACTTCAAGCGCCTGGGTGTGCTGGGCGAATGGGACAACCCCTACAAGACCATGAACCCCGCCAACGAGGCGGGCGAAATCCGCGCGTTCAAACGTGTGATGGAGCGTGGTTTTGTCTACCGCGGCTTGAAGCCCGTGTACTGGTGTTTTGACTGCGGCTCTTCGCTGGCCGAGTTCGAGATCGAATACCAGGACAAGAAGAGCACCACGCTCGACGTGGCGTTCAAGGCGCACGAGCCTGCCAAGCTGGCGGCCGCGTTTGGCCTGCCCGCGCTGACCAAAGACGCCTTCGTCGTCATCTGGACCACCACCGCCTGGACCATCCCCGCCAACCAGGCGCTCAACCTGAACCCAGAGATCAGCTACGCCCTGGTGGACACCGGCGAGCGCATCCTGCTGGTGGCCGAGCCGCTGGTGGCCTCGTGCCTGGAGCGCTATGGCCTCACAGGCAGCGTGCTGGCCACCACCCTGGGCAAGAACCTCGGCGGGCTGGAATTTGAGCACCCGCTGTACGACGTGAAGAGCGAAGACGGCAGCCAAGGCTACCAGCGCCTGTCCCCCGTGTACCTGGCCGACTACGCCACGGCCGACGATGGCACCGGTATCGTGCACTCCTCGCCCGCCTACGGGCTGGAGGATTTCAACTCCTGCGTGTCCCACGGCCTGGCACTGGACGACATCCTGAACCCCGTGCAGGGCAACGGCACCTATGCGGCCGACTTCCCGCTGTTTGGTGGCCAGCACATCTGGAAGGCTGTGCCCGTGATCATCGAGGCGCTGCGCAATGCGGGCCGCCTCATGACCACCAAGGAGATCACGCACAGCTACCCGCACTGCTGGCGCCACAAGACGCCGGTGATCTACCGCGCGGCCGCGCAATGGTTCATCCGCATGGACGAGGGCGAAGGCGTGTTCACCCAGCCCGGCATGAAGCCTGCCAAGACGCTGCGCCAGATCGCGCTGGACGCCATCGAGCACACCAGCTTCTACCCCGAGAACGGCAAGACCCGCCTGCACGACATGATCGCCGGGCGGCCCGACTGGTGCATCTCGCGCCAGCGCAGTTGGGGCGTGCCCATCCCGTTCTTTTTGCACAAGGATTCGGGCGAGCTGCACCCGCGCACCATGGAGATCATGGACCAGGCGGCCGCCATTGTGGAGAAGGGCGGCATCGAGGCCTGGAGCCGCGTGACGCCCGAGGAGATCCTCGGCGCCGAGGACGCGGCCTGCTACACCAAGAGCACCGACATCCTGGAGGTGTGGTTCGACTCGGGCTCCACGTTCAGCCATGTGCTGCGCGGCACGCACCCCAACGTGCACCACGACACGGGCCCCGAGGCCGACCTGTACCTGGAAGGCCACGACCAGCACCGCGGCTGGTTCCACAGCTCGCTGCTGCTGGCCAGCGCGCTCGAAGGCCGCGCGCCCTACCGCGGCCTGCTGACCCACGGCTTCACCGTGGACAGCCAGGGCCGCAAGATGAGCAAGTCGCTGGGCAACGGCATCGATCCGCAGGAGATCAACAAGAAGCTGGGCGCCGAAATCATCCGCCTGTGGGTGGCCGCCAGCGACTATTCGGGCGACATCGCGGGTGACGAGAAGATCCTGGCGCGCGTGGTGGACGCCTACCGCCGCATCCGCAACACGCTGCGCTTCCTGCTGGCCAACGTGAGCGACTTCGACCCGGCCGCGGACGCCGTGCCGTTCGACCAGATGCTGGAGATCGACCGCTACGCCCTGACGCGTGCGGCCGAGTTCCAGGCCACAGTGCTCGCGCACTACAAAGTCTACGAGTTCCACCCCGTGGTGGCCAAGCTGCAGCTGTACTGCTCGGAAGACCTGGGCGGCTTCTACCTGGATGTGCTCAAGGACCGGCTGTACACCACCGCGCCCAAGAGCCTGGCGCGCCGCAGCGCCCAGACCGCGCTGTACCACATCACCCACGGCATGCTGCGCTGGATGGCGCCGTTCCTGTCGTTCACCGCCGAGGAAGCCTGGAAGGTGTTTGGGTCGTCGGACTCCATCTTCCTGGAAACCTACGGCTCCATCGCCGGGGCCGACGAAGGCCTGCTGGCCAAGTGGGC
The DNA here is from genome assembly GCF_014851495.1 of Acidovorax sp. ACV01. Lineage (NCBI taxonomy): Bacteria > Pseudomonadati > Pseudomonadota > Betaproteobacteria > Burkholderiales > Comamonadaceae > Acidovorax > Acidovorax sp. ACV01. The sequence continues at coordinate 410,456 of NZ_JACUZT010000002.1, read as the reverse complement.
GCGCCTGCGCGAGATCCGCGATGCGGTGAACAAGGAGATCGAGGTGCTGCGTGCCGAGGGCCAGGTGGGCTCGTCGCTGCAGGCCAACGTGGTGCTGACGGCTGCGCCTGAGGACCATGCGCTGCTGGCCAGCCTGGGCGATGACCTCAAGTTCGTGTTCATCACCTCCGCTATCGAATTGGTAGCTGGTAGCGCTTTGCAGATCAACGTCAAGCCCAGTTCTGACACCAAATGCGAGCGCTGCTGGCACTACCGCAGCGACGTGGGGCAAGACGCCGCACACCCCACCATCTGCGGCCGCTGCACCAGCAACCTGCACGGAGACGGCGAAAGCCGGGTGCACGCCTGATGGCCCGCACATCGCAGGCCGGGCGTTCCGGCGCGAGCATGTGGCCCTGGCTGGCCTGGGCCATGGTGCTTCTGGTGGCGGACCAGATCACCAAGACCCTGATCATCAACCACTACCAGCTGGGCGACGGCACGATCATCACCAGCTTCTTCAACATCGTGCGGGCGCACAACACCGGGGCCGCATTTTCGTTTCTGCAGGACGCGGGAGGCTGGCAGCGCTGGCTGTTCACCGGCATCGGCGTGGCGGCCACCATTTTCATCGTGTGGCAGTTGCGCGCGCACCCCGGTCAAAAGCTGTTCGGCTTTGCGCTGTCGTGCATCCTGGGCGGTGCGGTGGGCAACGTGGTGGACCGGCTGATGCATGGCTATGTCGTGGATTTTCTGGATTTCCATTGGGCCTTCCTTTCCGGAATTTTCCCCAACGGCCACTTCCCAGCCTTCAATCTGGCCGACACGGCCATCAGCGTGGGTGCGGCGTGCCTGATCCTGGACGAGTTCCTGAGAGTGCGGCGCGAGCGCTGAACCCGTTGTTTTTGCCTGACCTCTCCACGGCCCGCCCTGTGCGGGCCGTTTGCGTGGTGGCCAGGGCGGCCCTAACCCCCGCTGACGGAACGGGTGGTGTCGCCAACGCACCCAGCAGCAGCATGGGCATGCGCCCGCGCTATGGAATCAGGAGTATGCTTATATGTCAGTTTTGTGACAATGCTGGGTGCGCACAGCTTTTGCGTGTACCCATGCACCCCGGAAGTCGCGCAGCCCGGCACCGCAGACCCGTCTGCCACCGCCTACGGGCACAGAATGTGAACGCCAGCCTCCACGCACCTGTTCAAAAACGGAGCGCAAGATGCACCTTGCGCCTGGCAGGGGCAAGGTGCATGCTCTTTGCGCACGTCACAAGAAGAAGAAATAACGGTTTTCCTCCATGAAGCATCTCTTGAATTTGTTGGCAGCCGTCTCGCTGCTGATCTGGGGCACCCACCTGGTGCGCACCGGCATCCTGCGTGTCTTTGGCGCCAATTTGCGCCAGTTGATCGCGCACAGCGTCAGCAACCGGTTCACGGCCGTGCTGTCGGGCATCGGGGTGACGGCGGTAGTGCAATCGAGCACGGCCACGGCGCTCATCGTGTCTTCGTTCGTGGGCCAGGGCCTGGTGGGCCTGCCCGCTGCCCTCGCGGTGATGCTGGGCGCCGATGTAGGCACCAGTGTGATGGCGGTGGTGTTCTCGATGGACCTGTCCTGGCTGTCGCCGCTGTTCATCTTCGCGGGCGTGGTGCTGTTCATCTCGCGCAAGGACACGGCCGTGGGCCGGGTGGGCCGGGTGCTGATCGGCCTGGGGCTGATGCTGCTGGCGCTGCGCCTCATCACCGAATCGACCACGGTGCTCACCCAGTCGCCCACCGTGCGCACCCTGCTGGGGGCATTGACCAGCGACCTGCTGCTGGAGATCTTCACCGGCGCCATTCTGGCCATCGTGGCCTATTCGAGCCTGGCCACGGTGCTGCTGACTGCCGCGCTGGCCGGCTCGGGGGGTATCCCGCCCGACGTGGCTCTGGGCCTGGTGCTGGGCGCCAACCTGGGCAGCGGCGTGCTGGCCGTTCTCACCACGATGAAGGCCAATGTACAGACGCGCCAGGTGCCGCTGGGCAACCTGTTCTTCAAGATCATCGGCGTTGTCATCATGACACCGCTCACTGGGCTGTGGCTGCAGCATGTACGCCCCTACGTGCCGGAAATCGCGGCGCTGGTGGTGCTGTTCCACCTGGCTTTCAATGTGGTGGTGGGCATCATCTGCATCGGCCTCACAGGCACGGTGGCCCGCACCGTGCAGCGCCTGCTGCCCGTCGAAAAAGCGCAGGCAGCGGCCGGCACCCGGCCCCAGCATCTGGACCCGTCAGCCCTGGCCACGCCCTCCCTGGCCATCTCGTGCGCTGCGCGCGAGGCCCTGCACCAGGCCGACGTGGTCGAATCGATGCTGCTGGGCCTGCACAAGGTGATCCGCACCGACGACATCAAGCTGGCCGAGGACCTGCGCAAGCTCGACGACGAGGTGGATGGCCTGTACTCGGCCATCAAGTACTACATGACCAAGATCTCGCGCGAGGCGCTGGACGAGCGCGAGGGCCGCCGCTGGGCGGACATCATCAGCTTCACGATCAACATGGAGCAGATCGGCGACATCATCGAGCGCGTGCTCATCGACATCGAGGACAAGAAGATCAAGAAGGGCCGCCAGTTCTCCGAAGCGGGCATGGAAGAGATCACCGAGCTGCACGCCCGCCTGATCGACAACCTGCGGCTGGCGATGAGCGTGTTCCTCAACGGCAGCGTGCGCGACGCGCAGAAGCTGCTGGAAGAAAAGGCCCGTTTCCGCGACCTGGAGCATGCGTATTCAGCCACCCACCTGGCGCGCCTGTCGGACAACACGGTGCAGAGCATCGAAACCAGCTCGCTGCACATCGACCTGATCAGCGAACTCAAGCGCATCAACTCGCTGCTGTGCTCGGTGGCCTACCCCATTCTGGAATCGGCCGGGGCGCTGGCGCCCAACCGGCTCAAGACGATGGTGGATCAGGCCTGAGGATCAAAGGCCGCGCTGCCCACCGCCCTGTTGGGTGATGGCCCCGCCGCGCAACGGGAAGCGGTTGCGCAGAACGAAGCGGCAGCAGCCCGTCAGCGCAACAAGGCCAGCACACTGCGGGGCAGCGAGGACGCGGTGTCACGGGTGTTGCCCGTGCTGCGCGAAACCGCCCAGGCGATATGGGACCTGATTTGAAGGCTGCGCGACCGGGATTCCGGTCACAGCCCGAGGAAGCCTGCAATCACCAGCCCGGCTTCCAGCGTGAACAGGCCCTGCGCCACCTGCTCGCGCACCGTGCCCAGGGGCAGCAGGTCAAACCGCTCCACTTCGCCGTCCTGGTTCTCGGGCGCCATGCCCTCGGGCACCTGGGCGCGAAACCAGTCGATGCGCTCGCACATGTAGCCCGCGCCATCCCCTTCCCGGCTGGGGCGGCTGAAGTCCACATGGCCACCGTGCTGCAGGCCGACCAGCGTTTCCACGTGCAGCCCCGCCTCCTCCCAGGTCTCGCGGGCCAGCGCCTGGGGCAATGAATCGGCGGCAGAGACCATACCGCCCATCAGCGTGTCCCACAGGCCGGGGTTGTTGGGCTTGGTCATGGAGCGCTTTTGCACCCACATGCGGCCGTCCGGCGCCAGGCCCACCAGATGGACAGCGCGGGTGGTGATGCCCAGCACACGCACCGCACCACGCTCCACCGTGCCCACCACCTCGCCCGCCGGGTTGCACACCGCCAGTTGCTCATCGCGCCAGGGGCCACACAGGCCCTCGTCGCGCAAGGCAGCGGCCAGGGTATTGAGGGCATCGGTGATGGCGTCCGCTGAAGCTCCAAACGGCACCTCCAGGTGCCAGGCTGCAGCGCCAGAATGCTCATTATTTGATAGCTTATAGCGCTTATCCAATAAGCGCTTGCGGCCAATTTTATTCAAAAAACCCTCTGCCACCGAACCCACTACCTGCCCCGCCACCACCAGCGCCTGGCGCGGCTGGACGGGGGGCTGCTGCGCAGCCTGGCGCGCACTGACCAACCAGTCGCCAAAGGACCGGGGCTGGACGGCGGCGTTCACAGCGTGAGGATGGTGCAGCCAGTGGTCTTGCGTGCTTCCAGCGCGCGGTGCGCCTGCTGCACATCGGCCAAGGCAAACCGCTGCTCGATGTGGATCTTGACCTGCCCGCTGGCCACCACGGCAAACAGCTCATCGGCCATGGCCTGCGTGCTTTCACGCGTGGCGATGTGGGTGAACAGCGTCTGGCGCGTGACGTAGATCGAACCCTTGGCACCCAGCGAGCCCGGCGCAAACGGCGCCACGGGGCCCGAGGCATTGCCGAAGCTGGCCATGAGGCCAAAGGGGCGCAGGCAGTCGAGCGACTTGTCCCAGGTGTCCTTGCCCACGGAGTCATAGACCACCTTCACGCCCTTGCCGCCGGTGATCTCTTTAACGCGCGCCGCAAAGTCCTCAGTGTTGTAGTTGATGGCATGTGCCGCGCCGTTGGCCAGGGCCAGCTGGCACTTGGCATCGGTGCCTGCCGTGCCGATGAGCTGCAGGCCCAGCGCCTTGGCCCACTGGCTGGCGATCAGGCCCACACCACCCGCAGCGGCATGGAACAGCACGTGGTCGCCGCTCTGCAGGCCTTCCACGGGCAGGGTCTTCTTGAGCAGGTACTGTGCCGTCAAGCCCTTGAGCATCATGGCCGCGCCGGTCTCGAAGCTGATGGCGTCGGGCAGCTTGCACACACATTTGGCGGGCATCACGCGCACTTCAGAGTAGGCGCCGGGCGGGTTGCTGGCATAGGCGGCGCGGTCGCCCACCTGCAGGTGCGTGACGCCCTCGCCCACCGCTTCGACCACGCCTGCGCCTTCCATGCCGATGGTGGCGGGCATGCCCAAGGGGTACAGGCCCGTGCGGTGGTAGACGTCGATGAAATTGAGGCCGATGGCATGGTGGCGGATGCGGATCTCGCCGGGGCCGGGTTCGCCCACGGCGACGTCAACAATATGGAGTTCTTCGGGACCACCGTGCTGGCGGATCTGGACGGCAAGGCTCATGGCTAACAACTCCTGTAACGGGTGAGAGAAACAAACGGCGGCCATCCTGCCACGAATCGAGTGAACGTGCCGCAGGCCGACACGGGGTCGATTGGCACTAGGGCCTTGTCGCCTCCGGCAGCATGGCGTCGCGGGCGCCGTTACAGTGCAGCCCCATGACTCAAAAACTCACACCCGGCACGGCCGTGCTGCTGGTGATACCGCCCTTGCTGTGGGCGGGCAATGCCGTCGTGGGACGGCTGGTGCACGACCTGATTTCCCCCGCCTCCCTCAACTTCATCCGCTGGGTGCTGGCCTTTGCCATCCTGCTGCCGCTGGCCCATGGTGTGCTGCGCAAGGGCAGCCCGCTGTGGCCGCACTGGCGCCGCTACGCGCTGCTGGGGCTGCTGGGCATTGGTCTGTACAACGCGCTGCAGTACATGGCGCTGCAGACTTCCACGCCCATCAACGCGACGCTGGTGGGCTCCAGCATGCCGGTGTGGATGCTGGCCGTCGGGGCACTGTTCTTCGGCGCGGCCGTCACGCGGCGCCAGTTGCTGGGTGCGTTGCTGTCGATGTGTGGCGTGCTGCTGGTGCTGAGCCGGGGCGAGTGGTCGCAACTGCTGGCCTTTCGGCTCGTCCCGGGCGATTTTTTCATGCTGCTGGCCACCATCTCGTGGGCGTTCTACAGCTGGCTGCTGTCGCGCACCAGCGAGCCTGCCCGCATCCGGGGCGACTGGGCGGCGTTTCTGATGGCGCAGATGGTGTTTGGCCTGGCCTGGTCGGGCAGCTTTGCGGGCGTGGAATGGGCCGTGGGCCGCACCCACTTCGACGGGGGCTGGCCGCTGATCGCCGCGCTCGTGTTCATCGCCGTGGGCCCGGCCGTGCTGGCCTACCGCTGCTGGGGCGTGGGTGTGGAGCGTGCGGGGCCTGCAGTGGCGGGCTTCTTCGTGAACCTCACCCCGCTGTTCGCAGGCATTCTGTCGGCCGCTTACCTGGGGGAAACGCCCCAGATTTTCCACGGCGTGGCGTTTGCGCTGATCGTGGGCGGGATCGTGGTGTCGTCGCGCAGGTAAGGCGCAGTCCCTGCGGGGAAGGGTGCAGCCAGTGCCGTCCGAACCGACACCTAGTCCTGCGTGCGCAGCGTACCGGCAGAGCTGCTGAAGCCCGCCTCCTGCTGCGCATAGTCCGCCACTGTGGCGTTGTAGTTCACGCCCACCATGTGCCCGCCCAGGTCGGTCAGGTACATCAGGTTGCGGATCTCGGTGTCCACGGCCGGGGCCGTGCTGTCGATGCGCACCCAGGGCCGCTGCGCAATCTGCACCAGCGATGAATCCCGAAGCACCATGCCCGGAGTGAGCCTGGGGAGTGTGGTTTCCATCGCCGATTTGAACTCGGGCAATTGTTCGCTGGTCAGGGGCTTTTGCGCCATGCGCGACCAGGTCACCGCCACGGTGCTGCTGCGGCGGGCGTTCCCCCACGCGGCCAGGGGTCTGCGGCCGTAGCGTCCAAACTTGATGTGCAATTCGTCCTCGCTGAGGGCGGTGTAGCCCGCAGGCGTCTCGAAATGCAGGGTGCCGCTCGGCGTCTTGATGGCCACCGGCTCCGCGCTGGCTGCGGCACAGGCGAGCACACACGCCGCGCCGCAACTCCAGATCCTGCGCGGCCATCGCATCCACCGTGCCATAAGCATTCCTCCTGTTTGCATGCAGCGTGAACCGGAATGCGGCCGGGCGTCAGCGCTGGGGCGAGCCCCCGGTTGCAGACGAATCCACGGGAGCCTCGTCGGCAACGCGGCGCAGCAGCGCTTCCAGATCGGCCACCGGACCAGGCATTCCCAGCAAATAACCCTGGAAAAGCTGGCATCCGTAGTCCGCCAGCAAGGCCTTTTGCTCCGAGGTTTCCACCCCCTCGGCAATCACATCCAGCTCCAGGTTGCGGGCCATGCCGATGATGGTCTGCACGATCACGTCATCGGTGTGCCGCACGCCCAGGTTGCGCACGAAGGACTGGTCGATCTTGAGCTGATCGAGCGGCAACCTCGTGAGGTAGGCCAGCGACGAATAGCCCGTGCCGAAGTCGTCCACTGAAAAGCGCACGCCCTTGGTCTTGAGGAGGCCCATCTTGGCAATGGTGTCGTCCACGTTGTCCAGCACCAGCGACTCGGTCAGCTCCAGCTTGAGCAGGTGGGGCCGCGCCCCGGTTTCGCGCAGCACCTCGACGATGCGGGCCACGAAGTCGCGCTGGCGGAACTGCCGGGCGCTCACGTTGACCGACAGCTGCACATGCCGGTAGCGGGCATCGTTCTCCCACGCTGCCAGCTGCTCGCACGCGGTGCGCAGCACCCAGTGGCCCATGGGCACGATGAGCTCGCTCTCCTCCGCCACGCCGATGAAGGCGCCCGGCGCGACGAGGCCGCGCTCGGGGTGGATCCAGCGGATCAACGCCTCGGCGCCCACAATGCGCCCGTCCTGGTGGAACTGGGGCTGGTAGTGCAGCACAAACTGCCGCGCGGTCAGGGCGGCCTGCAGGTCCCCCTCCAGCTGTGCACGCACGCTGATGGCGATCTGCATCTGCGGGTCAAAAAAACACAGCGCATTGCGCCCCTGCGACTTGACCTGGTACATGGCGATGTCGGCCTGCTTGAGCAGATCGACCGAGGGCTGCAGCGCACCCCCCATCAGCGTGGCGCCAATGCTGGGCGTGCTGTGGTGGATGTGTGCACCCAGTGTGTACGGCATGTTCAGCGTGCGCAGGATCTTCTCGCCCACGCGGCGCGCGTTGGCGGCCGCTTCTTCACTGTGCAACGACAGCTCGTGCAGCATGACGACGAACTCATCGCCCCCCAGGCGCGCCACGGTGTCTTCGCGGCGCACGCAGGTCTTCAGGCGCTCGGCCACCTGGCGCAGCAGCATGTCGCCCACTTCGTGGCCCAGGGTGTCGTTCAATGTCTTGAAATGGTCGAGATCCAGAAACAGCAAGGCCCCGTACTGCCCGCTGCGCACGCTGGCGGCAATGACCTGCTGCATGCGGTCCATCAGCAGCCGGCGGTTGGGCAGGTTGGTCAGCGGGTCGTAGAAGGCCAGGCTTTCGATCTCGGCACTGGCCCGGCGCAGGGCCGTCACGTCGTGGTAGGTGATGACCAGCCCGCCCTCGGGCGTGGGCCGTTCGGTGATCTGGATCGTGCGGCCGTTGGGCAGCACCTGTTCGTGGGGCTCCAGGTGCTGGCTTTGCTTGAGCAGCCGCATCTCCACCCAGCGCATGCGTTCTTCCTCGCTGGCGCGCGGGAGGTGGTGCCGGGAGGTCTCCTCCATCACACGCCGAAACGGCACCATCGGCGCCATCACGGTGCGCAACCAAGGGAAAATTTCCTCGAACCGGCTGTTCCACTGCACCACGCATTGCTCGCCGTCGAGCAGCACAAAACCGCTCACCATGGATTCCAGCGCCTGGTCCAGCGTGGCCTTGGATTGCGCAATGGCCAGGCGCGCCTGGGACATGCGGTGCAGGTAGCGCAGCGCCAGGTTGCCCGCCGCCACGATCATGGCCACAAACAACAGCCCCGTGAGGGCGATGGCGTCGCGCTGATCGCGCCAGCCCGCCAGCGCATCGCGCAACGGAATGCTCCCAGAAATTCGCAGGTCCTGGTACAGGATGGGCCGGTAGACCACCAGCGCGGGTTCGCCGCTCAAGCGGGCCGGGGCCTTCCACTCCTGCCCCATGGCAGCCACTTCATGCAGTGGCGGGGACAACATCGGCGTGATGGCCTCTTCGCGGTTGGGCGCGCTCAGCAGCAGCAGTCCTCCCGCGCGTTCCAGCGTCACCTGCAGGCCTGTGATGTCCACCCCCTGGACGAGCACCGAGCTGAGGGCTCCCACCGGCAGTTCGGCAATGGCGACCACACGGGCGCTGTCGGCCATGCGCAGGTGGCGGGCGAAGTACAGCACGCGCTCTGCGGTGGCAAAGCTCACCACCGGCGGGCTGATCATCAGCGTGGACACAGGCTGCTCCAGCACCGCCGACAAAAACCCCGGGGGCAGCTGCAGCGACAGCGCGCTGCCAGCGGCATCGGAGGAGGCAATGGTCTTGCCCTTCGCATCCAGCAGCGCCACGTAGCGCACCATCAGGTTCTGCCGGGCCGAGCTGCGCAACCGCTGGCTGGCCACGTCGGGGTCGATCCAGTCGCTCATGGAGCCCGACAGGCCGAGCAGTTCATCCATGCTGGCCAGCAGCACGTCCACCGACAGCAAGGATCGGTTGAGCGCCGCCTCGGCGCCCGCCACAAAACGGGTGGCCTGGGCTTCGTAGTCGTCCAGCGCCACCTTGCGGGCGTTCCACACCAGCGCGGCGGACACCATCACCACCGCTGCCATGAACACCGCCGCTCCGGCCCATACAAAGGCCCTGATGCGCCGCGGGGTCGTGGTCTCCCTCATTTCGCAGGGGCCGCCACCAGGCCGCGAACGGGGCCGATCGTCTGGTTCCACACCTGGGCACAACGGGCCCCGCAGCGTTGCACCCAGCGTGGCAGCACGGTGGAGGCCAGGATCTCCTGGCGGCTGCGCTCGTCCTGGGCCGACACCGGCACCACCACCATGCTGCCCTTGCGGCCACCCACACAGGCCGGGACGCCACGGTTGCAAGCCATGCCATCGGAGGTCTCGCGCTCGGACTCCTCCCAGATGGCGGCCTCCAGCCGGGGCAGCTCGCGCCGCAGCAGCGCCCGCAGATCGGGCGGTAGCGCTTCCCAGGCGGCTTGGTTGGCGCCAAACACCGCCAGCCCCCATGTCACGGGAAGTGCGTGCACATGCGAAGTCATCGTCGGCAGGCCCAGCGTGTTGCCCGACATGGTACCGGTGATGGCGCATTCGGTATTGCCCGCCGTGAGGCTGGGCACGATCTGTGCGAAACCCGTCAGCACGGGGATGCCGCCAAGCGCCCCGACAAAATCGGCCTGGGTGGAAGACGACACCCGGGTGCGGCGCCCGGCCAGGTCAGCCAGCCCGCGCAAGGGCTTCTTGCAAAACACCACCTGCGCCGGATACACATACACGGCCAGGGCCTCCACACCGTGCTGGTCGCGCAGGCTCTTCTCCAGATAAGGGCGAAACGCCGCCAGCGTGGACTTGAGCGTGGCGATGTCGGGGTTGAGCCCTGCCAGATCGGGCGCCGTGTACTCGGGGTATTGGGCCGTGAATGAACTCATGAGCGTCGTGCCAAAAGGCACCACGCCCAGCTGCAGCAGGCGCAGCATTTCAGTGCCGGGCACACCGGCGCGGTCAAAGGGGACAATTTCAGCGTCGAACCGGCCGCCGCTCATGCGCGACAGCTCCTTGCTCCAGAACGGCTCTTCCTGGCGGATGTACTGGTTGATGCTGGCCAGGCCACCCACGATGCGCAGCTTGTAAGGCACCGGGGCCACCGCTGGAGTTGCTGCTGTTTGCGCCACCGCCTGTGGCAGGCAGCCCAGGAAGGCCAACGCAGCGCAAAGCGGCGCAACACGGTGGCGAAGGCGGGAAATCACAGCGGGTGTCTGCAGCATGGCAAGTTCTGGCGCTCTAACCCGGGAACCGCAGATGGCCCCCACAGCGCACCATCGGCACCCGGAATATGGCCAGACACCCAGCGGCACTCGTGGAGTTCACAAGGATCTGGAAGGCCGCCCGGGGGATGGATGCACAGTGTCATGTTCCGGTACTTTCGGGTTGGAGTGCTGGGGCACCATTCTTTACCAAGTTTTCCCCCTCGGCGGCGAAAGCTGTCGGCAAAACGCCACGCGGCGTGGCAACGCGCGTGGCTGGCAAGCCCAGCCCGAGTCAGAAGGTGCCAGGATACGCGCCGCCGTCCGCCAGCACGTTCTGCCCGGTCATGTAGCCCGCTTGCTGGCTGCACAAAAAGGCGCAGATGGCACCGAACTCCTGTGCCGTGCCATACCGCCCGGCCGGGATCTGCGCCTGCTGGGCGGTGCGCACATCGTCCACGCTCTTGCCCGCCTTGCCTGCGGCGGCAGTCACGGTGGCGGCCAGCCGGTCGGTGTCGAACTTACCGGGCAGCAGGTTGTTGATGGTGACGCCCCGCGCGGCGATCTTGCTGCGCGATACCCCCGCCACAAAGCCCGTGAGCCCGCTGCGCGCGCCATTGGACAGGCCCAGGATATCGATGGGCGCCTTCACTGCGCTGGAGGTAATGTTGACGATGCGGCCAAAGCCCCGAGCAGCCATGCCGTCCACCGTGGCCTTGATCAGTTCAATGGGGGTGAGCATGTTGGCATCCACGGCCTTGATCCATGCGTCGCGGTCCCAGTCGCGGAAGTCGCCCGTGGGCGGGCCGCCGGCATTCGTCACCACAATGTCGAAGTCGCGGCCCGGACCACCGGCCACGGTGAACACGGCAGCGCGCCCCTCGGCCGTGGTGATGTCGGCGGCAACCGCCAGCACCTTTGGTTTTGAGCCATTCAGGCCACCAGCGCTTGATGGTATTGAATTTTCAGCTATTAATTTAATAGCTGCCTGATCGAGCGCCTCTGCATTGCGGGCGTTGATCACCACGTTGACGCCCTCGCGCACCAAGGCCAGCGCACAGCCGTAGCCCAATCCCTTGCTCGCGCCGCACACGAGCGCCCATTTGCCTGCGATACCCAAATCCATAACAATCTCCGGTTCTGGTGCTGCGACCCGCAGCATTCACAAATCATCATAAGTGGAGAGCTGCAACATGAACTGGCTGCACCGCGGAGCCCTGGCCACCTGGCTGGCATTGGCCGCATTAGCACCCCTGGCGGGTGGCGCACACGCGCAGGAGGCTGCCGTGGTCAAGCGCGCCACCCAGTTGCGCGACGCTCCCGCCGACAGCGGCGCCAGCGTGGCCCCACTGGAGGCCAATACGGTGGTCACACGCAGCAACGAGCGCAAGGGCCCCTGGACCAAGGTGAGCACACAGCAAGGCGCCACCGGCTGGGTCCACATGTTTGACCTGGGCCCACAATCGGGCTCGGCCACGCCCACCAACAATGCCACCACCAGCGGCCTGCGGGGCCTGGGCGGACTGTTTGGCGGCAACAGCGGCACCACCACCACCGCCACCTCCACGGTGGGTATTCGTGGCCTGGGTGCCGAAGACATCGCCAACGCACAGCCCAACCCCGCCGCCGTCGGCCGGGCAGAGGGCCTGCGGGTCAATGCTGACCAGGCACGCCAGTTCGCCAGCTCGGCGTCGCTGAACGCCCGCGATGTACCCGCACTGGCCCAGCCGTCCCTGCCGACCTCCAGCGGCAGCAAGTCGGGCAGCGGCTCCGGCAATCCGTCCGACCCCAACTACAGCCCCAATTGAGGAGATGCACATGACCCGAACTCCCCCATGGAAGCGCTGTGCCCGAACAGCCGCCCTGTGCGCGGCACTGGCAGCAGCCCCGCTGGCCGCCTACAGCCAGAACGTGATGAACCTGCTGAACTCGCTGGGCGGCGGCATCGGCTCTGCCGTCACAGGCGGCAAACCCGCTTCGGCAGGACAGGGTGACGATCTGATCAGCCTGCTGACCCAGTCGATGGAGAACATCGACGAAACCAAGGAAATCGAGATCGGCCGCCAGTTGGCCGCCCTGCTGCTGGGGGCCAAGCCCGCCCACCCGGACATGGCGCTGCAGCGCTACGTGAACCGCCTGGGCCGCTGGGTCAGCCTGCAGTCATCGCGCCCCGGCCTGCCCTGGACCTTCGTGGTGCTCGATGACAGCGGCTACAACGCCTTCGCAGCGCCGGGCGGCTATGTCTTCGTGACCAAGGGGCTCATCGACCGCTGCGCCGACGAGTCCGAGCTGGCGGGCATTCTGGCGCACGAGATCACGCACGTGACCTCCAAACACCACCTGCAGGCCATCCGGCAAAGCGCCATGGCAGGGGTCGGCACGCAGCTGCTGGCCTCGCAGATCCGCACCAGCAACGTGGCCGGCCAGCTCGTCAAGGACCAGCTGCTGTCGCTGTTCCGCACGGTCTACACCAAGGGGCTGAGCCAGTCCGACGAATTCGAGGCGGACCGCACCGGTGTGTCGCTGGCAGCCAAGGCGGGTTTTGACCCCTACGGCCTTGTCTCGGTGCTGCAGCAACTGCGCACCGTGACACCGGACAACCCGATGTTCACGCTGACGATGTCCACACACCCCGCCGCACAGGCCCGCCTGGACTACCTGGAGCAATCCATGGGCCGCCAGCTCGACGGGCTGGGCGGATCGCGCGCATCGATTGCGCAGCGCCTGGGTGGTGGCAACGCACCTGCCAATGCTCCTGCACCGGCACCCTCTGCCCGGCCTGCGGCGGCGAAGAAGGCGGGATAAGGCACCCCAAAGGAGAGCGGCGCACCCGCTCTGCGCAGCCAGGTCAGGGCGCTTGGCGGCGGGCCAGCTGGGTGAACACAAAGATCCCCGTGATCACCAGTGCCGTGCCCGCAGCCACCCACACCGTGAACGGCTCGCCCAGAATCCAGACCCCCATGAGGATGGTGGACAGCGGCCCCACCATGCCGGTCTGCGCGGTCATGCCAGCGCCCACGCGCTCGATCGCCATCATCACCATGAGCACGGGTGCGGCCGTGCACAGCGTGGCGTTGAGGATGGACAGCCAGATCACCTCGGGCGCCACCACGGCAGCACTGAAGGGCCGCAGCACCACAAACTGCAACAGGCAGAGCAGACACGCCACGGTGGTGGCCAAGCCCACAAGCCGCAGCGAACCCAGGCGCCGCACCAGTTCTCCGCTGTAGACCAGGTAGATGGCGTAGCTCACCGCACTCAGGAACACCAGCAGGGTGCCCCAGGCTGCGTTGGCGCCCTGCAGGTTGGCCTCATGGCCGAACACTAGCACCACGCCGCAGTAGCTGATCAGCATGCCCACCGCCTGCCCCCAGTGGATGCCACGCCGGTACAGCACCCAGCCCAGCATCACCACCAGCGTGGGGTTGAGATACAGGATCAGGCGCTCCAGGCTGGCACTGATGTACGCCAACCCGGCAAAGTCCAGAAAACTCGCCAGGTAGTAGCCCGTGAACCCCAGGCCCAGCACGCCCAGCCAGTCCTTGAGGGTCAGTGGGGGCTTGCCCCGGCTGGCCCACCAGGCCATCACGGCAAAGATGGGCAGCGCAAACAGCATGCGGTACATGATGAGCGTAACCGCATCAACACCATGGCGGTACGCCAGCTTGACGATGATGGCCTTGCCGCTGAAGGCGATGGAGCCCAGCAGGGCCAGGGCGAGACCGGTTGCTACTCTTTTTGTAGCTGCTTGCGCTTGTTCAGATTGCGATGGAGCCACTTTTTCTTCAAATCCTGATTTGGCGGCAGCCGGTCAATACCCCGCCACCTGGCCGTCGCGGCGCGGATCGCTGGCGGCCACATAGCCCTGCACCTTGGGGTCGCCCATGCGCCAGATGAACTGGCCGGCGCCGAAGTCCTGGTAGGAGTCCTGGATCACCTCCATGCGGTGCCCCAGGCCCAGCAGGCCCTGCACCGTGGCCGCAGGCATGGCAGCTTCGACATTGATCGACAGCCCTTCATTGAAGCGCCAGCGCGGTGCGTCGCACGCCGCCTGTGGGTTCTGGCCGTAGTCCAGCATGCGCACCAGGGTCTGCATGTGGCCCTGCGGCTGCATGTTGGCGCCCATCACGCCGTAGCTCATCACCGGCTGGCCGTTTTGTGTGAGGAAGGCAGGGATGATGGTGTGAAACGGCCGCTTGCCTGGGGCTACCAGATTGGCACGGTTGGCCCCCTGGGGATCAGTGCTGAACGCCTGACCCCGGTTCTGCAGGCTGATGCCAAAGGTGGGCTCCACACACCCCGAGCCGAAGCCCATGTAGTTGCTCTGGATGAAGCTCACCATCATGCCGTTTTCGTCGGCCGCCGTTAGATAGATCGTGCCGCCCTTGACCGGATTGCCTGCCCCAAAATCCTGCGCCTGGTTCATGTCGATGAGTTTGGCACGGGACGCCAGGTACGCGTCATCGAGCATTTGCGCGGGTGTCACCTCCATGGACGATGGCTCGGCCACATAGCGGTACACATCGGCAAACGCGAGTTTCATGGCCTCGATCTGCAGATGCTGGGACGCTGCGCCATCCACCGCCAGCGCGGCCAGATCGAACTGGTCCAGGATGCCCAGCGCAATCAACGCCGCGATGCCCTGGCCGTTGGGCGGGATCTCGTGCAGGGTATAGCCCCGGTAGTTGCGGGCAATGGGGGTGACCCACTCAGGGCGATGCGCTGCCAGATCCGCCAGCGTCAGGCTGCCGCCCTGGGCCTTGGAGAAGGCCACCAGTGCCTGGGCAATTTCGCCCGTGTAGAACGCCTGCCCTTGTGTAGCACCGATGGCGCGCAGTGCACGGGCTGCGGCTGCTAACTGGAACAGCTCGCCCACCTGCGGCGCACGCCCACGCGGCATGAAGCTCTGCGCAAACCCCGGCTGCGACTGCAGCTCCGGCACTGCAGCCGCCCATTTCTGCTGCACCACCACCGGCACCAGATAGCCACGCTCGGCAATCTCGGCGGCGGGCTCCATCAGATCGGCAAAAGGCAGCTTGCCAAAGCGCTCGGACAGGGCGACCCAGGCACTGACAGCCCCCGGCACCGTGACGGCATCCATGCCGCGTTTGGGGGGTGTGACTTGACCCTTGCCGTAACGGCTGTGAAAGTATTCCGGTGTCCACGCAGCTGGCGCACGGCCGGAGGCATTGAGCCCCTGCAAGGCCTGCCCGTCCCACAGGATGCAGAACGCATCGCTGCCCAGCCCGTTGCTCACGGGCTCGCAGATCGTCATGGCCGCAGCGGCGGCTACGGCGGCATCGACGGCATTGCCGCCCTGCTGCAGCATGCGCAAGCCCGCCTGGGCCGCCAGCGGATGGGAGGTGGAAACGACATTGCGCGCAAACACCGGCAGGCGGGTG
The DNA here is from genome assembly GCF_014851495.1 of Acidovorax sp. ACV01. Taxonomy (NCBI): domain Bacteria; kingdom Pseudomonadati; phylum Pseudomonadota; class Betaproteobacteria; order Burkholderiales; family Comamonadaceae; genus Acidovorax; species Acidovorax sp. ACV01. The sequence continues at coordinate 394,581 of NZ_JACUZT010000002.1, read as the reverse complement.
CTGGCATAGGAGGGGGTGTAGCTGAAGTGCATCGGGCCATTATGGGCCGCGCCCCATGTGCGTGCAGGAGGCACACGGCATGGGCATGCACGCCCGTCGGGCTTGGACCCAGCCCATGCCAACCCCCCCTGGCGCGATGCCCTGCGAGGTGGTGGAAAGGGTCTTTAGCGGCCCTTTTTGTGGCCTTCTCTTCTAGCCGTGCTTCCGGAAGACCCGGTGGTGCAATCGCCTCAGCGACCACCACACGGCCACCGCCACCACCGGAATCGCGATGGCCGCAGTGGTCTCGGGCGATAGGGGCCAACCGAGCTTCTGCGCGCCTTTTGCCAGGTAGCTCACCAGGCCCACGATGTAGTACGTGATGGCCGCGACCGACAGCCCTTCCACCGTGGACTGCATCTGCAGCTGCAAATCCTGCCGGTGGTTCATGGTGGTCAGCAGTGCCTGACTGCTTTGCTGCTGCTCAATCTCGACCCGGGTGCGCAGCAGGTTGCTCATGCGCGAGACACGTTGCGAGAGCGCATCCTGGCGCCGCGCCGCCCATTCGCAGGTGCTGCGTGCGGGCGTGAGGCGCCGATCCATGAACTCCCGGATTGTCTGCATGCCGGCCAGGCGCGACTCGGCAATGTCCTGGATGCGGCGGTCCAGCAGCTCGAAGTAGGCACTGCTGGCCGAGAAGCGCGAATGTGTGGCCGCATACTGGCTCTCCACCTGCCCGGCCAGGCGGGTCAGGCGGTCCAGCAGTGCAGGCTCGGCATCGCGGTTGGCGGTGCGGATGGCGTCAGCCAGCTCTGCCAGTTCGCGTTCGGCAAAGGCCAGCACACTGGCCGCCTCGCGCGCGGCGGGCAAACCCAGCAGGGCTGCCATGCGGTAGGTCTCGATTTCGAGCAGACGCTGCACCAAGCGACCCAGGCGGCGCTGCGTCATGCCGCCCGCCAGCAGCACCATGCGCGAGAACCCATCGGCGTGGATCGCAAAGTCGGTGTAGACCTCGCCATGCCCATCGGCCACCGTGGAGGCCACCAGTGTGTCCTCATGCAGCACATGCTTGACCAGCGAACCCGAGCCAAAGGTGTGCGTGGGCAGCACCCAGAGGTTCAGGCTGCACAGGCAATGTCCGGGCAACGCCGCCAGCCACTCGCGGGGCACGGCGTCTGCGGCGCTGGCAGGCTCCCGCTCGCCAAAGGCGTCCGCCGCCATGGGCACCATGAAGGTCCAGGAAACAAACTCGGTATGCAGCTCCCAGCGCATGCGGTAGGCCCCCAGGTCCATGCGCAGGTGGGTGGTGCTCGCATCGGGCAACGCCAGGTGGTGATCACGCAAAAGGGCCGCCACATGGGCCCGGCTCGCTTCACGCCCTGCGGCATCGGCCAGCATCACGATGTGTGCAATGGCCAGGGGGGCCGTCATGGCCTCGGGCGGACGGGCGTGGATTTCGTTGTGCAACATCGCCCGGTGGGGATGCTGCGGCAAATGGAATGGAGTGGACATGCGGGCCTCTTGCCCGCCATTGTGTACTGGCACCCAAGGTGTTCCGCCGATCAGGATCTCCAAAAAACAACGGCACCCGAAGGTGCCGCTGTTCTGGAGTCGGATGAAAAAGAGGCGCCGTCAGTCTTCGACGAACGCTTCCTCGCGCTTGCTCTTCACCGAAGGCAGCAGCACGATGACGAGCAGCAGTGCAGCGGCAGCCAGCAGGCCCGCCGACAGCGGACGCGTCACAAACACGCTCCAGTCACCACGCGACAGCAGCAGCGCGCGGCGCAGGTTCTCTTCCATCATCGGGCCCAGGATGAAACCGAGCAGCAAAGGTGCAGGTTCCGTACCCAGCTTGTAGAAGATGTAGCCGATCAGGCCGAACGCACCCACCATCCAGATGTCGAACGTATTGTTGTTGGTGGAATACACACCCACCGCACAAAAGAGCACGATGGAAGGGTACAGCCAGCGGTAAGGCACGGTGAGCAGCTTGATCCAGATGCCGATCAACGGCAGGTTCAGGATGATCAGCATGGCGTTGCCGATCCACATCGAGGCGATCAGGCCCCAGAACAGCTCGGGGTTGCTCGTCATCACCTGGGGGCCAGGCTGGATGTTGTGGATGGTCATCGCACCCACCATCAGCGCCATCACGGCGTTGGGGGGAATGCCCAGCGTCAGCAGCGGGATGAAGGACGTCTGCGAACCGGCATTGTTGGCCGACTCGGGAGCCGCCACACCACGGATGTTGCCTTGGCCGAAGGGCACTTCGCCGGGCTTGAGCTTGGTCTTCTTCTCGACCGTGTAGGCCGCAAACGCTGCCAGCAGCGCGCCGCCACCGGGCAGGATGCCCAGCGCCGCACCCAGTGCCGTGCCACGCAGCACCGCCGGGATCATGCGCTTGAAGTCTTCCTTGGTCGGGAACAGGCCCTCCACCTTGGCAGTGAACACTTCGCGCTCATCATCGGGACGCGAGAGGTTGGCAATGATTTCGCCGTAACCGAACACGCCCATGGCGATGGTCACAAAGCCGATACCGTCGGTCAGTTCAGGGATGTCGAAGCTGAAGCGGGCCACACCCGAATTCACGTCGGTCCCCACCAGGCCCATCAGCAGCCCCAGCACGATCATGGCCACGGCCTTGAGCAGCGAACCCGAGGCCAGCACCACGGCACCGATCAGGCCCAGCACCATCAGCGAGAAGTATTCGGCAGGGCCGAACTTGAAGGCCACTTCGGTCAGCGGAGGCGCGAAGGCCGCCAGGATCAGCGTACCCACACAACCGGCGAAGAACGAACCGAGGCCCGCCGCCGCCAGCGCCGGCCCCGCTCGGCCTTTTCGCGCCATCTGGTAGCCGTCGATCACGGTCACCACCGAGGACGATTCGCCCGGCAGGTTGACCAGAATGGCGGTGGTGGAGCCGCCGTATTGCGCGCCGTAATAGATGCCGGCCAGCATGATCAGCGCAGCCACGGGAGGCAGCGCGTAGGTGGCAGGCAGCAGCATGGCGATGGTCGCCACGGGGCCAATGCCAGGAAGCACGCCAATCAGCGTCCCCAGCAGGCAGCCGACAAAACAGTAAATCAGGTTCTGGAAGGTGAACGCGACACCAAAACCCAGCGATAGGTTGTTAATAAGATCCATGGTCGGTGCTCCTGCTTAACCCGTGATGAAACTCGGCCACACAGGGAACTGCAGCTTGAGCGCCCAGACGAATGCCACGTAGCTGCCAATGGCAAGCACCGTGGCCAGCACGAATACGGCCTTTGCATTGAACTCGTTGCCAGCCAGGCTGGAAATGAAGGTCAGTGCATAGATGCCGACGATGAGGCCCATCGCCGGAATGCCCAGGCTGGGCAGGCCGCCGAGCAGGATGCCGAACGCGAAGTTGGCAGCCAGGATGAAGAACAGCGGCTTCCAGGCCCACTTTCCAATCTTGTCGCCATCCTGGGTCTCGACCGTGGTGGCTTTGAAGGTGATCGCGCTGCCGATGATGGCCAGCAAGATACCCAGCAAGAGGGGAAAGTAGCCCGGGCCCATGCGGGCACCGTTGCCGACGTTGTACGTGGTGGCACCCCACGCAAACGCTACACCAACCCCCATGAACATGAGGCCGGCAAAGAAGTCTTTTTGACTTTTGATTTTCACGAATTGTCTCCTTGGCGGAATCTCGACTGCGCGATTGTGCGGGCAACCAGGGTCCGTGCGGATGTGGATTCCACCTACATCCGGTAACGCTTGCCCCGGTTCCCGGCTGGCGCAGATCCAAGGAGACGACCGCCGTCCCTATTCCAGGGGGGGTGTGGCGGAAATCACCTCATCCAGGGTGGTCAGCCCCTCTGCCACCCGCAGCGCGCCCGCCAGGCGCAGGGGCCGCATGCCATCCTGCACGGCCTGCCGGCGCAGCTGGTCGATCGAGGGCGCCTGGTTGATCTTCTCCTTGAGTGCCTCGGTGACGGTCAGCAGCTCATACAGGCCCATGCGCCCACGGTAGCCCCCCATGCGGCAATCCACGCAGCCTACGGGCTTGTACGGGTGGTAGCCGCCACTGAGTTTCCAGGGCTTGACCACGGCCATCAGCGTCTCGCGTTCCGCCGTGTCGTCCTTTTGTTTGCATTGCTTGCACAGCGTACGCACCAGCCGCTGGGCCAGCACCCCGAGCAGCGTGGCATTGAGCAGATAGGGCGGGACTCCCAGCTCCATCATGCGGGTGATGGCGGACGGTGCGTCGTTGGTGTGAAGCGTGGAGAACACCAGATGCCCGGTCAGTGCGGCCTGGATGGCCATCTCGGCCGTCTCCAGATCGCGGATTTCGCCCACCATGATGATGTCGGGGTCCTGGCGCATGAGGGCACGCAGGCCTTCGGCGAAATTGAAATCGAGCTGGGGCTGCACCTGGGTCTGGTTGAAGCTGGGCTCGATCATTTCGATCGGGTCTTCCACCGTGCTCACGTTGACCTCTTCGGTCGCCACCCGCTTCAAGGTGGAATACAGCGTGGTGGTCTTGCCCGAGCCGGTGGGCCCCGTCACCAAAATGATGCCGTGCGGGCGCTTGACCAGGCCTTCCCAGCGCTCGGCATCGTGCTGGGCAAAGCCCAGGGCGTCGAGGTCCTTGACGGCGTTGTCCGGGTCGAAGATCCGCATGACCATCTTCTCGCCAAACGCCGTGGGCAAGGTGGAAAGGCGCATTTCCACTTCGTCCCCGCGCTGGTTGCGCGTCTTGATGCGGCCATCCTGCGGACGGCGCTTTTCCACCACGTCGATGCGACCCAGGAGCTTGATGCGCGAGACCATGGCGTTGTGCACCCCCATGGGCATCTGGTAGACCGGATGCAACACCCCGTCAATGCGAAAGCGGATCACGCCCTGGTCGCGCCGTGGTTCCAGGTGGATGTCGCTGGCACGCTGGTCGAAAGCGTACTGCCAGAGCCAGTCCACCACCTTGACCACGCCCTGGTCGTTGGCGTCGAGCTGCTTGTTGCTCTTGCCCAGTTCCACCAGTTGCTCGAAGCTGCTGCCCCCGGAATTGCCGCCCGCCTTCTGTGCGGCACGCACCGACTTGGCCAGGGCAAAAAACTCGGCGGTAAACCGGTGAATGTCCAGGGGACTTGCCACCACGCGGCGGACCGTGCGCCGGGACTGCCGCTCCACCTCGGCCACCCAATCGTCGATGAACGGCTCGGCCGTCGCCACCACCACTTCCTTCGTGGTCACCTGCACGGGCAGCACCTTGTGGCGCTCTGCGTAGGTGGCGCTCATGGTTTCGGCCACGCGCCCCACGTCCACCTTGAGCGGATCGATGCGCAAATAAGGCAGGCCCGCCCGCTTGGCCAGGTATTCAGACAACGCCTCGATGTCCAACGGCTTGCCATCGCTGGCACGCTCCATCGCCACGTTGGCCAGGCGTACCAGCGCGTGCTGGGAGCTCTCGGCCTGTGAACAGCGGGCGATGGTGCGTTGCGCTTCTTCGGGGGCGATGACCTCGTCATCGCTGAGCCACTGCACCATGCGCCGCCAGTCCACCGGGCCGACGTAGGGCCGGGTTGTCTTGTTGTCCGGGGAAACCAAGGATGTTTTCATCAAGAACCTTTCCAGATTGGGGCCATGCAGTGCGGTGGATGGCCTCTCAGGCCACCACGGGCTTGAACGCCCGCAGCCACTTGGTCGTGGGCAGATCCCAGCGCGCCTGGATGGCTTCGGCGCGTTCTGCCAGTTCCGCGCGCTTGGGGCGCGTGGGTGTTTTCTGGGCGAGCACCACCGTGTTGCCCTCCCGGGTGGGCTTGAAGGCCCAGAGTGCCTTGTCCCCAAAGGCCGCCGCCATGCTCTGCAGGCTGCGGTCAAAGCTCGATGCTCGGCCGAACAGGTTGACCGTCATGCAGCCCGTTTCGGTTAACAGCCCCCGGCAGTCGGCGTAAAAATCGGGGCTGTCCAGCACGGGGGCGGCTGCCTCGTGGTCGTACAGATCCACGGCCAGCGCGTCCACGGTGCCCTGCCACATGGGGTTCTGGATCTCTTTCGCCGCATCGGCCAGCACCACGCGCAGCTTGGGGCCGTCGGGCGGCAGCTTGAACCACTGCCGACACACCGCCAGCACCTGGGGGTTGAGTTCGATGGCTGTCGTGCAGATGCGCAGCTTCTTGTGGCAAAACTTGGTGATGGCCCCTGCCCCCAGCCCCAGTTGCATGGCGTGGCCCTTGGACACCAGCGCCGGGTCGGCAAACAGAAGCCACGCCATCATGCGCTGTACATACTCCAGCTCCAGCACAAAAGGCTCGGCTATGCGCATGGAGCCCTGGATCCAGGGTGTACCCAGGTGCAGATGGCGGACTTCGCTGTCATCCGAGACGCTGACTTCAGGCAGTTCTTGCGGTTTTTCTTTTTTGCGGGTCATTCACAACAGTCAAAGCAGGCGGTGGGCCGACATCAGCGCCGCCCAGGCGGCCAATTTGCGTTCAAAACTCCAGGAGGCGTTGGCCGGACTGGTCGAGGGCAAGCGGTGCGAAGCGATGGAGCAGGCGGGACCAGGCTCGGAACCTGTACCCCATAGCCCTTCGGGTAGCACACCATCGTGCGCCGCAGCGCGGGGGTTGCGAAAGCTGTTCAGCACCGCCGGGGCGTGCTTGAAGCTTTCGCCACCATTGTGGGCGACGGCGGCAAGCTGCGGACACGCCACCTGCAATCGCGCAAAGTCGTTGACCCGCGCATTGCGGATGCTGGTGTCCAGGCTGCCTTCCCGCTCGCAGCTTTCATATACATCCCAGAGGCCGAGCCCCCGTGCCAGCAGCCAGTCGCAGCGTGCGGCATACCCGCCATCTCCCGCAGGCGGCAAGGGGTGCTGGGGCCAAAGCGCTTGCAAGATCTTCCAGAAATGGTTCTGTGGGTGCGCGTAATACTGGCGCAGCCGCAAGGAGGCCGCCCCCGGAAAACTTCCGAGGACCAGCACCACCGTGCCCGCGGACACCACCGGCGGCAGCCCCTCCAGGCGCACCGGTGGGGCTGGCGCCGGGGCATCAGGGATAGGTGGGGGCTGCGTCAGCGCGGCGTCGGGCATCCGCCGATTCTGAACCGAAACCCATCAGCAACCCCGTGAGGGCCTCAAAAAAAACGATAGCTGTAAACCCTTTACCACAAAGCGCTGGCCTCCTAAAAACCTACCAATTGATGGCTCAGAACCTGTTCACGATATCGCGGGAGATCGTGAACAGGTTCTCAAAACGAGACCAGCGCTTGCAACCGGGGCAGTGCCCCCAGCGCATTGGCGCAGGTGATGCCCGCCAAAACCTCCCGCGGCTGGTCACGCACCTCTGCCAATGCGTTGGCAATGCGCGGGAGCTCGCCGGGTGCATTGCGCCCTTGGGCCAGGCCTTCAGCGCGCTGGGCGGCGGTGGCATACAACCAATGGGGAGGAATGTCAGGAGCATCGGTCTCCACCACCAGGGCCTCTGCGGGCAGTTCTGCCGCCAGGCGGCGCAGCTGCAGCGCCCGGTCGTAGGTCATCGCACCGCCAAACCCCAGCTTGAAACCCAGGGCGATGAACGCCTGCGCCTGTTGCAGGCTGCCATTGAAGGCATGGGCGATGCCGCCTTGGACCGGCAGCTCTCGCAGGCCCTTGAGCAGCCGGTCGGATGAGCGGCGCACATGCAGGATCACCGGCAGATCGAACCGCCGTGCGAGCTGCAGTTGCACGCGATAGAACCGCTCTTGCCGGGCAGCGTCCAGGCCGGGCACAAAAAAATCCAGGCCAATCTCTCCGATAGCCACCAGGCGCGGGTCTGCCCGGTGCTGCACCAGCTCCTGCGCCAGCAGCTCCAGATCCGCGTCGTGCGCGCGCCCTGTGTAGAGGGGGTGAATGCCCAGCGCATAGCTGTCGCCGTGCCGGTGGGCCAACGCCCGCACCGTGGCCCAGTTGCTTCGCTCCACCGCCGGAATCACACAGTGGGCCACGCCCTGGGCCCGCGCCTCGGCGCGCACGGCATCGCGGTCAGGGTCAAACTCCGGCGCATCCAGGTGGCAATGGGTATCGATCCAGACAGTCATAGGGCGATGATGCCCCATCAGGCCCTCAGTCCTGAAACCTTGCCAGTGCACTCTGCGGCGATCCGTGCTAACGTGAAAACCGTGCGCCGTCTCGCGGCGTCTTCCGTAGAAAAGGTGACAGGATGCCCCGGCCCGCCCTCTACAGCAGCTCCCGCCACACCCGCCGCTCCCCGCCGGAGCCGGTTGAACAGGCGCCTGCGCCCACCGCACAGCCAGCGGCCGGCATGGACGCCACCCTGCCCAACCCGCCCACCTCGCCCACCACCCAAGCGGCCAGTGCAAACCTTTCGCGGAGCCATCTGCACGCCCTTTGGGCACTGATCGCGCTGCTGGCCACGCTGCTGCTCTACAGCCTGTGGCTGCACCAGCGCCCCACTGCCCACCGGATTACCCAGGAAGACATTGACGCCGCTGTGCTGCGCACGCTGGAGACCACCACCCCGCCCTCCGCCGCCGCCCGTGCGGTGGAAGCGATTTCGCCCTCCATCGTGCGCGTGGTGGGCTACAGCCGCAGCAAGAACGGCAAGGAAGAGGTGGAACGTGGCATCGGCACGGGCGTGGTGATTGTGGACAAAGGCGTCATCCTGACCAACCTGCACGTGGTGGCGGGCGCGGACCGCATTGCCATCACCTTCCACGACGGCCTGGAAACCACCGCCAGCATCACGGGTGCCCAGCCCGAGAACGACCTGGCCGTGCTGCAGGCCCACAAGGTGCCCGACGATCTGTTCGCAGCCCCGCTGCGCTCCACCCAGGACCTGCGCCCCGGCGATCACGTGGTGGCCGTGGGCTTCCCGTTTGGCATCGGGCCGTCGGCCTCAGCGGGCGTGATCTCGGGCCTCAAGCGCGAATTCACCTCGCCCGAAGGCAAGCGCCAGCTCAGCAATCTCATCCAGTTCGATGCTGCAGCCAACCCAGGCAACTCTGGTGGGCCGCTGGTCACGCTCGATGGCGAGGTGGTAGGCATCGTCACCGCCATCTTGAACCCCACTTCAGCCCGCACCTTCATCGGTATCGGCTTTGCGGTGCCCATCGAGAACGCGGCGTCGGCCGTGGGCATGCCGCCGTTTTAGTATGAAACACCCTCTGAGTCGCTTCGCGCCTTCCCCCTCAAGGGGGACGAAACCCTCACACGGAGCGGAGGCGACATCTGCACATCGCGGCGGCCCTTGCTCGGTGTCCCCCGCCTTGGCCGCGCCCGCCGCGTGAGCTTGGAACAGTTTGCACGTCGTTGATCACTGACAAGGAAGGAAACCCATGGAATCCACAACGAACACCGCGACACTGATGGAACAGGTGCTCTACGAAGTCAAACGCGTGGTGGTGGGCCAGGACCGTTTTCTGGAACGCGTCATGGTCGCCATGCTCGCCCAGGGTCACCTGCTGGTCGAAGGCGTGCCCGGCCTGGCCAAGACGCTCACGGTGAAGACGTTGGCCTGCACCATTCAGGGCAGCTTCAAGCGCATCCAGTTCACGCCCGACCTGGTGCCCGCCGATCTGGTGGGCACGCGCATGTACAACCAGAAGACCGGCGAATTCAGCACCACGCTGGGCCCCGTCTTCACCCACCTGCTGCTGGCTGACGAAATCAACCGCGCGCCCGCCAAGGTGCAAAGCGCCCTGCTGGAGGTGATGCAGGAACGCCAAGTGACGATTGCGGGCGAAACCCACAAGGTGCCCGAGCCCTTCCTGGTGATGGCCACGCAAAACCCCATCGAGACCGAAGGCACCTACGCACTGCCCGAAGCCCAGGTGGACCGCTTCATGATGAAGGTGCTGCTGGGCTACCCCACCGAGGAAGAAGAATTTGTGATCGCCCAGCGTGCACTCGACCTGCCCGTGCAGGTGCTGCCCGTGGCCACCACGGCGCAGCTGGCGGCGCTGCAGGCCGAGTGCCGCACCGTGTATGTGGACCCGTCGATGCTGCAATATGCCGTGAAACTGGTGGCCGCCACCCGCGAGCCCACGCGGCATGGCCTCAAGGACCTGGCGGGCTACATCAGCTGCGGCGCCAGCCCGCGCGCCACCATTGCCCTGGCCGAGGGCGCCCAGGCCCTGGCCATGCTGCGCGGGCGCAACTATGTGCTGCCCGAGGACATGACCGACCTGGCGGCCGACGTGCTGCGCCACCGCATCGCCCTGTCGTACGAAGCGCTGTCCGAAGGGCTGGATGCCGATGCCCTCGTCAAGCGCATCATGGCCAAGATACCGGCGCCCGCGCGCCCTTTGCACCACGAGCAAAAAGCCGCTTGAGCCCCCGCCATGAACAGCAAGCCGCCTGAAACCTCCGCCACGGTCCACACCCTGCCCACACTGCCCGGGCAGGCGGACCGGCTGCTGCGCGAGCTGGAGTGGAAGGTGATCCGCCGCCTGGACGGCCTGCTGCAGGGCGACTACCGCACGCTGATGCGCGGCAGCGGCCTGGACCTGGCCGACCTGCGCGAATACCAGCCGCACGACGACGTGCGCCACATCGACTGGAACGTGACCGCGCGCCTGAACACGCCCCATGTGCGCGTGTTCACCGAAGACCGCGAGATGACCGCGTGGTTTCTGCTCGACCTGAGCCCGTCCATCAATTTCGGCCCGCAGGGCAACGCCAAGCGCGACATCCTGACCGGCTTTGTCGCCGTGTTGTCGCGGCTGCTGACACGCCACGGCAACCGCGTGGGCGCCATGCTCTACGGCGCAGGCAATGCACCCGCCCGCGCCGTGGATGCGGTGTTACCACCTCGCAACAGCCGCGCCCATGTGCTGCATCTGGTGCACCGGCTGTTGACGCCGCCCGCCCCTACCACCGGCACATCAAAACCCGGCGGAGGCGCCACAGAACTGCATCGTTTGTTGCAAACAGGGTTGGCCAACCTGCGCCGCCGCTCCACCGTCTTCGTGGTGTCCGACTTCATCAGTGCACCCGGTTGGGAAAAGCCCCTGGCCCAACTCGCGCAGCGGCACGACGTGGTCGCAGTGCGCCTGCTCGACCCGCTGGAGCTGGAACTGCCCGATGTGGGCCTCATCACGCTGCACGATGCCGAAAGCGGCGAACAACTGCAGGTGGACACCCACGACGCGGGCTTTCGCCGCCGCTTTGCCCACCTGACGGCCGAGCGCGAGGCGGCGCTGCGCGAAGGGCTGACCCGCGCGGGCGCCGACACGCTGGAGCTGTGCACCGACGACGACCTGGTCGACGCCCTGCTGCGTTTCATGGACCTGCGCCAGCGCCGGGTGCGCACGTCCCGAGCCTCTACCTCCCGTGCGGCAGACCCGGCACAGCGCGCCGCCTGAACGAACCGCACCCCCGCCCGAAGGAACACACCATGGTTTTTCTCTGGCCCACCCTGCTCTGGCTGTTGCTGGTCGTGCCGCTGCTGGTGCTGCTGTACTGGTGGCTGCTGCACCGGCGCAAGAAAACAGCGCTGAGCTATTCGAGCCTGTCGCTGGTGCGCGAGGCCATGGGCCCAGGCCAGAACCTGCGCCGCCACCTCCCTCCCGCGCTGTTCCTGCTGGCCCTGGTGGCGCTGCTGCTGGCCGCCGCGCGCCCGCTCGCCGTCATCACGCTGCCCTCGCAGGACCAGACCATCATGCTGGCCATGGATGTCTCGGGCAGCATGCGCGCCGCCGACGTGGAGCCCGACCGCATCACCGCTGCGCAAAACGCCGCCAAAGCCTTTATCGCCGAGCTGCCGCGCCATGTGCGCGTGGGCATCGTGGCCTTTGCCGGCAGCGCCCAGCTGGCCCAGTTGCCCACCCAGAGTCGCGAAGACCTGGTGAAAGCCATCGACAGCTTCCAGCTGCAGCGCGGCACCGCCACGGGCAACGGCATCATGCTGTCGCTGGCCACGCTGTTCCCCGACGCGGGCATCGACATCTCCGCCCTGGGCGGCCGCCAGGCCATGCGCCCCAAGCCCATCGACGAAATCGGCAAACAAGACCCGGCCAAGGCGTTCACGCCCGTGGCACCCGGCTCCTACACCTCGGCCGCCATCATCATGCTGACCGACGGCCAGCGCACCACCGGCGTGGACCCGCTGGAGGCCGCCAAGTGGGCAGCCGACCGGGGGGTGCGGGTGTACACCGTGGGCGTGGGTACGGTGGCGGGGGAGACCATCGGCTTTGAAGGCTGGTCCATGCGGGTGCGGCTGGACGAAGAAACCCTGAAGGCCGTGGCCACGCGCACCAACGCCGAATACTTCCACGCGGCCACCGCAGCGGATTTGAAGAAGGTGTACGAAACGCTCAGCTCACGGCTGACGGTGGAAAAGAAGGAGACCGAGATCTCCGCCCTGCTCGCCTTGGCGGGCGCAGCGCTGGCCCTGCTGGCTGCGGCGCTGTCGGTGTGGTGGTATGGGAGGGTGATGTAACCAGCAAGCATGTTCGTCAACACGACGACCCAACCAGGAGACATCCATGCGTTCTTTGATCCGGGCTTGCGCCCTTGTGCTCGTCGCCACGGCCGCCGGCACCGCCATGGCCCATAACTGCCCCAATGAAATGAAAGCCATCGACGCCAAGCTGGCCACCAACCCGAGCCTGACGGCAGACAACGCCGCCAAGGTCAAACAGCTGCGCGCCGACGGCGAAGCGCACCACAAGGCGGGCAAACACGACGATTCGATGAAATCCCTGGCCGAAGCCAAGAAGATTCTCGGTATCTGAGCCGCGCCCCGGCCCGCATCCCCGGGCGCAGCGGTGGCGCCAAGGGGGCGGTGCTCTAGCTCAACCGCCCCAGCACCAGCCGCACCACGCGGTCGCAGCGCGCGGCCAGCGACTCATCGTGCGTGACCATCACAAACGCCGTGCCCTGGTCACGCGCCAGTTGCAGCATCAGGTCAAACACCCCATCCGCCGTGCTGCGGTCGAGGTTGCCCGTGGGCTCGTCGGCCAGCACACAGGCGGGCCGCGTGACCAGCGCCCGCGCAATCGCCACGCGCTGGCGCTCGCCGCCCGACAGTTCGGCCGGCCGGTGCATCAGGCGCTCTTTCAAACCGACGGAGGTGAGCACCCGCTCGGCCTCGGCATGGCATTGCGCCAGCGGCAGGCGGCGAATGCGCAGCGGCATGGCCACGTTGTCCAGCGCGCTGAACTCGGGCAGCAGGTGGTGGAACTGGTAGATAAAACCCAGGTGCTGGTTGCGCAGCTGGCCCTGGCGCTCTGCCGACAGCGAGGACATCTCTTCGCCCTTGAGGCGCACGGTGCCTGCCGTGGGCGCATCCAGCCCGCCGAGCAGGTGCAGCAGCGTGCTCTTGCCCGAGCCCGACGCGCCGACGATGGCCAGCGTTTCCCCGGCATGGATCTGAAGGTCCACGCCTTTGAGCACCGTCACGTCGAGGCGGCCTTCGGTGAATCGCTTGGTGAGACCCTTGGCCTCCAGTACCACCACTCCAACTTTCTGATCACTCATAACGCAGCGCCTCGGCAGGGTTCACACGGCTGGCGCGCCAGCTGGGGTACAGGGTGGCGACAAAGGCCAGCACGAGCGAGATGATGCCGATGGGCAGGATGTCGCTGCTTTGCGGCTCGCTGGGCATCTTGCTGATGAGGTAGATGTCCTTGGGCAGGAAGCTCGCGTTCAGCGCTTTCTCGATGGCGGGCACGATCACGTCGATGTTGAGCGCAATGCCAAGGCCCAGCAACAGGCCCACGGCTGTGCCGATCACGCCCACCATGGCGCCCTGCACCACGAAGATGCCCATGATGCTTTTGGGGCTCGCGCCCAGCGTGCGCAGGATGGCGATGTCGGCGCGTTTGTCGGTCACCGTCATCACCAGGGTGGAGACGAGGTTGAACGCGGCCACCGCCACGATGAGCGTGAGGATGATGAACATCATGCGTTTTTCGAGCTGCACAGCCGCAAACCAGGTGCGGTTTTGTTGGGTCCAGTCACGGATCAGCAGCTGGCCGCTGAGGCTGCCCGCCAGCTGTTGGGCCACCTCACGCGCCTGGTGCAAGTCCTTGAGCTTCAGCCGCACGCCCGTGGGGCCTTCGAGGCGGAAGATGCGCTGCGCGTCCTCGTGGTGCAGCAGCACCAGGGCCGAGTCGTATTCGTAGTGGCCCGAGTCGAAGGTGCCTGCCACCGTCATCTGCTTGAGCCGAGGCACCACCCCGGCGGGGGTGACCTGGCCTGCGGGCGCGATCAGGGTGACCACATCGCCAGCGCGCACGCCTAAAGCGCGGGCCAGCTCACCGCCCAGCACCACGCGAAACTCGCCGGGCACCAGCAGGTTGAGCGTTTTTTCGTTAGTGGCGGCCAGGTCCGTCACGGCGCCTTCCAGCGCCGGGTCGATGCCGCGCACCAGCGCGCCCTTCATGTCCTCGCCGCGCGCCAGCAGCGCCTGCGCCGCGACGAACGGCGCCGCGCCCACCACGTTGGGGTTCTGCTTGGCCTCGGCCAGCGTGCGCGCTGGGTCGGGCAGCGCCGCGCCCTGGGGCGCAAAAATCTCGATGTGCGAGACCACGCTGAGCATGCGGTCGCGCACTTCCTTCTGAAAGCCGTTCATCACCGACAACACGATGATGAGCGCCGCCACCCCGAGTGCGATGCCCAGCATGGACACGCCCGAGATGAACGAGATGAAGCCGTTGCGCCGCGTGGCGCGGCCCGCGCGCGTGTAGCGCCAGCCCAGGGCCAGTTCGTAGGGGATTTGCATGGATAAGGAAAGAAGGCCTTGTGCTCCAGCGGAATGCCGGGCACGGGCCGGGGCAGATTGTGGCATCCCGGACAATAGGCCCATGTCGGACACCACCCATTTGCTCATTCCCTACGCCGCCAGCGCCTCCCCGGGATGCCAGCAAGCCCTGCAGGAACTCGCCCTGCCCCACCTGGACCGGCTTCTGGCCCGGCTCAGCCCCCACCCCGCCCACAGTGACAGCGGCGAGGAGACCAGCTTTTCCGCCCCCCACGAACGCGCCCTGGCCCGAGCGTTGAGCCTGCCCTTTGATGACGGCCGCATCCCCTGGGCTGCGTGGCACCGGCAACAGCAAGACCTCTCCACCAACGGAGATGCCTGGGCGTTTGTCACCCCCTGCCAGTGGCAGGTCAGCACCGACCATGTCACGCTGCGCAACCCCGAGCACCTCTCGCTGGACGAGGCCGCATCGCGCGCGCTGCTGGCTATCGTGTCGCCCTGGTTTGCCGAAGACGGCATCACCCTGCACTACGACCAGCCCACGCGCTGGCTGGCCAGCGGCCCGCTGTTTGCCCAGCTTGCCACCGCCTCGCTGGAGCGCGTGCTGCAGCGCGACGTGCGCGCCTGGATGCCGGATGTGAAACAAGCCCGCACACTGCACCGCCTGCACAGCGAGATGCAGATGCTGCTCTACACCCACGCCTTCAATGACGAACGCTCGGCGCGCGGGCTGCCGGTGATCAACTCGTTCTGGGTGCATGGCACCGGCCCACTGCCTGCGCCCGCGCCCTCCGCCACCACTGCGCCGACGGTGCCGGCGACGTTGCGCGACGCGGCGTTGAACGAGGACTGGCGCACCTGGGCCGCCGCCTGGACTGCGCTGGACGCAGGCCCAGTGGCCGACCTGCTGCGCCAAGCCGAAGGCGGCGCGCCCGTGCTGCTGACACTGTGCGGCGAGCGCAATGCGCTGGCCTTCCACAGCGCGCCCCGCACGCTGGCCCAGCGTTTTCAAAGCATTTTCAGGCCCCAGCGCTTTACAGACATGCGCGAGAAGCTATGAAAATAGTAGCAAGAGACATTCCCCCCCGCGCCGCCTGGGCGCTGGAGCAGGCCGGTGTGCACCCGCTGCTGGCCCGCCTGTACGCCGCACGCGGCGTGCGCGCCAAGGACGAACTGGACGACGGCCTGGGCCGCCTGCTGCCCCCCAGCGGTGAAAAAGGCCTCAAAGGCATCGACACCGCCGCCCGCCTGCTGGCCGACGCGATGGCGCAGAACAAGCGCCTCGTCATCGTGGCCGACTACGACTGCGACGGTGCCACCGCCTGCGCCGTGGGCGTGCGCGGACTGCGGTTGCTGGGCGCGCAGCACGTGGACTACCTCGTGCCCGACCGCGTGACCGACGGCTACGGCCTCACCGCACCCATCGCCCGCCGCGTGGCCGAGCGCGGCGCCGATGTGCTGATCACCGTGGACAACGGCATCGCCAGCGTGGATGGCGTGGCCGAGGCCAAGGCGCTGGGCCTCACGGTCGTCGTCACCGACCACCACCTGCCCGGCCCCGAGCTGCCGGTGGCCGACGCCATCGTCAACCCCAACCAGCCGGGCTGCACGTTCGAGAGCAAGTCCATGGCTGGCGTGGGCGTGATGTTTTATGTGCTGCTGGCCCTGCGGGCCGAGCTACGGGCGCGCGGTGTTTTTGATGCGGCCACCCAACCCAAGCTGGACCCACTGCTCACGCTCGTGGCGCTCGGCACCGTGGCCGACGTGGTCAAGCTCGACGCCAACAACCGCCGCCTGGTCGCCCAGGGCCTGAAACGCATCCGCGCAGGCCAGATGCCCGCCGGGGTGGCTGCGCTGTTCACCGCCGCCGGCCGCAAGGCACCGGTAGCCACCACGTTCGACTTTGGCTTCGCTTTAGGCCCCCGCATCAACGCCGCAGGCCGCCTGGCCGACATGACGCTGGGCATCGAATGCCTGCTGACCGACGACGCGGGCCGCGCCGCCGAGCTGGCGGGCCTGCTCGACGGCATCAACCGCGAGCGCCGCGAGATCGAAGGCGGCATGCGCGACCAGGCCATGCTGATGGCGGAGAGCCTGTTCCAGGAAGACGAGGAGCCGCCCCCGGCCATCAGCGTGTTCGACCCCGACTTTCACGAAGGCGTGGTGGGCATCGTGGCCAGCCGCATCAAGGACAAGCTGCACCGCCCCACCTTTGTCTTTGCGGCCAGCAGCGCACCAGGCAAGGAGCACGAGCTCAAGGGCTCCGGCCGATCCATCCCCGGCTTTCACCTGCGCGATGCGCTGGACCTGGTGGCCAAGCGCCACCCGGGCGTGTTGCTGAAGTTTGGCGGCCACGCCATGGCGGCGGGCTGCACGGTGGCCGAAGAAGCGTTCGAGGTGTTTGAGCGCGCCCTGGCCCAGGTGGCGCAGGAGTGGCTGGACGCCGCCACGCTCACCCGCCGCATCGAGACCGACGGCCCATTGGCCCCGGAATACTGCCGCGCCGACATGGTGGACACCCTGCACCACGAGGTCTGGGGCCAGGGCTTTGCGCCCCCCACCTTCAGCGAAGAAGTGCAGATCGTGAGCCAGCGCCTGGTGGGCGAATCCAAGAACCACCTGTCGATCAAGCTCATGCACCAGGGCAACCCGGTGGACGCCATCTGGTTCGGCCACACCGAGCAGCTGCCCGCACGCGTGCTGCTGGCCTTCCGGCTCGATGTGAACGAGTGGAAGGGCGAGCGCAAGGTGCAGTTTCTGGTCGAGGGGGCTCAGATCTAGGAGTCTGTCGGACTTGGAGCGTCGAAGCGAAAATTGGCCCCAGCGAGGACAGTTTTTGCCGGATTTGCAGCCCCATAGCCGAGCTATGGGGCAAAAAGACGGTGGAAAATGGACCGCTGAGGTCAATTTGCAGCCGACGATTTCCAAGTCCGACAGACTCCTAAGGCAAGGCCCCACCCCGCTCAGGCCTGCGCAGGGCCCTTGTTGCGCTGGCGGATCACCGTGACCGGCTCGCCGCCCTGGCCCCAGTTCTCCGGGTCCACCTCATCGATGATGACAGTGACAGTTTCAGGGCGCTTGTCCAGCACCTGCTGCATGAGCTGGGTGACGCCCGCAATCAAGGCGGCTTTCTGGGCTGCCGTGGTGGGCAGGTCGCGGCGCGCAAGGCGGATGTTGACCAAGGGCATGGGCAGGTCCTTTCGTCATACACAAAAAAACAAAACAAAAGGCAGCCGGGGCTGCCTTGGGGGCGTGGTGCAAAAAAAAATTTTGAGGCTTTTTGGCCTCTAGCGCCGAATGGAAAAGCGCTTTTAGCTATTATTTTTATAGCAAACCTTCGCCACGCTCAGCGATCTTCAGAAGCTTTCCCAGTCGTCATCCCCGCCTTTGGCCACAGCCCGGGGCGCCGGTGCTGCGGGCGTGGCCGATGGTGCCGGCGCAGCGGCGGGCCGGCGGGCTGGGGAGGGGGCCGAAGACGCCAGCCGGGCCGTTACAGGGGCCTTGGGGGCCTGGGGAGCCTTGAGGGGCTGTGGCGCCTTGGCGGTTGCGGGTTTGTTGCCCAGGGTTGTCCTGGCCGCTGGCGCGGGCCGTGCTGCCGCCGCCGGTGCCGGGCGGGGCGCTGCCGGTGCGCGAACCGCCATCGCGCCCACATTGAACACCGCCACCACCTCAGCCAGGCGCTGGGCCTGGTCGCGCATCGAGGCTGCGGCGGCGGTGGACTCTTCCACCAGCGCCGCGTTCTGTTGCGTCATCTGGTCGAGGTGCGTCACGGCCTGGTTGACCTGGGCGATCCCGTCGCGCTGCTCGGAGGAGGATGCCGTGATTTCTCCAATCAGGTCGCTCACGCGCTGCACGCTGGCCACGATCTCGCCCATGGTCTGGCCCGCCTGCGCGACCTGGGCAGAGCCCGACTCGACGTTTTCGACCGAGGCACTGATCAGGTTCTTGATCTCCTTGGCGGCCTCGGCGCTGCGCCCGGCCAGGCTGCGCACCTCGCTGGCCACCACCGCAAAGCCCCGGCCCTGCTCGCCCGCCCGGGCGGCTTCCACGGCGGCGTTCAGCGCCAGGATGTTGGTCTGGAAGGCGATGCCATCGATCACGCCGATGATGTCGCTGATCTTGCGCGAGCTGTCGGTGATCTGCTGCATGCTGGTGACCACCTGGCCCACCACTTCGCCGCCGCGTGCCGCCGCCTGGGCCGCCGTGCCCGCGAGCTGGTTGGCCTGGCGTGCCGTGTCGGCCGACTGGCTCACCGTGGCCGTGAGTTCCTCCATGCTGGCGGCCGTTTCCTCCAGGTTCGAGGCGGTCTGCTCGGTGCGGGCCGACAGGTCGTGGTTGCCGTTGGCGATCTGGATCGAAGCCGACGAGACTGAATCCACACCCACCCGCACCTCGCTCACCACACCGCGCAAGCGGGTGGACATGGCCGACAGGGATCTCAGCATGTGGCCGAACTCGTCCTTGCGGGTGGATTGCAGCTCGCGCGTGAGGTCGCCGGCAGCGATGGCGTCGATGGTTTCCACCGCCTCGTCCAATGGCACGGTGATGGAGCGCACCAGCTTCCAGGCCAGCAGCAGCACCACCACAATCAGCACGGCCGACACCACCAGGCCCTGGATGGCGTAGGCAACGCGCCGTTGCGTGGTCTCAGCCCGGATCTCGTCGCGGCGCTTTTGCAGCACGGCGACAAACTCGTCCTGTGCCTTGAGGTAGCGCCCGACCATGGGGGTGAGTTCGTTGTCCGCAAACTGCTGGGTGGCCACGCCATCGCCCGCGCCCTTGAGCTCCCAGGTCTTGGCAGTGGCGGCCAGCACCAGCTTGCGTTCGGCCAGCACCTTGTCGAGCGCCGCTTTTTCCTCAGGCGCCGTGGCACCGGCCACGATCCCCTCTTGAATCTTGTTGATGCCGCCAATGATCTCCTTGACCTTGGCATCGTACTGCTGGGCCAGCACCGCGTCGGTGGTGACGGCACCGCCCATCACCATGTTCACGGCGGTCTCGGTGGCACCCCGCCAGCGTATGGCGGCAGAAATGCGCTCTTCGATCTCGATGACCCGGTCCATCGCGCTCGACATGGAGCTGTTGGCCCGGTACTGCTGGAACCCGGAGATCAGGAGCATGGCCAGCATCAGCAGGATGAACGCACCCCACAGCTTGCGCGCTACGCGGATATTGTCGATTTGCATGGTTCGTCTTTCCTCGTAAACCTGGAAATGGGAGTTTGCGGCCATCACGTCGCCCGCAACACCCGATTGCATCAACAGCAGACCATAGCCTACGTCAGCCCGGACCCCGCCCCGGCCCATTGCCACACCGTTCTCCCCGGGAAAAACCCGCACCCTGGGCGCCAAAGGTGACAGGACAGCCCACCCCAGGGCTGCGGCACCATGCCAGATCTGCGAGAACCTGCCCACGACAGCCCAGGGGTCGCGCAGTGGCGCGCATTTTCGGTACAAGCCCTAAAATGGCACGGTGACACCCATACTGAACGCCGACCTGCATTGCCATTCCGTGGTATCCGACGGAACCCTGACCCCGGAAGACCTGGCCGCCCGGGCGAGGGCCAACGGGGTCGAGTTGTGGGCGCTCACCGACCATGACGAAATCAGCGGCCAGCACCGTGCCGCTGCCGCCGCCCACGCACAGGGCATGGCCTATCTCACAGGCACCGAAATCTCGGTCACGTTTGCCGACACCACCGTCCACATCGTGGGCCTGGGGTTCGACCCCGACAATACCCAGCTGGCCCAGGGCCTGGCCGCCACGCGCGGCGGGCGCGGCGAACGCGCCAAAGACATGGCCGAACAGCTGGCCCAGGTGGGCATTCCCGGTGCCTACGAGGGCGCGCTGCAGTTCGTGGGCAACCCGGCACTGATCTCGCGCACCCATTTCGCGCGCTTCCTGGTGGAGACCGGAGTCTGCAGGGACACGTCCGAGGTGTTTCGCAAGTACCTCATCGAGGGAAAACCGGGCTACGTGCCACACCGCTGGGCGTCCCTGGGCGATGCCGTGCGCTGGATCACCGAGGCAGGTGGCATGGCCATCATTGCCCACCCGGCGCGCTACAAGTTCAGTGCCAACGAAGAATTTGCGCTGTTTTCCGAGTTCAAGGCGCACGGCGGGCGGGGGGTGGAGGTTGTCACCGGCAGCCACAGCGCGGCCGAATATGTCACCTATGCCGCAATGGCGCAGGAATTTGGCCTGGCTGCGTCACGCGGCAGCGACTTCCACAGCCCGGACGAGTCCCACACCGACCTGGGGACCTTGCCGCTGCTGCCCGGCCA
Organism: Acidovorax sp. ACV01; assembly: GCF_014851495.1. Taxonomy (NCBI): domain Bacteria; kingdom Pseudomonadati; phylum Pseudomonadota; class Betaproteobacteria; order Burkholderiales; family Comamonadaceae; genus Acidovorax; species Acidovorax sp. ACV01. The sequence continues at coordinate 373,655 of NZ_JACUZT010000002.1, read as the reverse complement.
GCTTACCCCGGTCTGGGAGCTGCTCGCTGAACGCATTCGGCACCCCGCTGCCGTTTGAGACGCACTATTTCATGGCCCAGTATTTCGAAGTTCACCCCGACAACCCCCAGCCGCGCCTGCTCAAGCAGGGCGCCATGCTGCTGCAAAAGGGCGGCATCCTGGCCGTGCCCACCGATTCCAGCTATGCGCTGGTCTGCCACCTGGACGACAAGGATGCTGTCGATCGCATGCGCCGCATCCGCCAGGTGGATGACAAGCACCACCTCACCCTGTTGTGCCGTGACCTGTCGGAGCTGGCCAACTATGCCCGCGTAGACAACCGCCAGTACCGCCTGCTCAAGCTCGGTACGCCTGGCCCCTACACCTTCATCCTCGAAGCGACCAAGGAAGTGCCACGCCGCGTGAGCCACCCTTCACGCAAGACCATCGGCCTGCGCGTGCCCGACCGCAAGGGCCTGCAACTGCTGCTGGAGCTGCACGGCGCCCCCCTGCTGGCCACCACGCTGATCCCGGCCGGCGAGACCGAGCCCCTGAACGACCCGCAGGAAATCCGCGAACGCTACGAAAAGCTGGTGGATGCCGTCGTGGATGCGGGCGCCTGCCCGCTGGAACCCACCACCGTGGTGGACCTGACCCCCATGGGCACCGGCGGCGACCCCGAAGTGGTGCGCGAAGGCCGGGGCAGCTTGAAGGCTTTGGGGTTGTAAAGCTGAAATCCCGTGACCCGCCCTGCGCCCGCGCAGAGCGGTCTTGAGGGTCAGCAAAAGCGCCTTTCAGGCTACCGCACCCAAAACTGTCGCTGCCAAAGACCAGCGCCACCGTGGAACTGGCTCCGCCAGGCCACCGGTGGCGTCCCCCTGAGGGGGAAGCGGCGCAGCCGCTCAGGGGGCTACAACTTGAACGCACCCACGGCCTGCTCCAGGTCGCGCGCCTGGGCCGTGAGCGACGTCGCGGTGGAAACCGCGTTCTGCACCAGCGCAGCCGTCTCCTGGGTGGTGCCATCCATGTGCGACACCGCCACGTTCACATGGCTGATGGCATCGCTCTGTTCACGCAGGGCGATGGAGATTTCACCCAGCAGCGCACTGACCTGGCCCACGGCCGTCACGATCTCTTCCATGGTCTTGCCAGCCTTGCCCACCTGGCCGGCGCCGTTTTCCACCTGCTCGACCGATGCACTGATCAGCGCCTTGATCTCTCGCGCGGCCACGGCGCTGCGCTGGGCCAGGTTGCGCACCTCACTGGCCACCACGGCAAAGCCCCGGCCCTGCTCGCCCGCCCGGGCAGCTTCTACGGCGGCGTTCAGCGCCAGGATGTTGGTCTGGAAGGCGATGCCTTCGATGACCTGAATGATGTCCACGATCTTGCGGGAGCTGCCACTGATGGCCTGCATGGTCTGCACCACCTCGCCCACCACCAGGCCACCGTGCTCAGCGATGGCGGAAGCCTTGACGGCCAGGCCGCTGGCGGAATGCGCACGCTCTGCGTTCTGGCGCACGGTGGCCGTCAGCTGCTCCATGCTGGCGGCAGTTTCGGTGAGTGAAGACACCTGGTCCTCGGCGCGGCGCGAAAGGTCGGTATTGCCATGGTCGATGTCCACGGCCGAGGCGCTGATCGCGTCCGCATCCTGCTTGATGCGGGAGACCAGGTCGGTCAACGTGTCTTCCATCGTGCCCAGCGCCCCCAGCAGCCGGCCGAAATCGCCCTGCAGCTCGGTGCTGAACTCCTGGCTCAGGTCGCCCGAGGCCACGGTCTCCGCAATCAGGATGGCCTGGTTGAGCGGGCTCACGATGCTGCCGCGCAGGCCCATGAACCCCAGCAGCGAGAGCGCGATCACGGCCACACCGCCACCCACGATCCACCAGCGGGCGCTTTGCAGGTGCTCCTGTGCTGCCTGCGAAGCGCGCTGCTGGCCTTCGCCCGCCGTGGCAGCGGCACCTGTGCCTGCAGTGGACGACAGGGCACCCCGGTAGACATCCTCCGCCCGCGATATCCGAGAAAGCCCCATGCCCATGAGCACCGCCACGATGAGCGCAATGCCGCCAAACACCAGCAACAGGCGGGTTCCGATTTTGAATTGTTCAAATGGCACGGGATGGGTCTCCAGAAGCGTGACGTGACAAGAAGAGGCGCGGGTGGGGCAACGGGAGCGCAGCCGCAGTGCTGCAATTCGTAACCGTATGCGACATGCTATCAATGATTGGAAATGCGGACTAGCGGTTCGGACCCGGGGGCACGCGCCATGGCACCCGTGCAAGACGCATCCCCTTCGCCCTTTCAATGCCCATGAGGCGCCAGCGCATCAACCATACCGCTTTCAGCTATCTTTATGAGAGCACTTCGGATGCCACATCCCGCGTTCGGTGCAGGTTGTGTTTGCCGTTGTGCTTGCCGGTGTACAGGGCCTCATCGGCCTGTTGGAGCAGTTGCTGTGCATCGCGTGCACCAGGCGGCCACCAATGGCCTCAGGATCGCTGCGCGTGTGTGCCAAGAAATCCATAGGGATGGCGGAGTGTCTTCTGCTTGCCGAGGGGGATAGCGGCATTCCGTGCAGGCGAGGGCAGCGCTGTGGAAGGCCACCATGCGCTCTGTCTGAGACAATCGACCGGTGGACATCTCCAATCTCATCCAAACCGTTCTGATCTACGCCCTGCCGGTGTTGTTTGCCATTACCGTGCACGAGGCAGCCCATGGCTACGCCGCGCGCCACTTTGGTGACAACACCGCGTACATGATGGGCCGGATCACCCTCAACCCGATCAAGCACATCGACCCGGTCGGCACCATCCTGATGCCGCTGCTGCTGTACTTTGCGACCTCGGGCGCCTTCCTGTTTGGCTATGCCAAGCCCGTGCCGGTCAACTTCGGCAACCTGCGCAACCCCAAGAAACACATGGTGTGGGTGGCACTGGCGGGGCCGGCGTCCAACTTCATCCAGGCCATTTTGTGGGCTGTGGTGCTGGTCTCGCTGGTGGGCTTTGGGGTGGACGAGCGCTTTTTCATCGAGATGGCGCGCGCAGGCGTGCTGGTCAACCTCGTGATGTGGGCTTTCAACCTGTTTCCGCTGCCTCCGCTCGACGGCGGGCGCATCCTGGTGGGACTGCTGCCCTGGAAACAGGCGCACATGGTGTCCCGCATCGAGCCCTGGGGCTTCTTCATCGTGATGGGTTTGGTGATCGCCGGGGTGGTGGGCACACTGTGGCTGCGTCCCCTCATGGCCCTGGGCTACGGCGCCATCAATTTGCTGCTCACTCCGCTGACTGCCCTCCTGCGCTGACTCTCCTTCTCTCTCTTTCTCTCATTTCCCTGCAGACACCGTTCCCATGAGCACCACGCGCTTTCTCACCGGCATCACCACCACGGGCACGCCCCACCTGGGCAACTTCGTGGGCTCCATCCGCCCCTCGGTGGCGGCCAGCCTCGCGCCCGATGTGCAGAGCTTTTACTTCCTGGCCGACTACCACGCGCTAATCAAGTGCGAGGACCCGGCACGCATTCAGCGCTCCACGCTGGAGATCGCGGCGAGCTGGCTGGCCGCAGGGCTGAACCCCGAGAAGGTCACGTTCTACCGCCAGTCCGACATCCCCGAAATTCCCGAGCTGACCTGGCTGCTGACCTGCGTGACCGGCAAGGGAGTGCTCAACCGCGCCCACGCCTACAAGGCCAGCGTGGACAAGAACACCGCCGCCGGGCGCGAGCAGGACGACGGCGTGACGGCCGGCCTGTTCATGTACCCGGTGCTGATGGGCGCAGACATCCTGATGTTCAAGGCCCACAAGGTGCCCGTGGGCCGCGACCAGATCCAGCACATCGAGATGGCACGCGACATGGCTGCGAGCTTCAACCACCTCTACGGCGAGCACTTCGTGCTGCCCGAAGCCGCCATCGACGACCACGTGGCCACCCTGCCGGGGCTGGACGGCCGCAAGATGAGCAAGAGCTACGACAACACCATCCCGCTGTTCAGCTCGCGCGATCAGCTCAAGAAGCTGATCGGCGGCATCCTGACCGACTCGCGCGCACCCGGTGAGCCCAAGGACACCGAGGGATCGGCGCTGTTCCAGATCTACCAGGCTTTTGCCACGCCTGAAGAGACCGAGGCGCTGCGCAAGGCCTATGCCGACGGCATTGCCTGGGGTGATGCGAAGAACACGCTGTTCGAACGTGTGGACCAGGTGATCGCCCCCATGCGCGCACAGTACGAAGAACTCATCCACAACCCCGCCCGCATCGAGCAGACGCTGCTGGCCGGTGCCGAACGCGCCCGTTTGCTGGCCACGCCGTTCATCCGCGAGCTGCGCGCCGCCGTGGGCCTGCGCAGCCTGGCCCAGACCACTGCGGCAGCCAAGCCCGCCAAGGCAGCGAAGGCTGCGCTGCCTTCGTTCAAGCAGTACCGCGAAGCCGACGGAAAGTTCTACTTCAAGTTCGTGGATGCCGACGGCCGCCTGCTGCTGCAGAGCACTGGCTTCGATGCCCCCAAGGAAGCGGGCCAGGCGATTGCGCGGCTGCAAAAAGAGCCCGGCGCGCAGCAGGCACTGGCGCCGCACCTGTCCCCGGTGGATGGCGTGGCCGACGCCGACGTGGCGGCCGCGTTGCAGGCACTGGCCGAAGCAGCGGCCGCCGCTGCGTAGACCACCGCCGCGCGCGCGGCACGAGATCACGGTCCGCAAACGGCGGGATACTCATTTTTTAATAGCATTAAGCTCTTGATAGACAAGCGCCAGACGCCAAAAGAACTCGCAATCTGACGCCCCTGCATCCGTGCGGGGCCCTCCCAGGGAGCGCCAGAACAAAGAGTGTGGCGTCCGCGCACTGCGCCTACGCTGCAAAGCCGGCCATGTGCGTAAACTGGCCGCTCTGTTCTTGGAGATTCCCATGAAACTGCCAGTTGCCATCCTCTCCGTGCTTGCCGTGCTGGCGGGCTGCAACGCCACCGCCCCTCACCACCATCCCTCGGGGCCCATGGCATCGGGCCGCGACCGCACTTTCAGCGTACCCGTCTACGGGAACGACACGTCTCCCGCCTATGCGGCAGCCACACGCGAATGCCAGCCGCTGGCGCTGTTTCCCAAACTACTGCGCAACGATGGCTCGCGCCTGATTTTTGAATGCGTGAGCGAAGCCCCCGACCGCCAACCCTGACCCACGGCGTGGCCTGGTCTCAACGGCGCCTCCCCTGGGCGCATGGCATGGCCCTGGCGGCGGTGCTTGCCTGCGCCTATGCCCATGCAGGGCCTGAAAAAAACGCCGCGCCCGCCAGCTGGACCAACAGCCTGGGCATGGTCTTCCAGCAGGTTCCGGCGGGCAGCTTCACGATGGGTGGCGTGGAGCCGCCAGACGTCCTGGCACGCGCCTATCCCGCGCTGGAGCCCAGGCGCTTCACCGATCTGGCCGATGAAGGCCCGGCGCACACGGTGCGCATCCGCCGGGCGTTCTACCTGGGCCGGCACGAGGTCACCGTGGGGCAGTTCCAGCGCTTTATCGAGGCCTCGGGCTACCAGCCCGAATCGGAAGCCGATGGCACAGGCGGCTATGGCTACAACGCCCAGTACGACCCGGCCACCACGCGGCGCGGCGATGCTTTTGAGGGCCGAGACCCCCGCTATTCGTGGCGCAACCCGGGTTTTGCACAAGGGCCAGACCATCCGGTGGTCAACATCACCTGGAACGACGCCCAGGCCCTGGCCCGATGGCTGAGCCGTACCGAAGGCCACCACTACCGCCTGCCCACCGAGGCTGAATGGGAATACGCCTGCCGCGCAGGCACCCGCACCCGCTACCCCCATGGTGATGACCCGCAGGGCCTGCTGCAAAGCGCCAACACCTTCGACCAGGAGGCCGCACCCCTGTGGCCCCGCTGGCAGCAGCACGCCTTGGCGGGCAGCGACGGCCATGCGTTCACCGCACCCGTGGGCAGCTATGCACCCAATGCCTTTGGCCTGCACGACATGCTGGGCAATACCTGGGAATGGGTGTCGGACTGGCACGGGGACACCTACTATGCGCACTCCCCGCGCAGCGACCCAAAGGGCCCTGCAGACGGCACCGTGCGCGTGCGCCGTGGGGGCTCCTGGCACACCTGGTCGTTCTATGCGCGCTGCGGCTACCGCAACTGGAACAGCCCGGAGACACGCTACACCCTGGTTGGCATGCGGCTGGTGCGGGAAATCTCGCCCACGCCCCGCTCCCCGTCCCTGGGCGCCACCAAGCGTTAACAAATGTCAACCGGCTGCGGGGGCGTCGGAGCGTTCCAGCGCGGTCGACGGTTATCGCAAATAATCCGCAATTGCATTTTCGACAGGGAAACACCATGCGCATAGCCGCTTTGGACGACGATGCGCTCCAGCTGGATCTGATCAAGCAGGCCACGGAGGCAATGGGCCACGTCTGCCACACACACCTCAATGGAGCCGACTTGCTGCGCGAGATGCGCCGCGAGACCTTTGACCTGCTGATCGTGGACTGGCACCTGCCAGACACAACAGGGCCCGAAGTGGTGCGCTGGGTGCGCAAGAACGTGGGCACCCAGTTGCCCATCCTGTTCGTCACGCACCGCCAGGAGGAGCGCGACATTGTCGAAGGCCTGGGCAGTGGCGCCGACGACTTCATGGTCAAGCCGGTGCGCATTGGCGAGCTCAATGCCCGCGTCTCGGCCCTGCTGCGGCGGGCCTACCCAGCCAATGTGGGGGGCGTGGTGGAGTTCGGGCGCTACCGCTTCCTGTCCGAAACCCGGTCCATTGAAATTGACGGCGTGCCCGTGGAACTCAAGAACCGCGAGTACGATCTCGCCCTGTTTCTGTTTCAGAACATGGGCCGGCTGCTGTCGCGCGACCACCTCAAGGACATCGTCTGGGGCCAGGTGGCGGATGTCATGTCGCGCTCGCTGGACACCCACATCTCGCGCTTGCGCACCCTGCTGGACCTGCGGCCCGCCAACGGTTTCATTGTCTCGGCGGTCTACGGTGTGGGTTACCGTTTTGAAGCTGTCGAGGCCCAGCGAAGGGCCTGACCCCCACTACCAGCTGCGGCATCCTTAGGGGATTCCGTGGCCAGCCCGCCTGCACTGATCGGCACGAAGGAGATTTCACTTGGCAACCAAAACCGGCCGCCCCCGCTGGGCCCTGCGCGCCAGCGCGGCACTCACCCTGGGTTTTCTCGGTAGCCTGGCGAGCACCTGCGCCCAGGCCCGCCCCGCCGCTGCCACCACGCCACAAGGCGATGAAATTGCCCACACCGTGCAGGAGGGGGACACCCTCGAAGGCCTGGCCAAGGCCTATCTGGCAGCGCCCCGGCAATGGCCACTGCTGCAGGCCCGCAACAAGGTGGCCGACCCTCGGCGCCTGGTGCCGGGCTCGGTGGTGTGGATTCCGGTGCGCCTGCAGCCCGCCGAATCGGCCACGGTGGAGTTCGTGCACGGCATGGTCACCGCGCAAACCCGCGCTGGCGACGCCCCAGCGCCCGTCGCCCAGGGCGGCAAGCTCGAAGAGGGCACCGCGCTGCAGGTGGGGCCAGACGCCTTCGTCGCCGTCAAGCTGGCCGATGGCACCATCGTGCGGGTGCAGGCGCAGTCCGAGCTGCTGCTGCGGCAACTGCGCCGCCGGGGTCGCGCGGGCAGCCTGCAATCGGTGCTGGAAATGCGCAGCGGTGCGGTGGAATCCAGTGTTCCACCCAATGCCGAGGCTTTTCGCCGCTTCGAGCTGCGCACCCCCCTGGCCGTGACCAGTGTGCGCGGCACCCGCTTCGGCGTGGCGATGGGAGAATCGGGCCAGACCACTGCATCGGTGCTCAGTGGTTCGGTGGCCGTTCAGTCCCGCCAGCCAGAAACCGCGGGCCAACCCACCAACCCCTCCGCAGCGGCCGCCGCGATGCTGGCCCCGGGACAAGGGCTGGCCGTGGCGGCCGATGGCAGCGTGGGCGCGCCGCGCCCGCTGCTGGCGGCACCCGACACATCAGGCGTCCCTGCCATGCTCAGCGATGCGGGCATCCTGGCCATCAACGTACCACCGCTGCCGGGCGCAGTGCGCTACCAGGCCCAGGTGGCGCAGGATGCGGACTTCACCCAGGTGCTGCGCCACGGCAGTTTTGCCGACGGCCAGCTGCGCTGGAAAGCCGTGGAGGACGGGCGCTACTACCTGTCGGTGCGCGCCCTCGATGACGCAGGCATCCCCGGCGTACCCGCCCTGCTGCCTTTTGTGGTCAAGACGCGCCCCGTGGCCCCGCTGTACCAGCAACCCGCGCCCGGCGCGGTGGTGGCCAGCGGCGCGGGCGAACTGCGGTGCACCCAGGTGCCTGGTGTGGCCTGGTACCGCCTGCAGGTGGCCCGCGATGCGCAGTTCACCCAGCCCGTGCTGGACGAGCAACGCCTCACCGAATGCCGCCTGCCTCTGAGCACCCTGCCCGTGGGCAACTATTTCTGGCGTGCGGCCAGCCTGCTGCAACTGCCTCATGGCCCCGCGAATCCAGGGAGGCCGGCCGACCCGGGTGGCACGGCAGGCCAGGTCGACCAAGGGCCGTTTGCCCCGCCCCAGCCCTTCACGGTGGCAGACCGCCCCGCCACACTGTCTCCCCAGTCGTTGCAGGCGCAGGATGGCGACACCACGGTGCGGGTGCACTGGCCCGCGCAGCCCGGCCAGCGGTTCCGCCTGCAACTGGCCCCAGCCAACGATCTGGCATTTGACAAGGTGGTGCTCGACACCCAGCTCGACGCCCCCGCATGGACCGCCGGCAACCTGCCTGCGGGCGACTACCTGGTGCGTATCCAGGTACTGGACCCCACAGGCCTGCAAAGCGACTTCTCGCCACCGCGCCAGATCCGGGTCGGCTCGGGCATCAACACGGGTTCGGGACTGCCGGTCTCCACCTCGAGCGGCCAGCCCGTGGGACGCCCTTGAGGCGCGCACGCAGCATTGCCTGGGCACGGAGGTTCTGAGCCCATGATCACCGCCGGACGCACCCGGGGCCAGCAGCGGCGCCTGGAATGGAGCCTGCTGGCCACCGCCCTGCTGGGGCTGGTGGCATGGCTCAGCACCGCCGACAGCCTGAGCCGGGTCAACCACCTCGTGCAGGACGCAGGCCTGCGCTTGCTCTCACGCCCCGCGCACCCCGATATCGTCATCGTTGCCATCGACGACCCCAGCATCGCAGCCATTGGCCGCTGGCCCTGGCGCCGCGCGCTGCACGCGGAGCTGATCACGCGCGTATCGGCGCAGCAGCCCCGCGCCATCGGCATGGACGTGCTGTTCAATGAAGAAGACCTGGACTACCCCGAGGACGACGTGCTGCTGGCCGACGCCATGCGGCGCAGCGGGCGGGTGGTGCTGCCAGTGCTGCGGCGCGGCCACGGCCCGGCTGCCCACATGGCCGACCTGCCCTGGACCGCATTTGCAGATGCCGCAGCCGGCCTGGGCCATGTCCACGTGGTTCCCGACAACGACGGCGTGGTGCGCAGCCTGTACCTGCAGGAAGGGCCCGCCGCTGCACCCTGGCAGCACTTCAGCATGGCACTGCAGTGCGTGGCCACGTCCGCACCGCTCACCCCCGCCACGTTGCCGCAGTGCAACGCCGCGCGCGCTGCGGCGGTTGCCGACGGCGCAGCCACACAGCCTCCAGGCAGTGGCCCCTGGGAACGCGCTGACCGCACGCTGATTGCGTATGCCGGTGGTCCCGGCCACTTCACCACCTATTCCTACATCGACGTGCTGCGCGGCCAGGTGCCTGCACAGGCGTTTCGCGGCAAATACGTGCTCGTGGGTGCTGCGGCCTCGGGCCTGGGCGACATGTTTGCCACACCCATGAGCCAACAATCGCGGCTGATGCCTGGCGTGGAGGTGGTGGCCCAGGTGCTGGACGGCCGCCTGTCGGGTGTGCGGATCCAGCCTGCCGCCACGGCTCTCAACACCCTGTTCAACCTGGCCCCCGTGGTGTGTGCACTGCTGGCCCTGCTGTTGCTGGGGCCCTTCGTGGCCCTGCTCACCAGCGCGGCGCTGGGCGTGGCCACCCTGCTGCTCAGCGTGGCCCTTCCTTCGTGGATAGGCCTGCAGTTCGCGCCCGCTGCAGCGCTGACCGGGCTGGTGCTGGCCTATCCGCTGTGGAGCTGGCGACGCCTGAGCGCAGCCGCGCACTTTCTGCGGCTGGAGATGGAGCGTCTGCAGCGCGACGGCCTGTCGATGCGGCTGCAGCACCGCCCCGGCGATTCCGGCGACTTCCTGGAAAAGCGCATCAATGCCGTGGAACGCGCATCGCGCCAGCTGCGCGACCTGCACCACTTCGTGAGCGAAAGCCTGCAGCAGCTGCCCTCCCCCACCATCGTCTGCGACCCGCAGGGGCACATCCTGCTCACCAACATGGCGGCACGCCACCACGTGGGCGGAGACCCCCTGGTGCCGCTGCAGGGCCAGTCGGTGGTCGAACTGCTGCATGACCTGGTGCACACCGGCACCGGCCAGCCCCTCATCACCCTGGACAAGCTGCGCGGCCACCACATGCCCGAACAAAGCGAGGGGCGCGATGCCCAAGGCCGCAGCCTGCTGGTGCAGTGCAAGCCCTTCACCGACCTGGCCAAGGCTGGCTGGCTGCTGACCCTGGTAGACCTGACGGACATGCGGCGCGCCCAGCAGCAGCGTGACCAGGCGATGAACTTCATCTCACACGACATCCGGGCGCCCAACGCCTCCATCCTCACGCTGCTGGAGATGCAGCGCGCCTACCCCGGCCGCATGCCGGACGATGAGCTGATGCTGCGCATCGAGCGTTATGCGCGCACGTCCCTGGGCATGGCCGAGAACTTCGTCAAGCTCGCCAGCGCCGAGTCGCAGGAATACCGCATGGCGCCCCTGGACCTGGTGGCCGTGCTGGCCGAAACCGTGGACGACATCTGGGCCCTGGCCCGCGACCGGGGTGTGGAGGTAACCATTGCCACGGCGCCGGAAACCGCCCCCACCGTGGGCGACCGCGCCCTGTTGTGCCGCGCGCTGGCCAACGTGCTGAACAACGCCGTCAAGTTCAGCCCCGAAGAAGGCATCGTGCAGTGCTCCATCGTGCAGCGAGGGGAGCACTGGATCGTGTCGGTGCGCGATGAAGGCCCCGGCATCGCACCGGAACTGCAGGGCCAGCTTTTCGCACCGTTCCAGCGGCTGCATGACCGCAGCCACCCCGCCATCGGCGGCGTGGGCCTGGGGCTGGCCCTGGTGCACACCGTGATCCACCGGCATGGCGGAACGCTGGAGGTGGACAGCGATGTCGGACGGGGGGCGGAGTTCAGGCTGGTATTGCCGCTGGGCACTTGACTGCCGCAGGCAAGACCACTACAGGGCTGGAAAATTGCTACTATTTTAATAGCAATAAACCGAATAACAAAAAGCGCTAGTGGCCATTTTTATTCAATTCTCACCCTCCATCGGCCACACACTGCGTGGGCACGAAAGGACCACGGCCCTTCCATGCTCCACGCCGGCGCATGAGCCTAATGTTCGCTTTCGTAGGCCTTGATGACAGCGACCGATGTCTCTCCCAGCTGGAACCACAATCTGTCGCTTTTTCCAATACCGTGTGTACCGCTGGGATAGATCTCGATGACATCTTGGCTGCCCTTCCACTTCTGCGCTGTCACGCCGTTTTCGCTGAGCAAGCGCAGCCACAGCGTCATCGGGTCCTCCGAGAGCTCGGTCGTCAAGCAAAGCCTGGCAATCAATTGCAGGACTGCGATGGCATTGTCGTCAACCTGCAGATTTCTCTCGATCTCCTTCGTGATCTTTTTGGTGTCGGTGGCATCGGTATAGCAAGTCATGGCGAATCTCCTCAAGGTGTGGTGGTGGGAAAGTGAAACGATGGGAAGCGTCCCCTTCCGTCCAGACGGTGATGGGTGGCCTGGGCACTAGCCCAGAGCGGCGAGCTGCGCCACGGAGCCGGCGAACCAGTTCTGGTCCACGGCACCCGCCACGCCAGCCACCGGGCTGCCGCCATTGACGGAGCCATCGCTGTACTGCCAGAACGTCCAGGACGACAAGGGTGACCAAGGTGGTGGCACATGGGGGTAGGCCGAATACGCGGCCAGCCACAGCGGGCGGGAGGCCAGCACCTGGCAGCCGGGCAGCGCCTGAAGCGCCTGCCAGAAGCCCGTGTCGGTGTAGACCATGGTCTGGCGCCCGAACAGCGCATCGGCCTTGGACAGGAATGCCAGGGTCCATTGCAGGACTTCGGCGGGGCGTTGCCCATCCAGGGTTTCCAGATCCAGCACCGGCGGCAAGTCCCCAGGCCCCAGCGTTCCATCGGCGCTGACCGTGTCGTAGAAAAACTGCGCCTGAGCGACGGCATCGCTGCCGGCATGGCCGAAGTGGTAGGCGCCCCGGCGCAATCCTGCGGCCGCGCTGCCCGTCCAGTTGGCGCGGAAAAGCGGGTCCACATAGGCAATGCCTTCGGTGGCCTTGATGAAGCAGAAGGCCACGTCGCTGCCAGCCACACTCGGCCAGTTGACATTGCCCTGGTAGTGGCTGACGTCGATACCACGGGTTTGCGCAGCCATGGCGTCACACCACGTTGTTGAGCATGGTGACCTGTGTCTGCAACAGGCCGTCGATGCGGATCGTCGTGGTCAGCGGCTGGCCTTCATCCCACATCACGCCGCAGTTGTATTGCAGGGTGTTGGGGTTCAGGACGCTGCCGTTGACTTTTTGCTGGTAGGTCGTGTCCCCGCCGCCCGTTCCCTGGATGCCGATGCCCCAATGGCACCAGCCGTACCAGCTCGGTGACTTCATGACCATGGTGTAGACCGCAGAGCCGGTGTCGGGCAACACCGTGTGCCCATTGAGTTCTGCCGTGAGCTTCATCAGTGCAAAACGGCAGGCGTCCTGCGCCGCCACATTGCCACCCAGTGCATTGGCGAAATTGGCGGTCAGTGTGGTGTGGTACGGCACCGTCTGCGGAAAAATCACGTCGGTGACAGCAAAGAACGCTGCGTTCAGGCCGGTGGGCACACGCTCGGCATTGAACACGAAAGCGCCGTTGTCCGAGGTATAGATGGTGGTGGCTGCGTACGGGTCATCGGCATTCACGTATTCGCCATTCAACGCCCAACCCCAGCACGCGGCGTTCACAAATGGCGCCTGCTGCGAGGTCGGCACCGTGGCGCCGTTGCGAGGATGCAGCCCGCCAGCGGGCGCCAGCAGATTGCGTTGAGTGTCAGACAGGTAAGGCATGGTTTTCTCCGTCAATGGATCGGTGCGAATGGCAAACGCCATCTCGCCGGACAAATTGTGGGAGCCACCTTCTGGCTTGGCGATTACAGGCCATTACAGGCCGCAGGCACCGATGCCCGTGGGTCTGCACGCCGCTGTGCGCACCGTTGTGGCGGCAGGCTTTCAGCGTCATCGTGCCACCGCGGTCAACAAGAAAAGTGCCCGGCCCTGCACGCAGCACGGTCGAAAGGCAGGTGCGTGGCAGGGCTGCTTGCGATGCCTTGCCAATGGGCCTCGTGCATTTCGATCCCGTGCAATTGCAAACAGAACGTTAACTACCAGATTTGGTAGTTGCGCGGGGAGGACTGCGCCAACACACTCTTTGGGCTGCATCGGGAATTCTTGGCGAACGCCCGGATAGGAAACCGGCGTCAGCTGCACAGCGGCATCCCGCAAGGCAATCGCAGCAGCGGCATGCCACGGCCTGCGTGGCATCACATTCAGCCATGCGCGGGGCCAAAGGAAACCGCGCCGCAAGGTGTGACGAAGAAGAAATGAGGGACTGACTGATGGCAATCCTGAAAAACCGCGCAACACAGCGCAAGATCCATTTGCGGACACTCCACGTGTTTGGGCGAGGCCGTTCTTCGGACACCTTGCTGGAAAACCCGGACGCCTCGCAGCTGCATGCCTCCATCCGCTGGACGGGCACCGCATGGGAACTGCACGACCACAGCCGCAACGGAACCCTACTCGATGGCGCGCTGCTGTCCCACAACGGTGCCTTTGCACTCCGCGTGGGAAGCACCATCGGTTTCGGGCGTGATGCTGGCTCTGCCTGGGTCGTGGAAGACCTTGCAGCCCCCTCCAATCTGCTCTGGCCCCTGGGCCACGACAGCGCCCCCGTGCCGCTGGAGCGGTCCAACCTGCTGCCCCAGGGCGAGCACGCCGAGGTGTCCATCCACTGCGCCGAGCAAGGCCGGTGGATATGCACCACCCCACAGGGCAGCTGGGTACTGGAAGACGGCGACGAGATCCGATTTTCCAACCAGCCCTGGTGCTTCATGGCGGCGCAGGAGGTCACCTCGACCATGGAGGCCATGGTCGGCGCAGCTCCATGTATCCGGCCGCGCACGAGCCTGCATTTCAACGTCAGCCTGGATGAAGAGCATGTGCGCCTGCAGGTGCAGGAGGCAGACCGTCAGTTCGACCTGGGCGAACGCACCCACCACTACGCCCTGCTGACCCTCGCGCGCTTGCGATGGGCCGATGCGCAGCGCCATCGGGACAGCCAGGCCCATGGCTGGGTCGAGCTGGAGCGCCTGGCGAAGATGCTGGGAGTGGAGCCCGGGCACCTCAACATTCAGATATTCCGCATGCGCAAACAACTTGCACTGGCCATGCCCGGCGACTCCCATGTCCCCGAGCTGATCGAGCGGCGCCGGGGCTCCTTGCGCTTTGGCTGCCTGTGCTTTCGCATCACGCGGGGCACGCAGCTGGAAGCCGATTTCGACCCCTTGGCACTGGTCAGCCAGATCCACGCTGAAGAGTCGCTTGTGGCCTGAGCCTGCGCCCCATTGCAATGACACGAGTGCCCACGCACGGTTTTCCCGTGGGTGTGCCGGGCTATCAATCGCTGGGTTTGCTGGGCCAGGGCGCATCGGGCCAGGTCTTCAAGGCCAGGCAGCGCAGCACCGGCCAGTTCGTGGCCATCAAGATTCCGAGCACCCCGGCCGCGCGCGACCCCGCCAACCGGCGGCGTGTGCATCAACGGCTGCACCAGGAAACCCGGGTGCTGGCCCTGCTGCAACACATCCACGTGGTCCGGCTCATCGACAAAGGCTTGGCCCATGAGGGCGTGCCGTTTGCCGTGCTGGAATACGTGGCTGGCGAAACGCTGCGCGAGTTTCTGCAGCGCCAGGGCAAGCTGTCATTGCCGGACACGGCGGGGCTGATGGCGCAGTTGCTCGATGCCCTGGCTTTCCTCCATGCCCACCACATCGTGCACCGGGACCTGAAGCCAGAGAACGTGATGGTGGTTTCCAGCGGCACCAACTTGCACGCCAAGGTGCTGGACTTCGGGCTTGCCAGCCACCACGGGGAACCCCAGTTCACGGCTGGGGCCGAAGGCACGCCCGCCTACTGCGCGCCAGAACAGCTGCGCGGCGAGGCGTGCGGGCCCGCCACCGACATCTATGCCTGGGCCTTGATGTTCGTGGAGTGCCTGAGCGCCCGGCCGAGCATCCAGGGTGCCAGCCTGACGGAGGTGCTGCAACGCCAGATGAGCATGGAAACCGTCCCGTTGCCCGAGGAACTGCAAGGCAGTCCGCTGGGCACGCTGCTGCAGCAGGCTTTGCAAAAAGATGTGCGCCGGCGCACCGCCGATGCCGTGCAACTGCACGGTGACCTCGCCCGGTGCCTGGCACAGGCAGGCCAGCCCCGCGGTCCCAGCCACCCGGCGGGGCCCATCCCCGCAGCCCACGCCGCATCCGGCCGGGCGCAACACGCCACCATGGATTCGCTGGAACGTCCCAGGCTACAACCCCCCGGGGCTCCCTCGCGCGCCATCCTGTGCCTGACCTTGCGCCTGTACCCCGCCCGCGACGCATCCCTGGCCCTGTCCGACCTGCAGGAGATCCGCGAACAGCAGTTGCGCTGGTGCGCCAATGCCGTGCAGTCGGGCCAGGGTCATGGCGCGGGGACGCTGGGAGACTGCATGCTGTTCCACTTCGAGCAGGGCCCCAGCAGCGCACAGAACCTGCAGCAGGCCGCAGCCCTGGCACAGGACCTGTGCATCCGTGTGCAACGAAGAAGCCGCATGCTGGAGGTGCGGCATGGGGTGCGCCTGGAAATATCGGGAGGCATGCACACGGCCACCCTGCAGCCCCACGGGGAGCCCCTGGACAGCCACCACGCGGCCAACGTCACGCTGCACCTGAACAGCCTGGCGGGCCCCGGGACGGTTCTGCTGAGCCACCGCGCGCACCACGAGCTGGCCGGCAGCGTGAAAATGGAAGCCTACGCCAGCACCAGCAAGGCCCATCCACCAGAACCCGAGCCGGTATACCGGCTGGCACCTGCTACCCACCCGTAAGCCTCCCGCAGAGTCAGCGGGTCAGCGAATGAGCCTCTCAACGCGCTCCACCGGGTAGCTGTGCCAGCGCCGGTTCCAGGTGTCTTTGGGACTGGTGTTGCGGTCGTGGACACGGGCCACATACAGATGCTGATCCGGGTTGGTGGCAATCCGCTTGTCCCGCACCGACCAGACAAAAGCGTTGTCTTCCCCCACATCGATATCCGCGAACGGGGCACTGCGCCAGAACTCCCTCAGGTAGCACAGCGTGCCGCCACACACCCAGGGCGTGCGCCCGTCGTACACATACTGCCAGGCCCGGCGCGTGTCTGGCGCATAGAAGAACACCTTGTCCAGGCCGCAGATGTCGGCCCCCTGGCCGCGCAAGGCCTTGACCTGCGAACTGAGCCAGGTGGGTGCCATCCAGTCGTCGTCGTCCCAGTGCGCTATCACCTCGCCACGCGCCAGCTCGCAGGCAATGTTGCGCTTGGCGCCGATGGTGGACTTGCGGTCCAGGCGCAGGTAGCGGATTCCGCCGTGCGATGGGATCAGATCGGCCACGCTGTCGCGCCCATCGTCCAGCACGATCAATTCACGGGGTTCATAGTCCTGCGCCAGAAAGTTCCGAATGGCTTGTGGCACAAACTCACGCCGGTCCGCGGTGGGCATGATGCACGACACCATCGGCATCGCGGGCGCCTGCGGGCCACCTGTCTCAGCCGTGCCACCAGGGGTGGCAGGAAAGTAAAAGCTGCGGTCGTCGTCCGGCAGACAGTCCGGTACAGGCACCAGGGCCCAGGCGGCCTGCTGCAAGTAGTGGCCTTCCTTGAACTTCCAGGTGTTGCCATCGTGGCGCACATAGATGCACAGTGAACGCCCCGAAATGCGGCACAGCCGCGCTCCGCCCCGCAGGGTCTTCAGCAGGAAATCCGCATCCTCCCGCAGCGATGTATCGGGGTACCGCCCCTGGCGCTCCCACAGGCTGCGCCGAAAGACCAGGGTGCCACCGCTCACGTTTTCGACAAACATCCGACGAAACAGCGCCCGGCTGCTCGCCCAGAACTCGGCCAGCGGCCGGGCCATGAACAACATGTCGTTGAGCCCGGTGACATCCGCCAGGTTGTGCAGAATGGGCGCGGCCTGGCGGCTCAGGCGCTGCGCGCCATACCAGTCGTCATCGTCCCAATGCGCGATCAGCTCGCCCCGCGCCACACGCACCGCTTCATTGCGCTTGGCACCAATGCTGGTACGGGCCGGCATGCGGATGCAGCGGACGCGTGGGTCGTCGATGCCGGCGGGGAGATCAGACTCTTGCTCGTAGACGACGATGAGTTCCAGCGCGGGATAGTCCTGCCGCTGGAAGTAGCGGATCGACTGCGCAACAAAGGCTGCACGCCCCCGCGTGGGCATGACGCAGCTCAGCAAGGGCGGCGCCGAGGGCGCGGTGCCTTCGGGCACCTGCAGCGCAGGTGCCACATTGCCGGGCAGTGGCACAAAGATGCGCATCTGCTCCGGCACGGCAAAGTAGCGGCAACCATCCCCTGCGCAGTGGCCGTGATAGGGCGGTGCCTGCGGATGGCTCTCGCTGCGCCAGGCACAGAACCGGTCCTGGTACAGCCGCTTGTTGGCCTCCAGCAGTCCATCGTGGACAGGTGCCAGCACCGCGCAGCGGGGCGCACGATGGACGAAGGCGCCCTGCACCCAGACCCCCAGGAAGCCGGCGCGGGCGGCGCGCACGTTGTAGTCCATCTCCCAGCAGGGGCCCTGGGTGTATGCCGTGTCCGCCGCGCCAATGGCGGCCACCACCTCGTTCTTCACCACGTAGCAGAAGTCTGCCAGGCTGTGCAGGGGCGCCAGGGGCACGCAGGCATTGCCGTAGCGAGCCAGCAAGGCGTCCGCCTGGTCCCACAGCGCTTCCTGGGTAGCGCCGCAGTCTGGTGCCACGGCCTGCTCGTTCCATCCCCGGTTGGTGGAGGGGCCCGCCAACCCATGGCTGGCATCGCTGTCCAGCGCGGCCAAGATCAGCTCCAGCCAGCCAGGGCAGACCCGCGCGCCGTTTTCCAGAAACACATAGATGTCGGCAGGCTCGCTCACCAGCTGGTTGAAACAGGCGGCAGCCCCCGGCTGCGCCGGGCTGGACCGCTGAACAAGGGACTCGGGGGCAAGCCGCACCTGCTGCACGGCCGGGGCCTGGGATGCAAGGACACTGTCCGGCAGTATCCGCAGCCCGAAGGGCAGCGGCGTGTTCTCGAAAATACTGCACAGCGTGGCGGCCAGACCTTCGCCAGCCCCCGTCACATGCACCCCAATCAGGATCTGGCGATTTTGTGCAGCAGTCATTCACCACTCCTCGCTGGTAGCCACCAGACCCGCTCCCAGCAGCGCTTCCAGCTTGCGCCAGGGGCTGCCAGGGGCTTCGTCGCCCCAGTCGTGCACCGCGTCCGCCAGTTCCTCGAGCGCCACGGCCTTGGTATCGGCAGCCGCATAAAAGCGCGGATAACACAACAGCAGCTCTTCTATGCAGGCACGCACCAAGGATTCGCGCCGAGCGATTTCCGGAGCATGGAAGGACACGCAGAGGGTCGGTGGCCCCCACCGCCACAGGCGGCGCCAGAGGCCGGGAATCACAGCGTATTCGCCACCCTCGATGTCCATCTTGACGAAGTTGCAGTCCTTCCCGGCATACATGTCCAGAAAGCGCTCCATGTCCACACCCCGCGCCTCGTGGCAGGGCTGGCCAGGCACATCCGGCGCAGCCAGCATGCCCGACATGCTGTCTCCGAACTCGCTGTGCCCAGCGTAGTAAAGACCACCGGCGTAGAGTTGCAGCGGGCCAGACTCCGCGCCAATGCCGAAGGGGTACAGGTGGATTTTTTCGCACAGCCCGGGGTTGGCTTGCACGTTGCGGCCGAGCTCTGCAAACGCCACCGGGTCGGGCTCCACGGCATGCACGCAGCGCGACAGTGCCGCACCGTAGAGCACCGTAGGGCCGATCCAGGCACCCAGGTCGATGTATGAGCAGTCTGGCTGCAGGAAACGCCGGAAGACCTCGAAGGTTTGCGGCTCCCACGCGCCGGCCTCCAACCGGTGCCAGAACGCACTTCTGGCCGCACTGGCACGCACCTGGAACGCCTGCGGGCCCACCGACACGCTCAGTGCATGCAGTGCGCTCTCGGCGCCACCAGCGTCATGGGTTTTCATCGCCCAGGCCTTCCGCAGACTGCCAGATGGTGAACGGCGCCGGGCCGCTATACGTGGCACTGAACTCAAAGGCATTGCCTTCAAAGATGAAACCCGGCACGTTGATCTTGCACCACACGGCGCCAGCGTAGGGGCTGCTGCCCGCCGCCAGGGTCATCTGGATGCGCACGTCCTGCTTCCAGGAGTCCTGCGTCTGCAGCGAAAGCGGCAAGAAATAGTTGTTCCCATAGAAGTTAGCCTTCTTGCTGCGTATTTCGCACACCAGCGTCACGAAGTTGCCACTGCTGTTGTAGACCAGCTGGAAGATGAAACGGTAGTCGGGGCTGGCGGGCCAGTCGAGGCATACGATGTTGCCGACCACCACCTGCTGTGCAGGCAAGGCCAGTGCCGGATAGATATTGACCACGCCCGGTCCCCTGGCGTACAGGGCACTGAGAGCAACATCCTCCACCGGCGAGGTGCTTTGCAGCGCGACATCGGCATCGCTGACCGGTGCACTGCTCAGCAAGGGCACATTGGCCAACGGTGGCACCTGCTGCACCAGGGTGGAGTGGCTTGCCGCGCCCGAACCATCGCAATTGAAGACATAGCCGCCCGCCTGCGTGATCACGCTCGGCGCTTGTATGCCCATGCCACACGATGGCACCACCTGCAGCTGAATCAGCTTCTGGCCCGGCAATTGTGGCGATCTCTGCAGCCGGCGCACCGTGCCGCTGTGGTCCAGGCAGACCTCCAGCCCCCAGGTGATGCCTGCCAACTCGAACACGCCGGCACCGTCATAGTTGACCTCTTGCTGCTCACGTCCCAGCCCACCGCCGGTCGATGCAGGCCAGTATTCCACGTCGCCCAGCAACAGGCCGCCCGGATTCACGGCAGTGGCGATGAAATCAACCCCCGACATCAACTCCTTCATCACCATCCGCGCCCCCGCATCGCCCTGTGCCGCAATGCCCCCCTGCTGCACCAGCGCAAAGTTGTAGATCTCGGTGCTCGCGAGTGGGTCGATGTCGTAGGGCGGCGTCTGCTGGGTGACCGACGACGCGCCCAAAATGGTGCCAAACACGAACACCCAGTCCACCCACTGGTCATCGGCCGCCATGCGCTGCAAGGAGGCAATGGCGCGTTGGACATCGTCCATCTGGTAGGCACCCGAGGCACCTCGAAAAAAGAACTCGGGTGCCATGAAGACCTTCAGGGTTTCCCCCTCGGGTGTCGGTGGAGACGCCTGCGGCAGCGCATCCCGGGCCGTTTGCATGGCGCGCAACATCACATCGCAGCGCGCTTCAATGTCGAGCTTGGGATCGCTCAGCCCCAGATAGGTCTTGGATCCATCGGGGTTCACCTGGGGCGCCGTGTCGAGCACGTAGCCGATGAATTGGACGTTGGTGTATGCCATGCAATTTTCTCCTTGGAAAGGGTTCTGGGGACACGTGCGCGGTCATCTCAAAAGCGGGAGCAGTCCGTAGGTGAACTTGATGAGGTAGTTGACGTACACATTGAGGGGGCGCGTCTCGTTCGGGCTCACCTGCACCGCCTGCGCATGGCCCGCGCCCGCGACCGGCCCTCCGGTGGTCAGCGTGCTGGTGACGCTGGGCGCGCCTGCTGCAGTTCCACTAGGGGACGTGGCCGAGGGAGCAGGTGCACTGCTGTAGGTGTGCTCATGCGTCTGCACGGCAAACGGCTGGATGGAACCCACCCCATCGCTCGCCCCCTGGCCACCCGGCGGCTTGCTGCGCTGGCCGATGTCCGGGTCGTTGCGGGTGCCCGTGCCAATGCCGCGAAGAAAGTAACCACGGTAGTCGGGGACGTTGAAGTTGTCGTCGGCACCGCCATACACGTAGCCCAGCACGGCAAACAGTTCGGGGTAGTCCACACAGGCCAATGACCGGCCATCGCAAACCATCCATCCCCACGCCTCCAGGGGGTTGGTGGTGTAAGCGGTCGGACTCACCGTAGCGGGAGGGCTCGCGCTGTCGGGCAGCCCCAGGGTGCCCGCAAAAGCCGTCACAGAACCCACGGGCAGGTCGCCAAAGCCGATTCGGCCAAAGAAGGGGCTGGCAGCCCCTGGAATCACCGTCATGGCGCAGCCTCCCCGACGGCGGGCAGGTCAGCGCCCTGTTCGACGCCCGACGCATCGAGCACCTGCATGGCTGTAGGTACCACCACCTGCCAGCACGGCCCCGGGCGGTGCGCAGGGTTCTGTTGCCTGGGCCCTGCATGCTTGAGGTCGTTGGCCAACGCTATATCGCCCGCATTGACGGGGGCAAGGCGATCCGGGGCGACCCACAGCATGCCGGCCGAGTAGAAATAGAGAAAGGCCATGACATGCGCCGGCTGCACGGGCAACAGGACACGTGCCTGGCCAGCCTGCAAGAAGTTGGCGAACAAGGCATCGTCGTCGGCCGCAAGACTCCCCAGCTCAGGCACCCGGCCCACAGCAGTCATGCCGGGGCTGGCATAAAAGCTGTAGGCCATCTCGTTCCACTCCAGCACTTCATCGAAGAACTGCAAATAGCGGGGTTCGTTGACCTCAAACTGCGACGGCGGAGACCCCCACGCGGCATGTGCGGACATGCCTGTCAGGGTCTGCAGGCGCTCCAGCAACAGGCGCAGACATGCGTTCTTCAGCTCGCGCTGCTCAATCTGCCGATGGGCCAGTGGTGACAAGGCGGGCGCGGGAGACGCCCCCCCGCCCTGGGCCCGGCTATGGTAGGCCGCCATCCGCTCCTGATAGCCACGCACGATGCTGGCGTAGGTGCGGATGCGCCACTGGTCCATGCACCGACTGGAAGGCGTGCAACTGATCTCTACATTGACCTGCAACGGGTAATCGCCAGGCGGCGAGAAACCGGGTTGATAGTCTGTCACGGACACCGGCACGGTCTCGTCCTCTCCGCGCATCACCACGGCACTGGACACAGTGCCAGGGGTCACGAGTTGCTGCCCCACCAGCACAACAGGTGCTGGCAACCCAGGGGACGAGCCTATGCAGCTGACAAAGGCTCTGGTGGCGCAATACCCTGCGGGGACGGCAATCTGCTTTTCTTCGCCATTGCGCAAGGTGGCCGAGGCGAAGCGCTCCGCCAAGGGCGGCGGCTCCAGATCCAGCACGCCATAGTAGGCACCTAGCTGCGCATAGTTGCGTGGACCATCCACCTTGATGTCCTCAAAGGTGGCAACCCCCAGTTGCAGCGGTGGCAGCGGCTTGGCGAAGTCCTGCCCCGCCAGCGCCTGCTCCTGTGCGATAAAACCCGCGGCGGGCTGGCACACCATGAACTCCATCATCAGGCGCTGGCCATAGTTCACCACACATGCCTCGTACACCTTGTTCACCCAGCGGAATACGGCGCGCATGTTCTGGGTGCCAGCGGTGTTGTCGATCAGGCTGACCACGGCATCTTCGGTCTGGCTCATGCTGCTGCTGGAGCGCGTGTGGCTGACACTGCGGCTGACGCGGTTAACTGTCTTGTTCAGGATGTCGCGGGCAAAGCGGATGGTGTCGTCGAGTCCCGGGTTGGCGCCTTGCTGCACTGCCTTGGTCCAAGAGCCATCCAGGGTGGCCTGGGTGGGAGGGCCATAGCTGCTGGTGAACTTGTTGTACTGGTGGGTCTCGGTCGCTTCGGCCACGGTCTTGCGCGATTCCTCCTGCAAATTGCTGCGTTCGTCCGCTGCATCGTTTTGCAGAACCTGCATCTCGGCCAGGGTCTGCTTTTGCTCATCCTTTTGCCGGTGGGTGCGTTTGTGCGTGACCTCCCGGCGTTCACCGCGCATCACGTTTTCTATGCGCGCGATCTCTCCGCTTTGGTAGCACAGCAAACGCTGGCGCACCATCTGCAAGTCGCCAATGGCATAGGGCTCAATCCAGCCGTCTCGCGCCACGGGCGGTGAGTGGTCTGCAGCGCCGGCCGACGGTAAAGGAAACACCTGCCCCGGCAGCACCACCGTGGCCTCACGCAGCGATGCAATCTGCGCGGAACTGATTGGAGCCGGCTGCAGGAGCACGGGCGTTGCCGAAGCGGCGCCTACTGTGGCCATGCCCTGGCTGCCGGGCTGCAAAGCCACCGCGATCAGATTCGCCAGCTGCAGGGTGCGGGTCAACCCATCGAGCAAGCCCGCGTCATACCCCAGGGTGATGATCAAGGCAAAGTAACTCTGCCAAACCCTGTCCAGCGCCTGTGCATAGTTTCCCGACTCCAAGTAGGCCCAGGTCAGGGCGTACCGCTGCAGCAACTGCGCGACCTCCGCATGGGCAGCCGCCAGCCACTCCCGTGTCTTGTCATCCGAGGCGGGGAGTTGCGCTAGCAAAGATGCAAACTGGCTCATGGGTCCCGGGAGGCAATCCATGTGGCCGATGAACAGCCCCTGATAGGGCGGGTCTCCGTCAATAAGTTGCAGCGCCAGGGACTGCACGGCTTCGCGGCCTTGGCTGCGTGCCGCTACCAGGTCCTCGAAAAAGCTGCTGAAAGGAGGGCTTGCAACGGTGTACTGGACAAAGCCATACAAAAGATCCGCGGCCGAGATCTTGGGCCAGCGGCGTACGTACACGTAAGGAAACAGCTCCTCCGGATGGCTGTGGAGGACAGGCAGCGGCTCGACAGGATCGACTGGTGGGGCTGGTGGCGCAGGCACCACCGGCGTGGGAGCAGGTGGCCGTGGGCCAGGGGGCGGAATGGGGCCCCGCATCGGGCACGCCGCCATGATGCCTTCGAAGTGGTGGTCATCCGCCTGCCCCCGCATGCCGTAGTGGATGTCGGCAAAGATGGCCGTATTGGGGGCGCCGTCGATGTGCACCGGCGTTTTTTGCTGCAGGTAGCCTGACACATAGCACCCCGAGGAGAATTTGAACTCGAAGGGCTGGGCGGGCCATTGCCTGGTGACGGTGACCCGCTGGCTCTCCGACTCACCTGAACTACAGGACACGCTGACACACGAAGGAACATCGTCGTGGGGTGCTCGGTTGATGGTGATGTCGAAGACCAGGCAGCCATCCATGGCGCTCCATCTTCTTTGGACCATTTCGTTCACGGCATGCTTCCTGGGTGGACTGCGCGCGCTGCAGAGCATCGGCGCTGGGCACTACACGGCCCCACGCCGACGCGCTGCTTCAGCACATCACAATGTTTTCGAGGTTGAACGCGAACGGCGTGGAGTTGGCGCCTGGGCCGCCACCGGTCATCACGATGTCTGCGCTGGCAATGCCCAGGAGCGACAGCTCGGTGTTGATGTTGGAAATAATGGCCGAGTTCATCACCTGGCCCTGCACGATCTGGGAAGCCACACCAATCCAGATGGTGGGCTTGAACTCGAACACCGCCTTTTGCTGGGGTGCAATCGAGGTCTTGATGGCCAGGAGCTTGCCATCCTTGTAGCAGCTGGCATTGATGGCCCCTTTGGGCAAGGCGTTGAGCACTTGCACTTCCTTGGAACTGGTGCCACTGCCTGCAGACACGAGCCTGTCGCCAGAGGTCGTCAAAGCCATTTGGAACAGCTGGCCATTTTGGGCATCCAGCTGCGGCGTGTAGTTGCCGTAGCTGTCACTGGCCCCCACCTGCATGCCCATGGGAAACGTGAACGGATGGTTGTCGCCCTGGCCACAGTACTTGATGACCTGCCAGGCCACCGACAGTTCGTCGAAATTGGTGGCGACATTCTTCTGGAATATCACGACCTCCGAGTTGTTCGTGTCGTTGGAGTTATTGATGAAATTGAGTTGAACGCCCATGAGTTTCTCCTGTTGGTGAAAGTGGTGGCAACACGCCATGCGTTGCCCGTTTGCCCCCGGACCCTGCGGCCCTGAAGGCGAACTCTGCGTGTCCTGTTCTGCCTGTTCGGTCAGATCTGGACGATGTTCTCGAGATTGAATTCGTAGGGCGTGGAGCCCTCGCCAGGCCCACCGCCCGACATCACGATGTCCGCACTGGCGATGCCCAACAGCGACAGCTCGGAGTTGGCATTGCTCATGACGGCAGAGCTGATCGCCACGCCCTGCGCAACCTGGGAGGCCACGCCAATCCACAGCACCGGCTGGTACTGGAAAACCGCCTTCTGGCCCGGCGTGACGGAAGTCTTCATGCCCACCATCCGGCCGTCCCTGAATACGCAGACATTGACCGCGCCCTGGCCCAGGTCGTTGAGCACATCGAGTTCATTGGAGGCATTGGCCGGCCCCGCACGCCGCAGGCGCCGGGAACCCGATGCGGTGGATTCCAGCCTGAGCATCTGGCCGTTTTCTGCGGCCATGCGGGGTGAAAAATTGCCGTACTCATCGGCAACGCCCACTTCGAAACCCGCTGGGAAAACAAAGGGGTGGTAACAGTCACGTCCGCAGAACCGGATCACCTTCCAGGCCATTGCAAGCGAAGCCATGCTGGTGAGCTGGTTCTTCTGATACATCACCACCTCCGACTTGTTGCCGTCGCGGGATTGGTTCACAAATCGCAGCTTGATATCCATGGGGACTCCTACCTGATGTCCTGTCGCCGGGTTGCTTGGTACTGCGTTTTTTGAAGCAGTGATGCGACTGTAGGCAGGCCCCAAAAGCAAAGCGATTACAGGCAATTACAGGCAGGAGCCCCGCCAGACGAAGCGCACGCCAGCTACACAACAGGTGACCGCGTTTGGAGTGGGAGAGGGGAAGAGGCGCTGGTGCCCCGGAAAACCTTGCTATAATCGCAGGCTTCGACACACAGGAGAGGTGGCAGAGTGGTCGAATGTACCTGACTCGAAATCAGGCGTAGTGGCAACACTACCGTGGGTTCGAATCCCACCCTCTCCGCCACTGACAAAGCCCTGATGCTATCCAATCAATAGCGCAGGGCTTTTTCTTTGGACGCCTTGGACGGATAAGGGTGCACTTCCGTGCCGTCCATTGAAATCTGCCTCTCAACCCCGCTGGCGCACGATGTGCTGGGGCCCCAGTTCGCTGCAACCCGTGGCACCGAGCATGGCAAGGTTGCGGTCGACCTCGTCGCGCAGCAACGTGATTGCGTGGTGCACCCCCGCCTCCCCGGCGACGGCGGCTGCATAGTTGAACGGACGTCCCACCAGCACCAAACGCGCGCCCAGCGCAACGGCCTTGAGCACGTCGGAGCCGCGCCGAAAGCCTCCATCCACAAGCACCGGGTAGCCAGCGCCTACAGCGGCCACCACCTCTTCCAACACGCGCATCGGCGATACGGCCCCGTCGAGCTGGCGCCCTCCGTGGTTGGACAACACCACGCCATCGGCCCCGGCACGCTGTGCCTGCAACACGTCCTCCACGCTGAGCAGGCCCTTCACCACCAGGGGCCCCTTCCAGCGGCGGCGAATGGCCTCGATGTGGCGCCAGTTCAGATGGTCGCGTGCCGAGAAGTCGCGCAGGACCGTGGAAGAAACAATGGGCGCACCGCGCGTGGCGAACGAATTTTCAAAGTGCGGCATGCCGTGGCGCAGCAGCGTGCGCAAAAAGGTTCCCGCCACCCAGCGCGGCCGAACGAGACCATCCCATGCCAGACGCAGGCTGGGGCGCAAGGGTGTGGAGAAACCCGTCCGGATGTTGTTCTCGCGGTTGGCGGAGATGGGGATGTCCACCGTGACGACGAGGGTGCGAAAACCCGCACGCTCCACGCGGTCGATGAGCGCATCAATGCGCGCCTGATCGCCAGGTAGGTAGGCCTGGAACCAGGTGCCCGGGCTGTCGCGGGCCACGTCCTCCATCGGAATCAGCGACGTACCGCTCATCACAGACGCAATGCCCATGCGCCGTGCAGCACGCGCCAGCACAAGATCGCCCCGGTAGGTGGACAGCGCGTTGATGCCCATGGGCGCTATCCCGAAAGGGCTGCTGTAGCGTTCGCCAAACAGCTCGACGGATTGCGACCGTTGCGATACATCGCGCAGTACCCGCGTCACAAAGGCAAAGTCTCCAAACGCTGCGCGGTTGTCGCGCAGCGAGGCGTTGTCCTCCGCCGCACCGGCGATGTAACCGAAGATGGGCCGAGGCAGACGCCTGCGCGCGGCGTCCTCAAAGTCGTGCAGCGACAGCATGCGGCGCAATACAGCAGGCGAGCGCGGCGTGGGGGTAGACGGCGTAGCAGTGGAGACGGGCATGGCAGATGGTCATTGCGTTAAGGAATCAGCGCCACTGTAGATTTCTATATCAGTGAATAAAAGCGGAATATTTAGAATGACTTTGTTCGCTTTTTGCCAATATCTCTGCACATGCCCCATCCCTCGGTCAAACAACTTGAAGCCTTCTGGTGGGCGGCCACCTGCACCAATTTCGCCACGGCAGCGGAGCGGGTGCACCTGTCGGTCTCGTCGCTGTCCAAACGCATCACCGAACTGGAGTCCACGCTGGGCCAGTCGCTGTTCGACCGCAGCGGGCACCGTGCCGTGCTCACCGAGGCGGGGGAGCGTCTGCTGCCGGCCGCACTGGAAGTACTCAACGCCATGGCGGCGCTGGGCCATGCGCTAGGCTCCCGCGAGGAGCTTGCGGGCCGCTGCCGCTTTGGCGTGGGCGACCTCTCTGCGCTCACGTGGCTGCCCACCTTTGTGGCGGCAGTGCGGCGAACGCACCCACGCCTGGCTCTGGAACCTTGCGTGGATGTGGGCGGGGTGCTGGAGCGCCGCCTGGACTGCGGCGAACTGGACTTCGCCGTGATCGCAGGACGCTCGTCGCGCAGCACACTGCTATCGCAGCCCGTGGGCGCCGCGCGCTTCGCCTGGGCCATATCACCCAGCCTAGCGGGCGCCAGCCGCCTGGGCATCAAAGCGTTGCTGCAACAGCATCCCCTCGTCACGCTGCCGCCAGGCGCTGGCACCACGCGGCTGCTGGACGACTGGTTGCTGGCGCAAGGTGTCACCGTCCGCGAGCACATCCTGTGCAACAGCCTGGGGGCCGTGGCGGGCATGCTGCGCGCAAAAGTGGGTGTGGGGTTTCTGCCCTCGGGGTGGGTGGGCCCGCTGGGTTTGCGTACCCCGGGCGCACGCACGCCACTAGCGCCGCTGCAGTACAGCTTCCAGTGGCGCCGTGGTGATACGCGGGCACTGATCCCCGCCATGCAACGCCTGGCGCAGGCAGAGGTGGACTTTTCGACGTCGCCTGCGCTAGGGATCCTCTGCACGAATTAACCGGCAAGTGGCCGCAGATGCACACGGCGCGGTGATTCGTGCAGAGGGTCCCCACGACTGGCAGCTTGAGAGCCCGGCGCGTTCCCGCAAATAAGCAAGGACTTCACCGTATGCACCTTGAAACTCAATGCGGTCAGCCCGGCTCTCGCGCTGGTAGGCGTACATAGGGTCGTAGTAATACCGCAGCAGCGCCGTGATCCAGTCGCGGTGCTGCGCAGCATCGCCCAGCGCCTTCTGCTGGGCCAGGGCGCGGAGCATCGTCGCCCGCAGCAGCTGGTGACGATCTCCCCCGAGGCGCTTGTGCAGTTTGTCCAGGCTTTCCAGCAGGCGGGCAGAGAAGGCGCCAAACCCCTGCACCTCGCCCTGCGCAGCACAAAACTCGGCGCACTGCGCGACCACGTAGTCCCGCAGGATGCGCTCAACCCTGGCTTCAAAGGGCTCCTCGACATAAACCATCGGGGCCTGCTCCAGGCACAGCCTCAGCTCCAGCGGCACAGCGCAGCGCCCCACATGCCGGCCCTCGTCCTCGACGACGAACAGCCGCTGCCCTGCCGCGCGCTTCTTGAGGATGTCGATGGCCAGCTGGTTCTCGAAATCAATCTGCGCGGGCTGGCCGCTCACACGCTGGCCAAAGCTGGATCCCCGGTGGTTCGCGTGCCGCTCCAGGTCAAGTCCGCTGGCCAGCTGTTCGATCAACTCGGTCTTGCCGGTGCCCGTGAGCCCGCCAAGCACTACAAACCGGCATTCCTGCGCGGCAGCCTGCGTGGTCTGCAGCAGGAAGGTGCGCATGGCCTTGTAACCACCGATCACACGGGGGTAGTCGATGCCCGCTTCGGTCTGCAGCCACTGCTGGACGATCTGGGAGCGCAAGCCGCCGCGAAAACAATAGAGCACGCCCTGCGGATGGGCCCGTGCAAACTCGGCCCAGGCCTGGATGCGCGCCCGCTTGATGTCGCCGGATACCAGCGAGTGCCCCAACGCAATGGCCGCCTGCTGGCCCCGCTGCTTGTAGCAGGTGCCCACCTGCTGGCGCTCGGCATCGTCCATTAAGGGTAGGTTGACCACTGCAGGGAAAGCCCCCTGGGCAAACTCCACGGGTGCACGCACATCCATCATGGGCACATCGTTCAGAAGGATGTGCCGGTAGTCGGCCAAGTTCTCCATGGTCAGCCCAAAACGACAGCGAAGGCCTGTCGCGCGGTCAAGTGGCCGATGGGCGCCAGCTGCAAGCCGCACCCGGCCGCCATCTGCAGAAAATCGCTCTCGCCTTCGGGTGCCACGGCAACCAACAAGCCGCCGCTGGTCTGTGGGTCGCACAACAGTTGCTTCTGCGTGTCGTCCAGCGGCGCAATCCTGGCGCCATAGCTGTCGAAGTTGCGCTGGGTGCCGCCGGGCACGCAGCCTTCGGCCAGGTAGTACTCCACGCCGCTCAGGCGCGGTACGGCGGCATAGTCAAGGGCCGCCGTCAGGCCACTGCCATCGGCCATCTCGACCAGGTGGCCCAGCAAGCCAAAGCCCGTGACATCGGTCATGGCCATGACGCCCGGCAACTTGCCAAAACGGCTGCCGGGCTGATTGAGAGTGCACATCAGGTCGCGCGCGCGGCCTACGTCCTCGGGCAGCAGCTTGGCCTTTTTCTCTGCGGTGGTGAGGATGCCGATCCCCAGCGGCTTGGTCAGGTACAGGCGGCAGCCCGCCGTGGCGGTGTCGTTGCGCTTGAGGTGGCGCTTTTCCACCACGCCCGTCACGGCCAGCCCGAAGATGGGCTCCGGCGCATCTATCGAATGCCCGCCGGCCAGCGGGATGCCTGCGGCGTCGCACACCGCGCGTCCGCCGCGTACCACCTCACGTGCCACCTCGGGCGGCAACACATTCACCGGCCAACCCAGGATGGCAATGGCCATCAGGGGGTCGGCACCCATGGCATAGATGTCGCTGATGGCATTGGTGGCTGCAATGCGCCCGAAGTCGAACGGGTCGTCCACGATGGGCATGAAAAAATCGGTGGTGGACACCACACCGCGTTCGTCGTCCAGCGCGTACACGGCAGCATCGTCCCGCGACGCATTTCCCACCCACAGGCGCGGGTCCAGGTTCTGGGCGCCGCTGCCCGCCAGGATCACGTCGAGCACCTTGGGGCTGATCTTGCAGCCACAGCCTGCACCGTGGCTGTATTGGGTGAGACGGATGGGGGTGCTGGGCGAGGCGATGCCAGGAGGGGTGTCGGGAGAAGTCATGACTGCATTGTCCCGAATCGGCGGCCCACTGCCATTGCAGGACCGCAAAAACACCAGGGCCTGTCCACGCATTTGATTTGCATGGGCAGGCCCTGCGGGGTGCGCCCGGCCGAAGCCTATCCGGGGCGCAACACGTGGCCGGTCAGGCCGCGGGTGTCAGCTCCGACACTCCGCCCATGTAGGGGTGCAGTACCTCTGGCACCTCTACGGAGCCGTCAGCGCGCTGGTAGTTGTAGTTCCGGCACGCTTCGCTTAATTTTCGCGTTGCGAAAGTGAGCCTACACAGAAACTATCCGCTCAGGTCGGAGCAAGCTCCGACACTCCGCCCATGTAGGAGCGGAGAACGGCCGGAACCTCGACGGTTCCGTCCGCGCGCTGATAGTTTTCCAGCACCGCCACCAGCGTGCGGCCCACGGCCAGGCCCGAGCCGTTGAGGGTGTGCACCAACTCGTTCTTGCCTTGCGCGTTCTTGAAGCGGGCCTGCAGGCGGCGGGCCTGGAAGGCCTCGCAGTTGCTCACCGAGCTGATCTCGCGGTAGGTGTTCTGCGCGGGCAGCCACACTTCCAAGTCATAGGTCTTGGCCGCGCCAAAACCCATGTCGCCCGTGCACAGGCTCATCACGCGGTAGGGCAAGCCCAGCTTTTGCAGCACCGCCTCGGCGTGGCGGGTCATTTCTTCCAGCGCTTCGTAGCTCTTTTCGGGGTGCACGATCTGCACCATCTCGACCTTGTCGAACTGGTGCTGGCGGATCATGCCGCGCGTGTCGCGGCCATAGCTGCCGGCCTCGGACCGGAAACACGGCGTGTGGGCCGTGAGCTTGATGGGCAGCTCGGATTCGGCCACCACCACGTCGCGCACAAAGTTGGTCAGCGGCACTTCGCTGGTGGGGATGAGATACAGCGCCGCGTTGTCGGGCACGGGCTCGCCGTCCTGGCCGCCCTTCTTGGCCGCGAACAAATCGCCTTCGAACTTGGGCAGCTGGCCGGTGCCCTTGAGCGAGTCGGCGTTCACGGCGTAGGGCACGTAGCACTCGGTGTAACCATGCTCCTGGGTCTGCACGTCCAGCATGAACTGGGCGAGTGCGCGGTGCAGGCGGGCGATGGTGCCCTTCATCACGGTGAAGCGCGAGCCAGAGAGCTTGACACCCATGTCGAAGTCCAGGCCGAGCGGTGTGCCCACGTCCACGTGGTCTTTCACTTCGAAATCGAAGGTGCCGGGCGTGCCCCAGCGGCGTACTTCCACGTTGCCGGCTTCGTCGCTGCCCACCGGCACAGATTCGTGCGGCAGGTTGGGCACCGCGACCAGCATGGCCAGCAGTTCGGCCTGCACTTGTTCCAGGCGGGCGGCGGATTGCTCCAGCTCCACCTTGCCTGCGGCCACCTGGGCCTTGACGGCGTCGGCACCATCCTTGTCGCCGCGGCTCATCAGCATGCCGACTTGCTTGGACAGCTGGGTGCGCTGGGCCTGCAGCTCTTCAGTGCGGGTCTGGAGTGTCTTGCGCTCGGACTCCAGGGACTGGAACGCCGAGACGTCCAGGAAGGCCTGGGGCTTTTTGCGGGTTTCCAGCCGCGCGATGGCGGTGTCGAGGTCTTTGCGGAGGAGAAGGATGTCAAGCATAGTGTCGATTTTAAAGGGGCGGTCGGTCTCGGCTCAGGCGAGGCTGACAGGGTCAAAGTTGGCGCCGCAAAGAATGAGCGCCACCGTTTCCTGCGGTTGGGGCTTGTATGCGCCGGTTTGCAATGCGGCCAGGCCCAGGGCGGCAGCGGGCTCCACGGCCAGTTTCAGCTCCTTCCACAGCCACAGCTGGGCGGCACGGATGGCGTCGTCGGGCAGCAGCAGCGCATCGTGCACGTGGCGCTGGCTCACCTCCCAGCCGATGGCGCCGATGCGACGGGCGCCCAGGGAATCGGCGGCCACGCCACCCACTTCCACATCCACTGGCTGACCCGCAGCGCGCGCCGCATGCAGGGTAGGCGCGCGTTCGGGTTCCAACGCGACCACATGGGCGCGGCTCTCCACCCACGCGGCCACACCGCCGATGAGGCCACCACCGCCCACACTGACCAACACCGTGTCGGGCAGGCGGCCGCCCTGCTCTTCCATCTCCAGCGCCAGGGTGCCCGCGCCCGCCACCACTTCGGGCTGGTCGTAGGCGTGGGCCTGCAGCGCGCCTGTGGCCTTCTGGCGGGCGACGCAGGCTTCAAAGGCTTCGGAATAGGCTGCGCCTGTGACGACCACCTCTGCCCCCAGGGCACGCAAGCGCGCCCGTTTGGCTTCGGGCGAGACTTCAGGCACAAACACCTCGCAGCGCACACCCAGGGCCTTGGCAGCGGCGGCCACGGCAATGCCGGCGTTGCCGCCGGAGGCAATGATCACGCCGCTGTCTGGCACCGGGTTGGCCAGCAGGCGGTACAACATGCCGCGCGCCTTGAAGCTGCCGCCCACCTGCAGGTGCTCCAGCTTGAGCCAGACCTCGCCGCAATCCACGCCCAGGGATCGGCCCGGCACGCGCATCAGCGGCGTGGTGCGCAGAAAGTCGGGCTGGGCGGCGGAAATGTGGCGGCGGGCGGCGGCAATAGCGGCGCGGTCGATCATGCAAGGGGCTCCGATGGGGCAAAGGGAGGCAGTGTAGGGGTTGCCCGCAACATGCGGACACAACCTCCATTGCATGCGCGCCGCACAACTGCCGATAACATGAGTAGGGCAGTACCCCACGCGAACACCCTTCGCGGGCCTGCAAGGCGTACCCGTTGGAGGAGGAAAACATGTTCTTTGTGTTCGGACCATCGGGGCAGATGTACCGGGGAGGCCCGGAAAACCTGTCGCAGATCTCGCCGGTGCGGCGCGTGCAGCGGCCCCAGGCGCTGCACACCCGGGCGCTGGATGTGCCCGGTGAACCCGCACCAGCCTTCCCCACACCGCCTCACCCTGCAACGTCGGACGCCGCCACAGCCCCCGCGGTCGTCAACCTACGCATGCAGGACGCCGTGAGCGCCTACGCCCAGACCGGACAAGGCCCCCAGGTGGCCCGCCAGCCGCTCACCAAGGTCAGCGACGTGATGACCACCGGTGCCCTCAGTGTGCAGCCGGAGGCCCGCGTGAACGACGCCTGGCAGACCCTGGCCGAGCACAAGGTGGCGCAGGCCCCCGTGGTGGATGCGCTGGGCCGCGTGATCGGGCTGCTGCTGCGGGCCGACATGGCGCCGCTGGACCTGCTGCCCGAGCCGGGCGCCGTCAAGCAGGCCATCGACCTGGCGCGCCGTCCCGTGTCCGAAGTGATGGTGAGCCCCGTGCCCACCGTGGCGCCCGACACCGAACTGCGCCGCGTGGCCGCTGTGTTGCTGGACACCGGCCTGCCCGGCCTGCCGGTGACCGACGAAGCGGGGGCGCTGTCGGGCTTTATTTCGCGCACCGACATCCTGCGTGCGGTGGCCGCCGACCCGCCGCTGGATCTGTGGAGTGGGCCGGCGGTGTCGCTGTAGCGATCGGCCGGGGTCCGTACGGCGAGAATATGATAAAAATTGAGCCCCAGCGCTTATCCATCAAGCGCCAGTAGCTATCAATTTAGAAGCACTCTCCCTGCACCACACTGCTCAATGCCCCGCAGGCCCCGTCTCTGGCGTGCGTTCGGTGATGCTCAGGCCCGTGGCTGCGTCGATCTTGAGCCCCTTGGGCAGCGGGAACTTGATGGTTTCCTCGATGCCGGCCATGGTGCGCACCGATACCGCGCCCAGCGCCTTGATGCGGTCGATGACCTGCTGCACCAGGATTTCCGGGGCCGAGGCACCGGCGGTAAGGCCCACGCGGGCCGTGCCGTCAAACCACTCGCCGCGCAGCTCGTCAGCACTGTCCACCATGTAGGCGGTGGTGCCCAGCTTGGCGGCCAGCTCGCGCAGGCGGTTGCTGTTGGAACTGGTGGGGCTGCCCACCACGATCACCACGTCCACTTGCGGGCTCAGCACTTTCACGGCGTCCTGCCGGTTTTGGGTGGCGTAGCAGATGTCCTGCTGCTTGGGCTCGCGCACGCTGGGGAAGCGTGCACGCACGGCGGCAGAAATCTCGGCGGCGTCGTCCACGCTCAATGTGGTCTGCGTGACCACCGCGAGTTTTGCCGTCTGCGCGGGCTGCACACGGGCCACATCGGCCACGTCTTCCACCAAGTGGATGCCATGGTCCAGCTGGCCCATGGTGCCTTCCACCTCGGGGTGGCCCTTGTGCCCGATCATGATGAATTCGTAGCCCTCCTTGGCGAGCTTGGCCACTTCGACGTGCACCTTGGTCACCAGCGGGCAGGTGGCGTCAAAAATGCTGAAACCGCGCGCCACGGCCTCTTGCTGCACGGCCTTGCTCACGCCATGGGCGCTGAAGACCAGCGTGGCGCCGGGTGGCACGTCCGACAGCTCTTCGATAAAAATCGCGCCCTTGGCCTTGAGGTCGTTCACCACGTAGGTGTTGTGCACGATCTCGTGGCGCACGTAGATGGGGGCGCCAAACTTCTGGATGGCACGCTCCACGATCTCGATGGCGCGGTCCACACCCGCGCAAAACCCGCGCGGCTCGGCCAGCAGGATCTCTTGCGGCGCCTGCATCACAGGATTCCGATCAGTTGCACTTCAAAGGTCACCGGCTGGCCCGCCAGCGGGTGGTTGAAGTCGAACAGCACCGCGCCGTCGTCGCGCACCTGCATCACGGCGCCTGCATAGCTGCCCTGGCCATCGGGCGTAGGGAACTGCACCACATCGCCCACGTTGTACTTTTCGTCGGGATCGCCCAGTTCGTTCATCAGCTTGCGCGCCACCCACTGCTGCATGTCGGCATTGCGCTCGCCAAAAGCCTCGCCCGCAGGCAGCTCGAACGTGGTGCGCGTGCCTTCGGCCAAGCCCAGCAGGCGCTGCTCCATGGCGGGCGACAGCTCGCCCGTGCCCAGCGACAGGGTGGCGGGTTTGTCGGTAAAAGTGTTGATCACATCCCCCGCCGGGCCGGCCAGGCGGTAGTGCAGCGTGAGGAAAGAACCCGGCTGAACGGTGGGAAGGGGGGTGGCGGTAATGGTCATGAGAGTCCCGATAAACTGCCCCAATTGTAGAAAACCGGGCAAAGCCCTACGCCCGTCGGCCCCTGACGGGTGTCAAAGACCCTGCGCCATGCCCCTCAAAGACCTGCCCGCCGACGCCCAGCCCCGCGAGAAACTGCTGGCACGCGGCCCCGCCGCCCTGGCCGATGCCGAGCTGCTGGCCATCCTGCTGCGCACCGGCATTGTGGGCAAGGGCGTGCTGCAGATGGCGCAGGAGCTGCTGGACCCGCCCGGCATCGACGCCACCACCGGCTGCATCACAGGTGGCTTT
Source organism: Acidovorax sp. ACV01 (assembly GCF_014851495.1). Lineage (NCBI taxonomy): Bacteria > Pseudomonadati > Pseudomonadota > Betaproteobacteria > Burkholderiales > Comamonadaceae > Acidovorax > Acidovorax sp. ACV01. The sequence continues at coordinate 337,519 of NZ_JACUZT010000002.1, read as the reverse complement.
GGCGGCATTGCCGGGCTGCTGCACACCAGCGCAGCCGATCTGGAACGCATCAAGGGTCTGGGCCCCGCCAAACGCGCCGAACTGGTGGCCGTGCTCGAACTCGCGCGCCGCGCCCTGGCCCAGCAGCTGCGCGAACGCGAGGTGTTCGACTCGCCCGATGCCGTCAAGCACTACCTGCAGCTGCACCTGGCCGCCAAGGGGCACGAGGTGTTTGCGGTGCTGTTCCTCGATGCGCAAAACCGCCTGCTGGCCATGGAGGAGCTGTTTCGCGGCACGCTCACGCAGACCAGCGTGTACCCGCGCGAGGTGGTGCTGCGCGCCCTGCACCACCAGGCGGCCGCCGTGGTGCTGGCCCACAACCACCCCAGCGGCAGCGTGGAACCGAGCCGTGCCGATGAAGCCCTGACACAAACCCTGAAGACCACGCTGGCCCTGGTGGACGTGCGCGTGCTCGACCACGTCATCGTGGCGCCGGGCCAGGCGCTGTCGATGGCCGAAAAGGGACTGGTGTGACTGCCCCTGCGCCTGCGCCAGCCCACCCGCCCACGGCATTGCACGCCGCGCTGGCACGCGCTACCCGCACGGCTGGGGTAAACAGCACGGCGGCAACAGAGCCAACACCCGCTCCCGCTGCGCCCTCCCCCGCAATCTCCCGGACAGCCCGGCGCGCTGGTTTGGCCGAGAAAAAAGCCGCAGCCAAAGCTGCCATGCGCCCCCTGCGCCACGCCCCCCCAGCACCTGTCGCCGGTGAAATCGCGACACCACCCCGGCGCCGCGCACCACCCACCCCGCGCCGGACGGGTGAACGCATCACCCAGCTGCAGGACCTGGCCACCGTGGCCCGCCGCCTGCGCGAGGACCAGGAACGCCGCCAGGCCGAAGAAAAGGCCCGACGCGAGGCCGCCGCCCGGGCCGAGGCCGAGCGCCACCTCTTCAGCCGCAGCGTGGGCACCGTCACCCCGCTGCGCAACCCCAACGTGGCGCGGCTGCGCAAGCACCTGCCGCCGCCGCTGCCTGTGCAGCACTGGCTGGACGAAGAGCGGGTACTGCTCGAATCGATCAGTGACGACTTCGACGTGAGCACCCTGCTCGACACCGACGACCAGCTCAGCTTTCGCCGCCCCGGTATCGGCGTGGAGGTGACACGCCGCCTGCGCTCAGGCCACTGGAGCATCCAGCGCCAGCTCGACCTGCACGGCCTGCGCGTGGACGAGGCGCGCGAGGCGCTGGGCGACTTCATCCGCCAAGCCCACAAGATCGGCCTGCGCTGCGTGCGCGTGGTGCACGGCAAGGGGCTGGGCTCACCCGGCAAGAGCCCCGTGCTCAAGGGCCGCGTGCAGCGCTGGCTGGTGCAAAAGAACGAGGTGCTGGCCTTTGTGCAGGCCCGGCCCATGGACGGAGGCGCCGGGGCGCTGGTCGTGCTGCTGCAGCCCGTGCTGTACAGAAATACATAAGAAAAAAGCTTCTAGCGCTTGATGGAAATGCGCTGAAAGCTATCAAAAACATAGCAATCTATCGGGATATGCAGCGACGGTGCCGCGAAGGCACGCGCCGCCACACTCCCCATGGCGGGATGCTGATACCTATTTCGACAGGTCCACACCGTACTTCGACGTGCCCTTGCCCGATCCGTCATCGGCCGCCAGCAGCGACACATTGGCCAGCCCGGCCGCCTGTGCCACGCTGAGCGCATTGCCCCCCGAACTGAACACCACCGGGCCCGCCACCGTGGCCTTGGCAAAACGCCAGCTCTTGGCTGCCCCGCTCGCGGTGCGGGTCACCGCCGGGTTCTTGCGGATGTAGTCGATCACCACGTCCCGGTTGGCGTCGGGTGAGGCCCAGATTGTGCCGGAGCCATCGAGCTTGTCGATAAAGCTCTTGCCGCTGGTGGCGCGGTAGTTGTTGGTGGCGATCACGAACTCCTGCGCCACGTCGATGGGCTTGCCCAGGTAGGCCAGGTTCTTGATGCGACTGCCCACGGGCTGCGTGACGTCGATCTCGTACTGCACGTCGGCCGTGGTGAACATGTCGAAGTTGTAGCCCGGGAAGGTGCTGATGAGCTGCTGCTCGGTGGTCTTGGCCGGGTCGATCTGGTTGAAGCGCTTGGCAGCGGCCTCCAGCCATTTCTTGATGTCGCCACCGTTCACCTTCACCGCGTACACGGTGTTGGGGTACAGGTACAGGTCGGCCGCGTTGTTGATGGCCAGCGGGCCCACGGCCACGTCGGTGTAGTCGGCACCGCCCTGGAAGCCGCTCTTGAACGGCGCGCTCACCGACAGCACGGGCAGCTGCGCGTACTGCGGCAGACTGGCCTTGATGTAGGCCGCCACATAGGCCTGCTGCGCCTGGTTCACGATCTGGATCGCGCCAGGGTCACCCACGTCGGCAAACAGCGTGCTCATGCGGAAGTCGGTCTGGCCGATGGGCGTCTTCACGTACTGGATGGCGGCCTGGTGCTGGGTCTCGATCAGCGGGGCAATGGCGGGGTCTGCATCCACGGTCACCGTCGTGCCCGCAGGGTTCTTGCTCTGTGTGTTGCGCAGCTCAGACTTGCTGGCCGACTTGTTAACCGCCCACTTGGCACCGTCCCACTGCAGTGCCAGCTGCACCACGCCCAGCGACTTGCCCCAGGAGCTGGCCATGACTGCGGGCACGCCATTCACGGTGCCAGCCTTGTGGTCCACGCCCGGCAGGTTGAAGCCCGGCGTGGCCGCCGTGTCAGGGAACACGCCGTGCTGGTGCCCCATCACCATCGCGTCAATACCCGCCACCTTCGACAGGTGCAGGCCCGGGTTCTCCATGGTGGCCGAGTAGGCCGCGCCATCGAGCCCGCCGTGCAGCAGCGCCACCACGATGTCCGCGCCCTTGGCACGCAGCTCGGGCACGTATTTGGTGGCGGCCTCTACCGCGCCCTCGGTAGTGACCTTGCCCTCCAGGTAGCGCTTGTCCCAGTTCATGATGCCGGGCGTGGTGAAGCCGATCACGCCGATCTTGATGGGCAGCTTCACCTCTTTACCGTCCGAGCCCCTGGCCGTCAGCGTGCGCTCCAGCACCGTGTAGGGCTGCACCAGCGGCTTCTTCGTCTTGTTGCTGGTCACATTGGCCAGCACCACGGGGAAGCCCGCGCCTGCGCACTTCTTGGCGGCATCCACACCGTCCACCTCCAGCCCGCCACCCAGCACCTGGTTCAGGAACGGAAGGCCGTAGTTGAACTCGTGGTTGCCCAACGTGCCGGCATCAAAGCCCAGCGCGCCCATCGCCTTGTACATGGACAGCTGCTGCGTGCAGGGGATGGGGTTGATGGTGGCCTCGTAGTCGGCCAGCGCCGTGCCCTGGATGGTGTCGCCGTTGTCCACCAGCAGGGTGTTGGCAAACTCCTTGCGCGCCGCGCGCACCAGCGTGGCGGTGCGCTCGAAGCCGTAGCTCTTGTCCTCGGCCAGCTTGAAGTAGTCGTAGCTGCGCACGTTGAAGTGCAGGTCGGTGGTCTCCAGCACGGCCAGCGTGGCGGTGGCGCCAGCGTTGTTGTTGACGCTGCCGCCATCACCGCCGCCGCATGCGGACAGCGACGCGGCCAGGGCCAGCGCGCTCAGCGTGGCGGTGCGGCGCCCGCCATGGAAGGACGAAAGGGAAAGAAGTCGGCTGCGAGTGCGTTCAGACATGAACAAGGCCCTTGTTGGAACAAGGGTCCGAGTGTCTGGCCGGGGTTTGACAGCGGTGTGACGTGGTGCAAAAGCCCACGCCTGCCCGCCCCTTCAGGCGATGCGGTGCACGTCGCCGTTGTGCGGGGAAGCGCTTTCGTGGAACAGGTCTTCCAGAAACTGCGCCAGTTCGTGCTCTTCCACGAAGTCGGGAATCACGAAACCCGAAGGAGTCCGCTTGCCATCGGACCCCACGCGGTAGGCCTGCCACAGCGCGCCCTCACGCCGCACCTCGACGATGCGGCCGAAGACGTTGAAACGGGGGTGGTTCATGGCGTTCAAGCGTGTCAGGTGGAGCGTGTGCGCTCCATGGCAATGGCCGACGGAGCAAAACCCATTCTCGCAAAGAATTCGGACGCACCTGGACGGCCAGCGCGCAGCACCCAGGTGGCTGCGGGCGCTTTGGCCAACGTTTGTTGCACCAGCGCGCGTCCCAGCCCCTGGCCCCGAAACGCAGTGGCCACGACCAGCATGGACAGGTAGCCATTGCTGAGCCCGTCGGTAATGGCGCGCGCATAGCCCACCACCTCGTCCCCGTGCAGCGCCACCAGGTTGCACTGCGACGCAGCCACCAGCGCCTCGAACTGCGACAGGGTGCCTAGCCGGTGCGACCAGCCGTGCGCAACCAGCAAGGCATGCACCTGCGGGATGTCCTGATCGAGAAGGTCTCGGACTGGCATGGCCCCTAGCCCTGTGGCTCTTGCGGGAAACCATCGCAGATCACCACCCAGGGCGCTTTGGAGTCCACGTAGATGTGTTTTTGGGGCGGCGTATCAAAGACGGTATCCAGCGTACCCAGCGGCACGGCCACCCAATCGGCGTGGGAGCCCTCGCTGTGCCATAGCAGCGGCGACCCACACACCGCGCAGAACGTGCGCGTGACCTGGGCCGAAGACTGGTAGGTACGGACCAATGCCTGGCCCTGCACAAACCGGTGGTGTTCGCACCGCACGCTGGCATAGCTGCCAAAGGCCGCGCCATGCGCCTTGCGGCACATCGAGCAGTGGCAGTGCGAGGCCGCCTGCAGGGGCGCCGTGGTCTCGTACCGCACACCGCCGCACAGGCAGCTTCCCTGGTGCACGGATTCCGTCATGGTCATGGGACTCTCCTGCGGTTTCTGCGGCGGCCCGCGCGCGGCGCACGGCGCTCAGACGGCCTTGGATGCCACGGTGGCAATCAAATCCACCTCGACCGTCGCATTTTTGGGCAGCTGCAGCACGCCCACCGAGGTGCGCGTGTGGGCGCCCGCCGAGCCCAACACGGCAAACAGCAGGTCCGATGCGCCATCGGCCACTTCGCTTTGCTGCGTGAATGTGGGCGCCGACTGCACGTACACGGTGATGCGCAGGATGGCCTGCACTGCATCGAGTGAGCCGAGTGCGCGCTGCAGCAAAGCCAGTGCACGCATCGCGCAGACCTTGGCAGCCTTCTGCGCATCGACCAGCGACGCACCCGCACCGGCCGCACCCGTGACCACCACGGTATCGCCGACGCGCGGGATCTGGCCGCTCAGGTAGATGTGGTGACCGTCGCGCACCAGCGGCACGTAGTTGCCACCGATCTTGATCTCGCCATCGAAGCTGTAGCCCAGGGCCTGGGCTTGTTCCTGAAAACGCGTGTCACGGGACATAAAAGATCTCGGCATTGAAAGGCCCACCACTATGCCACCGAGAACGCAGACACTCACCGGCGCGGCCCACTATCAGTGCACCCGTGGACTGGCTCGGCCAAGCCGCCGGGTGCGTTCCCCTGGGGGGAAGGCGCCGAAGGCGACACAGGGGGGATCAAAGATACCGTGCGAACGGATCCACCAGCGACGCCAACGTCGCGCCGGCGGGCTGCCCTGCACTCTCTGGGCGCCAGGCAGGCTCGGGGGCTGCGGCCACCGGTGTGACCTTGATCGGCTGCATTTTGCGGCCATAGAGGCGCTGCACGCGCTCATCGAGCGTGGGGTGCGAGTCGAGCCATCGCTCCATGCGACCGCCGCCGCCCAGGTCCACCAGCAGCATGTGCTGCACCGAGGGGTGGTTCAGTCCCTTATGGCTGTGCTCTTCGTAGCCGCGCGGCAGGTCGCGGCGCTGGGCCATGACCTTGCGCAGCACGCCGCCCAGGCCGTCGCGGCTGCGCGTCCATTGCACGGCGCGGGCGTCGGCCAGGTACTCGCGCTGGCGCGACACCGCGGCCTTGAGCATGCGGCCGGTCAGCCAGCCCGCAAGGCCGGCCAGCATGATGGCCGACCCGAACCACCATGACAGGCCCCGGCGCTCGCGCAGCGTGTCGCCGAAGTTGTAGACCAACTCCAGCCCGAACACCATGCCCGCCAGCTGCATCTTCAGGCGCGTGTCGCCCTCGTGCAGGTGCGAGAGCTCGTGGGCGACCATGCCCTGCATTTCCTCGCGGTTCAGGTAGTCGAGCGCGCCCTGCGTCACGGCGATCACCGCATCGCTCTCGTCCCAGCCGGCGGCAAAGGCGTTGATGGCGTCGGCGCGCGGCATCACCATGATCTCGGGCCGGGGCATGTGGGCCGCGATGCACAGCTCGTCGACGATGTTGGACAGGCGCTGCTCGGCATGCGAGAGCGAGGGCCGCAGCTCGCGCGCGCCCACCCGCCGGGCCAGCTTGACGCCGCCCGCGCGCAGGTTGGAGGTCTCCACCCACCAGCCGCCCAGCACCAGCAGGAGCGACACGCCCACATTGGCAGCCAGGAATCCCTGCGGAAACGGGAGCTGCCCGGGCAGCACGGCGGCCATCAGCAGCCAGGCCAGCGCCAGCGCCGCATGCACTGCGACGACCAGCACGGCCACGGCAAGGGCAAAGCCCAGCAGCAGGCGCCGCGTCTCGCTGCGCGCGTTGTCCTGATGGTCCCAGAACTTCATGGCACCCTCTCCAGTTGGTGAGATATCCACTGCGGGCAGAACTGGTCGCAGCCCTGCCGGTGCATCCGTGGATTGGGATGGGCCGTGCCGCCGCGTGCTTCCCCGGAAGGGAACAGCGCCGCCAGCGACTCAGAGGCCCATCGATATGGCTTACGAGAACCGCACCTGCGGCGCGGTGCGCTCTTCTTCGCTGCGCGTGGATTCGAGCATGGGCACGGTGGGAAAGCCCAGCAGGCGCGCCACGACCAGGTCAGGAAACTGCGCCGCCGCGTCGTTGAATTCCAGCGCCTGGTCGTTGTACGCCTGGCGCGCGAAGCCCAGGCGGTTTTCGGTGCTGGTCAGCTCTTCGGACAACGACTGCATGGTGGCGTCGGCCTTGAGTTCGGGATACGCCTCGGCCACCACCATCAGGCGGCCCAGGCTGCTGCCCAGCACGCCCTCGGCCGCTGCGAGCGCGCCCATGGCGTTGGCGCTGCCAGGCTCTGCCCGCACGGCGGCGGCAGCGCCCTGAGCCTGGCCGCGGGCCTTGATGACCGCTTCGAGCGTGGCGGCCTCGTGGCTGAGGTAGCCCTTGGCGACTTCGACCAGGTTGGGCACCAGGTCATGGCGGCGCTTGAGCTGCACGTCGATCTGGCCGAACGCATTGGCGATGCGGTTGCGCAGCTGCACCAGCCGGTTGTACACAATGACGGCCCACACCACCAGCACGGCGGCCAGGCCCAGAACGATCCAAGCAGTAGCTGACATGTCCCACCCTCCTTGTTGTGAATTGAATGAATGGATGATGGGCGCATCTTAGTAGCGCGCCTTTCCCAAAGGGGCCATACATTTCAGCGGGTAGGGATTTAAGCGTTAAAACAGCCTGCAGCGCTTACCTGTCAAGCGCTATAAGCTATTAAAAACATAGCGTCCTGTGCTATGGTCGCACACCCGGCCCATCCACAGGCTGCGAGGGAAACGGCCCAGCCGCTCAGGGGGTGCCCTTGTTCCTCATCCAGTCCGCCGTGCCCATGAAGCTGTCCTTCAAGCGGGCGCGCAAAGCGTCGGGCACGCCCGTCTCGCCCATGGCCTGGTCCATGCACGCCACCCACTGGTCGCGCTCCTTGATGCCGATGGAAAACGGCATGTGCCGCATGCGCAGGCGAGGGTGGCCGAAGCGGCTTTGGTAGTGGTCAGGTCCACCCAGCCAACCGCACAAGAACCAGAAGAGTTTTTGCCGCGCCTGCACGAGGTCGCTGCCGTGGGCTGCACGCAGTTCGGCGTAGCCGGGCTCCAGATCCATCAGGTCGTAGAAGCGTTCGGTGAGGGCGTGCACGCGGTCTTCACCACCGATCCATTCAAAGGGTGTGGTGGCCGTGGCCGCAGTGTGGGGGGTGTCATCCATGGAATCGAAGGGCGTCGCGAATGCAAGCTCGTTTGTTGAGTTTGATTATAAAAAAACCGATGTTCATATCTGACCGTTGGATCGGTAGCCTTCGAAGCTTGAGGGCTCAGGGCTCTGTCCGCATGGTAGTCCGCATGGCAGCCCTGGCTCATCCTCATCACTGTCTGGAGAAAAATCGATGCGCATCCGTTTCATTGCTTCCCTGGTCGCAGCAGCGTTCGCCGTTGCAGGAGCCGCCCACGCCGACCAACTGGCCGACATCAAGAAGAAGGGCGAATTGGTCGTCGGCGTGCTGGGCACCGACGAGCCCAACAGCTTCATCGACCCCAAGACGCGCGAACTGATCGGCTACGACGTGGACCTGGGCAAGGCCATCGCCAAGAAGATCGGCGTCAAGCCCGTGTTCAAGCAACTGGCGGTGGCCGCCCGCATCCCCGAGCTGCAGCAGGGCCATGTGGACATCCTGGCCGCCTCGCTCACGCACAACAAGGAGCGTGAGGCGCAGATCGACTTCTCGCTGACCACCTTTGTCACGGGCCAGAAGGTGCTGGTCAAGAAGGCCAGCGGCATCAAGGACGTGGCAGACCTGGCCGGCAAGCGTGTGGTCACTGTGAAGGGCGGCACGCAGGAACCCAATGTGCGCAAGGCGGTGCCCACGGTGGACGTGGTGACGTTCGAGACGACCCAGCAGGCCTTTTTGGCACTGCAGCAGGGCAAGGGCGTGGGCTACGTGAACGACGAGTCTTCGCTGATCGATGACTTCGCCAAACTGGGCGAGCGCAACAAGGACTACGCCATCCTGCCCACCAACCTGAGCGTGGAGCCGCTGGCCCTGGGCATCAAGAAAGGCGAGACCGCCGTGAAGTCGGTGGTGGACGAGACGCTGCGCGAACTGGAAAAGTCGGGCGAAGCCGAAAAGATCTTCTTCAAGTGGTACGGCCCACAGACCAAGATCAAGTTCACCAACCGCCCCTTCAAGTTCGAGTCGGACAAGATCGACGGTTGATGGCTGAACCCACGGCGGCGCGACCGCAAGGGGGTGGGATGAAGGCGTCGCACATGCCGTTGGCGCATGCCACACGCCTTTTCCCAGACATTCTCCCGGTCCCGGTCCCGGTCCCGGTGTGGGATGCCGCCGCGCACGCACCCTGCGTGCCGTTTTTCTGAATGGCTGGCATGCATGCCTTTGTTTGACTATTCCCTGCTGCTGAGCGGCAAGTACCACCTGATGCTGATGGGTGGCCTGATGCTGTCGCTGCAGTTGCTGGCCGCATCGCTGGTGCTGGCCCTGCCCCTCGCCCTGGTGGTCGCCCTGCTGCGCCTGGCGCCCGTGGCGCCCTTGCGCTGGGCGGGCTTTGTGTTTGTCGAAGGCATTCGCAATGTGCCGCTGCTGGCGCATATGCTGTTCTGGTACTTCGGCGCGCCCGAGCTGCTGCCCGAAGCGGCCAGGCAGTGGCTCTACGACAGCGGCCATGCCGAGGCCGCGGCCGCCGTTGTTGCGCTCTCGCTCTACACCGCCGCCTTCATGGCCGAGGACATCCGCAGCGGCATCCGGTCCATCCCCACAGTGCAGATGGAGGCGGGCCGCGCCCTGGGCTTCGGCTTTCTGGCCACCATGCGCCGAGTGGTGCTGCCGCAGGCGCTGCGCGTGACCGTGCCGCCACTGATCTCGCAGGCCCTCAACCTCTGGAAGAACACCTCGATCGCCACCGTGATCGGCGTGGCCGAGCTGATGTACCAGGCGGCCAAGGTGGAGAGCGCGACGTTCCGCAGCATCGAGGCCTTTGCCTTCGCCAGCGCCGCCTACCTTACGGTATCGCTGCTCGTCACCGGGCTGGCGAGCTGGTACCACCACCGCTATCCCGTGCGGACGATCTGATGAAACACCCCCTGAGTCGCTTCGCGCCCTCCCCCTCTCTCATATTGCTTCGCAGTCTGGGAGGGGGACGCCCCCGGTGCACGCAAGCGAAGCGCCGCATATGCGGCTTGGCGGCCCTTGCACGGGGGCACTGGCCTTGGCAGCGCCAGTTTTATGCGCCGCAGATAGCGCGCATCGCAGTGAACAATGGATAGGCACACATGCTGGAGCTGATTGACACCTACTGGCTGTACTTCCTGGTCGGCCAGTACCCCAATGGCCCGCTGGGTGGCCTGGCACTCATTCTGGTGCTGGCCGCAGGCGCCCTCCTGCTGGCACTGCCGCTGGGCGTGCTGTTTGGACTCGCGCGCGTGAGCCCGTGGCGTGCTGTGCGCTGGCCGGTGACAGCCGTCGTGTATGTGGTGCGCGGCACACCGCTCCTGATGGTGATCTTCTGGGCCTACTTCTTTTTGCCCAGCGTGACGGGCGTGAAGACCGGCCAGTTCACCACCATGCTGCTTGCGCTCGTGATCTTCAACGCCGCCTACCTGGCCGAGATCGTTCGCGCGGGCATCCTGGGCGTGCCGCGCGGGCAGCTGGAGTGCGCGCGCGCGCTGGGCCTGAGCTACCCGCGCGCCATGCGCCGGGTGGTGCTGCCGCAGGCGCTGCGCAGCATGCTGCCCTCGCTGGTCAATCAGTTCGTCTCCACCATCAAGGAGACCTCGCTGGGCTACATCATCGGCCTGACCGAAGTGTCCTTCATCGCCACCCAGATCAACACCCAGGTCTTCACCCGGCCGGCGGAAGTGTTCGGCATCCTGGGCTTCACCTACTTCGTGCTGTGCTTCGGCCTCTCGCGCCTGGCCTATGGGCTGGAACGCCGGCTGGCGCGGCGCTCCGCATCGGCCCCCTCTTCTACTCCCAAGCCCCTTACAACATGATCGAACTGCACGAAGTTAACAAGTGGTACGGCAGCTATCACGCCCTGGTGGATGTGACCGAGACCATCGCGCAGGGCGAGGTGGTCGTGGTCTGCGGGCCGTCGGGCTCAGGCAAGTCCACCTTGATCCGCACGCTCAACCGGCTCGAGCCCATCCAGGGCGGGCGCATCCTGATCGACGGGCACAACATCTATGGACCTGGGGTGGACGTGAACACGCTGCGCTCGCGCATCGGCTTTGTGTTCCAGCAGTTCAATCTGTTTCCCCATCTTTCGGTGCTGGACAACTGCACGCTTGCGCCCATTCAGCTGCACGGCCTGTCGCAAGCGCAAGCCGAACGGCGGGCGCTGGCGCTGCTCGACCGCGTGGGCCTGGCGCACAAGGCCAATGCCTGGGCCAATGAGCTGTCGGGCGGCCAGCAACAGCGCGTGGCCATTGCGCGCGCCCTGGCCATGGAGCCGCCGCTCATGCTGTTCGACGAACCCACCAGCGCGCTGGACCCCGAGATGGTGGGCGAGGTGCTGGTGGTCATGCGCGACCTGGCGCGGGACGGCATGACCATGGTCTGCGTCACGCACGAAATGGGCTTTGCCCGTGAGGTGGCCGACCGCGTGCTTTTCATGGACGAAGGCCGTGTGCTGGAACGTGCGATACCCGCCGACTTTTTTACCCGGCCCCGGCACCCGCGCGCGCAGCAGTTTCTGTCGGACATCCGCACGCCATTTGCCAAGCCAGCGTGAGACTACCCGGGGTGGAATGGCCCGTGCGGGTCGAAAAAAATGAATCAAACAAGGCTCTGGCGCTTGATATACAGGCGTCAATAGCTATAAAAATAGTAGCAAACTACTCTGCAGCACGGCGCAGCGTGTCCACCACCGGGCGCAGCAGCACCTCGCGCAGGCCCCACCAGCCGGCGGCCAGCGCCAGCACCGCCCCAGCCACGGCGCCCGCCAGGGGCACCCACGGGGCGGCCGTCCAGGTGAAGTCAAAAACGAAGCGCGCCAGCGCCCAGCCCACGCCCACTGCCACGGCGCTGGCCAGGAAACCCGCCAGCAGGCCCACGCCCATCAGCTCGGCGCGCTGCACCTGCCGCAGCAGGCTGGCGCGGGCGCCCACGGCGCGCATGATGGCGTATTCGCGGGCGCGCTCTTCGCGCGTGGCCGTCACAGCGGCAAACAGCACCACCAAACCAGCGGCCAGGGTAAAGGCAAACAGGAACTCCACCGCGCGGATCACCTGCTCCAGCACGCGCTGCACCTGGGCAATGGTGGCGCCCATGTCCACGTTGGTGATGTTGGGAAACTGGCGCACCAGCCCGTTGTCAAAGCCATTGGTCTCGGGCGCGCGGTAGGCGGCCAGGTAGGTCACGGGCACGTCCTTGACGGTGGCCACGGGGTACATCACGAAAAAGTTGGCCCGCATGGAGCCCCAGTCCACCTTGCGCAGGCTGGTGATGCGCGCCTCGTTCTGCACGCCGCCCATGTCGAACAACAGGCGGTCGCTCATTTTCAGGCCCAGGGTTTCTGCAATGCCCTCTTCGACGCTGATGGCGCCTTCTTCGCCCGGCGTCCATGCACCGGCAACCACCTGGTTGTGGGGCGGCGCCTCCACGGCATTGGAGAGGTTGAATTCGCGGTCCACCAGGCGCTTGGCGCGGTCGTCGGTGTAGTTGTCAGGGCCCACGGGCTTGCCGTTCACGGCCAGCAGGCGGCCACGGATCATGGGGTACCAGTCGTACTTCGCGACACCGCCGGCCTGTAGGGCCTGCTGGAAGGCCTCTGCCTGATCGGGCATTACGTTGATCACAAAGCGGTTGGGCGCATCGGGCGGGGTCGCCTTGCGCCAGCTGTCCACCAGGTCGGTGCGCAGCAGCACCAGCAGCACCAGTGCCAGCAAGCCCACAGCCAGGCTGCTCACCTGCACCACGGCATAGGCCGGGCGCGCAGAAATCTGCCGCGTGGCCAGCACCAGCCAGCGCGGGGCGGTGGCCTCGTTCACGCTCTTGCGCAGCAGCTTCACCGCCACCCACGACAGCCCCGCAAACAGGGCCACCGCGCCGGCAAAACCGCCCACGGCGATCAGCCCCAGCGTGATGTCGCTGCTGACCGTGAGCAGCAGGGCCGCAAACCCGGCAATGCCGATGCCCAGCACCGCCAGCGATGCGGGCTTGAGCCCGCCCACGTCGCGCCGGATGACGCGCAGCGGCGGCACCTGGGCCAGCTGCAGCACGGGCGGCAGGCCAAAGGCGAACAGCAGCGTGAGCCCCATGCCCAGCCCAAACGCCACGGGCCACAGGCTGGGCGGCGGCAGGGCCGACTCGACCAGGCCCGCCAGCAGCAGCACAAAGGCGTAGTGCACCAGATAGCCCAGCGCCACCCCCAGGGAGCTGGCGAACAGGCCCACCATCGCAAATTCGGCGGTGTAGGCACCCGCGATGGTGCGCTGGCTTTGCCCCAGCACCCGCAGCATGGCCGAGGCATCCAGGTGCTCGGCCGCAAAGCCGCGCGCGGCCAGGGCCACGGCCACGGCCGACAGCAGCGCGGCCAGCAGGGCCACCAGGCTCAGGAATTTCTGCGCACGGTCCAGCGTCTGGCGCATTTCGGGGCGGCCACTTTCGAGCGACTCCACGCGCACGCCGTGCACCTCCGGTTTCTTGGATTCGGCAACGGCCCATTCGCTGAACGCCTTGACGGCGGGGACCGATCCGATGACGGCAAAGCGGTAGGTCAGGCGGCTGGCGGGCTGGACCAGGCCCGTGGCGGGCAGGTCGGCATCGTTGACCATCACACGCGGGGCAAAGCTCATGAAACCGGCGCCCCGGTCGGGCTCGATGACGATGATGCGTGCAATGCGCAGCTGCGAATCGCCCAGCAGCAGCATGTCGCCCATGGCCAGGTTCAACGATTCGAGCAGGGGGGCATCCACCCACACTTCGCCGCGCGCCGGGATGTCACGGGTGGGCTGGTCGAGCGCACCGGGTGCGTCTGCCACCTTCAGGCTGCCGCGCAACGGGTAGCCCGGCGGCACGCTTTTGAGCGCCACCAGCTTGCTGGCGCCGCCCTGGGCGTCACTCGCACGGCCCATCGTCGGGAAGCCCACGGTGGTCACTGTCTGCAGGCCCAGGGCCTTGGCACGCTCGACAAACACGGGGGGCGTGGGGTTGTCGCTGGCCACCACGGCGTCACCACCCAGCAGCTGCAATGCATCGCGCTGCAGGCCACCCTGCAAGCGGTCGGCAAAAAAGCCGACCGAGGTGAGTGCAGCCACTGCCAGCGTCACGGCCACGATCAGCAGCCGCAACTCGCCCGCGCGCAGGTCACGGGCCAGCGTGCGCCAGCCCAAGCGTAGAAAAGACAGATTCATGGCATGGACCTTAGCGCAAAGTCAACGGGCTGGCTGCCTGTGGGGTGTTTGGCTCAGGGTTGCTTGACACCCCGCGCGCCCGAAGCTTCCCCGTCCACCGTGGTGGCTGCCAGCCGCAGCTCCAGCGCCCGCAGCACCGGCACAATCTGTGCGCCCACATGGATCTGCGGGTTGGAGAAGCCGTCCTCCTTGCCAGCCTCTACCTCGCGCTGCGCAATCACGGGAACGGCCTTGGCGAAGGCATCGGTGAACGAATGCGTCTGGCGCAGCTGCTCGTGGAACACTGCCCGGCCAAAAAAGGTGAGTTCGGAGCGCGTGCCGCAACCGTACGAGGTGTGCGTGGCATCGGCGGCGGTCATGATGAGGCTGCTGTCGGTAGCCAGGGGCTCGATCCAGCCACCCGAAAAACAGGCCGACACGGCAATCACACGGTGGCGGATGCCCGCCTCGTCCAGCATGGTGCGCAGCATTTCGGGCGTGACGGGAGGCACTTCCAGCGGCCAGTGCGAGGCCGCCAGCTCATGGTTGCGCGCGCCATGGGAGGTCATGTAGATCACCAGCACATCGCTATCGCGGTCCATGCGCTGGGCCAGCGCGGCGATGGCGCGCTGCAGGTTCTGCGGCGTGGCCCAGGCGTGGGTGTCTGCGGTTTCGGCATGATTGAGCAGGTGGATCACGCGGCCCTGGGCGTCAAAACGCTCTTGCAGCAGCGTACTGACCATGGTGCTTTCGCGTCGAAACACGTTTTCGCTGGCGTAAGGCGCGAACACGAGCCCATAGACATCCACCACGCCATCGCGGCCGGCGGGCAGGGCCTTCACCTGGCGCTCCCACAGCGCCTGCTGGTTTTCAAAGACCGCCTGGGACAGCACAAGGCGTGCGGGCTCCTGTGGTGCCTGCGCCCCGTCGCCCGCCTGGGCGGACGCACCGGCCAGGGCCTGTGCATCGAGCTCCCAGGGCTGGTCCTGGAACTGCCACATGCCGACCCCGATCACTGCCGCCATCGCCACCGAAAAGATGGCCGTGCGCAACCCCGAGCGAATGAAGCGTGCACTCACCACCACCAGCACAGCCAGCACCCACAGCGTGAGCAAGGCATAGGCCACCCAGAAAATATTGCCAGCCACCGCCCCATCCCACAGGGCAGGCTTGTGCGCCACGGCCCCCATCAAGGCATACAACAGCAACAGGGGCGCCAGCGGCGCCCACGCCGACAGCACATACCAAGCCGCCAGCCCGCCCGAAGGCCCCGGGGTACTTGCCGAAGGCGCCTCTGTTGCCGCAGCTGCGCGCTGTGCCGGGGCCATGGCCCACCAGGCCAGCCACATCAGCACCAGGCTGCTCCACATCGGTGCCAGCCAGCCCCGCAGATTGAACTGCGCAGGCCCCGCCACCTGAAACCGCGCAGCCCCCACCAGCAATGCGCCACCCAGCAGCGACAGCACCAGCACCTGCCAAGGCGAAGGCGTGGCAGCGCCCGTGCGCAGCGGCAGAAACAATCCAGCCCGCACGCCCTCTTGCATCCAGCCCCAAAGGGATAGCCGGGTAGGAGCCGGGGCCATGGGGGAAGCCGTGTCCGACGAAGGCACTGGTGGCTGTTCGCCCAGAGGGATTTCAATCTTGGCGGGCTCGGTCCCCCACTGGCTTGGCAGGGTGTCGGCCCAGGCGCTCTTGGCGTTCAGGTCTTTCATGGGGGGATCATGCCATTGAGGGAGAGGCTTCTGTCGGCCAAGCGCTACCTATGTCAGCATGAAGAAGCGGTCACTTAAACCTCGAAGCAAGGGAGTGCGAACTCGCACGCTCATGCCAGCGCGGAGCCAAGCCCAAACAACAGACCAACTGCAACAGCGACCATCGCCCCCGACAAAACGGCATAGGGCCAGGCCGAGGCGCCGAAAGAGACTGCGGCGAGAATGCTCAAACCGATTCCAGCCAAGAGGGCTGGTGCAAGCGCAGCTCGCAGCGTCAACAGCAGCGCGGACCTCCCCGCCCGGACCACAAAAACTTGACCTGAGCTTGCCGGGAACCACAGACGGCCAAGAGCCCATCCAATTGCAGCTCCAACAAAGGCGCCAGCCAGAGCTCCAATAAACATTGGCCCCCAAGCTGAATTCAGGCGACTGAGCACCAGACCAACTGAAGCGGCGCCAGAAATTGAACCGCATTGAATGGCGAGGTTTGCCAATGGCACAACCGCGTCACCGGGCTTAAGAGGCGGGAAACTATCAGCCATTTTGTTTGTGCTAAGTAAGGTGCAAACACTGTAACTTCTTGAGAAAAGCAACCATCGGCTGATAGCTTTGCGGCTCAGACACTGGATGTTAAGAATGGGTAGCAGCGGCAGCTTGAAAAGCCCTTACTCCCAAACCTTCGAGTGTGGCGCCTATCCACCTTGCTCCTACCAGTCTCAGTAAGCAGCAGCCCCCTTAGCCACAGGCACCACCGGCAGCTGCGCCAATTCCGGCTGTAGCACCAACCGGTCCGTACCGCTGTAGCAGACAAACCGCCGATTGGTGGCGCGCCCGATAGCGCACAGGCCCAGTTGCTGCGCTACGGCGTGCCCCATCTGCGTCATGCCGCTGCGGGACACCACGATGGGGACACCCATCTGCGCAGATTTGATGACCATTTCGCTGGTGAGCCGGCCCGTGGTGTAGAACACCTTGTCTGCACCGGGCATCGGCGCGTGCAGGTTCTCCAAAGAGGCATTTTCTGCAGGCGTGCCACCCGGCAGCACCGAGGAAACATCTTCAGCCACGTGGAGGCCATCTGTATTCATCCACATCCACCCGGCAATGGTGTCGATGGCGTTGTGGCGCCCCACGTCTTCCACAAAGGTCAGCAGCACCTCGCCCCGGAACAAGGCGCAACCGTGCACGGAGCCTGCGGATTTGTAGGTGGTTTCCTTGAGGCGGATGGCGTTCACGATGCCGTAAAGCTCGCCCTGTGTCAGGCGTGCCTCGGGCAGGGTGATGCGATCCACCTCGTCCATAAGCCCGCCAAACACACTGCCTTGGCCGCAGCCGGTGGTCACCACCTTGCTCGCAGTGCGCTCTTCAATGCGGGCGATGCCGTGGCGCGTGCGCACGGCAGCGGCGTGCACCTCCCAATCGACGGTGATGGATTCGATGTCGAACACAGACTCGACCAGCCGCTGGTTGCGCAGGTAGCCCAGCACCAACAGTTCGGGTTGAGCACCCAGGGTCATGAGCGTGACGAGCTCACGCTTGTCGACATAGATGGTCAGGGGCCGCTCGGCGGGGATCTGCACCTGCTCGCGCTCGCCCAGCTCGTTGACGACCTCCACACTGTGGGTAAGGGGCGCATGCGCCTGCGTCAGGCGTGGCAGCTTGGGCGCAACGGGGGAGGCAGAAGGTGAAGGGGGGAGCATGGAGCGAATATACGCAGTACAGGCCGCCAAGGACGAGCACGGGGGATCTGAATGGATTGCGGCACGGGTGCCACAACCCACCAGGACTTGCGCAAATCGGGATGCAACAGCCGCCACCCCTTGGGGCAAGCTACTTGCCTCCGCCCTACTTGCGTAAGCCATGCCCACAAAGAAAAGCCGCGCTCCACTCGGTGGGCGCGGCGTTCAGCAGCCAGGCAACGGTGGCCCTCAGGACTTGGGCGCTGACGCGGCTGCGGCAGGCGTCAGCGTGCTGGGCGGGCTACTGGCCGTGCCCGGTGGCGAATGGGCGCCCGCCGCTTCAATGGGCTTGGCCGCAGGCGGCGTGTAGGCGAAAGGGCCGGGGTCGGTGCACGCAGCACCTGCCGCCGTTGCGGGCTTGGCCGCTGGCGTGGTTTTGCGGTAGTGGGCCGCCACGCGGTCCTGCGACAGGCACAGCTTGTAGTTGTCGACCTTGCCCGCCCAGGCGGTTTTTGCGGCGGTCTCTGCGGCCTTGGCAGCCGCTTCTGGTGAAGGCGCAGGCAACTTGGCCGAGGCCAGGGTACAGACGCTGGCCGCGCACAGCGCCAGCAAGGAAGAGCGAGAAAATTGCGTCATGGTGCGAA
Source organism: Acidovorax sp. ACV01 (assembly GCF_014851495.1). Lineage (NCBI taxonomy): Bacteria > Pseudomonadati > Pseudomonadota > Betaproteobacteria > Burkholderiales > Comamonadaceae > Acidovorax > Acidovorax sp. ACV01. The sequence goes on along the minus strand of NZ_JACUZT010000002.1, from coordinate 319,385 downwards.
ACCTCATACCTGCGCGGGCTGGCCCGCAGATGGTGTTGCTGCAGCATCGGCTGCCGGTGGGTTGGCGCTGCGCTGGCGAGGAATCTTTCCCGCCTGGACATCGTCGTACCAAAGCTCGTGGTGCTCCTTGGCCCACCCTTCACTCACGTAACCCGTCCTCATGGCCTTGTAGGCACCGCGCATGCCCACCGTGCCCATGTAGATGTGGCCACAGATCAGCGCCATCATCCAGATCGCCAGGGTGGCATGGATCATGTGGGCGATCTGCATGTCGCCGCGCACGTCACCAAAGCCAGGGATGAGCTTGTCGAGCACGAGGCCCGTGGCCACCACAAAGATGCCCGGGATGGTGATGCCCCACCAGAACAGGCCCTTCTCGCCCGCATTGAAGCGGTGGGAGGGAACCTGGTGGTCACCACCCAGCATGCCGCCGCCCTTGGACAGCCACACAAAGTCCGCGCGGTTGGCGATGTTGTCCTTGACGAAGGTGAGGATGATCACCAGCAGGGACACGGCAAACAGCGGGCCCATGAAGTTGTGCACGTTCTTGAGCGCATAGGTAAGCCAGCCAAAGAGCGTGGTCCCCATGATGGGCAGCAGGAAGAACTTGCCAAATGCCATGACGATGCCAGAGAGGGCCAGCGCAATGAACGCAAAGGCATTGGACCAATGCGCCGCACGCTCGAACGGCGTGAAACGTTCGATGCGGCGGGTGCCTGCGCCATCGGGATGTTCGTGCCCCATCGGGCCTTTGATGGAGTAGAAGATGCCCAGCGCCAGCAAGACGATGGCAAACAAGGCCGCACCATATGGAATGATCCAGTGGTTGCGCACCTGGCGCCATGCCTCGCCTGCGTTGGTGAAGCGTGAGCCGGGGTATTGCACGAAAGGCTGGATCAGGTTGCCTGCCTCGGGGGCCTGGCTTTTGGGCAGGCTGCTGTAGCCCGTGACGCCCTGCCCCACCTGGCGCCACATGGGCGCGTTGTTGCCCGGCTGCACCTTGGCGCGCTCGCCATTGGTCTGCTCGGCGTATTTGGGGTCCGCGCTGGCGTCCGGCTTGACCTCAAAGATGTTCTGGCTCTGGATGCCACCGCCACCGGCTGCCGCTGGGGCGACTGGTGCAGCAACTGCAGGCGAGGCGGCATCCGGCGCTGCCGGAGCCTGGGCACCCGCAGGCCCCCAGGCACACCCCGCCGCCAAAGCCAGGGACCACATGATGTGTTTCATGGCGGGCCTCACTTGGACTGGGTGCGGGTGTATTCGTTCTGGCCGTACTGCTGACGCGCCTTGAGCTGCGCTTCCCAACCGGCTTTGTCCCCGGCCTTCCAGCCGGGCTGCATGAAATTGCTGCCCGTGCCCGCATAGGGAGCAGCGTCACCGCGGATGCCCGCACCGGTCTGCGGCTTTTCGCCACAGGCGGTCAGCGCCACCAGAGCCACAGCGGCGGCCAGGGCCGAATGAACAAGACGCTTTGTCATGACTTGCCTCCTGCAGGCTGGCCTGCCTGCTGCGAACCATAGGCCGTCCCCCAGCCCCACACCTCGGCGCCCTTGCCACGCTGCACCACACGGTTGCGGAAGATATCTGCCACCACATCGCCATCACCGGCCAGCAGCGCCTTGGTGGAGCACATCTCTGCGCAGGCGGGCAGCTTGCCCTCGGCCAAACGGTTGCGGCCGTATTTGTCAAACTCAGCCTGGCTGCCATGGGCTTCAGGGCCACCCGCGCAGAAGGTGCATTTGTCCATCTTGCCGCGTACACCGAAGGTGCCTTGCGACGGAAACTGCGGAGCGCCGAACGGGCAGGCGTAGCTGCAGTAGCCGCAACCAATACACACATCCTTGTCGTGAAGCACCACGCCCTCTTCGGTGCGGTAGAAGCAGTTGACGGGGCACACAGCCATGCAGGGCGCGTCGCTGCAGTGCATGCAGGCCACCGAGATGGACTTTTCGCCGGGCACACCGTCGTTGAGCGTGACCACGCGGCGGCGGTTCACGCCCCACGGCACCTCGTGCTCGTTCTTGCAGGCGGTCACGCAGCCATTGCATTCGATGCAGCGCTCTGCGTCGCAGATGAATTTCATTCGTGCCATGGGGATGTCTCCTTGCGCCGCGCGATCAAGCACGTTCCACGTTGCAGATCGTGGTCTTGGTTTCTTGCATCATGGTCACGCTGTCGTAGCCATACGTCGTTGCGGTGTTCACCGCCTCGCCACGCACCACAGGCGCTGCGCCCTTGGGGTAGTAAGCCAGCATGTCCGCACCCTGCCAACGGCCCGAGAAGTGGAACGGCATCCACACCGTATCGGGTGCCACGCGCTCGGTCACCAGCGCCTGCACATTGATGCGGGCACCGGTGGGCGAACTCAGCCACACACGTTCGCCATTGCGGATGCCCCGATCGGCAGCCGTCTTGGGGTTGATCTCGACAAACGATTCCTGCTGCAGTTCGGCCAGCCAGGGGTTGGAGCGGGTTTCCTCGCCACCGCCTTCGTATTCGACCAGACGGCCTGAGCTGAGGATTAGCGGGAATTTTTCGTACGCCTTGTCGGCCACGTTCTTGTCCTGCACGCTCTTGTAGAGCGTGGGCAGACGCCAGAAGGCCTTCTTGTCGTCGTGTGTGGGGTACTTGGCGACCAGGTCGGGCCGGGTGCCATACAGCGGCTCGCGATGCTGGGGAATGGCATCGGGGAAGTTCCACACCACGGCCCGCGCCTTGGCATTGCCAAAGGGGTGACAGCCATGCTTCATGGCCACGCGGATGATCGCGCCCGTGGGGTCGGTTTTCCAGTTCTTGCCTTCGGCCTTGGCCTTGGCCTTCTCCGCATCGCTGAGGTCATCCCACCAGCCGAGCTTCTTGAGCAACACATGGTCAAACTCGGGGTAACCGGTGGTGATTTCAGCGCCGAGCGAGTGCGATCCGTCTTCTGCCAGCAGATTCTGGCCATCCTTCTCCACGCCGAAGTTGGCGCGGAAGTTGCCACCGCCGTCCATCACGTGCTTGGAGGTGTCATACAGGTTGGCCGAGCCGGGGTGTTTGAGCTCAGGCGTGCCGTAGCAGGGCCAGGGCAGGCCAAAATAGTCGCCGGTGAAGTCGTAGCCCGTGTCCTTGTCCTTGCCGCCCTTGGCCTTCAAGGTCTTCACGTCGAACAGGTGCATGTTCTTCATGTGGGCCTTCAGGCGCTCAGGGCTCTGGCCGGTGTAGCCGATGGTCCACACGCTCTTGTTGATCTCGCGCAGGATGTCCTCGGGCACGGGCTCGTCCATGCCCTTGACCTTCTGCATCTTGTAGTTCTTGGAGAGCTCGGCGGCAAAGCCCAGCTTTTCGGCGAACTGGTGCATGATCATGTGATCGGAGCGGCTCTCCCACAGCGGCTCGATCACCTTCTCGCGCCACTGCAGCGACCGGTTGGATGCGGTGCATGAGCCGCTGGTCTCGAACTGCGTGGCCGCGGGCAGCAGGTACACCGCACGGTTGGGATTCAGGTCCTCGGCCTTGCCGGGCATGGCCGCCATGGCGGCGGTGGCCGAAGGATATGGGTCCACCACCACCAGCAGATCAAGCTTGTCCATGGCCCGTTTCATCTCCAGGCCGCGCGTCTGCGAATTGGGCGCGTGCCCCCAGAAGAACACGCCGCGCAGGTTGGAGTCCTGGTCGATGAGTTCGTTGTTCTCCATCACGCCGTCGATCCAGCGCGACACGGTGATGCCGCTCTTGGTCATCATCGCGGGCGATGCGTATTGTTTTTTGATCCACTCGAAGTCCACACCCCACACCGCCGCGAAGTGCTTCCACGAGCCCTCGGCCAGGCCGTAGTAGCCGGGCAGCGAGTCAGGATTGGGGCCCACGTCGGTGGCGCCTTGCACGTTGTCGTGTCCACGGAAGATGTTGGTGCCGCCCCCCGTCTTGCCCACGTTGCCCAGGGCCAGCTGCAAGATACACGAGGCACGCACCATGGCATTGCCAATGGTGTGCTGCGTCTGGCCCATGCACCACACGATGGTGCCGGGGTTGTTGTCGTGCAGCATCTTGGCGACCTTGAACATCTGGTCTTCCTTGACGCCACAGGCTTCTTCCACCTTGTCGGGCGACCACTTGGCCAGCACATCCTCGCGCACCTTGTCCATGCCATAGACGCGGTCGTTGATGTACTTCTTGTCTTCCCAGCCGTTCTTGAAGATGTGATACAGCAGGCCGAACAGGAAAGGAATGTCGGTGCCCGAACGAATGCGCACATACTCGTCGGCCTTGGCGGCCGTACGGGTGAAGCGCGGGTCCACCACGATCATCTTGCAGCCGGTTTCCTTGGCATGCAGCATGTGCAACATGCTCACGGGGTGGGCCTCGGCCGCGTTGGAGCCAATGTACAAAGCGACCTTGCTGTTCTGCATGTCGTTGTACGAATTGGTCATGGCGCCGTAGCCCCATGTGTTGGCCACACCCGCCACCGTGGTCGAGTGGCAGATGCGCGCCTGGTGGTCGCAGTTGTTGGTGCCCCAGAAACTCACGAACTTGCGCAGCAGATAAGCCTGCTCGTTGTTGTGCTTGGACGAGCCCACAAAGTACACACTGTCCGGACCACTGGCCTTGCGCAGCTCCTGCATCTTGGCGGTGATCTCGTTCAGCGCCGTGTCCCAGCTGATGCGCTCGTACTTTCCGTTGACGAGCTTCATGGGATAGCGCAGGCGGTACTCGCCGTGGCCGTGTTCACGCAGCGCCGCGCCCTTGGCGCAGTGTGCACCCAGGTTGATGGGCGAATCGAACACAGGCTCTTGCCGCACCCACACGCCGTTCTCGACCACTGCGTCCACCGCGCAGCCCACCGAGCAGTGGGTGCAGATGGTGCGGCGCACTTCGATCTTGCTGTCGCCGATGCCAACCTTGGCGCCTTCGGCAGCATTGGATTTCTTGACCAGTGTCAGCTGCGATGCGGCAATACCCACGCCCACACCCAGACCGGAACGGCGCAGGAACGAGCGCCGGTCCATGGTGGGCAAGGCCTGCGAAAGGCCACGGCGCAGGCTATGAACAAAGGGAGAGGCAGACGACGATGCGACCTGCGCAGCGTGTGAGGACTTCTTGGTGAGCAACATGGAGCGCCCCGCTGTCAGAGTTGGGTGGTTTTGTAGTACTGCTTCACGTGGGCAGACAGGTGATAACCACCGCCCTTTTCAGGTGCCACACGAGCAGGCTCTGACACCGTGGCATCGGAGGGAATCACCTGAGGGAGAGCCACAACGGCTGCTGCTGCAGCCCCTACAGTGGCGGCGCCGGAAAAGAAACTCCGGCGTGAGGAATTGGGCTGGCGGTTCTGCATGCTTGTCTCCAGAATGGCTGGCAGCTATGAAACGGAATTCATACAGTCTATGTCAGTGTGTAAAACCCTGCAATCGAGCTTTACACCTCCCACTAACGCACTCATCTTTTATAGCAACCCAGGCAGGTTTTTCCGGCCTCCCGGAGGCTAGTCGAGCATGTCAAAGCCCTGGGTTTCTACCGATACAAAGGCCCGCGTGAACTGGGCCAGCGCGGCATAAAACTGCGCCTGCGGATGGGCAGCGAGGGCATCACACAGCAGCAGCACCCAGGGCTGCAGCTGCGTTGCAAAAAAGTCGCGCTGCGCCGTCAGGTTGCAGACAGCGACGTCATCCCCGGCAATCAGGTAACGCATCACTTCGCACAAGTAGGCGATGTGGTCCTCGGTTTCGGACATCGACTCGTCGCGTGCCAATCCCAGCCGATCCAGGTCGGTGCGAAGACGGGCCAATGGCTTCTCATTGAGAAAGCCGCTCAGGTAATGCGAGCCGTACAAAAACACCTCGGGCTTGCCCACCCCGCCAAAGAGGCGGTCGAACTCTTGCGCCATCGCGCTGTCGCTCAGTTCGCGGGCCGCACCCACCAGCACTTGCCAGGGCTCCTGCAAAAAGGCGCCATCGGCGGGCGCCTTGGTCACGGCCACACGCAGAGCCGACAACAGCTCGGTGCTGGGCGCGGCGTAATACAGCTGCGACAGCAGGCCATACAGTTCGGCCCGAGCGGTTTCCTCGTCCAGCGCGGAGCTGCCGCCAGCGGATGTCAAAGAAGCAGGTTGGGCGCTCACAGGTCCGTCACTTTCGTTTCGCTTTGGGAGGAATACAGGTCGATCACGCGGCAGTCGCTGCACATCTTGAGCCGTTCCAGTGCCTCGCCCTGGAACATGGCATGGCCCGACAGCTTGCCCAGCATGGCCTCGATGGCTTTGACGGTGCCAAAGGGCTTGCTGCAGCGCACGCAGGCCCAGGGCTTGGCCTCGTTGAGCACACGCAATTGAGTGCGCTCCGGCGCCAACAGCAAACGGGGTTGCAGGGTGATCGCGTCTTCCGGACAGGTGACGGCACACAGGCCACACTGCACGCAATTCTTCTCGATGAAGCGCAGCTGCGGCAGTTGCGGGTTGTCCTGCAGCGCGCTGGCGGGGCAAGCGCTCACGCAGCTCAGGCACAGGGTGCAGCGGTCCTTGTTGACCTCAATGGTGCCCAGTGGCGATCCCACAGCGGGCAAGGCAATGGCCTCGGGCCGCTCGGCCACGGGCATCGGGGCCTGTTCGATCAGGTGGTCGAGCGCCATCTCCAGCGTGCTGCGCTTTTCTTGCGCCACGGCAAAACGTGCGGCCACGGCGGGAGTCTTCTGGCGCGTCTGGCCCAGGGCCTGCAATCCAGCATCCAGCTCGGTGGGGTGGGTGGCGCGCAGCAGTTGCACATGCGTGCCGGTGTAGCCCAGGCCGCGCAAGAGACTCTGGGCCACATCCATCTGCGCCTGCAGGCCATCGAGGTACTGCGGTGCTTCTTCCTGTGTCGTCAGCACCACCACCTGCGAGGCGCCGTAAGCGATGGCGCTGAGCCACAGGTCCACCCCGGTGCTGGCCGTGTGCCACAGCGCCACCGGGATCACATGGGCAGGCACGCCGTGCGCCAGCTTGAGCTGCGCGGCGCGGCCCAGCTCTTCCACCAGTGCCTGGCCACGCTCCTGGCTGTGCAGCAACAGCACGGCATCCTTGCCGCCTGCGGCCGCGTAGGTGGACAACAAGGTCTTGAGCTTGGTGCCCTGCTCTGTCGCACTGGGGTAGGCATAGGTCAGCGCGCCCGTGGGGCACACGGTGGTGCAGGCGCCGCAGCCCACGCACAGGTTGGGGTTCACCTTGATTTGCTGGCGGCTCTTGTCGCTGGCAATGGCCTCGGCCGAACAGATGTCCACGCAGGCGTTGCAGCCCACGGTTTCGTTGCGGCTGTGGGCGCAGAGTTTTTGTTTGTAGACAAAAAACTTGGGTTTCTCGAACTCGCCCACCAGCTCGCGCAACTTGAGCAGCGTGCCCAGGTCCCGCCCGTCCCAGCGCAGGTAGCCCTGCGGCAGCGCGTGCTGCAAGAAAGTAGGCGTAGCAGTCGGGGAGCGCAGGTCCAGCACCAGGTCGAAGCGCTCGGTCTGTGCGATGGCGTCGCGGGTGAAGTCGATGGCACCGGCCACCTGGCAGACCTTCACGCAGGCGCGGTGCGACTGACAGGCAGCCATGTCGATCTGGTAATCCAGGCCAATGGCGTTCTCAGGGCAGGCGGCCACGCAGGCGTTGCAGCGCGTGCACAGGTCCAGATCAATCGGGTTGTCGGCCTTCCACTGCAGCTCGAACACGCCCAGCCAGCCCGTGAGGCCCGTGATGCGCCCGCCCAGCACCGGGAACCGCCGCGCCTGCGCGCCACCGGCATTGCCAGGGCCTTGGGTGAACAGGGTTACATCCAGCACGTCCGACACCAGGGCGGCCACCTGCTCGGCCTGGTCGAGCGGTCCGATGATGAGCAAGCGGCCCGTGCTCTTGTAGGTGACCGTGGGTACGGGCGGAGGGTCGGGCAGCCGGGCGGCCGCCAGCAACGCGGCGATCTTGGGGCTGGCCTGGGCGGCATCGCGGCTCCAGCCGCCGGTTTCGCGGATGTTCACAAACCGGATGGGAGATACCGCGCCTTCGGTCTGCTGGCCCAGGTCGCCAAACAGGCGTTGCTCTTGTGTGCAGGCCACCACCACATCGTCACCGGACTGGATGGCCTTCTGGAAGGCGCCCGCCTCGCGCCGGCACAGGGTGGAGTGGAGGGTCAGGTCTTCATGCAGCGCCGCGCCCAACGCCTTGGCGTTGAGGGGCATCGTCTGGTTGCAGTCGCAGATGAGCGTCGTGGTCATGTTCAGAGTGGCTGGCTGGGATGGCCACCGCAACCTCATCGGGCGGGATGGCCACCTCACGCTCGCTGGAGGGGTCGCTAGGAATAGCGTTGCATACCCCGGACTGTGCCACGTCTGCGGGGGCTTGCCCCTCCGCATCATCCCGAGGCTGAGCACGGGCAGGGGCTATTGGGCCGGACCCCATGTCGGCACCTGCTTCCACAGCAGTGCCATCGACTGGCACATCGGGCAATGCTTCGGCCTCGGCCTTCTTTTCATGGTCAAAGAAGCCCATTGCGTGGGCGCTGGCCATCTTGCGCAGCATGCCCTCGGGCAGCGGGTCAGGCTGGGTGTAGTCGCCGATGTAGATATCCAGCCCATCCATCACATTGAAGTGTGGGTCGGCAAACAGCTTTTTCATGGCCAGGTTGCGCACCTCGGGCGACACATCGCGGGCCACAAAGGCCTTGAAATCAGACGCGGGCGTGAGCGCCTGGGCATCGGCCAGCGTGGGGGATGGCGGAGCCTCGGCGACGGGCGCGGCGCCTTCTGCCGCCGTGTCGGATGCACCGGACACCACGGCGGACGTAGGGGCCAGTGACGACGAAGCAACAGGTGGGGGCAACGGCGCCGGTAGTGGCGGCTCTTCCACCGGCTTGCCTTCACGCACCTCCTGCTTGCGGCGCGACCAGCGGCCCAGGAACCCGTCAGCCATGGCTCCCTCCTCCGGCATTGCCACCGCCGCTCCCCCCACCACCACGCTGCTTTTCGGTGGAGACGGATGCGGGGTTGCCAAACCGGTCCTGCAGCGTGCGGAAACTGTCGGGGCGCTTGCGGCGCTTGGGCTCGGGCTGGTAGTGCTCGGCCACAAAGGCGCGCAAGGTCTCCACCACCTCAGGCGCCGCAGGCACCTGTTCCACGGTTTCCTGCGCGTCCAGCCAGCGGCCCGCGTCGTGGTAGCTCAGGCTCACGGCCACAGGGCGTGCCAGCGGGATCTCACCCGCGCCGGGGTCTTCGTCGCGGCGCCACAGCACAAACCAGCAGGGGGCGGGCGAGGTGAGATTGAGGTGGTAACCCTCGGCGTCATCACGGTACAGCTCTGCCCGGAACCCCGGGAACAGCCAGCGCTGCTCGCGCTCGTCCCGGATGATCTGGCGCGGCTCGGTGCCAAAGGCGGGCTCGTTGATCACCACCTCGGCCAGCGACCACCTCCAGGGCTGCCAGCGGTTGTCGATGTGCTCGCAGCGCATGATCACGGCAACGTCGGTGTAGGGGCGCTCAGTCATGGGCGCAGACTGTACCCCTGTGCGGCCCCCGCAGACAGCAATGCCCGCAAAGCCCCGCAGCCAGCGTGCAGATCACGCAGCGTCAGGCGACCTCGCTGACCGTGCCCTGCAACACCTCCACCGCCACCGCGCAGTACTTGAACTCGGGGATCTTGCCGAACGGGTCCAGCGCCGCGTTGGTGAGCAGGTTGGCGGCTGCCTCCACGTACGCAAACGGCATGAACACAGTGCCGTGCGGCGTGCCGTCGTCGCGCCGCACGCGCACCTGCACCATGCCGCGCCGCGAGCGGATGCCCACCAGCGCCCCGGGCGCCACGCCCAGCCGCGCCAGTTCGTCGCCATGCAGCGACGCGGTGGCCATGGGCTCGATGGCGTCCAGCACGGTGCTGCGCCGCGTCATGCTGCCAGTGTGCCAGTGCTCCAGCTGGCGGCCGGTGATGAGCACCAGGGGGTAGTCGGCATCGGGCTTTTCAGCCGCCGGGATCACGCTGGCGGGCACCAGCTGCAGGCGGCCCGTGGGCGTGGGGAATTTCTCGGTGAAGACGATGGGCTGGCCCGGGTCGTCAGGCGTGAGGCAGGGGTAGGTCACGCTGGAGTCGCGCGCAAGGCGCCCCCAGGTGATGCCCTCGATGCTGGCGTGCATGGCCTGGCGCATTTCGTCGTACACAGCGGCCACGCCGGACTCTTCGCCTTCGTAGTTCCAGCCAAGCCCCATGCGCGCGGCGATCTGCTGGATGATCCACAGGTCGGGCTGCGCGCCGCCCGGCGGGTTCAGGGCGCGGCGGCCCATCTGCACCATGCGGTCGGTGTTGCTGGCGGTACCGGTCTTTTCGGGCCAGGCGCTGGCGGGCAGCACCACATCGGCCAGCCAGGCGGTCTCGGTCAGGAAGATGTCCTGAACCACCAGGTGCGACAGGCTGGCCAGCGCGTGGCGCGCGTGGTTCAGGTCGGGGTCGCTCATGGCGGGGTTCTCGCCCATGATGTACATGCCGCGCACCTTGTGCGGGTCGCTGTCAGGCGCCAGGGCCTTGTGCATGATCTCGACCACGGTGTAGCCGGGGGTCTCGTCCAGCGGGGTGCCCCAAAACTGTTCAAACCACGCATGCGCCCCGGCGTTGTCCACACGCTGGTAGTTGGGGAACATCATGGGGATCAGCCCCGCGTCGCTCGCGCCCTGCACGTTGTTCTGGCCACGCAGCGGGTGCAGGCCGGAGCCGGGCTTGCCGATCTGGCCGGTGACGGCGCACAGCGCGATCAGGCAGCGTGCGTTGTCGGTGCCATGCACGTGCTGGCTCACACCCATGCCCCACAAAATCATCGAGGCTTTGCTTTTTGCGAACGCCCGCGCTACCTCGCGCAGCGTCTCTGCCGGGATGCCGCACACCGGCGCCATGGCCTCGGGGCTGCAGCCCATCACGTTGGCCTTCAAGGCCTCGAAGTTGTTGGCGCGGTCGCGGATGAAGGCCTCATCCACCAGTCCTTCGTCGATCACCGTGTGGATCAGCGCGTTGAGCATGGCCACGTCGGTGTCGGCCTTGAACTGCAGCGTGCGCCAGGCATGGCGGCCGATGTCGGTGATGCGCGGGTCGGCCAGCACGATCTTCGCGCCGCGCTGTGCGGCGTTTTTCATCCAGGTGGCGGCCACGGGGTGGTTGGCCGTGGGGTTGGAGCCGATCACGAAGATCAGTTCTGCATGCTCCACGTCGTGCACCGGGTTGCTCACCGCGCCAGAGCCCACGCCTTCGAGCAGCGCGGCCACGCTGGAGGCATGGCACAGCCGCGTGCAGTGGTCCACGTTGTTGCTGCCAAAGCCGGTGCGCACCAGCTTCTGGAACAGGTAGGCCTCTTCGTTGCTGCCCTTGGCCGAGCCGAAGCCCGCCAGCGCCTTGGGGCCGTGCGTGTCGCGCAGCGACCTGAGCGTGCCGGCGGCCAGGCCCAGCGCTTCATCCCAGGTCGCTTCGCGGAAAGTGTCGCGCCAGTCCGCGCCGTAGGGCCGCACCTCCTTGAGCACACCGCTCTTGCGGATCAGCGGCACCGTCAGGCGGTCGGGGTGGTGGGCGTAGTCGAAGCCAAAGCGCCCTTTCACGCACAGGCGGCCATGGTTGGCCGGGCCGTCGCGGCCCTCGACGCTGATGATTTTTTCATCGCGCACGTTGTAGGTGATGAGGCAGCCCACGCCGCAGAACGGGCAGACCGAATCGACCTTGCGGTCCACCGCCTGCGGGCCGATGTGCGTCTTGGGGCTGAGCGCGCCCGTGGGGCAGGCCTGCACGCATTCGCCGCAGGCCACGCAGGTGCTCTCGGCCATGGGGTCGTCGAGGTCGAACACGATCTTGCTCTGCGCGCCGCGCAGCGCGTAGCCGATCACGTCGTTGACCTGTTCTTCGCGGCAGGCGCGCACGCAGCGGTTGCACTGGATGCAGGCGTCCAGGTTCACCGCCATGGCGGGGTGGCTCAGGTCGGGCGCGGGCTGCTCGCGGCGCAGGGCGTGGAGGGCCGGGCGCACCGAGACGCCCAGGCGGCCGGCCCAGGCGCTCAACTCGCCATGCTGGCCCACTGGGGCATCATTTTTTGAATCAAAATTGCCGCTATCGCTGGATGGACGTGCGCTAACAGCTATCAAATCAGGAGTGCACGTCTTTTCGTCGTTCCACCGGTATCCGACATCGGGCATGTCGGACAGCAGCATCTCCACCACCATCTGCTGGCTCTTGCGGGCGCGCGGGCTGGTGGCCTGCACCTTCATGCCGGGCGTGGGTGCGCGGCAGCAGCTGGGGGCCAGCGTGCGCTCGCCCGCGATCTCGACCACGCAGGCGCGGCAGTTGCCGTCGGGGCGCAGTCCGTCGGTGTAGCACAGGTGCGGGATCTCCACGCCATGGCGCTGCGCGGCTTTGAGGATGGTCTCGCCAGCGTGGGCGGTGACGGGCTGGCCGTCGAGCTCGAAGGCCACGCCGGGCTCGGCCGCGGTGGAGGTCAACACCGCGCTCATGGTCGCACCCCCGGGGGCAGTTGCTCGGCGAGCGGGCTGCTGCGCGGCCTGGGCAAGTCGCCCGGCCAGGGTGCCTCGCCCACCTCGTGCGCAAAATATTTGTGGATGCAGCGGATGGGGTTGGGCGCAGCCTGGCCCAGCCCGCAGATGGACGCATCGCCCATCACCTGGGCCAGGTCGCCCAGCAGCTCTTCGTCCCACTGCGGGGCGCGCATCAACGCCGCAGCCTTGGCCGTGCCTACCCGGCAGGGCGTGCACTGGCCGCAGCTTTCGTGCTCGAAGAACCGCATCACGTTCAGCGCCGCATCGCGCGCCCGGTCGTGCTGGCTGAGCACAATGACGGCGGCCGAGCCGATGAAGCAGCCGTAGGGCTGCAGCGTGTCGAAGTCGAGCGGAATGTGGTTCAGGCAGGCGGGCAGGATGCCGCCCGACGCGCCGCCGGGCAGGTAGGCGTAGAGCTGGTGGCCATCGGCCATGCCGCCGCAGTATTCGTCGATGAGTTCCTGCACCGTGATGCCCGCAGGCGCGAGCTTGACGCCCGGCTGCCGGACGCGCCCGCTGACGCTGAAACTGCGCAGCCCCTTGCGCCCGTGGCGGCCGAAGCTGGCAAACCACTCGGGCCCGCGCTCGACGATGTCGCGCACCCAGTACAGCGTCTCGAAGTTGTGCTCCAGCGTGGGCCGGCCGAACAGTCCCACCTGCGCGATGTAGGGCGGGCGCATGCGGGGCTCGCCGCGTTTGCCTTCGATGCTCTCGATCATGGCGGACTCTTCGCCGCAGATGTACGCGCCCGCGCCGCGCCGCAGCTCGATGTGGGGCAGCGGGCACGGCGGCTGGGCGTGCAGGTCATCGAGCGCCGCTTGCAGCAGCGCGCGGCAGCCGTGGTACTCGTCGCGCAGGTAGATGTAGACCGCCTCGGTGCCCACCACCTGCGCGGCGATGAGCACGCCTTCCAGAAAGCGGTGCGGGTCGCGTTCGAGGTAGGTGCGGTCCTTGAAGGTGCCGGGCTCGCCCTCGTCGATGTTCACTGCCATCAGGCGCGGAGCGGGTTGATCCCGAACGATCCTCCACTTGCGCCCGGCCGGAAACCCCGCCCCGCCCAGGCCGCGCAGGCCCGAGTTTTCCATGGCTACGAGCACGGCTTCAGCATCCATCTCGCCATTGACCAGCGCGGCCGCCGTCTGATAACCACCATGGGCGCGATAGACGGCGAGGTCGGTGTGGGCGGGGCTGGCCCCGTCCGGCTGCGCAGGCACACTGTTCTCGGCCAGCGCTGCAATATCAAAATTAATAGCTACTTGCGCTTGTGGATGAAGCGCCAGAGCCCGATTTGGCTTTGAATTGAGCGTTTCCAGCACGGCGTCCACCGTGGCGTGTGGCACCGGGCACTGGTGCACCACGGCCACGGGCGCCTGCTCGCAACGGCCCACGCAGGGTACGGCCACCACCTGCACATCGGCCTGCCCTGCAGCGCGCAGGCGTTCGGTCAGCGCCGCCAACAGTTCGCTGGCACCGGCCAAGCTACAGCTCAGGCTCTCGCACACGCGCAGCACCAGGCGCGGGGCCACTGCTTCGTCGCCGCGCACGATCTCAAAGTGGTGGTAGAAGCTGGCCACCTCGTACACCTCGGCCATGGGCAGATTCATCTGCTTGGCCAGCGCCACCAAATGCCGGTCGTGCAGCACGCCAAAGTGGTCGTTCAGGCGGTGCAGAAATTCAATCAGCAGGTCGCGCCGAAAGCCTTCGGCCGGGCGCAGACCCAGCAGTTGCGCCACTTCGGCCATCGCAGCGTCTTCGGGCTGGCGGCCCTTGAGGCGGCTTTTTCGGCGGATGCGATCGCGCATGTCGTTGACCGACACAGCGGCCACGGTGGGGGCTTCGGGGGCAAGGTGCATGGAGCGAAATCGTGGAATGTCTTGTTGTGGTTATGAAGCCGCCTGCATAAGGCCGCCTGGCGAGCGCAGTGTCGGCGAGCCCCCTTGGCGCGTCAAATTGCCGATGCACATGGGTCGATCACAAAAACAAATGGGCTGCACACCGTGGTTTTGCGCGGCATCAGCGGCAAGGGTCAGCCTGTCAGCGACCCACCTTGCCCGTCGGCAGACCCACCAGCAACCGGCTCGCCAGCATGGCCGCCAGGTCTTGCGTAGAGGGCATGGACACGGGCGCAGCCGACAAGGCGCCGTCAATCGCAAGGCTGGCCAGGCCGTGGGCAAGGCTCCATCCCGCCAGCGCCAGTTCGTCCGCCCCCTCGGCCACATGGGCATGGGCGGCCTGCCGCAGTACCTGAAAAGACCCGTCCGCCGCCGCCTGAAACGCCGGGTGGTCGGCCTTGCGCTGCAGCAGCGGGCTGAACATGAGCCGGAACGCGGCGGGGCGCGCGAGCGCAAAGGCCACGTACGCGGTGCAATGCCCCACCAGCGTGGTGGCAGTGTCTGTGCCATGGTGCGCTGCCTCCATGTCGGCCGCCAGGTCTTGAAAACCCCGCGTGGCCACTGCGGCGAGCAAGGCATCCAGATTGGCGAAGTGGTGGTAAGGCGCCGCATGCGATACGCCCGCTGCCTTGGCCACCGAGCGCAGGCTGAGCGTGGTCCCGGACGCCAGCAAGCCCTCGGCGGCCGCCACCAGGGCGCTGCGCAGATCGCCGTGGTGGTAGGTGGCGCGGGGGAGTTCAGGATCGGTCATGGCGACAATCTTGACACAGTCAAGATACATCTCGACAATGCGTCAATCCTGACACCGTAAAGATTACCATGACCCGACGCCTGCTCCAAGCCACCACCGCTGTGATGGCGTTGATCCCGGTCGCCACCGGCGTGCTGACGATGATGGGCATCGACGACCCGATCTACCACACGAGCGGCCTGCCGCGTGATGCCCTGCTCGACGGCAACCTGCGCTTTTTTGGCGGCGTATGGCTGGCGCTGGGCCTGGCGATGTGGTCGCTGGTGCCACGCATCGAGCACGAAGGCCGGTTGTTTGCCGTGCTGTGGGGCGCGGTGTTTCTGGGCGGCGTGGGGCGGGCGCTGTCGATGGCCTTCGTCGGACTTCCGCCCGCGCCTTTCATCGGCTTCACGGTGCTGGAACTGGTAGGCGCCCCCGCCTTCATCGCCTGGCAGCGCCACGTGGCTGCGCAATCGGCCGTTCAATGACACCCAAAGGAAATCCTGTGCGAAAGCTCAACTACTGGTACTTGGCCGCAGCAACGCTGTGCTTGTTCATGATGGGGATGCAAATCTTCGTGGGCAGCCCGCAACTGAATGCGCCGGTTCAAGAAAGCTCGTTGCCGCCGGGCATTCGGGCGGTTGCAGAGGTGGCCTGGCATTCGGTGACCACCGCCTATGGGCTCATGGTGGTGGCGCTCATTTACCTGTTCATCCAGCCGAACAATGGCGCGCTCGCCAAATACATCGTTGCGCAACTGGTGGCCTTGTCCGCGCTGTTTCTGATTTACAGCGTCACCCGCTTTGGCAACGTCACCAGCCTGTACCTATGGCCTTTTTTCCTGGTCATCGCGGCGACGGTGGGCATGGGTGTGCGCAGCGTGCCTTCATTCAACGAGCCCTGACTGTGGCGGTCCGCTGAACCGGCGGCTGAAATTACTTTGGCCTGCGGGGGCGCTTTGCCTATCGCCCTATCGCTGGGAAGCCGTCAGCAACCCACTGTGCGCTGTGGCGTGCTGCAGCCAGTCCTTGTCCTGCGCCAGGGCCAGCGCCGCATCCAGCGCCCGCGTGGGCTGCACCTGGCGGTGCGACATGAAACCGATGGGCGTGGTAAGCACTGGCCCGACAAGCGGCAAGGCCTCCAGCCCATCGTGGCCGCGCACGGCATCCACCAACGCGCCGGGCAACACGCTGCACAGCTTGCCCGCCACCACGGAGAGGGCCAGGGTCAGCACCGAATCGGTCTCCATGGCCGGCAACACCGTGGCGCCCGCACTGCGAAAAGCGCCGTCGACCAGGCTGCGGTTGTGCATCTCGGGCGTGAGCAGGCACAGCGGCTGGGCGGCCGCCTCGGCCCAACCGATGGGCTGGCCGATCTGCAGGCCGCGGCCTTGGAGGCTGTCGGCCCGGCGCAGCAGAAAGTAGTGCTCCACGTACTGCGGCCAAGCCCGCAGCTGGCCGCCGCGTGCCGGCATGCGCTCGGTGTAGCCCAGCGCAAGGTCGAGCGAAATGCTCTCCAGCCCCGCTTCGATGGCCTGCGAACTCATCGACAGCGCCACCGGCACGATGCCCGGGTGCCGCGCCTGCAACTGCGCCGCAAACCGCGCCAGGATGGGCATGGCCGTGGGCACAGCACCCAGGCGCAGCGTGCCGCGTGGGTGGGCGGCGTCGCTGGAGAGGTCCTGCTGCAGCACCTGGTGCTCATGCAGCATGCGCTGGGCCGAGGCCAGCACCCGCTCGCCCTCGGGCGTGAAGCCCTCAAAGCTGCGGCCCCGGCGCACCACCACCACGCCAAACTCCTTCTCCAGCGCGCGCAGCGCGTTGGACAGCGCAGGCTGCGTGATGTGGCAGGCCTGCGCCGCCCGGCCAAAGTGCCGGTGCTCGTGCAGCGCCACCAGGTAGCGCAGGGACGCGAGCAGATTCATGGCGCAGTGCGGCAGGTCAGGAGGATCAGGTGTTCTTGCTGATCGAGATGGTGGGGAACTTGTTGGAGAAGTCCTTGGCCTGCTGGGCGATCTTCACCGCCACGTCGCGCGCCACCTTCTTGTAGATCTTGGCCACGTCCCCATCCGGGTCGGCCACCACGGTGGGCTTGCCGCTGTCGGCCTGCAGGCGAATGCTCATGTCCAGCGGCAGCGCGCCCAGGTAGTCCATGTTGTATTCGGCTGCCATCTTCTTGCCGCCATCGGCGCCAAAGATGTGTTCCACGTGGCCGCAGTTGCTGCACACGTGGGCTGCCATGTTCTCGACGATGCCCAGGATGGGCACGCCCACCTTCTCGAACATCTTGATGCCCTTCTTGGCGTCCAGCAGGGCGATGTCCTGCGGGGTGGTGACGATCACCGCGCCGGTCATGGGCACGCGCTGGGACAGCGTGAGCTGGATGTCGCCGGTGCCCGGCGGCATGTCGATGATGAGGTAGTCCAGGTCCTTCCAGTTGGTCTGGCGCAGCAGTTGCTCCAGCGCCTGGGTGGCCATGGGGCCGCGCCAGATCATGGCTTCGTCCTGGTCCACCAGGAAGCCGATGGACATGACCTGCACGCCGTAGTTCTCCAGCGGCTCCATGGTCTTGCCGTCGTCGCTTTCGGGGCGGCGGTTGATGCCCAGCATCATGGGCTGGCTCGGGCCGTAGATGTCGGCGTCCAGCACGCCCACGCTGGCGCCCTCGGCGGCCAGGGCCAGGGCCAGGTTGGCGGCGGTGGTGCTCTTGCCCACGCCGCCCTTGCCGGAGGCCACGGCGATGATGTTCTTGACCTGGGGCAAGAGCTGCACGCCGCGCTGCACGGCGTGGGCGATGACCTTGGTGGTGATGTTGACCGACACGTTCTCGACCCCCGCCACGCCCTTGGCGGCGGCCACCAGGCTGCGGCGCAGCTCGGGCACCAGGCTTTTGGCGGGGTAGCCCAGTTCGACATCAAAAGCCACATCGCCACCGGTGATCTGCAGGTTGCGCAAGGCGCGGGTGCTGACGAAATCCTTGGCCGTGTGGGGGTCCAGCACGCTGGAAAGTGCGGCCAAAAGGCCCTGTTCGGTGACTGACATGCAAATAGCTCCTGTGGGGCGGGTAGTCTATTCCGAAGGCGCAGGCCCCTTCAGCTGAAGGACAATGCGCTCGCTCTGTCCCTGGCTCTACAGCGGCGGCAACCCGTGAAACCGAACGAAAAGGACCCCCGTGAAATTCAAGATGGCCGAGAAATCCCTGTTTGCCATGCTGCTGCGCTCGCCATGGTGGATCAGCTTTGTGGTGGTCGGCCTCATCGTCCTGGCCGCAGGTGCGCTGCTGCCCAAGGAATACTTCGCGGTGGGTGCGCTGGCGGGTTTCCCCATCTTTGTGGTCGGCTGCATTGCTGCCTGGAAACAACTGCGCGCCCCCAACCCTGCCAGGGTTGCCGAGATGCTGGAGGCCATGGGGAGCATGCCCTGGCGCAGCTTTGCCGACACCCTGGCATCCGCCTGGACCCGGGCGGGCTACACCGTGGAGCGGATCAACGGCAACAACGCCGGGGCCGACATGCGCCTGACCCTGGGCGGCAAGACCACGCTGGTGAGCGCCAAGCGCTGGAAGGCTGCCACCCACGGCGTGGAGCCCTTGCGCGAACTGCACGCGGCCATGGTGGCCAGCGATGCCCAGGCGGGCGTCTATGTGGCAGCCCTGGGGCAGGTCAGCGACAACGCCCGGGCGTTTGCTGGCGAACACGCCATCGTGGTGCTGCAGGGCGATGCTGTGGCGCAGCTTCTGCTGCGCCAAGGCTAGGTAGCTATGTTTCAAGGCCCGCAGCCCCGCTGAATCACCGCAGTGAAGTCAAAAGGCGACGAGTCGGCCCTTCCTGGGCCACGGTTTCAACCGTCCAGTTCTGCGCACAGGGCGGCAAAAGAAACGGCAGGGTTCAAAGCGCGTGATATCGGCCGGCCAACCACCACATGCGTTGCACCAGCCTCGATGGCCTGCGCTGCGGTGGTGAAGCGGGCGTGGTCGCCTTTGGCAAACTCCAACGGCTGTATGCCGGGCGTGACGATCAGCATCTCCTGCGGCAATGTGTTGCGCAGGAGCCTGGCTTCCAGTGGCGATGCGACTACGCCATGGCAGCCTGCTGCTTGGGCAAGGAGCGCAAGGCGCAGCACCTGTTCTGGCACTGTCGATACCACGCCCACTTCGCGCAGCGCCTCGTCGTCCATACTGGTGATGACGGTTAGTGCGAGCACTTCGAGCCCGGGGAAGTGCGCCGCAGACGCCACGGCAGCTTCCAGCACCGCAGATCCTGCCGAAGCATGAACCGTCACCTGGGAAATGCCCAACTCCCCGGCCGCAGCAACGGCGGCAGCCACCGAGCTTGGGATTTCAAACAGCTTGAGGTCCAAAAAAACCCGCTTTCCGGCGTCCACCAGCTCGCGGACAAAGGAAGGGCCTGCCGCCGTGAGCAACTGCAAGCCCACCTTGTAGAAAGACGCGGCGGGGCCCAGCTTCCGGACTAGGTCGGACGCAGCCGCAGGGAAATCAAGCGAAACGATGATGCGCTGGTTCAATCCGCCCCCCAAAGAAATCTTCACGAGCATGCCACAGGCACCGCGCAGGCAACCCGTGCCCCACCCGCGCTGCAATGGAGGAAGCCCGACGCAGGCTCGTCCCCAACCCTTCGGTGGGGGTTTGCAAGATTGAAGCCCCTCGGCAACGGCGAGACCTCCAGCCTCCTCCATGCGGGTTTTCCCACATAAAACGCTCGCGGCCGCCCCCCGACACTTGGGGCACCACCCAGCAAACACCCATGCCGCCCTCAGCCCCTTCCGATACCCCTGCCTCCCACCGCCCCCCTACCGGCCTGCTGCTCACCGGCGGCGGCGCCCGTGCCGCCTACCAGGTGGGCGTGCTGGAGGCCATTGCCGACATCCGCCACGCCTGCGGAGAAGGCGGCGGGCCCAACCCGTTCCCCATCATCACGGGCACTTCCGCTGGCGCCATCAACGCGGCGGCACTGGCCTGCGGGGCCGACAATTTCGACCGCGCGGTGCGCCGCATTGCCCGCGTGTGGCGCCAGTTCCACGCCAGCCAGGTCTATGGCGCCGACTCGCTCTCGGTGATGCGCAGCGGCGCGCGATGGCTCACGCTGGTGTCGATGGGCTGGGCACTGGCGCGCTGGCGGCGCATGCGCCCGCGCTCGCTGCTGGACAACTCGCCGCTGGAGAAACTGCTCGTCAAGATGGTGCCGCTGGTGCGCCTGCCGGGGCTCATCCGCAAGGGGCACCTCGCGGCGCTGGCCGTGACGGCGTCGAGCTACAGCTCGGGCGAACATGTCACTTTTTTTGAAGCCGCCACGCCCGTCAAGCCCTGGGTGCGCTCGCAACGCAAGGCTGCCAGCGACCGCATCACGCACGAGCACCTGCTCGCGTCCTCGGCCATTCCGTTCATTTTTCCGGCCAAGGCCATCGAGGTGGATGACCACATCGAGTATTTTGGTGACGGTTCCATGCGCCAGTCGGCGCCCATTGCCCCTGCGATCCATCTGGGGGCAGAGCGAATTCTGGTGATCGGCGCGGGCCGCATGCACGAGCCCAAGGGCGATGCCGCCGCCAATCCCACGGCCACCTACCCCACGCTGGCGCAGATTGCGGGGCACGCGCTGTCCAACATCTTTCTGGACGCGCTGGCGGTGGACGTGGAGCGCGTTCAACGCATCAACCAGACCCTGTCGCTCATCCCCGAGGAAAAACGCCTGCACAGCGCGCTGCGCCCCATCGAGCTGCTGGTGATCGCCCCCTCGCAACGGCTCGATGCCGTGGCCGCACGCCATGTGGGCGACCTGCCTGGGCCCGTGCGCGCCATGCTGGGCGCGTTGGGCGTGACCTCCAACATGGCCGATGTGCGCGGCGCCGCACTGGCCAGCTACCTGCTGTTCGAGTCGGGCTACACGAAGGAGCTGATGGCCCTGGGCCGGGCCGACACCCTGGCCATGCGGGCCGAGGTGTGCCGGTTCTTCGGCTGGACGGATACTGGCGCCGAGGTGCAGATGAGGGAGCATTCGTGACACCCCCCTGGGTCGCCTCGCGCCTTGCAGGCAGCGCGCCATACCGTGGCAGCGGCGACCAAGAGACCGCTACTGCCCCTTGAGTACATCCTTGGGCAACCAGCCCAGGCCATGCGCGTGCAGGCTCTGCACATACAGCCGGTCCGCCGTTTCGGTGATCGCCGTGGTCTCGGGGTAAGCGCCGCTCGGGTCCTGCAGGTCGGCCACCACCTTGCCGTCGTCGGTGAACGCGATCACATGGCCGTAGGGCTTGGGGATGGGCCACAGCGCACGTGGCAGGCGCAGGGTCAGGCTGCGCAGCCAGGGCTTGCCGGACATGTTGTCGATGGCGGCGCCGCGCGGCTTGGCAAAGCCCAGCCAGATGCGGCCGTCCATGCCGCGCATCAGGTTGTCGGGGTAGCCGGGCAGGTTGTCCAGCAGCACGCGGGCCTGGGGTGCGGGCTGGCTGCCGGCGGGCGCCTTGACCTTGGCATCGGCCTCGCTGATGTCGAGGTCGTTCGCGTCTACCGCAATCTTCCACACCCGGTACTTGCCGGTCTCGTTGACGAACAGGCTTTTCTCGTCCTGGCTCAGCGCCACGCCGTTGGCAAAGCTGATGCCCCGCGCCACCACACGGGTGCTGCGGGTGGCGGGGTCGTATTCGAGCACGCGGCCGGTGCTGGCCTGCTCCAGGATGTCGAGCACGCTGGCTTCAAAGGTACCGCCCCAGTCCTTGGGGGCAAAGCGCGTGGAGGCGTCGCTCAGGTACATCTTGCCGCTTTGGGCCACCACCACCGCATCGGCATAGCGGATAGGGTCGTTGCCCACCTTGTCGGCCAGCACGGCGACCTTGCCATCGGGCGCAATGGACAACAGGCCCTTGACCGCATCGGCGGCAATCAGGTTGCCTGCTGCATCAAAGTCAAAGCCCAGCACCCGCCCGCCGGTGTTGGCAAACACCTCCTGGCCCGAGCCATCGGCATTCATGCGCAGGATGTTGCCGCTGAGCACGGTGGTGTAGAGCTTGCCGTCCTTGCCAAAAGCGATGTGCTCGGGCCCCACCTCGCCCTTCAGAGCGATCATCTGCAGCTTGGCCAGGCGCTGGTTGGGTGCGTGCACACCCTGGTAGCCCGGCGCGGCAGGCGCGCTCCAGGCCACCGGCTGGATGGGCACCGGCCACGCCGCCAGGTAGGCGGCCACCGCCAACACAGCGCCGCCGACGCCCCACCCCACCCGTTTCGCCCATGTTCTGGCCATCTGAGATCTCCTCGTTGCATGTTGGAATGCGAGGCATTGTGGCGCCATCGGTGGCCTGCGCGCACGCCCTGACTGGCACCTGGGCGACCCAACCGGGCCCACGCAGCGGCCGCAGCGGTCAAGGACACTGCCGACCGCCTAAAATCACGGGTTCCGCCTGAGAAAGCCGCTTTTCATGACGTCATCCGCCCGCAAACTCTTCGTTACCACCGCCCTGCCGTATGCCAACGGCAACTTCCACATCGGCCACATCATGGAATACATCCAGGCCGACATCTGGGTGCGGTACCAAAGGATGCAGGGCCACGCGGTGAACTTCGTGGGCGCGGACGACACCCACGGCGCGCCGATCATGATTGCCGCCGAAAAAGCAGGCAAGACGCCCCAGCAATTCGTGGCCGACATCGCTGCCGGCCGCAAGCAGTACCTTGATGGTTTTCACATCAGCTTTGACAACTGGCACAGCACCGATGCGCCCGAAAACCACGACCTGGCCCGCCAGATCTACCGCGACCTGCGCGACCGCGCGGATGGCTCGCTGATCGAGGTGCGCACCATCGAGCAATTCTTCGACCCCGAGAAGAACATGTTCCTGCCCGACCGCTACATCAAGGGCGAGTGCCCCAAGTGCCACGCCAAGGACCAGTACGGCGACAACTGCGAGGTCTGCGGCTCGGTCTATGCGCCCACCGACCTGATCAACCCGTTCTCGGCCCTGTCGGGCGCCAAGCCGGAGCTGAAGCACTCCGAGCACTTCTTCTTCAAGCTGTCGGACCCGCGCTGCGTGGAGTTTCTGGAGAACTGGACGCAGGACGGCAAGCTACAGCCCGAGGTGGCCAACAAGATCAAGGAGTGGTTCACCGTCCGCACCAACCCCGACGGCACACAAAGCGAAGGCCTGGGCGACTGGGACATCAGCCGCGACGCACCCTACTTCGGCATCGAGATCCCCGATGCACCGGGCAAATACTTCTACGTGTGGCTCGACGCGCCCGTGGGCTATCTGGCCTCGCTCAAGAATTGGTTCGACAAGGGCGGCCCCAAGGCCAAACATGGCGAGACGCGCACCTTCGACGAGTACATGGCCGCTGCCGACACCGAGCAGTACCACTTCATCGGCAAGGACATCGTCACCTTCCACACGCTGTTCTGGCCCGCCATGCTGCACTTCAGCGGCCGCAAGACGCCCAACAACGTGTTCGTGCACGGCTTCTTGACCGTGAACAACGGCGAGAAGATGAGCAAGAGCCGCGGCACGGGCCTGGACCCGCTCAAGTACCTGAGCCTGAACATGAACGCCGAATGGCTGCGCTACTACCTGGCGGCCAAGCTCAGCGCGCGCAATGAGGACATCGACTTCAACGCCGAGGACTTCATGCTCCGCGTGAACAGTGATTTGATCGGCAAGTACGTGAACATTGCCAGCCGCGCGGCGGGCTTCCTGACCAAGCGTTTTGACGGCAAGCTGACCAGCGACTTCGGCGTCCCCGGTACGGCCCTGCTGGCCGAAGTGCGCGGTGCCAGCGGCGCCATCGCGCAGATGTACGAAACCCGCGAGTACAGCAAGGCGACGCGCGAGATCATGCAACTGGCCGACAAGGTCAACGCCTACGTGGACCAGAACAAGCCCTGGGACCTGGTCAAGGATGCCGCCAACAACGAGGCGCTGCACCAGGTGTGCTCGGTGCTCATCAACACCTTTGCGTCGCTCACGCGCTACCTGGCTCCTGTGCTGCCGGGCCTGGCCCAGGCCGTGCAAGGCTTCGTAGGTGTGGACATGCAGCAATGGGACGTGGCGGGCGACGTGCAGGCGATCACTCCCTACCAGCACCTCATGCAGCGCGTCACCCCCGAGCAGCTTGAAGCATTGTTTGAGGCCCCAGCGCAGGCAGAACAAGCGCCAGCAGCTACCGAAACCATAGCAGCACCCGGTGGTGAAGAACTGGCCCCCACCATCACCATCGACGACCTCACCAAGATCGACCTGCGCATTGCGCTGATCGTGAACTGCGAAGCCGTGGAGGGATCGACCAAGCTGCTGCGCCTGACGCTGGACGTGGGCGAAGGCCGCACGCGCAACGTCTTCAGCGGCATCGCCAGCGCTTACAAGCCCGAAGACCTGATCGGAAAACACACCGTGATGGTGGCCAACCTGGCCCCGCGCAAGATGAAGTTTGGCGTGAGTGAAGGCATGGTCCTGGCCGCCAGCCATGGCGACGAAAAAGCCAACCCCGGGATCTACGTGCTCAACCCCTGGCCCGGCGCCACGCCCGGCATGCGCGTGCGGTAAAGCGCGCAGACCCAGCAGATCGGGCGGCGCCCAAGGGCACTCAGGGGCGCTGGGGGCCGCCGCACCACCAGGCAATGAAGGAAGGGGCAGGACATCCACCAGCCCCGCTCCTCAAAGCATCAGTACAGGTACACCGCGCCCGCGTTGGTTCTGCTTTCGTCGATCTGGTTGCCACCAACTCCGTTCGACCCGCCGTCTTCCGTCGATGCACCCACGGCCAGCGTGGTGCCGTCACCGGATATCGCGACGCGGCCGCCGAACCGGTCCCCCGCGCCGGTGTTGGGGGCCTTCAGGTAGGTTTGCTGCGCCCAGGAGCCGGCGCTGCGGCGAAACACCAGCACAGCGCCTGCATCGACTGCCGCGGTGTCGGCCTGGTCTCCATTGAATCCGCGCGCACTGCTGTTGTCCCGGTACGACGGCACCACCAGCGTGTTGCCGTCGCTGGACATGGCCAGGTTGTTCCCGAAACGGTGGGGCGCACGGGTATTGGAGGCCTTCAAATAGGCCTGTGGCTGCCAGGCGCCGCCTGCACGGATGAACACGAACACCGCTCCCGAGTTGGTGGCCAGCGTGTTGCTCGCGGGGGGCACCACGAAAACGCCAGTGTGGTTGCTGCTGTCTCCGTCCATTCCCACGGCCAGCGTATTGCCGTCGCCCGACAGCTGGACCGCTACGCCGAAGCGGTCCTGCGCCAGGGGTAGCGGAGCCTTCAGGTAGGCCTGCTGCGACCACGTTCCCGCGTTGCGCTCGAACACGTAGGCCGCTCCGGCATTGGCCAGCGTGTCGTCCGCCGGATTGCTTGTGAAGGCGCTGCGCTCAAAGAAGGCCCCCACCGCCAAGGTGTCGCCCGACCCGGACACACTGAGGTAGATCCCGAAGAAATCTCCCGCCCCCGCGTTGGAGGCCTTGAGGTAGCCTTGCTGTGCCCAGTTGGTGCCTGTGCGGGTAAAGACATAGGCAGCCCCAGACGCGGAATAGGCTGCGTTGCCGTGCACTCCGCTCAAGTCGCCATCCTCGTTGTAGGCGCCAACCGCCAAGGTGTTGCCGTCGTTCGAGAGGGCGACGAATGAACCGAAAAGATCGTCCGCATCCGCGTTGTTCGCCTTGATGAAGGCCTGCTGCGACCAGGATGCACCCGTGCGAGCATACACATAGACGGCACCTGAGTTGCTGGCCAGGTTGTTGGTCGCCGGCATCGTCGAAAACGTGCCCTTCTGATCGCCGCTTTCGCCGTCCGCGCCGATGGCCAGCGTATTGCCGTCGGCAGACAAGGCCAGGGCGTTGCCAAAATAGTCGTTGGCCTCGCCGTTGGGGGCCGCAATGCGCGCCTGCTGCGACCACGTGGCGCCGCTTTTCGTGAAAACGTACACCGCGCCGGTGTTGCCGCCCTCTCCATAGGCCCCCACTGCCAGCGTGGTGCCGTTGCCGGACAAGGCCACACGGTTTCCGAACCGACCTTCGACCGTGGTGGTGGAAGCCTTGAAATAGCCAACCGCACGCACCATGTCCGCAGCCACGGAGGCCGATGGGGCGCTGCACCCGCCCGCGTTGCAGGCGCGCACCGTGTACGCGGCATTCAGCCGCTCGTGCAACAGCCCCCGTATGGCGTAGGTCAGCCCGGTGGTAGCCGTCGAGCCGATCTGCGCGGATGCCAGCGGGCCCGGGCCGTCCGGGTCTTCGTACACCGTGTAGCTGGTGGCGCCGGGCGCCGAGGTCCAGGAAAAGACCAGTGCCTTCGTCCCATAGGCAATACCCAGGCCACCCGGCGTGGGGGGCGCCGGCACAGGTGGGGGCGGAGGTGGCGGAGGGGGAGGCGAAGATACCGTGCGGCAAAGCACCCGCACCTGGGTCACTGGCGCCACCACGACACCGGTGGCAGCATCCACCGTGCAAACCTGGTCCGCTGGCTGTTCGCGCACCGTCACGGCGTAGGGGCTGCCGTGGGACAGCGGAGATGCAAAACTGAAAACGCCATTGGCTGCCACCAACAGGTCCGCGGCGCCGTTGAGCCGCAAGGTCACGACGCCAAGCAGCCCCGTGATCGATCCGCCGACGGTGTAGGTATGGGTGGTGCAGGCCACCAGGATATTGGTGACCGGGCCTGCCACCACGCCCGAGCCGTTTTCCACAACGCAGGTCTGCCCGGCGGGCTGGGTCCGCACAACGATGTGATAAGCCGCGCCCTGCGAGATGCTGGTGGCATAGCTACCGCTGGCCGTGATGGTCAGCTCCGCTCCCGTGCCATTGGCCAGGACGAGCGTGCCGACCAGCCCCGTCACGGTGCCGCCCACGGAATGTTGCGCCACGGGTGGCGGTGGTGGGGGCGCAACGGGGTCTTCGCCACCGCCACACGCCATCAGTGCTCCACTCACCACCGGAAGGAACAGCCTTGCCGCCCCGGCAAGCCTTGCCCACAGCGCCTCGGCTCTGGCAGAAAAAGTTCGATACATCAGGGGTTCTCCGGGCACGTGAACGGGGTGGGCGCTTCACCCCCTCAGAAAGCGCGGGCGAATCCGGCTCCCGTGGTGCAGGTTCAGGCGGGGTGACAGGGACTCTAGTGCGGGTGGACGTGCCAACGCACCCCCACTGAAGCAGGGTTGACAGATGGAATTGAATCGACCACCGGGGTTTCGCAGGGGCTCAAAACCCCGGTGACCCGTTCACGATCTGAGGCAGGCAGCCGCCGCGCTGGCGGCCCTCGCCCTCAATGGCCCACGTAACGCCCTGGCCGGTGGCTGATCCACAAGAACCCGCTCATCACCAGCACGGCCAGCACCGAATACGCCACGCGGTCCACCGGCACCACAAACAGCGCCAGCAGCACCACGGTGCCATCGATCATCATCTGCACCTTGCCCGCGCGCATGCCGTAGCGGGCCTGCAGGTACAGCGACACCACCGTAGCCCCACCCAGGCTGGAGCGGTGGCGCGCCAGAAACAGGCAGCCCGTGCCCAGCAGCAGCCCGCCCAGCAACGAGGCGAACAGCGGGTTCAGGTAGTCCACATGCATCACGTGCGGGAACAGCTCGGTCAGCAGCGACAGCAGGGCCACGCAAACAAAGGTCTTGATCGTGAACTCGTGGCCCATGCGCGTCCAGGCAAACCAGTAGAACGGCAGGTTGACCACAAAAAACAGCTTGCCGAACGAGACGCCGGTGACGTAGTGCAGCAAAAATGCCGCGCCCGCCGTGCCGCCCACCAGCAGCCCCGCCTGGTTGAACAGCATGAGCGCCATGGCGACAAACAGCGTGCCGGCAAACAGCGCCTGCACATCCTCGAACGCCCCGTGGCGCAGGGTGGTGGCATCGGCGGCGGCGTTGGGCTCTGCAGCGGGGACGGGGGTGTCGGTCATGGTGTGGGGGTCGGGCAATCGTCCAATCAAGCCGCACAAGGCGGGGGCCGGGAAGGCAATCCAAGATCAGCAAGCAATATGCCAGGGAGCGCGGGCGCCGCCCCTGCCTAGCAGCATGTGGGCGGGTAAATTTTTAGCTTTTTTAGCCTAAATCGCTTATTGGTATTCGTTAGTTTGCTATCTATTTTGCAAATCCATCGACACCCAAGCCGCCCGGCGCGGACCCCGGGAGCGGGCGCATTCGGCACGCAATGTGCTTGGTCTGCGCACAGATTCCGCCCCATTGCACTCCGCACCCGGCTCACTACACTGAAGTCTGCCTCGCACTGATCCGGTTGTGGCTGCATCTCGGCGGTGCCGATGCCCTGGGCCGCCGCAGAGCCCCCGACAAGAAAGTGCCCGCCACCATGCAGTTTTCACTCGCCTTCCACCCCCGCTTGCTCGATGCGCTGCGCGGCTACGACAAGGGCCGATGGCTGGCCGATGTGGGCGCGGGGGTGACGGTGGGCATCGTGGCGCTGCCGCTGGCCATGGCGTTTGCGATTGCCAGCGGGCTCAAGCCCGAAGCGGGGTTGTGGACGGCGATCATCGCGGGCTTTCTGATCTCGGCCCTGGGGGGCACCAACGCGCAGATTGGTGGGCCGGCGGGGGCGTTCATCGTCATCGTCTACGGCATCGTCGAGCGCTATGGCGTGGCCAATTTGCTGATCTCCACGGCCTGCGCGGGCGTGCTGCTGGTGTTGCTGGGGCTCTTCAGGCTGGGCACGCTGGTGCGTTTTGTGCCGGTGAGCATCGTGATCGGCTTTACCAACGGCATTGCGGTGCTGATTGCGCTGTCGCAGGTGAAAGACTGGCTGGGGCTGTCGATTGACCGCATGCCGGGCAATTTTTTCTCGCAGGTCGGCACGGTGGCGCAGCACCTCGACAGCTTCAATCCCTATGCGTTTGGGCTGGGCGCAGCCTGTGTGGCCGGGCTGTTCCTCTGGCCCAAACTGATGATGAAAGGCTCGCCCATGATGCAGGTGCTGGAGCGGCACACCGTGCGCAGCTTTGCACGCGTGCCTGCGCCGGTGGTGGCCCTCGTCACGCTGAGCCTGCTGGCCTGGGCCATGGAGTTTCCGGTGGAGACGATTGGCTCTCGGTTTGGCGGCATTCCACAGGCGCTGCCGGTGTTCGAACTGCCCGATTTTTCGTGGGAGACGGTGCGGCTGCTGGTCACGCCCACACTCACCATCGCGCTGCTGGGCGCCATCGAATCGCTGCTGTGCGCCCGCGTGGCCGACCAGCTGGCCACCGATCCGCACCACAAGAAACACGACCCCAATCAGGAACTGGTGGCCCAGGGCCTGGCCAACCTGGTGGTGCCGTTTTTTGGCGGCATGCCCGCCACGGGCACCATTGCACGCACGGTGACCAACATCCGCTCGGGCGCCACATCGCCCATTGCAGGCATGGTGCACGCCGCCACGCTGGCGGTGATCGTGCTGGTGGCCGCGCCGCTGGCACTGCACATTCCACTGGCGGTGCTGGCGGGCATCCTGCTGTATGTGGCCTGGAACATGGGGGAGTGGCACGAGTTCGTGCGCCTCAAGCACTTCAGCAACCACTACCGGCTGCTGATGCTGGGCACGTTTTTCCTCACGGTGGTGTTCGACCTCACGGTGGCGGTGGAGGTGGGCCTGTTCATGGCCTGCGCGCTGTTTGTGCGGCGCATGAGCGGGCTCTTTCGCGTGGTGCGCCAGCCGGAACCTGAAGGCGCCCCGGCCCGGGGGCGGCCCACGGCCACCTGGCGCCTGCACGGCGCGCTGTTCTTTGGTGCCGCCGCCAAGATCGACCCCATCCTCCAGGCCGTGGAGGCCGGCCCGCCCGGCATGGACGTGGTGCTGGACGCGAGCGAACTGGTGGCGCTGGACACCACAGGGCTCGACGCGCTGGCCCAGATCCTCAAGGGGGTAGCCGCACGCGGCGGGCGGCTGCGCCTGGTGCACCTGCACGAGCAGCCGCGCTCGCTGATCGAGCGTTCGGGCTTTGCCGCCCGGCTGGCGGCGCAGGGGCTGGAAGACCTGCCGGTGTGATCGTCTGCGGCGCTACTTGCCGCCCTTGAACTCCGGCGCATCCAGGTCAGCGCCTGTCTGGGTGCGCAGCACCACCTGGTCGGGCCCGTAGACCACGGTGAATACCTTGGCCTGGTTCGGCGCCTCCAGGTAGCGCCAGTCGGCGTGGGTTTCCCGCTTCAATTCGTAGGGCGTGACCTTGGCGGGCTTGCCCAGCAGGCGGCGCACCTCGTCCATGCGCGTGCCGGGCACCACGCGCGCAAAGTTCTCGGGGGTGAGCACCTGGCGCAGCGCGGTCATGCGGCCGTCGCCGCCGATGGTGATCATGTAGTTGACCTGGCCTGCAGGCTGGCGGTTGTACTCCAAGGTGCGGGCACCGTCGGCTTCGTCCCACACGTTTTCGGGGGCCCCAAAGCGGTCTCGCACATCGGCCTCGGTAGAGACGCCGGGCTGCAGTTCGCTGATGCGCTGCGGGTCGCAGGCGGTGAGCGCCAGCAGGGAAAAGGCGGCGGCGGCCAAGGCAGCGGCGCGATATATCAAGGGCATAAGTCGGTCCCGGTAAAATCCGTGGCAAAGAGGTTAACAGTCCATGTCCATTTTCCGCCGCCCCGACTACCAGTCCGACACCACCCAGTTCATCAACCAGCTCAAGGCCAGCCGCCCCGAGCTGGACCAACAGCAGCAAGCAGGCCGCGCTTTGCTGTGGGACAAGAACGTGGACCGCAAGGTCTGGGGCGAATACCACGACGGCCAGGTGCCCCAGAAGCCCTACGTCTACCAGACGAACGCTGAATAAGCATCCAATTGGCCTGCAGCGCTTAACCATCAAGCGCTGATAGCTCACTTTTCAATAGCATTCATGACCACCGCGAACGCAGCGGCCCATTCGCCCAGCGCGCCCGTGCTGGATGCGGCGGGCATGCCCGTGGTGGTCGATCAGGTGGCGCTGGCGCGCCTGTATGGCGAGCCGCTGTTTGCGCTGCCGCAGGACCTTTACATCCCGCCCGATGCGCTCGAAGTCTTCCTGGAAGCCTTTGAAGGCCCGCTCGATCTGCTGCTGTACCTGATCCGCAAGCAGAACTTCAACATCCTCGACATCCCCATGGTGGGAGTCACCAAGCAGTACCTGGCGTATGTGGACGAGATCCGCAGCCGCAACCTGGAGTTGGCGGCCGAGTACCTGCTGATGGCGGCGATGCTGATCGAGATCAAGTCGCGCATGCTGCTGCCGCCCAAAAAGCAGGCTGAGGGCGAAGAGCCCGAAGACCCACGCGCCGAGCTGGTGCGCCGCCTGCTCGAATACGAGCAGATGAAGATGGCCGCAGCCCGCCTGGGGCAGCTGCCGCAGTACGGGCGCGACTTCCTGAAGGCGCAGGTGTACATCGAACAAAGCCTGCAGCCACGCTTTCCGGACGTGCACGTGGTGGAGCTGCAGGACGCCTGGCGCGACATCCTGAAACGCGCCAAGCTGGTACAGCACCACCGGATCACGCGCGAGGAACTGAGCGTGCGCGAATACATGAGCATGGTGCTCAAGACACTGCAAGGCCGCCGTTTTGTGGAGTTTGAAGAACTCTTCGAGCCTGAAAAAGGCAGCACCGTGCTGGTGGTGACCTTCATCGCCTTGCTGGAGCTGGCCAAAGAGACGTTGATCGAGATCACACAGGCCGAGGCCTTCGCACCCATCTACGTGCGCCTCGCCTACACGCCGGCCTAGGCTGGCCCCACTGTTCACCGCCCTGGCCGGTGGCCGTGGCGCTACTCCCATTCCTCACCCGCAAGCCATGGCATCCCACGACTTCGACGTTCTCATCGTAGGCAGCGGCCTCGCCGGTCTCTCGGCGGCCCTGCACCTGGCGCCCACGCACCGCGTGGCCGTGATCACCAAGCGCACGCTGCAGGATGGCTCCAGCGGCTGGGCCCAGGGTGGCATTGCCGCCGTGCTGGCCGATGACGACAGCTTTGCTGCCCACATTGAAGACACGCTGGTGGCGGGCGCGGGCCTGTGCGACCTGGCCACCACACGCTTCGTGGTGGAAAACGCACCCGCCTCCATCGCCTGGCTGCGCGAGCTGGGCGTGCCCTTCACGCTCGAAGGCGACCAGCTGCACCTGACCCGCGAAGGCGGGCACAGCGCGCGCCGCATTGCCCATGTGACCGACGCCACCGGCGCGGCCGTGCAGCGCACGCTGATCGACGTGGTGCGCGCCACGCCCGGTATCACGCTGTTCGAGCAACACACGCTGGTGGACCTGATCACCACACGCAAGCTCGGCCTGCCTGGCAACCGTTGCCTGGGCCTGTATGCGCTGGACAGCGACACCGATTCCGTTGTGACCTTCCGCGCGCCGCAGACCATCCTGGCCACGGGCGGCGCAGGCAAGGTGTACCTGTACACCACCAACCCCGACACCGCCACGGGCGACGGCATTGCCGCCGCCTGGCGCGCGGGCTGCCGCGTGGCGAACATGGAGTTCATCCAGTTCCACCCCACGGGGCTGTACCACCCACACGAAAAATCCTTCCTCATCAGCGAGGCGGTGCGTGGCGAAGGTGGGCAACTCAAGCTGCCCCCATCGGCCGGCGGCACGCGCTTCATGCTCGACCACGACCCGCGCGCCGAACTGGCCCCGCGCGACGTGGTGGCCCGCGCCATCGACTTCGAGATGAAAAAACACGGCCTGGACTGCGTGCACCTGGACATCTCGCACCAGAGTCCCGCGTTTTTGCAGGAACACTTTCCGAACATCCTGGCCCACTGCGCCGCGCTGGGCATCGACATCACCAAAGAGCCCATCCCCGTGGTGCCCACGGCCCACTTCACTTGCGGTGGTGTGCTGACCGACCTGGCCGGCCGCACCGACCTGCCCGGCCTGTACGCCGTGGGCGAAGTAGCCTGCACCGGCCTGCACGGCGCCAACCGGCTGGCCAGCAACTCGCTGCTCGAATGCATGGTGTTCGCGCGCGCTGCGGCCCAGGCCATTGCCGCAGCGCCCGCGCCCGAGCTGCCCGCCCTGCCCGCCTGGGACGACAGCCGCGTGACCGATGCCGACGAGTGCGTGGTCATCTCGCACAACTGGGACGAGCTGCGCCGCTTCATGTGGGACTACGTGGGCATCGTGCGCACCAACAAGCGCCTGGAGCGCGCTGCGCACCGCATCGCCACGCTGCAGGGCGAGATCAACGAGTTCTACGCCCACTTCCACGTCACGCGCGACCTGCTGGAGCTGCGCAACCTGGTGCAGGTGGCCGACCTCATCGTGCAGAGCGCACAGATGCGCCGCGAAAGCCGAGGCCTGCACTTCAGCCGCGACTACCCCGAGCTGGCCGCTCCCGCCGCGCCCACCATCCTGGTACCTCCGGTGGCCCGGCGCACCGCCGAGAAACCGAGCCTGCGGCCATGACCTACAGCGTCAAGGAAATCTTCTACACCCTGCAGGGTGAAGGCGGCCAGGCGGGCACACCCGCCGTGTTCTGCCGCTTTGCGGGCTGCAACCTCTGGACGGGCCGTGAGCAGGACCGCGCGCAGGCCATCTGCCAGTTCTGCGACACCGACTTTGTGGGTACCGATGGCACGCTGGGCGGCAAGTTTAAGACAGCCACGGCGCTGGCAGAGCTGATCGCCGCCCAATGGCCTGCAGGCGCGGGCCACCGCCTGGTGGTGCTGACGGGTGGCGAGCCGCTGCTGCAGGTCGATGCGGCGCTGATCGACGCGCTGCACGCCCAGCAGTTCCGCATCGCCGTCGAAAGCAACGGCACGGTTGCCGCCCCCGAAGGCATCGACTGGTTGTGCATCAGCCCCAAGGCCGGTGCCCCGTGGGTGCAGCGCAGCGGGCAGGAGCTGAAACTCGTGTGGCCCCAGCCGGGGTTTGACCTGCAGGCATTGGAACAAGACACGCAGTTTGCCCACCGCTTTCTCCAACCCATGGATGGCCTGCTGCAGCGCCAGAACACCGCCACCTGCATTGATGCCTGCATGGCCAACCCGGCGTGGCGCCTGAGCCTGCAAACCCACAAGCTCACCGGCATCCGGTAAGCGGACCTTCTTTGTTGTCGTTGTCTATGTTGTTCACCATTTCCCAGCGGTTCTTCTTCGACGCCGCCCACACCCTGCGCCGTGAGATCGAGGCCGAAGGCAGCCGCCGCGTGCACGGCCACACCTACCACGCCGAGGTCTCGCTCAGCGGACCGCTCGACCCCGCCACCGGCATGGTGCTGGATCTGGGCCTGCTGCGCCGGGGCCTGGAGGTGGTGCGCGAGCAGCTCGACCACCACATGCTGGACGACGTGCCGGGCCTGGGCACACCCACGCTCGAGAACCTGTGCGTCTTCATCGCCCAGGCCCTGCCTTCCGAACTTCGCCCCCGCGTGAGCCGCGTGCGCGTGTGGCGCGAAGCACTGGGTGACAGCTGCGTGCTCGATTTTTCTGTCCATTGACCCTGCCGCCCGCCTCGCGTGCCTTCAAGCACTGGCGCTGTCTGCCGTCATCCTTTCAACGTCTTCATCGCAAGGAAGTCCGATGTTCCGCACCCTGCTCAAATCCAAGATCCACCGCGTGGCCGTGACCCAGTGCGAGCTGCACTACGAGGGCTCCTGCGCCATCGACGAAGACCTGCTCGATGCGGCCAACATCGCCGAGAACGAGCAGATCCACATCTGGAACATCAACAACGGCGAGCGGTTTGTCACCTACGCCATCAAGGGCCAGCGCGGCAGCGGGATGATCTCGGTGAACGGCTCGGCCGCGCGCCGCGCATCCGCAGGCGACCTGATCATCATCGCGGCCTTCGCCCAGGTGCATGAGGACCAGGTGCCCACCCACCAGCCCCAGCTGGTGTTTGTGGACGACCACAACCGCCAGACCGAACTGCGCCACGCCGTGCCTACCCAAGTGGTCTGAACATGCAGCCTACGCACGACGGGCTCGTGGCCCGCAGCCTCGCCAGCGTCTGGCACCCCTGCACGCAGATGAAGCGGCACGAGGCCCAGCCCCCCGTGGCTATCGCCCGCGCGCAGGGCCCGTGGCTCTATGGCACCGACGGCCAGCGCTACCTGGACGGCATCAGCTCCTGGTGGGTCAACCTGTTTGGCCACAGCCACCCGCACATCCAGGCTGCGCTGGTGGACCAGCTGGGCCGGCTCGACCACGTGATGCTCGCGGGCTTCACGCACGCGCCGGTGGTGGAGCTTTCCGAGCGCCTGGCTGCGCTCACCGGCCTGGGCCACGCGTTCTACGGCAGCGACGGAGCAGCCGCCACCGAGATCGCGCTGAAGATGAGCGCGCACTACTGGCGCAACAGGGGCCTGCCCGCCAAGAGCCGCTTCGTGGGTCTGGCCGGGGGCTACCACGGCGAGACGGTGGGCGCGCTGGCCGTGACCGACATCGCCATCTTCCGGGAGGCCTATGCCCCGCTGGTGCGCCTGGCCGACACCGTGCCCAGCCCCGATGCACGCGGAGCGGCCCCGGGTGAGACGGCACAGGACATGGCACGGCGCGCCGCCGCCGCGCTGGAAGCCTGGCTGCAGGAGCACCACACCACCACCGCGGCCTTCATCGTCGAGCCGCTGGTGCAGTGCGCCGCCGGCATGGCGATGCACAGCCCCGAATACCTGCGCCTGGCGCGCGCGCTGTGCAGCCGCTACGAGGTGCACCTGGTGGTGGACGAGATCGCCGTCGGCTTTGGCCGCACCGGCACGATGTTCGCGCACCAGCAGGCGGGCATCCGGCCGGATTTCATTTGTCTGTCCAAAGGACTCACGGGCGGCACGCTGCCCCTGTCGGCCGTGCTGACCACCGATGGGGTGTACGCCGCGTTCTACGACGACGATGTGGCGCGGGGCTTTCTGCATTCGCACTCGTACACCGGCAACCCGCTGGCCTGCCGCGCGGCGCTGGCCACGCTGGAACTGTTCGACGAACTCGATGCCCTGAACGCCAACGCGACCCTGGCCCTGCGCCTCGACGCCGCCTGTGCGCCTCTCACCCACCATCCGCGCGTGCGCCATGCGCGCCGTCTGGGGATGATCTGGGCCTGGGACATTGATACGGCAGCCCCCGACTTTGCACGCCGCTACCACCAGCACGCCATGGCGCGTGGGCTGGTGCTGCGGCCTATTGGAAATACGTTGTATGCCATGCCACCCTATGCGCTGGATGAAGAGGCCGTGCAGTGCCTTGCCAGCGGTGCGCTCGACGCACTGAACGCCACCCTGCAGGAGGAGAACCCATGATTGGATGTTTTGTCACCGGTACCGACACAGGCGTCGGCAAGACGCTGGTGTCCACCGGCCTGCTGCACGCCCTCGCGCCGCACCACCGCCGCGTGGTCGGCATGAAGCCCGTGGCGGCCGGCGTCGTACCGTGGGGCGAGGACTGGGCCAGCGAGGACGCCATCGCACTGCGCTCGGCCTCCACCCTGGCCGTGGCACCAGAGCTGGACAACCCCGTTCTGCTGCTCGACCCG
This sequence comes from Acidovorax sp. ACV01, assembly GCF_014851495.1. Taxonomy (NCBI): domain Bacteria; kingdom Pseudomonadati; phylum Pseudomonadota; class Betaproteobacteria; order Burkholderiales; family Comamonadaceae; genus Acidovorax; species Acidovorax sp. ACV01. The sequence goes on along the minus strand of NZ_JACUZT010000002.1, from coordinate 282,850 downwards.
CTCTCGCCCCACATCGCGGCAGAACGCGCCGGGGTGCAGATCGACATCGCCGCCATCGTGCGCAGCTACCAGGCTCTGGCCGCGCAGGCCGATGCGGTGGTGGTGGAGGGCGCGGGGGGCTTTCATGTGCCGCTGACCAACACCCAGACCGGTGCCGACCTGGCCCAGGCCCTGGCGCTGCCGGTGGTGCTGGTGGTAGGCCTGCGCCTGGGCTGCCTCAACCATGCGCTGCTCACGGCCGAAGCCATTCGCACGCGCGGCCTCACCCTGGCCGGTTGGGTGGCCAACCGTGTGGACCCCGAGATGGACGCCACCGACGAGAACATCGCCTACCTGCGTGCGCGCCTGGGCGCACCGCTGCTGGCCGAGGTGCCTTACCAGGACCTGCCCGATGCGCGCAGCCTGGTGTTTGAGCTCCCCGGAGAATGGCTATGACGCAGGAATCCCACCCCACATCCTGGCTCGACGAGATTCCGGGGCGCCTGGCCGACATCGAGCGCGCGCACCTGCTGCGCCGCCGCCGCGTGGTGGTGCCCGCCAAGGGTGCCCGCCTGTTGGTGGACGGCCAGCCCATGCTGGCCTTTTGCAGCAACGACTACCTGGGCTTGGCCAGCCACCCCGCGCTGGCCGAGGCTGCCCGCGCCGCCACGCACACCTTTGGCGTGGGCTCCGGCGGCTCGCCCCTGGTGAGCGGGCACAGCGCCGCCAACGATGCGCTCGAGCACGACCTGGCCGCCTTCGTGCAACTGCCCCGTGCGCTGTACTTTTATGCGGGCTATGCCACCAACACCGGCATCATCCCTGCGTTGGTGGGCGCTGGCGATGCGCTGTTTTCCGACGCGCTCAACCACGCCTGCCTGATCGACGGCGCACGCCTGTCGCGCGCCACCATCCACCGTTACCCGCATGCCGACCTGGCCGCGCTGGAGGCACAGCTCGCCGCCAGCCCCGCACGGCGCAAGCTGGTGGTCAGCGATGCCGTCTTCAGCATGGATGGCGATCTGATCGACATCCCGGCACTGCTGGGACTGTGCGAGCGCCACGACGCACTGCTGCTGCTGGACGACGCCCATGGTTTTGGCGTGCTGGGCCCCCAAGGGCGCGGCAGCCTCGCGCAGGCGGGCCTGACGGGCGCCACGGCATCGCGCCGGGTGCTCTACATGGCCACGCTGGGCAAGGCAGCGGGCGTGGCTGGCGCCTTTGTAGCGGGAGATGCTGCACTCATTGAATGGCTGCTGCAGAAAACCCGCACCTACATCTTTGCCACGGCCGCGCCACCCCTGCTGGCGAGCGCGTTGCGCAAAAGCCTGGAGCTGATCGCGGCGGCAGACGACCTGCGGGAGGGGCTGCGCCAGCGCATCGCCCAATTGCGCGAAGGCCTGGCCGCGCTGCCCCCGGAACTGGGCTGGCACCTGCTGCCGTCCCACACGGCGGTGCAGGCACTCGTGATCGGCAGCAACGAAGCAGCCCTGGCCGTGATGGAAAGCCTGCGCCGCCAAGGCCTGTGGGTGCCGGCCATCCGCCCGCCCACGGTGCCCGTGGGCACGGCCCGGTTGCGCATTGCGCTGTCGGCCGCCCACACGGCGGCCGATGTGGACGAGTTGCTGGCCGCGCTGGCAACCCATGCGGCCGACTGTGTGGCGGCTCGCCCACAAAAAACCGCAGGCACCAGCATGGCGCCTGCGGCCGCTACAGCCTGACTATGGGCCTGCACATCGCCTGAAGGCTCAGCCGACCTCTGGAAACCAGGAGGTCGGCTGAGCACCGTCAGGCGCTTTCCTTCACCACCCGTCCGTTGAGCGGCTGCAGCGGCCGTGCGTTGGCGTTGTAGAGCTGGCGAAACGCCTTGATCTGCTGGGCGCCCAATTTCACAGGCTCCTTGAGCACCATCCACTGAACCCCCTCAGAACAGGGCGGCGTGGTCAATGAGCCGGCAAAGCTGTAGTAGCCCTTCTTGGCAGGCAAGAGGGTGCTGGCATCCAGGCTCAGGCCATCGACCGTCACCTGCTCACCCACACGCGGCAAGTGCGCAAAGATGGGCGCCCAGGCCGCGTTGGTCTTGCCGGTCTGGAGCAGCACCGCCACCACGCCCAGCCCACCGTCCGCGCCCTTGTGCACAAAGTGCGCCACCATGGCCGCATGCTTGCCACCAATGGCCTCCTCGCTGGGGGTGTGGAAGTGGAACTGCAGCAGGTCCATCGGCTTGCCATCCACCACCAGCTTGCTGCCCGCGGGCATGTTCACCTGCACGGTATGCCCGTTGTTGACCAGCGTGGGGGCACCGGCCGCGTACTGGAAGTCCAGCGCGGGCAACGCCTCTTTCACGGTCTTGCGAATATCGATGGGGCTCTGCGCCGCACCGCGCGCGCAGGCCTCGAAGCCTGGCTCCAGCGCCCCCCAGTGGGTGGCGCCGTGTTTGCCCTTGTACTCCCAATGCGGGTGAGCCCCTTGGGCACCCGCCCAGGTGGCCGCACACAGCGCCAGGGCAGCCACGGTGGTGTGTCGAATCAATGTTTGGTATTTCATGGTTTTATTGAAGACAGGTGAGGAAATGCTGCAGCCTGCCTGCATATTGGCTCCGAGCACAGCAGCCCCTTCGGATTTCGCCCTGGAAGGCTTCTGGCAGCACGGCAGCAACACACAAACCGGCACACAACGCGGGCCCCACAACGCGCAGGGCCGCCCGGATTCTGAGCAAACGGCTTGCCGTACGGCAACAGAAATTGCACAAGGCCCTGATGCCGTGTCAAACAAGCCACGGCGTACACCACAATCCCCGGCATGAAACTCCTGCTGGTGGACGACCACCCCCTGTTCTGTGTGGGCTTCGCGTACGCGCTCGTCCAGGCGCTGCCGGCTGCGCAGGTACTGACCGCGTCCACGCTGGACGCTGGGCTGCAGGCGGCAGCGGGCGAGCAGGACCTGGACCTGGTGCTGCTGGACCAGCGCCTGGGCGCCCACACCGGCCTGGAGGGCTTGCGGCTTTTTGCCGTGCAGTTCCCGCTCGTCGCCCGCGTACTGATATCGGGCGACGAAGACCCCGCGCTGGCTACAGCGGCGCGTGGCGCCGGGGCGAGCGGCTTTCTTGGAAAATCACAGCCCGTGCCTGCACTGGCGGCCGCGCTGCAGCGCATTGCCGAAGGGGGCGCGGTGTTTGATATTCCAGCACCTCCGCAGGCCAGCGCCGCCCCCACCCCCACCGCGCGGCAGCGCGAGGTGTTGCAGCTGGTGGCCCTCGGGCACCCCAACAAGCGCATCGCGCAGGAACTGGGTATCGCCGAACGCACCGTCAAGCTCCACGTCACCGCGTTGCTGGACACCCTGCAGGCGCGCAACCGCACCCACTTGCTGGTGGTGGCCCGCGCACAGGGGCTGCTGCAGCGATGACACGGTCCGAACCTGCAGCCGCAGCCGTGGCCGTGGACGCCGAGGCGCTGGACACGCTGTACCGAGGCGCGCCGATGGCCGCCCTGGTGGGGGTGGTGGAGGCTTTTTTCCTCAGCGTGCTGTTCTGGCGCGATGTGCCTGCAACTTCCATCGCCTGGTGGCTGGTCGCGTTTGCGGCCGTGCGCGGTCTGCGCATCGGCCTGAGCCTGGCGTACCGCCGTGCGGGGGCGCTGCAGCCGGGCCGCAACGCCTTCTGGGCCCGCTGCGTAGTGGCCAGCGCACTGGCCCAGGCGCTGGCCTGGGGGGCCGGCAGCTGGGTGCTGCTGGCCCCCCACAACGTGGTGGCCGAGATGGCCTTGCACATTGGCCTGGCCGCCGTGGTGCTGGGCAGCGTCACGCACCTGGCCCACCACCTGCCCGCCCTGGCGGCCTATGCCGCCGGTGTGTTCGGCCCGCTGGCCCTGCGCGATGTGCTGGTGGGCCAGCCTCTGCACTATGCGCTGGCGCTGGCCTCGGGGCTGATGGCCTGGTACGTGTGGCGCAGCGGCCGGGCGCAGGCGCATACGCTTGCGCAAGCCCGCGCACAACGCCAGGAGAAGCTGGCCCTGATCGATGCCTTGCAGCGCGAAAACGAAGCCACCCGGCAGGCACGCGCCGACGCCGAGGCCGCACATGCCTCCAAGGCCCGCTTTCTGGCCACCGTCAGCCATGACCTGCGCCAGCCCCTCAATGCCCTGGGGCTGCTCTCACACACGCTGCGCCACGCCCCCACAGCCGCTACACCCGGCAGGGTGCAGGAGTTGTCTGGCGCCATCGCCGAATGTGTGGGCAGCATGGGAGCGCTGGTGGAGGGCCTGCTGGAACTGTCGCGGCTGGATGCACGCAGCCTCACGCCCCGGCCCACGGCCTTTGCGCTGCAGGGCCTGTTCGATGAAATGACCGGCAACTTTGCTGCTATGGCGCAGGAACGGGGGCTGGACTTGCAGGTTGCCACCACCCCGGCCACCGTGTGGGGCGACCGCGCCCTGCTGGCACGTGTGTTGTCCAACCTGGTGTCCAACGCCATCCGCTACACGCCCGCAGGGCTCGTGCGCGTTGCAGCTGCGCAGGAGGACGGAGCCCTCACCCTGGCCGTGCACGACTCGGGCGTGGGCATGGATGCGGCAGAGTTGCCGCGCATCTTTGACGAGTACTACCAGATCGACAACCCGCAGCGCAACCGCAGCCAGGGGCTGGGCCTGGGGCTGGCCACCGCCAAGCGGCTGAGCGACCTGCTGGGGCTCGACCTCGCGGTGCAATCCACCCTCGGTCAGGGCAGCTGCTTCAGCCTGCGCCTTCCCTTGGCGAAGCCCGCCCCTGCCGCCCCGCTGCAGGCACCGCCCGCCGAGGCCACCACACCCGCACCCCTCGCGGGACGGCGGATTCTGGTGCTCGAAGACGATGCGGATTCACGCAAGGCGCTCTGCGGGCTGCTGGCGTCCTGGGGCTGCGCCGTGGTCGAGGCCAGCGATCTGGTGGCCGCCCTGGCGCTGATGCCCCGTGCGGACACCGCCGCAGACCCCATCGACGCCCTGGTGGTGGATCTGCGACTGCCCGGCGCAGACGACGGGGTAGTAGCGATCGCACGCCTGCGCCAGGCCCTGGGCAGCACCGCACCGGCCCTGCTGGTCACGGCCGATGCCCACCAGGCCGACGTGCAGCAGCGGGCCACGGCGGCCGGCCTGCCCCTGCTGCCCAAGCCCATTGCGCCGATGAAGCTCCGGGCCTTTCTGCAAAGCCACCCGCCGGGCTGACCAACCCACCGCCGGTGGCGCGCTGCACCCCAGGCACCCAACCGTGCAAGGCACTGTGGCGGGTGCACACACCTGCCCTTTGGTGCTATTGGCGATGGCGCCGGGGCTTTCTAAGCTGGTGGCTTCTTAACCGACATCCACCCCATTCATCCATGTCCACCCTTAACTTGGCAGCCACCACCTTGGTCACGCTGGCGCTGCTGTTGACGGCCCTGTCCCTTCACGTGTCGCGCCTGCGCCTGCGCTACCGGCAGACCTGGGGAGATGGAGGCCACAAGGATCTGGCTGCGGCCATCCGCACGCATGGCAACACGCTGGAACAGTCGATGCTGTTCGGCCTGCTCCTGCTGGCCCACGCGCAGCTCCACAGTTCAACGCCCGGGGCGCTGGCGGTGGCCTGCGCGGGTTTTGTGTTGGCGCGGCTGCTCTATTGCATGGGCGCCTTGACCCGGCGGCTGGCGTGGCGGCAGGCCGCACACGCCTTCACGCTGCTCACCCAACTCACGGCCACGGCGCTGCTGGCACACACCGCATGGACCGCCTGACGCCCGCGCTGCGGCACTGGCAGGCCCAGGGCGGCATGGTCGCGCTGGGCGGCCATCGCCTGTTCGTGGCACAAGCGGGCCAACACGGCAGCGTGTTGCTGCTCATCCATGGCTACCCCACCTGCTCGTACGACTGGCATCCGCTGTGGGCGCCCCTGGCCACACGCCACCGCCTCATCGCGCCGGACCTGCTGGGCATGGGCTTTTCCGACAAGCCCGCGGACCACACCTACGGCATCGAAAACCATGCAGACCTGCTGGAGGCGCTGCTGGACCGGCTGGGTGTGCAACAGGTGCACATCGTCGCCCACGACCTGGGGGTGAGCGTGGCCCAGGAGATGCTGGCGCGGCGGCAGACCCACCCATTGGCGCCACGCATCCAGTCGCTCACCCTGCTCAACGGCGGCGTCTGCCCCGAGGCGTACCAGCCGCGCATGCTGCAGCACCTGCTGTCATCACCCTTGGGGCGCTGGATCGCACCGCGCATTCCCCAAAAAGCATTCGAGCGCACCATCACGCGCCTCTTTGGCCCACAGACCCTTCCCTCCCCTGCGCTGCTGCAAGACTTCTGGGCGCTGGTCAACCACCACAACGGCCGCGCCATCAGCCACAAGACCGGGCGCTTCTACATCGACCGCATGGCCCTGCGGGACCGCCTGGTAGGGCCGCTGCTGCAGCACGTGGTGCCGGTGCGGCTGATCAACGGCGCGGCGGACCCGAACTCGGGCGCCCACATGGCGGCGCGCTATCGCACGCTGGTGCCCGATGCCGACGTGGTGTCGCTGCCCGGCATCGGCCACTGGCCGCAGATCGAGGCGCCTGGCCAGGTGCTGCAGGCATTGGAAGAATTTTTGCAAAAGCACGACCAGAGCGGGTGACCCAGCAGAAGGGGGGGGTCGGGGCCCTTAAACTGGTGCACTGCCCAAGACCGGAATCACCATGCCCCACCTCACCGTCGAATACTCCGCCAACCTGCCCCACTACCCCGAGGCCGAAACCCTCACCGCCCTGAACGCCACACTGTGCGACCACCCCCAGGTGCAGGACGAAGCCGACCTGAAGACCCGCTTCATCGTGGCCGACAGCTTCGAGATCGGCACCGTCCCGGCGAACCGCGCTTTTGTGCACGCGCAACTGCGCCTGCTCGCGGGCCGCACGCCCGAGGCCAAGAAGGAGCTCTCCGAACGCATCGCCGCCGTGCTGCGCGAACGCACGCCCAAGCCCCAGGGCGTGATGGTGCAGCTGAGCGTGGAAGTGGTGGACATGGACCGGGGCTCGTACGCCAAAGAACGGCTCTGAGCAAAAGCTGGAACAGGTTTTCAGAAACCTGGGCCGGTGCGAAGGGCCTGGATTTTGATAAAAATCCGGCCCTGGCGCTTATCCAAACTCAATTGATAGCTATATTTTCAATAGCAAGCAGATTCTGCGCACCCAATCCCAGGCGCCTCAGCCCTGGCCCGCGGCCACCAGCTCTGCCGCCAGCCAGCCACGCAGGCTGTTGATGAACGCCCAGCCCTGCACGCGGGGCAGGTCCTGCAGCCGCACCACGGCCTCCTCCACACGCCCCTCGCGCAGCGCCACCGCGCGGCCCACGCCGGGCAGCAGGCCACAGGCCAGCGGCGGTGTGACCCAGCGGCCATCGAGCAGCAGGGCGATATTGCCGAAGGTACTTTCGGTGATCTCGCCCGCTTCGTTCCACAACACGGTGTCGAACACCCCCGGAGCCGTGGGCGCAAAGGCCGCGTAGTGGGCGCGGCGCGTGGTCTTGTGGCGCACGAATTCGCCGTGGGCCTCCGGTAGCGGGCTGCGCGCCAGTTGCAGGCGCACGGGCTCGGGCGTGGGGGCCAGTGCAAAGGCCTCGGCCCGGGGCTCGCCAGTGGCATTGAGCAGCAAACGCACACGCCAAGGGCCCGTGCCGTGCCCGGCGGCCAGCATCCTCAGGCACTGCCCAACCTTCTCGCCATCGAAGGGGTAGCCAAAATGCACCGCCGCTGCCTGCAGGCGCGCCAGGTGTTCGGGCAGATGGCGCCACTGGCCGTCCACCAGTGCCAAAGTTTCCAGCAGGTCAAAAGGCTGGCTGGCGCGCTCCACAAAGGCGCGCTTGTGGCGCCACTCGTTCCATTCAGCGTCCGCTTGCGCGCCCGAGGTGATGCCACTGCCAATGCCGCAGGTGGCCTGGGTGTGGCCGCCTTCGGTGCGCAGCACCACGGTGCGGATGGGCACGTTGAAGGTGGCGGCCACGCGGTGCTGGCCATCCGCCCCGGCGGCACCCAGGGGCCGCACCACGCCCACGGCGCCGCAGTACACGCCGCGCGGCGCGGGCTCCACCGCATGGATCATCTGCATCGCGCGCACCTTGGGCGCACCGGTGATGGAGCCGCAGGGAAACAGCGCGGCAAACACATCGGTGAGCGTAGTCCCCGGGCGCGTGCGGGCCACCACATCGGACGTCATCTGCCATACGGTGGACAGGGCCTCGGTGGCAAACAGCGCGGGCACACGCACGCTGTGCGGCAGCGCGATGCGGGATATGTCGTTGCGCAGCAGGTCCACGATCATCACGTTCTCAGCCCGCTCCTTGGGCGACGAGCGCAGGTGCGCAGCGTTGGCCACATCCTGCGCAGGCGTGGCGCCACGTGGCGCGGTGCCTTTCATGGGGCGCGCCAGGATGGCTCCACCCGCCGGGTCACCATGGCCTCCGCTTTCCCAGTCAAAGAACAATTCGGGCGACACCGAAAGCACCTGTTCGTTGCCGGTGTCGATGAACGCGGCATAGCCGCCGGGCTGTGAGCGCTGCAAGGCCTGGAACAAGGCCTGTGCACTGCCCTGCAGCAACGGGCCCGACAGGGGCGCGGTGTAGTTGACCTGATACAGCTCGCCATCGCCGATGGCCTGGTGAATGCGGGCCAGGGCCGCATCGAATTCCGGGCGCGAGGGGCCCGAGGTCCACTCCACATGGGCGACATCGGCCGCGGCATCCCCAGGCCACGGCAGCGCTTCGTCATGGACGGCAAACCAGGCCAGCGGCCCCTGGGCGGCATGCACCTGCAAGGCTGCATCGAAGGCCGGAGCCGCCTCGTAGCGCACGTAGCCCACGCACCATGCGCCTGCCTGCGCGGCAGCCTGCACGGCATCCAGAACGGGGCGCACCTCGGCCAGGTCACGGGCCGACAGCACGGCGCGGGGCGCGCGGAAGGCATGGCGAAGGCGGGGCGCTGACGGGACCAGCGCGGCACTGAAGTCGATGCAGGAATTCATGGAAATAGCAGGCGCGGCGGCAGCACCTTGAAGGAAACGGGCGCCTGCGGCAAACAAGGGCAGCCGCCTATCGTAAACGCCGCAGGGCCCGGATTCAGCGGAGGGTGGGCAGCGCGGTCCTGTTGCAAGTGCAAGCAAAAAAAGCCATCAAATGAGAATAATTCTTGTTTATAATTTTTACCCAACGGCGCATTGCCATGCGCCCCAAGCAGCCAGCCGTCGCCAGCCAGCCTCCTGCCCCCTCAAGGAACCACTGTGCTGCCACCGACCGTGCCAGGCTCTCTGCCTTCTTCTTCGTTGGACGCCGCTCGCGCGGCCCCCCTTCACCCCCTAGCAGCCGCCACACGCCTGGCGCTCGCCAGTCTGGTCACGGCCGGCATCATGGCCCCGGCAGGCGCTCAGACCGCCTCTCCGGACGCCGCCGACCGCCCCCGTGCCCTGCCCGAGGTCCAGGTCACGGCAGACAGCGATGCAGGGCTGCCCGCCCCGATCGGCAACGGACACACGGCGCGCGGCGGCCGGCTGGGGCTGCTGGGCAACACCGACACCCTGAACGCACCGCTCAGCGCCACCAGCTACACCTCGCAGATGGTGCAGGACCAACAGGCCGTCACCATTGCCGACATCGTGAAGAACGATTCGTCGGTCCGGCTCTCGGGCCACTCCGGCGACCAGCTGGACTCGTTCTTCATCCGCGGCTTCCCGGTGGGCGACCAGAACTCGGGCGAAATCGCCTTTGACGGCGTCTATGGCATCGCCCCCAACTACCGCGTGCTGGCCGACTACGCGGAGCGCATCGAGCTGGTCAAAGGGCCCGCAGCGCTGCTGTTTGGCATGTCCCCGGCCAGCAGCGTGGGCGGCACCATCAACATCGTGCCCAAGCGTGCCACCAGTGCCCCGCTGACACGGATCTCCGCCGACATCGGCCCCTCCGCGCAGGGCGGCGGCCAGATCGACCTAAGCCGCCGGTTTGGCCCCGAACGCCAGTGGGGCGTGCGCATCAACGGCAGCCACCACCAAGGCGACACACTGCTGGACAACCAGTCGCGCAAGGCGGACGTGGGAGCGATCGCGCTCGACTACCAGGGAGAACGGCTGCGCGCCACCGTGGACGCCATCGCGCAAAAGGAAAGTGTCGATGCGCCACAGCGCCGGCCGTTTCTGGCCGCAGGGGCCACGGCCGTCCCCGCAGCACCCGATGGCCGGCGCAACGTGAGCCAGCCATGGGAATGGTTTGAAACCACCGACCGGTCCCTGCTGCTGCGCCTGGAATACGACCTGAACGACCAGACCACCGCCTTCGCCAACGCAGGCGGCGGACGCACACGGGTAGACCGGCTTTTTGGCAACCCCACCCTGCTCAATGTGCGGGGCGACACCAGCACGTTGCCGCAGCGCTTTCAGTTCGAGGTGGACCGGAGCACGGCGGACGCCGGGCTGCGCACCAAGTTCGCCACCGGCGGCGTCCGCCACACAGTCACGCTGCAGGCCAGCACCTACCACGACCGCCTGGGTCGTGGTTCCGTCAACGGCACCACCGTGTTGTCCAACATCTATGCACCGGTGAACAGTCCGGCGCAGAACGTGGCCGCCCCGGCCCAGGTCGCGCGGGTGGCCGAAACCCAGCTGTCCAGCATCGCGCTGGCCGACACCCTGTCGATGCTGGACGACCGGGTGCAGGTGCTGCTGGGTGTGCGCCGCCAGCGTGTGGAGTCCGACAACTTCAACACCACCACGGGCGCCATCGCTTCGTCGTACGACCAGAGCGCAGTGACGCCGCTGGCGGGCCTGGTCGTCAAACCCTGGCAGAACGTGGCGCTTTACGCCAACTACATCGAAGGCCTGAGCAAGGGCGACATCGCGCCAGCCACGGCCTCCAACGCGGGCGAGGTGTTTGCGCCCTACAAGGCCAAACAAAAGGAAATTGGCGCCAAGTTCGAATGGGGCCGGATGATCAGCTCGCTGAGCCTGTTCGAGATCACCAAGCCCAGCGGCCAGCAGACCAGCGGCCTGTTTGCGGTGGATGCCAAGCAGCGCAATCGGGGCGTGGAGTGGAACGCCTCCGGCCGAGTGGTGCCTGGAGTCTCCGTCACCGGTGGCGTGACGCTGCTGCAGGGTGTGCTGAGCCAGACCAACAGCGCGGCCACGCAGGGCAAGAAAGCCATCGGCGTCCCCTCGGTGCAGGCCAACCTGGGACTGGAATGGGATCTGCCCTGGGTACCCGGCCTGGCGCTGAGCGGGGGCATCACCCACACCGGCAAGCAGTATGTGGACCGCGCGAACACACTGGGCATTCCATCGTGGACCACCGCAGACCTGGGCGCCCGCTACCGCACACAGATCGGCGGCAAGCCCACGACGTTCCGCGCCAACCTGCGCAACGTGGCAGACCGCGCCTACTGGGCCAGCGTGTCGCAGTACGGCAGCCTGGTGCAGGGTGCGCCACGCTCCCTGGTGGTGTCGGCCACCGTTGATTTCTGAGGCACCGCCATGCGAGCCCAGCACCATGGTGAGTTGGCGGACTTGGCGGGCATGAACAAAGTTACGGCGGCGCACCGGCATGCCCCCCCCGTACCCGCAGCGGTGCCAACGCCGCAGCCCCCGCCTGCGGCCACTGCAGCCAAGGGGTACCCAGCCCTGCCGCCGCTGATGGACGAAGCGGTGGCAGCACTGGTGCACTCATCACCCGCGATGCTGCCGGGCCTGGTTGCCCAGTACGGCTCGCCGCTGCACCTCATCTGGCCGCAACGGCTGCAGGACAACGTGCGCAAGCTGGTGGCCGTGCTGCAGTCCCACCCCATGCCCTTTGAGATTTTTTACGGGGCCAAGGTCAACAAGTCGCCCGCCCTGGTCCGCGCGGCCGTGCAGGCCGGCATCGGCGTGGACGTATCCAGCCTCTACGAGGCGGCTGACGCACTGCGTGCTGGCGCAGACCCCACGCGGCTGTGCGCCACCGGCCCGGCCAAGACCCGGGCGTTCCACAAGCTGCTGCTGGACAACACATCCCTCATTTCCATCGACTCGCTGCAGGAGCTGCAGGACCTGGATCACTGCCTGCAGTCTGCCGGCGCGGGCCAGCGGGCGCGTGTGCTGCTGCGCTACCGGCCCCAGGCATTGGCCACCAGCCGCTTTGGCATGGACGCTGGCGACCTGCGCGCGGGCCTTGTCCGATTGGCCAGCCCAGAGGCACGCCTGGTTCTGGAGGGCTTTCACTTCCATCTGTCGGGCTATGCGGTCGAGCCGCGTGTGCAAGCCGTGCGCGAGCTGCTGCCCTGGGTGCACGAAGCCCGCCGGATGGGACTGAACGCCCGGATGCTGGACATCGGCGGTGGCCTGCCCATCCGGTATGTGGACACCGCCGCTTACAGCGCTTTTCTAGCAGCGCAGGATGGCGCGCACTACCGCAGCGGCAAGGTGCCCACATCGTTCTACCCCTATGGCGGACCCGTGGACGCCTGCATGTGGATGGAGCAACTGCTGTGCTCGGCGTGCACGGAGGGCATGACCGTAGCGCAGGCCCTGCACGCGGCAGGCCTGACGCTGGCCATCGAACCCGGGCGCAGCCTGGTGGATCAGGCCGCCATTTCGGTCTTTCGCGCCACGCGGGTGAAACCCCTGGGCGACGGGCGGTATGTGATTTTTGTGGAAGGCTGCAGCTTCAGCGCCTGCGAAACCTGGTTCGGCTCCGAGTTCCTGGTGGACCCCCTGCTGGTGCCAGGGGATAGCAGCGGATCGCCCTCCACGCCGCCACAGGCTTGCCATGCCTACATCGCCGGGCACAGCTGCCTGGACGACGATGTTCTGACCCACCGCTGGATCAGTTTTGCACGTGTGCCGCAGGCCGGTGATCTGCTGGTGTATGCCAACACCGCGGGCTACCAGATGGACCTGCTGGAAAACGAGTTTCACCGCCATCCCATGCCCCGCCGCATTGTGGTCACCCGCACTGCGGCCGGTGGCATGGCCTTTTCGCCAGACGACCGAACGGAGTAAAGACATGATTCTCAGCAAAGTGACGGACCTGATCGGAAACACGCCCATCCTGGGCATCCCGATTCCTTCGAAGAAAACGCGGCTGCTGCTCAAGATCGAAAAGAACAACCCGGGCGGGAGCATCAAGGACCGCATGGCGCGCAACATGATCGTCGCGGCGATGCGCTCCGGCCGCCTGCAGCCCGGGGGCGTGGTGGTGGAGTCTTCGTCAGGCAACACCGGCATTGGCCTGGCCATTGCGGCCATCGAGTTCGGCCTGCGCTTCATCGCGGTGGTGGACCACCACGCCGCGCCCGACAAGATCGCCGTGATGCGCGCGCTGGGCGCGGAGATCCGCTACGTGGAGGGCGACTACCGCGAGGACGAGGTGGCCGTGGTGGAGCGCCAACGCCTGGCGGCCGAGGTGGCCTCCAAGATCCCCGGTGCGGTGTTCATGAACCAGTCGGACAACGTGGCCAACGCGGGCGGCTACTTCGACTTCGTGCGCGAAGTGATCGACCAGGTCCAAGGCCCGGTGGACGCGTATGTGGGCTGCGTGGGCACGGGTGGCTCGATGACGGGCATTGCACGCGGGCTCAAGCTGCACAACCCCCGCACCCGCACCATCGCGGTCGAGCCTGCGGGCTCCATCATCTTCGGGCAGCCAGGGCGGCCGTACTACCAGTCGGGCACGGGCACGCCCAAGGGAGACACCGTGGGCCTGGTGCTGGACTACAGCTGCATCGACCTGGGCGTGCAGGTGACCGATGCACAGGCCTTTGAAACCGCCCGCTACTTCGCGCAGCACACGGGCCTTCTGGTGGGCGGCTCCACCGGCGGCGTGCTCTACAAGGCCCTGGAGTTCATCCACAGCGGCATGATCGCGGGCAACGTGGTGGCGGTGGTGGCCGACGGGGGCGAGAAGTACCTGCACACCGTGTTCAACGAGGCTTGGCTCAAGGAGCGCAACATCATCGACCCCACGGTCTGGGCGCAGCTCGACGGCTGGCTGGCCAAGGACGTGGTGGAAGAACTGCCGCGTGCCAACGACCGGCTGAAGGTGGCCTGAACGTGGGTGCCATGCAAGACCTGAATGTCGTCGTCTGCGGCGGAGGGCGGACGGGGCACCTGAACGCGGTGCTGTTCAAGCAGGTGCCCGGCGTTCGCGTGTCCCTGCTCACCACGCGGGCGGACGTCATCGCACACCACCAGGAAAGCCCCGGCGGCCTCACCGCCTTGGTGCCGGACTCCCCCCCGCTGCGGGCGCGGCTGGACGCAGTGGGCCACGATGCCACCTTGGTCGCCCACGCAGACCTGGTGATCCTCACCGTGCCGGCCCACGTGCGTGCCGCCTGGCTGCGCGGCATGGTGCAGGCGCTGCCGCGCGACAAACCCGTGTATGTGGGGGCCATTCCGGGCTTTTGCGGTTTTGACTGGCTGGCCGAGCAAATCCTGGCAGAACGGCCCAACGCCGTGATCTGGGGCATGAAGGACGTGCCCCACACCGCGTACGACCTGCACCCCGGTGTTTCGGTGCGCATGGGGGGCGCCAAGCAGGTGCTCCACGTGGGCACCCACGCCCGGGAAAGCGCCAGCGCACGCACTGCCCTGCAACGGATACTGCAGCGCCTGTACGCAGCGCCGGTGGAATTGCTCGACCACTACCTCGAAATCACGCTGACGCCGGGCAACCCCATCATGCACAGCTCGGTGGTCTATGGATTGGCAGGCCCCTACAGCCAGTGGCACGGACGCACCTTTCCTGCCCCCGTCTGCTGGTGGACGGACTGCACCGAGCTGGGCGCGTATTTCCTCGCGCGCAGCGACGAAGAAAACCAGCGGCTGTGCAAGGCCGCCGAGCAACGCCTGGGCATCAACCTGTCGTCGGTCAAACCCCTGCACCAGGAGATCGTCGAAGCCTACGGAGACCAGATACGCGACCCCCGCACCTTGCTGTCCGTGCTGCGCTCCAACCAGGCTTACGACGCCATCGAAGCCCCGATGGTGCAGGCCGCCGGCCAGCCCGGCTATGTGATCGACAAGGACAGCCGCGCGTTCCAGGAGGATGTCGCCTACGGCCTGGCCGTGCTGGTGGAAATGGGACGGCGGCTGGACGTGCCACTGCCCCATATCCAGGAGATCTTCGACTGGAACGTGGGCTACATGCAGGGCCTGCGCGGCTCGGCGCTCGACTACTTCCCATCCACCTGGCCCGCCTGACAGGCGTGCCCTGCCCTGTTTTCCCATGCACCTCTCTACCCATACCCTGGCCCGGCCAGAACCCAACTCGGCCTCCATCCCTCCGCCACAAGACGCACAGGCTTTCGCGCAGCACAACGCACTGCGGCGCCTGGTGCGCTGCCTGTTTGCCGAAGGCATTCTCGACAGCGGGTCGCTGGTTTTTGCCCCCCACGGCGATACGGCCTGGTTTCCGCTGTGGGAACAACATGCCCTGGTGTATTTCTCCGCGCTGCGGGCCGCACCCGCCCGCACTTTCCTGCTCGACGGCACGATCACCCTGGTGGAGCCGAGCGGCAAGAAGACGGCCATCGACACCCCCGGCCAGCTCATCGATCTGCTCGCGCCCAGTTTTGACTTCACCGCCACAGCGCAGGGCATCGCCGGGCTGAAGAACGACATGGCCAACAGCGTCGCCAATGACGCACTGGCACGCGGCCACCGCCGCCACTGGAACGAAGAACTGCGGCAAGCCATTTTGGACACCGGCTCCAAGGGCCTGGTGGACTATGTGCGCCACCACCGTACCGCGCGGGATGCTGCGGTGCTGCTGGAGCAGTGGGGCTCGCTCGAAGGGCACCCTTTTTACCCCACCTGGAAGAGCAAGCCCCAGTTGAGCCCCGCCGAAGTCGCGCAGCTGTCACCGGAATTCAATGCATGCGTTCCCGTGCGCATCGCCGCGCTGCGGGCCGACATGGCCTATGTGGAGCGCATGCCCCATGTGCTGGACTACCGCACCTGGTTTTTCCAGCAGTTCCCGGACGTGTGGCAGCGCTGGAGCGATAGCCTTCGGGGACGGCAGCAGAACGCTGACGACTGGCTGCCCCTGCCCATCCACACGTGGCACCTGGAGCACTACGTGAAGGAAGCCTACGCGGACGAAATTGCCGAGGGTGTGCTCATCACCGACGGCATCGACATCGACACCCGCCCCACCATGTCGTTTCGCACCATGGTGCCGCAGCTGCCAGGGGCTACGCCGTTCATCAAGCTGCCCCTGGCGCTGTGGCTCACCAGCGAACAACGCAGCCTGCAGGCCAAGTCGATCCACATGGGCCCGCGCATCAGCACAGTGATCGAACGCATCCTGGCCGAGGAAAACGGCTTTGACCGCCGTCTTGAAATTTTTCCCGAAGAAGTGGCACTGCACTACCGCCACGCAGTCCGCCAGGAGGACCGCCCGGGGAGGCACCTCTCTGTGGCCTACCGCAGGGCCCGCCAGGCGCTGGATCGCAGCGACGGTCTGCTGCCCATCACGGTGGCCACCTTGTTCACGGCTTCGCCGCTGGACGCACGGCCGCTGGTGACGGAACTGATCGAGCGCACCACGGGCCGCGCCACACCCGAAGCAGTGGGCGCGTATTTCAGGCAGTACGCGCACGCCGTCACACGGCCTGTGGTGGCGATCTACCTGCTCTACGGCATCGGCCTGGAGGCCCACCAGCAAAACACGTCCGTGCTGTGCGCCGAGGATGGCAGCCCCCGGGGCCTGCTGATCCGGGACTTTGGCGACGGGCGCACGTTTGCCCCGCTGCTGGAAGCACGCGGCCACACCCTGCAGCCCTATGTGCACCCGGGCATCCTGCCCACCGTCTTCCGGGACGACATCGAGCCCGTGCGCACCTTCGTGCTGGACGCCTGTTTTGTTTGCCACCTGCATGAACTGGCCCTGGCGCTCACACACGAGTACCGGTTGCCCGCCACCTGGCTGTGGGAGATTCTTCGCGAGGAAACCGAAGGCGCCTTCGATGCGGTGCAGGCGCGTGTCGAGCCGCAGTTCTGGCACGCGGAACGCGAACAGTTTCTGCATGCGGCCTGGCCCACGCGCTCGGTGTTGCGCATGCACCTGCAGCAATACGCAGACTACCGCCTGCAGCACCGGCTGCCCAACCCGCTGGGCGCGCCCCCGACCTGCGGGAAGGTGTGATGGCCCCCACGCCAGCCGCCTCCGGGGCCCTGCCCCGCCTGGTTCACGCGCTGTTCGTGATCCAGCTCATTTCCATGGGTGCCATGGAAATGAGCGGGCCTTTCTGGCCTGTGCACCTGCAATCGCTGGACGCATCGCCCGGCGTGCTGGCGTTTGCGGGCATTGCCGTGTATGTGGGCCCCATGCTGGGCGTGGCGCTCACCAGCACCTTCTGGGGCAAGGTAGGGGACCGCTTCGGGCACAAGCCCATGATGGTCCGTGCGCTCCTGGGGCTGGCCATCACACAGCTGGCCCTGGCCTTTACGCTGGATGTCTGGACGATCCTGGCACTGCGCTTTCTGCAAGGGGCGTGCGCAGGCTATCTGGCACCGGCGCAGGCCTACGGTGTGAGCGCCGTGGTGTCTGCGGTCCGGGGGCGCCTGTTTGCCTACCTGCAGGTATCCACGAACGTGGGCTCGCTGGCGGGGGCGCTGGCGGGCGGGCTCATCCTGGACCACGCCACGTTCTTCTGGATCAACCTCAGCGCCGCACTGTTGTGCGCACTGTGCGCCGCCGCCGTAGCCGCACTGCTGCCGCCCCGTCCTGCCGCAGGCAGCGCCCTGGGCGTGACGGCGATCCCATCGCCGCCATCGCCATCAGGCAACACGGCGCCGTTGCAACCACCATCCTGGTTTGCGTCCCCCGTGGCCGGGCTGCTGGCCGTGCTGGGGATCCTGCTGGTGGCCCGCATGCTCACGCAAACCCCATTTGCGATGTATGTCCGCTCGGTGTTTGCCGTGGACAACTGGGTGGTGGGCCTGTGTTACGGGCTTCTCTCCCTGGGGTTCATCGTGTCGGCCACGCTCTGGGCGCGCTACTTCGAGCGCCTGCAGCGCCCCGACGCCCTGGTCCGCATGGCCTGGGTGGCTGCCACCTGCGCCTTGCTGATGGTGCTGGCGGGGGCTACTCACAGCGTGGCTTTTTTTATCGCACTGCACTTTGCCTGGGGCGTGCTGCTGGGCGCCACCACACCGGTGCTGATGGCCCAGATTTCGCATGCCACGAGCGGGCAACACCAGGGGCGCATTCTGGGCGTGGCGCAGAGCACCGCCCAGTTCTCGTCCATGGCCGGCATCGCACTGGGCGGGGGCCTGACCCAACTGCTGGGCCTGCACACCACCTACTTCCTCGTAGCGGGGGCCTATGCCTGCGCCCTCGCGGTCATCGTCGCCGTGCTGCGCATGCGCGGCACCCGGCAAGGCGCAGCCGGCCTTGCCGGGCCATGACCTCCACTGCGCATCGCATCTTTTTCCTCCCCACCCCTTCATTCACAAAGAGTCTTTGACATGGCAATGGGTCACCGCTGGCGCATCGCGCTTCTTATCCTTGTGCTGGCAGGCATCGCCGCCGCCGGCATTTTTCTGGTTTCTCCGGCCGCAACCCCCGAAGGCGCTGCATCCCCCCCGCCCTCCGGCAGCCACCACGTCACGGTGACCGACCTGCTGGGGCGCAATGTGCAGGTGCGGTTACCTGTGCAGCGCGTGATCCTGGGCGAAGGGCGGCAGTTGTACCTGGTGGCCGCACTCGATACGGACAACCCGATCCAGCGCATCGTGGGCTGGCGCAAGGATCTGATCCAGGCCGACCCTGACACCTATTCGGCGTACGCCAAGAAATTTCCGCGCATCGCCGACATTCCTACCTTTGGCGGCTTTGAAGACGGCACCTTCGACATCGAGCAGGCCATTGCGCAAAAGCCCGACGTGATCCTGCTGAACATCGAGGCCCAACGGGCCACCGATGACGCGCGCTACATCGAGAAACTGGCGGCGCTGGGGATTCCGGTGGTGTATGTGGACTTTCGCCACCACCCCATGGAAAACACCGAGCCCACCATGCGCCTGATCGGCCGGCTGCTTGGCAAGGAGGCGCGCGCCGAAGAGTTCATCGCCTACCGCGCGGCGCAGATCCGGCGCGTGACAGACACCATCGCCGCCCAGCAGCCCCCGCGCCCCAAGGTGTTCATCGAACGCATCGGCGGCTACACCGAAGACTGCTGCCTGAGCTTTGGCAACGAGAACTTCGGCAAATACGTGGAAGTGGCGGGGGGCACGAACGTTGCCAAGGGCGTGATTCCCGGCACCTTCGGTCAGCTCAACCCCGAGCAGGTAATCGCCTCCAACCCCGACCAGGTCGTGGTCACCAGCGCCAACTGGGAGGCCTACGTACCCTCGGGCTACTGGATTGGCGTAGGCCCCGGTGCCGACCTGGCGGAGGCCCGGCGCAAGCTCGAAACCTATACCCGCCGCCCCGCCTACGCCGGCACCCGTGCTGCGCAAGACCGCGCGTTCCACGCCATCTGGCACCAGTTCTATAACAGCCCGTACGAGTTTGTGGCCATCCAGCAGTTGGCCAAGTGGTTCCACCCGGACTTGTTCGCGGACCTGGACTCGGACGCCACCTACCGTGAGATGCACGAACGCTTTCTGCCCGTGCCCTATGAACCCGGCTACTTCGTGAGTCTGGACGGCGCAACACCCGCAGCCTCCGCAGCGCCCTCCACCGTCAAGGCTGCCCCATGACGACCACAGCGATGGCACCCCCTGCAAGCCAGGGCGCTGGCTACCGTGCCCTGGTGCGCCGCAAGCGCTGGCTGCTGTTGGGGTTTTTCGTGCTGACGACCTTGAGCCTGCTGCTGGACCTGGCGCTCGGGCCGGTGGGCTACAGCGTGAAGGACGTGGTGCAGGCCGTGCTGTGGCCTGACAGCGTGCCGGTGCAACTGCGCGTGGTGGTGTGGGACATCCGCCTGCCCACCGCGCTCATGGCGCTGGCTGTGGGTGCGGCACTGTCGGTGGCCGGTGCGCAAATGCAGACCACGCTGAACAACCCCCTGGCCAGCCCTTTCACGCTGGGCATCTCGGCGGCGGCCAGCTTTGGCGCCGCGCTCGGCCTGGCCTTCGGCGTCGCCCTGTTCCCCACGGTGGCAGGCTATGTAGTTCCGTTGAATGCCTTTGTGATGGCGATGCTGTCGGCCGGGTTGATCCACCTGCTGAGCATGAAGCGCGGCGTGACCACAGAGACCATCGTGCTGCTGGGCATTGCGCTGGTGTTCACCTTCAATGCGCTGCTGGCGCTGGTGCAGTATTTCGCCACCGAGCAGGCCGTGGCGGCCGTGGTGTTCTGGACCATGGGCAGCCTGACCAAGGCCACCTGGCCGAAGCTGGGTGTGACCTGCCTGGTCCTCGTTGTCACGCTGCCCCTCTTTGCACGCAACAGCTGGGCATTGACGGCCCTGCGCCTGGGCGACGACAAGGCCGCCAGCTTCGGCATCAACGTGGCGCGCCTGCGGCTGCAAACGCTGGTGCTGATCAGCCTTCTGGCCGCGTTCCCGGTAGCGTTTGTGGGCACCATCGGCTTTGTGGGTCTGGTGGGCCCGCACATCGCGCGCATGCTGATCGGCGAGGACCAGCGGTTTTTCCTTCCCGCGTCGGTGATGACCGGCGCGCTACTGCTGTCGATCAGCTCGGTGGTCAGCAAGACGCTGATCCCCGGAGCCATCTTTCCCATCGGCGTGGTGACCTCGCTGATCGGCGTGCCCTTCTTCATCTCGCTCATCCTGGGCAGCAAGGAGCGCTCATGGTGACATTGCAACTGCAGGACCTGGGCGCGCGCTATGGCAGCCGCACGGCGCTGCAGCGCATCAGCACGCCGATGTTCCACGCCGGGCAGATGGTGGCGGTGATCGGACCGAACGCGGCCGGAAAGTCCACACTGTTCAAGCGCATGGCCGGCATGCTCAAGGGCCCGGGCGAGGTACTGCTGCAGGGTTCGCGCAAAGGCCACTCAGGCATCTGCTACATGCCGCAGGACATCAGCGCCAACGCCCGTCTCACGGTCTACGAATCCATTTTGCTGGCGGCCAAGCAGCAGCACCAGGGCTGGGCCGTGACCGATGCAGAGCTGGGGCATGTGGGCGCCATTGCTGCGTCACTTGGCATTGCGGAGCTGGCGTTTCGCAACCTGGGCGAGCTCAGTGGCGGCCAGCGGCAATTGGTGTCCATTGCCCAGACGCTGGCGCGCGACCCCGAGATCCTGCTCATGGACGAGCCCACCAGCGCGCTCGACCTGCACCGCCAGATCCAGGTGCTGGACTTCATGCGCGTGCTGGCACGGGAACGGGGGCTGATCGTGTTCATCGCACTGCACGACATCAACCAGGCGCTGCGCTACTGCGACCACGCCCTGGTGATCGCCAACGGCCAGGCGCTGCGCAGCGGCCCCTGCGACCAAGTGATCACGGCAGACATGCTGCGCGAGGTCTACCGCATCCGGGCGCGCATCGAAAGCTGCTCGCTGGGCACACCCCAGGTGATCTTGGACGGTGTGGCATAAGCCGCCACCCCCCAGTCTTCCGCGTGGGCTCAGGCGGCCCCGATGCCCGGCACCAGGCCTGCGGTTGGCTGCCCGTTCTTCAGCGCGGCAGTGAAGGCCAGCATGCGGTCGATGGGCTGGCGCGCGCGCGGGATCAGTGCCGGGTCCACATGGATCGCATTGGCGCCGGTTTCCAGCACCCGCGCCACGTCGGCCAGGCCGTTCATCGCCATCCAGGGGCAGTGCGCGCAGCTCTTGCAGGTGGCGCTGTTGCCGGCCGTGGGCGCTTCGTAGAAGGTCTTGCCGGGATTCAGCGTGCGCAGCTTGTGCATCATGCCGTTGTCGGTGGCCACGATGAATTCGGTGGCGTCCATCTCTCGCGCGGCCTTGAGGATGGCGCTGGTGGAGCCCACGGCGTCGGCCAGTGCCACCACGTCGGCAGGGCTCTCGGGATGCACCAGCACTTTGGCGCCGGGGTGCTCCTTTTTGAGCGCCTCCAACTCGAAGGCCTTGAACTCGTCGTGCACGATGCAGGCGCCGTTCCAGAACACCATGTCGGCGCCGGTCTCGCGCTGGATGTAGGCCCCCAGGTGACGATCAGGGGCCCACAGGATCTTTTGTCCTGCGGCCTTCAAGGCGCCGACGATATCGAGCGCACAGCTCGATGTGACCAGCCAGTCGGCCCGCGCCTTCACGGCCGCGCTGGTGTTGGCATAGACCACCACCGTACGGTCGGGATGGGCATCGCAGAACGCACTGAATTCTTCGATGGGACAGCCCAGGTCGAGCGAGCAGGTCGCATCGAGGTCGGGCATGAGCACGGTCTTTTCGGGGCTCAGAATTTTGGCCGTCTCACCCATGAAGCGTACGCCGCTCACCACCAGCGTCTGCGCGGCGTGGTCGCGGCCAAACCGCGCCATCTCCAGCGAATCGCTGACGAGGCCGCCGGTTTCTTCGGCCAGGTCCTGCAGGTCGGGGTGCACGTAGTAGTGCGACACCATCACCGCATTTTTCTCTTTCAGCAGGCGGCGGATTTTGTCCTTGAGCGCGAGGCGTTCGGCCTGCGTGGGTTCGGGTGGCACGCGCGCCCAGGCGTGTTTGGTGGAGCAGACCGAGCCTTCCTCGGTATCGAGCGGCTGCTCGTACTCCACGTCGATGCGGTTCAGTACAGCGGTGGTCATGACAGCTCTTGCAGGCGCATGGAAAAGTCCGTCGCCTTGACGTCTTTGGTCAGCGTGCCGATGGAGATGCGGTCGACGCCAGTCTCCGCCAACTCGCGCAAGCCTTCGAGCGTGACGCCACCCGAGATTTCCAAAATCGCCCGGCCAGCATTGATACGCACAGCCTCGCGCAGCGTGGGCAGGGACATGTTGTCGAGCAGCACCATCTTCGCGCCCGCGTTCAGCGCCTCGGTCAACTGCTCCAGCGTTTCCACCTCAATTTCGATGAACTTAGCTTGCGCCGCCACGGGGTCGGCGGCACGCAGCACTGCCGTCACGCCGCCTGCGGCTGCGATGTGGTTCTCTTTGATGAGCACGGCATCGTGCAGGCCGATGCGGTGGTTGGTGCCGCCACCCACGCGCACGGCGTACTTTTGCGCCAGGCGCAGGCCGGGCAGCGTCTTGCGCGTGTCCACGATGTGGGCACGGGTGCCGGCCACCACATCCACATAGGTGCGGGTTTTGGTGGCCACGGCCGACAGCAGTTGCAAAAAATTGAGTGCCGTGCGCTCGGCGGAGAGCAGCGCGCGGGCATTGCCCGTGAGCTCCAGCACCACTTGGTCCGGGGCGCAGCGCTGGCCCTCAGCCACATGCCAGGTGATCTGAACGGTGGGATCCAATGCGCGCAAGGCAGCTTCGGCCCAGGGGGCGCCGCAGATGACGGCGGACTCACGCGCCAGGATGCGGGCGCGGGCGCGGCGGGTGGGGTCGATCAGGCCGGCCGTGAGGTCGCCAGGGCCCACATCTTCAGCCAGGGCACGGGCCACGTCGGCCTGGGCCAGGGCGGCTACATCGGTGTCTCTCATCGTGGTGTTCGCGGGGTGTAACGCTGCTGTCATGGGCCGCGAGCATACCGGGAACGCAAAGGCCACTGCGCCAACACGGGCCGCTTTCTACCGGGCAGGAAACCAATAAGTACACCCATTATTGGTCGCATAGACTCGCGGCAATTTTTGCATACGGAGGCCCCATGACTGCCACGAACACCGTTTCCGCCACGCCCTACGGCACCCTGCCGCCCGCATCGCCCCTGCCCCAGCGCCGCCCGGTCAGCCTGCCGCGCCTGGCGCAGATGCGCGCAGCGGGTGAGAAGATCACCATGCTCACCGCCTACGACGCCACGTTTGCGGCCGTGGCCGATGCGGCGGGGGTGGAATGCATCCTGGTGGGTGATTCGCTGGGCATGGTGTGCCAGGGGCTGCCCAGCACGGTAGGCGTGGGCCTGGACACCATGGCCTACCACACGGCCAGCGTGGCACGCGGCCTGCACCGCGTGCAGGGCACGGCGTGGCTTGTGGCCGACCTGCCCTATGGCACCTATGCCGAAAGCCGCGAGCAGGCCCTGCGCAGTGCCTGCGTGCTGATGCAGGCGGGGGCGCACATGGTCAAGCTGGAAGGTGGGGGCTGGACAGCGCCCACGGTGGAGTTCCTGGTGCAGCGCGGCGTGCCGGTGTGCGCCCACCTGGGCCTCACGCCGCAAACAGTGCACGCCCTGGGCGGCTACCGCGTGCAGGGCAAGACCGACGATGACGCCCGCACCCTGCGCAAAGAGGCGCATGAGCTGCAGGATGCAGGCGCCACCATGCTGGTGCTGGAGATGGTGCCTGCCGTGCTGGCCGCCGACCTCACGGCCGAGCTGCTGCACTGCCACACCATCGGCATCGGCGCGGGCAACGGCACCGCCGGCCAGGTGCTGGTGTTGCACGACATGCTGGGCATGAACCTCGGAAAAATGCCGAAGTTCGTCCACAACTTCATGCACGACGCTGGCAGTGTGCGCGGCGCCATGGAGGCGTATGTGCAGGCCGTCAAGCAGGGTAGCTTTCCCGACAACGCCCAACACGCCTGGTAACCGCCACCCCTCGCTTTCGCCCACTGACTCCCTTTCGCCCCATGCTGATTGCCCACTCCATCGCCGACCTGCGCCAGGCCCTTGCACCCCACCGCCGCCCCGCCTTCGTGCCCACCATGGGCAACCTGCACGAAGGGCACATCGCCCTGGTGCACCAGGCCAAGCCCCTGGGCGACGTGACGGTGGCCAGCATCTTTGTGAACCGCCTGCAGTTTCTGCCGCACGAGGACTTCGACAGCTACCCCCGCACCTGGGAGGCCGACTGCGCGCAGCTGCAGGCCGCAGGTTGTGATGTGCTGTTTGCCCCGCGGGAGGCGGACCTGTACCCGCAGCCCCAGACCTTCAAGGTGCACCCCGACCCACAGCTGGCCGACATGCTGGAGGGGCACTTTCGCCCCGGCTTTTTTGTGGGTGTGAGCACGGTGGTGATGAAGCTGTTTGCCTGCGTGCTCGGCCAGACCGGCGGCACGGCCGTGTTCGGCAAGAAGGACTACCAGCAGTTGATGGTGATCCGCCACATGGTGCAGCAGTTTGCGCTGCCCATTGAGGTGGTGGCGGGCGCAACCTGCCGCGCGGCCGATGGCCTGGCGCTGAGTTCGCGCAACGGGTACCTGAGCCGGGAAGAGCGGCAAGAGGCTGTGGCGCTGCCTTCGGCATTGAAGCAACTGGCCCAGCAGTGGCTGAACACGCCCTCCGGCGACCGCAGCGCGCTGGAGCCGCAGGCCCTGGAGGCCCTGCGCGCCCGGGGATGGTTGCCCGACTACCTCACCGTGCGCCGCCGTGCGGACCTGCTGCCCGCCACGGCGGCCGATGCGGCAGGCACGCTGGTGGCGCTGGGGGCTGCGCGGTTGGGCAGCACGCGGTTGATCGACAACTTCGAATTCTGATTTGCTACCAATTTGATAGCTTCTAGCGCTTATTGGATAAGCGCCAGCGGCCAAAAACATTCAAAACCCGGTTCAAATCCACCCATTGCGGGCCAGCCACTGCACCAGCAGGTGGTTGACGGCCTCGGGCTGTTCCATGGTCAGCATGTGGCCGCTGTGGGCCAGCAGGGTGTGATCGGCATGGGGAACCAGCGCCGCGATCTCGGCAGAACATTCGGGCGGCGTGAGCTGGTCGGCCTCGCCACACACCACCAGCACGGGGCAGGCCACGCCGGGCAGGTGCAGGCGGGCATCGGGCCGGTGGATGACGGCGCGGTTCTGGCGCACCAGGTGCGCGGCGCCAGCGCCCAGCACAAAGTCGAGATAGGCCTGCACCAGCTCAGGCCGCGTGGCGTTGTCGGGGTGGAAGGCAAAGGCCACGTTGGGCTCGATCACTTCGCGCAGGCGGCCTTGTTCAAAGAGTTCGATGGCAGCCTCGCGCAGCGCCCGCATGTCCGGCGTTTCAGGCCGCGCCGTAGTGCCCAGCAACGCCAGACCCGCAATGCGCTCGGGCGCCTGGCGTGCGGCTTCCATCGCGACCATCCCGCCCATGGAGGCACCGGCCAGCACCAGCGGCCCCGTGTGCTGCGCCAGCAACCGGGCGGCGAAATCCTCGATGGTGTGCAGTGTGGTGTCCTGGTGGGCCGTGGCCACCACCGGGCGCAGGGCCTCGGGCATGCGCGGCAAGACACCCCGCCACATACGTTCATCGGCCGCCAGGCCGGGTAAAAGCAGGAGTTGGGGTGGCTGGGACATGGCTATACGGCAGGGTGAATCACCAAGATGGTGCTGTGAAGGAATGGGGGCGGACGGTGGTGGGTTCGGCGTCGCCCACTGGAAAGGAAAGACCGGCACCGCAGATTGTGAACAGGCCGTGAACACAAGGCACCGGCGCGGGGATTGTTTACCACGATGGCTCGGGACTTGCTAGCATGCCCTGCATATGCCCATCCACGCCGCGCTCCACCACGTCACGCATTATCAATACGACCGGCTGGTTGGCCTGGGGCCACAAACCGTTCGCCTGCGTCCCGCCCCGCATTGCCGCAGCAACGTCATTTCGTATTCGCTCAAGGTCGAGCCCGCGCAGCATTTCATCAACTGGCAGCAAGACCCGTTTGCCAACTACCAGGCACGGCTGGTGTTCCCCGAGAAGACGCGCAGCTTCAAGATCACGGTGGACCTGGTGGTCGAGATGGCGGTGTACAACCCCTTCGACTTCTTCCTGGAGCCCGAGGCTGAGCAGATTCCGTTCCACTACAGCGCAGAGATCCAACAAGAGCTGGCGCCGTACCTGGCGGCCGACCCGGTCACCCCGCTGGTCCAGGCCTACCTCGACAAGATCGACCGCACCGAGCAGCGCACCATCGATTTCCTGGTCAAGCTCAACCAGCAGGTGTCGCAGGACATCCGCTACCTCATCCGCATGGAGCCCGGCGTGCAGGGCCCCGAGGAGACACTGCACAAAGCCAGTGGATCGTGCCGCGACTCGGGCTGGCTGCTGGTGCAGCTGCTGCGCCACCTGGGGCTGGCGGCGCGGTTCGTGTCGGGCTACCTGATCCAGCTCACGCCCGACGTGAAGGCGCTCGATGGCCCGAGTGGCACCGAAGTGGACTTCACCGACCTTCACGCCTGGTGCGAGGTCTACCTGCCCGGCGCGGGCTGGATCGGCCTGGACGCCACCAGCGGCCTGATGGCGGGCGAGGGCCATATCCCGCTGGCCTGCACGCCCCAGCCCTCCGGCGCCGCGCCGATTGAAGGCGGGGTGGACGAGGCCGAGGTGGAGTTCAACCACGAGATGCGCGTGACGCGCATCTTCGAATCGCCGCGCGTGACCAAGCCCTACACCGAAGACCAGTGGCAGGCCGTGCAGGCGCTGGGCGACCAGGTGGATGCCGACCTGACCGCGAACGATGTGCGCCTGACCATGGGCGGCGAGCCCACCTTTGTGGCCGTGGGCGACCGCGACGCTGCCGAGTGGAACACCGACGCCCTGGGGCCCACCAAACGCGGCTTTGCCACCGAGCTGGTGCACAAGCTGCGCGCCGAATATGGCCAGGGCGGTTTTCTGCATTTTGGCCAGGGCAAGTGGTACCCCGGCGAACAGTTACCCCGCTGGGCGTTGTCGATCTGCTGGCGCGCCGACGGCCAGCCGGCCTGGAAAAACCCCGCGCTGTTTGCTGACGAACGCAACCCATCGCACTACACCAGCGCGGACGCAGAACGTTTTGTGCACCACCTCACGCGCAAGCTGGGCATCACTGATCGCTATATCCAGCCCGGCTACGAGGACACCTTCTACTACCTGTGGCGCGAGCGGCGCCTGCCGGTCAACGTGGACCCGTTTGACGCGCGCCTGGACGACGAGCTGGAGCGCGCTCGCCTGCGCCGCGTGTTCGAGCAAAAGCTCGACAGCGTGATCGGCTATGTGCTGCCGCTGCAGGCGGGTGAGGGGTCGGGCAAGCTGGTGGGCAGTGTGTGGAGCACCGGCCCCTGGTTCTTCCGCGACGACCGCATGTTGCTCATCCCCGGCGATTCGCCCATGGGCTACCGGCTGCCCCTGGACGCCCTGCCCTGGGTGAAGGCCGCCGACACCGACCACCTGATCCCGCCAGACCCGACCGCCCCCCAGGGCCCGCTGGCCGCCGCCACCACGCTGCGCGCACGCTATGCCACGCCATCAGGCCCCGTCACCGGCGACCGTGACCTGCCCTACCTGGCAGGTGCCACCGCCCCCAGCGAGGCACGCCGGGTGGCCCAAGGCGTTGCAGGCACCGCAGGCGGCGACCACGCACGCCAAACGGGCCAGCCCGATCCCCATGCGGGCATGCAGCCCCCAGGCAAGTTCCAGTCGGCCGCCGGGCTGTCGCGCACTGCGATGTGCGTCGAGGTGCGCGACCCGCGCCGGTCCAGCGGCCCCAAGGCGGAAGCGGTGGGTGAAAAGTATGGCGTGTTGTATGTCTTCATGCCGCCGCTGGCGCGCCTGGACGACTACCTGGACCTGCTGGCCGCCATCGAGGCCACGGCCGAGGAGCTGGGCCTGAAGATCGTGCTGGAAGGCTACCCGCCCCCGCGCGACGCACGCCTGAAGGTGCTGCAGGTCACGCCCGACCCTGGTGTGATCGAGGTGAACATCCACCCTGCCAGCCACTGGAAGGAACTGGTGCAGCACACCGAGTTTCTGTACCAGGCCGCGTGGGAGACGCGCCTGTCGGCCGAGAAGTTCATGACCGATGGCCGCCACACCGGCACCGGGGGTGGCAACCACTTCGTGATGGGTGGTGCCACACCGGCCGACTCGCCGTTCTTGCGCAAGCCCGAGCTGCTGGCCAGCCTGCTGCTGTATTGGCACAACCACCCCAGCCTGAGCTATTTGTTCAGCGGCCTGTTCATCGGCCCCACCAGCCAGTCGCCGCGGGTGGACGAGGCGCGCAACGACCAGCTGTACGAGCTGGAGATCGCGCTGCGCGAGATCGAATCCAACCGCGCCCTGTACGGCCAGGACATGCCGCCGTGGCTGGTGGACCGCACGCTGCGCAACATCCTCGTGGACGTGACGGGCAACACCCACCGCAGCGAGTTTTCCATCGACAAGATGTTCTCGCCCGACAGCAGCACCGGCCGCCTGGGCCTCTTGGAGCTGCGCGCTTTCGAGATGCCGCCCCACGCCCACATGAGCGTGGTGCAGCAGCTGCTGCTGCGCGCCCTGATTGCACGCTTCTGGAAGACGCCCTACCGCGCCCCCGCCGCCCGCTGGGGCACCGAGCTGCACGACCGCTGGATGCTGCCCACCTTCATCCAGCAGGACATGCACGATGTGGTGGCCGACATGGTCGCAGCGGGCTATGCGTTTGATGCGGCCTGGTTTGCGCCGCAGTTCGAGTTCCGCTTCCCCATGGTCGGCACGGTACAGTCCATGGGTGTGGAGCTGACCCTGCGCAACGCGCTGGAGCCCTGGCATGTGATGGGCGAGGAAGGCTCCGCCGGGGGCACCGTGCGCTATGTGGACTCGTCGCTGGAGCGCATCGAGGTGCGGGTGACGGGCATGAACGAAAGCCGCCATGTGGTCACCGTCAACGGCCAGCCGCTGCCGCTGCAAAGCACGGGCACCACCGGCGAGTTTGTGGCCGGTGTGCGCTACAAGGCCTGGAATCCGCCCTCGGCCCTGCACCCCACCATCGGCGCCCATGCGCCGCTCACGTTCGACATCGTGGACACCTGGATGAACCGCTCTTTGGGCGGCTGCCAGTACCACGTGGCGCACCCGGGCGGACGCAACTACGACACCTTCCCGGTCAACGCCTACGAGGCCGAAAGCCGCCGCCTCGCGCGGTTCTCGCGCATGGGCCACACGCCGGGCAGGCTGGCGGTGCCGCCTGCAACCATTGCGCTGCCGGGCAGCCGAGAGTTTCCGTTCACGCTGGATCTGCGGCGCAAGATGCGGCCGTAGAAATGCCCACCCCCTGAGGCGCGGTGCGCCTTCCCCCTTGAAGGGGGACGACGCCCTTGCTGCGGGGCGGCCCTTGCTTGGCGTCCCTCGCGGGGCCGCGCCGGTTTTTGAGCCTGCGGGTTACCCGCAGAGTCCTCGCGACCAAATGCCCGAAAATCGAGTGCAGTGACAAACCCCAACGACCGCCTCTTGCCCACAGATCTCCCCGAAAGCGCGGCCCAGCTGGCGGCCGCGCTGGCGCCCACCGCTGCGGCTGGGCATTTTGACGAGCTGCGGGGCGCCGGTGCGCCCGCACGCCCATCCCCCACCGACGGCCTTGCTGGGGCTGCAAACGCTTCCAAATCAATAGCAAACAGTGAAGAACTGACAAGCGCCTGGGCCACTTTTTTCGATCAAATGGGGTCCGAGGGCTTCCAGGACCTGGACCGGCGCATGGCGAGCCTGCAGCGCCAGGTGCGTGACAACGGCATCACCTACAACGTGTACGCCGATGCCGACGGCCCACAGCGGCCCTGGTCGGTCGATCTGTTTCCGCTGATCCTCTCGCAAGGCGACTGGGCACACATCGAGCGCGGCGTGTTGCAGCGCGTGCGCCTGCTCGACCGCGTGATGGCCGACGTGTATGGCCCGCAAGAGTTGCTGCACAAAGGCTTGCTGCCCAGCGCGCTGGTGCAGGGCCACCCGGGCTATCTGCGCGCCATGCATGGGGTCCAGCCCGTGGGCGGCACGCACCTGCACATTGCGGCGTTCGACATGGCGCGCGATGCGCAGGGCGACTGGTGGGTCGTCACGCAGCGCACGCAGGCGCCGTCGGGCCTGGGCTACCTGCTGGAGAACCGGCTGCTCATCTCGCGCCTGTTCCCCGAGGCCTTCCGCCAGATGCACGTGCAGCGCCTGGCCGCCACCTACCGCGCGTTGCTCGACGGGCTGCGGCAGATGAGCCCGGCGGGGCAGGATGCGCGCATCGTGCTGCTCACGCCCGGCCCGTACAACGAAACCTACTTTGAGCACGCCTACCTGGCGCGCTACCTGGGCCTCACGCTGGTCGAAGGCAACGACCTCACCGTGCGCGATGCGCGCCTGTACCTCAAGACGCTGCACGGCCTGCAGCCGGTGCACGGCATCCTGAAGCGCCTGGACGACGAGTTTCTCGACCCACTGGAGCTGCGCAGCGACTCGCGCCTGGGCGTGCCCGGCCTGCTGCAGGCCATCCGCGCGGGCAACGTGCTGGTGGCCAATGCGCCGGGCTCGGCGTTCCTGGAATCGTCGGCATTGCTGGGCTTCATGCCCGCGCTCTCGCGCCACCTGCTGGGCGAAGAGCTCGCGCTGCCGTCACTGCCCACCTGGTGGTGTGGCGAGCGCTCGGCCATGCAGGCGGTGCTGCCGCAACTGGCCCACAGCGTGATCCGGCCCACCTGGCCCATGGGGCAGCGGGTGCCGGTGCTCGGCGGTGCGCAGTCACCGCAAGACCTGGCGCAGTGGTCCCAGCGCATCCAGGGCCAGGGGGACGAATACACCGTGCAGGCCCACCTGCCGTTGTCGCAGATGCCGACGTGGCACCCCGGCCCGCCGGGGCAGCCACCGCGCAGCAGCATTGCGCCCCGTTCGGTGATGCTGCGCGTGTTTGCCGTGTGTGATGGTCCGGGCTCCTGGCGGGTGCTGCCGGGCGGGCTGGCGCGCATTGCCACCGGTGACAGCGAGATCACGTCCATGCAGCGTGGCGGCAGCAGCGCCGATGTCTGGGTGCTGACCGACGGCCAGGTGGACACCACCACGCTGCTCGCCCACAACCAGAGCGCCCCGGCCGTGGTGCACCGCAGCCGGCAGGTGACCAGCCGCGCGGCCGAAAACCTCTTCTGGCTGGGCCGCTACACCGAACGCACCGAGAACGTGACCCGGCTGGCGCGCATTGCGCTGCAATGCCTGAACGGCGAGGACCAGTCGTCCCAGCCGCTGCTGGCCTGGCTGGGGGCAATGGCCGTGGGCCAGGGACTGGTGCTGTCCACCGTGCCGCCGGCCACACAGGCGCGTCGCGTGTTCGAGCGCTCGCTTATCGCGGGGCTGACGAATGCCGCCCAGATCACCAGCGTGGGCTACAACCTGCGCGGCATCCTCGGGGCGGCCTCGGCCGTGCGTGACCGCCTGTCGCAGGAGCACTGGAACCTCATCGTGAATGCCGACTCCGAGTTTTTTGCGCAACGCCCGGGCGTTGCGGAAGACGGCGACTATTCACCGCTGGACGCGCTGCGCCAGCTCGAAGCCCTGAGCGGCCGCACCGCTGCCATGACCGGCCAGCAGACCGACCGCATGACCCGCGACGATGGCTGGCGGCTGCTGTCGATCGGGAGGCATCTGGAGCGCCTGGGCTTTCTGGCCGCTGCGCTCGAAAGTGGCCTGCAAACGGAAGCGGTGTTCGACGAAAGTGGCTTCGAGGCCATGATCGCGCTGTTTGACAGCACCATCACCTTCCACGCCCAGTACCAGCAGCGGCGCGACATGCCCGCGCTGCTCGACCTGCTGGTGATCGACCGCGACAACCCCCGGTCCCTGGCCTGGGTGGCCCAGACGCTGCGCGGGCGCATTGCCAAGATCGAGGCGGCCGCAGGGACACCCGGAGAGTCCGCGGCCACGGGCATCCCCGAAGCGTCCGACCTGTCGCTGGTCGCCTTGTGCGCGCAGGATGCCGAGGGCCGGCATGCCGCGCTGGAGCAGTACCTGGGCAGCTGTGTGCGGGGTGTGATGGGCCTGTCGGAGGTGCTGGCCACGCGCTATTTCACCCATTCAGTGGATGCCTTGCGGTACAGCATCGGAGCTTGACCATGCGATTGCGCGTCATCCACGAAACGGTGTACCAATACACGCCGGCGGTGCAAAACGCCCAGCACATGGCCCACCTGCGGCCACGCACTGGGTTGGTGCAGCGCGTGCTGACCCACACGCTGCAAGTGGAACCCGCCCCAACACAGTGCCAAACCGCCCAGGACGTGTTTGGCAACACCCGTGCATTCTTCAGCCTGCCTTTCACCCACGAGCGGCTGCACGTGCGCGCCGAAAGCCTGCTGGAGACCACACCGCCGCCGCCAGCACCACCCGGCGAACCTTGGGAGGCGGTGCGTGAACGCCTGGCCTACCGGCGTGGCATGCCCTTCCACCCTGCCGCCGAATTTGGCTTTGCCTCGCCCTACATCCCCCGGCACACCGACTTTGTGGCCTATGCCCGCGAGAGTTTTGCGCCAGGGCGTCCGCTGATGGCGGTGGCCAGCCACCTGATGTCGCGCATCCATGCCGACTTCGCCTACACGGCCCACGCCACGGATGCCGGCACGCCCGCGCTCGAATCCCTGCGGCTGCGCCGGGGCGTATGCCAGGACTTTGCCCACGTGATGATCGGCTGCCTGCGCAGTATGGGCCTGGCAGCACGGTATGTGAGCGGCTACTTGCTGACCGAGCCCCCGCCGGGCCAGCCACGGCTGGTGGGGGCCGACGCCTCGCACGCCTGGGTTTCGGTGTGGTCTCCCGCAGCCAAGGATAGCGAGGGCACGGCACAGGACACGGAGTGGTTTGACCTGGACCCGACGAACGACCGAGCTGCCGGCGAGGACTATGTGACCCTGGCCGTTGGGCGCGACTACTCGGATGTGTCGCCGCTGCGCGGCGTGATCCATGGCGGCGACCACCATGTGCTGCAGGTGGGGGTGACCGTGGAGCCCGTGCCGGTCAGCGAACCCGCAGCGGCACCCGAAGTGGCCCCCGTCACGCCGTCGAAGGCACCAGGAAATCCTGACTGATCCGTGCGCCCAGGTCATTCACGCGCTCCAGAAACTGCGTGAGATAAGCATGCAATCCGTGGGTCAGAATTTCGTCGATGCGCGCGAACTTCAAGTGGGCCAGCAGCCGCCCCGCATGCCGCTCTGTCTCTGCAGATTGGCCGCCTCCCAGCATGTCGAGGTTGCCCAACACCTCCTTCATGCACGCATGCAGTGAGCGTGGCATGTCGGCGCGCAAGATCAGCAGTTCAGCCACCCGCTCGGGGGTGATCACGTCGCGGTAGACCTTGCGGTAGGTCTCAAAGCCGGACACGCTCAGCAAGATCGCGCTCCAGTGGTAGAAGTCGTAATCCTGGTCTTGCTCCGTGGCCGTGCCCATGAAGTCGCTCTGCACGGCGTGAAACTTCACGTCCAGCAGACGCGCCGTGTTGTCGGCCCGCTCCAGGAAGGTGCCCAGCCGCATGAAGTGCAGCGCTTCGTCTTGCAGCATGGTGCCCACCGTGACGCCACGCGACAGGTGCGAACGGAACTTCACCCATTCAAAGAACCGCGCCGGGTCTCTCTCCAGTGCACCGCCATCAATGAGCCGGTTCACCTCGAGCCAGGTCTGGTTCAGGATCTCCCACGCCTCGGTATTCAGCGCACCGCGCACGGCCCGGGCATTCTCCCGCGCGGCCCGCAGGCAGGCCACGATGGACGAGGGGTTGGCCGGGTCCTTGACCATGAAATGCAGCACCTTCGCCGGGGTCACCTCTCCATGCTGGGCGGTGTAGGCGGGCAGCAGCTCGCTGATGGACAACAGCCCCTGCCAGCCCTGCATGGCCACTTCGGTGGATTGCGGCAGCAGCGCGCTTTGGTAGTTGACGTCCAGCATGCGGGCGGTGTTCTCTGCCCGCTCTGTGTAGCGGGCCATCCAGAACAGGTGGTCGGCAGTGCGGCTCAGCATACGGCCTCCTTGTTCAACGGGGGCAGAGAACCCCGGGCGTGCTGCGCACGCTGGCGGTGTTGTGTCGAAAGCCCGGCGGCGCAGGGCTTTTCTGCCCGCTCGGTGTAGCGGGCCATCCAGAACAGGTGATCAGCAGTGCGGCTCAGCATGGTCGCGACCTCCCTTGGTGATGTGTGTGCATTCGCCTCGGTGGGGGTGGCTCGCCCGGCACCCCAGCTGTCTTGGCGGCCTACCACGCCAAGGGTTTGCGCACGCGCCGTGCGCAAACCCTGCCCCGGCAGGGCGCACCGGCATCACGCCTGGCGAACCAGACCAACCTGCCACACCGCTCCAACGCTGCGGGGGCAGCGGAATAACCATCGCGTTGAACTTCTGCATGAGAGCCAATCTCCTCGCAGACATTTAGCAAGTTCCAGGCCGTGGTCGCTCCAACCCTTGGATAACGGCAGAATTTGAGAAAAATCAGGCGCTAGCGCATGTCCTTGCTGGTTATTTTGCTATTCTTTTTATTGATGGGTTTGGCGACGGGTACAGAGGGTACCGATGGGGACGGAGCCACGGCCGAGGACGGTCGCTGGGCGGCTTCTCGCACCACGTCGTGTACAAACCTCAGTTTGGCAAGCACCTCGCCGGCCAGCGCAAACGGATAGGCATCGGGCTGCCCCAGGCTGCGTGTGAGGCTGTTGAGCAGCAGCGTCAGCGGCACCAGGTGCTGCACCATGGACTGGAAATCAGGTGCCGGGCTGGCAAACGGGTCGATGGCGCTGCTGCGCTGCGCGCCATAGATGCCAGGGATCGTGACCTCGGTGGCATAGCTGGCCGATGTCTCCAGCAGATCAATCATGTGCAGGTAATGGGCCCAGGTCTCCGCCCAATCCTCCCAGGGGTGGGCGGCGGCATAGGCGCTGACGTGGTGATCAGCCCAGTCGCCCAGGTCGTTGCCTTTGGCGTAGTGGGCCTCCAACGCGGCGGCATAGTCCTGGCGCTCGTCGCCAAACATCTGGCGGAAGTCTTCCAGGCGCCCACCGTCGCGCACCAGCTGGTCCCAATAAAAATGGCCAGACTCATGGCGCAGGTGGCCAATCAGCGTTCGGTAGGGTTCCCCCAGCGCGATGCGGCGGCGTGCGCGCTCGTCGTCGTCCGCTTCAGCCACATTGAGTGTGATCGTCCCGCCGTGGTGGCCCGTCATGACAGGGGGCCCGCCGGGCAATTCCGCCAGAAATTCAAAAACCGGCCCGGTGCGCCCCGGTGCCGGCTCCAGGCCCAGACGGGCCAGGCTGTAAAACAGGCGCCGCTTGGCAGCCTCGATCTGCATCCAGCGGCCCATGTTGGCAGCCTCCGAAAGATCGGGCAGCACCCGGGTCTGGCGGCAGGACACACACAGTTCGGCGTAGTCGTTGGCCGGCACCGCAAAGTTGCAAGCTTGGTGCTCCGTATGGTTGCGGCACATGCGGTACAGGCGGCCGCTGTAGTCGGTGCTGCCGCGCCCGCCCCTGCGCCTCCACAGGTCGGCACCGTCCTGCGGCGCAGGCGCGAGGGCCGCAATGGTCAGCACATCGGGCAAAAATGCCAGCGCGCTGCCACAGTGCAGACACTGCACGCTATCGAAAAAAACCAGATGACCGCAATGGTCGCAATTGAATACCCGCATGGTATGAAGCTTATACCCCGTGGAGTGTGGCCAACGCACAAGGCTTGGGAGGCACCAATGGATGCACCCATGCAAAAAGCAGGCTCCAGGACATGCCCGGAGCCTGCTTAGCGGTCAGTGCCTATGCGCCTTCGGCTTTGGAAGACCGCAGGCGCATGGTGTCAGGCAATCCGGTCAGGGTCGAACCACGATGCTGTTGCGCACTTCACGCACATTCTTGGTGTTGCGTGCAATGGCTTCCGCCTGGTTCTTTTCAGCCTGCGACTTGGCAAAGCCCGAAAGCTGTACCGTGCCGTTGAGCGTCTCTACGCTGATGGAAGTGGCCGATACGTTTTTGTCTTCTGCCATCTTGGCCTTCACGGCGGTGGTGATGCCGGCGTCGTCCACATAGGAGCCAACGGTTTGTTGTTCACGGGCTACCGAGCAGCCAGTGGCCGTGATGATGGTGATGCCAGCGACAGCGGCAAAAGCGAGTGCACGTGCGTATTTCATGGTGTTGTCCTTCTTTGAGAATGGTTGGGAACGCGGGTGCTGGAAGATTGCAATCTGCCGGTCTGTTGCACCCTCCGCGACCGGCGGACTGTAGGGAGATGGGTGCGGCTCAGTAGGCGTGCCGACGGCGCGACATCCACAGCACCAGCGTGGCCAGTGCCGCGCCCGAGGCGGCGGCAATCACCAGCGACTTGCCGGGTTGCTCGGCAACATATTTGTTCGTGGCGTCTGCGGCTTGCTGCATCTGGCGGCGAGCCCGGGCGCTTGTCTCGGCGCAGTAGCCAATGCTGCGTGCTGCGAGATCCTGCGCACGTGCAGCAAGATCGTCAATGACCGGGTCGGTCTGGCTGCGCAGCGCACGCACACCTTCCTCTGCTTTTTCCAACGAGTTGTTGGCGGCCGTGCGGGTGGATTGCACGGCGTCCTGTGCGCTCTGCAGCACGTCGTCGGCAAGATGGCGGGCGCTGTTGGCAACTTTATCGGTAGCGGTCTGGATACTCATGCGGAAACTCCTTGAAAGGGTGAATGCGGGTGCTTGATTTCGCGGTCCGGGGCGTCAGCCCTTTTTGAGCAGACCCAGTACAAAGGTCACGACCGCCATGATGACGAACACGAAGAACAGAATCTTGGCGATGCCTACGGCACCGGCAGCAATACCGCCAAAGCCGAACAGGGCAGCGATCAACGCGATCACCAGAAAAACAACTGCGTAGTGCAACATTTCTTTCTCCTTCTCCTCTTGAGGTGGCCGGTTGCCGGCGGTTGGATTGGCACAAGAACTTCAGCGCCTGGGATTCACTGTAAGGAACCTGCGGGGCCAAAGATGCCGGTGCCCGGCGCGCGGGCCTGTCGGCGGCACAGCGAGCCGCCTGTAGGACGGGACCTGCTGCACCTCGGCTCGATCCTCGTCAAGCGTCCAGTGCGGGGACCGGCGGCGACTCGGCGCTGCGGCGCTGCAGCGGCAGCACGGCGGAAACCAGGGTGCCGTTGCCGGGGCGGGAGGTAATGGAGAGCCTGCCGCCCGCAGACTCCACCCGGTGGCGCATTCCAGAAAGCCCGTGCGACGTAGGCCGCACCGTGGCCGGGTCAAACCCCTCGCCATCGTCGCGCACCTGGACGGCCACATGGGTAGGGTAACCATGCACCGACACCAGCACCTTGCTGGCCTTGGCATATTTGCCGATGTTGGTCAGCGCCTCCTGCACCATGCGGTACACCGTGAGTTGCGAGGCATCGGGCAACTGGACCGCCTCCAGGCTGGTCTCGACCTCAATGCCCGCGCGCTCGGCGTATTCGCGCGTGAGGATCTCCAGGGCCGCCGTCAGGCCCAGGTTGGACAGCGACGAAGGACGAAGGTCCTCGATGATGCGGCGCTTGAGCGCAATCCCGCTGTTGAGCGTTTCGGTCAGGTGCTTGAGCCGTTCTGCCACTTCAGGGGCATTGGCGTCGATCTTGGATTTGAGCCGCGCCACATCGAGCTTGGCCGCTGTGAGCAACGCGCCCAGCTCATCGTGCAGCTCCCGCGCCAGGTGCCCGCGCTCGTCTTCGCGCACTTGTTGAAGGTGGTTCGCCAGCTCGGAAAGAGTTGCCGTGCGGACCTTCACAAGGCCTTCGAGGCGGTCTCGTTCGCGCTCCA
Source organism: Acidovorax sp. ACV01 (assembly GCF_014851495.1). Taxonomy (NCBI): domain Bacteria; kingdom Pseudomonadati; phylum Pseudomonadota; class Betaproteobacteria; order Burkholderiales; family Comamonadaceae; genus Acidovorax; species Acidovorax sp. ACV01. The sequence goes on along the minus strand of NZ_JACUZT010000002.1, from coordinate 244,440 downwards.
GCAGGGCCTGCTCGCGCAGGTTGACCACCTGCAGCGCCTGCGCCTGGCGCAGGTACATGTAAAACGCCAGCAAGCCAATGACGGTGACGGTGGCGATGCCGATGCGCGACAGCATGAGCGACTGCTCGATCTGCTCCTGACCTTGTTTCACGTGCTGGTCGCTGCGGGCAATCAATTCCAGCGCGTGTTTGCGGATCGCCTCCATGTGTTCCTTGCCCACATCGGTGTGCAGGATGAACTTCCAGGCATCTTCGTTGCCCTGCCGGCGCAAGCGCAGGCTCAGCTCCATCTCCGCGAGCTTGCGGGATATCTGCCGCGACAGCAGCGCAAACTCCTGCATGTCATCCGGGGCGTCCATGAACAGCCCACGCAAGCCGTCCAGGTTGGTCTGCACGGTGGCCACGGCCTTGTCGTACGGCTCCAGGTAAGTCTCGTTGCCGGTGAGCAGGTAACCACGCTGCCCTGTTTCTGCGTCCAGCATGCTCTGCAGCAGCAGATTGACGGCCTTGCGCGTGTTCTGGCCGTGGGTCATTTGCTCCACCGCATCCTGAGACCGCATGTGGCCCGTTTCATTGATACCCACCAGCACCATGGCCGCCAGCAACGCCATGGGCAGGCTCAGTGCCATCCTGCGGACTTTGGGCAGCCAGATGCGGGTGTTTTCTTTAAGACTCATACGCGGTATTCTGGATAATGTGTGTAGACCCGGGCACCACCCTGCCACCAGGGGTGAAGTGCCGGAACAATTTGCAACCAACAAACATCAGGAGCGGCATCACCGCCCTGCGAAAGAAAGATCGATGATCAAGATTGGCATTGTGGATGACCACGCGATTGTTCGTTCCGGGCTGCGGCAGTTCCTGTCGGAGCATGTGGATCTGCGGGTGGAGGGCGAAGCCTCCAACGGGCGCGAAGCCATCGACCTGGTGCGCAACAAGGAAATTGATGTCCTGCTGATGGACCTTTCGATGCCCGGCCAGAGCGGTCTGGATGCCCTGGCCATGCTGCGCGCCAAGGCGCCCGACATGGGCATCCTGATCCTGAGCGGATATCCCGAAGAGCACTATGCGATCAACCTGATCCGCCAGGGTGCGAGCGGCTACCTGAACAAGGAATGCGAACCCTCGGAAATCGTGGAGGCGATCCGCACCATTGCGCTGGGCCGGCGCTACCTGACGCCTGCCGTGGCCGAACTGCTGGCCCAGCAGCTCAATCGCAAGGATGACGCACCGCCCCACGAGCAGCTGTCTGAACGCGAGTTTCAGGTGTTCCTCAAGCTGGCCAAGGGGGAGACGGCGGGCGATATCGCCAAGGCCTTGTCTTTGAGCGTGAAGACGGTGAGCACCTACCGCACACGGCTGATGGAAAAGATGAGTCTGTCGTCCAACAGCGATCTGACTTACTACGCGCTCAAGAACCGCCTGATTGACTGACATGGGGTGGCCTCAGTCCGGGGTCCTGGCGGCTTGCTCAGCCAGACAACAGGAGCGGTAAAAACAAGAAGCCCCGCCGCGCATCCCGCGCGGCAGGGCCGAACGTCACAGCGAGTGGCCAGGCGCCGAGAAGGATTGGTTGGCAGCATCCATTCCCGCAGGGCTGCTGCTATGCTGGATGCAGTAATCCACCAGCGCATCGATTTCGTTGGATTTATCAAAAACCGCATCCACCCCGAGTTGCGCGCAGCGCATGCGCACATCGGGCGTCGCGTAGTTGCTCAGTACCACCATCTTCTGGCCGGGGCGGCGTGAGCGGCACGCCGCCAGCACACCCAGCCCGCTGCCCTGGCGCAGGAAAAGATCCACGATCGCCAGGTCCCACTGTTCGCCGTGGGTGGCAAGCCAGTTCTTGCCCTCGTCCTCCGTCTCCGCAACCCCTACCGCTTCTACGGACGCCAACTCTTCGAGCGTCCCGATCAGGTTCTCTCGAATGGTGGCGTTGTCTTCAACGATGTAGGTGCGGAGTTTCACAGAAGGGCCCAGTTTCACGGTCAGCGCACGTTTGCGCTTGTCGAGCCTCAAATTTAGAGGTTCAGCTGAATGGATTCTGCCAGCCACCACACGTGGATGTTGTAGGAATAATCCTACCGAACAACACACACCGTGCAGTGCGCAGCGCGCGCTACATTCATGGTGCTCCATTCCATGGCTCGCCCATCGAGCATCAGCAAGCGCCCCGCCAGCGATGTTCCGATGCCCGCGAGCAGCTTCAGGGCCTCAGCCGCCTGCATGGCCCCCACTACGCCCACCAGCGGCGCGAACACCCCCATGGTGGAACAGCGCACCTCTTCAAATTCCGCCTCGGGCGGAAAAATGCAGGCATAACAGGGCGACGCGGCGTGGCGCGGATCCACCACCGTGATCTGCGCATCAAAGCGGATGACAGCCCCCGCAACCAGGGGCTTGCGATGGCGCACACAAGCTGCATTGATGGCCTGGCGCGTGGCGTAGTTGTCGCTGCAATCGAGCACCACCGAGGCGTCCTGCACCAGCGCATCCAGCACGGCGGCATCGGCACGCGCCTGCAGCGCCGTCACACGCACTCCCGGGTTGATGGCCTCCATGGCGCTGGCTGCCGACTCCACCTTGGGCCGGCCCACCCGGGCAGTGGTGTGGGCAATCTGCCGTTGCAGGTTAGTGAGGTCCACCACATCGTCGTCCACCAGGGTGATATGGCCGACACCGGCAGACGCCAGGTACAGCGCTGCAGGCGAACCGAGGCCACCCGCCCCCACGATGACCGCATGGGACGCCAACACCTGCTCCTGTCCCTCGATGCCCATCTCATCGAGCAGGATGTGGCGGGAGTACCGCAAGAGCTGGTCATCGGTCATGGCGAAAATCTCTGAAAACTAAGGGCAAGAAAAAAGGCCGGATCTCGCTGGAAATCCGGCCTTCAGCGCAGGGAGCGAAAGCTCAATTCTCTTTCTTCTCGTCCTTGCGTTCTGTCAACGTCTTGCTGACCAGCACCGTCCGTCCCTTGAGCTGGTTCAGCGCCTGCACAAGCTGAAAGTCCTTGTCCGAACCGAACTCCGGAGCCTTGCGTTCCGTGGCTGGCTTCTTGGCCTCTTCCTCCATGCGCTTGAGGGCGCTCTCGCGGGCCTTTTCACGGGCTTCGTCCTTCTTTTCCTCGCCTTGGCCGCTGCCCAGGTGCTTGTCAAGATCGGCCTCGCGCATGCGCAGGGCCGCAAAGACGTTGCCTTCTTCCGACTCGTCGATCATCACATCGGGCACGATGCCCTTGGCCTGGATCGACTTGCCACTGGGGGTGTAGTAACGCGCAGTGGTCAGCTTGATGCCGGTATCCGGCCCCAGCGGGCGGACGGTCTGCACCGAGCCCTTGCCAAAGGTCTGGCTGCCCATGATGGTGGCGCGCTTGTGGTCCTGCAGGGCGCCAGCCACGATCTCACTGGCCGATGCGGAGCCCTCGTTCACCAGTACCACAAGCGGCACGGACTTGAGGGCTGCAGGCAGGCGGCGCAGCGGATCACCACCGCCGCGGCGCTGGTAGTAGTCTGGCGACGCCTTGTAGGTGGCCTTGCTGTCTGCCAGCTGGCCATTGGTCGTGACCACCGTGACGTTTTCCGGCAGGAATGCCGCCGAGATGGCCACGGCTGCATCCAGCAGGCCGCCGGGATCGTTGCGCAGGTCCAGCACCAGACCCTTGAGGTTGGGTTCCTGCTTGTAGACCTCTTCCACCTTGCGCACGAAGTCATCGACCGTGCGCTCCTGGAACTGCGACAGGCGGATCCAGCCGTAGCCAGGCTCCACCACCTTGCCCTTGACGGACTGGGTCTTGATCTCTTCGCGCGTGATGGTGACGGGGAAAGTCCGGCTCTCGTCCTTGCGGAAGATGGTGAGCGTGACCTTGGTGTTGGGCTCGCCGCGCATGCGCTTGACCGCATCGTTGAGCGATAGGCCCTTGACCGCCGTTTCGTCGATCTTGGTGATCAGGTCATTGGTCTTGAGGCCGGCACGGAAGGCCGGCGAACCCTCAATGGGCGATACCACCTTGATCAAGCCGTCTTCCTGGGTGATTTCGATGCCAACCCCCACAAAACGGCCCGAGGTACCTTCGCGGAATTCCTTAAAGGACTTCTTGTCGAAATACTGGGAGTGCGGATCGAGGCTGGCCACCATGCCGGAAATGGCGTCGGTGATGAGCTTCTTGTCATCCACCGGCTCGACGTAGTCGGTTTTCACGAGGCCAAACACCGCCGACAGCTGCTGGATTTCCTCCAGCGGCAGCGGGGTCATCGCGCCGCGGGCTACCGTCTGCAACGATACCGTCGTCAGAGCCCCAGCCACGACACCTACCGACACCCATCCTGCAATTTTGAGTTTGTGGCCCATACAACACCTTTTACCGCTTCAAAACCAATATACACCTTGGAAGGACCAAACCCGCTGCGGTTCCGCACAGGCGCTCACTTTCGACAGAATATCGGCAGGTTTTCCCTGTCTTTACCCCGGCTTTACGCCTTGCCTTGCGACGCGACCGCCGCTGCAGCCTTCGCGGCCGCCTCGGCATCGCCCAGATAGTAGTGGCGGATGGGCTTGAGATCGGCGTCGAGTTCGTATACCAGTGGGATTCCGTTGGGAATGTTCAGGCCCACGATGTCCGATTCGGAGATGTTGTCCAGGTACTTCACCAGGGCGCGGATGGAGTTGCCGTGCGCCGCCACCACCACGCGCTTGCCTGAGCGGATGGCGGGTGCCATGGCATCGTTCCAGAACGGCAGCACGCGGGCCACCGTGTCCTTCAGGCATTCCGTCAACGGCACGCTGCCTTCGGCCAGGGCGGCGTAGCGGCGGTCGTTGCGCTCGCTGCGGGGGTCCGTAGCCTCCAGGGCTGGCGGGGGGGTGTCGTAGCTGCGGCGCCAGACCAGCACCTGTTCGTCACCGTACTGCTTGGCCATGTCGGCCTTGTTCAGCCCCTGCAGGGCACCGTAGTGGCGTTCGTTCAGGCGCCAGTCCTTGACCACCGGCAGCCAGGTGCTGTCCATTTCGTCGAGCGCGTACCACAGCGTGTGGACGGCGCGCTTGAGCACGCTGGTGAACGCCAGGTCGAACTCATAGCCCTCGGCCTTGAGCAGCTTGCCGGCCGACATGGCCTGGGAGACGCCAGTGGGCGTGAGATCCACGTCGGTCCAGCCGGTGAAACGGTTTTCAAGGTTCCAGGTGGATTCACCGTGGCGGATGAGGACGAGTTTGTACATGGTTTCCCCAGGAAAGGCGGGTCAAAGAAATGCGGGCCAAAACCCAGCATTCTAGAATTACGCTGTTCGCCAACCCAAGGAATCTTCGTGAAATTCATTATCGACAACTGGTATCTGATCTTTGTTGCACTGGCTTCGGGCGGCATGTTGCTGTGGCCGGTCCTCAAGAACGCCAGTGGCGGCTCGCTGACTCCCGCGCGGGCCGTGCAGCTCATCAACCGCGAAAAGGCGGTGGTCATCGACGTCTGCGAAACCGAGGAATTCGCCGCAGGCCATGTGAACGGTGCCAAGAACGTGCCCCTGGGCCAGCTCGAAGAGCGCCTGCCCACCGTGGTCAAGAACAAGGCCCTGCCCCTGGTGCTGGTGTGCGCCACCGGTGCCCGCGCCAACCGTGCCGTGGCCATGGCCAAGAAGCTGGGCTATGAGAACGCCCAGGCCATGGCCGGCGGACTCAAGGCGTGGCGCGAAGCCAGCCTGCCTGTGGAAAAAGCCTGAACCGCCCCCAGTTATTCCATCAACGATAGGCTTGTGCCTGGTCTCGTTGCCCAACAGGAAGAACCGCCATGCAACCCGTGAAGATGTACACCACTGCTGTCTGCCCCTACTGCATCCGGGCCAAGCAGATCCTCAAGTCCAAAGGCGTGGAACAGATCGAAGAGATCCGCATCGATACCGACCCCGCCGCGCGCGTCCATATGATGGAGATCACCGGCCGCCGCACGGTGCCGCAGATCTACATCGGCGACACCCACGTGGGTGGCCACGATGATCTGGTGGCGCTGGACAGTCGCGGCGAGCTGATGCCCCTGCTGGGCGCCGCCTGACCCCCTCACCGGGCGCTGCATAATGCAGCCCCATGTGCCCGCTGCGGGAGCTGATCCCCGGCGGGTTTCGTTTTGCTGAAACCCGTTTGCATAAGAGACTTCACCATGGCCGACCAAGAAAACCCCGTATTCCAGATCCAACGCGTCTACCTGAAGGACCTGTCGCTGGAACAACCCAATTCCCCCGGCATCCTGCTCGAACAAGAGCAGCCCAGCGTGGACATCCAGCTGGGTGTGGAAGCCACTCCCGTGGCCGAAGGCATCTATGAAGTGGCCGTGACCGCCACCGTGCAGACCAAGATCAAGGACAAGACCGTGTTCCTGGTCGAAGCCAAGCAAGCCGGCATCTTTGAAATCCGCAACGTGCCGGAAGACCAGATGGGCCCCATCATGGGCATCGCCTGCCCACAGATCGTGTACCCCTACCTGCGCGGCAACGTGGCCGACGTGATCAACCGCGCCGGCTTCCCGCCCGTGCACCTGGCCGAGATCAACTTCCAGGCCATGTACGAGCAGCAACAAGCGCAGGCCGCCGGCCAGGCTTCGCCCATCATCACGCAGTAATCATCAGCGTTTAGAGGCTTTTTGGCCTCTAGCGCTTGATAGATAAGCGCCAAAAGCTATGAAAATCATAGTATTGGGTGCCGGTGCCTGGGGTTCTGCGCTTGCCATGAGCGCGGCCCAGCACCCTGCCGGCCATGCGGTCACGCTCTGGGCGCGCGACGCCGCCCAGGCAGGCAGCATGCGTGGGGAGCGCCAGAACCCGCGCTACCTGCCCGGCATCGCCTTCCCCGCTTCCCTCACCATTGCAGACGGCGACTTTGCCACGCTGCTGCCGGGTGCCGACCTGGTCATCGTGGCCACACCCATGGCGGCGCTGCGCGGCATGCTGCGGGCGCTGCGGGGATGCACGGCGCCCGTGGCCTGGCTGTGCAAGGGCTTCGAGGCGGTGCCTCCCGGTGCCGATTCAGCATCTTTTGGGCTGCTGGCGCATGAGGTACAAGCGCAAGTAGCTCCTGATTTGATAGCGGGTGTTTTCAGCGGCCCAAGCTTTGCGCAGGAAGTGGCGCTGGGGCAGCCCACGGCCCTGGTGGCCGCCAGCCCCCATGCCGCCGTGCGTGATGCGCTGGTCAACGCTTTCCACAGCCCCAGTGTGCGCGTGTACGCCAACGAAGACATCGTGGGTGTGGAAGTGGGCGGGGCAGTGAAAAACGTGCTGGCCATCGCCACCGGCCTGTGCGACGGGCTGGCGCTGGGGCTCAACGCCCGCGCCGCCCTCATTACCCGCGGGCTGGCCGAGATGACGCGGCTGGGCTTGGCGCTGGGCGCACGCCCCGACACCTTCATGGGCCTGTCCGGCCTGGGCGATCTGGTGCTGACCGCCACCGGCGACCTGTCGCGCAACCGGCGCGTGGGCATGCTGCTGGCGCAGGGCCAGACCCTGGCGCAGGCGGTGGAATCCCTGGGCCATGTGGCAGAAGGCGTCTACAGCGCCCGCACCGTGGTGCAGCGCGCACAGACCCTGGGCGTGGACATGCCCATCGCCGAGGCCGCCGTGGCCCTGCTCGACGGCCGCCTGCAACCTGCCGAGGCCGTGGCGCAGCTCATGGGGCGCGGCCCCCGGGGCGAGCTCTGAGAAGGTGTGAACGCTGCCCACCGCACAGCACCGTGAGGGTTACCCCACTGACAGGCGCCGCAGCAGCCCCTCTTCATCGTCGGGGTGAAAAAAATACGGGTAAAAACTGCGCTCCTCGCTGGCCAGCTTGGGCTGGCCACCAAACTGGTCGATGAGGCGGCGCCCCTTGTCGGCGCCGATGTGCAGCAGCACGGCGGGCGCACCCACACGCTCGCACATGCGCTCGGGGCCGATCTGGTCAAAACACAGCATGCGCCGATAAAACGGAGCGTGGCGCGGATTCACCTCGATGACGATGTCGGTGGCCCGCCGTGCCCGGAAGGCCACGATCCACGCAATGTGGAAGATGGCACCTAGCACATGCTTGGAGCGCACCTCCGGGTCCATCGCGAGCTTGCCCATTTCGCAGATGCGCGCGCCGCGCTGGCGCAGTTCGGCGATGAACTCGGGGTACTGCTCCTCGGCCGCAAGGTGCCCGTCGTCCATGCGCACCGAAATCGTCCCTTGCGACTGCCCGTCGATCTGCACCACCAGGCTGCTCAGGTCGCAATCGTGCGACAAGGTGGCCTGCATGCTGTAGCCCTTGCGGGCATACATGCGGGCCAGCAGCCCCTGGCCCTTGCGCGACAGGCGGATCTTGCAGGTCTTGGTCTCGGGGCATCCCAGGCGGCTCAGGTACTCGCCCGGGTAGGCAAGCTCGACAATCGTCTGTTCTTCGGCATGCATGGGGACTCCAGTTCTTCTGATGCGCCCCACCTACCCGCGCCCTGTGCGTGGCGCCAAGCAGCCGGACCCTCGGCGCTCCATTGAGAGAGAAAGTGCAGCTTAGCGGCTTCCTCGTTCCATTGCAGCCCAAGGCAATGCGGGAAGCGGACCAACGGCCCGACAGCCTTGGCAAAAGGCATGCGGGGGCCACTCCCGGCACCGCCCAGCAAAAAGCCGCAGGGCGCCCCGAAACGGGCGCCCTGCGGCTTTTTTTAGGACCCCTCGCGGGGCGCGATCAGAACACTCCGAACAGCATGAGCAACAGAACCACGGACAGCGGGACGCCGAGCAGCCAAGCAATGATGGGCATAGTGATCTCCTGAAAAAGGTTGAAGGGGGTAAGTGATTTCACTGTATGGCCCCGCTTTTCCCGCCCTTGTGCGCCTGCACTGCGCATGGCCGTAGGTGCATGCCTACCGGCTGTCGGAGCGGTACCCGCCCCCCAGCGCGATCAAAGCCCCTGTTCCAGCGCCAGCAGCTCGTCCACCGTCTGGCGGCGGCGGATGAGGCGCGCCTGGCCACCATCGACGAACACCTCGGCAATCAAGGGGCGCGTGTTGTAGTTGGAGGACATCGATGCGCCATAGGCCCCCGTGTCGTGGATCACCAGCAGATCACCCACCTGGGCGCCTGGCAGGTCGCGCGGCAGCACCACGCCGCCATCGCCCTGCGTGAACACGTCGCCGGATTCGCACAGGGGTCCCGCCACCACGGTGGGGTGCTCTGCCTCCGTGGCGCCATCGCGGCGCAGCACGCTCATGGCGTGGTAGCTGCCGTACATCGACGGGCGCATGAGTTCGTTGAAGCCGGTATCGACCAGCACGAAGTGGTTGTTGCCTGCGTTCTTGGTGGCGCGCACCTGGCCCAGCAACACGCCGGATTCGGCCACCAGGTAGCGGCCGGGTTCGATCTCCAGGCCCAGCTTGTGGCCCACGATGGCCTCGGCCTGCTGGCGTGCAGCGTCCCACAGGCCGTGGTAGTGCTGGGTGTCGACCACCGGGTCGCCACTGCGGTAGGGGATGGACAGGCCACCACCGGCCGAGATGGCGTGCAGGTCATGCCCCGCCGCATGGGCCGTGCGCACCAGGCCCACCATGGCGCCGCAGACTTCGGCCAGGTGGCTGTAGTCCACGCCCGAGCCAATGTGCATGTGCAGGCCCACCAGCTTCAAACCATGCTGCGCGATCGCGGCCAGCGCCGCAGGCAGGTCGGTGTGCCAGATGCCGTGCTTGCTGTGCTCGCCGCCGGTGTTGGTCTTGTTGCTGTGGCCGTGGCCAAACCCGGGGTTGATGCGCAGCCACACGGCGTGGCCGGGCGAGCGCGCGCCCAGCTGGTGCAGCATGTCGATGGAACCCGCGTTGACCGGCACGCCGTGTTCGACCACGCAGTCGAGCGTGGCGGCGTCGAACAGGTCGGCGGTGAAGACGATCTCTGACGACTCTCCGCCGGCCGTGTAGCCCGCCGCCAGCGCGCGCAGGATCTCGCCGCGCGAGACCGCATCCACCTTCACGCCCTGCTCGCGCATGAGCTTCAGGATGTGGATGTTGGAGCAGGCCTTCTGCGCGAAACGGATGGTCTCGAAGTTGGACACCTGGGCAATGCGCTGGCGGATGGTGGCCGCGTCGTACACCCACAGCGGGGTACCGAACTGGTCGGCCAAAGACCACAACTGGGCGGGCGAGAAGGGGTTGGACATGGAGACTCCGAAGACACAAGGCTGAATGGAAGCCCGGATGATGCCCTCTGGCAGGTATTTGGTCGAATGCTTTTATTTCCAACATTCATTCATTTTGGATATGCTCCGCGCATGACCGACACGCCACTGGCCCACCGCATCACCCACCGACACATCGAAGTGTTTCGCGCCGTGATGACCGCCGGCAGCGCCACCGGCGCGGCCGACCTGCTGCACAGCTCGCAGCCCACGGTGAGCCGCGAGCTGGCCCGGCTGGAATCGCTGCTGGGCTATGCGCTGTTCGAACGCATCCAGGGCCGCCTGCGGGCCAACGCGCGCGCGCTCGCGCTGTGGGACGAGGTGCAGCGCTCGTGGCAGGGCCTGGAGCGCGTGGTGGGCCGCGCGGTGGCGCTGGGCCGTCCCGACGCGGTGCAGCTGGCAGTGCTGTGCTTGCCCGCGCTGGCGCACGCACTGCTGCCCGGTGCGGCGGCGCGGCTGATGCAGGTGCAGCCCCACGCGCGCCTGTCGGTCACACCGCAGGATTCGCCGCTGCTCGAAGAATGGATGAGTGCCCAGCGTTTTGACCTGGGCCTGTGCGAGCAGACCTCCGCCCCACCCGGCACCCGCGCCGAGGTGCTGCTCACCCTGGACGAAGTGGCCGTGCTGCCCGCCGACCACGCCCTGGCCCGGCAACCCGTGCTGCAGCTGGCGGACTTTGCCGGCCAGCCCTTTGTGAGCCTGTCGGCCGACGACCCCTACCGCCGCCTGATCGACGCGCGTTTTTCCGAAGCCGCCGTGCCACGCACGCTGCGCATGGAAACCCACAGCGCCGCTGCCGTGTGCGCGATGGTGGAGCACGGCCTGGGGCTGGCCATCGTCAACCCGCTGACGGCCCTGACGGCTGCGGCGAATGGCCGGCTGGTGGTGCGGCGGCTCGCGTTCTCGATCCCGTTCAGCGTGGCGGCCGTGCTGCCGCTGTACCGCCCACCGCTGCCCGAGGTGTTGCCCATGCTGGAGGCCCTGCGGGCCGAAGCTGCGGAAGTGGCGCGCCGCCTTCAGGCGCTGGCTTAGCCACCATCCCTGGCGGCACGAACGCTATCAATTAAATAGCTATCAGCGCCTAACGGATAAGCGCCAGCACCTGTTTTCAGGCAAAAACTCAGGGCGGCGTGAGGGTGCGGACCTTCTCGGCCAGCCGCTCCTGCACCGAGGGCGACACGAACTTGTGCACCTCCCCGCCCAGCACGGCAATCTCGCGCACAAAGGTGCTGCTGATGAACTGGTATTTGTCGCTGGGGGTGAGGAACACGGTTTCCACCTGCGGCATCAGGCTGCGGTTCATGCCCGCCAGCTGGAACTCGTAGTCAAAGTCGGTCACGGCGCGCAGGCCACGCACCATGGCCTTGCCGCCACGCTCCACGACAAAGTCGCGCAGCAGGCCCGAGAAGGCTTCGACCTGCACCTGGGGGTAGCCCTTGACCGCCTCGCGGACCATGTCGATCCGCTCTTCCAGGTTGAACAGGGTCTTCTTGTGGTGCCCCGCCGCCACGGCCACGATCACGCGTTCGAACAACTGGGTGGCCCTGCGCACCACGTCTTCATGGCCCAGCGTGATGGGGTCAAAGGTTCCGGGGTAAACGGCGAGCACGTTCTGGGCCATGGCTGGTTGTCTCCTGTCTGGCGGAATGACGTTGGCCCCGGCCCCGGGCGCCTGCCCTGTGGAGGCCAGCCGGGCCGCGTGCGCGCATTATGCAGTGCACTGCAACATGAGGCCGCAGCGCACCGGCGCGTGGCAGACCTGCGCCGCTAGGGGCCGGTCGGCAACGCTCCCTGCGCCACCTGGCCCGGCGCCAGCAGCATCAGCCGGGCCACCAGTGCCACCAGGTCTTGCTGGCGCTGGGTGCGCGTCTTGGCCAGGAGCGCGCTCATCTGCGTGCGCACGGTCGAGATGCGCGAGCCGCGCGCGTCCGCAAAATCCTGCGGGGTCTGGCCGCGCATCAGCGCCAGCAGCAGGTCGGCCTCGGACGGGCTCAAGCGGTAGGCCTGGCGGGCCAGGGCCACGGCGGCCTCGCTGCACAGGCTGCGCTCCAGCACCACCCAGGCGACGCCCGGCGCGCGCAGGCACACGCCCAGTGCGGCCAGGTCGCTCAGGGGCAGCGTCACCAGCAGCAGCCCGCCCTCCGTGCCGGGCAGTTCCACACAGCCACTGCGCCCCAACAGCGACTGCTGGAACAGCGCGCGCAGCGCCGCATCGGCCGTGCTGGCCAGCAGCGGGCCGCGCAGCAGGGCCCGCAGGGCGGCGCTTTCCGGCCGGGCGCTCAGCAGCCGGGTGCGCGCATTGGCGTGCAACAGGCGGCCCGCCGTGTCAAAAAACAGCAGGCCCATGGGCATCTGCTCCATGAGCGACTCCAGGCCCTGGGTGCGCGCGCGCAGGGCCACCATCTCGCGGTGCAGAAACGCGGCGCGCTGCACGCCGCCAAACTCCGCGCGAAAGCGCGCGACTTCCTCCGGCGCAAACCCCTCGTCATCCCCCTGGCGGTACACCGACATGAACAGATTGCCCACCGGGTGCGACGCGCCCTGGCTGCCGCCAAACATGCGGGTTCCGATGCCGTATTCGCGCAGGAAGTCGCTGTAGATCTCGGTGCGGCGAAAGCCACGCGTGGCGTGCACGGGCGCGTCCGTGGCCACCCAGGTGCCCACTGCGCCCAGGCGCGCGCGCTGCGCCATCGCGTCGTCCCACAGCGGGTCCTGCAGCCGAAAGTGCGTGGCATAACGCCGCGCCGCCTCGGGGGTCACGCCCATCGCCAGCAGCGCGGGCGCGCCGTCGCTCGAGGGCGACTGCAGCCAGTAATCCACCTCGGGGTGCGCCGCAAACTCAGCGCCCCACTGCGCCAGCTGGTCCAGGCCGCTGGCCAGGAAGGCGCCACCGAGCAGGTCCGCGCGAAAGCTGGCGGCGTAGCGGGCCAGCGCGTCGCTCCAGCGCGCATCGTCGGCCACGGAGCCCAGCAATTCACCCAGAGCGTGGTGCAACAAAAACCTTTCCAAAAGTGGCCCTTCAAGGGCCTGTTCACGATCTCGCCGGGCACCGGACCACCCGGAGTTCCTGGCCGCCCCGAAGACCGGTGCGCGAGGCTCTGAGGCCTCGCACAACGAAGAGCGGCGGATGGTACGGCCCACCGGCTGCCGCCACATCGTTCAAGCGAATGATGTCGCACGGCGCCGACGCTTGCGACCACTTGTTACCCAAAGAGACATCCCACCCGTTCACAGCGCCAGAGCAGTGCGGACCCACGCGACTCCTCCAGGTGGCGGATAGGCAGGCCAGGGCCCCATTTCTACATTCTGGCCACGCCGCCTGGGCCCTCGGCAGGGCAGGCGAGCAATTTTCGTTTCCTCTATTCCGAACCCTTCCCCATGAATTCTTGCTGCACCTCCCCCCTTTTTCGCCGCGCTGGCGCCAGCGTGGCCATGGCCCTGGCCGTGCTGACCGCCACCTCGGCCCAGGCCGCCATACCGGCTGGCCAGCGGCAGTTTCTGGTGGATTTCTACCACCACACCAATGGCCCCGCCTGGAACTTCAGCAACAACTGGCTGGGCGCACCGGGCACCGAATGCACCTGGATTGGTGTCACCTGCGACGCCGGCGAAAACACCGTGACCGCCCTGAGCGTGCAAAGCAACAACCTCACGGACCCCGTGGGCGCCCTGCTGCCCGACTGGTCCGCGCTGCCAGACATCCGCACCATCAACCTCAGCGACAACCAACTGGCTGGGCGGCTGCCCCCCATTTCCGGGCTGCCAGAGCTGAGGTCGCTCGACGTCTCCCACAACGACCTGCAAGGCACGCTGCCCAGCCCTTCGGGCCTGACCCACTTCTTCCGCTACCACGCCCACAACAACCAGTTCACAGGCCCGCTGCCCGCCCTGCCCCCAACGCTGGAGCAGCTGCGCGTGGAGAACAACCAGCTCACCGGCCCGGTGCCCACCCCGCCCGCAGCCCTGGTGGCAAGCGCATCGGCCCTGTGCCCCAACCAGCTGACCCCTTCGGCCAGCGCTGCCTGGGACACGGCCACAGGCAGCACGCCCTGGCACGCCACCTGCAGCGCCCCGCCCGCTGCCACCCCCGTTCCCACCCTGAGCGAGTGGGCGCTGATCCTGCTGGCCCTGGGGGCGGCCACGGTGGGCATGGGGGCGCTGCGCCGCAAGCAGTTTTAAGCCTTTTTGGCCCCTGGCGCTTGTCCATCAGGCGCTAATAGCTATACAAAATGTAGCAATCCAGCGTCTGCAGCGCAGACTTGGCAGCCGATCCGCACAGGGTTGGCAACGCACGCCTCCAGCCAATGCCCCCGCGCCACATCGTTCATGTGAACGATGGCGGGCGCCACGTTACGGCCTACGATCCGCAGCCCATCCCTGCACGGCACGCGCCTTCTTCTGTGACCCTCACCCCGCCCCGGCCCACCCCCACCGCCGTCAGCGACGCGCTGTTCAACACCCAGGCCTGCCTGAACTGTGGTGCACCGCTCACCGGCCCGTTTTGTGCGCAGTGCGGGCAGAAAAAGGCCGCGCGCATGGGCAGCAGCACCGTGCACAAGGAGGCCTGGGAGCGTTTTCGCTGGTTTGAATGGAGCACCATCCGCAACGCACTGCGCGTGCTGCCCCAGCCCGGCACCACCGCACGCGAATACGTGCTGGGCCAGCGCAAGGACCACCCCCACCCGCTGACCCTGCTGTGCCTGGCCATCGGCTTCCTGCTGATCGTGCTGGGCCACACCGACTATTTGCGGCCCGAGCTGCCCAGCGAGGCGGCGCAGCGCATGTACGCGCTGGTCGCCGGGTATTCCAAGTGGTCGTTCTCGCTGGGTGCGGTGGCGGCGTTTGCCAGCATGTGGATGGTCTTCCGCCGGTGGGGCTACAACGCGGCCGAGCTGCTGGCCCTGGCGCTGTACTGCCAGGCGGTGTTCATTGCGCTGCAGATGGTCAACCAGCTGCCGCTGGTGCTGGCGCCGTCTCCCGGCCTGCTCAAGTGGCACAAGGCCTGGTCGCCCTGGTACATGACGGCGCTGCAGACGCTGATGCTCATGGTGGCGCTGCGGCAGTTTTTGGTGCTGGACCTGCGGCGCGATGGCTGGCGGCTGCTGCTGGCCGGCGCGCTGTTCGCGGCGCTCAAGTGGCAGGCCACCCAGCTTTATGCCCGCGCAGTGGTCGAACTCGTGCTGTGGCAAATGGGCGCCTGAAAACCGTGAACAAGTTCATGAAAACCTGTCGGGCCGCAGCCACATCCTTCACCTGAATGATGTTGCGGCGGGGACATCGACCCTACCATCCGGCGCAGATCATTCAACCTGATGAGGAGCCCCCATTGAGCGGTGAAGAGCGGGACCCGCAGCCTGTGGGAATACCGGGTTTCGAGACCCTGATGGCCGAAAGCCTGGAGGCCCTGGGCGAGCCCGGCATGGTGGAGCGCCTGCTGCACCGTGTGGGCGAATCGCTGGGCAGCCACAAGGTGGTGCTGTTTTGCCCCCTGCCCGGCTCGGACGACCCGCTGGCCGCCTACCAATGGGGCATGCCCGATGATTTTCTGGCGCGCTACGCGAACCTGATCCAGGGCAGCGATGCCTGGAGCGAGGCGCTGGAGCGCCAGCAGGCCCAGGCGCTGGCACGCGGGGGCTCGCTGAGCCAGCAGCTGGTGGGCACCCAGGCGCTGCGCCGGGGCGCGTTTTATGCCGACTACCTGAAACCCCTGGGCATCGACGCCATGGTCAACAGCATCGTGGAGGCCTCGCCCGAGGTGGGCATGCACGTGCTGGCGATGTACAACGACCTGGGCCAGAGCGAGTTCACCCCCGAACAATTTGCCCGGCTGCGCGCCGTGAGGCCCTGGGTGCGCAGCCTCATGCGTGCCCAGCGCCGCCTGCAGCAGGCCCGCCGCCACAGCAGTGCGCTGGAGCGCACGCTGGACCAGTTGCCGCTGGGGCTGATGCATGCGAACCAGCGTGGCGAGGTGCGTTACCTGAACGAACATGCCCGCGCCTGGCTGGGGGTGGAGGATGAATGCCGCATCCTGCTGCGCAACGCCACGGGCTGGCAGGCGCGCCAGCCCCTGCAGCTGGCGCAGATCCACCCCGGGCTGACGCCACTGCTCTCCGCCAGCCTGAGCACACGCTCGCCCGTCTCGGCCCGGCTGCAGACACAGCAGGACCCGGCGCCGGGAACGCTGGTGGCCCTGGCCGCGCCGCTGCGCAATGGCCCGGGGCCCGCCGCCGAGCCGCTGGCCCAGTTCATCCTGGTGCCCGAGGCGCCGCCCCACGCGGGCGCCACGGTGTCGGTGTGCAGCGCGCTCTATGGCCTGACCCCCGCCGAAGCCGCCCTGCTGCCCCTGCTGCTGCAGGGCATGACGCCGCGCGAAATGGCCGACAACCGGCACGTGAAGATGCCCACCGTGCGCTCCCAGCTGGCCAGCCTGTACGCCAAGACCGGCACACGCGGCCAAGCCGAACTGGCCCAGCGCGTGCTGCGCGTGGCGGCCCTCGTGACAGCATGAGACACCCCCCTGAGTCGCCTTCGGCGCCTTCCCCCCGCTTTCGCATTGCCACGCAGTGCGGGCAAGGGGACGCGGCCCTCACTGCGGGGCGGCCGTTGCTCGGTCGCCCTGGCTTGGGGCGCGCCAGTTTCGACGGCTGCGCGCAACACGCAGCACAAACGGCCACCGCATTCACTGATCCCAACCCAAGGAACCCATCCCCATGAAACACAGCAATGTTCGCCCCGTCGCCTTCGCCTGCGCCGCAATGATGGGCCTGGCCTTTGGGGGCCTGGCCATGGCGCAAAAGACCGCCGCTGTCGCCAAGCCCAGCAAGGCCCAGCTGGCCGCCGAACTGGCGGCCACCCTGCAGGCCTGCTCGTACGACGGCAGCCCGCTGGCGTTCTCGCCGCCCGACCTGTCCAAGGGCGGCGCCACCGGCAAGCAGGTGGTGGCCGAGATCATGAAATACACCGGCCTGCCGGCCAACTTTGTGGTGGTGGAGGGCAAGGTGCCCAATGCGGCGGCGGTGATCATGGCGGGACCGGACAAGATCCCGCGCCGCGTGATTGCCTACAACCCCGGCTTCATGGGCGAGGTGATCCAGGCCACCAAATCCAACAACTGGGCGCCTGTGAGCATCATGGCCCACGAGATCGGACACCACCTGTCGGGCCACACCATCGTGCCCGGCGGCAGCCAGCCGCCCATCGAGCTGGAGTCCGACAAGTTCAGCGGCTTTGTGCTCTACAAGATGGGCGCACCGCTGGCCGACGCCCAGCGCGCCATCGCCACGCTGATCCCCGAGAAGGACGGCGAGACCCACCCGGGCCGCAAGAAACGCCTGGCCGCCATCGAATCTGGCTGGAAGGAAGCCTGCGAGCTGCAAGGCGGCGGGCCGCAGTGCTCGGGCGGATTGCCGGTGCGCACCGCAGCGGCTGCCCCCGCTGCACCAGCACCCGCTGCCGCATCACCCGCCCCGGCGCCGGCTACCACGGTGGCCAAGGCCCCGGCGCCCACCGCAGCACCGGCGGTGCCCTCGGCCAAGACGCCCGCCCCAGCCCTGGCCGCCGCGGCCGAAACCCTGCCCAAGGTGGACGCGGCCGCCATCCCGTCCAAGGGCACACAGTTCATCTACGACGAGTTCGGCATCCTGGACCCGGCCATCCGTGCGCAGTTTGAAAAGCAGATGTACGACCATGCGCAGAAGACAGGCGTGGAGATCGTCACCCTGCTGGTGAAGGACCTGGGCGGCAAGACCGCCGAGGAATACGCCCACGCCATGATGCGGCAGCTGCGGGTGGGCAAGCTCGACGTGGGCAACGGTGCCGTGCTGGTGGTGGCGCCTGAGCAGAACCAGGCCGCCGCCGTGCTGGGATCGGGCGTCGCGCTGGAGATGGGCAGCCACGACAAGACGGAGCAGCTCAAGCGCTGGATGAACACGGCCTGGGCGCTATGCAAGAAAAAGAGCGCCTGCGGCAACTGGACCGAAAACCTGATGCTCGCAGCCGACCACCTGCGCCGCGATACCAGCCACGCCGACTGGACCATCGCCTACCAGTCGCTGGGCGACATCCAGAAAGCCGATGCCGCTGAAAACGGCAAGGTCACCAACCCGAAGGACAGCAAGGTCTGGCGCAAGATCGTGCGCCTGTCGGGCACCGTCGAGGCGCTCAATCCGCCCGCCGGCAACAAGGCCGCCTGGGTCAACGATGCGAAGGTCAAAAACGGCAAGCAGGCCGTGTTGATGCGCAGCGCCGAGGGGCTGACCACCATGCTCTACCTGGACCCACGCACCGCCGCCCTGCAACCCGGCGGCAAGCTGGAACAAGGCAAGACCTACACCGTCATCGCGCGCGCAGCGGGCCTGTCGTGGAACCCCAAGGACACGCAGTCGCTCGACGTGCTGAGCTACAACGTGGCGGAATGACGCATGCGGCCACACACCCTTGCCATGGTGCTCACGGGTGCCGGCAACCTGTTGCTGGCGGGCGTCTGGATGTTTGGCGCGCTGCTGGGCGCCAACGGCATGAACTCCAGCCAAGGCGGGCGCTTCCTGGGCGCGATCGCACTGTCACTGGCGCTGCTGTGGGCGGGCAGCCTGGTGCTGGCGCGGCGGCTCACCGCCTGGGGCCTGGCGCGCGGCTGGAGCACGGGGGTCTGCGTGGTGCTGGCCACCGTGCTGGCGGTGGTGGCCTGGGCGGCATTGGCGTTTGTGGCCACGGTGGTGGTGGCCATCGCGCTGACATGAGAGCGTCTTCTCCCTCCACCCGCAGGGCTGCAGGCCCGACGGAGCGCCTGTGCAGCGGCACAACCGCCATCTGCATCACACCACCCGGAGACCACCCATGACCCGATCCACCTTGTGGTGTGCACTGGCGCTGCTGGCACCCCTGGCCTCCGGCGCACTCGCCGCCGAACACTTTTGCGGCCAGCCCACCGCCCACCCCATCGACAAGGCCCTGGCGGCGGCGTCCGAGCGCAGCGGCGGCGTGACGGTGGACCTGCGCGACGCCCAGTCTGCCGCCTACGCCGCATGGGACAAGGAGCTCAACCGCATCTACGCCCAGGCCCTCAAGGCCGCCGGCCCGACCCGGCGCGACGCCCTGCGCGGGGCACAGCGCGCATGGCTGGCGTTTGACACCGCGCAGGGCCACTGGGACGCCATGCTGCATGCCGACCAGGGCACATCGGCCGCGCTCAACATCGCCGGCGCCGCGCTGGAACGCCGCCGCGCGCGGGTGTGCGACCTGAGCATGGACCTGCAAAGCCTGAAGGATTCGGAATGATGCGCCGCACACTCCTGCGGCTGCTCCCCATGCTGGCACCCGGACTGGCCCACGCGCAGGACCAACCCACGGTGTGGCTGCGCGTGCGCAACCACAGCCAGGAGGTGTTCGAGCATGTCTGGCAGGGCCTGCCGGGCACCCGCAGCGACGTGGACCTGGGCCCCTTGCGGCCCGGCCAGACCAGCCGGTGGCACGCCTTTCCGGCCACGCTGGCGCACTACCGCAAGACGCGCATCCAGCTGGCCCAGCGCCAGCTCGTCGACGTGACCGACACCTCCTTCCCCCAAGGCCGCGCCACCCTGGAGCCGGGCCACTACACCTTCGCCTACACGCTGGAGGGCGATGTATTGCGGTTGACGGTGATCCCGGAAGCCCTGGCCACTGCGCCGGACAGATCACATCAAAAACAATAGCTTCTAGCGCTTATCAGATAAGCGCTAGAGCCCAATTTCATTCAAAAAATGGCGTCCATGAACACCCTCAGCACCTTGCACCCTGCCCGCATGGCGCGGCTCACGGCCCTGGCGGCTGCCCTGTTTGCGGCGTCCTGTGGCGGCGGGGACGCCAACGAGGCTCCCACTCCCACTCCCGCCCCAGGCACGGCCCCCGCACCCGCACCGGGGCCCACGCCGGAACCCCCAGCGCCGCCCCCGCCCGCCCCCACGGCACCGCCGGTGCAGCCCCCGTCTGCACCACCCCCATCGCCGCCGCCATCGCCGTCGCAGCCACCCTCGGTACCACCACCGCCACCTCCTCCGGCGCCACCCCCGCCCAGCGCGGGATGGAGCGTGGTCTCGGTGAACTCCCTGCTCACGCCCCTGGCCATCGCCAGCGACCTGACCCCCAACCCCGGCCGGGGCTACTACCAGTGGCGCTCGGACCCGGGTGACGTGCCGCTCGCACAATCGGCACCGCCCCAGGCCGCCTACCAGCGCTACCTTTGGAAAGACCTGGAAGGCAACACACCCGGCCAATACAACCTCGGCAACCTGGTGGCCGCGCGCGATGCCGCGCGGGCTGCGGGCCGGCAGTTTGCCTTTCGCATCCAGGCCATGCGCGGCTACGGCACCAACACGCTGGACGTGCCCACCTACCTGCACGGTGCGGGCACGGCACAGCCGCAATGCTCAGCACCCAACCCCGCCTGCGTGTGGACGGCCCCGATGCCTGCCCCCACCCCGCCCGCGCCCGCATTGCCGCCCACGCTGGTGCCCAACTGGAACCACCCCTATGTGCTGGAGCGCATGCAGGCCCTGCTGCAGGCCGTGGCCACCGCGCTGGGCGACACCTCGGACCTGGCCTGGATCGACGTGGGCCTGTACGGGCAGTACGGCGAATGGGCCATGAACACCACCAACGTGGTCTACGCCACAGCGCCCCCTGGCATCACCCCGGCCTCCAACGCCACCAAGCGCAGCCTTGCACAGATGCATTTCGACAGTTTTCCCAATGCGCAACATGCGATGCTCATCCCGCATGCCAATCTGGACACGCTGCAATATGCGTTCTTCCAGCAGACCACCACCGCGCTGCCCGTGGGCCTGCGCTGGGACTGCCTGGCGCAGGACGGCTTCATGAAGCAGTGGACCGACCGCCCGAGCGACTGGGCACAGATCTCGGACCGCTGGAAGACCGCCCCCTGGATCGCGGAGTTCTGCCCCTTCGGCCCCGGGGACACCAAGACCAACGCGGCCACCGCGCTGCAGCAGGTGCGCGATTTTCATGTGTCCACCGTGGGCAACGGCAACCTGAACGCGCCGTGGTCCAGCTTCCCGGGCACCGAACAGGCCGACCTGGCCGCAGTGGGGCGCGAGGCGGGCTACCGCTTTGCCCTGGGGCCCATCACCGCCACGACCCCCACGCCCAGCACGGTGCAGGTGCAGGCGCGCGTGGACAACACGGGCAACGCACCGCTCTACACCCCCTGGCAACTGCAGGCGCAGCTGCGCAATGGCGCAGGCCAGGTGGTGGCCAGCCGGGAGCTGCTGAGCGCCGCCCAGGCGCGTGCGATTCTTCCGGGCCAGCCCGCACAGATCAGCACCACCTGGACCCTGCCGAGCCCACCCGCTGGCAACTACACGGTGCACCTGGCATGGGTGCGCCAGCCCACGCTGGCGGGGCTGCCTCAGACGCTGCGCTGGAACATGTCGGGCACCGAGGCCGACGGCAGCGCCCGGCTGGCGACGTTGAAACGGTAGGGTGCTGCGGGTCTGCGGGCCCGCAGCTTCGTCTCAGGCGCTGCGTTTGAGCAGGTGCGCGTGTACCGCACCCGCCTTGAGGTGGCGGTGCACAGCCAGTCCCCACGGGGCCAGCTCTTCATCGGCCCAAACGCGGGGCGCTTCGAGGTACACAAACCCATCGGCGGCCACCGCCTTGGCGGCGGCCTGCAGGGCGGCGCTGAACAGGTCGCTGTCGAACGGCGGGTCCAGCAGCACCAGGTCGATGCTGGCAGGCGCCGCCTGCTTGAGGGCGGCAATCCCGTCGCCGCGCTGCACGCGCACGGCGGTGGCCTGCAGGCGCTGCTGCAGGGTGTGCAGCTGGGCCACCAGGGCGGCATCGCTTTCCACGAGCTGCACGGCACTGGCACCGCGTGAGGCAGCCTCCAGCCCCAGGGCGCCGGTGCCCGCGAAGGCGTCCAGGCAGCGCCAGCCCGCCAGGTCCTGGCCCAACCAGTTGAACAGGGTCTCGCGCACGCGGTCGGGCGTGGGGCGCAGGCCGGGTCGCTGCGCCACGGGCAGGCGGGTGCGCTTCCACAGCCCGCCGATGATGCGGATTTCGCCCGCGCCCTTGGGCGCAGCGGCTGCGGCCGCCTTGTCCTTGTTTTTGGGCGCGCCCTTTTTGCCGGTGGCGGCAGCCGGGGGGGTGGCCGCCGCGGTCTGGGCCTTGCGGATCTCGGCGTTGATGGCGGTGGTTTTCAGGGTCGAGCGGCTCATGGCTTGCCCCCCACCACCACGGTCACCATGCGTTCGGGTTGCAGCTTCTTGGCCATGGCCGTGCGCACGTCGGCCACGGTGAGGGCTTCGACCTTCTTCGTCCACTGGTCCAGGTAGTCGAGCGGCAGCTCGTTCCAGGCGATGTTGGCGACGTTGCCCAGGAGTTTCTTGTTGCTGTCGATGCGCAGCGCAAAACCGCCGATGAGGTTGTCCTTGGCAGCACGCAGCTCGGCTTCGGTGGGGCCTTCGGCCACAAAACGCGCGATCACGTCGCGCGAGACCTTCACGGCCTGGGCCGCCTGGTCGGGGCGGGTCTGCAGCCCCACGGTGAAGGCACCGGCATGCATGCCGGCGGCGAAGTAGCTGTACACGCTGTAAGAGAGGCCGCGCTTTTCACGCACCTCGTTGGTCAGGCGCGAGACAAAACCGCCTCCGCCCAGGATATGGTTGCCCACCAGCAGCGCCACAAAGTCCGGGTCGCGGCGCTGGAAGCCCGGCTGGCCGATGAGCACATGGGCCTGGGCCGAGGTGAAGGGGAGGGTCTGCTCCACCGGCGCGGCCAGCGCGCTGATCTCGCCCACGGGCGGCAGCGGCGCGCAGCCGGTGCTGGCGGGCAAGCGCGACAGCAGCGTGGCTACCAGCGCCTGGGCCTGCGCGCGCGACACGGCGCCCACAATGCTGACCTTGGCGCGGCAGGCGGCGATGTGCTGGGTGTGGAACGCCTGCATGTCGGCCACGTTGATGCGCGCCAGCGTCTCTGCGGTGGTCTGCACGCCGTAGGGGTGGCTGCCGTACACGGCAGCTTCAAACGCGTGGTTGGCCACAGTGGCCGGGCGTGTCAGCGACTCTTTGATGCTGGCGCTCCAGCGGGCGCGGTCGCGTGGCCACACGTCGGCTGGAAAGCTGGGCTCGCCGATCTGGCGCGCGGCCAGGCGGGCGGCCTTGTCGAGCAGCGGTGGGTCGGTGAGCGAGCGCAGCGAATACTGCAGCCTGTCGTTGTCGGCGGCCGCCTCGAAATTGGCGCCCAGGTCGGCCCAGGCCTCGCCCAGGCCGTTCTCGTCGAGCGCGGGCTCATTGCCCAGGGCCTTCACGCCCTTGCTGGCCATGGCGGCCATGGCACTGGCCAGGCCCGCCTGGGCCGCAGGGTCGCGGCGGCTGCCGGCGTCAAAGTCGATCTGCACATCCACCATGGGGATGACCGGGCTTTCGACCAGGTAGACCTTGGCGCCGCTGGGCTCCGTCCAGTGCTGGATGGGCAGCAACGCCCAGGCAGAATTTGAATAAAAAACGACTCCAGCGCTTATCAGTAAAGCGCGAGCAGCTATGTTTTTGAGAGTAATCATGTACAAAGGCCCCAGTGCGGGTTCAACGGATCACAGCGCCGGGCGGCAGTGTGGGGCGGGCGCGAGGGGCATCCAGGGGCTGTGGCAGCAAGGTGGCCACCGTGAGCTGGTCGTCGCCAAAATACTTGGCAGCCACGGCCTGCACCTGGGCGGGCGTGACGGTGCGCAGCAGCTCCAGCAGGCGTTCGTTGGCGTCGAGCGGAAAGCCCTGCACCCAGTTGCCGCCCAGTTCCTGCGCCTGGTTCATCACTGAATCGCGCTCGTACACGGTGGAGGCGATCCATTGCGTCTTGACGCGGGCGAGTTCGGCCTCGCTCACGCCATCGCGGGCCACGCGGGCCACCTCGGCGCGCAGGGCGTCTTCCACCTGCTGGGCCGTCTTGCCTGCAGCGGGCACGCCGTTGAGCATGAACAGGCTGGGGCCACGCCCCGTGACCATGGCGCTGCTGTTGGCGCTGTCGGCCACGCGGTTCTCGCCCTGGGTGAGCGCGCGGTCGAGCCGTGCGCCGTCGTAGCCGCTGAACACCGCCGAAAGCACCATCAGCGCGAGGGCGTCGCGGTCGGTGTCGGTGAGGTTTTCCACGCGGTCCAGGCTGGGGGTGCGAAAGGCCAGCGCCACATAGGCCTGTTCGGCCGGGGCCTTGACGGCAATGCGGCGCAGGCCCTGCTGCGTGGGCTCGGTGCGCGGCTTGCGCTCGGGCAGCGCATGGGCGGGAATGCTGCCGTAGTACTTTTCAGCCAACGCCCGCACCTGGGCCACATCCACATCGCCGGCCACCACCACCACGGCGTTGGTGGGGGTGTACCACTGGCGGTAGAAGGAGCGCGCGTCGTTGGGCGTCATGGCATCGAGGTCGCTCATCCAGCCCACGATGGGGCGGCGGTAGGGCGACGCGGTGAAGGTGGCGGCAAACAGCTGCTCGGCCAGCATGGCGCGGGGCTGGTCTTCGGTGCGCAGGCGGCGCTCTTCCTTCACCACCTCCAGCTCTTTCTTGAATTCCTCATCCGGCCAGTGGTTGTGGGCGAACCGGTCGGATTCGAGCTTCATCACGTCTTCGAGCCGGTTGGAAGGGATCTGCTGGTAGTAGCCTGTGTAGTCCCGGCTGGTGAACGCGTTCTCCCGCCCGCCCAGGGCGGCCACGCGGCGCGAGAACTCGCCCGGCGGCAACGTCTTGGTGCCCTTGAACAGCATGTGTTCGAGCACATGGGCCACGCCCGTGGTGCCGTCCACTTCGTCCATGGAGCCCACCCGCACCCAGACCATGTGCACCGCCGTGGGGGCGCGGCGGTCGGGCTGCACGATGAGCTGCATGCCGTTCTTGAGCGTGAACTGCTGCGCGCCAGAGGCCGTGACGGACGGCGTGGTGGAAGGCGCAGCGGGGGGTTGAGGGGCGGGAGGCGTTGCCGCAAAGGCAGCCCCGGACGAGAGGCAGGCCAGCAGGCCCAGTAGGGTGAAAGCGCGTTTCATAGAATGGCTGATTCTAAGAACCCTCCAATGTTCAGTTTTTTCAAGAAAAAGCCCACCCCCGAGTCCGCACCCACACCGGAGGCCGCCGCACCTGTAGTGGCCCCGCTGGCACCTGCTGCAACGCCTGCCACGCCTCCTGGTACACCGCCGGCCCCATTGCCCGGGTTCGCGCCGGTCCCGCCCACCGTCGCCACGCCCTCGCCCGCTCCATGGGCTCCCGCTCCAGCGCCCCTGCCATCGGTGGCCCCCCCGGCCCTGCCTGCTGCACCCGTGGAGCCCGTCCCCGCGCCAGCTCCCTCTGCGTTTGGCTGGCTGCGCAACCCGTTTGGCAGCAAGCCGCCCGAGCCAGCGGCGCCTGCGCCCGTGGCAACGCCGATTTCTGTTGCCGCTCCTGCTCCGCTGACGCCTGCGCCCACGCAGTTAGCCCCCACGCCCCAGCCCGTGGTGCGCCCGTCGCCTGCCAGCTTCACCCCGCCACCTGCGCCCGTAGCGTCTTCGCCTGTCCCGGCAGCCCCGGCGCCCCTCGCTGTTCAAGTCCCGACGCCCGCGATTCCCGAACCCGTGGCCGAACGCAAGGGCTGGCTGGATCGCCTGAAGGCCGGCCTGCGCAAGACGGGCAGCAGCATCACCACGGTATTCACCGGCACGCAGATCGACGATGCGCTGTATGAAGAGCTGGAAGAAGCGCTGCTCATGGCAGACACCGGCGTCAAGGCCACCACCCACCTGCTGGCCGACCTCAAGCGCCGCGTGAAGGAGGCCAAGGCCACCGACCCCGCCGCCGTCAAGGGCCTGCTGGCCGATGCGCTGACCGACCTGCTGCGCCCCCTCGAAAAAGCCCTGGTCATCGGCGAGCACACGCCCACGGTGATCATGGTGGCGGGCGTCAACGGCGCGGGCAAGACCACCTCCATCGGAAAACTCACCAAACACCTCGCTGGCGAAGGCGCGGCTGTGCTGCTGGCGGCGGCCGACACCTTCCGCGCGGCAGCGCGCGAGCAGCTCGGTGTCTGGGCCGACCGCAACACGGTCGAAATCGTGAGCCAGGAAGGCGGCGACCCGGCCGCCGTGAGCTTTGACGCGGTGACCGCCGGCAAGGCGCGCGGCAAGGACGTGGTGCTGGTGGACACCGCCGGGCGCCTGCCCACGCAGCTGCACCTGATGGAAGAGCTGCGAAAGATTCGCCGCGTGGTGACCAAGGCCGACGCCACGGCACCGCACGAGGTGCTGCTGGTGATCGATGGCAACACCGGCCAGAACGCGCTGGCCCAGGTGCGGGCGTTTGATGATGCGCTGCAGCTCACCGGCCTCATCGTGACCAAGCTCGATGGCACCGCCAAGGGCGGCGTGCTGGCTGCCATCGCGCAGGAGCGCCCGATCCCGGTGTATTTCATCGGCGTGGGCGAAAAGCTCGAAGACCTGGAAACCTTCAACGCGCGCGAGTTTGCGCAGGCGCTGCTGACCTGAGAACCTGTTCAAAGAGCGCCCGCCCGCTCCCGACAGTGATCCATGGCCCCCTCGGGGCCATTTTCACGTTTACGAACGGCAGCAATTCCCCCATGATGGGCTTTCCCCAGGAAAGGCACGGACGCCCATGTTCATTGAGCTGGTCAAAGGTGTTGCCTTGCTGTTGGCGCTGTGCTTTTTGCATGGGTTCAACATCCGCCTGTGGCGCCAGCATCCCCGCACCGGGCAGGTGTTCTCCGGCATCCTCTTTGGCACCATCTGCGTGGTGGGCATGCTCACACCGGTGGTGCTGATGCCGGGTGTGATCTTTGACGCGCGCTCGGTGGTGCTCAGCATGGCGGGCCTGTTCGGTGGCCCGCTGGTGGCCTGCATCGCTGCCGCCATGGCCGCCACGGGTCGCCTGTGGCTGGGCGGCGCGGGGGCGGAGGTGGGCCTGATGGTGATTGCGCTGTGCACTGCGCTGGGCCTGGTCTACCGCGAAGGCCGCGCACGCGGACGCCTGGGGGTGGAGCCTGTGACGCTGGCACTGTTCGGCCTGCTGGTGCACACCGCCGTCCTGGCGGTGTTCCAGCTGCTTCCCGCCGAGGTCGTCCAGCGCGTCAACCAGACGCTGGCCCTGCCCTTTCTGCTGACCTTCACGCCCGCCACAGTGGTGCTGGGCCTGCTGCTGCAGGATGTGGAAGAACGTCTGGCCACCGAACGCGCACTGCACGGCACGGCGGCACGGCTGCGGGCCATTGCCCAGGCCATTCCCGACGTGCTGCTAGTGCTGGATGCCCAGGGGCGCTATGTGGAAGTGCTCTCGCCCGACGACGCCCCGCTGGCGGCCAGCCCGCCCCATCTGGTGGGCAAGCGGATGCACGACGTGCTGCCGGCAGAGCAGGCCGACATGTTTCTGGAGCTGATCCGCAATACCTTGCTGTCGGGCCAGACGCAGAGCGTGGAATACGAGATGCAGACGCTGTCGGGCACGCGGCAATTTGAAGGGCGCGCCCAGCCCCTGGGCGTAAGGGTGGGGGGCCAGGCGGCCGTGGTCTTCCTGGCGCGGGACATCACCAAGCGCAAACGTGCAGAGAGTGCGCTGCGCGAGTCGGAGCTTCGCTTTCGCTCGCTGCTGCGCAACATCCCGTCCATCTCGGTGCAGGGTTATCTTGCAGACGGCACCACCAGCTACTGGAACCAGGCGTCCGAGCAGCTGTATGGCTACACGGCCGAGGAAGCGCTGGGCAGCAACCTGCTCGACCTCATCATCCCGCCACCCATGTGGGACGCTGTGCGTGAGCACGTGCGCCACATGTTCGCCACGGGTGAGGTGATTCCGGCGGGCGAGCTGCAGCTGCGGCGCAAGGACGGCACGCCCGTGCATGTCTTCTCGAGCCACGCCTATATCCAGGTGCCCGGCCACCCACCAGAAATGTTCTGCATCGACATCGACATCTCAGGCCGCAAGGCCGCCGAGGACGAAGCACGGTACCTGGCCTTCTACGATGCCCTCACGCAGCTGCCCAACCGCCGCCTGCTGGTAGACCGGCTGCAGCAGGTGCTGGCCAACAGTGCCCGATCGGGGCTGACCACCGCCGTGCTGTTTGTGGACCTGGACAATTTCAAGACCCTGAACGACACCCGAGGCCATGAGGTGGGCGACTTGCTGCTGAAGGAGGTGGCGCTGCGCCTGCGCGGCTGCGTGCGCGAGCAGGACACCGTGGCGCGCCTGGGCGGTGATGAGTTTGTGGTGGTGCTGCAGAACCTCAGCAGTGACCCTCCGGAAGCCGCCGCCCAGGCGCGCACGCTGGGCGAGTTGATCCTGGCCCAGCTGCGCCAACCCTATGAACTGGCCGGGCACGAACACCACTTCACCGCCAGCATCGGGGTGACGCTGCTGCGCGACCCCCGCGATTCGGTGGACGAGGTGCTCAAACAAGCCGACATGGCCATGTACCGCGCCAAGGACGCGGGCCGCAACACCCTGCGCTTTTTTGACCCCGACATGCAGCAGGCCGTGAACCGCCGCGCACTGCTGGAAACCGAACTGCACAACGGCCTGCGGCAGTCGCAGTTTCTGCTGCTGTACCAACCCCAGGTAGACCACCGGGGGCGGGTGACCGGCGCCGAGGCGCTGGTGCGCTGGCAACATCCCGTGCAAGGCATGGTCCCGCCGTCTGAGTTCATCCCCCTGGCTGAAGAATCCGGCCTGATTCTGCCTCTGGGCCACTGGGTGATGGAAACTGCCATGCGCCAACAGGCCCGGTGGCGCCAGAACCCACCGTTGGCCCACCTGAGCCTGGCCATCAACGTGAGTGCGCGCCAGTTCCTGCAGGAAGACTTCGTGGTGCAGGTGCTCGCCCTGCTGCAGCGCACCGGGGCCGACCCGGCGCACATCAAGCTGGAACTGACGGAAAGCCTGCTGCTGGACAACGTGGACAGCGTGATCGCCACCATGCGCGCACTCAAGGCCCAGGGTCTGGGCTTTTCGCTGGACGACTTTGGCACCGGCTATTCGTCCTTGAGCTACCTCAAGCGCCTGCCGCTGGACCAGATCAAGATCGACCAGGGCTTTGTCCGCGATGTGCTGCTGGACCCGAATGACGCGGCCATCGCGCGCTCGATCATCGCGCTGGCAGGCAGCCTGGGCCTGGACGTGATCGCCGAGGGGGTCGAAACAGCAGCACACCACCAGTTTCTGCTGGCGCATGGCTGCAAGGCATTTCAGGGCTATCTGTTTGGCAGGCCGATGGTGCTGGAAGATTTTGAAGGGGTGGCACTGGAGGCATTGGGTCCAGCGGGTGCCCCTGGCGGATGACCTCGCGCCGGTGTCGGGATTGGTTTCAAGTTGCCGCCCAGAAGTGCCGATAACCAAGGGCCACGCCAGCCAGCCCCGGGCCGAGCCTCCGTGGAAACCATGGAGGTGCCCCATGAAAATCGAGTCGTCCACCCTGCAGATGCAGGCCCAGCATGCCGCCACGCGCATGCACAGCCAGACGAGCCGCCTGGAAATGTGGGTGGGTGACCGCCCCACCGGCACATCCCCCGCCCGCCCGGCCCCACCGTTGCAGATATCCAATGCAGCCCGCCTGGCCCATGCCGCCCATGCCGCTGCAGCCTCGGTCGAACCGCTGCCGGAGCGCGACCCCGACGAAGGCCTGACGCCCCAGCTCGCCATGATCCGCGACCTGATCGAACGCATGACCGGGGTGCTCGTCCGCGTCTATGCAGGGCCACAGTCCTCTGACGCGCCCGCGGCCAACCCGCCCACTCCGTCCCCAGCGAACAGCACGGCAGCAGCCCCCCGCCAGCGAGCGGGCTTTGGCGTGATTTATGAACAGCGCGAGGTGCTGGAAGAAACCGAGCGTACGCAGTTTGCGGCGGCGGGCACCGTGCGCACCGCCGATGGCCAGGAGATCCGGTTCACGCTGCAGTTGGACATGCAGCGCAGCTACCGCGAGGAATCCTCGGTCAGCCTGCGGCTGGGCGACGCTGTGGCGGTAGACCCGCTGGTCGTCAACTTTGACGGCACCGCCGCCCAATTGCAGAACCTGCGCTTTGCCTTCGACCTGGACGGCGACGGGCAAACCGAACAGGTACCCTTGCTCGCTGGCAACCGGGGCTACCTGGCGCTGGACACCAACCAGAACGCACGCATCGACAACGGCCTGGAACTCTTCGGGCCCGACACGGGCAACGGCTTTTCAGAGCTGGCCCGGCATGACAGCGATGGCAATGGCTGGATCGACGAGGCCGACCCGGTCTTCGAACAGCTGTGTGTGTGGACCCCGAACGCGGATGGCACGGGCAGGCTGCAAACCCTGGAGGAACTGGGCGTGGGGGCAATACAGCTTGGAGCCCAGGCAACGCCCTTCGCCCTGCGCACGGCGGACAACGGCAGCCTGGGCGCCGTGCGCTCCACCAGCATCTACCTGCGAGAGAACGGCAGCGCAGGCACCGTGCAGCAAATCGACCTGAACGTATAGACCGAAAGCAAGGGGGCCGCTGGCGGCCCACCCCTCGGTCAGAGGGCCCGAAAAACCCGGGTGACGCCCAGCGATCAGGCCAGCACCGTGGTGTGGGCCACCTGTGCATCCACCCAGTCGGCATATTCTGCAGAGCCCTGCTGCGCCTGGACCACCAACTGCGGCAGCGCATAGGGATGCTGTGCCCGCAGCAATGCCAACAGCGGGTGCAGCGCACGGGGCACGGTCTTGCAGACCAGCCGGAGTTCGCGGTCCTCCTGCAAGGCGCCCTGCCAGCGGAAGTAAGCCGTGATGGGCTCCACCTGCACACAGGCTGCCAGCCGCGCCTGCAAGACCAGCTGTGCCAACCGCCGCGCTTCCGCTTCGGTGGCCACCGTGGTGGTGACAACAAGAATGTCACAAAGGGCAGTCGGCTCGGTCATGCGCGTCTCCCGAAGGCGTTGGGCGATGCAGTCTGCCATAGCGGGGGGTGCAATGCCAGCGGGGGAGAAAATTGCTGGATCATGAACAGACTGTTCCAAAAGTCGCACCAATCGCAAAGCGGGGCACCAAAGTGCCGGAACCACCGACACCGCCAGGACTCCGACAACAGAAAGTCAAGTGCATTGCGTCTTCGAAATATGCAAAAAACACCTTTTAAATCAACACGTTAATTCAACATTTTGCAAATAGTTCGCCTGAATCCCGGCGGTGCACAGAGGACAACATAGCGGCAGCATTGCAAACAACCGGAAGGGAACTCCGGGTTTAGCACTCTGTCCTATGGAGTGCTAATATCATGGCTTAGAGGAAAGGATTCCCGGAATGAACATTCAATCTGGAACCGCAACGACGACTTTGGCACCCGCCAATCCCTGGGCGCTGGTGCCCCCCTTGGGCAATCTTGACGCGTACATCTCCGCCGTCAACCGCCTGCCGTTGCTCACGCACGAAGAAGAGCAGACCTACGCGCGGCAGCTCAAAGACAACAACGATCTGGACGCCGCCGGTCGGCTGGTGATGTCGCACCTGCGCCTCGTGGTTTCGATTGCACGCCAATATCTGGGCTATGGCTTGCCCCATGGCGATCTGATCCAGGAAGGCAATGTGGGCCTGATGAAGGCGGTCAAGCGCTTTGACCCCGACCAGGGCGTGCGCCTGGTGAGCTATGCCATGCACTGGATCAAGGCCGAGATCCACGAATACATCCTGAAGAACTGGCGCATGGTGAAGGTGGCCACCACCAAGGCGCAGCGCAAGCTGTTCTTCAACCTGCGCTCCATGAAGCAGGGCTTCAAGGCTGATGCCGCAGCCGCCGATGCCGCAACACACCGAGATACGCTGTCCGACCGTGAAATCGACACGGTGGCTGCGCAGCTCAATGTGAAGCGCGAAGAGGTCATCGAGATGGAAACCCGCATGTCGGGCGGCGATGTGCTGTTGGATCCGGCGCCTTCGGACGATGGCGAACAGGCCTTTGGACCAATCGCCTATCTGGCCGACGCGTCGCACGAGCCCACTGCCATGATCGAGTCGCGCCAGCGCGATGTGCTGGCTACGGATGGCATCGCCACGGCGCTGGGCAGCCTGGACGACCGCAGCCGCCGCATCGTGGAAGAGCGCTGGCTCAAGGTCAACGATGACGGCACGGGCGGCATGACGCTGCACGAACTGGCTGCGGTCTACGGCGTGAGCGCAGAACGCATCCGCCAGATCGAAGTGGCCGCCATGAAAAAGATGAAAAAGGCTCTGGCGGAGTACGCCTGAGCACTGGCGGGCACGCGTTAATATTCCGCTCCTGCAGAAGTTGTCTCACGGGGCCCCAGTTCTGGGGCCCCGTGTCGTTTTGGCACCTGAATATTCTTGAGGAGACTCCGTCCCATGTTGTCACGCCCCGTTTCCCGCCGCGCGTCGCTGCTGATAGCCCTGGCTGCCGCTTCCCCCTGGGCCCTCGCCCAGAACACGGCCAAGCCAGCCGCAGCACCTGCAGCGTTGGCCTGGCCCACCAAGCCGCTGAAGATCATCGTGGGCTTTCCCGCCGGTACGTCGCCTGACCTGACGGCTCGCGCCTTCTCCGAGCCGCTGTCCAAGGCCCTGGGCCAGCCAGTGATCGTGGAAAACAAGGTGGGTGCGGGTGGCAACATTGGCGCTGACGCGGTGGCCAAGGCCCGCGACGACCACACCATCGGCCTGATGATCAACGGCAACATGACCATCGCCAAGATGATCAACCCAGCGGTACCCTACGACCCGCTCAAGGACCTGGCCCCGCTCAGCCTGGTCGGCACGTCCCCCCTGGTGCTGACCGCGCCCGTGACCCAGCCCGGTGTGCCTGCGAATGCCGACGCGCGCGAATTCTTCGTGGCGGCGCGCAATGGCGGCGACAAATGGAGCTACGGCACGCCCGGCGTGGGCACGGTGGGCCATATCGGCACCGAACTGTTGAAGTCGCGCAGCAACATCAACCCCGTGCATGTGCCGTATCCCGGCTATCCACAAGTCGCCAACGCCATGCTGGGCGGGCAGCTGCAGATGGCGCTGCTCCCCCCCGCGCTGGCCCAGGCCCAGGTGCGCGCTGGCAAGCTGCGCGCCATTGGAGTGACATCGGCAGGCCGCAGTCCCTTGGCACCGGATATCCCGAGCCTGTCGGAAGCCGGCATCCGGGGCTTCAACCTTGAAATCTGGAATGCGTTTGCTGCGCCGGCCACCATGCCCAAGCCGATCCAGGCCAAGCTGGCGGCCTTGATCAGCGAGATTGCGCGCAGTGAAGAAATGCGCAGCAAGCTCTTTCAACAAGGCTGGCAGGTGGCAGGCACTTCACCCGAAGGGCTGGCCAACCGCATCAAGGCCGACACCAGCCTGCTCGGCGGTGTGATTGCCATGCGCGGCATCAAGGCCGAGTAAAGAAAAAAGAAGGCAGCGGGGCGACGAGGGCCCGCGCGGCCCTCTACGGCAGCTGCGCGCCGGCCGCACGGAGCGCAGGCAGGCCGTTGTTCAGCCTGCCTCGCCCAACAGCGCCTTGACGTCCGATGCCAGGGCCTGCACGCCGCTGCCATAGCGGTTGTACACGCGCAGGCGCCCCGAGGTGTCGTACACATAGCTACCCGCTGAGTGGTCCATGGTGTAGCTGGTGGGTGTCTTGCCATCCACCTTCTTGTAGTAGATCTTGAAGTCCTTGGCGACCGCAGCCAGTTGATCTGCTGTGCCATAGAGGGCCAGAAAACTCGGGTCGAAGTTGGCCATGTAGGCCTTGAGCACTTCGGGTGTATCGCGCTCCGGGTCCACCGTGACGAAGATGCCCTGCAGGCGCTCGCCGTCTTTGCCCAGCATCTTCTTCACCTCGGCCAGCTCTTGCATGGAGGTGGGGCACACGTCCGGGCACTGCGTGAAGCCGAAGAACACCACCACCACCTTGCCTGCAAAGTCCTTAAGGTGGCGCGCCTGGCCGTTGTGGTCTGTCAGCGGGAGGTCGCGGGCGTAGTCCGCACCGGTGATGTCCACGCCGCGAAACTCCGCCTTTTTCTCGGAACAGGCACTAAAAATGCCCATAGCGCTTATGGATAAAGCGCTAACAGCTATCGTTTTAAGAGCATTTCTTTTCAGCATAGGCATGGCGATATTCACAGCACGTAGTGGTCCACCAAAAGGGCGGCAAACAAGGCGCTCAGGTGGATGAGGGAGAAGCGGAAGGTCTTGCGCGCGAGCGCGTCCGAATAGTTGCGCCACAGGGCAAAGCCGTAGCCACAGAAGCCAGCGCTCAGAACCACGGCGGCGACCAGGTAGATCCACGAGCTCATGCCATAGACGAAGGGCATCAGGCACCCGGCAAACAGGATCAGGGTGTACAAAAACACCTGCAGGCGGGTGAACTCGTTGCCATGGGTCACCGGCAGCATGGGCAAGCCAGACTTGCGGTAGTCCTCCACCCGGTACAGGGCCAGCGCCCAGAAGTGAGGGGGCGTCCACAGGAAGATGATGAGAAACAGGATGAGCGCTTCGGGGCCGACATCGTTGGTCATGGCGGCCCATCCCAGCACGGGAGGCATGGCGCCCGATGCACCGCCGATCACGATGTTCTGCGGGGTGAGGGGCTTGAGGATCACCGTGTAGATGACCGCATAGCCCACGAAGGTCGCAAACGTGAGCCACATCGTCAGGGGATTTACCCAGAAATACAGCAGCGCAGAGCCTGCGGTGCACAGCACGGCAGAAAACAGAAGCGTCTGGGCGTTGGACAACTGGCCCTTGGCCGTGGGACGCCAGGCAGTGCGCTTCATCTTGGCGTCGATGCCCTGTTCCACGATGCAGTTGAAAGCGGCTGCAGCCCCCGCAACCAGCCACACACCGGCACAGGCCACCGCCATCAGGCCGAGTTGCGAGGCCGACGGAAGCCCCGGCACGGCCAGCACCATGCCGATGAGCGCACAAAACACGATGAGCTGGACCACACGGGGTTTGGTCAGCGCATAGAACTGCGACAGGCGCGAAGGCGGGGAAACAACGGCAGGGGCAGCAACACTCATGCGGACACTCTCGATGCGCCCGAGGGCGCGGAAAACTCTTGCAGCGCGGACGCCGCGCGGCTGGACACCAAGGCCCAGGTCAACACCACCACCAGCGCCGCGGCACCTCCGGTATGCAGCACGGCAGCCAGCAGCGGCCAGTCCAGAACCACATTGGACAGGCCGGTGGCCAATTGCAGCAGCGCCAGCCCGGCGAGCCAACGGGCCTGAACCGGCAGTACACCGGCTTGGCGAAGTCGCCAGCACACCAAGCCCAGAGCAGCGAGGACCACGTAAGCCATCAAGCGATGCACGTAATG
Source organism: Acidovorax sp. ACV01 (assembly GCF_014851495.1). Classification (NCBI taxonomy): domain Bacteria; kingdom Pseudomonadati; phylum Pseudomonadota; class Betaproteobacteria; order Burkholderiales; family Comamonadaceae; genus Acidovorax; species Acidovorax sp. ACV01. Next base: position 209,030 of record NZ_JACUZT010000002.1, on the reverse strand, counting down.
GATGGCCGTGAGCCCGGCAAAACTGATGTGGCTGCCGTCCTGCAGCAAGCCCAGCGCACGCCAGATCTGAAAGCCCTGGCCAAAGTCCATGGCTGGCCACCAGCTGCCCTGGCAAGTGGGAAAGGTGGTGCAGGCCAGCACCGCATAGTTGGTGCTGACCCAGCCGCCCAGCACCACTTGCAGGGCCACGAGCACGCCGGTCATCACCAGCCCCCAGCGCAGCCCTGCGGAAATAAGCACGGGCGCCTTGCCTTGCGCACCCTGGGTTTGGCGCACAGCCTGCACACACAACAGCGCCAGCAGCACCAGCCCGCCAATGAGGTGCAGCGTGACGATGGCGGGAAACAGCTTCATCGTTACCGTCAGCGCCCCGAACGCGCCCTGCAGGCACACCCAGAACAACGTGAACGTGGGCCACCACGGGCTGATGGGGGGAGGTTCACCCCCACCATGCCGGGCCTTGCGGTGCTGCACCCAGGCTGACACGGTGAGCACGATGATGAGCACGCCCACACCGGTGGCCAGGTAGCGGTGGATCATCTCGACCCAGGCCTTGCCATGGGTCACGGGGCCGGTGGGCATGGCCTGCTGGGCGGCGGAGATCTCGGTGTGCGCGCCCACGGGGCTGGCGCTGCCGTAGCAGCCGGGCCAGTCAGGACAGCCCAGGCCCGAATCGGTCAGGCGCGTGAAGGCGCCGAACAGCACCAGGTCAAAGGTCAGGAACAGGGTGAGCACGGTCAGCGCCTGCAGGCGCCGCACGGGAGAGCTGCCACGGTTGCGCAGGCCGACCCAGGCCAGGGGGCCGAGCGCTATCAGCACGCCCAGCAGCATGAGCCGGGCGATGGGCGCCAGATCGTAGAGCGGCTGGGCGTCCATCACGGCTTTCCGGGGCGTCCGGATTCATCCCAGGAAGACGACGCGCGCAACAGGCGTTCAAGATCCCGCTTGGCCTTGGCCGCGCCGGCCGTGTCCATCGCCGCAGGAAACCGCATCATCCAGTTGCCCATCGGGTCCACGACATACAGGTGCTCGGCGGGCCGATGGCCTTCGGCGGGGGCCAGCCAGGCGCCCAGCGCGGCGCCGTCCACCCGCAGCACCGTCGCCTTCTGCAGGGCGGGCGCGAGCTCTGCGGGCACGCTGGCGGCATCATTCACCAGCCAGACCCAGTCCACCCGGTCTTTTTCCTTGCCCAGGCTTTCGCGCAGCTGGCGCTGCAGGTACAGGTGCTTCTGGCAGTCCGCGTCGCAGGCACCGCCCGCCACGCTGACCAGGAGCCACTGCCCCTTCAGAGACGCCAGCGAAACGGCATTGCCGTCCAGCGACGTGGCGTCGACCTGCGGCATGGTGCGCTGCGGGTCGATCAGTTCGCCGTAGTTGCGGCGGCCCTCGGGGCGAACCACGTAGTAGGTGAAATACGAGGCGATGACCGGGGCCGCGCAGATGAGCAGGACGCCGAACATCTTCCATCGCCCATGGCGGGCACGCTGGGCCGTGGCCACGGCGCCGTCTGCCGGGGGCAGCGTGTGCACGGTAAGGCCCAGAGGGTGGTCCCCATGGGCCTCAGGCGGCAGGCTGGCTGCGCGGGCGAATGAAGCGTCGGACGATTTGGAACCAGACATAGAGAAGTGCAATCAGGCCGCAGAGCCCGAACCATTGAAATGCGTAACCGTAATGCTTGTCGACGCCCGCGCCGACCACGGGCCAGTCGCGTTGCAGCCCCTCGCCTGCTTCGCCCGTCTGCAACACCGTGAGGTTGGCGAGCGCAAGACCGGTTTCGGTGCGGAACGCTGCCAGGTCGAGATTTTGCCGGATGCGGGAAGACCCCTGTGCACTGTCGGCGCCTTGGAACTCATACAGGCGTGAAGGCGCGGGCGCGACGCGGCCCTGTACCCGCACCATTGCATCCTGCGGCGTCTGCACCTGCGGCAATTGCTGGCGGTCCTGGAAGTTGCGCGCGGCCCAGCCACGCTGCACCAGCACCACTGCACCGCCTGGCCCAGCCAGCTGCAGCGGGGTCACTACAAAGAACCCCGGGCGCCCGCGCATTTGACGATTGTCGAGGTACACGGTGTGCTCTGCCAGCCAATGGCCCTCCAGAACCACGGTGCGGTGCACCAGCGAAGCTGCGTCCTGCGAAGAACCAGCCGCCCCTGCCAACAAAGTGCGGCTGTCGACGGCCGGCATGCGGCCACGCTCGTCCAGAACGGCCTGCAGCCCTTCTTTTTCTGCTGCGCGCGACAGCTGCCAGCGGCCGAGCGAGGCCGTGACCAGCATGCCCGCAATGGCCACAAGGGCAATCAGCCAGAAACGCAGGCCCAGAGGACGGCGAAAAGCTGTCACTGGATAATGTCCCCCATGAAATACCTCGTAGTGGTGGCGTTCATCGCCATTCTGGCCAGCTTGGCATCTGCCTTGTTCTTCATGATGCGCAACGGGCGCGATGACAGATCGAAGAGCAACCACATGGCCAAGGCGCTTGCGGTGCGGGTAGGTATCTCCATCGTGCTCTTCCTATGTATTCTGGTGGCCTGGCAGCTGGGCTACATCCAGCCCACCGGCCTGCCAGCAACGACCCGCTAGTCTCACCCCGGCGCAACCGGGCAACCGCCCGCCTCCGGCGAGGCGCCTACGTTTGGTGTGGAGGTCTGCTTGCCCACAAAAAAAGCGCCGCGAGGCGCTTTTTTTGTGGGCGGCAGTCGCTCTTTACATCCAGTAAACCAGCACGTACAGGCCCAGCCAGACTACGTCCACAAAGTGCCAGTACCAGGCAGCACCTTCAAAACCGAAATGTTTGTCCGCTGTGAAGTGGCCCTTTTGCAGGCGCAGGGTAATCACCAGCAGCATCAACATGCCCAGGAACACGTGGAACCCGTGGAATCCGGTCAACATGAAGAACGTCGAACCGAACACGCCCGAATTGAGCTTGAGGTTCAGATCGGTGTAGAGGTGGTAGTACTCGTACCCTTGCACCAGCAGGAAGACAAAACCCAGCAGCACCGTGGCCCACATGAAGCCGATCGTCTTGCCGCGATGGTTTTCGCGCAGTGCATGGTGGGCGATGGTCAGCGTCACACCCGAGGTCAGCAGCAGCGCCGTGTTGATGGTGGGCAACCAGAAAGGGCCCACCGTCTGGAAGGGTTCGACGATGCCAGCGGGTGAAGCGGTCACCCCGGCGGCGAGGCTGGGCCAGACTGCCTTGAAATTGGGCCACAGCAATGCGTTGTCCAGGCTGCCCAGGGCAGGCACAGAATGCGAACGCGCCCACCAAAGAGCCGTAAAGAACGCGCCAAAGAACATCACTTCCGAGAAGATGAACCAGCTCATGCTCCAGCGGTAGGACAGATCGATCTTGTGACCATAGAGGCCACCCTGGCTCTCGCGGATGGCATCACCGAACCATTGGTACAGCGTGAACAACCACCATACCAGGCCCAAGGCCAGCGAATACTTGCCCCAGTCGTGGCCATTGATCCACTGGCCTGCGCCCAGAATGACAAAGAACAGACCGGCCGCCGCCATCACCGGGTGACGCGACTCTGCGGGTACATAGTAGTACGGGGTTCCGCCGTGGGTTGATGCACTCATTTCAGCTCCTGACTCTCAAAATCTTTGTTTTCAGTATTTGTTCGTACCAACCAGCACACACTCACACAATCCAGTTCACCAGCCCGATCAGGCCGATGACCAGCAGAAAAACCGCCACCAATCCCACCACGATGATGTGCAGTGGATTGAGTTTTTCGACATCCTGCTGGTACTCGCTGCCCTTGCGCAAGCCAATCAGCGACCAAGCCACCGCACGCACCGTGCGCAGCAAAGATCCCTTGCGTTCATGCGGCTTCACCACGGGCTGGTCCAATGGGGCATTCATGAGCCCGCTCCTGCCACTGTGGGGATGATGGCAGGCACAGCCAAGTCCAGGGCGGCAGTGGATTCCGGGGCCGCAGGCGTCTTGCCACCCACTTCAAAGAACGTATAGGACAAGGTGATGGTCGTCACGTCCTTGGAGATACGTGGATCAATCACAAACGCCACCGGCCATTCTTTTTTCTCGCCGGGCTCCAGCGTGTACTGGTTAAAGCAGAAACACTCCAGCTTGTTGAAGTGCGCAGCGGCCTGGCGCGGTGCGTAACTGGGGATGGCCTGCGCAGCCATGCGACGGTTCTGGATGTTCTGAAACTCGTACATCACCGTGGTCAGCTCGCCCGGATGCACCTTCACCGAGCGCTGGGCAGGCTTGAAATCCCAGGGGCCGCGCGCGTTGGCATCAAACTCGACCGTGATCGTGCGGGTCTTGTCCACCTGCGTATTCGCGGGCACCTTGACATCCTTGCCCGCCACGCCATTGCCCGGCACCTGCCGCTCAGAGAGCGACAGGATGTTGATGCCCGTCATCTCGCAAATGTGCTTGTAGATAGGGATCAGCACATAGCCGAAAGCGAACATGCCGGCCGCAATCACGACCAGCTTGCCGACCATCTTGGCGTTTTCGCGGTGCAGGCTCATGGAGGTTGCCGGTTCAGCGGGACAGCAGAACCACCTTGACCATGAACCCGACAAAGAAAACAACCGCCACGGACGCCAGGATCAGCGCCATCCGCAGGTTGCTCTTTTTCTGTTCGGGTGTCACGGGCATGGTCTTCAGCCAATCACGCGGGTTGCCGTAGCGTCCAGCTTGGGTGGGTTTTCAAACGTGTGGAACGGTGCTGGCGATGGGACTTCCCATTCCAGGCCTTCGGCGCCATCCCACGGCTTGGCAGCAGCTTTTTCACCCTTGCCACGCATGGCAGGCACCACCACGGCCAGGAAGAAGTACACCTGTGCCAGGCCGAAACCAAATGCTCCGACAGACGCGATGGCGTTGAAGTCGGCGAACTGCATGGGGTAGTCGGCATAGCGGCGGGGCATGCCAGCCAGACCCAGAAAATGCATCGGGAAGAAGGTGATGTTGAAGAAGATCAGCGACGACCAGAAGTGGATCTGACCACGCGTCTCAGAGTACATCACACCGGTCCACTTGGGCAGCCAGTAATACACGCCGGCAAACATCGAGAACAGCGAACCAGCCACCAGCACATAGTGGAAGTGGGCCACCACGTAGTAAGTGTCCTGCAGCTGGATGTCGATGGGCGCCATGGCCAGGATCAGGCCGGTGAAGCCACCCATGGTGAACACGAAGATGAAGCCCACGGCAAACAGCATGGGGGTTTCAAACGTCATGGAGCCGCGCCACATGGTGGCGATCCAGTTGAAGATCTTCACGGCCGTGGGCACAGAGATCAGCATGGTGGCGTACATGAAGAACAGCTGGCCGGTGACGGGCATGCCGGTCGTGAACATGTGGTGGGCCCACACGATGAACGACAGGATGGCGATGGACGAGGTCGCATACACCATGGAGGCATAGCCGAACAGCTTCTTACGTGCAAAGGCGGGCACGATCTGGCTGATGATGCCGAAGGCCGGCAAGATCATGATGTACACCTCGGGGTGGCCGAAGAACCAGAAGATGTGCTGGTACATCACTGGGTCACCGCCGCCGGCGGGGTTGAAGAAGCTGGTGCCGAAGTGGCGGTCCGTCAGCGTCATGGTGATGGCGCCAGCCAGCACGGGCATCACGGCGATCAGCAGGTAGGCGGTGATGAGCCAGGTCCAGGCGAACATGGGCATCTTCATCAGCGTCATCCCGGGGGCGCGCATGTTGAGGATGGTCACGATGATGTTGATCGAGCCCATGATGGAACTCGCACCCAGGATGTGCATGGCAAAAATGCCGGCGTCCATCGAGGGGCCCATCTGCAGCGTGAGCGGTGCGTACAGCGTCCAGCCAGCAGCGGGTGCGCCACCGGGCATGAAGAACGACGTCACAAGCATGATCGCCGCAGGAATCATCAGCCAGAAGCTGAAGTTGTTCATGCGCGCAAAAGCCATGTCGGAGGCGCCAATCTGCAGCGGGATCATCCAGTTCGCAAAGCCCACGAAGGCCGGCATGATGGCGCCGAACACCATGATCAGGCCGTGCATGGTGGTCAGCTGGTTGAACAGCTCGGGGTTGACCAGCTGCAGGCCGGGCTGGAACAGCTCGGCGCGGATCAGCAGGGCCAGCACGCCGCCGACCATCAGCATGGCGAAGGCGAACAGCAGGTACAGCGTACCGATGTCTTTGTGATTGGTGGCAAACACCCAGCGACGCCAGCCAGTAGGGCCGTGGTGGTGATCGTGGCCGTCGTGTGCGTGATCGCCCGCGTGCCCGTGGTTGTCGAGAACTGCGCTCATTTTGGATTCCTCAATACGATAGGGCGGTGATTACTTGCCACGCTGGGCCACGATTTCAGCAGGCTGCACCAGCTGGCCGGTCTTGTTCGACCAGGAGTTCTTCGTGTAGCTCACCACTGCAGCGATATCGGTATCGCTCAGCTGGGCCCAGGCAGGCATCGCGCCATTGGCTGCACCTTTGAGCAGGACCTGGATCTGTTTGGCATGGTCCGCATCCAGCACGATGGCTGAACCATCCAGGGGCTTGATGGGGCCCGCGCCCTTGCCATTGGCCTGGTGGCAGGCCGCACAGTTGGCGGCATAGACCTTTTCGCCACGCTTCGTGATGTCGTCCAGCGCCCAGACCTTGGTGGGGTCATCCAGCTTGGCCGCAGCCTTCTTCTTCTGGTCGGCCACCCAGGCGGTGTAATCCTCAGCGGACACGACCTTCACGTGGATGGGCATGTAGGCGTGTTCCTTGCCGCACAACTCGGCGCACTGGCCATAGTAGTCGCCGATCTTCTCAGCACGGAACCAGGTGTCGCGCACAAATCCGGGGATCGCATCCTGCTTGATGCCGAAGGCCGGCACCATGAAGGCGTGGATCACGTCGTTGGCGGTGGTGATGATGCGGATCTTCTTGTTGACCGGCACCACCATCGGGTTGTCCACCTTGAGCAGGTAGTTGGCGGGAGCGTCCTTGACGTTGCCGCTGTCGGACATCACGCGGTGGCTGCTGTCCAGGGTGGAAATGAAGGCCAGGCCCTCGCCTTCGCCGGTGATGTAGTCATAGCCCCACTTCCACTGGTATCCCGTGGTCTTGATGGTGAGGTCCGCATTGGTGGTGTCCTTCTGGGCCACCAGCACCTTGGTCGCGGGCAAAGCCATCACGATCACGATGATGAACGGAATAATCGTCCAGACCACTTCCACCGTCACCGACTCATGGAAATTGGCCGACTTGGCGCCCTTGGAGCGGCGATGTTTCCAAATCGAGTAGAACATCACGGAGAACACTGCAACAAAGATCACCGTGCAGATGACCATCATCATCCAGTGCAGAAAATGTTGCTCTTCTGCGATCTTGGTGACGGGAGGTGCCAGATTCAGCTGGTTGACTGCAGGGCCGCCAGGAAGGTCCTGAACGGCATGGGCTGCGGAGCCCACCCATGCACCGGCAATCAGCAGCAGAGAAGCCAGCTTGTTGGAAATGCTCTTCATAGTTCTCACTTACTTCTAAGCCTCAATTTAACCAATCCCTTTCGCGCGCCTGCGTGGGGTCAGGCGGCACGCAAGGCCATGCGGATCTCCGATGCCAGGGCCGGTCGAAGTTCGGGGCGCATGTAGCGCCCCACTTCCACCGTACGGCCCTGCGCAGACAGCATGATCAGCGAACGGTCTCCAGACTTGGGCTCTACGCGAACCCAGGTCCGATCAAACTCGGCGCGTTCCAGTTTGCCTGCCGTCTCCAGTTCCACCACAAGGCGTGAGCCCTGCAGGGAAATCCTCTCGCCATCCGCCGCATGGCGACCGTACATGGCGAATGCAACTCCTACAGCCACGATTTCAAGCCACGCAAAAGGCATGACCAGACGAGCACCGAGTATCCAGAAGCATGTTGCGATACCCAGGGACACGACACACAAGAACAGATACATCCACCCCAACTGCGCCGGCGTGACCGAACAGTTGCGAACGAGACGCCAGTCAATGCGCTGACCCGACACCGTGGCAAAACGAAAAACCAAGCCCGTCACCGGAAGTGCTCACAAGACTGCCAGCCGTGGTGCCCGTCTGCCGTTGGCAAGACAGGCGCAGCCAGCAAAGTTGCGCGGGAAGATGCCCAAAATCTCAATAACCCGGAATTGTAGCGTGCCTTGTTCCATGTCATTGACACGCCGTTACAGGCTAGTTCTCTTTGCCGCCCTGGCGCAACAGGGTGCGCATGTCCTGCAGCGACACAGCACTGCTGGAACTCACCCGCACACGCGGTGCAGGCTTGAAGGCATGGCCATAAATGATTTCGAAAGTCAGTGCCAACTGACCTACCTGCTGCGGATCTGCCAGCCGAAGCGACAGTGCCTGATAGAGCTTCTCGCGCCAGCGCCGGCCGCGCAATGAGGGAAAGCGATCAGGGTGCAGGTTGCAGCCCAGCTCGCGCAGCTCCTGAACCAGCCGCTCGGGTGTGGCAAAGGTGAGCGTGATGCGCTCCATGTCCATCACCGGTTCGGCAAAGCCCGCATGCACCAACATATCGCCCCAGTCGTGCATGTCCGTGAAGGCGTGCCCAGCTGCGGGCCATCCCAGCTCGGCATACACCGCGTGCAGTTCACGCAGCGTATCGGGCCCCAGGCAGGAAAACATCAGGTAGCCATCTACCGCCAGGGCACGGTGCCACTGCGCGATCAACGCCTGCGGGTCGGCCGCCGTGTGCAGCGCCATGTTGGCCCAAAGCATCTGCACACTGGCATCCACAGGCAGCCCCAGCTGCGGGTTGCCAGCACTCCAGCGGGCAGGGCTCCACCAGGGCTTGGCCAGTGCCTGCCGGGCGGTGTCCTCACAGTGCACGGCTGTTTCGTAGATCTGGCAGCGCGCCTTGGGATAGCGCGCGCTCACCAGCGCATGCGCCTGCAGGCCTCCACGCACTGCGTCCCAATGGCACCACGACTCGGGGGCCTGGCGAATCCACTGCAGGCGGTCCTCCATGCGGCGGGCCACTTCTTCATGGAGCCAGGGGGACACAGCGGGGGCCGCTGCATGCCAGCGGGCTGCAGCAACGGGATCAATGGTGGGAGGACGCTCGGAGGACATGGCAGGGCACTAGGACGCGCGAGTATATTGATTCATGCCTCTTACCGGTTTGACAGGGATTTCGCGCCATCTCCGCGCCTGGGCGGACAAAGTGCCCAGCCAGTGCGCCTTTTGCCACGCGTGGCCCTCGCAGCGGGTCTGCAACGCCTGCGTGGCGCGATTTGCCCAGCCCGCCACGCGCTGCCAGCGCTGCGCCCTGCGGGTGCCCCCGGGCGTTGCCATTTGTGGCGCCTGCCTCCAGAGCCCGCCCAGCTTCGACGCCTGCATCGCCGCCGTGGACTACGCCTACCCCTGGGCCGATGCGCTGGCGCACTTCAAGTTTCGCGGTGATCCAGGATGGGCCAGGGCCTTGTCCACGCTGATGCGCAGCACGCCCTGGATGGAACCGGCGCTGGAAACCGCAGACCGCGTGCTGCCGGTGCCCCTGTCCACAGAGCGTCTGCGCGAGCGGGGTTTCAACCAGTCGGCGCTGCTGGCAGGGCACCTGGCGGGGCCCAAGGCCGACCACCGCACCCTGCTGCGCCTGCACGCCACCGAGGCGCAAAGCAGCCTGCCGCGGTCACAACGCCTGCGCAATCTGCGGGGCGCTTTCGCCGTCGAGCCTGCCCGCGCTGCGGCCCTGCACGGCCAGCGGGTGGTGCTGATTGACGATGTGATGACCACTGGCGCAACGCTGCAGGCCGCCACCCTGGCACTGCGCGAGGCGGGCGTGGCGCATGTCACCGCCGCCGTCCTGGCGCGCACGGGGCTGGATTGAAAAGTACCAAAGGGATACTTTTGATTACGAGCGGTTGCTCAACTCACACGCCGAGCGATGACAATTGTGGGCATGTTCCATATCGTCCTCGTCGAACCCGAGATCCCGCCCAACACCGGGAATGTGATTCGCCTGGCGGCCAACACGGGATGCACCCTGCACCTGATCGAGCCCCTGGGGTTCTCGATGGAAGACCGCCAGATGCGGCGCGCAGGGCTCGACTACCACGAGTACGCCCAAGTTCAAGTCCACCCGGGCTGGACGGCCTTCCTGCGCAACGCCCAGCCTGACCCGACACGCATGTTCGCCATGACCACCCATGGCTCGCAGCCGGTGCATTCCACCTGCTTCCTGCCGGGCGACTGGATGGTGTTTGGGGCCGAAACGCGGGGGCTTCCGCCCGAGTTGCGCGAGAGTTTTCCACCTGCGCAGCGCCTGCGGCTGCCCATGGTGGCGGGTCAGCGCAGCCTGAACCTGTCCAACGCCGTGGCCGTGACGGTGTTCGAGGCCTGGCGCCAGAACAGTTTTGCCATGCCCGACGGCGAAATTACCGTGGAGCCGGAAGGCACCATCATCAGCGGATTTGCCCAACTGGGTTGATAGGCCACTTGGCCCGTGGCCCCGGTTTATCTGGCCTGCCCGCGCTGTTCAGCCATGGCCAAAGGCACCTGTTCGCTGAGAAAGTCCAGGAACACTTTCGTGCGCGCGGGCAACATGCGGCCTGACGGCAACGCGGCATAGATGGTGTAGCGCGAAAAGATCCACGCGGGCAGGATGTGCACCAGTTCCCCCCGGGCCAGATGCTCTTCCGCCAAGAGGCGTGAAGTCACGGCCACCCCTGCGCCGTCCACCGCCGCGCGCAGCAGCAGTTCGGTGCTGACAGACTGCAGCACCGCCGGCACGTCGATTTCCTGGGCCGGCAGGTTGCCGTTGATGGATTGCAGGCGCAGCTTGCGACCAGGCCCTGTCTGGGAACGGGCGGCCATGCCGGAATCGCGCAGGTAGTCGTGTTGCAGCAGGTCCTGCGGCTCGCGCGGAATGCCCTTGCGCTCCAGGTAGTCGGGCGACGCCACCACAATGGCCTCGCCCTGCAGCAGCGGACGCGCAACGATGTTCGCGTCGAAGTCCTCGCCCGCCACCATGATGGTCACGTCGTACTCATCCACCCGCGCCGAGGCATAGGCATCCAGGTCAATATCGAGCAGCAGCTTGGGGAACTCGGCGTGCCACAGCGCCACCATGGGCGCCAGAAAATTGGTGGCCAGCACCGGCGCCGCAACGATGCGGATGGTGCCGCGCAGATCGCGCGTGTTGGCGGCCGCCGCCGCTTCGGCGTCGTCGATCTCGTGCAGGATGGTGCGCACCCGCTGCAGGTAGGCGTCGCCCGCGTCGGTGAGCGCCAGCTTACGGGTGGTGCGTTGTAGCAGCCGCGTACCCAGGTGCTGCTCCAGCTCGGCCACCATGCGGGTGACCACAGGGGGCGACATGTCCATGGCGCGGGCGGCGGCGGCAAAGCCGCCCTCCTCCACCACACGCTCGAAAATCTTCATGGCTTGCAGACGGTCCATGGTTCAAGCCTCCTGCCTAAAAACACGAGCGTCTAACGAGAGCGCAGTCCGTGGAACACGCGCGATCCAGGCCAGCGACCGCCGCGCAAGGGCCGCCCACGCTGCGCAGCGGCGCTTCACTTGCGTGCGCTGGCGGTGTCCCCCTTCCCGAATGTCGCAGCCATTCGAGAGAAGGGGCTGAGGGCCGCGGCTCCATGCCTGCCTGCGCAGGCATGGACGTGCCCGAAGAGCCGTCGCCTCTGGCGGCGGCACCGAGCGGCGCAGCCGCTCAGGGGGTTGTCCTGCTACGCCGGGGCGCCGAAGTTGCGCGCCAGCGATTCCGCCACGCACACGGGCTTGTCGCTGCCTTCGCGTTCCACCGTCACCAGCCAGGTCATCTGCATGCCATCGGGCGCAATCGGTTCGGCAGCCTGCAAGGTCAGCCGTGCACGCAGCCGACTGCCCACCGGCACCGGCGACGTGAAACGCACCTTGTTGAGGCCGTAGTTCACCCCCATGCGCGCGCCCTCGATGGTCAAGCCCGTCTCGAAGAACTGCGGAATCAGCGACAGCGTGAGAAACCCGTGCGCAATCGGCGCGCCAAACGGCCCGGCCTTGGCACGCTCGGGGTCCACGTGGATCCACTGGTGGTCGCCCGTGGCCTGGGCGAACAGGTTGACCTGTTCCTGCGTGATGGTGATCCAGTCGGTCACGGCGACCTCCTGGCCCACGCAGGCGCTGACTTCGGAATATGAGCGAAAGATTTTCATCGTTGCAATGTAGCCCTGCACCCAGGCGCGCCTTGTCTGCCGTGTGACAGGTGTTTCCCCGGGGGCCTTGTTGTACGTTCTGCTTCACGCTGTCCTTCAAGAATTGAGCCACGCACAGATACCCTGCCATTGCTCCAGGTCGCGTGCCACGCGGCCCGGCGCCACGTCAAACAGCGTGAGACCATGCGCCGCCAGGTGCACGTAGTTCTGCGTATCGCGCAGATAGCCCAGCACCGGAAACCCCAGGTTGTCCACAAAGTGGTGCAACTGCTCGGCGGCCTTGGTGCGCGCGTCCACGCGCATGCCCACGATGCCCACCTGCACGCCCGCCGCGTGGCGGTGCTCGGCCAGCTGGTCCAGAAAACTGCGCGTGGCGAAGATGTCGAACACGCTGGGCTGCAGCGGCACGATGATCTTGTCGGCCAGTTTGAGCACGTCGTTCAGGCGCCAGCCGTGCAGGCCGGCGGGCGTGTCGAGCACCGCATGCGTGGTGCCCTTGGGCGGGCGGCTGATCACGTCCGAGCTGCTGTCCCAGGCGCCGATGGCGCGCGCGGCGGGAGGACGCAGGCCCAGCCAGAGCTTGGCGGACTCCTGCCGGTCGGTGTCGCCCAGGATCACGGGGTGCCCCTGGCTCGCAAAGTAGCCCGCGATATTGGTGGACAGCGTGGACTTGCCCACGCCACCCTTGGGATTGGCGACAACAACTACTGGCATGACAACCTCCTTGGAATCTGCGGGCCCATGAAAAACCAAGCCAAATCAGCCTCTGACACTTGATTGACAAGCGCCAGAAGCTATCAAAATCAAAGCATCAACATCCCATCAAGCGTGTTGCCCGCCACGCTTGACGAAGAACAGCCCGGCGCCCACCGCCATCAACAGGCCACCAAACACACGGTTCTGCGTGCGCACGGCACGGGCACTGCGCATCAGGCGGCGCAGGGCGCTGGCGCCAAAAGCGTAGCCGTGCATCACCACCACGTCCACCGTCAGCGTGGTAGCAGCCATCACGAGCAACTGGCTCCACAGCGGGCGTGTGTCGGTCATGAACTGGGGCAACACGGCCACCATGAAGATGATGCCCTTGGGGTTGGTGGCATTGGTCAGGAAACCCGTCAGGCAGCGCTTTTTCCAGGTGCCTGCAGACGCGGCCTCATCGCCTTGCACGGGCGATACATCGCCGGAACGCCACTGGTTGAAGCCCACGTAAATCAGGTAGCAGGCGCCCAGCACCTTCACCACGCTGAAAGCCACCTCGGACGCCAACAGCAGCGAACCCACACCCGCCCCGGCGATCAGCAAAATCAGCAGCAGGCCCAGTTGCAGACCAAAGATCGTGGCCCCCGTCTTGCGCACGCCGAACGACAGGCCATGGCTCATCGACAACACAGCCCCCGAGCCCGGCGACACCGCAATCAGGCACGACGCCGCGAAAAAAGCCAGCCAAGTCTGCAAGTCCATGAGTCACCGTGCCCGTGTGCGAAGAAGGGCAAACATCTTAACAACGCCCCCGCTCCGCTGCGACGATCTGGAAAAAAGTACCCTCTAGCGCACAACCAGCAAGCGCCGAAAGCTATCAAAACAGAAGCACTCTATTAGCATGCCACGCGCGCCCTCCCACATCGCTGCGGCAATGCCAGAATCCTGACACGCCCGCATCCCTGCGACACCTCCCCCAACGCCATCGCCCGCATCCCCCTCTATGGAACACGCCCCCACCTGGCTCACCTACGGCTTCCTGTACCTCACCGCCGCGGTGCTGGCCGTGCCCATTGCCAAGGCGCTGGGCCTGGGTGCCATCATCGGCTACCTGGCGGCGGGCATCGCCATCGGGCCCTGGGGCCTGGGGCTGGTGAGCAATGTGCAGGACATCCTGCACTTCGCTGAATTCGGCGTGGTGCTGATGCTCTTCCTCGTCGGGCTGGAGCTGCAACCGAGCCGCCTGTGGGCGCTGCGCCGCCCCATCTTCGGCACCGGCACTGCGCAGGTGCTGGGCTGTGCGGCCGTGCTGTTTGCGCTGGGTGCCCTTGCCGGCCTGCCCTGGCGCGTGAGCCTGGTGGGCGCCCTGGGCCTGGCGCTGTCCTCCACAGCCATCGCGCTGCAGTCGCTGGCCGAGCGCAACCTCATGCGCACCCAGAGCGGGCAGGCGGGCTTCTCCATCCTGCTGTTCCAGGACGTGGCGGCCATCCCCATACTGGCCCTGCTGCCGGTGCTGGGCGCCGCTGCGGGCGATGGCGCCGGCCACACGCCGGGTGAAGTGGCGCTGGAGGTGCTCAAGATCGTGGGTGTGATCGCCGCCATCATCCTGGGCGGGCGCCTGCTGCTGCGCCCCGTGCTGCGCTGGATCGCCAAGAGCAACACGCCCGAGATCTTCACGGCCGCCGCGCTGCTGCTGGTGGTGGGCATCGCGTATTTGATGGTGATGGTGGGGCTGTCGATGGCGCTGGGCGCCTTTCTGGCCGGCGTGCTGCTGGCCGACAGCGAATACCGGCGCGAGCTCGAGGCCGACATCGAACCCTTCAAGGGCCTGCTGCTCGGGCTGTTTTTCATTGCCGTGGGCATGAGCATCGACTTCGGCGTGATCCTGCGCTCACCCGGCCTCATGGCCGCCATCCTGGTCGGCTTCCTCGCGGCCAAGGCCATCGTCATCTACACCCTGGCCAAGCTCGTCAACATCCCCTACCAGGAGCGCCCGGTGTTCACGCTGCTGCTGGCCCAGGGCGGCGAGTTCGCGTTCGTGGTGTTCCAGGCCGCCGCCGGTGCCAGCGTGTTCCCGGCCGAGACCGCCTCGCTGCTCATCGGCGCGGTGGCGCTGTCGATGCTGATCAGCCCGTTGCTGCTGGTGCTGCTCGACCGCGTGCTGCTGCGCCGCTACGCCAAGCTCAAAACCACGCCCCAGGCTGAAGAAATCTCTGAACCCCAAGAGGCGCCCATCATCATCGCGGGCTTCGGCCGCTACGGCCAGATCGTCTCGCGCGTGCTGCTGGCCCAGGGCCTGCGCACCACCGTGCTGGACCACAGCGTGGACATGCTGGAAGTGGCGCGCACCTTTGGCTACCGCGTGTTCTATGGCGATGCCACGCGGCTGGACCTGCTGCGCATCGCGGGGGCCGAACACGCCCGCATCCTGGTGGTGGCGGTGGACGACGCCGAGCAATCGCTCCAGATCGCCAAGCTGGCACGCGAACATTTCCCCCATCTGCAGGTGGTCGCCCGCGCACGGGACATCTCCCACTGGAACAAGCTGCGCGACCTGGGCGTGACGCTGGTGCAGCGTGAGCTGTTCGAGTCCAGCCTGCAAAGCGCCCACACCGTGCTGGAGCTGATGGGCCTGCCCGCCGCGCAGGCCACCGCCATCACGCAGCGTTTTCGCACCCACAACATCGCACTGGCCGACCGCATGTACCCGCACTACAAAGACCAGGCCAAGTTCATCGCCGTGGCGCGCGAGGGGCGCAACCAGTTGGCAGAGCAAATGGCCAAAGAGCGGCAGGAGAGCGCGGCGATGGGAGCGGCGGGGGGCGCGTACCCCGGCTATGGCGGGCCCGGGAGCCCGGAGAGGGACGACGGGACGGCCAGCGCCGAGGATGTAGACAAAAACAGGCCTTGACACTGATCCATCAAGCGCAAGATGCTATCTATTCAATAGCAAACTGACAATTGCCGCGAGGGGGAGCACGGTCATGCGCGCCCGCAAGCGGTCTTTGCGGCGATGCGCGGCCATCCGGCGAAACCGCGCGATGCGCATTGCGGCGCCACTTGCATGGCTGCCTCTCAAACGATAACTATTCGCATTAGAATACCCACTATTGCCAGCCAGCGTCCCGAAAAGCCACGCGAGCCAGCGCCTTCAGCGTTTGTCCGCCCTCGGCTTTCTCTCCATCGGGACTCCCATGTCTTTTCACCCTCCGCGCGCGGCCCGTTTCTCGCCGCGCTCTTCGCTCGCTCCCTCTTCCTCCCCACACCCCTGGGCCCGCAAGGCCGGGTTGTTTGCCCTGACCCCGCTGACCCTGTGCCTCGCCCAGGCCGCCGTGGCACAGCAGGAAGCCGATGCACCGGCGGCCGCCGCCCAGGTGGCCGCCCCCCAGCTCCAAGAAGTCCGCATCAACGCCAGCACCGAAAAAGACATGGGTTTCGCCCCCGTCGAAGCCCAGACCGCTGGCAAAGCGCCCATGCGCCGGCTGGAGACCCCGCAGTCGGTCAGCGTCGTCACGCGCGAGCAGATGGAGTCGCGCCAGATCGTGAACGTGCAGCAGGCGCTGCAGACCGTGGCGGGCGTGAGCCCCGTGAACTTCGGGCGCCGGGGGTTTGACGACATCAACATCCGTGGCTTTCGCTCCACCGAATCCATCCTGGTTGACGGCCTGGTGCAAAGCCCCGGCATGTGGGCCAAGCTGCAGCCCTACGGCTACGAGCGCTTCGAGGTGCTCAAGGGCACGGCCTCGGTGCTCTACGGCCAGGTGCAGCCTGGCGGCATCGTCAATGCGGTGAGCAAGCGGCCCAAGAAGGACGCGCTCAATGAAGTGGGCGTGGAAGTGGGCAGCTTCGGCCAGCGCACGCTGCAGGCCGATGTGAACCGGCCGCTGTCCGAATCGGGCAAGACGGCGCTGCGCATCAACGCGCAGGTGTCCGACTCCGACGACCCGACGCAGTTCGTCTACCGCAAGGACCGCTGGTTCGCGCCCTCGCTGTCCATCGACCTGGGTGCGCAGACCGACCTGGTGCTGTTTGCCACCTACAGCCGCAGCGAATGGATGCGCCAGCAGGGCATCACGCCGTACGGCACGCTGCTGCCCAACCGCAACGGCACGCTGTCCCGCACGATGTTCACCGGTGACCCTGCCTTTGGCGTGTACGACGTGGAGAGCACCACGCTGGGCTATGCGCTGGAGCACAAGGTGTCCGACGCGACGACCTTCCGCCAGAACGTGCGCTACGAGACCGAGAAGGGCACGGGCAACTTCGTCTCCAACCAGGCGCTGCAGGCCAACCAGCGGCTGCAGAACCGCCAGGCATCGCGCCAATACATGGACTACGACCTGCTGGCCACCGACACCTCAATGCTCACGCGCTTCGAGGCGCTGGGCGCCAAGCACCAGATCGTCACGGGCCTGGACGTGCGCAGCGGCCACAGCCTGCTGGCCAGCCGCACCTGCCGCATCGGCGCGCTGGATTTGTTTGCACCCGTCTACGGCATGCAGGCCGTCTGCCCCACGGCGCTGACCAGCGATGCACCCGCCAAGCTCACCGTGGCCGGTTTGTATGCGCAGGACCAGATCAAGTTCGGCCAAGGCTGGACGGCCCTGGTGGGCCTGCGCCGCGACTGGTCCACCAACGACACCGACAACCGCGTGGCCAATACGCAGACGCGCCAGAAGGACAGCGCCACCACGCTGTCCGCCGGCCTGGTGTATGAGTTCAAGCCCGGCTGGGCCGCGTACGGCAGCTACGGCGAGTCCTTCCTGCCCCAGTCGGGCCTGACGTTTGCGGGCTCGCCTTTCGTGCCCGAGACCGGCAAGCAGTGGGAAGCCGGCGTGAAGTACGAGTCGCCCAATGGCCAGCTCACCGGCGCCCTCGCCGTCTTCGACCTGGTGCGCGAGAACGTGACCACCGCAGACTTGGCGAACACCGGCTTCAGCGTGCAGACGGGTCAGCAGCGCGCCCGCGGCCTGGAGGTGGAGCTGGGTGCAGACATGAAGAACGGCTGGAAGCTGACCAGCGCCTACACCTACACACAGTCCAAGGTCACGCGCGACAACAACGCCGCCATCGTGGGCCTGCCGCTGAACCTCACGCCGCGCCACACCCTCACGGCCTGGGCCACCTACAAGCTGCCAAAGGTCCAGCGCATCACGCTGGGCATGGGCGGGCGCTATGTCAGCGAGCAGATCGGCTCCTACCCGTTCACGCTGCCGTCGTATGTGGTGGCCGATGCGTCCATCAGCTACGCGGGCGACAACTACCGCGTGACGGCCGGCGTGAAGAACGTGTTCAACAAGGCGTACTACGACGGCGCGATCAATGCCAACGTGGTGTCGCCCGCGTTGCCGCGCAGCTTCAACCTGGGCGTGACGTATTTCTTCTGACCGCAGCGCCATCACTCCGCCACCGCCAGCCGACCATGACCAGCCAGCGCACCCTGAACCGCCTTTTTGTCCTGCACTCCTGGGCGGGCATCGTCACGGGGCTGCTCATGTTCATCGTGTGCTTTTCGGGCGCGGTGGTGGTGTTCAAGAACGAGATCGACCTGTGGGCCAACCCGTCGCTGGCGCAGTTGCCACGCTCAGACAAACCTGCCTCGCTCGACGCAGTGCTGACCCAGCTGCACACCCGCTACCCCGGCGCCACGGTGGAGACCATCGCGCTGCCCGATGCGGTCAACCCGAGCTACTTCGCCTTCGTGCGCGAGCGCGGCGCGCCGGCCAGCACGCGGACCAAGGTGGCACTGCGCTCGGACACGGGCGCGGTGGTCGGCCCGGTGGACAGCCAGCTCGGCCAGTACCTGCGCATGCTGCACGTGTTCCTGTTCTTCGGGCCGCGGTGGATCGTGGGCTTTCTGGGCGCAGCCATGCTGGTGCTCATCGTCACGGGCATCGTCATCCACCGCAAGATCCTGGCAGAGCTCTTCACCCAGCGCTGGGGCCGCAGCTTTCGCGTGGTGATGTCCGACCTGCACAAGTCCGCGGGCATCTGGGGTTTGTTCTTTCACATCCTGATCGCGACCACGGGCGCCTGGATGGGCCTGGCGCCGCTGTTCGAGCAGGGCTACAAATACGTGACCACCGCCACCAGCAGCACCTACGCCACCAAAGCCCCCAAGCCTGCGCGTAAAGCCGCAGGCGATGCCGCAGAGCCCGTGCAGATGCAGTCGCTCGAAGCCCTGTACGCCACCGCGCAGCAGGCCGTTCCGGGGCTGGAGGCGCGCTACGTGTCGATGCGCCGCTGGGGTACCGACACGGCCGAGGCCAGCTTCACGGGCAATCTGAGCGACCACCTGGCCAGCACCGCGCGGGTGGACATCAACGCCGCCACCGGCGTGCCCAGGAAGGTGCACGACCCGCGCACGGCGGGCTTCTGGTCGCTGGTCAACGGCCTCATGGAGCCGCTGCACTTCGGCGACTTCGGCGGGCTGGCGCTCAAGTGGCTGTATTTCTTCCTGGGCATGACGCCCGCGTTTTTGTCCATCTCGGGCACGCTGATCTGGCTGGATGCGCGCCAGCAGCGCAGGCGCGAGGCTGAGGCTGCTGGCGGCGGCATCGCGGCGGCGGGCTGATGGCCATTGAACCGGTCACGCTGAGCCTGCCGGGGCACCGCACCAGGCTCAACAGGCTCAACAGGCTCAGCCTGAACGGTACTGAATTCCAGGCCCCCTCGATTCGTTTTTCTCCTTGACCATGCAACGCTTCTTCCTGGCCCTGCACGCCACCACGCCCGCCGCGCTCGTCGTGGCAGTGTTCGTGCATTTGTGGGGGCCCTCCGGCCTGCCCTCGCTGGCACAGCGGCCGGTGTGGGCGACCTGGGTGCTCATAGGAGTGTGGCTGTTGATGTCGGTCGTGAGCGCGTGGGCACTGCGCACGCTCGCGCTGTGGCGGGTGGCGCTGGGCGGTGCGGGCTTGATGCTGGTGGTTGCCGGCGTCGTGGGCCTGGCGCTGGGCAGCGCGCACGCGGTGGGCATGTGCGCCAGCCTGGCCGCCGTGGGCCTGGCGTGCGCTGGCATCGCCGCATTCATCGGGCCGCAGCGGGTGCAAGCCCACCGGCGCAAGGCAGCGCGGCACGCCACCGTGGCCACATCAGGCCCTGCAGCGCACCCGGTCGCTCCCCGTTCGCGCTGGCATCCGCGCGGCTGGAGCCGCTTTGTGGTGCCGGCCCACCTGCCCTTCTGGCTGACAGGCGTGCTGGCGGTGGAGTCGTTCCGCCTGGCCCACATCGTGGCCACCGAGCCCACGCGCTCATCCGGCATGCTGGGCCTACTGCTCGCCTTCTTCATCGCCCTGCCCGCCGCCACGCTGCGCCACTGGGCGCCGCGCACCACCGTGCTGCTGTGGGTGCTGGCCGCGCTGGCATATGGCGGCCTGGCGGCCAAGGCCGGGCTGCTGCAGTGGGTGGTGGCGTCTGCGTTGTGCGCATTGGCAGCCGGGGCCCCACTGCTGTTGCGCGCGCGGCGGGCACTGCGCTGGCGGCAGACGGGCAGTAACGCGCCGCACGCTCCAGCCCCAGCGGCTGACCCACACCCGCCGGAGGCTGCATGAACGAACTCACCGGCCTGTGCGCCGCACTCGCCTCGCTGATGGCCCTGACCTGCTGGGCACGCGCCGTGCCTACCCGTGCATGGGGCGACGGCAGTCCGGCACCCCGCCGCGCCTGGGCCGTGGCGCTGGCCACCATCGTGCTGCAGGTACTGACCGCCACTGCAGCGGCGGGGCTGGCGGCAGGGGTCACCCTGGTGGTCGCCGCGTGGATGGTGCTGGGCTGGCTGCTGGTACTGGCCATGAACCAGTGGCCTACCGCCAGCCTGCAGTGGGCTCGCCGACTGGGCGGGCTGGGCGGCGCGGGCTGTGTGCTGGCACTGGCGTGGCACTTCTTCCAGGCCTGAGCCTTCTTTCTTCAATCAAAAAGGCCGCTACCGCTGGATGGAAAAGCGCAAGCAGCTACTATTTTTACAGCATCACAGTCACGCACTGAATGCTGAGTGCCCACCCGGCCCCACGGCACAATCGCGCCCATGGACCAGTTGCTCGACGCCCCCTGGGTGCACACCCTGCGCTTCTTTCTGGAAGTGGCCGCCACCATCGCGTTTGCACTCTCGGGCGTGATCGCCGCGGCACGCAAGCGGCTCGACGCCGTGGGCGTGTGTGTCGTGGCCTTCGTGGCAGCCTTTGGCGGCGGCACGCTGCGCGACCTGCTGCTGGACCAGCGGCCCTTCTTCTGGATCCGCCACACCGGTTTTGTCTGGGGCATCCTGGCCCTGTGCGTGGGTGCGATGCTGTTCATGCGCCAGCGGCACTTTCAGCCCACTGAGCGCGCCATGTTGCTGCCCGACGCGATTGGCCTCGGCCTTTTCGCGGCGGTGGGCGTGGACATCGCCACCGCCATCGGCATGCCGCCGATCATTGCCGTGATGATGGGCGTGACCACCGGCGTCTTTGGGGGCGTGCTGCGCGACGTGCTGTGCAACGAAGTGCCTCAGGCCTTCAGCGACCACCGCCCCTACGCGCTGTGCGCCTTTGCAGGCGGCTGGGCCGATGTGGCGCTGCGCCAGCTGCAGGCGCCCGACTGGGCTCCGCTCGTGGCCTGCGTGCTGCTCACGGCCGGGCTGCGCGGGCTGGCGCTGTGGCGCAACTGGGAGCTGCCGGCCTGGCGGGTATGACCCACAAAAACCATGGACAGCGGCCGGCGCGCGCTATCCGGCACACTGCCCATGGCACCACCGTGACAGCCCTGCACTGCGTGGGCCTGCACACTGGCCGCAAGGAGCCTTCCCACCATGACCCAGGACCACCCCACGCCCGCACACTTGCGCGCCACCACGATCATCGACAGTGATGCGCCCGCCATCCAGACCTTCGCGGCCGAACACGCACGCGGCGCCACCGACCGCGAACGCGCCGTCGCGCTCTACCTGGCCGTGCGCGACGGCTTTCGCTACGACCCATACCGCATCGACCTCTCGCCCGCAGGGATGACGGCCAGCACTGTGCTGGGCAATGGCTACGGCTGGTGTGTGCCCAAGGCCGCGCTGCTCACCGCCGCATGCCGCGCAGCAGGCATCCCCGCGCGCATGGGCTTTGCCGACGTGCGCAACCACCTCTCCACCGAGCGCATGCGCGAGACCATGAAGACCGATCTCTTCATCTGGCACGGCTACACCGACATCTGGCTCGATGGCCAATGGCGCAAGGCCACGCCGGCCTTCAACATCGAGCTGTGCGACCGCTTCGGGCTGCTGCCGCTCGAGTTCGATGGCGAGAACGATTCGATCTACCACCCGTTTGACAAGACCGGCCAGCGCCACATGGAGTACGTGCAGCAGCGCGGCGCCTTCGACGACATGCCGCTGGCGCAGATCGTTGCAGACTTCCAGGCGGTGTACGGTGGCTGGCTCGAAAGCGCCAGTGGTGGCAGCGGCACCACCAGCGCGCTGCACGGGTCCAGCTTTGAGAGCGACGTGGAGCAGGAGGCCGTGCGATGACGCAAGCCCCTGCGCACAGCGCCTCGGACAACACGCCCCCCGCCGCCAGAGGCCCCGAAATCCCCGAAGGCTTTGTGGTGCTGGCCATGGGCGGACCCTTCATCCGAAATAACGGCCCGCTGTACGTGCGGCGTGAGGGCACCGTGGTGCAGTTTGGTTTTCGCGTGGAGCAACGCCACGTGAACACCATGGGCAACCTGCACGGCGGCATGATGGCCACGTTCTGCGACATACTGCTGCCCCTGTCGGTGCACAGCAAGAGCACTGCCGTGGCGGACCGGTTTCTGCCCACCATCAGCCTGCAGGTTGACTACCTGGCCCCCGCCCGGCTGGGCATGTGGGTGCAGGGCGAGGCCGAGCCACTGCGCATCACACGCTCGCTGGTGTTTGCACAGGGCCTGGTCACTGCGGACGGCGAGCCCTGCGCGC
Organism: Acidovorax sp. ACV01; assembly: GCF_014851495.1. Classification (NCBI taxonomy): domain Bacteria; kingdom Pseudomonadati; phylum Pseudomonadota; class Betaproteobacteria; order Burkholderiales; family Comamonadaceae; genus Acidovorax; species Acidovorax sp. ACV01. The sequence continues at coordinate 186,272 of NZ_JACUZT010000002.1, read as the reverse complement.
GGGTGAGCGGGGTGTTCAAGATCGGGCCCGTGGGGCCGGCTTAGAGCGGCGAACAAAACTCTTCTGGCGTTGTTGCCGCGTCTTGTCGTATTACTCGTACTGCCTGCGACGCAGCGCCTAGCCAGAACCGCTTCGCTGAGTTTTGTTAGCTGCTCTCAGCGACACCAGCACCCTCAACACACAAGGACCTCCATGACGCCCACGGCCCCCGACCTGCGCACCGAAGTGCAGCACTTCTTCGATGACTTCGTGGCCGCGTTCAGCGCCTTCAGCGGCCCGCGCATCGCCGAGCGCTATGGCGCACCCTATGTGGCCGTGGATGCACGGGGCGCATGGCGGCGCTTCCACACGGACGGCGAAACCGGGGACTACTTCCAGCAGGTGGTCATGCAGTACCACGGCCAGGGCTGCCGCAGTTGCCGCTTTTGCGACCTGGAGGTGCAGGCCCTTGGCCCCAGCGGCGCGCTGGCCACCGTGACCTGGGAGCTGCTGCGCGAGGACGCCAGCGTGCTCAGCACCTGGCGTGAATCGTACACACTGGTGCGCGGCGAGGACGGGCGCCTTGCCGTGGCCGCATCGGTAGACCACGCCGGGTAACAGGTGCGCGTAGCAGGCCCCCCTCAGGCCTGGTGCGCGCTATGCCTGCGGCGCAGCGCCCTTGGCATCGCCCGCAATCCCCAGCACCCCCACCACATGCTCCACAAACCGCGCCAGCTTGGGCAGCTGCCGCCGGTCCGGCGCGTAGACCAGTTGCACCGCGCGCGCTGCGGGCAGGCAGTGCGCCATCACTGCGACCAGCGCGCCGCTGGCGAGGTCGTCGGCCAGCAGCACCTCGGGCTGCATGATCAGCCCCAGGCCGCGCAGCGCGGCCTGGCGCAGGCCGTCGCCCTGGTTGCAGGTCAGGCGGGCATGCTCGGGCCAGAAAAATTCCTCGTTGCCGTCGCGCAGCGTCCATTCCACACGGCGCTGCCACACCGAGTGGCTCAGGCACTGGTGGCGGGCCAGATCGGCCGCGCGCTCGGGCGTGCCGTGGCGCCGTAGGTAGGCCGGCGCAGCGGCAATCACCATGCGGTAGGGGCGCAGCGGGCGGGCCACCAGGCCCTCGTCAGACACTTTGCCGATGCGCACCGCCACGTCAAAGCCCTCGCCCGCCAGGTCCACCACGCTGTCGGTGAGCTGCAGGTCCACGCGCACCTGTTCGTGGCGCTGCAGAAAGTCGGCCACCAGCGGCGCGATGACGTGGTTGCCCAGCGTGAAGGGTGCGCTCACGCGCAGCAGGCCCTGGGGCACGGCGCGGCTGCGTTCCACGGCGGATTCGGCCCAGCGCACCTGCTCGAGCACGCGCTTGCTGTCTTCATAGAACGCAGCGCCCACCTCGGTCAGGCTGTTCTGGCGCGTGCTGCGCTGGAAAAGCCGCGCACCCAGGTGCCCCTCGAGCTGCTGGATGTGTTTGCCCACCATCACGGCGGAGATGCCCAGCTGGCGCGCGGCGGCGGCAAAACTGCCGGCCTCGACCACGGCGGCCATGACCTCCATGTTGCGGAGCTTGTCCATGGCGATTCCTAATCAATGGTTAGTACAAGAATAACTTCAATGTACTTTATACATTGATTGATTCACAAAAGAATCGGGGCTGTCGATTGTTGTTCTTTCTTCAACCCTTCTTTCACTTCAAGGAAATCACCATGTCCAAGATTCTTCTCATCGGCGCCAGCGGCACCATCGGCCAGGCCGTGCAAGCCAACCTGGGCGCACGCCACGACGTGATCACCGTGGGCCGCAACAGCGGCACGCACCGCGCAGACCTGTCTCAGCCCGCGTCGCTGGCTGCGCTGTTTGCCGCGGTCGGCCGGGTGGACGCCATCGTCAACACCGCCGGCAACCTGCACTTTGGGCCCCTCACCGAGATGACGGCTGAGCAGTTCAACCTGGGTTTGCAGGACAAGCTGCTGGGCCAGGTGCAACTGGCGCTGCTGGGCCACAAATACCTGAACGATGGCGGCTCCATCACGCTGATCAGTGGGGTGCTCTCCATCGAGCCCATCCGCAACGGCGCCAACGCCACGGCGGTAAATGCCGCCATTGAAGGCTTCGTGGCCGCCGCTGCCATCGAGCTGCCGCGCGGGCTGCGCATCAACGCCGTGAGCCCCACCATCCTGACGGAGTCGGTGGGGGTGTATGGGCCGTTCTTCCCCGGGTTCGAGCCCGTGCCCGCTGAACGCGCAGCCCGTGCCTACCAGCGCAGCGTGGAGGGCGGGCAGACGGGGCAGGTGTACCGCGTGAATGCCTGATTGCCCCACTGCATTTTGCTATATTTTTAGCAGCAATAAAGCATTACCAATCATGCGCTAGCGGCCATTTTTATTCAAATTTTTGCAACACTCAGGGCCAGGACCTTCTCTACCCCGAGGGGAGGCTCCCGGCGAGGTGCCCCAGCTGGCGCACCGCCTGCTCCAGCTCGCGCGTCCAGGGGCGGGCGATGTTCAGGCGCAGATAGCTCGCGTATTTGGCGGTGGTCGAGAACAGCGCCCCGGGCGTGAAGGCAATGCCCTGCGCCACGGCCAGCCGCAGCAGCGCGAGCGAATCCACGGGCTCGGGCAGTTCCAGCCACAGCCACCATCCACCCGCCGGGCTGTGCACCCGCGTGCCGGCCGGGAAATGCTTGCGCACGGCCTCGGTCGCGCGCGGCGTGGTCTGGGCCAGCCGCTCACGCAGGCGGCGCAGGTGCGGCTGCAGCGCGCCGCTGCGCAGAAACTCGGCCATCACCGCCTGCTCCAGCCATGGGGCCGCGAGCGAGGTGCTGAGCTTGAGCGACTCCATGCGCGCATGCCAACGCCCGCCCGACGTCCAACCCAGCCGGAACGCCGGGGCCAGGCTCTTGCTGCTGCTGCCGCAATAGATCACGCGGCCGTGGCGGTCCCAGGCTTTCACAGGCTGAGGCCGGTGCGGCGTGTGCGAGAGATCGCCGAACACATCGTCCTCGATCAGCGCCAGGTCGTGCTGCTCCACCAGGCGCAGCAGGCGGCGCTTGTTGCGGTCGGGCATCACGTGGCCGAGCGGGTTCTGGAAGTTGGGCATGGCGACCACGGCGCGCACGCCGCCCTGGTGCTCCAGCGCGTACTCCAGCGCTTCCAGGCTCATGCCCTCGCCCGGCGTGCAGGGCAGCTCAATGGCGCGCAGGCCCAGGTTGCCCAGCATCTGCAACAGTCCAAAGTACACCGGCGACTCCACCACCACCGCATCACCCGGCCGGGCCACCGCACGCAGCGCGACGTTGAGGGCCTCGGTGCTGCCATTGGTCACCAGCAGTTCTTCGGGCTGCAGGTCCAGGCCGTAGGTCGCCATCCAACCCACCAGCTCGGTGCGCAGCGCGGGCAGGCCGCTGCCGGTGGGGTAGGTGCCCAGCATCTCGGGCTGGCTGCGCAGCAAGCGCTGGGCGATGCGGGCCAGCGCCTCGGTGGGGTACCACACGGGCGCGGCGTTGGCCAGGTGCAGCCCCCACTGCAGGGGCTGTTGGGTGGTCAGCAAATACAGCTGGGTCATGCGGTGCTCCAGCGACACCAGGCGGTCAAACTCGACCGGCGGCGGGGTGGAGTGCGCGCGGGCCGGTGTGCTGCGTCCGCCCTGCATGTCAACACCAGTCTCCTCTCCGGGCGGCGCGCGTTGGGCGGTGGGCTCCGCGACATACATGCCAGATTTGTGCCGCGCCTGCACGGCGCCCAGGGCCTCCAGGTGGCGGTAGCAGCGCACCACGGTGGCCACGCTCACGCCCTGCGCCGCGGCCAGCGCGCGCACCGACGGCAGGCGCTCGCCCGGCGCATAGCGTTGCTGGGCAATGTCGCGGCGCACCAGCTGTGCAAGTTGCAGGTAACTGTGTTGCAGTACAGATGAAGATTCAGCCATCTGTACAGCATAAACCGTGGGCGGACTGTGCCCGCTTGGGGGGTGGCCTGCGGGCACCATGGCCCCATGACAACGCAGCACCACCCCACCCACCCAGCGCCGGTATTGGCGACCGCCTCGACCCGCGTCGCTGGCACTGTGCCCGCCACCACGGGCCCAGTCCCCGTATTGCCCGCTCCGGCGACCTCCACCCGCTGGATGGCCACGGCCCACGACCTGTTTCCCGCCGTGGTGGCGGGGCTGGTGGCCGTGCTGATCTCCTATGCCGGGCCTTTGCTGCTGGTGCTGCAGGCCGCGCAAGCCGGGCACCTGACGGCGGCGCAGGTCACCTCGTGGGTATGGGCCATCTCCATCGGCGCCGGGGCGTGCGGGCTGTGGATGAGCTGGCGCCAGCGCGTGCCCGTGGTCTGCGCGTGGAACACGCCCGGCGCGGCACTGCTGGCGAGCGCGCTGGTGGCCCTGCCCTACAGCCAAGTGATTGGTGCTTATCTGGTGGCTGCGGCGGCATTGCTGCTGATCGGGTGGACCGGCGTCTTCGACCGGCTGATGGCGCGCATCCCGCGCAGCCTGTGCGCCGCCATGCTGGCGGGCATCCTGCTGCGTTTTGGCGTGGACGCCTTTGGAGCCGCCCGCAGCACGGTGGAGGGCGCGCCTTGGCTGGTGGGCGCCATGTTTGCGGGCTACCTGCTCTTCAAGCAGCGCTCAGCCCGCTATGCCATTGCCCTCACCTTGCTGCTCGGAGTGGCCCTGTGGCAATGGCTGGGTTGGGGGCAGGTGGCCGCGCAACCCGCCGCCAGCGCCCTTGGCACCTCGCCCTCCGCCTGGGGCCTGGCGTTGCCGGTGTGGACCACGCCCGAATTTTCATGGACCGCCATCCTGAGCACCGCCGTACCCCTGGCAGTGCTGTGCCTTACCGGCCAGCAGGTGCCCGGCGTGGCCGTGCTGCGCGCATCAGGCTACACCGCCCACAACAACCAGCTCATCGCAGGCACCTGCCTGGCCAGCCTGCTGCTGGCGCCGTTCGGTGCCCATGGCATCAACCTCGCGGCGATCACGGCCGCCATCTGCACCGGCGAAGAAGCCCACCCGCTGCCCGAAAAGCGCTGGGTGGCCGGCGTGGCCTGCGGTGCGTTCTATCTGCTGCTGGGCAGCTTTGCAGGCGCCATCACCTACGCCTTTGCACAGCTGCCCGCCGCGCTGGTGAGCACCGTGGCCGGCCTGGCACTGCTGGGCGCCATCCAGAACGGACTGATCGGTGCCCTGGCCGAGCCCAGCGAGCGCGAAGCCGCACTCGTCACCTTTGTGGTCACCGCCTCCAACGTGAGCCTGTTGGGCCTGGGCTCGGCCTGCTGGGGGCTGGCGTTGGGGCTGCTGACCTGGTGGACCCTGGGGCGGCGCTGAACAGCCACGCTGGTAGCGCCAGGTCGTAACTGGCGCGGCCAAAGCCAGAGCCCCCGCGCAAGGGCCGTCCCGCCGCGCTGGGGGCGTCCCCCTTTCAGGGGGAAGGCGCGCAGCGACTCAGGGGGTCAGTCCAAACTTGCACCCGATTCCTTGACGACCTTACCCCACTTGATGGACTCGGCCTGGATGAACGCGGCGAACTGCTCGGGCGTCTCGCTATACGTTTCGGCGCCCTGCTCGTTGATCTTCTTTTTCACCTCGGCCTGGTTCAGCACCTTGGCCAGCGCGGTGTTGAGCCTGGCCAGCACCGGTGCGGGCGTGCCAGCAGGCGCGAACATGCCGAACCACGAGGTGGCCTCATAGCCGGGCACGCCAGCTTCGGCGATGGTCGGCACATTGGGCAGCTCGGGCGAGCGCTTGGCCGTGGTCACGGCAATGGGCACCAGCTTGCCACTGCGCACGTGTTGAATGGCCGAGGGCATGTTGTCGAACATGATGCCGATTTGGTTGCCCAGCAGGTCGGTGACGGCCGGGGCGCTGCCCTTGTAGGGCACGTGCACCATGTCCACCTTGGTCAGGCTCTTGAACAGCTCGCCAGACAGGTGGATGGAGCTGCCGTTGCCCGACGAGCCGAAGTTGACCTTGCCCGGGTTGGCCTTGGCGTAGGCGATCAGCTCGGGCACAGTCTTGAAAGGCTGTGCTGGGTTGGCCACCAGCAGGTTGGGCACGTTGGCCACGCGCGAGAGCGGCGCGAAGTCCTTGATGGGATCGAACGGCATCTTCTTGTACAGCGCGGCGTTGATGGCGTGCGTGCCCACCGTGCCCATGAAGAGCGTGTAGCCGTCGGCCGGCGACTTGGCGGCCAGCGCGCCGCCAATGTTGCCGCCGGCCCCGGCGCGGTTGTCCACGATGACCGACTGGCCGAGTTCGGTGGTCAGTGCCTGGCCGATGATGCGGGCCAGGATATCGGTGGTGCCGCCCGCGGCAAAGGGCACGACGATGGTGACGGGCTTGGTGGGGTAGGCCTGGGCCATTGCTGCGCTGCTGCCCAGCAGGCCAGCACCGGCGATGGCGGCAATGCCCGCGCAGGCAGCGGCCGACAGCGCAAAGCGGCGGGTGGTGTGGATGGAACGGGTCATGGTTTGTCTCCTTCAGAAAGGTGGATGAAATGGGTGTCACGAGCGCGGAACCCGCCGCGCCGTGGCCTCAACCGGGCGCCAAGGCCTCCGGGCGAGAACAGGGGGTGCGCCCCTTTCAGGGCTGCAGTGCAAATGCGTTCAGGTGGCTAGACAGGTGCCACGCCGAGCGTGGTACCACCGCACACGTACAACACCTGCCCGGTCACGAAACCGTTGTCGGGCGAGAGGAAGAACAGCGCCGCGCGGGCCACGTCGTCGGGCGTGCCCATGCGGCCCACGGCAATGCTGTTCAGGATGCGCTGCGTCTGCGGCGCGCCGTCGGGGTTGCTCTGGCGGAAGAGTTCGGTGGCAATCGGCCCGGGGCCGATGGCGTTGACGGTGATGCCGTCACGCCCCAGCTCCATGGCCAGCGTGCGCGTCATGCCGATCATCCCGGCCTTGGTGGCCGAATACACGATGCGGTCGCCTTTGCCCAGCGCCGCGCGCGACGACATGTTCACGATGCGGCCCTGGCCGCTCGCGCGCAGGCTGGGCAAAAAGGCTTGCACCAGCAGCATGGGCGCGCGCAGGTGCAGGCCCACCACGTCGTCCAGGTGCGCCGTGGTGGCGGTGTCGATGGTGCCGGGGCGCGTGGCGCCGGCGTTGTTCACCAGCGCCGTGACATTGTGTTTGGCGGCGATCTCGGCCGCGCGATCACGGGTCGATGCCTCGTCGGTCAGGTCGCCCTGGTAGGACGTGAGCAGCGGGTGGCTCCAGCTGGGCAGCAGGTAGTCCAGGTTGACCACGGCGCGGCCCTGGGCCAGCACGGCCTCGGCGATGGCGCGGCCGATGCCGTTGCTGGCGCCGGTGACGACCGTGACGGGAGTGCTTTTATCGATGGCGGTCACACGCGCTCCAGGATGATGGCAATGCCCTGCCCCACGCCGATGCACATGGTGCACAGCGCGTACTGGCCAGCGTGTTCGTGCAGGCGGTTGACGGCGGTGGTCACCAGGCGCGCACCGCTGGCACCCAGCGGGTGGCCCAGCGCAATGGCGCCTCCCCAGGCGTTGACGCGGGCGTCATCGTCCTTGATGCCGAGGGCGCGCAGCACGGCCAGGCCTTGTGCGGCAAAGGCTTCGTTGAGTTCGATCACGTCCAGGTGGTCGATGGTCAGGCCTGTCTGCGCCAGCACCTTCAGCGTGGCGGGCGTGGGGCCGAAGCCCATGATGCGCGGCGCCACGCCGGCCACGGCCATGCCCACCACGCGGGCGCGGGGCTTGAGGCCGTACTTGGCGGCGTTGGCTTCATCGGCCAGCAGCAGCGCGCAGGCGCCGTCGTTCACGCCCGATGCATTGCCCGCGGTCACCGTGCCATCAGGCCGCACCACGCCCTTGAGCTTGGCCAGCGCTTCCAGGCTGGTCTCGCGGGGGTGTTCGTCCTGGCTCACGATGATGGCGTCGCCCTTCTTTTGCGGGATGTGCACCGGCACGATCTCGCGCGCCAGGTGGCCGGCCTTGATCGCCGCCACGGCGTTGAGCTGGCTGGCCAGTGCCATGCGGTCTTGTGCTTCGCGCTCGATGCCGAAGTCGGTGGCCACGTTCTCGGCGGTTTCGGGCATGGAGTCGACGCCGTACTTTTCCTTCATCAGCTTGTTGATGAAGCGCCAGCCGATGGTCGTGTCGTACACCGCGTTGTTGCGGCTGAAAGCGCTCTCGGCTTTGGGCATCACGAAGGGCGCGCGGCTCATGCTCTCCACGCCGCCCGCGATCATCAGGCCGGCCTCGCCCGACTTGATGGCGCGCGCGGCGGTGCCCACGGCGTCGAGCCCCGAGCCGCACAGGCGGTTGATGGTGGCGCCGGGCACGTCGATGGGCAGGCCCGCCAGCAGGCTGCTCATGTGGGCCACGTTGCGGTTGTCTTCACCGGCCTGGTTGGCGCAGCCGTAGAGCACGTCAGTCACGGCCGCCCAGTCCACGCCGGGGTTGCGGTCCATCAGCGCCTTGATGGGGATGGCGCCCAGGTCGTCGGTGCGCACGCTGGAGAGCGCGCCGCCGTAGCGGCCGAAGGGGGTGCGGATGGCGTCGCAGATGAAGGCTTGGCGTTGTGGGCTCATGGTGTTGTCTCCTCGTTTCTTGGGGGTTGGATTCAGGCGGCGGGGCGGATGGGCAGGCCCACCAGTTGCTCTAGCTCAGGCAACTGCAGGCCGGGCACGGTGTCGATGAGCTGCAGCCCGGTGGGCGTGCAGGCCAGTGTGCACAGATCGGTGTAGATGCGCTTCACGCAGGCGACACCGGTGAGCGGGTAGGTGCATTGCGTCACGATCTTGCTGGCGCCCTGCTTGGTCAACAGGTCCATCATCACCCAGGTCTGCTTGGCGCCGATGGCCAAGTCCATGGCGCCGCCCACGGCCGGGATGGCGCCGGGCTCGCCCGTGCTCCAGTTGGCCAGGTCGCCCGTGGCACTGACCTGGAAGGCGCCCAGCACGCAGATGTCGAGGTGCCCGCCGCGCATCATCGCGAAGCTGTCGGCGTGGTGAAAATACGCGCCGCCGGGCAGCAGCGTCACCGGCTGCTTGCCGGCGTTGATGAGGTCGTAGTCCTCCAGCCCCGCAGCCGGCGCCGGGCCCATGCCCAGGATGCCGTTCTCGCTTTGCAGGATGACCTCGCGGCCCGCGGGAATGTGGTTGGCCACCAGGGTGGGCTGGCCGATGCCCAGGTTGACGTAGGCGCCGTCGTGGATATCTTGCGCCACGCGCTTCGCCAGTTCTTCTTTACTACGCTTTTGATAGCTGCTCACGCCTTTTCCTTGTGCGGTAGGGGCCGATTTCATGCCGATTTTTTGAAGCCGCCGGCCTGTGTGGCGGTGCGGTCGATCTTCACGACATGGGTCACGTAGATGCCGGGCGTGACGATGGCCTCCGGGTCCAGCGCGCCCAGTTCCACCACCTCGTGCACCGTGGCGATCGTGGTCTTGGCGGCCGTGGCCATCACCGGGCCGAAGTTGCGGGCCGACATGCGGTAGGTCAGGTTGCCCCAGCGGTCGCCCTGCTCGGCCTTGATCAGCGCCACGTCGCCGTGGATGGGGTACTCCAGCACATAGTGCTTGCCGTTGATCTCGCGCGTCTCCTTGCCGGCGGCCAGCTCGGTGCCGTGGGCCGTGGGGCAGAAGAACGCGCCGATGCCCGCGCCCGCAGCGCGCAGGCGCTCGGCCAGGTTGCCCTGGGGCACCAGTTCCAGCTCCAGCTTGCCGCTGCGGTACAGGTCGTCGAACACGTAGCTGTCGACCTGGCGCGGAAAGCTGCAGATGATCTTGCGCACCTGGCCGGCCTTGAGCAGCGCGGCCAGGCCCTGGTCGGCATTGCCGGCGTTGTTGTTGACCACCGTGAGGTCGCGCGCGCCCTGGGCGATCAGGCCGTCGATCAGTTCACCGGGAATGCCGGCCGTGCCGAACCCGCCTATCAACACCGTGGCACCATCCTTCGCCCCCGAAAGGGCCTGGGCCACCGACTCCGCCAGCTTGTTGATCATCGAACCGCTTTCATGATGTGCTTGTCTCGGGATAGAATTTGTTCGCTTATAGAACAAATGTTCGCATAAAGAATTATAGAGGGCCGCTGCATGAATACCGAAACGCTCCCCACCAAAGACCCCAAACCCAGCGACAGCTATGTGCAGTCGTTCGCCCGCGGGCTGGAGGTGATCCGCTCGTTCAGCGCCGCCCGGCCGCAGCAGACGCTGAGCGAAGTGGCCGCGCAGACCGGCCTGACCCGCGCGGGCGCGCGCCGCATCCTGCTCACGCTGCAGACGCTGGGTTACGTAGAGACGGACGGCAAGCTCTTTCGGCTGAGCCCACGCATCCTGGACCTGGGCTTTGCGTACCTGTCGTCGCTGCCGATCTGGAACCTGGCCGAGCCGGTAATGGAAGACCTGGTGGAGGAGGTGCGCGAGTCGTCATCGGCCGCCGTGCTCGACGGGTTGGACATCGTCTACGTGCTGCGCGTGCCTACGCACAAGATCATGCGCACCACGCTGGGCGTGGGCTCGCGCCTGCCCGCGTGCTGGACCTCGATGGGCCGCATGCTGCTGGCGGGCCTGCCGGATGACGAGTTGCAGGCCCGGCTGCGGGGCCACCCCATGGACCGTTTTACCGAGCACACCACCACGGATGGGGACACTCTGCTCGCCCACATCCGCCTGGCGCGGCAGCAGGGTTGGTGCCTGGTGAATCAGGAGCTGGAAGAGGGTTTGATATCGATTGCCGCGCCGCTGACCAACCGCACGGGGCAGACGGTGGCGGCGCTCAACATCAGCGGGCAAGCCAACCGCACGAGTGCGGCGGTGATGCAGGAGAGCTTGTTGCCTGCGCTGCTGCGCGCGGCCAAAACCATCTCACGGATGATGGGCGCGCCAAGAGGTTGAGGTGTGTAGGAAAGACCGCTACCGGCAGGAGCCAGTGATCACCCACCGCCACGACCGGCCAGTGTTCACGCTCCGCCTCGCGTTTTGCGTGTTTGAGGGCCTAAGCGCCTACTTGAATAGAGCAAGAACCGGAGCGGCAACACCATCCACTTGCCACGATGGTTGCTCCAGATGGCGGACGAGGCGCCTGCCATCGGGCAAAAGGCAGGCGCGTTCCATCAATTTTTGCGAAACCCCAGCACCAGGACCACGCCGCCAAGCACCATCGCCCCCAGGCTCATCCACTGCGGGATGTTCACGGACTCTTTTTCCTTCACCGTCAGCTCCAACGGGCCCAGTTTGGCTTGGGTCGTGTCCTTGGTAAAACTGAAGCCACCGGTCAAAAATCCGGCCAAGCCCAGCACCAACAACAGCACACCCACGATTCGCATTGCATTCATGACAGTTCTCCCAAGGCCGGGTTTTGATGACTGTGGCAAAGCGGACCCGGCTCCATGTCTTTGCGCAAGGCCAATGTAGGGGCATCCGCATGGCGCCAACGTAGGACGCCGCCCCGGCCAGATGTAGCAAGCGGTCGCGATCCGCACCCCACCACCCTGTGCACTCTGGGCCCTTCACCCGCGTGCTACCCTCACGCCCCATGTTCAGCCCCTCCCAAGCCGACGTGCGCCGCTTTCTGTGCGGTGTGCATGCCAAAACCCAGAGCGGCGCCCCCATGGAAGCCATCGAAACGCTGGCCAGCCTGTGGATTGCCGAGCACCCCGAATACCACGCCGACCTGTCCGACGCCGACGCTGCCGTGGCCCGCAACTACGATGAGACACCGGGGCAGACCAACCCGTTCCTGCACCTGTCCATGCACCTGTCGATCAGCGAACAGTGCAGCATCGACCAGCCCCGCGGCATCCGCCAGACGGTGGAACTGCTGACGGCGCGGCTCGATTCGCTGCACGACGCCCACCATGCGGCCATGGACTGCCTGGGCGAAATGCTGTGGGAGAGCCAGCGCGCAGGCCGCCCGCCCGATGGCGACGCCTACATCGCCTGCGTGCAGCGGCGCGCCACGCGGGATTGATGCCGCCCCAACACCTCGCGCATACCCCCAAGTAAAAAGCCCGCTTGCGCGGGCTTTTTACTTGGAGTCCTTGCGGACTCTGCAAAGATGAACGATCAACGGAAGCGCGATTGCGGCACCACGTGCAGATCGCCGTCAAGGCTGCTGATGTAGCCCGACAGAGCCTTCAGCTCGGCATTGGTGAACTGCTTGGCCACGCCGCCCATGATGGCGTTGCCACGGCCCACGTTGGCGTTCTTCTCGACCTTGTAGGCCTTGAGGGCCACGAAGAGATAGTCGGCGTGCTGGCCGGCGATCTTGGGGTACGAAGGATCAATGGGCTTGGCAAAGTTGTCGCCGTGGCAAGACACGCAGGCGCCCTTCTTGAGCAGCTCTGCCACCTGCACACTGGGTTCACGCGATGGCTTGGCGGGCAGTTCGGCACCGGTCTTGCCATGCTGTTCGTAGTAGGCCGACACATCGGCGATGTCTTTTTCAGAGAGCGAGTCGGCGATGCCACGCATCGTGGGGTGCTTGCGCTCACCCTTCTGGTAGGCCACGAGCGCAGCGGAGATGTACTTGGCGCTCTGGCCCGAGATCATGGGCACCTTGTGGATCTCAGGAAAGCTGGCCTGGTAGCCAACAATGCCGTGGCAGCCAATGCACATGGCAATCTTTTGTTTGCCGGCTTCCACGTCGCCTTTGGCTTCCTGGGCATGGGACAAGGCGGTCACGGAAGCGACAGCCAGGGCAAATAGCGTGGTCAGCGTTTTGTTCATTTTGCGCGCACAATCTCGTGGAAGTTCAGCTCTGGGCTCTGATCAACCGCCGATTATAGCCAGCGCCTGTCAAGCCCCATTCATCAACGATCCGGTGATTTCCCTCATGAAATTCCAAGGTTCCCAGAACTACGTCGCCACCCAAGACCTGATGCTTGCCGTGAACGCGGCCATCACCCTGCAACGCCCGCTGCTCATCAAGGGAGAACCCGGCACCGGCAAGACCATGCTGGCCGAGGAAGTGGCGCAGGCGCTGGACATGCCGCTGCTGCAGTGGCACATCAAGTCCACCACCAAGGCGCAGCAGGGCCTGTATGAATATGACGCTGTGAGTCGCTTGCGGGACAGCCAGCTCAATGACGGCGACAGCGCCGGGCGCGTGAAGGACATCCGCAACTACATCATCCAGGGTGTGTTGTGGCAAGCCTTCACGGCCGACCGCCCGGTCGCCCTGCTGATCGACGAGATCGACAAGGCCGACATCGAATTCCCGAACGACCTGCTGCGCGAAATCGACCGCATGGAGTTCTACTGCTACGAAACGCGCGAACTCATCAAGGCCAAGCACCGCCCGCTGGTGTTCATCACGTCGAACAACGAGAAGGAGTTGCCCGACGCGTTCCTGCGCCGCTGCTTCTTTCACTTCATCAAGTTCCCCGAAGCCGACACGATGCGCCAGATCGTCAACGTGCACTTCCCCACGCTCAAGAGTGAGTTGCTGGGCGTGGCGATGAAGACGTTTTATGACGTGCGCAACCTGCCCGGGCTGAAGAAGAAGCCATCGACCAGCGAACTGCTCGACTGGCTCAAGCTGCTGGTGGCCGAGGACATTCCGCTGACCGCACTGCAAAGCGCCGACAACAAGGTGGCCGTGCCGCCGCTGGTGGGCGCACTGCTCAAAAACGAGCAAGACGTGAGCCTGTTTGAAAAGCTGGTGTTCATGAACCAGAGGAACCGCTGAGTGAGCGACGGCAACAACGATACCCGCCAACTGCTGGTCAACGGCTTTGCGGATGCCGTGGGCTTTGTGGGTGGTGCGCTGCTGGGCTTCTGGCTGGGCACGTTGCTCGGGTTCGACGTCTTCGCGCCTGGCTACGGCACCGGCAGTCTGATCGGTATCGCCATGGTGGGCATGGGCGGTGGCCTGGGCCTGCACGCTGCGCGGCGCTGGCAGGCCAGCCGGCACAGCAAACCCTCCAAGGATTGACGAAGAGAAAAGACCCATGGCCTTTGTAGAACCAGTCACCCTGCGCGACCGGGGCATCCGCCTGGAGCCCCTGGCGCTGTCCCATGAACACGGCTTGGCGGCCGCTGCGGCCGACGGCGAGCTGTGGAAACTGCGCATCACCTCGGTGCCCGAACCCCAGGACACCCGCGCGTACATCGAGACAGCCCTCAAGATGCGCGAAGACGGTAACCGCTTCGCCTTCGCCGTGGTCGAGGACGCCACTGGCAAGGTACTGGGCTCCACAAGCTACCACGACATTCTGCCCGCCGTGAAACGCGTGGAGATTGGCTACACCTGGTACTGCACAAGCGTGCAGCGCACCCATGTGAACACCACCTGCAAGCTGATGATGATGGGCCACGCCTTCGATACGCTGGGCTGCCACGTGGTGGGCTGGCGCACCGACAACTACAACTTTGCATCGCAGAAGGCCATTGAGCGCCTGGGCGCCCGGAAGGACGGAGTGATCCGCGGCCACGCGCTGCGCCGCGACGGCACCATCCGCGACACAGTGATGTACAGCATGCGCTCGGGCGAATGGCCGGAGGCCAAGGCACAACTGCTATATCTTTTAGAGCGTCACGCGCTTACTGAATAAGCGCTGGAGGCCAAAAACATGCTCATCGACTTCTTCTACACCCTGCGCACGGCCAAGTTGCCCGTGTCCGTGAAGGAATACCTCACCCTGCTTGAAGCCCTGCAGGCGGGTGTGGTCGGCCCCAAGTCGGATGACGCGTGGAGCCTGGACGACTTCTACAACCTCTCGCGCCTTACGCTGGTCAAGGACGAGAAGCACTACGACAAGTTCGACCGGGCCTTCGGCGCCTACTTCAAGGGCGTGGAAATGGTGGCCGACTTCACCAAGGAGATCCCGGCCGACTGGCTGCGCAAGATCCTGGAGAACGAACTCACGCCCGAGCAGAAGGCCGCCATCGAGAAGATGGGCTGGGACGAGTTGATGGAGACGCTCAAGAAGCGCCTCGAAGAACAAAAGGAACGCCACGAGGGCGGCAGCAAGTGGATCGGCACGGGCGGCACCAGCCCGTTCGGCCACGGTGGCTACAACCCGCAGGGTGTGCGCATCGGCGGCGCCGGCAAGAACAAGAGCGCCGTGAAGGTGTGGGAACAGCGCGCATACAAGGACTACGACGACCAGCAGGAGCTGGGCACGCGCAACATCAAGGTGGCGCTGCGCCGCCTGCGCAAGTTTGCGCGCGAAGGGCACGAGCTGGAGCTGGACCTGCCCGACACCATCCGCAGCACGGCGGCCAATGCGGGCTACCTCGACATCAAGATGGTGCCCGAGCGGCACAACAACGTGAAGGTGCTGCTGCTGATGGACGTGGGCGGCACCATGGACGAACACATCCAGCGCGTGGAAGAACTGTTCAGCGCCGTGAAGACGGAATTCAAGCACCTGGAGTTCTATTACTTCCACAACTGCGTGTACGACTTCATGTGGAAGAACAACCGCCGCCGCTTTGCGGAGAAGTTTCCGACCTGGGACATCATCCGCAAGTACAACAAGGACTACAAGCTGATCTTCGTGGGCGACGCGACCATGAGCCCGTATGAGATCCTGCAACCCGGCGGCAGCGTGGAATACAACAACGAAGAGCCAGGCGCCGAGTGGATCCAGCGCCTCACGCATGCCTTCCCCAAGTTTGCGTGGATCAACCCCGAGCCCCAAGGCGTGTGGCAGTACCGCCAGAGCATCAGCATCATCCAGCAGCTGGTGGGCAACCGCATGTACCCGCTGTCGCTCAAGGGGCTGGAAGAAACCATGCGACTGCTGTCGAAGTAGGCGGGATGGGGCACCAGCGCTTGGTAGCCCATCGCGCGGAACTGTCTGACACGGCGGGGCTGATTTTCGGTGCATAGTGGCGGTGGGCTGGTTTTGCAGCCCACCCCCAACTTCTAAAACCACCGTTTTCCTGCCGTGCCTTTTCGCGTCCTGCGCTCTACCGCCCCTTCCTCAACGCCGGCCCCATGGCCGGCGTTGCTGCTTTTCAGCGCGCTGTGCCTGCAGGGCTGCAGCTTGCTGCCGCGCGGGGAGGACGGAGATGGCGCCGCATCGGCAACCACCCCGGCCATTGCCGAATCCGGCACGCCCTCCTTCGCCGTGCAGGTGAATGCCCCCGCCGGCGTGCGCGAGACACTGGAGCGCCACCTGGAGCTGCAGCGCTTTCGCCACCTGCCCGACCTGCACGCCAACGAGCTGCAGCGCCTGCTGGGCGCGGCCGACGCCAATGCCCGCGAACTGCTGGGCACGATGGGCTACTTCGCGCCCACCATCACGGTGGAGCTGACCGAAACGCCCGACAGCAAGGCAGGCCCGCGCACGGTGGTGGTCACGGTGCAGCCCGGCCCGCAGACCCGCATTGCCAGCGCGGACATCGACTTCACTGGCAACACGGGCGGTATCAACACGGCGCAATCGCCAGAAGAAACCGACTCCCAGAGCGCCAGCATCCGCCAGCAGCAACGTGTGCAGCGCAACTGGTCCTTGCAGCCGGGCCAGCCGTTCACCCAGTCCGCGTGGGACTCCGCCAAGAACGACGGCCTGCGCCAGCTGCAAGCGCGCCGCCACCCCACCGCCCGCATCGCTACCAGCCGGGCCGAGATCGACGCCGACAAGCACGAGGCCAAACTCAGCGTGACCTACGAGCCCGGCCCGCCCTATCGCTTCGGGCCACTCAGGGTGGAGGGCAGCGAACGCTACGACCCCGACGGCGCCCGGCGCCTGGCGCGCCTGCCCACGGGCGCGGTCTACGACGAGGCCGAACTGCTCGACGCCCAACTGCGGCTGGCCAGCAGCGGCTACTACGACGCGGTGTTCCTCACGCTCGACACCGAGGGCACCGACCCGCAGACCGCGCCCGTGGTGGCCCAGGTGCGCGAGGCCAAGGTGCAAAAGCTGGTGTTCGGGCCAGGGTTCTCGACCGACAGCGGCGCGCGCCTGTCGCTGGAGCACATCCATAACCAGTTGCCCGTGATCGGCTGGCGCGCCGTGAGCAAGCTGTCGCTGGACCGCGAAACCAAACTGGCCAGCACCGAATGGACCGACCTGCCCGACAACCGGGGCTGGCGCTGGTTTGCGGGGGGGCAACTGCAGCGCGAATCCACGGGCGACTACGACGTCAACAGCGGCCGACTGCGCGCAGGCCGCAGCAAAAGCACCAAGAACATCGACCGAAACTATTTTCTGCAGTACGACTACGCCAAGAGCCAGGGCCTTGCCGCCAATGTGCAGTCGCCCTCCGACACCAGCACGGCCCTCAGCGTGAACTACGGCTGGACAGGTCGCTACTTCAACAGCCCCACCGCCCCCACGCGCGGCCACGGCATCGCCGTGGAACTGGGGCTGGGCACCACGCTGCGGCCTGAGCGCGACCCGTTTGTGCGCACCCTGGTGCGCTGGCAGTCGTTCATCCCTGCGGGCCGCGTGCAGGACGCCGTCGGTGTGGGCCGCAGCGCCCGCGTGGCCTTGCGCGCAGAGGGCGGGGCCGTGCTGGCACGCGATGGCGCGCAGATCCCGGTCACCCAGCTTTTCCTGACCGGGGGCGACACCACCGTGCGTGGCTACGGCTACCGCAGCATCGGCGCCCGCACCGACAAGGGCCAACTCTACGGCGGCCGCTACCTGGCCGTGGGCAGCGTCGAATGGCAGCGCCCCATCGCCTACCAGGGCGCCATGACCGACTGGGAGAGCACGCTGTTCGTGGATGCTGGCGCCGTGGCCGACCGCCTGGGCGACATGGACCCGCGCGTTGGCGTGGGGGCTGGCGTGCGCTGGCGCAGCCCTGTGGGCCCCCTGCAGGCCGACCTGGCCTACGGCGTGAAAACCAAGGAGGTGCGGCTGCACCTGCGGCTCGGGTTCAGCTTCTGATGGACGCTCAACCCATGCCCCCCCACTCCACGACCCCCCGCGCCCGCTCCTCCGATTTCAGTGCAGGCGCATCGCCCCACCCCCAGGGCGGCCAGCGCCCTTCACCGCGCGGTGGCCGCCGTGTGCTGCGTGCACTGGGCTGGCTGTTGGTGGCAGTGATTGCGCTGCTGATTGCCGCAGCCGCTGCCGTGTGGTGGTGGGCTGGCAGCAACACATCGCTGGCCCTGGCGCTGGCGCGCGCGGCGCAGTACCTGCCCGCCAACCAGCAACTGGAGAGCCGCGAGGTCACTGGGTCGCTGCGCAGCGGCGGGCGCATTGGCTGGCTGCGTTGGCGCAGCCCCGGCCTGTCCGTCGAGGTGACCGACATCCGCCTGGGCTGGCAGCTGGCCCCCTTGCTGCAACGCCGCCTGGAGCTGGGCGAAGTGCATGCCGCGCGCGTGCAGATCACGCCGCTGGCCAGCCCGGCCGGCGCAGAGCCGCCCACGCCCCTGACCCAGCTGGTACTGCCCTTGCACATCGGTGTGCCGTTCCGCGTGGACCAGCTGCAATGGGCAGGCGCCCCGGCCGTGGAAGCCCGGGGCCTGGCCGGCGACTACCGCTTTGACGGGCAGGAGCACCGCCTGAACATCGGCAGCCTGGAGCTGGCCCAAGGCCAATACACCGCGCGGCTGACGCTGCAGGCCCAGGCCCCCATGGCGCTGAACGCCACCGTGGACGGCACGGTGCGCGCCGCCGTGCCCGGTGGCACCACCGCCATGCGGGTGGGCGCACACGCCACGCTGCAAGGCACGCTCGCCACCGCGGCGGCGCAACTGGAACTGCAGGCGCGCATCAGCCCCACCACGGCCCAGGCGGAGACCCCGCCGACGCCCTCGCCCCCTGCCAAATCCCCCTCCACCAAATCTGCAGCACCACCACCGACGCCCCCCGCCGCTGAACCCATGCAGGCCGACGTGCAGGCCACGCTGGCCCCGTGGTCCGCGCAGCCCCTGCAGTCGGCCCAGGCCACGTTGCGTGCCGTCAACCTGGCGGCCCTGTGGCCCCAGGCCCCGGTCACCCGGCTGCATGGCACCGTGCACGCGGGGCCCACCGGGGGGGCCGCCCCAGTGGGCAACGGTTGGGCCCTGCAGGCACAGCTGCGCAACGAACTGGCAGGCCCGTGGGACCAGGCCCGCCTGCCCATCACCGCCCTGCAAGCCGACGCGAACTACGACGGCACACGCTGGGCGGTGCCCGGCGCCACTGTGAATGCAGGCACCGGCGCAGTCACCCTGCAAGGCAGCTACAAACCCGCCACCGGCGCGCTGGAGGGCCAGGCCGAACTGCGCAACCTGCGCCCGGACGCCCTGCACACCGCGTGGGCGGCCGCCCCGCTGGCGGGCCGCGTGGGTGCGCAGATGCAGGGCGATGTGGTGCGTTTTACAGCAGACATCCGGGCCACCGGCCCCGCCGCTTCTGCGCCTGTCAAAACCGCTCCCAACCGCCCCGTACTGCTGCGCATCAACATGCTCACCGCACAAGGCAGCTGGCAGCCTGCTTCGCCCACCCAGACCGGCGGCACCTTGCAGCTGGATCGCCTGCTGCTGGACGCTTTGCAGGCACGCGTCGAAGCCACCCAGCTGCGCGTGGCACCCGGCGATTTGTCGGGCCAGGGCCAGATCACGCTGACCGCGCCTGGCGCCACAGCGCGCGCACAGGGCAGCATGGCACCCCAAGCGGGCGCAGGCGACCTGCAAGTGCAATGGACCGACGTGGACCAGACCCAGCGCTGGCTGACCAGCCTGCCGCTGGTGGGCACCCGCCTGCAAGAAGCCCTGCAGGGCGCCACCGCCAAGGGCGCAGCGCAGCTGACCGCCCGGTGGAAGGGCGGCTGGCAAACACTGGCCCGGCAACTGCAAGCCGCCACCGCTACAAACGCCCATGCCAACGCCAGCCGCGCGGGCAGCACACCGCCCTCGGACAAGGCCACCTTCGAGCTGCAAGCCGCCCTCTCCACCCCCCAGTTGGACCTGTCACTGCCCCCCGGCAAAGGCGCTGGTGGCGGCGCCACCGCCGTGCAACTGCGCGCCGTGAAGGCTGAACTCTCCGGCACCCTGGCGCAGGCCACGCTGGCACTGGACGGCGAAGCCCGCCTGAACGCCTCCCAGCCCCAGCAGATGCAGCGGCTGGCCCTGCAAACCCGCGCCACGGGCGGGCTGACCACATCCACGCAAGGGGCGCAGGTGCAGATCAGCGAACTGCGGCTGGTGGCGCAAGACGCTGCACGCCCCGGCCCCTGGACGCTGCAACTGGCCGATCCCTTGTCCCTCACCGCGCGCGCCGCCCCTGGCCCCGGCGCGTCGGCAGCGGGCTACACCGTGTTGGCCTCGGCAGGCCAGGCCCGTCTGACCGGCCCCCTGCCCGGCACCGCAACGCTGCGGTGGCAACCCCTGCGCGTGGCCACTGGCGCGAACCCGGTGCAACTGCAAACCCAGGGCACCCTGCAGGGCCTGCCCATGGCCTGGGTCGATGCCCTGGGCCTGGGCAACACCCCGGCCGCCGCTGGCCGTCCTGCCCAGCCGCTGCTTGCCCGCATGGGGCTGGCCACCAGCATCGTGCTGGACGGGCAATGGAACGTGGACAACACCCAAGGCCCCCTGCGCGCCAGCGCCAGCCTGCGCCGGGCCAGTGGCGACCTGCGCATCCTGGCGGGCGACGCCACCGCCATCACCGCCGTGCAAAGCAGCGGCCAGGGCACGGGCGCGGGCGCCACGGCGGTGATCGCCACCGAGGCCTCGGCCAACCCATCGGCCCTAGGTGCGGCATCAGGTGCTGCATCCGGTGCAGGGGCAGGCACCGCCGCCGGTGTGCGCCAGGCCGAAATCACCGTCGAGATCGAAGGCGAAGCCCTGCGCGCCCAACTGGCCTGGGCGAGCGACCGGGCCGGCGAGGTGCAGGCCAACGTCAGCACCCGCCTCACACCCGGAGCGCCCGGCGCCCCCGCCGCTGCGGGCGCCAGCCCCTCCTCGCCCGTCAATTCTTCGCCCGCCATGTCCTCACCCTTCACCTGGGCTCCGGATGCGCCACTGGCCGGCACCCTGCGCGCGCGCCTGCCCGACGTGGGCGTGTGGTCGGCCCTGGCCCCGCCCGGCTGGCGTGTGCGCGGCACACTGGACGCCAGCGCCACGTTGTCAGGCACCCGCAATGCGCCGCGCTGGGCCGGCACGCTAGGCGCCGACGACATGGCCGTGCGCTCCGTGGTCGATGGCGTAGACCTGCAGGGCGGCCGCCTGCGTGCCACGCTGCAAGGCAACCAGCTCAGCATCACCGAGTTCCGCCTGCAGGGCGGGCGCGGCAGCGGCGCGCGCATTGCGGGCTTCAGCGGCAACCGCACGGCCGCCCCGCAGGACGGCGGCACGCTCACCGCCACCGGCCGCGTGAACTGGGGCGACAGCGCCACCGCAACCACGGGCCTGTCAGGCATCACCATGTCACTGCAGGCCGAGGCCAAGGCGCTACAGGTGCTGGTGCGCGCCGACCGGCAGATCAGCGTGTCGGGCCAACTGCAGGCGCAGCTGCAGCAAGGCCAGATCAGCCTGCGCGGCAAGCTCACCACCGACCGCGCCACCATCATCCTGCCCGACGAAACCGCGCCCAGCCTGGGCTCGGACGTGGTCGTGCGCTCTGCCGCCAAGGACCGCGAAGACCAGGCCAAGGCCCAGGCCGCCGCCAAGGCCAACCAGGTGGCAGCACAGGCCGAAACCGCCAAGCCGCCCGACATTGCCATCACCCTCAATCTGGGGCGCGACTTTGCGCTGCATGGCCATGGCATCACCACGCGGCTGACAGGCGAGGTGGACATCCGCAGCAGCGCCGTGCCCGGCGCCCCGCCCCGCGTGACCGGCGAGGTCCGCACCGACGAAGGCCGCTACCGCGCCTGGGGCCAGATGCTGGACGTGGAGACGGGCCTGATCCGCTTCAACGGCCCCTACAACAACCCCTCGCTCGACATCCTGGCCCTGCGCC
The DNA here is from genome assembly GCF_014851495.1 of Acidovorax sp. ACV01. Classification (NCBI taxonomy): domain Bacteria; kingdom Pseudomonadati; phylum Pseudomonadota; class Betaproteobacteria; order Burkholderiales; family Comamonadaceae; genus Acidovorax; species Acidovorax sp. ACV01. The sequence goes on along the minus strand of NZ_JACUZT010000002.1, from coordinate 164,474 downwards.
CCAACATCAGCGTGCGCGCGGGCGTGCAGGTCACCGGCAGCGCCCAGGCGCCGCGCGTCAAACTCTATTCCGACCCCGAGCTGCCCGATGCCGAAAAGCTCTCGTGGGTGGTGCTGGGCCGCAACGCCTCCGCCGGCGGCGCCGAAGCCGCCGTGATGCAGCAAGCCGCCCTGGCCCTGCTGGGCCGCAAGGGCGGCGGCAACACCAGCGCCAACATCGCCAGCCGCATCGGCCTGGACGAGATCGGCTTTCGCAGCGCCACCGCGGGTGAAGACGCCAGCGCCGCCGCCCTCACCTTCGGCAAGCGGCTGTCCAAGGATTTATACGTGACCTACGAGCGCAGCCTATCGGGCACGTTGGGCACGCTGTACATCTTCTACGACCTCTCCCGCCGCCTCACGCTGCGCGGGCAGACCGGAGAGAAGAGTGCGGTGGACATCATCTACACGGTGAAGTACGACTGAGGCTGCGCACGCCAGAGAGCGTGCGCGTGCCCACTACAATGCGCGGCTGTCTTGCCTCCTCGTAGTTCAATGGATAGAACGAGTGCCTCCTAAGCGCTAGATACAGGTTCGATTCCTGTCGAGGGGACCAAATTTATAGCAAAATGGCTCCTAGCGCTTAATGGATACGCGCTAGCAACTATCAAAACAGAAGCAACTCAGTGACAGGCATTTCCAGTGCGTGCGGTAGGGCCTGCAGCGACGCAAAAGCCCGCCGCCCCTCAGCTTCTTGAACCGTCTTTGCGCACGCCGCTGTCGGAAGTCGCCTTAGCCGCCTCTCCAGCATCTTCGGTCTTGACCGCCGTACCAGCAGCCGCGCCGCCCAGCGCCCCGGCAATACCGCCCAAGGTGCCCCCAACGACCACGCCCACCGGGCCGGCGACCGCAACGCCCACCGCCGCACCCGCAGCCGCGCCCGCCATCATGCCGCCGCCCACCAGCACAGAATGGGCCTCGCGATCGGCCTCTTCAGGCTCCAGGGCGGTCTGTGCCCCCGGCCGCGGGTCTTGCGACGGAATGCCGTAGCCGGGGCGGGCTTGTTCGGCCAGGTCCTCATCAACAGGCAAGGAGCCCGGACTGGAAATAGTGGATGGATGCATGTGCGTCTCCTGAGAAGGTGGCCGACGAAACAAACAGGGTTTCATCTCCATCTCTTTTATGGCCCGCTCCACGCGTTGGACGCCATCCGGCAGACCGTGAGGCTGTCGGACAATGCCCGGTGCCCACGCAGACGCACAGCTTCTCAGGTCAATACGCCACTTACCCACCTAAGATCAAGCCCATGTCGGCATCCCCTTCCCCCTCCACCGTCCCTTTTGCCCCCCAGCCATCCGCCGGCGCACTGGCGCAGGCGCTGGGGCTGCCCGTCTTTGCCCCGCACTGGCATATGCCGCAATACCCCGACGGGGCCGTAGGGCCGTGGCAGATGAAGCGCACCGGCGTGGGGCTGGACCGTGGGTACCACAGCGGCCCGTGTGTCACATCGGGATCGACGGTGCTGATGCGGCAAAGCGCTGCGGGCGGGTGGGAAACCTGGATGTCGCTGTCGCCGATGGAGATCGAAAGCCAGGAACTGGCCTGCCACCACGCGCGGGGCCACACGGTGGTGATGGGCCTGGGCATGGGCTGGGTCGCGGCGAACATGGCACTGCAGCCCTCGGTGGAGCGCGTGACCGTGGTGGAGCGGGATGGAGACGTGCTGGAGCTGTTTCGCCGTTGCCGCGTGCTGGAGGGGCTCCCGGAGTCCGCCGCGCGCAAGGTAGAGCTGGTGCAGGCCGACGCGCTGCAGTGGCAACCTCAAGGCGCGCCCGTTGATTTTTTGTATGCCGACATCTGGCTGAACCTGGCCGAGTCACACACCTTGGCCGAGGTGCAGCGCATGCAGGCCAACGTGCTCGCCACGCAGGTGTACTTCTGGGGGCAGGAGCTGGTGCTGGGTGCCATGGCCTGCGCCCAGGCAGAGCCCAATACACCCGTCTGGGCCGACGCGGTAGACCGCGCTGTGCGCGAGACGTGTTTGCCCCTGCTGGCGCTGGCCGAGGAAGGCTATGCCAACCTCATTGCGCGGGTGTTGCAGTTGCGCCAAGGCCGCCAACCCAACGCCGGCTGACTGGCTGGCAGCCCGGCCAGGGGCGCCGGGCTGCTTGCGCTATTTGGTGAGCCACTTGCGCTGCGCGCGCGGCTGTATGGTGATGTCCACACTCTGGTGCATGGCAGGCTGGCCGCTGGCGGTGTCGGTTTTCACCACATCTTCCAGATCGATGTCCTTGACCTCTGAATGGGTCGCTTCTTCTAGGTCTGCCAGGATGGCGCTGACTTTGCGTTCAGCCTCATCGACCTCGGATTGTGGCAACGGCGAAATGCGCATCATGGGCGGCTCCTGTGAGATAGACCCATTCTGGCCGTGGCGCATGCGCTGCGCGTGTCATCCTTTGCCGACGGCCGGGTGTCAGCGTGACGGCCATCCCGGAGGTCTGGACATGCCCAGGCGGTGCGCGATTTCAGGCCGCCTGAGGCGCAGCGCGGTCGGCGCCAGAGGGCCGACCAGCAGTCATCGCACTGCCCATGGACGCCGCCACGATGCAGCCAATGGCCAGCCACTGGATGGCGCTCAGGTGCTCGCCCAGCAGCACCAGGGCCAGCACGGCGGCCACCGCAGGCTCCATGCTGATCATGATGCCGAAGGCCTCCTTGGGCAGGCGCTTCAAGGCCATCATTTCGAGCGAGATCGGGATCGCGCTGGAGACTGCCGCCACCGCCACGCCGATGAGCAGCACCGTCGGCGACAGCAGCGCAGCGCCCGCATGCGCCACGCCCACGGGCACCACCACCAGCGCCGCCACCAGCAAGCCCAGCGACACCGAATGCCCCGCGTGCAGATGCCCAGCACGTTTGCCAAACACGATGTACAGCGCCCAGAACACCGCTGCGCCCAGCGCGTACAAAACCCCCACCGGGTCCAGCGTGCTGCCGTTGAGCCCCAGCGGCAGCAGCATGCCCAGCCCGGCCATGGCCAGGGCCACCCACACAAAATCCACGGCACGCCGTGACGACCAGATGGCCACCGCCAGCGGCCCCGAGAACTCGATGGCCACCGCCAGGCCAAACGGCAGGGTGCGCAGCGACATGTAGAACATGAGGTTCATGGCGCCGAGGGCCGCGCCATACAAAACGACGGCACGCGCATCGGCCCGCGACAAATGCCAGCGCCACGGCCGCCACAGCAGCAGCACCAACAAGGCCGAAAAGCCCACCCGCACAGCGGTGGTGCCCTGCGCGCCCACCACGGGAAACAGCCAGTGCTTGGCCCAGGAGGTGCCGATGCCCAACGCGGTGACGGAGCCCAGGACGGCGAGGAAGGGGAAAAAACGTTGAAAGAGAGAAGCGCTCATGCGTAAAAATATAGTTCGACCTGTGCGTGTTTTTGGCTCTGTTTGAAGGCCTTCCACGCAACTTTCACTCGCCGCCGCCCGCCCACCGGAGCCATGAATGACCGCCCCCGCCGCCCTCGACCGCTTTGACCTCGCCATCCTGGACATCCTGCAGACCGACAACACCACGCCCCAGCGCGTGATTGCCCAGGCGGTCAACCTGTCGGCACCCGCTGTGCAGCGTCGCATCCAGCGGCTGAAGGACAGCGGCGTGATCCGCGCCAACGTCGCCGTGCTGGACCCGGTGAAGGTGGGCAAACCGCTGACCATCGTGCTGGAGGTGCACCTGGAAAACGAGCGCCCCGACCGCACCGCCCCGCTGCGCGCGCGCATTGCCGCCGAAGACGCTGTGCAGCAGTGCTATAGCGTGACGGGCGAGGCGGACTACCTGCTGGTGGTGACCGTGGCCTCGATGGAGGACTACGAAGCGCTGACGCGGCGCCTGTTCGAGGGGGATGACAACGTGCGGCGGTTCCGAACCTCGGTGGCGCTGGGCTGCCTCAAGGCCGGGCTGCATGTGCCGCTGGACCGCACATTGCCAGACGCATGATCGTCACAGCCCCAGCATCTTGCACATCTGCGCACCCGTGAGGCGCTGGCGCGGTCCGCCCAGCAGCTCGCACATGCGGGCGTTGAGCGGTGCCTGCGCCCCGTGCTGCGCCGCCAGCCGCACCACCGCGCCGCTGAGCGCATCGATCTCGGTCACGCGCCCGGCCTCCAGGTCGTCCCACATCGACGAGCGGGCCGTGGCGTCGATCTGCAGCATGCGTTTGGCCAGCCGCGTGAACAGCCAGTTGGGCAGCCGCAGCACATGGGGCAGCAGCGTGGGCGACACGGCGGTGACCTGGGCGGGTGTGATGCCCGCGCGGGCCATCACGCTCAGCGCCTCGGTCTGCAGGGCGGCGAAGACACGGCGGCAGTCGCGGTCGAGCAGCTCTTGCCGCAGGGGCAGATCAGACAGCGCATTGACCGGGTTGTTCAGGTTGAGCAGCAACTTGCCCCACTGCACCGCACGGATGTCAACGGGCAGCACCGTGGCCAGGCCTGCGGCGCTGAAGACAGGCGCGATGCGTTCGGTGACGGCATCACGCTGCAGCTGCAAGTGGCCCGCGGTGGCGCGGTGCACCTGGGCGCCACGCAGCACCACGTTGTAGGGCACCATGCCGGCCAGCACGTTCAGGCCGGGCGCCAGCGCCGCGACGCGGGCCACGTTGTCCACGCCGTTCTGCAGCGAGATCACCGGGGTGCCGGGCGCACAAGCCGTAGCCAGCTCGCGTGCGGCGGATTCGGTGGCGCCGCTTTTGACGCACAGCAGGATGATGCTGTTGGCATTGGGTGCGGCGTCTGCCAGCGTGTGGGCCAGTTGCAGCGCAGACACGGGCACAGTGCGGTCAAAGCTGTCCAAGTCGGTGACCTGAAGGCCGCGCAACGCGATGGACTCCAGCGCATGCGGGCGCCCCACCAGGCTGACCGGCTGGCCGTGCGCTGCCAGGCGCCCACCCACATAACAACCAATGGCGCCTGCGCCGAGAACGATGAAGTGCATGCGGTGGGGTCCTTTGACAGCGGGAGATAGGGCACCGCGATGGATGCGGCGCCCGCGCATTGTGCGGCGACGCGCTCACGGGGCCTGGCGCAGAGGCGACGGCGTCTGCAGGTATTTTTAGCTTCAAATTTTGAAGTTTTTGGGCCTCCAGCGCTTTTCTATCAAGCGTCAATAGCTATTAAATTTGAAGCATTATCAACTGGCAGTACCAGCGTCCAAGGCGCTTGCCACCAGCAGATCTCAGCCAAACCGCACAGTCGCCAGCAGGCCCCCCAGGCGCGGCGAAGCGCCCAGTTGCACCGTGGCGCCATGGGCCTGTGCAATGGCCTGCACGATGGCCAGGCCCAGGCCGCTGCCGGGGGCGCCTTCCGAGGTTTCGCGCACAAAACGCAGCATCACGCGCTCGCGGTGCTCAGGGGCGATGCCAGGGCCGCTGTCTTCCACCGTGAGCACGGCGTGGCCGCCCTCCCTGCGCACCTGCAGGTCCACCTGACCGCCGGGTGGGGTGTACTTGATCGCGTTGTCCAGCAGATTGCGCGCCAGCATGCGCAGGGCTTCGGCATTGCCGGGTACGGTGGCGGCGTCGGAGTCGAGCAGGCCCACGTCCATGCTGCGCACCTGCGCCGCGGGGGCCACGTCGGCCAGGGCCAGCTGGGCCACAGCGCGCAGGTCCACGGGCTCGGAGGGAGCGGTTGCGGCCTCTTGCCGGGCGAGGGTAAGCAGTTGCTCGACCAGGCGCGTGGCGCGGTCGATGCCGGCCGACAGGCGTTCGATGGCGGCAGCACGCGCAGCATCGTCGCCCGCGCGCTGCAGACCCTGCAGCTGCAGGCGCAGCGCGGCCAGGGGCGAGCGCAGCTCGTGCGCGGCATCGGCCACAAAGTGCTGCTGGGCATCGAACGCGCGCTGGACACGCTCGAACAGCAGGTTGAGTTCACTCACCAGCGGCTGCACTTCGTCGGGCAGCTGCGCGTCGCTCACGGGCGAGAGGTCGTCGGCCTGGCGCTGGGCCAGTTGGCGGCGCACGCGCTCCACCGGGGCCAGCGAGCGGCTCACCCCCCACCACACGGCCAGCACCAGCAGCGGCGCCATGATGGCCAGCGGCGCCAGCGTGCGCAGCGCGAGGCTGCGGGCCATGTCACGCCGTGCGCCCATGTTCTGCGCCACCTGGATGACCTGCGAGCGCGTCTGCATCGAAAACACGCGGTAGGTGCCGCCGCGCGCCTGCACGTCGGTAAAACCCAGCACGGCGATCTGCGGCAGGGCTGCGCCCACAGCCGATTCAAAAATGCGCAGGCCTTCGTTGGTCCACACCTGCACGATGAATTCGTGGTTCTCGTCTTCGGGGTCCAGGCCGGGCCCCAGGCCCTGCGCATCGACCGGCAGGCCTGAGCGCAGGGCCAGCGCGGTCTGTTGCATGTGGTAGTCGAACAAGGCATCGGCCTCGGCCAGCGCCCCCCGGTAGGCCAGTGCGCCCTGCACTGCGCCGGCCAGCACGATGGCTGCAAGCAGAAAGATCAGCAGCCGCGTGCGCAGCGAGCGCGGCAGCAGCGCGTGAAAGGCTTGGGTGATTTTTTCCGTCATGCTTTGGGCACCAGGTAACCAACGCCGCGCACGTTGAGCAGAAGGTCCGCACCGAGCTTCTTGCGCAGGCCGTGGATGTAGACCTCTACCGCATTGCTGCTCACCTCGTCGCCCCAGCCGTAGAGCTTGTCTTCAAGCTGCTGGCGGGACAACACCATGCCGGGCCGGGCGATGAGCGGCTCCAGCACCGCCCATTCGCGCGCCGACAGCACGACGGGAACACCCTGCACCGTGGCCTCGCGCGTGGCGGGGTTGATGCACACGCCCTTGTGCTCGTACACCGGCTCGGCCCGCCCGGCGGCGCGGCGCAGCAGCGCGCGGATGCGGGCGAGCAGCTCGTCCAGGTCATAGGGCTTGAGCACGTAGTCGTCGGCCCCGGCGTCGAGCCCTTCGATGCGCTGGGCCACGGCGTCGCGCGCGGTGGCCACCAGCACGGGGGTGCGGTTCTTGCGGGCCCGCAGGTCGCGCAACACGGCCAGGCCGTCGCGCTTGGGCAGGCCCAGGTCCAGCAGCACGAGGTCGTAGGGCTGGGTGCGCAAGGCGGTGTCGGCCGCATCGCCGTCGCGCGCCCAGTCCACGGCGTAGTGCTCGGCGCGCAGCAGGTCCAGCACGGCTTCGCCGATCATGGGGTCGTCTTCAACGAGCAGCAGGCGCATGGCAACGGGTCCAAGGGGTCGGTGAAATGTATTGCGCCAAGGATAGCGGCGGCGCCACGGCTTGCCGTGGACAGGGCCTCATGGGGGTCGCACCGTTCGTCATGTCACATCACTGCCACAATCAACGGGCGCTGAGCGAACAACCCGACCCCTGTCTCGGGCCATAAAAACAGAACGTAAGGAGCAAGAGCGATGGCATTCCACAAAATCCGGTTCATTGCTGCGGCGGCCGCGCTGGCGACCTTGTCGGCAGGCGCGCAGGCACAAGGCGTGGTCAATGCGCTGTGCAGCACCGACGCCCCTTGGTGCGAAGCCGCCGCCAAGGAGTTCACCAAAAAGACCGGCATCAAGGTCAACCAGGCGCACAAGGGTACGGGCGAAATCGCGGCGCAGCTGCGTGCCGAGGCCAACAACCCCAAGACCGACATCTGGTGGGGTGGCACGGGCGACCCGTTCCTTCAAGTGGCCGAACAAGGTCTTCTGGCCGAATACCGCCCGGGCTATCTCCAGGATCTGCACGGCTGGAGCGTGCGCCAGTACGCGATGTCGGGGAACCAGGTGGGGGGCTTCTACAGTTCGGCCATCGGCTTTGGCTACAACACCGATACCCTCAAGAAGAAGAAACTGCCCGAGCCGCAATGCTGGGCCGATGTGATCAAGCCCGAGTACAAGGGCGAGGTGGAAATCTCGCACCCGGCCTCCAGCGGCACGGCCTACACCGTGATTGCAGGCCTGGTGCAGCTGATGGGCGAGGACAAGGCTTTCGACTACCTCAAGGCCTTGCACAAGAACACCACTACCTACACCCGCAGCGGCCAGGCGCAAGCGCCCAATGTGGCCAAGGGCGAAGTGGGGGTGGGCATCACCTTCATGTTCAACTTCGAGAAGTGGAAGGCCGACAAGTACCCGGTCAAGACCCAGGCCCCCTGCGAAGGCACCAGCTACGAGATCGGTGGCATTGCCCTGATCAAAGGTGCGCGCAACATGGAGAACGCCAAGAAGTATTACGACTGGCTGATGAGCGCCGAAGGCCAGGCCGTGGGCGCCCAGGTGGGCAGCTACCAAGTGCCGGCCAACAAGAGCTTCAAGATGGACCCGCGCATCCCGACACTGGACAACGTCAGGCTCATCAAATACGACTTTGAAAAATACGGCAAGGCTGCCGAGCGCAGGCGCCTGATTGACCGCTGGACCAAGGAGGTAGAGGCGCTGCCGCGCTGACAGGAGCCGCCCGCCGCAAGGGCGTTGCCGACGGCAGGCGCTCCTCACGGCTTACCCCAGGCGCACTGGCACAAAGATCTTGTTGCCATCGCGCTCTATCAGCAGCGCCACCGACTTGCCCGCCTTGGCCATGGCCGTGCGGACCTGGTCGATGTTCCTGGCGGGTGCCCCGTTGATGGCCAGCAGCACATCGCCCGGCTGCACACCGGCCGCCGCAGCGGGGCCACGCGCCTGTTCAATCACCAAGCCCTCGCTCACACCCACCTCGCGGCGCTCCTCGGGGTCCAGCGGGCGCAGCGACAGGCCCAGCTGGCCCTTGCCTACGGCATCGTCATTGCGCGCCTGCTTGCTGGCCTTGTCACTGGAATCACCCAGCGTAGCGGTCAGCTCCAGCGGCTTGCCCTGGCGCCACACCGACAGCCTGGCCTGCTGCCCCGGCTGCGCCTGGCCCACCCAGGCGGGCAGGTCGCCCGAGGCCACGATGGGCTGGCCATCCACCTGGCGGATCACGTCACCAGCCTGCAGGCCCGCCTTGTCGGCCGGGCTGCCCTTGCTGACGCTGGCGACCAGCGCACCCTCGGGTTTGTCGAGCGCGAACGATTCCGCAAACGCCTGGTTCACCTCCTGCACGGCCACACCCAATTGCGCGTGGCGCACCTTGCCGGTGGCGACGATCTGGTCCTTGATCTTGGCGGCCAGCTCGATGGGGATGGAGAACGACACGCCTTGGTAGCCGCCCGAGCGGCTGTAGATCTGCGAGTTGATGCCCACCACCTCGCCGCGCGCATTGAACAGCGGCCCGCCCGAGTTGCCGGGGTTCACCGCGACGTCGGTCTGGATGAAGGGCACCAGGCTGTCGTCGGGCAGCGAACGGCCCTTGGCACTGACCACACCCGCCGTCACGCTGTTCTCGAAGCCAAAGGGCGAGCCGATGGCAAGCACCCATTCGCCCACCTGCAGGTCGCGCGTGCTGCCCAGGCGCACCGTGGGCAGGTTCTTGGCCTCGATCTTGAGCACGGCCACGTCGGTCTTGGGGTCCGAGCCCAGCACCTTGGCGCGGAACTCGCGCCGGTCGGTGAGCTTGACGGTGACATCGCTCGCGCCCTTGACCACGTGGGCATTGGTCAGCACCAGGCCGTCGGGGCTGACGATAAAGCCCGATCCCTGGCCATGCGTGGGCACGTTGGGCTGGCCCTGCGCGCCCGCGCCGGGAAAGCCGAACTGGCGGAAGAACTCGTAGAACGGATCGTTCGGGTCGATCTGCGGACCCCGGCGCTGGCGCGCTGTGGGTTGCCCTTCATCGTCGTCTTCGTCGTTGGCCATCGCCGTCTTGGTGCTGCCCGTGACACTGATGTTGACGACGGCCGGGCCGTTCTGCGCGGTGATCTGGGCAAAGCTGGGCAGCGCGCCACCGGGGGCGGCCGGGGTCTGCGCAACGATGGGCGCGGCGGTGGGGGTCAAAGCGCGCGCCTGGTGCCCGGTGATGAGGCCTGCGCCCGTGGCGCCCACCGCCCCCGCGGCCACCAGGGCCAGGATGAGGCGGCGGGGGGTGGAGGTCAGCGTGGTCGTGTTCATGGTGGGGTGCCTTTCCAATCGGAGTTGCGATGGAGGGCAGTGTGGACACGCACACTTAGACGAAACTTAGGCGCCCCGAGGATCAGCAGGCTGACCCGGTCGGTGGCAGCCATCGCAGCAAAAGGCTCCGGACTACACCGCCCCGCGCCCCTTCTGGCTCTCAAAGTACACCACCTTGCGCGCGCGCATCACGTCGCCCAGCGGGCGGTGCGCCGCCAGGGCCTGCCAGGGGTCGAACACGGCAGCCTCCACCTGCTCGGCCAGCGTGGGGTCGGCCGCAGGGTCTTGGCGGGGCAAGGTCAGCCGGGCCACGGTGGTGTAGGGCGTGGGCCAGTCCACGCTCGCGTCTTCGATGGGGGTGGTGGCCTCGTCCACAAAGGGCTGCAATTGCAAATCCCATTGCAGGTTCTGCTGGCGCAGACGGGCAGAAAACTCGGCGTTCCAATCGTCCTGCACCTGGGTGACCGGTGCGCCATTGGCGACATGGGGCACCAGCCGCACGCGCACCGCATAGGGCCCACACGCGATGGGCGCAGCACTGTGTACGGCATGCGCTGCAAAGCCGCCGAAGGGCCGACCGAAGGTCTTGACCGTCTTGGCGATCTGCTTGGCGGCCCCCAGCAGCCCGTGGCGCTGCACCAGGAACTTGATCAACGTGCCGCCGCCATGCGAGGCAGCCACCACAAAGTCTACGAACTCGCCGCTTTGGGGAAAGGCGAACTTCTCCTGGTTGATGAGCGTGAAGTCCTGGCTTTTGGCAGGCCCGTTGCCCAGGGCGGAATCGCCCTGCACGCCCAACACGCTGAACGAAAAGCCCCGGATGTCAGGCTTGCGGTCGGAGGTCTTGTCCATGCCGCCATTGCTCAGCCGCACCAGCACCTCGTACCGCCCGGGCTGGGCAAACAGCCCGTGGGACGCAAATGCAGGCAGATCGCCCAGCACCTGCAGCTGGCCCCGCGCGGCGGTGAGCTGCTTGCGGTGCAAGCCCCGGCCTGTGCCGTACTTCTGCGACTTGCGCGCCTGCAGTTCGGCGAACTGGCGCGCATATCCGGCAAAGCGCTGGGCCTCGTCGGGGGCCACCACTTCTTTCCAATCGGTGCTGGGGGTGTAGCTTGTGTCCATGAACGACCTCGGTTGAAAGCCAGGGTGCATGGTAGCGCGGCATGCCGAAAAACGGGCACCTCGCTGGCCGCTGCGCTCAGAGGCGGCGAAACCGGTACACGATCGCCCCCCGCACCACCTCCCCGGGCGCCAACCAGCGCATGGGAAAGGCCGCGTGGTTGGGCGCATCGGGGTACTCCATGGGCTCCAGGCAGATGCCGTCGCCCGGCTGCCAGAGCCAGTCGCCCTGCCGCGCGCCACGGCCCCGGTCGCGCGCCGGTTCCGCTTTGAGACCATGGCCCGCATAGACCTGCACACCGGGCGCTGTGCTCCAGACCTCCATCGCACGGCGGCTGCCGGGCTCGCTCAGCAGCGCGGCCAGCCGCAGGCCCGTTGGGGTGATGGATGACACGGGCGGCGCATGGGATGCATCCGATTCGTCCAGCACCAGGTAGTGGTCCAGCCCGTCGGCCAGGGCCAGTTGCTCGCTGGGCGCTGCCACTGCGTCGCCCACGCGGCGGGCCTCGCGGAAGTCGAATGGCGTGCCCAACACGCCAGCCAGCGCGCCCGTGGGGCACACGTCGGCTGCCAGCGGCACATAGCGGCTGGCGGGCACCTGCAAGGTGTGGCCGTGGGTGCTGCCCTGCCCTGCCAGGTTGAAGAATGCATGCCCGGTGAGATTCAGCATGGTGGGCGCGTACAGCGCCTCCGCCGTCCAGGCCATGTGGAGTGCGTTGTCGGCCGTGACCTGCAGGTGAAGCTGCACGCGCACATCGCCGGGTACACCGTCGTCTTCGGTGCGAAAGGTGTGGCTCAGGGTGAGCGCATCGGCTTGCACGTCTTTGACCGCGAACACCTGAAAGCGGCTGCCCCGTGGCCCGCCATGGTGGTGGTGTGGGCCGCTGTTGGTGGGCAATTGCAAAAGCGAACCATCCGGCAGGGTGAGCTTGCCTGCGCGCAAACGCCCGGCCCAGCGCCCGATCAATGCGCCCATGGAGAGTTGCCCGTCCAGGTAGCCCTGCAGACTGTCGTAACCCAGTGCCACATCGGCCAGGCCGCCCTGCCCGTCGGGCACCGCCACCTGCGCCAGGCGAGCGCCGTAGTTGCTCACGGCCACCTGCAGGCCGCCTGCGCCGCGCAGGGTGAAAAGATCGGTGCGCTGCCCGTGCAGGTCGCGCTGAAACGCTTCGCGTGATAGGGAATAGGCCATGGCCGCAAGTCTATTTGGCAACAGGTGGCTCGGGCGTATCGCGCGTGACCAGCCAGATGCCCGCGCACACCAGCACCAGGGCCAGCAGGTTCTTCCACTCCAGCAGCGCCTCGCCCAGGAACAGCGCCGACAGCGCCGCGCCGAAGATCGGCACCGTGAAGTTGAACACCGTGATCTGGCTCACGCGGTTGTGCTTGAGCAAGATGCTCCACAGCGAGAACGCGGCCGACGACAGCAGCGCCAGGTACACCAGCAGCGCGGTGGAGCCCCACGTGAAGCCCGTGAGCGACCCGCCCAGACCCCAGCCGATGGCCAGCAGCGCCACGCCACCCAGGCCCAGTTGCCAGCCGGTCATGACCACCGAATCCATGCGCTGCGAGACCTGTTTGCCATAGATGCTGGCCGCAGCCAGCACCAACGCGGCGATCACCACAAAGCCCTCGCCCAGCAGCGTGAAATCCATGTCTAACGTGCCGCGACCCAGGTTGACCACCATCACTCCGACAAAGCCCACCAGGCAGCCCCACAGCTTGGCGTGGCTCAGGCGGTCGTTGTGATAGACCCAGTGCGCCAGCAGCACGCTGAAGAAGGTGCCCGTGGCATTCATGATCGAACCCTTGACCCCTGTGGTGTACGCCAGCCCCACGTAGAAAAACACGTATTGCAGCGTGGTCTGCGCCAGCCCAAGCACTATCAGCTGCCGCCCTGCTGCAAAGCCCAGACCCCAGATGGCCTTGCGCGTGGCCACGGCCCAGGCCAGCAGGATCAGCCCCGCCCCCAGAAAGCGCCAGCCGGCGAATACCAGCTGCGAGGGAATGTCGCTCCTGGCAATGCCAAACCAGGCGTAGCCGGTCTTGATGGCAGGGTACGAGCTGCCCCACAGCAGGCAACACAGCAGCGCCAGCGCCACCACGACCTTGCGGTCGGAAAATCGGGTGTGACCCATGAGAAACGGTCTTTCAAGGACAACAGCCCTTGCAGGCAAGGGCTGTTGAAGAGGGAACACAAAGGGCCGGGGCCCGGCGGGGTTCAGGTGACGGGTGCGGGGTTGAACAGCACCAGCGCGTTGTGCAGCTTCCAGTGCTCGGCCCAGGTCTTCTTGCGGCCGCTGGCCACGTCGAGCAGCAGGCGGAACATCTCCCAGCCCAGGTCTTCGATGGTGGCCTCGCCGTCGGCGATCTTGCCGGCGTTGATGTCCATCAGGTCGTGCCAGCGGCGCGCCAGGTCGCTGCGCGTGGCCACCTTGACCACGGGGCATTCGGCCAGGCCGTAGGGCGTGCCCCGGCCGGTGGTGAAGACGTGCAGGTTCATGCCGGCGGCCAGTTGCAGCGTGCCGCAGATGAAGTCGCTGGCGGGCGTGGCGGCATACACCAGGCCGCGCTGGTCGCGGCGCAGTTTTTCGCCCGGGGCCAGCACGTGCGAGATGGGCGCGGTGCCGCTCTTGATGATGGAGCCCATGGCCTTCTCGGCGATGTTGGACAAGCCACCCGCCTTGTTGCCCGGCGTGGTGTTGGCCGCGCGGTCCACGCGGCCGCGGTCCAGGTAGCGGTCGTACCAGCCCAGTTCGCGCACGATGGCTTCGGCCACCTCGGGCGTGGCTGCGCGGCTGGTGAGCTGCTCGACCGCGTCGCGCACCTCGGTGTTCTCGCTGAACATCACCGTGGCACCGGCACGCACCAGCAGGTCGGCGCAGAAACCCACGGCCGGGTTGGCGGTGACGCCCGAGAACGCATCGCTGCCGCCGCACTGCACGCCCAGTACCAGCTCGCTGGCGGGGATGGTCTCGCGGCGGCGGGCGTTCAGGCGCGTGAGGTGGGGCCTGGCGCTTTGCAGTATGTCATCCAGCATCGACATGAAGCCCACGTGGTGGTCGGCCTGCAGACACACCGTCTCGGGGCCCAGGGCCGCATCGCCCTCGTCGGTGATGGGGAAGCTGCCCGGGGGCAGCAGGCGGTCGGGCTGCAGCTTTTCGCAGCCCAGGCTCACCACCATGATCTCGCCGCCGAAGTTGGGGTTCAGGCTGATGTGCTTGAGCGTGCGGATGGGGATGACCGCGTCGGGCGCGTCGATCGCCACGCCGCAGCCGTAGCTGTGTTCCAGGCCGATCACGTCGTCGACGTTCGGGAACAACGGCAGCAACTCGGTCTTGATGCGGTGCACGGCCTGCGCCACCACGCCGGCCACGCACTGCACGGTGGTGGTGATGGCCAGGATGTTGCGCGTGCCCACCGAGCCGTCGGCGTTGCGGTAGCCCTCGAAGGTGTAGCCAGTGAGGGGTTCGAGCACCGGGGGCTTCACCGTGGCCATGGGCAGGCCTTCCAGCGCACGGGCTGCAGGCATCTGCAGTAGCCGCTCGTGCACCCAGCTGCCTGCTGGGATGTCCTTGAGCGCGTAGCCGATGGGCACGTTGTAGCGGCGCACCACGGCGCCTTCAGGGATGTCCGCCAGTGTCACCTTGTGGCCCTGGGGCACCTTGTCGCGCAGCGCAATGCCAGCGCCGGGCACGCCGGGCGGCAGCACGGTGCCGGCGGGCAGGCCACCGTCGTTGGCGACGATGGCGACGTTGTCTTCCGCATGCATGCGGATGGTGAGGGCTTCTCGCATCGGGTCTGTCACTTCTTTAACTTCTTGCTGGCGCTACACAGCTTGCACAAAAAATCGCGCCATGCCGCTGCCAGGGTCATCCCAAGCGCCGCGCACATTGCACTGCCTTCACATCGTCACACCCGGTGGACAAGCCGAGGCAGGGGGCCGGCTGGTTGCGGCCAGCCCCCCGCGCTTCACCCACCACCCTTGAGCACGAGGTCCGGCAGCCACATCGAGAACTGCGGCACGTACGTCACCAGCATCAGCGCCACGATGAGCGCGCTGTAGAACGGCCAGATGGTTCTCATCACCTCACCCACGGAGATGCCCCCGATGGTGCAGCCAATGAACTGCGTGGTCCCCACCGGCGGCGTGTTCAGGCCCAGCGCGCAGTTGATCAGGATCACGATGCCGAACTGCTCCGTGCTCATGCCGAACTGCTGGCAGATGGGCAGGAAGATCGGCGTGCAGATGAGGATGGTGGCCGCCATGTCCAGGAACGTGCCCAGGATGAACAGGATGATGTTCACGCACAGGAAGATGACCCATGGCGACGTGCTCATGGACTTGAGTGCCTCGCCGGTCAGCTCGGCCACGCCGTACAGGCCGATGAGGTAGCCGAACATCGAAGAGATGCCGATCAGCAGCAGCACGGTGCCCGTGGTCTTGACGGCCTTGGAGGCGGCCTTGAGAAACTGCTCGCGGGTGAGTTTCTTGTAGACGAACACCGACAGCAGCAATGCCCAGATCACCGCCACCGAGGCGGACTCCGTGGCCGTAAACGCCCCCGACAAGATGCCCGCGATGATGATGACCACCACCGCCAGCCCGGGGACCGACGCCCGGAACGAGATCCACACGATCTCCCAGCCGGGGAACGTGCCCGATGGGTAACCGCGCTTGACGGCCACCAGGTAGGCGGCCAGCAGGTTGCACACGGTCAGCAGCAGCGCAGGCACGATGCCGGCCAGGATCAGCGCGGCAATGCTCACCTTGCCGCCGGCAGCCAGCGTGAAGATGATCAGGTTGTGCGACGTGGGCATGAGCGCGCCCACCAGCGAGGCGTGCGTGGTCACGTTCACCGCGTAGTCGGCGTGGTAGCCCTCTTTCTTCATCTGCGGGATGAGCACGGCGCCCATGGCAGACACGTCGGCCACGGGCGAGCCCGAGACGCCGCCGAACAGCGTGCAGGCCAGCACGTTGCTCATGCCCAGCCCGCCGCGCACATGGCCGGCCACGCTCTTGGCGAACACCACGATGCGGTCGGCAATGCCGCCGTACATCATGATCTCGCCCGCGAAGATGAAGAACGGAATCGCCAGGAACGAGAACGGGTTCATGCCCGAAATCATCTGCTGGAAGCCCACCGCCAGCGGCAGGCCTTCATACAGGATGGTCGCCAGTGACGACAAACCGATGGAAAAGGCCACGGGCACGCCCAGCAGCAGCAGGAGCGTGAAGGTCACGCACAGAATGGTCAACGCCATGATGGTGGAATCTTTACTGGAACATTAGGGTGCGGAGGGAGGCATGCAGGGACCGCTTCGGTCATGTCCGCACGGCGCATGAAGCGGGCGTGACCCCTGCCAGGGCAGCCGAGCAAGGGCCGCCCCGCAGCGAGGGCTGCGTCCCTCTGCCCGCATGGCGCAGCCATGCGAGAGCGGGGGGAAGCGCCGCAGGCGCTCAGGGGGGTGTCGTTCATCTCAATGCCAGGCGGGCTCAACCTCTGTGCCGCGGACCAGGGCGATGATGTGCTCGAGCGAGAACATCGCCACCAGCACGCCAGCGAGCGCGGGGGGAACGTACTTGAACGCTTCGGAGATGCCGAGCGTGGGAATCTTGTAGGGCGCCACGGACTCGGCCAGCACGCCGCAGTTCCAGGCCATGACCACGCCGAAGATCAACACCAGCACGTGGATCACGATTTCCAGCTTGTGGCGCAGCCAGTCGGGCGCGAGCACCAGGAACGATTCGAGGCCGATGTGTCCGGCATCACGCACCCCCACGGCCATGCCCAGCATGGTCACGTACAGCACCAGCAGCACGGCGCTGCTTTCGGCCCAGGTGGGTGTGTTGTTGAAGATGTAGCGGCCGACGACCTGATAGAGCACGGCGCACACCAGCAGCACCAGCCCCCCGACACCTAGCTGAAGGCAGGTGCGCGCGATGAAAGCGCAGAGACGCGTATACATAAGAGACATTCAGAAGACAAAAATGGGATGGGCCCCAGCGCACCGCAGTTCGCCGGGGCTCGTGCAAATTACTGCACCGCGTCGATGCGCTTGACCATGTCCTGGAGCTTCGGGTCCTTCAGGAACTTGTCGTACACCGGCTTCATGGCGGTCTTGAACGCAGCCTTGTCGATCTCGACGATCTGCGCGCCGCCGGCCTTCACCGTAGCCAGGGACTTTTCTTCACGCTCGTCCCAGATCTTGCGCATGAAACCCACCGATTCCTTGGCTGCAGCGCGGATGGCCTTTTGCTCGTCAGCGCTCAGGGTGTCCCACACGCGCTTGCTGAACAAGAGGATCTCGGGCGCCATCGAGTGCTCGGTCTTGTTGAAGTACTTAGCCACTTCAAAGTGGCGCGAGCTTTCGTAGCTGGGGTAGTTGTTCTCGGCAGCGTCCACCAGGCCGGTCTTGAGCGCGGTGTAGACCTCGCCGAAGGGCATGGGGGTGGCGTTGGCGCCCATGGCTTCGAGCAGGGACACCCACAGATCGCTCTGCTGCACGCGCACCTTCAGGCCCTTGACGTCGGCCAGGGTCTTGACGGGCTTCTTGACGGTGTAGATCGAGCGGGCGCCGGAGTCATAGAACGCCAGGCCCACGAAGCCTTGCGATTCGCAGTCCTTGAGGATCTCGTCGCCGATGGCGCCATCGAGCACCTTGCGCATGTGTTCCTTGTCGCGGAACAGGAAGGGCATGGTGGGCACCATGGTGGCGGGGCAGATGTTGTTCATGGGCGCGACGTTCACGCGCGTCATGGCAATCGCTCCCAGCTTGGTCTGCTCGATGGTGTCCTTCTCGATGCCCAGGGAGCCCTTGGCATACACCTTGATGCTGTGCTTGCCGCCCGTGGCCTTGGACAGCGTCTCACCCATGTGGCGCACGGCCAGCACGGTAGGGTAGTCCTCGGGGTGGATGTCCGACGAGCGGAACTCCGTGGCCTGCGCAGCCAAGCCGCCGAACAGGACGCTGGCAGCCAATGCGACGCGGCCAAACAGATGGGGGATTTTCATGGTTGTCTCCTGGGTTGAAGTGTTGTGAATTGGGAGAGTTCCGGGGCCTGTTGTCCTCAGGCGCTCCGATAGGGTGTTTCCGGCAACCCCGCCACGCCGGGCCGAGTGGCAAAGATGGCGCCGCCGAGCGCCGCGTCGTCGCCCTGCGGCTGTCCGGGGAGGATGGAGGTGATGAACAGCACATCCAGGCCCGGGCCGCCGAAGCTGCACATCGAGGGTTTGCTGGTGGGCACGGTGATGGAACGGTCCAGGCGGCCGTCGGGGGTGAAGCGGTGCACCACGCCGGCGTCGTTGCCGCAGATCCAGTAGCAGCCGTCGGCATCCACCGCGCCGCCGTCGGGCCGGCCGGGCAGATCGCGCATGTCCACGAAGAGCGAGCGCTCGCCCAGCGACCCATCGTCGTGCAGCGGCAACTGCCAGATCTGCTGGCTGCTCGGGTGGCTGTCGCTCAGGTACATGGTCTTGCCGTCGGGGCTGAAGCCCAGGCCGTTCTGCGTGACCAGGCCCTGCACCTGCGGTGCCGACAGGCCGCGCTGCGCGTCCATGCGGTACAGGCTGCCTGCAGCCTGCGCCAGCGACATGTCACGCACCATGGTGCCCGCCCAGAAGCGGCCCTGGCGGTCGCAGCGGCCGTCGTTGAAGCGCATGCCGGGCTGGGGGTGGTCCACGCCGGCCAGCAGCGTGGCAGCCAGCGCGCCTCCCACTTGGGGCTGCAGGTGAAAGACGCCTGTGTCCATGCCGGCGATCAGCCCGCCGGCTGCGTGCAGCGCGATGCAGGCGGGACGCTCGGCGGTGTCCCAGCTTTGCAGGTGCTGGTCCGCATAGGTCCAGCGGTGCAGCTGGCGGCCTTCGATGTCCACCCACCAGAGCGCCTGCTCGGCAGCGCTCCACACGGGGCTTTCGCCCACCTGGTCGCGGTGGTCGGGCAGCAGCAGGTCTACGGCAGGCGTCATCTGCGCGCTCATTCGAAAGGGCCGGTGCGCACGAAAGGGCCACCCTGGTAGATCACGGCGGGGTCGGTCAGGTCGGGATGCGGATCGGCAGCCTCGACCTTGGCGCGGAAGGGCTCGGAGCTGTCCTGCGGGCGGTAGCCGATGTGGCGCGCCAGGGTGTTGTCCCACCAGATGGTGGTGTTGTCGCCCATGCCGTAGATGGTGCTGTGGCCCACGACCGGTGCGGTCAGGCTGGCGACCACCAGGCGCTCCAGGTCGTCGTAGCTCATCCAGGTGGCCAGCATGCGGCGGTTGCGAGGCTCGGGGAACGAGGAGCCGATGCGCAGGCACACGGTCTCGATACCGTAGCGGTCGAAATAGAAACGCGAGAGGTCTTCGCCAAACGCCTTGGACAGGCCGTACAGGCCGTCGGGGCGGGCCGGGTCTGCCAGGCCCACGACTTCGTCCTGGCGATAGAAGCCGGTGACGTGGTTGGAGCTGGCGAACACCACGCGCTTGACGCCCTGCTTGCGCGCTGCTTCGTACAGGTTGTATGCGCCGACGATGTTGGCCTGCAGGATCAGGTCCCAGGGCTGCTCGGTGGACACGCCGCCCAGGTGGATTACGGCGTCCACGCCTTCCAGCAGGCTGAGCACGGCGCCGGCATCTTCCAGCCGCGCAGGGCGCACTTCCTCGCCCTCGGATTCTGCGCCCAGGTCTGCGATGTCCGACAGGCGCAGCGTGGTGCAGTAGGCCTTCAGGCGCGAGCGCAACTCCTGGCCCAACCCTCCGGCAGCCCCGGTCAATAGCAGGCGTTGGAAACGGATGGGCGTCGGATGGCAAGGCATGGCAGTTACAAAGGCTGAGGTTCTTGGTACAGTGGCGACAGATTCTGTTGAACGTCATCAGTTGTCGTACAACGAAGAGCAATGTACCGCTTCTGCCCCCGGCGCCCCATAGGGATAACACCAAGAAATGACCACCGATACCCTGCTTCGCCGCAAGCCCCGCACCCTGGCCCTGGAGCTTGTCGAATCCCTGGGAGACCGCATCCGCGACGGCCGCCTGGCACTGGGCGACAAGCTGCCCACCGAGGCGGCCATCATGGCCGAGTTCAGCGTGAGCCGCACCGTGGTGCGCGAGGCGATTTCCAAGCTGCAGGCCTCTGGCCTGGTGGAAACGCGCCACGGCATCGGCACCTTTGTCCTGGGGCTGGGCCAGGCGCCCGGCTTCAAGATCACCCCCGACCAGTTCAGCACACTGCGCGACGTGATTGCCGTGCTGGAGCTGCGCATCGGCGTCGAAACCGAGGCGGCGGCACTGGCCTCCCAGCGCCGTACTGAAGCCAACCTGAAAGCCATGCGCGAGGCGCTGGACGCCGTGGCTGCCGCCGTGGATGCGGGCCGCGACGCTGTGGCGGCGGACTTCCAGTTCCACCTGGAAATCGCACGCGCCACGCAGAACAGCCATTTCGCCGAACTGATGGGCACGCTGGGCAGCATGATCATTCCGCGCGCTCGCCTGGCCGCCATGGATTCGGTCAACGACGAGCGACGCCAGTACCTGCGCCGGGTCAACGGCGAGCATGAAAGCATCTATGACGCCATCGTGGGCCAGGACCCCGACGGCGCCCGGGCCGCCATGCGTACACACCTGGCCAACAGCCGCGAACGCCGGCGGCGTGCGCAGGCCGAAGCGAGCTGAATCGCCCTACACGCTCGCCGCTCCTTGATGAACTGGGTGAATCCGAAGGAAGGCGAGGTGCCCGGTTGTTCCATCAGTAGTTACCCGAAATCCAAGGGATCTCCTTATGTTGTACGATGACATACAACGCAATTTGGCACGGCGCACTCACGCGCTCGCGGGCTGCGGCACCTTACAAGGCACCAGGATGTGCCCGTAGCAAGGCATCGCAGCGCACATTGAAAGACTTTCTGGGTGCCAGAGCCTGCTTGCGCTGCGCAACATGCGCGCTCGGCATGCGACCGCCCTTTTTCTCAACCCCCTCCTCCTAACCACCACACCACCATGCATGCAAACCTGATTGGCGGCGCCTGGACCGACGGCGTCCGCACTTACCAAAACACCAACCCCTCCGACACGCGCGACGTGATCGGCGACTACGCCGTGGCCAGCCGCGAGCAAACCCTGGAAGCCGTGTCAGCGGCGCATGCGGCTTTCCCCGCGTGGAGCCTGTCCACGCCCCAGCAGCGTTTTGACATCCTGGATGCGGTGGGCAACGAGATCATTGCGCGCAAGGCCGAGCTGGGCGACCTGCTCGCCCGCGAAGAAGGCAAGACCCTTCCCGAGGCGATTGGCGAAGTGGGCCGCGCGGCCGCCATCTTCAAGTTCTTTGCGGGCGAGGCCCTGCGCCCCGGCGGCGAGCTGATCCCGTCGGTGCGCCCCGGCGTGGGCATCGAGATCACGCGCGAGCCACTGGGCGTGATCGGCATCATCACGCCGTGGAACTTCCCCATCGCCATCCCTGCGTGGAAGATCGCGCCCGCGCTTGCCTACGGCAACTGCGTGGTGTTCAAGCCCGCCGAAGTGGTGCCGGGCTCCGCCTGGGCGCTGGCCGACATCCTGCACCGCGCGGGCCTCCCAGCCGGCGTGTTCAACCTCGTGATGGGCCGCGGCGCTGAAGTGGGCCAGGTGCTGCTGGAAGACGAGCGCATCGCCGGCGTGAGCTTCACCGGATCGGTGGGCACGGGCCAGCGCGTGGCCGCTGCCTGCGTGCCACGCGGCGCCAAGGTGCAATTGGAGATGGGCGGTAAGAACCCCTTCGTGGTGCTCGATGACGCCGACCTGGCCGTGGCCGTGGGCGCCGCGGTCAACAGCGGCTTCTTCTCCACCGGCCAGCGCTGCACCGCCAGCAGCCGCGTGATCGTGACCGAAGGCATCCATGACCGCTTCGTGGCCGCCGTGATCGAGAAGATGAAGACCCTGAAGGTCGATGATGCCCGCAAGGCCGGCACCGACATCGGGCCCGTGGTGGACGACCGCCAGCTGGCGCAAGACCTGGAATACGTCGGCATCGGCCAGCAAGAAGGCGCCAAGCTCGCCTATGGCGGCGAAGCCCTGGAGAAGAACGCCGATGGCGCCCCAGGCTACTACATGCGCCCCGCCCTGTTCACCGAGACCACGCCCGGCATGCGCATCAACCGCGAAGAAATCTTTGGCCCCGTGGTGAGCGTGCAGCGCGTGAAGAACTACGACGAAGCACTGGCTCTGGCCAACGACACGCAGTTCGGCCTGGCCAGCGGCATCGCCACCACCAGCCTCAAGCACGCCACTCACTTCAAGCGCCACGCGCAAGCCGGCATGGTGATGGTGAACCTGCCCACGGCCGGCGTGGACTACCACGTGCCGTTTGGCGGCCGCAAGAGCAGCAGCTACGGCCCGCGCGAGCAGGGGCGTTACGCCGCCGAGTTCTACACGACGGTAAAGACGGCGTACACGCAGGCATAAAGCCAGCGCAAGCGCCCGGACCGGGCAGCGCACCACTGGTGCGCGGTGAAAATGTGGCCAAAATGGCTGCTAGCGCTTATCTATAAAGCGCTGGAAGCTATTTTTTTGATAGCAATATTCATTTCTCTACAAATGGGGTTTCAGGCAAGGCGCCAGCGGCCCCTGGCCATCCAGCGATGGGCTCTTACCCCTCTTGGGCGGGGGCGTGCAGAAGCTCAAGAAACCGGGCAGCGGCCTTGCCCACGGGCCGGTCGCTGCGCACGATGCTCCCATAGGCCGCCAACCGGTGGCTGATGGTGTAGGGCAGTATTTTGAGCAGCCCGTGGGCCTGATAACGGCTGGCGCTGGACTCGGGAATCACCGCGATCATCTGTGTCTTGAAGATGAGGTTGGTGGTGGTCAGGATGGACGAGGTCTCGATCAGCCCACTGTGAAAGCCAGCGTGGTGGTCCCGGAACTCCTGGTCAAGCACTTCGCGCATCGGGCTGCCGTGCGGCTGCAGGATCCACGGAAACTGCAGCATGTCCTCAAACAGCACTCGCTTGCGCCCCACCAGCGGGTGGTCGGTGGCCACAACGATGGACAGAGGCTCCTCGCCGATCGGCCGAAAAAGCAGGTTGTCACGCACCGGGCCCAGCATGCGCCCGATGACCAGGTCCAGTGCGCCTTCGCGCATCTGGTCGACCAGCCGGTCGCTGGTGTCCACTGAAATTTCAATGGACAGCAGCGGGTAGTCCTCTTTCAGCCGAATCAGCGTGTCCGTGAGCTGCTCGGGCGAAGCCGCCATGATGGAGCCGATGCACAGCTTGCCAGCGCCCCCCAGGCGCAGGGCCTGGAGCTCCCGGTTCAGCGCCTCCATGGTGCCGCGCATGCCGCGAAACGTGCCCATCACCGCCTGCCCCGCCGCATTGAGCTGCAGGCCACGCCCCACCCGATCAAACAGCCGCTGGCCCAGCGCGTCCTCCAGTTCGTGAAGCATCTTGGTCGCCGCAGGCTGGGTCATGCCCATGCGCTGGGAGGCGGCATGCAGGGTGCGGTGCTCGTCAATCGCCAACAGCAACGCCACCTGCCGCATTCGCAAGCGATTGAGCAATTGGGAAGTGGTGTCGGTGGTCTGCTCCATTGATAACCCCAAGGAATCATTTCATCAAATAGTTTCAATATACAGGAATCAGTCACATTCCTAAGATCGGCCGCATACCAATAAAGGAGACAGACATGAGCAAGCTCTCATGGCAGCGAAAGGCGGACGCAGCCACAGGCGCGACGGCCTGTACTGGCAAGCCCTCGCCGGCCCCGGTCGAAGGCCGATTCACACGCCTGGCAAAGGAACTGTCGTGAGCCCGCCCATGCTCTCCATCAGCCACTTGAGCAAGCGCTTTGGCGGTACCCAAGCCGTGGACGACGTCTCGCTGGACCTGCACGCCGGTGAGATCCTTGCCCTGCTGGGCGAGAACGGCGCTGGAAAATCCACGCTCATCAAAATCCTCGCCGGGGTCTACAGCCAGGACAGTGGCAGCATCACATTGCAGGGGCGCCCCGAAAGCGCCTGGCGTGGCCAGACACACGACCGGCATGCGATGGCGTTCATCCACCAGGACTTGGGCCTCGTGGAATGGATGACGGTGGCAGAGAACGTGGCCATCGGCATGGGGTTTCCCCGCCGCCACGGGCTGTTCATCGACTGGAAGCAGGCGCAGGCCAATGCGCGCCGCGTGCTGTCGCATGTGGGCTGCGACATCGACCCCATGCGCCGCGTCTTCACGCTGACCCGCGCAGAGAAGTCTTTGCTCGCGATCGGCCGGGCGCTCGACACCAATGCCCGTGTGCTGGTGCTGGATGAACCCACGGCCAGTCTCCCCATGGCCGATGTACAGCGCATGTTCCAGTTGCTGCGCCAATTGCGCGCCAAAGGGGTGGCAATGGTCTACGTGTCGCACCGGCTGGACGAGGTGATGGACATTTCCGACCGTGCCGCAGTCATGCGCGACGGCAAGCTGGTGGGGGTGCGCCACACGGCCGAGACCAACGAACATGCACTGGTCGAACTCATCGTGGGCCGCAAGTTCGAAGTGCCCGCCCGCAAGGCCAGCAGCGCCACGCAGCAAGTAGTCCTCCAATTGCAGGACGTGTACACCGCCAACGCCGGCCCGGTCACGCTGACCGCCCATCGTGGAGAGGTGCTGGGCCTCATCGGCCTGCGCGGTGCCGGGCACGAGGCGATCAGCCGCGCACTGTTTGGCCTGTCAGACCTGGCGGGCGGGCAGATCGCGCTCAACGGCCAGCGCATCGCGCCACGCAACCCGGCGCAGGCCATTGCACTGGGCGTGGCGTTGGTCGCGGCAGACCGGATCGAAGAAAACCTCGCACCCACCTTGTCGGTGCAGGAAAACCTGTTTCCCAACCCGGGGCTGGTGCTGGGCCGGCTGCTGGCGCGGCTGACGCGACGCACCGAACACACCCAGGCGCAAGGCCTGATCCAGCGGTTTGACGTGAACCCGCCCGCGCCCCACGCGGACATCCAGAACCTTAGTGGCGGCAACCAGCAAAAGGTGGTGCTGGCGCGCTGGATGCATCTGAACAAACCGCTCCTCATCCTGGAAGAGCCCACCGCCGGTGTCGATGTCGGCGCCAAGCAGCAGATCTACGCCATCTTGCACGCCCAGGCTTGCGCCGGTGCCTGTGTGCTGGTGGTCTCTACCGACTTTGAAGAGGTGGCCAACGTCTGCAACCGCGCACTGGTGTTTCGCGACGGCCGCGTGGCCACCGAGCTGTCAGGCGACGCCCTCACGGTGGCGGGCCTGCTGGTGGCTGCGTCAGGTCAACCTTCCCCACTTTCCACAGAGGCCACAGCATGAGCTCATCCATCAAACCCACCGCGCTGGAGCCGGACCCATCATTCGACCGAAAGACCACGAGCCTGCTGGGCAGGGTCAGCCGGCATGTCCCGGTGTATGGCCTGCCCGCCCTCACTGTGGCACTGATCGCGCTGTTTTCGGTGCTGCTGCCTGACAGCTTCCCCACGCTGTTCAACCTGCGCTCCATCCTGGCGGACAAGGCCGTCATTGCGCTGCTGGCGCTGGCCGCAACCATCCCGATGATGACGGGGAAGATCGACCTCACGGTGGGCTACGGCATCGTGCTGTGGCACATCCTGGCGATCAGCCTGCAGACGAAGTTTGGTATCTCGTGGCCCGTGGCGGTGCTCATCGTGCTGGCCTGTGGTGCGCTCTTCGGTCTGCTCAACGGCATCCTGGTGGAGCAGGCGCAAATTGACTCGTTCATTGCCACGCTGGGCACCGGCACCGTGCTGTACGCGGTGGCGCTGTGGCACAGCGGCGGGCGCCAGGTGCTGGGCGAGCTGCCGGATGGATTCCTGACGCTGGCTGGCGGCGACCTGCTGGGCTTGCCCATCACAGCGTTCTACGTGCTGGGCATCGCGGTGATCCTGTGGCTGGTCAGCGAGCACACGCCCATTGGCCGCGCCATGTACGTGATCGGCTCCAACCCCAAAGCCGCAGTGCTCAACGGCATTCCATTGCAGCGCTGCGTGATGGGAGCGTTCGTCGCATCCGGCACCCTGTCGGCGGTTGCCGGGGTGGTGCTCGCATCGCGCCTGCAGATCGGGCAGGCGGGTGTGGGGCTGGAATTCCTTTTGCCCGCACTGGTCGGCGCATTTCTGGGCTCCACCACGATCCGGCCAGGCCGGGTCAACGTCTGGGGCACGCTGGTCGGCGTCGCCATTCTCGCCGTAGGCATCTCGGGCATCCAGCAGTTTGGCGGCGCCTTCTATGTCGAGCCGCTGTTCAACGGATTGACCCTCCTGGTTTCCATCGGAATCGCCGGCTACGCACAGCGCAAGCGTGGTCAGTCGATCAAGCGACGCATTGCACAGCAGCAGCTGGCTACCGAGCCCACACCCGCGCCATCCGGCGCACCCACCGCGAAAACTGCCTCGGTCTGAGGCCTATAAAAAAGGAGACATGCACCATGAAAACATCCACCACCCTTCGCCACACCCTGCTGGCGGCCGCTCTGTGCGCCGGGCTCAACGGCATGGCCAGCGCCCAGGACTTCCTGGCCACGGCCAAGGCCAAGGTGGCTGCTGCCACCAGCGCCAAGACGAAATGGGATGGGCCCACCACGGGCCCCAAGGCGGCAGCCGATAAAACCATCGTCTACGTGGCCTCCGACATGCGCAACGGCGGCGTGCTTGGCGTGTCCAAGGGCGCTGAGGAAGCCGCCAAGGCCATCGGCTGGAAGATTCGCGTGCTGGACGGTCAAGGCACGGTGCAAGGCCGAACGGCCGCTTTCAATCAGGCCATCGCGCTCAAACCCGCGGGCATCCTGCTGGGCGGTTTCGACGCCAAGGAACAGGCTGCAGGCGTCAAAACCGCCACCGGCAGCAAGATCCCCGTGGTGGGCTGGCACGCGGCCAAGGAAGCAGGCGCAGTGGATGGCATGTTCTTCAATGTGACGACCAACGCCCAGGACGTCGCCGAGATCGCCGCGCTGCATGCGGTCGCCACCTCCGACGGCAAGGCCGGCGTGGTGGTGTTCACAGACTCTGCCTATGCAGTGGCCATTGCCAAGTCCAACGCCATGGCAGACGTGATCAAGAAGTGCACCGGCTGCACGCTGCTGGGGGTGGAGGACACGCCGCTGGCAGACACCTCCAACCGCATGCCGCAGCTGACCACCTCGCTGATTCAGCGCCATGGTGCCAAGTGGACGCACTCGCTGGGCATCAACGATCTGTACTTCGACTTCATGGGCCCTACGCTGCAATCGGCGGGCGGTGCAGCGAAGGATCTGAAGAACCTGTCGGGCGGCGACGGTTCCGAATCGGCCTACCAGCGCATCCGCACCGGCCGCTTCCAGGCAGGCACCGTGCCCGAGCCGCTGAACCTGCACGGCTGGCAGATGGTGGACGAGATCAACCGCGCCCTCGCTGGCGAGAAGGCTAGCGGCTATTCCACACCCGTGCACCTGGTCACGGCAGACAACATCAAGGGCGACGGCGGTCCTAAAAACAGTTTCGACCCCGACAACGGCTACCGCGACGCCTACAAAAAAATCTGGGCGAAGTAAGCCCGCCATTTCACTACCAAGAGAGTTCACGCATGTCTTCTTCTCCCCAACCTGTGGTCGCCCTGACCCTTGGTGACCCCGCCGGCATCGGCCCCGAACTGATCGCCCGATTGATGGCGCAGGAAGAGCTGATGCGCCTGGCCAATGTGGTGCTGGTCGGCGACCGCTGGTTGTGGGAGGAAGGACAGCGCATCGCGGGCAAAACGGTCCCCACCGTCGGCGTGGAAAGCCTCGCGGCCGTGCGCCATCGCAGCGACTTTTCGCAGCCCGCATTTTTGGAGGTGCAGACCGTGGCACCCGAACAGGTGACACGCGGCATGGCCCAGGCTCCGGGGGGCAAGTCGGTGCTCAAGGTTTTGGACCAGTGCATGGACGCCGCCCTGGCGCGGCAGGTGGACGCCATCTGCTTTGCTCCCCTCAACAAATTTGCCATGAAGCAAGGTGGCCTGCAGCACGAGGACGAGCTGCACCACTTTGCCCAGCACCTGGGCGTGACCGGTTACTTCTGCGAATTCAACACGCTGGGCACGCTGTGGACATCGCGCATTTCTTCACACGTGCCCCTGCTGGACGTGGGCCGCTACCTGACGCCCGAGCGGATCATTGCAGCCACCCAGTTGATCTACCGTTCGCTGCAGGCGGCGGGCGTGGCACAGCCTCGCGTGGCCGTGGCCGCCCTCAACCCCCATGGCGGTGACGGCGGCACCTGTGGCCGCGAAGAAATCGACACGATCATTCCGGCCGTCAAGACACTCAACGAACAGGGCCTGCCGATTGCGGGCCCGTTCCCGGCGGACACCATCTTTCTGAAGGCACGCGACGGCGAGTTCGACGCCATCGTCACCATGTACCACGACCAGGGCCAGATCGCCATCAAGCTGCTGGGCTTCAGCCGGGGCGTCACGGTCCAGGGAGGGCTTCCGGTGCCCATCACGACCCCCGCCCACGGCACGGCCTACGACATTGCAGGCAAAGGCACCGCCAGCGTCGAGGCCACAGCCAATGCCTTCCGTATCGCCTGCCGCATGGGCCAGTCCTACCGCGACGGCATCGCATTCCATTGACCCAGATACCCCACACATCAGGAGGAAGCCTCATGAAAATCAAATCCGTCCGCGCCCGTGTCTTTGAATGGAAGGGCCCCACCGTTCCACCCCAGGGCAACTTCTGCTCCAACGCCATGGACCTCGTCTATTCGAAGACCGAGACCATGAGCACCTTCCGCTTCCACTCGTGGACCGTGGTGGAAATCGAGACCGACGACGGCATCGTGGGCTTGGGCAACGTGGCCCTGGCGCCCAAGATCGCCAAGGCCATCATCGACGAGTACCTGGCGCCTCTGGTCATTGGCCAG
The DNA here is from genome assembly GCF_014851495.1 of Acidovorax sp. ACV01. Taxonomy (NCBI): domain Bacteria; kingdom Pseudomonadati; phylum Pseudomonadota; class Betaproteobacteria; order Burkholderiales; family Comamonadaceae; genus Acidovorax; species Acidovorax sp. ACV01. The sequence continues at coordinate 135,482 of NZ_JACUZT010000002.1, read as the reverse complement.
GACCCCTGGGACTACGAATACCTGTGGCAACGCATGTACCGCGCCACCCACGCCTGGGGCCGCAAGGGCGTGACGATGGGCGCCATCTCGGCGGTGGACCTGGCCATCTGGGACATCTTGGGCAAGAGCGTGAACAAGCCGGTGTTCAAGCTGTTGGGCGGACGCACCAAGGAAAAAATTCCTTGCTACTACAGCAAGCTCTACCGCACGGATCTCGATGAAATGCAAAAGGAGGCCCAGACCTTCAAGGACCAGGGCTTCACCGCCTTCAAGATGCGGTTTGGCTACGGCCCGGCCCACCTGCAACAGGGCGTGGCAGAGAACCTCAAGTCGGTGGCCGCAGTGCGCGAAGTCATTGGCTACGACGCCGACCTGATGCTCGAGTGCTACATGGGCTGGAATGTCGAATACGCAAAGCGTATCTTGCCCAAGCTCGAGAAGTACGAGCCCCGCTGGCTGGAAGAGCCGGTCATCGCCGACGACGTGGATGGCTATGCTGAACTGAACCAGCTGACCAGCATACCGATCTCGGGCGGCGAGCATGAATTCAGCCTCTACGGTTTCAAGCAGCTGCTCGACCGCAAGGCCGTGAGCGTGGTGCAGTACGACACCAACCGCGTGGGCGGCATCACGGCGGCCCACAAGATCAACGCGCTGTGCGAGGCCTATAGCGTGCCCGTCATTCCCCATGCCGGACAGATGCACAACTACCACCTGACCATGAGCACCCTCGCCTCGCCCATGGCCGAGTATTTCCCCATGTTCGACGTGGAGGTCGGCAATGAGCTTTTCTATTACATCTTTGCGGGCGAACCGGTGGCAGACAACGGCTTTGTGCAACTGGACGACCACACCCCCGGCCTGGGCCTCACGCTCAAGACGGAGTTCCTCGACCAGTTCGTCATCACCGAATAAGGCGCAGCCATGGCATCCGCCCAAGCCCCCCGCTACAGGGGCATCTTCCCCGTCGTTCCGACGACATTCGCCGAGTCAGGTGCACTCGACCTTGAAAGCCAGAAGCGCTGCCTCGACTTCATGATCGACGCCGGCGTGGATGGCCTCTGCATCCTGGCCAACTTCTCCGAGCAGTTCTCGCTGTCCGACGCGGAGCGCGAGACGCTGACCCGCATCTCGCTGGAACACGTGGCAGGCCGCGTACCGGTGATCGTCACCACCACCCACTACGGCACCCGGGTGTGCGCCGAGCGCAGCCGGGCCGCACAGGACATGGGCGCCGCCATGGTGATGGTGATGCCGCCCTACCACGGTGCCACCTTCCGCGTGCCCGAAGCGCAGATCTACGAGTTCTACGCCCGTGTGTCCGATGCGATCAGCATCCCGATCATGGTGCAGGACGCACCCGCCAGCGGCACCGTGCTGTCGGCCCCGTTCCTCGCCCGCATGGCGCAGGAGATCGAGCACCTGGCCTACTTCAAGATCGAAGTGCCCGGCGCCGCCAGCAAGCTGCGCGAGCTGATCCGCCTGGGCGGCGCGGCCATCGAAGGCCCGTGGGACGGAGAAGAAGCCATCACCCTGCTGGCCGACCTGGATGCCGGTGCCACCGGGGCGATGACGGGCGGCGCCTTCCCCGATGGCATCCGCCCCATCATTGAGGCCCACCGCCAGGGCGATATGGACCAGGCCTTTGCGCTCTATCAACGCTGGCTGCCCCTCATCAACCACGAGAACCGCCAGGGCGGCATCCTGACGGCCAAGGCCTTGATGAAGGAAGGCGGCGTGATTGCCTGCGAGGCGGGGCGCCACCCCTTCCCGGCCATGCACCCCGAGGTTCGCCGGGGCCTCATTGACATCGCGCGCCGGCTGGACCCGCTGGTGCTGCGCTGGGCGCGTTGAAAGCAAGCATGAAAACCTATCCCAACTTCATCAACGGCGAGTGGCGCGAAGGCGACTCAATGAGCCCCAACATCAACCCCAGCAACCTGGCGGACGTCATCGGCGAATACGCCATGGCGTCGACCAGCGACGTCAACGATGCCGTCGCCGCGGCCCGCAGCGCACTGCCCAGCTGGAGCACGGGTTCGGAGCAGGCACGCAGCGACGCGCTGGACCGCATTGGCACCGAAATTCTGGCGCGCCGCGAAGAGCTGGGTGCACTGCTGTCCCGCGAGGAAGGCAAGACACGGCCGGAAGGCATTGGCGAAGTGACGCGGGCCGGCCATATCTTCAAGTTCTTTGCCGGGGAGTCTTTGCGTCTGAGCGGAGAACTTTTACCTTCGGTGCGGCCGGGCGTCGGGGTCGAAATCACGCGCGAACCCGTGGGCGTGGTCGGGCTGATCACGCCCTGGAATTTCCCCATCGCCATTCCGGCCTGGAAAATTGCGCCAGCACTTGCCTGGGGCAACTGTGTCGTCTTCAAGCCGGCTGACCTGGTACCTGCCAGTGCCTGGGCGCTGGCGGACATCATCGCGCGCAGTGGCATTCCCGAAGGCGTGTTCAACATGGTCATGGGCAAGGGCAGCGTGGTCGGTGAAGCCCTGGTGGAACACCCCGGGGTGGACGCCGTGAGCTTCACCGGCTCGGTGGGAGTAGGCCGCAGGATTGCAGAGGCCTGCGCGCGCAACCTCAAGAAGGTGCAGCTGGAAATGGGCGGCAAGAACCCCCAGGTCATTCTTGACGATGCTGACCTGAAGCAGGCGGTCGAGCTGTCCGCGCAATCGGCGTTTTATTCGACCGGGCAGCGATGCACCGCCTCCAGCCGACTGATCGTGACGCAAGGTATTCACGACCGCTTCGTTACGGCGCTTAAGGAGCGCATGGCCAGCTTGCGCGTGGGGGATGCGCTCTCGCCGGGCACGGACATTGGGCCGGTGGTATCGGCAAGCCAGCTCGAACAGGACCAGTTCTACATCGGCATCGCGCGCAGCGAAGGCGGCACCGTGACCGGCGGCCACCGCGTGCCTTGCCACACCGGCAGTGGCCAAGAGGGTTACTTCCTGGCGCCGGCGCTGGTGACGAACACCACCAACGCCATGCGCATCAACCTGGAAGAAGTTTTTGGCCCGGTGGCCAGTGTGGTCTGCGTCAAGAACTATGAAGAGGGGCTGGCCACCGCCAACGACACGATTTTTGGGCTGTCCGCCGGCATTGCCACCACCAGCCTGAAACACGCTGCGCACTTCAAGCGCCACATCCAGGCGGGGATGTGCATGGTGAATTTGCCTACGGCGGGGGTCGACTACCACGTGCCTTTTGGCGGGCGCAAGGGCAGCAGCTACGGGCCCAAAGAGCAAGGCAGCTACGCCCGCGACTTCTACACCAGCATCAAGACTGCTTACACCCTGGCATGACCATGACCGCTGACGCACTGTTGCCGCCGCAAATTCTCGACGCACGAGCCTCTCACGTGCTGCGCTGCGCGCGCCTGGAGCGCCTGTGCACGGGGGCCCTCTGGAGCGAAGGCCCCGTGTGGCTGTCGCAGGATGATTGTGTGTTGTGGAGCGACATTCCCAACAACCGCATCCTGCGCTGGTCGGCGCTTGACGGAATGACGGTGTGGCGCAGCAACGTGGAGTTCACCAACGGCCACACCCTGGACCTCGAGGGTCATCTGCTGCACTGCTCCCACGGCCTGCGCGCCATCGTTCGCACCCCGCTGGTCAATGGCCAAATCCATGCAGACACTCCAGACGCGGTGATCGTGGATCGCTATCTTGGCAAACGCCTGAACTCTCCCAACGACATCGTCGTGCGCAGCGACGGAACCATTTGGTTCACCGACCCGCCCTACGGCATCCTCAGTGACTACGAAGGCCACAAGGCATCCAGCGAGCTGGCCGGCAACTACGTCTTTTGCTACGACCCTGCAAGCCACACGCTGGAGATCGCCAGTGACTTCATCGAAGAGCCCAACGGCATCGCGTTCTCGCCCAACGAGCGCCTGCTGTACGTCAGCGACACCTCTGCCGCGCTGCGGCAGGACGGTTCCGGAAACCACCACATCGTGGCCTTTGAGGTCGAGGGAAAACAACTGCACAGGCCCCGCGTGCTGGCTGTCATAGAACCCGGGCTGGCAGACGGCTTTCGGGTCGACCGCCAAGGCTGGGTCTACACCAGCAGCGCTGACAGCGTGCAGGTCATCCACCCAGACGGAACGCTGCTCGCACGCATCCCGGTCCCGGAGAAGGTCGGCAACCTGACCTTCGGCGGCGAGGACGGCAAGTCACTTTTCATCGCCGCGAGTACCTCGCTGTACCGCGTTTCGCTCAACACCTCTGGAGATCAATGACCATGACCCGTGATGTACTGCTGCTTGTCGAAAAATGCAGCCACTGCTTTAGCTATTACGACCTGGAGAGTGGTGAGCGCACGGCGAGCATTGCACTGCCCGAATTTCCGCACGAGTTTGTGGTCGATTCCCGGCAGGACTTTGCCTACATCGGCCACTATGGCGTGGAAACCTCGGGCCATCTGGGCCAGGGCGGCACCAGCATATTCCAGATCAACATCAGAGAGCGCCGCCTCGAACGCACCATCAACATTGCGCCATTCAACCGCCTGCACGGGCTGCAGATCGATAACCTTGACCGGCTCTACGCACTGAGCGAAGACCGTGCCCAACTGGTGGTGCTGGACCACCCGGCCACAGATGTCGCCCCCCGCCGCGCGGTCCCCACCGGAGGCATCAAAAGCCATCTCTTCGCGCTGACGCGCGATGGCCAGACGGCGTACTCCATGAACCTGCTGTCCCACACGGTCACGAAGGTTCGGCCCTACGACGCCACCTTCTCGCCCGTGGCCTGCAGCCCGGGGGAAAAGCCGGAAGGCTATGCGCTAAGCGAAGACGAAAAGACCTTGTATGTCACCTGCCGTTGGAGCAACACGCTGTGCGCCATCGACACGGACACCATGCAAGTCAAGCGCAGCGCACCTTCGCGCGATGACGCCACACGGCTGTACCTCAGCCGAGACGGCCGGCTCATCGTCACGAACTACGGCGAGCGAAGCCTGTCCATTGTGGACCCCGAGACGCTGCAAGAGATCGCTCACATTCCAATGCAGGCGCGCGCCATTGCGCTGAGCCTGCACCCCACCAAGCCACTGGCCTTGGTGAGCCAGGACAACGACCAGTTGGGGTACTTCAACCTCACCACCCTTTGCTTTGATCGCTGGATATCCACGCAACGTGAGCCCGACGTATCGCGTGTCGTCAGGCTCTAAAGCAATCCACCACTAATTAATTTCGGTTCGTGCACGTGCCCCCCGTGGGCGCGCGGGCCGAGCTACGCCCAAATTCCACCGATTGCGTGCCTCCGTGGTCCTTCCATCCTCCAACAACGTGGCCCCCCTCTGCGAGAACTAGACCGTGACTGATTGGCTTCACTGGCTTATGACCCCCATCAGCGGGGCACCGACCCACAGCATTGCGCCGTGGGCCTACTGGCATGCGCGGCTCATGGTGTTGACATGGGCCTTTGTGCTGCCCATGGGCGTGATGGCCGCGCGGTTTTTCAAGGTCACGCCGGGGCAGGACTGGCCGCAGGTCAAGGACAACAAGGCCTGGTGGCGCGCGCACCGGTGCCTGCAATACACGGGCGTCATCGCCATGCTTTTCGGCCTCTACCTCGCCTGGGGACAGGGCTCGGGCCGCACCGCAGCGGCGCTCTGGCATGCCAGGTTGGGGTGGACGGTGGTCGCGCTGGGCGTGCTGCAGATTGGCGTGGCATGGGGTCGGGGCAGCAAGGGTGGCCCCACCGACCCGCGGATGGCCGGAGACCACTACGACATGACGCCATGGCGCACCACATTCGAATGGACGCACAAGGCGGGAGGCTACTTGGCGCTGCTGATTGCGGTCGCTGCGGTATTCACCGGACTCACCGCGGCAGACGCTCCCCGCTGGATGTGGCTGGCCATCGGGCTGTGGTGGATCAGCCTGGTGGTGGTCTTCGTCGTGATGCAACGGCAAGGGCGGTGCATGGACACCTACCAAGCCATCTGGGGGCCAGACACCGGCACCCAAGCCAGTCGCAAGCGCCCCACGGGCTGGGGTGTTCGGCGGTACGCGGCATCCGAATGGACAACGAAGTTTGGACCGGCCCGCCAGGGCCCCCAGCGACCCACAAAGCAATAGACACCAGGAGAACCCATGTCAGGACTTGAACTAAATAACGTGGTCAAACGCTTCGGCGATGTGACGGTCGTGCAACAGATGGACCTCACGATCCACGAGGGGGAATTTGTTGTACTGCTGGGTGAATCCGGTTGCGGAAAAAGCACCACCCTTCGGATGATTGCCGGCCTGGAAGAGGCCTCGGAGGGAAAGATCTTCATCGCAGGACGCGACGTCACGAACATGGCGCCGATGGAGCGCGATATCGCGATGGTGTTTCAGAACTACGCCTTGTACCCGCACATGGACGTGGCAGAGAACATGTCGTTTGCGCTGCGGCTCCTGGGGCGCCCCAAAGCCGAGATCGCCGAAAAAGTCGGTACCGCCGCGAAGATCCTGAGCATTGAGCATCTGCTGAACCGAAAGCCCAAGGAACTGTCGGGTGGGCAACGCCAGCGTGTGGCCATCGGGCGCGCCATCGTGCGCGAACCCAAGGTGTTCCTGTTTGACGAACCCCTGTCCAACCTGGACGCCAAGCTGCGCGGGCACATGCGGGCCGAACTCGCCATCCTGCACGAGCGTCTGGGCAAAACCACGGTCTACGTGACGCATGACCAGATCGAAGCGATGACGCTGGCGTCTCGCATCGTGATCTTCGACAAAGGCCGCATTCAGCAGATCGGGACGCCGTCGGAAGTGTTCACACGGCCCGCCAGCATTTTTGTGGCGGGTTTCATCGGAACCCCAACGATGAACTTCTTCAAAGCCCGCTATACGCAGGAACACGGCGTGGGGCTTTTACGGGGCGAAGGCTTTGCGTGGCCAGCTCCCGACTGGCTCATTGGGCAATCGCCCCGGCCTGACCAGGCGCTGACGCTGGGCATACGGCCACAGGCGTTTCGCCCCAGTACCAGCACCGGCACTAACGAGAGGCCGCTGTTGAAGCTGCAGGTGGATGTCGTGGAGTACCTGGGCACCGAAAGCCAGGTAGTCGGGCACATGAACACCCCCGGCGGCCAGCGGGTGGCGGCCATGCTGTCGGGCAATGCCCAGGCGTCGCTGCACCAGAACATCCACCTCGATTTCGATCCCCAGGACATGCACGTGTTCGAGACCGATTCAGGCCGCTCGTTGCGCACATGAACCACAGTTTTTACCCAGGAGACAACACCATGAAAAGACGCGATTTCGTCAAAAGTGCGGGCATTACGGTCTTTGGCGCGGGGCTTCCGCTCAGCGGCGCGCGGGCACAAAACCGCTACGCCAAGTACGCAGGCCAGACCGTGACCTTCAGCATCCCGGCCCATCCACACTACGACGCGATGGTGAAGATCTTGCCGCAGTTCACCAAGGAAACCGGCATCAAGATCGAGACGGATCGCCTGGCCATGGGACGCATGAAAGAAAAGCAGTTGCTCGAAATGGCCAAGCCCCAGGGCGACTACGACCTGGGCAGCTATGTCGTGATGTGGAAGGGTGAGTACGTTTCCAAGAACCTCATCCAGCCACTGGAACCTTTCCTGAAAAACCCGGCGCTTGCAGACCCGGCCTACGACCTCAAGGACATCATTCCCGTCTACCTGGAAAACCTGGGCATGGTGGGCGGTCCCAAGGGCTATCTTGCCGGCCCCGGCGCCAAACTCTATGGCCTGCCTTACGGCGCAGAAACCTCGGTACTGGCATACCGCAATGACATTTTTGCAAAGCACAACCTGAAGGCACCAGAGAACTACACCGAGTTCCGGCAGCTGCTGCGCGTGATCAAGGACAAAGAGAGCATCGGCGCACTGGCATCGCGGGGCCAGGCCGGCCACCAGGCGGTGCACGCCTGGCTGCTGCATCTCAACCCCTTGGGCGGCAGCGTGTTCGACGACCAATGGCGCGCGCGCTTCAATGACAAGATCGGCGTGGAAGCACTCCAGTTTCTGCAGGAAGTGGTCGCCACGGGCCCAGCGGGTATCGCGGGGTATGGCCAGGGTGAAAGCAACACCGCCTTTCTGCAGGGCCAGGCAGCCATGTACCTCGATTCCACCTCGTTGGCCGGCCTGGTGAACGATCCGACCAAGTCCAAGGTGGCAGGCAAGGTGAGCTGGGCACTGCACCCGGCCGGTACGCGCAGGGCGTCGCAGTCTGGCGGCCTGGGGCTTGCCATTGCCAAGAATGCGAAGAACGCGGACGCGGGCTTTCTGCTGATGCAGTGGCTCACGTCCAAAGAGCAGGACAGGGCCGTCACCAAGGTGGGCGGCGCACCCACGCGCAACTCCACGCTTTCTGATGCAGACCTCGTGCGCCAGTACCCCGAGTTCATTACCTTCAAGGAAGCCCTCAAATATTCGAACCCCGACTGGCGCCCGATCATCCCCGTGTGGGACAAGATCAACGTCCAGGCGCTGGGCATTGGAATCTCCGAAGCGCTCACCGGCAAAAAGACCGCAGAAGCTGCGTTGAACGATCTGGTCGCGCCCGTCACACAGATGATGCGCGAAGCGGGCTACAAGGTCTAAGGCCAGGGCACCATGCGCACTCCCTCGTGGGTTCCGGCCCTCTACCTTGGGCCCGCCGTTGTCATCATGGCTGCGGCGTGCCTCTATCCCGTTTTTTCTGCGATCCAGCTCGGCCTGTATGACTGGAGCATGGGCACGCCCTGGAGCGATGCCCGTTGGGTGGGTCTGGACGCCTTCGTCTCGGCCTTCAGCAACGCCAGGGTCTGGTCGTCACTGTGGACCACCCTGGTATTTGCGGCGGTCTGTGTTACCGCAGAGATGGTGCTGGGAATTTCTCTCGCACTGGCTCTGGAGCGCCCGGTGCGTGGCACCGCGTTTTTTCGCACCCTGTTCATCCTTCCGATGATGATCGCGCCGATTGCCGTCGGCCTGGCGTGGCGCTACATGTTCGATGCGCAGTTCGGCATCATCAATGCGGTGCTGGGTCTGCTGCACATTGCACCGCTGACGTGGCTGGCCGACCCGACGCTGGCCTTTGCGGCCATCGTGATCGCGGACATCTGGCAGTGGACGCCCTTTGTTTTCATCATGATGGTGGCCGCGCTGGCCAACGTGGACGGTGCGGTGATCGAGGCCTCGCGCATCGATGGTGCCAACTGGTGGCAGATGACGCTGCTGGTGAAGCTGCCCATGATTGCGCATGTCATCGCCATCACGCTGATGATGCGCTTGGTGGATGCCTTCCGGGTGCTGGAGGTGATCTATGTACTCACCTTTGGCGGTCCCGGAGACTCCACCGAAATCCTTGCACTGCACATCTACAAGACAGCTTTTGTGGGACAGCAGCTGGGCGTTGCTGCGGCCATCTCGGTGCTGCTGCTGGTCGTCGTCGCGGGGCTGTCGTGGGTCGCGCTGCGAATCTCCAACCCACTCGACAACCGCAGATAACCCGGATTCCCCTCCATGAAACGCTCGCCTTTTATTAGCATGTCCCACTACGCCATGCTGATCACCCTGGCGGTGATCTGCATGGCCCCGATCGTAGTCATTTTTGCGACCAGCTTGCGCCAGCAGGTGGACATTTTTGCCGATCCCCTGAACTTCATTTTTGCGCCCACGCTGGAGAACTACCGCGCGGTGCTGCAGGAAGACAAGTTCGACCGCTACCTCTACAACAGCCTGTTCGTGGGCGTTGTCTCCACCGCCATCACGCTGGTGCTTGGATGCATGGCTGCCTACGGGCTCGCCCGGTTTCAGTTTCCCGGGCGACGCACGTTGGCCTACACCACGCTGCTGCTGCGCACGGTTCCACTGGCAGTGCTGGCCATTCCGGTGTTCCTCATCTGGAACGAGTGGCATCTGGTCAACAGCCTTTGGGGCCTGGTTTTGCTGTACGTGGCGGTGAACCTGCCCTTCACGATCTGGCTGCTGTACGGCTTTGTGCTGCAGGTGCCAATCGAGCTCGAAGAGGCCGCCGCCATCGACGGATGCGGTCCCTTGCGCGTGTTCACCAAAGTGTTGCTGCCACTGATGGCACCGGGTCTCGCCGCGGCATCGATCTTCACTTTCCGCATCGCCTGGAACGAGTTCATTTTGGCCCTGGTGCTCACCGATCGGCACACCCGCACGCTGCCCGTGGCTGCATCGCTTTTCATCACCGACATGGGTGTGGATTGGGGCCGCGTGATGGCAATGGCAAGCCTTATTGCCATTCCGCCCCTGATCTTCACCTTCGTTGCGGCGCGCCAGATCATCACCGGCCTTACTGCCGGAGCTGTCAAAGGCTGATCTGTCCATCTGAGCGCAAAACGACGCCTCTGCCACCTTGACCGCCGCAAGCCCTATGAAACTCCTTTCAAAGAACATCGGTATTGGTGGCCAGATGCTGCTGCTGACACTGGCCGTGCTCACGCTGCTTTTTGCGGGCGCGTGGCATGTCCATGCGCAGCTGAATAGGCTGAAATTTCCAGCGTCGGAATCTGCGACCGGGGTCCCAGGAGCGGCGGCGTATGCATCCTCCGCGCTGTGGATTACCGTGGCCTTGGTTGCAGCCTGTTTGCTGGGCATCGCGGCCTGGGTGACGCACCGGATTTCCGAACGGGTATCGGTGGCGCAGCGATTTGCCGACGATGTGAAAGGCGGCAACCTGACGAGCCTCATTTTCGACCCCGCGCAGGACGAATTTTCAGCGCTGGTCTCGGCCATGCGGGACATGCAGGCCTCTCTCACCCGGGTTGTGTTCAAGGTCCGCAGCGGTGCCCAGGAGGTTGACACCGCCAGCGACGAGATATCGCATGCCAATACCGACCTTTCCGCGCGCACGGAACAACAAGCGATTGCACTGCAACATACCACCACCGCAGTCGAAGCCTTCAGCGCCCATGTGCACCGCGTCGCTGATGCGGCGGATGCGGGGCACACGATGGCGGAACATGCCTCAGCGTCCGGCCAACGGGGAAGTGATGCCTTTAAAGAGGTGCAAAAGACCATGGAGGCGATCGCAGCAGAGTCAGGCAAGGCCTACGAAATCATTGCCCTGATTGATGGCATCGCCTTTCAAACCAACATTCTTGCGTTGAATGCGGCCATTGAAGCAGCGCGCGCCGGAGCGCACGGCCGGGGATTTGCCGTCGTCGCCGACGAAGTGCGTTCGCTGGCACAGCGCAGCGCCGAAGCCGCCCGCGAGATCAAGCAGATCATCGCTGGCAGTACCACCCGCATTGGCGAAGGTGTGCAACAGGTAGGGCAGGCCACGGGAAGGTTGTCGGACATCGGCAAGGCGCTCTCGTCCATGCGGGATGTCATGGCAGAGATCACGCAGGCTAGCCAGTTGCAGCGACAGGAAATCGAGGCGCTGGCGCACTCGGTGACCGTGATCGATGAATCCACGCAGCAGAACGCCGCCCTGGTGGAGCAAACCGCCGGCGCATCCCAACAATTGCGCGCACAGGTCGGCAGGCTGGTGGAGTCCGTCAATGCCTTCACGCTCAATGGCTCGCCCGCCGAAGCGCAGGCCCAGGTGCAAAGGGCTGTCGACCTGATTGAGCGCCTGGGTGCCGAGCGCGCCTACCTGGAGTTCACGCACGGCAGCGCGTTCAAGGACCGTGATCTCTACATCACCGTCTACAGCATGGACGGCGTGAGCCTGGCGCACGGAGCAAACCCCGGCAACGTCGGCAAGAACCTCATCGACATGAGGGACGCCAACGGAACCGCCATCGTGAAGAACTCACGGGATCTGGCCTTGCAACAGGGCTCGGGCTGGTCCGCTCCGTACCATATTTTCAATCCGGTCACCCAGAAAATCATGGTGAAAAAGGCGTTTGTCCAGCGGGTTGAAAACACCTTTGTCTCATCCGGCATCTACCTTGTAGATACCCACTGACCACCACCCTGGAGATACACGCCATGCAACGCCGCCACCTGTTGGGACACCTGGGATCATGGACTGCCGCCGCATGGCTGCACCCTACAACGAGCCACGCACAGGAACGCTACGCGCCCTACCGCGGCCAGACGGTGCGCATGAGCATTCCGACACACCCCCACTACGACGCCATGCGCAAGCTGCTGCCCGCGTTCACCCGGGAGACGGGAATACGCGTCGATACCGACCCACAGCCTTTGCCTGAAATGAAACGCCTGCAGCTGGCGGAGATGCAAAAGGACAGTTGCGATTTCGATCTGGTCTGCTACGTGGCGATGTGGAAGGGTGAATACGTCAAGAGAGGCCTGATCCGGCCTCTGGCGCCATACCTGGAGAACGCCGCGTTCACGCCCACCGACTTTGACCTCAAGGACATCGTTCCGGGCTATCTGGAAAACATTGGCCTCGTCGGCGGCTGGAAAGGCTACCTGGCAGGCGGCTCTGCGCAGTTGTATGGCCTGCCCTACGGTGCAGAAACCTCCATCCTTGCCTACCGCAAGGACCTGTTTGACGCCCACCAGATCGCCCCACCCAGCACTTACTTTGAGCTGGAGCGGATGCTGCCCAGGCTGCGCGAAAAGACGGGGCTTGGCGCCCTCACCTCACGTGGCAAGGCCGGGCACCAATGTGTACACGCATGGTTGCTGCACCTGAACCCGATCGGAGGGAAGATTTTTGAGAACAACTGGACACCCCGCTTCAACGATGCCTCGGGCGTGCGGGCCCTGAACCTGCTGCGCCAGGTGATGGAAACCGGCCCCGCCGGGGCGCTCGACTTTGACCAGAGCGCCATGATGAATGCGTTCCTTCAGGGACAGGCAACGATGTACCTGGATTCCACCATCGTCTTTGGCGCGGTGCGTGACGCCACGAAGTCACGCGTGGACGGCAAGGTGGCCTACGCGCGGCACCCCAAAGGAAGTCGCCACTCCGCACAATCGGGTGGTCTGGGGCTGGCGATTCCTCAGAAAGCGCGCAACCCTGATGCCGCGTTCCTTCTCCTGCAGTGGCTCACGGCCAAAGCGCAGGACAAGGCAGTCGCTGAACTGGGCGGCGCACCCCAACGCCAATCCACGTTGGCTGATGCGGCCTTGCTGGCCCGGTTCCCGGAGTTTTCCGTTTTGCGGCACAGCATCAACGACGCCGACCCGAACTGGCGCCCCATCATCCCGCCTTGGGATGAGATCAACACGGAGGTGCTGGGCGCGGCGGTCCACCAGGTTCTGCAAGGCAAAAGCGCGGCGCAGCCGGCGCTGGACAAGGCAGCCATGGCAGTCGCTGCGATCATGCGAAGAGAAGGCTACTTGGTGGGTGCTGCACACCACTGAGACCACCGCCGGGGAGTCCTGCCCGAGCGGCGAGCAACCCCGAGCAGATAGAAGCGGCGATCACACTCTGCTGCGCAACGTCCGGCTCAGCAAAATCACCGGCACCAGCCCCACCGCCACCAGCGCCAGTGACGGCAAGGCGGCTTCGCCCAGGCGCTCGTCGCGCGCCAACTGGTAGGCCACCACAGCCAGCGTATCGCTGTTGAAGGGGCGCAGCACCATGGTGGCGGGCAGTTCCTTCATCACATCCACAAACACCAGCAGCGCAGCGGCGGCCGTGGAGCGCTTGAGCAGCGGCCAGTGGACGCGCGCCAACAGGCCGGGGCTACCGATGCCCAGCATGCGGGCGGAGTCATCCAGACTGAGCGGAATGCGCGCGTAGCCGCTTTGCAGGGACTGCAAGGCCACGGCACAAAACCGCACCAGATAGGCCCAAACGATGCCAAACGCCGTGGCGGTGACCAGCGCACCCACGCCCCACTGCGGCATGGCCGCCTGCAGCCAGCCCACGGGCAGCAGCAGGCCCACCACGATGACGGCACCCGGCACGGCATAGCCCACGCTGGCCAGCTGCACCACGCCGCGCGTCACGGCGTCGGGCTGGCGGCGCACCGCAAACGCCAGGGCCAGCGCGATCACCACCGCCAGCGCGGCGGTGATGCCCCCCAGGCGCACGCTGTGCCAGGCCCATTCCATGAAACGTTCCCACGGCAGCACCGACCAGTCGGACGCCAGAGGGCGCAGCATGAAGGCCACGGGGGCCACAAAACCCATGACCACCGGCACGGCGCACACCGCCCAGGCCGCCCAGCGGCGCGCGCCACGCAGCACCAGCGGCTGCGCCTCGGCCGACCCTGCACGCCCGCCGCCCGTGGCAAAACGCATGCGTTTTTGCGCGCGGTGCTCCAGGTGCAGCAGCGCCATCACCACCACCAGCAGCATGGTGGCCAGCTGCGCGGCGGCCAGCCGGTTGTCCATGGACAGCCAGGCCTTGTAGATGCCCGTGGTGAAGGTCTGGATGCCGAAGTAGCTGGCCACGCCAAAGTCGGCCAGCGTTTCCATCAGCACCAGGGCCACGCCCGCCGCCACTGCCGGGCGGGCCAGGGGCAGGGCCACAGCGCGGATGCGGCGCGGCAGTGGTGCGCCCAGCAGGCGCGCGGCCTCCATGAGGTGTGCCGCGCGCTCACCCAGCGCCGTGCGCGCCAGCAGGTAGACATACGGGTAGAGCGAGAAGATGAACACCCACACCGCACCGCCCAGGCTGCGCACCTCGGGCAGCAGGCGGCCTTCCAGGCCGAAGGTGTTGCGCAGGCCCACCTGCAGCGGGCCGCTGAACTGCAAGAAGTCGGTGTACGCATACGCCGTGACATAGGCCGGCATGGCCAGGGGCAACAGCAGCAGCCATTCAAACGTGCGGCGGCCCGGAAAGTCGAACAGCGTGACGGCCGCCGCCGTGCCCGTGCCCACAACGGCCGCGCCCAGGGCCACCAGCACGCTCAGCCACAGCGTGGTCCACACATAACCGGGCAACACGGTGGCCGCCATCTCCCGCAGGATGGCGCCCGCCTGCGCATCGCCCTGCCCGGCGGGCGAAAACGGCAGCCACGACGCCAGCACCGCCAGCACGGGCAGCGCCAGAAAACCTGCGAACAGGATCAGGGGAACGGTGCGAAGGGCAAAAGAAGGCGTGCGGCGCAAGGCAAGGGCTCGGCAGAGGGAAGAAGCGCACACCCGTGGCCGGGCTCAGGCCGGGCGACGTTCTGGAATGCAAATGCGAATTTTAAGCATTCGCCCCTGCCCACCTAGAATCACGGCATGTTTCTAGAGGTCTCCCAACTCCAAGTGCACTACACAGGCCGCCCCCATGCAGCGGTAGAAGGTGTCACGCTGGGCCTGCACGCAGGCGATATCGGTGTACTGATTGGCCCCTCGGGCTGCGGCAAGACGACCTTGCTGCGCGCTGTGGCGGGGCTGGAGCCCGTGACGGGCGGTGAGATCCGCCTGACCAAAAGTGTGGTCAGCAGCGCCACGCTGAGCGTGCCGCCCGAGCTGCGGCGCATTGGCATGGTGTTCCAGGACTACGCGCTGTTTCCGCACCTGTCCGTGGGCCGCAATGTGGCCTTTGGCATCCACCAGTTGCCCCGGGCCGAACAGGCCGCGCGCGTGACCGAAGTGCTGCAGCTGGTGGGGCTGGAAGGCAGCGAGAACCGCTTTCCTCACGAGCTTTCCGGCGGGCAGCAGCAGCGCGTGGCGCTGGCGCGGGCCCTGGCACCGCGCCCCCAGCTCATGCTTCTGGACGAACCTTTCTCCAACCTGGATGTGGACCTGCGCGAGCGCCTCGCGCACGAGGTGCGCGGCATTTTGAAAGCCGCAGGTGCCACGGCCCTGTTTGTGACGCACGACCAGTTCGAGGCGTTTGCCATTGGCGACGTGATTGGTGTCATGAACGAAGGCCACCTGCACCAGTGGGACGATGCGTACACGCTGTACCACCGCCCCGCCACGCGGTTTGTGGCCGACTTCATCGGCCACGGCGTGTTCGCCCCGGCTACGCTGGTGCAGCGCGGCAACAACGTGGTGGCACAAACGCCGCTGGGCGAGCTGACCGACCTGGAAGAATGCCCCCTGCCCGGCAGCTACCCCGGTGGCGAATGTGATGTGCTGCTGCGCGCCGATGACATCGTGCACGACGACCATGCCCCTGTGCAGGCGCAGATCGTGCGCAAGTCGTTCCGGGGTTCGGAGTTTCTGTACACGCTGCGCCTGGCCAGTGGCCACACCGTGCTGGCCCACGTGCCCAGCCACCACGACCATGCCCTGGGCGAGTGGATCGGCATCCGCGCAGAGGTAGACCATGTGGTGACCTTCCCCCGGGGATGACGGTTTGAGAATTCGAATAAAAATGGGCTCTAGCGCTTATCTACAAAGCGCAACAAGCTATCATTTTTGAAAATCATCACCCCGTAGCCCATCGCAGGCACGCTGCCCTGGCACGCCATCAATCCAGGAAACGCGCCGCGGTCTCTGGCGACGGCACCATGCAGGTGTCTGACCGACCCCAGATCCGGTGGCGGTTGCGCGCCACCCAGCGGTACAGCGCGTCGCGCAGCGGTGCGGGCACCAGCCAGCCCACCCACGCAAGCCGCCAGGGCCAGCCCAGCGAGTGCAACACCCGCAGGATGGCGGCGGTGTGCTGCCAGCTGCGGTCGCCGTCAATGACCAGCAGGGTCTGCAAGCCATCCACCTTCAGCCCCGCCCGCGCCAGCAGTTGTTGCCCTACCGCGCTCTGGATGGATGCAAACCGGATGCGCTGCGCAGGGTCGTGCCGCAGCAGAAACTGCACCCAACCGTTGCAGAGCAGGCACTGCCCATCAAACACCACAATCATGCAGAAGCCCCCGCCTGTACAGCATCCGGTGGCACCATCAGGTGCCCCTGGTAGCGGACCACATGCCCCACCCCCCGCACGGTGGCCTGCACATGAAAGTGGAGCGCATCGCCCACCCCGGTCTCCTCCGCCACCACCTGGGGGCGCAGCCACGCCGGGCAGGGTATGCCGCAAAAATGCAGCTGCTGCAGTTGCATCACCAGGCGCCCTTCGGTCTCGTGCAGCACAAACGTCAACCGCGCTGCCCCCAGATGCTCCACCACCCGGCCTGCCGCCCCGCGCAAGGTGGACTGCATGGTCTGCGCGGGAAAGTGGCGGGTCCACACCTCAGCATCCGGGCGCGCATCCAGCTCGAAGGAGATCGGCCCTTGCACAGCACGCTGGGGCGCGCCCAGTGCGAGGGCCAGGACACGCGCCAGCCAGTTCGCGGGGGCATCCACCAGCACATGGCCCGACAAACGCTGTGGTCCCGACAACGCGTGAAACCGCGCCAATGCCGGCGCCAGACGCAGGTATGCGGGGCCCATGGCGCGCTGGTACAAGGACAAGGGGTGCATGTGATGGGGGCTGTGGAAGATCGCCTCAATGCAGTCTATCGCCTGCCACGCCAGCCACCCGACCGCCTGCAAGAAAGAAAAAGGCCGACATCAGTCGGCCTGTCGGGTTGAACAGGGAGCCCCGCGCACTCAGAGGCTGAGAGTTTTTTAGCCGAGCCCGAAAGGCGCGCCAAAAAGCCTCGGATCTAGGCGCAAAGCACAGCCATAGCTCGGGCTATGGCGAGCATTTGCAACGACGAGCCGGGGCTTTTTGGCGTGCAGGGCGGGCATGGATAAAAGACTCTCAGCCTCTCAGGACTTGCCCTTGCGCTGCAAGCCTTCCAGGGCATTGAGGTCTACCTGCGACATGAAGCCCTGCAGCTCCTTGACGCCCATGTTGTCACCCTCGATGCTGACCACCAGGCCGTTCTTCAGAATGGTCTTGAACTCGGCATGGCTGCCATCCTTTTCGTAGCGCTGGTGCAGGGTGCGGCCGCCTTCCTGCCAAGTCTTCTCGGCGCTGGTCTTGTCTTCCTTTTCGCCCTGAGCCATGCCCATGGCCATCACCGCCACCTGCCCCAGGCCCCCGATGTCTACGATCTCCAGGCGCACCTGCCGGGTATCGTTGCCGTATTGCGCACTGGCCTGGCTGGTGGGCAGGCCCAGGGCCGCGCCGTCCTGCACATCAAAGCCCGTGCGCGGCAGGCCTGCCAGCTTTTCTGGCAGCGCTCCCTTGAGCGATTGCGCGGCAATGGCCTGGCCTCCACCGAACGCTCCTGCAGCCGCCTTGGCAGCATTGCCAGCGGCGGCGGCAATGGCGGCGGGGTCCTGGCTCTTTTGGGCTTCTTCCATCTTGCGGGCGGCCTCTTCCATCTTCTTGCCCGCGGCCTCCAGGCCGGCGGTGTCGATGGAGACCTTGCCACCCGGCGTGTTCATGGTGATGGAAGGTGCATCGGCCCCGCCAAACATCGCACCGCCACGGGGCAGGAAAAGCGCACTGACGGCACCGATGACCACCCCCATCACGATGGCCGCGATGATGACCACCACGGTGTAGACCACCGACTTCTCGGGGGTGTTCTTCATGAGCACCGGCAGGCCGGTGTAGAGCAGGTAGATGGAGTACAGCGCCGCCAGCAGGCCCAGCATGGCCAGCGCGGGCAGCAGGCTGAACACCCCACCCAGCATCGCGGCCGTGCTGGCGTACACCGCCACCTTCAGCGCCTGGATGGGACTCTTCTGGCCGCCAAACGTGGGGGCCAGCGCGTCGATGATGAGCCCGAGCACAAACACCCCCACCAGGCTCAGCACATACGACACCACCATGTTCACCAACCCGGCGACGAAGGGCGTACGGATGGTGACGCCAAAGCCCCCAAAACCAATCAGCGACATGCCGATGAATCCACAGACCGCCGGAATGGCAGCGAGGACCATGGCGTAGCGGGTAAACAGGGTTGCGACATCGGTGCTTTCCGTGTCGATGGTGGCCCAGGTCTCCTTGGGTTGCAAAAGAATGCTCTTGGCGCGCTCAATCAGGTTCATGGTGCCCTCCCGGCAGTGTTGGCGGGCCTGCAAGCGCTTTTGCGTGCGCTGGCAGGCCGAAAGACGCGGACGATACGGGAAATTGCGTGGCATTGAGACCGGCTGTGCAACCCACGCGGCTGCAAACGTGGAATATGCACGCTTTTGCCCACCAAGGCCACCTTGGCAGGCACCACCTGCCAACCCGGGATGCACCCAGCCGGCGACTCAGGCTTTCCGCAACCGATCGACGGTATCGTGCAGGTGCTGCGTCCAGGTGCGGCGGTCACGCTCGCCCGCGCGCTCGGGTGGGCCGTAGTGCACCACGGCCTCGATGGGGGGCGCGCACAGCGTGCGCCAGATCGAGCCCACCAGGGTTTCGTCGCCGATGTAGCTGGGTGCAAAACTGGTGGTGCCCGTCGCCTTGTCGGCAAAACGCAGGCCCACGGGCTGCACCGGCGCCTGTGCCACCACGGCGGCCTGCAGCAGGTTGGCATGGAAAGGCAGCATCTCGCGGCCGTCGCCCGTGGTGCCTTCGGGGAACACAGCCAGCACCTCGCCACGCTCCAGCGCCTCCTGCATGGACCGCACCATGCGCAGTGCGTCGCGGCGCGAGCTGCGCTCGATGTAAAGCGTGCCCGCAGCCGTGGCCAGGGTACCGATCAGCGGCCAGCCCTGCACGTCCGATTTGGACACAAAGCGGCAATGCCGCGCCGCGTGCATCACAGGGATGTCGAGCCATGAGATGTGGTTGGCCACCAGCATCACCGGCCCGGTGAGGGGCGGCTGGCCCTGAATGCGCAGGCTGATGCCGAGGTGCGCCAACAGCTGCAGCGACCACACCTGCACCCGGGCATGCTGCTGGTCCGGCGTGAGCGCCGGGAAACGCAGCGCCACGATGGCCAGACCCTTGGCAATGTGGCCCAGCAGGCGCAGCAGGCGCCAGCTGGCGCGCAAAGACTTCACCGCAGTGCCTCTCCGCGCCGCACGTGCTTAGGCGCGGTCAAAGGCCACTTGGCCGCCCACCAGCGTCATGCGCACGCGGCCGGGCAGTTCATAGCCTGAGAATGGCGTGTGTTTGCCCTGGCTGCACAGCGCGTCGTCCTGCACGGTCCAAGAGGCTTGTGGGTCGAGGATGCACAGGTCACCCACGCCGCCTTCCACGATCTGGCCCACGCTGGCCTGCAAGGTGCCCAGGGCGTTGCCCAGCACGCGCGCAGGTTCGGACGTAACCGTAGCCAGCGCGCGCTGCAGCGGCACGCCGCTGTCCTGCGACCACTTGAGGGCCAGGCTCAGCAGCAGCTCCAGCCCCGTGGCACCGGGCTCGGCCTCGGCAAAGGGCAGCGTCTTGGCGTCTTCATCAACAGGAGTGTGGTCGGACACCAGCGCATCGACGGTGCCATCCAGCAGCGCCGCGCTCAGGGCATCGCGGTCGCGCTGCTGGCGCAGTGGGGGCGTCAGGCGCGCGCGGCTGTCGAAGAAGCCAATGTCGTTTTCGGTCAGGTGCAGCGTGTTGATGCTGATGTCGCAGGTCACGTTGAGTCCCTCGGCCTTGGCCCGGCGCACCAGCTCGACACCGGCCGCGCTGCTGAGGCGGCACAGGTGCACACGCGCACCGGTGGTCTTGAGCAGCTCGAAGATGGTGTGCAGCGCAATGGTCTCGGCTGCCACGGGCACGCCCGACAGGCCCAGGCGCGTGGCCAGCGCACCGCTGGCCGCCACGCCTTTGCCCAGGTGCATCTCCTGCGGGCGCAGCCACACGGTGTAGCCAAAGGTGGCGGCGTACTGCAGCGCACGCTGCAGCACCTGGGTGCTGGCCAGGGGCACCTCGGCCTGGCCGAAGCCCACGCAGCCCGATTCGGTCAACTCGGCCATCTCGGTCAGCACCTCGCCGGCGAGGCCACGCGTGAGCGCACCCAGTGGGAACAGGCGCGACTGGTGCAGCTTCTCGGCACGGAACTTGAGCATCTCCACCAAGCCCGGCTCGTCGAGCACGGGGTCGGTGTCGGGCGGGCACACCAGGCTGGTCACGCCCCCGGCCACTGCGGCGGCCATCTCGGATTCGAGCATGCCTTCGTGCTCATGGCCGGGCTCACGCAGGCGCGCGGCCAGGTCCACCAGCCCCGGCAGCACGATGCAGCCCGTGGCGTCCACCACGCGCTTGGGCGCAAAGTCGGGCGGCACGCGGTTGACGCCAACGATGCGGCCCGCCGCGATGGCGATGTCGCAGGTCTGGTCGAGGCCCGAAGCGGGATCGATCACACGGCCGTTCTGGATCAGTATCTTCATGATTTCAAGCCAAATTGGCTGTTAGCGCTTATTGAACAGGCGCTAACAGCTATGAAAACAGGAGCATTCATTCCGGGCTTCATGCCTCATTGCCGGCAACGATGGACATGACGGCCATACGCACGGCAATGCCGAATGTGACCTGCGGCAAGATCACGCTCTGCTTGCCATCGACCACAGCGGAGTCAATCTCGACCCCCCGGTTGATGGGGCCGGGGTGCATGACAATGGCGTCGGGCTTGGCCAGCTGCAGCTTTTCCTGCGTGAGGCCAAAGCTCTTGAAATACTCCTGGCTCGACGGCAGCAGCGCGCCGCTCATGCGCTCGTTCTGCAGGCGCAGCGTGATGATCACGTCCGCGTCCTTGATGCCTTCTTCGAGCGTGTGACACACACGCACGCCCATCTGCGCCATGTCCGACGGCACCAGGGTGCGTGGGCCCACCACACGCACTTCGGCGCAGCCCAGCGTGGTCAGGCCATGGATGTCGGAGCGCGCCACGCGCGAGTGCAGCACGTCGCCCACGATGGCCACCGTGAGGTTGCTGAAGTCCTTCTTGTAGTGGCGGATGGTGTACATGTCCAGCAGCCCCTGCGTGGGGTGGGCATGGCGGCCATCGCCCGCGTTGATCACGTGCACATGGGGCGCCACATGCTGGGCGATGAGGTAGGGCGCGCCCGATTCGCTGTGCCGCACCACGAAGATGTCAGCCGCCATCGCGCTGAGGTTGGCGATGGTGTCGAGCAGGGATTCGCCCTTGCTGGCCGAGCTGCGCGCGATGTCGAGGTTGATCACGTCGGCCGACAGGCGCTTGGCGGCAATTTCAAACGTGGTGCGCGTGCGCGTGCTGTTCTCGAAGAACAGGTTGAACACGCTCTTGCCGCGCAGGAGCGGCACCTTCTTGACCTCGCGGTCGTTGACGGAGACAAAGTTGGCGGCCGTATCGAGGATGTGCGTGACGATGTCGCGCGGCAGGCCTTCGATGGACAGCAGGTGGATGAGTTCGCCGTTGCCGTTGAGTTGGGGGTTGCGCTTCTTCAGCACGGTCAGGCCTCTTTGACTTGGAATTGGAAGGTACCGCTGTCGTCGCGCGCCAGCGCCAGCGACTGGGCGGCAGGCAAGGCCACACGTGCAGCCGCAAAGTCGGCCTGCACGGGCAGCTCGCGCCCGCCCCGGTCCACCAGCACGGCCAGGCGCACGCTGGCGGGGCGGCCATAGTCGAACAGCTCGTTGAGCACGGCGCGGATGGTGCGGCCGGTGTAGAGCACGTCGTCAAGCACCAGCACATCGGCACCGTTCACGTCGAACGGTAGCGCGGTCTGCGCGCTGGCCGACAGGCCACGCTGGGCAAAGTCGTCACGGTGCATCACTGACGACAGCACGCCAGCGGGCCCTTCCAGGCCCAGGTCTTTTTGCAGACGCTCGGCCAGCCAGGCACCGCCCGAGGCAATGCCCGCCAGGCGCGTGGTGGGTGTGAGCCTGCTGCGCACGCCGCGCAACAGTTCGCGGTACAGCGATTCGGCATCGAGCACGAGGCTGCCAGAAGCTGCAGGAGAGGGGTTGCTCATGGAAGATTCCTCAAAAACTGTTCCAGGATGATGCAGGCCGACGCAGCGTCGGCATCCTTGGCACCACCCGCGATGGCCTCGGTGGTGCTATAGCGCTCGTCCACCTCGAACACCTGCAAACCAAACCGCCCACGCAACTGGCGGCCGAACTTGAGCGCGCGCTCGGTGTTCTCGTGGCTCGCGCCGTCCGGGTGGTAGGGCACGCCGATCACCAGTGCGTCGGGTTGCCATTCCTTGATGCGCTGCGCCACCTGAACAAAACGGGCATCGCCCTCAGCCTTGATGGTGGCCTGCGGCGTGGCGCTGCGCAGCATGCGGTTGCCCGAAGCTACGCCTGTGCGCTTGAGGCCAAAATCGAAAGCAAGAAAGGTCTGGAAATGCGCAGGAACGGCTGGCTGAGCGGGCAAGCCGGTCATGCGTGCCCCGCCTCGGGCGACAGCATCCAGGCCTTGAGGCCCAGCAGCGCCAGGGCGCGGTCGTAGCGCTCGGGCACAGGGGTGTCGAAGATCACCGAGAGGTCGGCCGCCACGGTCAGCCAGGCGTTTTCGGCCAGTTCGGATTCGAGCTGCCCCTCGCCCCACGACGAATAGCCCAGCGTGATGAGCACGCGGCGGGGGCCTGCGCCCGTGGACAGCGCTTCGAGTACGTCCTTGGAAGTGGTCATCTCCAGCCCGCCAGGGATGGTCATGGTGGAGGCATAGACCGATTCATCGGTTTCGGCCCTGTCCATGAGCATAGGCTCGTGCAGCACAAAGCCGCGCTCGGTCTGCACCGGGCCGCCTTGGAACACGGGCTCCTTGGTGAGGTCTTCGCGCCGCAAGGACAGGTCCACCTTGTCAAAAAGGCCTTTGAGGGTGATGTCCGAAGGCTTGTTGATGATGAGGCCGAGTGCACCGCGTTCGCTGTGCTCGCACAGGTAAACGACGCTGCGCGAGAAAGACTCATCTTCCAGACCGGGCATCGCGATCAGGAAGTGATGCGTCAGGTTGATGGGCGCAGAATCGAAAGACATCCGGCAATTTTAACGGTGAACATGGCCCCCTCCTCCGAGCCCTCTTACCCCAGCGGTCTTGTCTGGTTCCGCCGCGACCTGCGCGCGAACGATCAGGCCGCCCTGTACCGCGCACTCACGCAGTGCCAGCAGGTGCATTGCGCCTTTGTTTTTGACCGTGAGATCCTGGATGCCCTGCCCCGGACTGACCGGCGGGTGGAGTTCATCCGCGAGTCTCTGGTGGAGCTGGATGAAACGCTGCGCTCGCTTTCTGGGCATGCACAGGGTGGCCTCATCGTGCGGCACGCGGTGGCCAGCGATGCCATTCCAGACTTGGCCAACGCCCTGGGCGTGCAAGCTGTGTTTGCCAACCACGATGACGAGCCCCAGGCCCTGGAACGCGACAGCCGGGTGCGCACACGGCTGGCCACTGCCGGAAGGGCCTTTCACACCTTCAAGGACCACACCATTCTGGAACGCAGCGAGGTGCTCACGCAAACCGGCAACCCGTACAGCGTGTTCACGCCATACAAGAATGCCTGGCTCAAGAAGGTGGATGCCTTTCAGCTCACAAGCTACCCTGTGGAACGCCATGCACACCGCCTGACCCCCCGCCCGCAGGAGCACTGCCAAGCGGTGCCGACCCTGGCGTCGCTGGGTTTCGAGGCCACGGCCCTGTCGCAGCTCAAGCTGCCGACCGGTGCCAGCGGCGCACAGCAGTTGTTCGATGATTTTCTCGGCCGCATTGAGCGGTACGAGGACACGCGCAACTTTCCGGCGGTCAAAGGGCCGAGCTACCTCAGCGTGCACCTGCGTTTTGGCACCATCTCGCCGCGCCTGCTAGCGCGCACCGCACACGGGCTGATGCTGCAAGGCAACCCGGGCGCTACGACCTGGCTCAGCGAACTGATCTGGCGGGACTTCTACTTTCAGATCCTGCACCACCACCCCCATGTGGTGGGCCACAGTTTCAAGCCCGCGTATGACGCGATCCAGTGGGAGTCCGGCCCCGAGGCCGACGCCCTGTTTGCCGCCTGGTGCGAGGGGCGCACGGGCTATCCGCTGGTAGATGCCGCCATGGCGCAGATCAACCAGACGGGCTATATGCACAACCGCCTGCGCATGGTGGTGGCGAGCTTTCTGGTCAAAGACTTGGGTATTGACTGGCACTGGGGCGAGGCTTACTTTGCCACGCACCTCAATGACTTCGACCTGGCCGCCAACAACGGTGGCTGGCAATGGGCCAGCTCCAGCGGGTGCGATGCACAGCCTTATTTCCGCATCTTCAATCCGGTCAGCCAGAGCGAGAAGTTTGACCCGGAGGGCAAGTTCATCCGCCGCTACCTGCCGCAGCTGGCCGGGCTACCCACCAGAGCATTGCACGCGCCCTGGCTGGCACGCCCCATGGAACTACAAGGTGCAGGAGTGCGGCTGGGGGATACCTACCCGCTACCGGTGGTGGAGCACGACACGGCGCGGCACCGCACCCTGGAACGGTATGCAGTGGTGAAGTCAGCCGCAGCCTGAGCCCCACACTCAGCGGCGCGCGGTAGGCGGTGGAACGCTATCTGGCCCGGCAGGCTCGTCGGGACTCATCTGCATGCCCTCACCCCCCAGCGAAGCACCGGCCGCCAGCCGAAGTCGTAACCGCACATCGGTGCGGTTGTCGGCGTTGGCAATCGCTTCTTCGGGAGATATGGCGCCGGACTCGACCATGGCCAGCAAGGATTGGTCGAAGCTCCACATACCCTGCTCGCCGCTGCGGGTGATAGCAGTCTTGAGCTCATCAATCTGGCCCTTCTGGATCAGCTCCGCCACGTAGGGCGTGAGCAACATGATCTCGGTGGCAGGCACGAGGCCGCCCGCCCGCCCCGCCACCAAGCGCTGCGCCACGACTGCGCGCAGGTTGAGGGAGAGGTCCATGAGCAGCTGGCGGTGGGCCTCTTCAGGAAAGAAGTTCAGGATGCGCTGCACCGCCTGGTTCGCATTGTTGGCATGCAACGTGGAGACGCACAGATGGCCGGACTCGGCATAGTGCAGCGCGTGCTGCATGGTGGCCCGGTCTCGGATCTCGCCGATCATGATGACGTTCGGGGCCTCGCGCATCGCGCGGCGCAGGGCCTCGTCGTAGGACAGCGTATCGAGCCCCACCTCGCGCTGCGTCACGAGTGACTTCTTGTGGGTGTGCAAGTACTCAATGGGGTCTTCCACCGTCAGGATATGCCCGCCAGTGTGCGCATTGCGGTGGTCCAGCAACGCCGCCAATGTGGTGGTCTTGCCCGAGCCTGCCGACCCCACCGTGAGCACCAGCCCCCCTTTGAGAAATGCCAGTTGCTGGAGTACGGGCGGAAGACCAAGCGCCTCCAGGCTAGGGATGTGGGCAATGACATGACGGATCACCATGCCCACTTGGCCACGCTGCCGGTGCACATTCACACGAAACCGCTCACCCTCCGGGGTCTGCAGGGAGAGGTCGCACTCCATGGTGGCATCGAACTCCTGCCGCTGCGTTTCGCGGAGGATGGAGTACGCCATCTGCCTGACATCGTCTGCCGAAAGCAGTTGCTGCCCCAGTGCCACGAACACCCCTTGGCGCTTGAGCGTTGGCGGCGCGCCCGCCATGATGAAAAGATCAGAGGCCTTTTCCCGCACCACCACGGCCAGACAAGCCAGGAGACGGGGGTCGGGAGAGGAAGCAGTTGCCGGCGATTCCATCAGGACAACCTCTGGAACGGAACTGACAAAGCAGCTGTCGGAATCGATGCGTGCATTTGCTGGCCACAAGCCCGCCGGTTCAAGGCAGGCCTGTGGTGCATCTGCATGCTGGCTAGGCCTCTGCGGTCGCCGCGATGCGGGCGTAGTGCTGAATGAGGCTCAGCAGTTCTTCGTCGGAGTACGGTTTGCCCAGGTAATGGTTGACGCCCAGCTCCATGGCATGCTCGCGGTGCTTTTCAGCAATGCGCGAGGTGATCATGATGATGGGCAGGTCGCGCAAGGCACCGTCTGCACGAATATTCCGCGCCAGGTCGAAACCATCCATGCGGGGCATTTCGATGTCAGACAACACGACGGTCGGACGCTCTTCCTGTAGGCGCTCCAGCGCTTGCAAGCCATCGGCCGCGAGCGCAACACGGTAGCCTTCGCGCTGCAGCAACCGCTGCGTGACCCGACGCACCGTGATTGAATCGTCCACCACCAAAACCAATGGCACCTGGCTGGGGCCAGCAAGCTGGGGAGAAACGACCGACTTGCCAGCACCTGATGAGCCATCAGCCTCCAGGACTGAAGGCAGACCCGCGCTGGCGGCACGCACCTGATCTCCGTACACCGTGGCCAACGCCACAGGGTTGTAGATCAGAACCACGGCACCCGACGCTAACACCGACATGCCGGCCAAGCCGGGCAAACGGGACAACTGAGGGCCCAGGTTCTTCACCACGACTTCCTGGTTGCCCAGAACTTCGTCCACATGCATGGCGATGCGCTGCGATGCGCTGCGGAAAATCACCACAGGTCGCGTCTTGCCAGCCGGCTCGTTGCTGCGCGCAGAAGCCTGCAGCAGCGCCCCGGACCAGAAGAACTGCAGCTGCTCCGTGCCATCGTCGAAATGGCCGGTGCGGTATGCAACTTCAAGGTCTGCCGCCGAGGTGCGCCGCACGATCTCGACCACGTTGGCGGGCACACCGATCGCCAGATCACCGGCACGCAGCATCACCACCTGCGTCACCGCCGTGGTCAAGGGCAGCACCATGCGGAAGGCGGCTCCCCTGCCAGCTTCTGTCGATGTCTCGATCCGACCGCCCAAAGCGTTGATTTCGGCACGTACCACGTCCATGCCAATGCCCCGCCCTGCCAAGCCGGTCACTTCGGAGGCCGTGGAGAACCCGGGCATGAAAATGAGGTTGGCGGCCTCGGTATCGCTCAGCTCGGTATCAGGCGCCACGATGCCTTGCGCCAGCGCTTTTTCGCGGATGCGGGGCAGATTCAGCCCGGCACCGTCGTCCCGGAACTCCACCGACACGTCGTTGCCTTCATGGTGCAACTCCACGGTGATCGTGCCCGAAGCAGGCTTGCCCGCTGCCGTGCGCACCTGGGGATCTTCGATACCGTGTGCCACGCAGTTACGCAACAAATGCTCGAACGCGGGGGTCATGCGATCCAGCACGCCACGATCCATTTCGATGGAGCCGCCGGTAATATCAAGCTTGATCTGCTTGCCGGTTTCCTTGGAGGCCTGCCGCACCACGGCATACAGGCGCTCTGCGATGCCTTCGAACTCCACCATGCGGGTGCGCAACAAGTCGCGCTGCAGTTCCCGCGCCTGGCGGCCCTGGGCAATCAGGTCATCTTCCGCACCTTCCATGGCGCGCTGCAGGTTGCGCTGCACGGTGGCCACGTCGTTCACCGACTCGGCCATCATGCGCGTGAGTTCCTGGACGCGGGTGAAGCGGTCAAACTCCAGTGGATCGAAGCCGGCAGCGGAATCCTTCGACAGGGCCAGGCGCGACTGCATCTGCGATTCAGCTTGCAATTCGATGTCCCGCAACTGCTGGCGCAGGCGGTCCAAGTTCCCCGACAAATCGGTCAGCGAACTGCGGAACTGCCCCAATCGCACGTCCAGGCGCGAACGGCTGATCATCACTTCACCCGCCTGATTGACCAGGCGGTCCAGCAACTGGGCGCGCACGCGCACCGACTGATTGGCGGCCACGCGCAAAGGCGCAAGCTGCGACGGACCAGGCAGGCGTACCGCTGGGGCGGCAGGCGTCACCGATGCGTGGACAGCGGCAGATGCTGGGGCCACCTGTGCCTCGGAGGCTTCGGGACGGGTGCGCGGTGTCTCCACCGGCAAAGAGACCACCGTATCCGCAGGCCCCTGGCCAATGGCGCGCAGTGCGTCGAAGTTCGCCTGAAGACCGTCAAAGCTCCCTTGCAAAGGCTCGATCTGGTCCGCTGTCACCGTTTCAGCGTCAAGCTGCTCTATAGCGGACTCCAGCCGGTGGGCCATCTCACCCAGGCGCATGGCACCGGCCAAGCGCGAACTGCCTTTGAGGGTGTGGAGCGCACGCAGCACTTCACTGCGGGCACCCAGATTGTCGGGGCGCGAGGCCCATTGACGCAACGCACCACCGAGCTGAGGCAACAGTTCTGCAGCCTCTTCCTCGAAGATCGGGAACAGATCCGGATCAATAACGTCGATCGCGTCGATGTCGTCATCCACATCCGAACCGAGTGCCACAGCGTGGGCAATCGCGTCATCAACGTATTGGTCGTGGTCGTGGTCGTGGACCACGGCAGACAAAGCGGGAGCCACATGTCCCCTGGGCACCACGACCGGCGTGGGCTCCGGCATGGCTGCCACGTCGGGTTCAGGTTCTACTGGGGGCAACGGCTGCGCTGCTTCTGCCTCCACTGGAGTGATTGGCTCTTGCTCCAACAGGTACTCGCCTGCAGCCTCTTCTTCGGGTGGAGACAAGGTGTTGTCCACCTCGGTTTGCAAGATCTGACGCAGTTGCTCCAACACCTCCTGGCTGGGCTCCTTGAGGAAACCCGCTGCGAACTGGTGCAGCAAACGCCGGATATCCTCGGCTGCCGCCATGAAGGCCTCGGCCTGCTCCTGTGTGCCGCCAGACTGCAACTGCACGTGCTGCAGCGCATGTTCAAGCACCCTGGCCATCTCCGACAGGGCATTGAACCCCACCGTGGCCGAACTGCCCGCCAGCGAGTGCGCGAGCGCCACCGCCATGTCCGGCAGAGGTTCATGCAGTTCCAGCGACCATTCCTGCAGGCAGGTCACCAGTCGGCGCGACCACTCATCGGCTTCGTTCAAATAAACGTTGTAGAGCGGGATGCCAATGCGCAGCGTGTCAATGACCTTGACCGCTTCGTCACCTGCACTGTCTTCCAGCTCCTGCGCCAGCGCATCGGCTACCTGTGGTTCCTCAGGAGACGCTCCCGCAGCCACATCTTCTGCGACTTCTGCAGACACTTCCTCCTGGGCCACAGATTCCAGCTCATCAGTGCTTGGCAGCATCGGCTCGGGCTCTGCCAGGTTCTGCACCTCCAGCGGCTCGGCTGCGTCCATCAATTCGACAGGCAGCGCAAAAGCACCATCCGCCACCGGTTCATCAGGCAACACGGTGACCTGCGGCAGAGCGCCCACATCAGGACCCGCTGTGGCTGGCTCCAAGTCCGGCAGTTCGAGATCCAGTACGAAATCGATGCTGGAGGGATCGAGAACCCCAGGGACGGCAGGCGCTTCGTTGAGCGCGGCAGCAAACACGGAGAAATCGATCTCCTCGGCCACTTCGGGGGCCGAAGTCGCCAAGTCTGCCGGCGATTCTGGCACATGGTCGAAAATCTCGGTAGCTTCAAAGTCTGGTACCACCAGCTCTTCTTCCACAGCCAGGGGCACCTCTGCAATCGCCTCTTGAGGCGCCTCAAGGGGCAGATCCTCCAGCGCTGCGACCTCGGGCTCAGGCGCAATGACGGCCAGAACAGGGCTCTCTGCCCCGGCGGAGGGCACCACAAGCGGCAACAGGGTTCCGTCCAGGCGCATGGCATCCGCCGACTGGCGGAATGCGTCCTGCTGCCAGCCAGAAGCACGGCCCGCTGCGATGTCGTCAGCCCAACGGCTAAAGGCACGCAACGCATCGGAAGACAGATCCAACAAACTGGGTTGCATCGGTTTTTGCTCGGCCAACCAGGCGTTGAGCAATTGCTCCATCGACCAAGCGGCCTCGCCAAAATCGTTCAGCCCCACCATCCGCGAACTGCCCTTGAGGGTATGGAAGGCACGGCGCAGCGTGGTCTGTTCGCTGAGATTGCCCGGCTCATCCCTGAGAACGTCGATCGCGGCCAAGCCATTGACCACCACCTCACGGGCTTCTTCCAGGAAAACCTCGAGCAATTCATCTTCGATTTCAGGCACCGATACAGGCGCAGGCGTTGCCGCAGCCTGCGGCAGCGGTGCCTCGCCACTTTCTGCCACGGCGGGCAGATCGAACGAAATATCGGGGGCGAGTGAATTAGGATCGACCGAAGCAAGGGGCGCGTTGGCTGCAACGCCGGGAATGTCCGGCAAGGAAGGCAACGAACCAAAATCGGTGGGCTCGCTGAGGGGTTCCTGCACAGGAAAACGCGGCACCACATCGGGCATGGGAATGGCCGACCGCTCCTCCAGCTTGGCAGGGGCCTCTTCCACGGCGTCTGAAGCGCGCGGCCGGGTTTTGCCCATGAGGATGCGCAATTCGCCCAGTTCTTCGTCATACACGAACAGCTTGCGCGCCATCGTGCGCTGGTAGCTCAGCATGTCGATCAGGAACCCCAAGGCGCCCAGGCTGTTGCCCAGCTTCTCGAACACTCCTTGACGATCTGCCTCTGGGACTTCGTTGATGAGCAAGCGCTCCACCATGTCGCGCATGCGGACCACTGCGAGCGAAGCCTGATCAAGGCCCAGCACCGACAACACACCGCGCATTTGAGCGAGGTGCCCCGGAACAGTTGCCAGGACAGCGGTGTCCTGAGGACTGCGGAAGAACTGGTCAAGCGCCTTCTCCGCTTCGCCGAGCGTAGAGCGCAGTTCGTCGACAACACTGCCCATGGTCTGGTTGTCGCTGACCCTGCGGTACAACTCTTCCATCCATTGTTCAAGGGGCTCTGGCTCCGCGCCAGCGCCCACCGCATCCAGGCGCTCTGCCAGCCGGGCAGCGCGGATTTCCATCTGATCGTCGTCCGCATCCAACTCTTCAAAAGCAGCTTGCAGATACAGGACTGAGGTTGCCACCTCCATGGCCAACGCGGCCGAAGGAGGTTCACCGGAACGCGTAGTGGACTCCAGCACGCGAGTCAGCGCCTGGGCAAGGCTTTCACTGCCAGGATGCAACTTGCGCAGCGAGTCGCAGACCAGGCTGAATTGATCTGCCGCGGGCTTGAGCTTGTTACGATCACCCCCAGCCAGCGCGGACCAGGTTTCCGTGGCAGCGGCAATCCGCTTGCGTGCCTGGGCCAGCATGGCCGGGTCAAACCGGCCAAAACGCGCAGCCTCGTAGTCCACGGGCTTGAACCGGTCCAGCGCAAAAGCCTGACGCACCGCCTGCAGAGACGGCGCTGCAATACCCGCCGAATCGGCTGGCTTGGCCTGTGAGCAGAAAAACAGCAGATCCTGAACCAGGCGGTCTGCAATCGTCGTATCACCCTTGGCGAGCGTGGCGTACTGCATCAGCACGCGGGATGCCACGCGTTTGACATAGACGTCAGCAGGCAAAAGGCCTGAACCGAAGGCTTCAAAAAAGCCTGCACATATTTTCCAGAATGCGCGGGACTGGCGGTCATGCTGTGCCGCCACGAATCCCAGGCAGGTATCCCGCAGACTCAATGAGGCACGGAGATCCCCGGATTTCACGATTCTCAGAACCGCAGCATCCAGCCGG
This sequence comes from Acidovorax sp. ACV01, assembly GCF_014851495.1. Classification (NCBI taxonomy): domain Bacteria; kingdom Pseudomonadati; phylum Pseudomonadota; class Betaproteobacteria; order Burkholderiales; family Comamonadaceae; genus Acidovorax; species Acidovorax sp. ACV01. The sequence continues at coordinate 103,487 of NZ_JACUZT010000002.1, read as the reverse complement.
GCACGCGCTTCGGGCCCATAGGGCAGCGGCGTGACAGAAACAGCACCCTCGGGCTCGCGAAACCGGCGCTCCACCGGCCACAGATCGGCAGGATGGACACGGTCCGCGCCCGCCAATGCCTGGGCATCGCGGTACTGAGGGAACAGCGCAACGGGCGAAGCCGCCTTGCCGGCCAGAACGGTTTCCAGATACTCAATCAGCGCAAAACTCGCACGCTCGATCACCGCTGCAGCATCGTCGCTGCAGGTTTCCGGACGTTGCACGAACTTCTGGACCGCCGACTCCATGGCCCGCAGGACCAGCGCCGGAGGGCCCATGCCCACCATTTCCAGCGCGCCACACGCTTGGTGCAGCTGCTGGCGGGCGATACGCAGTGGGCCTGCGTCCAATGCCGCAAGATCTGATTCGCGGGCAGCTTCTGCATCGCGCACAAAGCGCCGCATCGCCTTGACAGCTCCATCAAGGGATTTGCGCAGTTCGTCAAGCACCCAAGCCAAAGGACCCAGGTCCTGATCCCCCTGGGTCCCATCCGCGGCCGGTGCATTGTTGACATCAATAGATGACATGGATTCGTCCCCGGCTGCTATGAGCCAGCTGGTTGATGACTAAGCGTCAGGCGATCTTGAACCGTGCCACCGATTGGCGCAGTTCCTCAGCCATGTGCGAGAGCTCGCGCACCTGCTGCGCTGTGGTGCGGGTGCCCTCACCCGTCTGCTCGGTCACCGCAAAAATGTGCTGGATGTTGTCGGCCACTTCGTTAGCCAGAACAGCTTCCCGCGATGTTGACGACGAAATCTGCTCAATCAGCTCGGCAAGGCGACGTGACACACGGTCAATCTCGGTCAGTGCAGTACCTGCGCTGTCAGACAGACGAGCCCCTTCCACCACACCCTGCGTGGAGCGTTCCATAGCGGCCACGGCATCCTGGGTGTCGGTCTGAATCGCCTTCACCAGCGCAGAGATCTGGCGCGTTGCATCTGCAGAACGTTCAGCCAGTCGCTGCACTTCTTCGGCCACCACTGAGAAGCCTCGGCCGGCCTCACCGGCGGAAGCAGCCTGAATAGCGGCATTCAGAGCCAGCACGTTCGTCTGTTCGGTAATGTCGGAAATCAGTTCCGTGATTTCACCGATTTCCTGCGACGATTCGCCCAGGCGCTTGATCCGCTTGGAGGTGTCCTGAATCTGATCGCGGATGGAGTTCATACCGCCGATGGCGTTTTGCACGGCTTGGAGACCCGAGTCAGCAGCTTGCAGCGATTGGCGGGCCACAGTGGCGGACTCTTGGGCCTGTGTAGACACTTCATTGATTCGGGTCGCCATGTCCAGAACGGAGCGGCCGGTTTCGCGAATTTCACGCAGTTGCTCGGTCGAAGCGGCCAGCAGTTCCGTGGATGTGTTGTCCACCTGGGCGGTCGTCTGGGCCACGCGGGTGGCCGTGTTCTGCACGCTGCCCACCAGTTGGCGCAACTCTTCCACCGTGTAGTTCACCGAGTCGGCAATGGCGCCTGTGATGTCTTCCGTCACGGTGGCTTCCTGGGTCAAGTCACCTTCAGCGACCGATTGCAGTTCGTTCATCAAACGCAAAATGGCGGCCTGGTTGGCGTCATTGACACGCTTCGCTTCCTGCTCCTGGCGCTTGGCGTCTTTTTGCTGCATTTCAGCTGCAGCCTGGCGTCCCCGGCTATCGAGCAGTTGGACGCGGGAAATTCCCACACCGCAAAAGATCACAAACAAACCGGCGAGCGCGAGAGCTGCCAGCTGACCACCACCCACACCCGTCTGGGCCGACAGCTTGGTTTGCAGGCCTTCGAGCTGGCGACGCAGCGGCTCACTGTCGGCAATGATGGCGGATTGTGCTTCCCGGGCAGACACCAGGCCTTGCAGATTGCCCAGAATGGCACTGGCTTGGGTGCGGGTCTGCTCATAGAGCTTCACCAAGGCTTCCAGCTGTTCGCGGGTCTGGGCATCCTTCGTCGCAGCCAAGCGCAGTTCAGGGCTTCCATCCAACAGGCCCTGGGCGATTTCCTTGAACGAGTTCAAGTCCTTGCCCAGCAGGAACACGGCCTCGGGGCTCACGCCTTCCATGGTCTGGAATTCATTGGCGGACTTGCCGATACGCTGGGTCAACATCACGAGCTGACCAGCAGCGGAAATCTCAGCAGCAGGAGCGTTCTGCTGCAGCTTCAGGGACGACACGGTTTCTGCGATTTCGAGCAGATCCGAGGACTGGCGATTGATGGTGCGCAGAGCATCGCCCACCTGCGTCAGGATCTTCTGCTGGCCCATCACGACGCTGGCATTGCGTTCTGCACGCTCCATGAGCGGATTGACAGCGTCCAGGTCAGGCTTGTAGGGCTCACCCAGGGATTCGACGCCCAGCTCTCCATCGCCCGCATTGAGGGCGCGCACATTGCGCGCCAACACGCCGGAGCTTTCCACCACGTCCGGGAAGGCCTGCGGGCTGCCCACCAGTGCCTGCGATACCGACTTGGCCAGCCGCTGCGACTGCATCAGGGATTGACCGGTCGCCGCAAGTTGCTGCGCAGAGCGGTCGGCTTGGCGCAACACCCAGGCGGCGATCAACGCCAGGACGATCACACCAATAGCCAACAGCCCGAGCAGTCGCCGCTGGTGGGCCGCCGCCGTGGAACGACCAAGCAGCGGCAGAGCAATGAGATCCTCCTCCGCATCGGGTGCCGTCAATTCCGGCACATAACCATCCGGATCGCCTTGAACGCTGTTCATCGCTTCAGCCTGGTAGGTGTCGCGCAGCTGCCCGCCGTCCAGCGAGCCCGCAGCAAGGAGATCCTGCCCGTCATCGGCGGTGCCGGCAGTCGCGCCGGTATCCGGCGTGGCAGGTTTCCGGTTGAACAGTTTTCCAAATTGATTGACGACGGACATGGTGCAGCCTTACAGAAAAACTCAAGCACTGATGCTCAGGAAAGCGGGATGTTGGGACAGGATCTGCAAGTTCAGCTCCTGCCAGCGTGTGCCGCTGGAATCGATATAGGTGGTGCCAAAGAACGCGGGCGAATCTTCGGCGGGTGGCTCGGACGACACAAATGCATCGGTTCCACGCAGTCCCGCAAGGCGATCCACCAACAGCGCGGCGTTCACCTCCAGGGCAGCGTTGAAGGCCAGCAGGCTGGTTTCCGACAGTGCTTGCTCTGTGCGGGGCGCTGCAGAACCCAAAAGGCCGGCCAAATCCACCACACCAACCAAGCCACCGCGCAGGTTGGCAACCCCCAGAAACCAGTTCTGGGTATAGGGCACCGCCTGAATCGAGACCCAGGGGAAGATTTCCCCCGACTGTCCCAGTGGCAGCAAGTAAAAACTCCCAGCGGACTCGACAGCCAGCCAGGATGAAACAGAGGCCCCTTCAGTTCTTGCAGCCTGAAGGCGGCTGGCAAGTCGGGTCTGGAGCTCTCGCAGGGCTTCGCGGTTGGCCATGAACGCGCCGCTGCCTTAGTTCAGAGCGTCGATTTTGGCCTGCAGTTCAGCGGGATCCACGGGCTTGGTGATATAGCCCCGTGCACCCTGCCGCATCCCCCAGACGCGATCCGTTTCCTGGTTCTTGCTCGTGCACATGATGATGGGTACATCGGCATACAGCGGGTCGCGGGTGATGGCGCGTGTAAGCTGGAAGCCATTCTGCCCGGGCATCACGACGTCCATGAGGATCAGGTCGGGCTTTTCTTCCGCCAGACGGCGGAAAGCCTCGTCGGCATTTTCTGCGGTGCGGACCTGCATGCCTTTTTTCTGAAGCAGGTCCGTCAAAAACATCAACTCGGTCTTCGAGTCGTCGACGACCAATACTTTCTGGATGGGCATTACATCGCTCCTTGTTGGGAATTGCCAAACTGCTGCACTGCCTGCAACAGCTGGTCTTTGGTAAACGGTTTGGTGAGATATTCCTGGCAGCCGACCATGCGCCCGCGCGCTTTGTCGAATACGCCATCCTTGGAGGACAGCATCACCACCGGAGTATCTGCAAAACGGGCATTGCGCTTGATGATGGCGCAGGTCTGGTACCCGTCGAGCTTGGGCATGAGGATGTCGCAGAAAATCAGCTGAGGCTGGTAATCATTGACTTTGGCCAAAGCATCAAAGCCGTCGTCGGCCAACAAGACTTCGTGCCCCCCCTGCTTGAGAAAAATCTCGGCGCTTCGACGGATGGTGTTGCTGTCATCCACCACGAGCACTTTGAAAGATGCGCCTGTTGTAGTCAATTGTTACTGCTCCTGATGGAGAAAAAAACAACGCAGCAGCACATGATGCTGGTGCGCCTCAAATCTGAACCATCTCGAAGTCTTCCTTGCGGGCCCCACACTCGGGGCAGGTCCAGTTCATCGGAACCTGATCCCAGGGTGTATTGGGTGCAATGCCGTGCTCAGGTGAACCCTCTGCTTCGTCATAAATCCAACCGCAAATCAAACACATCCAAGTTTTAGAGTCGATCACAGCTTAAAGGGCCTTCACATAGAATGCAACGATTGTATCTAGTCATCTCCGTGGGCTGCGGCTTCGGTGCCACCCCTCAAGCAGGATCTGGTCCATGACCACCAAAGCATCCCCTCCCCCCCCCGAAAGCATAGACATTGAAGATGACGGTTCTGAGGACGCAAGCCCTGCGTGTGTCCTCGTCTTCAATGCCAGCGACCCCAGCGGTGCCGGTGGGCTGACAGCCGACATCACCACCATTGCCTCCGTGGGCGGGCATCCGATTGCCGTGGTCACAGGCGCCTATGCCCGCGACACCGCAGAGATTTTTGACCACTTCAGCTTTGACGACGAGGCTGTGGCCGAGCAGGCCCGGGCCGTGCTGGAAGACCTGCCAGTACAGGCCATCAAGGTCGGTTTCGTGGGCAGCCCGGAGAACATCAGCACCATTGCCGAGATCACGACCGACTACGACGAAGTCCCCGTGATCGCCTACATGCCCAACCTGTCCTGGTGGCGCGACGAGCTGATCGACGAGTACCTGGATGCCTTCCGCGAATTGTTGTTACCGCAGACCTCGGTGTTGGTTGGAAACCACAGCACCTTGTGGCGCTGGCTGCTGCCCGACTGGACCAGCGACCGCAGTCCCACTGCCCGCGACATTGCCCGGGCCGCCTCCGAGATGGGCGTGCCTTACACCCTGGTCACCGGCATTCCGCTGCCCGAGCAGTTTGTCGAGAACGTGCTCGCATCCCCCCAGACCGTGCTGGGCAGTGGCAAGTTCGAACTGTTCGACGCCACCTTCTCCGGCGCGGGCGACACCTTGTCCGCCGCCCTCACGGCCCTGGTGGCCAGCGGCAACGACCTGGGCGAAGCCACCAGCGAAGCCCTGGGCTACCTCGACCGCTGCCTGGACGCCGGCTTTCGCCCCGGAATGGGGCACATCGTGCCCGATCGCATGTTCTGGGCCCAGCCCGACGATGACGAGGCCGACGGCGACGAAGAAGAACTCCTGATTGACGAAGCGCAAGCCCTCGAAGGCTTTGTGATGCCCCCCCATGACACCAAGCACTGATCTCAACATCCCCCTGTTCGAACGCGCCAAGGCGCTGATCCCCGGCGGCGTGAACTCGCCCGTGCGGGCCTTCAAGGCCGTCGGCGGCACGCCCCGTTTCGTGAAACGTGCCAAGGGCGCCTACTTCTGGGACGCCAATGACCAGCGTTTCATCGACTACATCGGCTCCTGGGGCCCGATGATCCTGGGCCACGGCCACCCCGCCGTGCTCGAAGCTGTGCAGAGCGCCGCGCTTGAAGGCTTCAGCTTTGGTGCGCCGACCGAGCGCGAGGTGGAGCTGGCCGAGGAAATCCTGAGCCTCGTCCCTTCGATGGAGATGATCCGCCTGGTCAGCTCGGGCACCGAAGCCGGCATGAGCGCTATCCGCCTGGCGCGCGGTGCCACGGGCCGCAGCAAGTTCATTAAGTTTGAGGGCTGCTACCACGGCCATGCCGATTCGCTGCTGGTCAAGGCCGGCTCGGGCCTGGCCACGTTTGGCAATGCCACCAGCGCGGGCGTACCGCCCGAAGTGGTGCAGCACACCCTGGTGCTGGAATACAACAACGTCGCCCAGCTCGAAGAAGCCTTCGCCCTGCATGGCAAGGAACTGGCCTGCGTGATGATCGAGCCCATCGCGGGCAACATGAACCTGGTGCGCGCCAGCGTGCCGTTCATGAAGCGCTGCCGCGAGCTGTGCACCGAACACGGCGCGCTGCTGGTACTTGATGAGGTGATGACCGGCTTTCGCGTGGCCCTGGGCAGCGCGCAGAGCGTGTACGCCAAGAGCATCCCCGGCTTCAAGCCCGACATCACGGTGCTCGGCAAGGTGATCGGTGGCGGTATGCCGCTGGCCGCCTTTGGGGGCCCGCGCGCCATCATGGAACACCTGGCCCCGCTGGGTGCCGTGTACCAGGCGGGCACGCTGTCGGGCAACCCGGTGGCCACGGCCTGCGGGCTGGCCACGCTGCGCGAGATCAAGAAACCTGGCTTCTTCGACGCCCTCTCGGCCACCACACGCTCGCTGGTCGATGGGCTGGCCGCTGCAGCGGCGGCCGAGGGCGTGCCCTTCAGCACCGACAGCGAAGGCGGCATGTTCGGCTTCTTCCTGATGCCCGAGCTGCCCCAGAACTACGCCCAGGTGCTCAAGACCGACAGCGCGCGTTTCAACCAGTTGTTCCACGGCCTGCTGGACCGCGGTATCTACATTGCGCCGGCGCTGTACGAGGCGGGTTTCGTGAGCTCGGCCCATACGGCCGACGATATTGCCGCCACCGTGGCAGCCGCCCGCGAAGTGTTCAAAGAACTATCAAAATAATAGCTACTGGCGCTTTACCATCAAGCGCCAGAGGCCATTCTTACTGATATTCCCGCTTACCTACCCGCTTTAGCTTTCACAACAGCCCCCGCAACTCGCGCGCGGCCTCGTGCAGCAGGGGCCGCATATCGCGCTGCAGGCTGCCCTCATCGATCTGCTTGGGCGACGCCACCACATTGAGCGCCGCCACCGTGTCGCCCTGCAGGTTGCGCAGGGGCACGGCCAGCGCATGCACGCCCAGCTCGTGCTCTTCCACCGCCAGACAGTAGTCGTCACGCCGCACCTTGGCAATCACTTGCCGCAGCGGGCCGACCTGGGTGATGGTGTGGGGTGTGAGGCGGTGCAACGAACAGGCCTTGAACCACGCCGTCAGCCCCGCCGGCGGCAACGCCGCCAGCAGAACCCGCCCCGTGGACGTGGGGTGTGCTGGCAGCCGCGCCCCCAGGTGCAGTCCATAGGCCAGCACACGCGACGGCGCACCATACACCCCGCTGCGCGCCACGATCACGACCTCGCTGCCATCCAGCACCACCGCCGAAAACGACTGCTGCGTCTGTGCCGCCAGCCGGTTGAGCGTGGGCTGCAGCACACGCGGCAGCCGCGCCGAGGCCAGGTAGCTGCCTGAAAACCGCAGCACCTTGGGCGCCAGCCAGAAGTAGCTGCCGTCCGTCTCCAGATACCCCAGGTGCGCCAGGGTCAGCAGGTGCCGCCGCGCCGCCGCGCGCGTGAGGCCGGTGCGCTGGGCTGCCAGCGTGGCATTCAGGCGCTGGCGTTCGGTGTCAAAACTCTCCAGCACCGCCATGCCCTTGGCCATGCCTTCGATGAAGTCTGCTTTGGCGATGGGAACGGTGGTCATTCGGGTTCCAGAGTGGGTGGGTCAGTCGGCCGATGGGTGGCCTGAGACGCGATGCGGCTCAACGGGCGAACCAGCGGTTGGCGTACCGAGGTCCCTTGGCACGGAAGATTGCGCGATGATCGCACATTGCATCTATCTATCGCCCACTAGCGCCCTGGCCGGACCCCGGATTGACCTGGATCAACCTACGCTTGACCCTGTTCATCTACCGCTCTCCAACGCCTTTGTGAGGTTGTCCACCATGCGTACCCAGGTTGCCATCATCGGCGCAGGCCCCGCCGGTCTGCTGCTCGGCCAGTTGCTCTACAAGTCCGGCATCGACGCCGTCGTCATCGAACAGCGCAGCCCCGACTACGTGCTGGGCCGCATCCGCGCCGGGGTGCTGGAGCAGGTCAGCATGGACCTGCTGGACCAGGCCGGCGTCGGCGCCCGTGCCCATGCCGAAGGCCTGCCGCACGACGGCATCGAGCTGCTGTTCAAGGGTGCACGGCACCGCATCGACCTGCACGCGCTGACCGGCGGCAGCCGCGTGACGGTGTACGGCCAAACCGAAGTGACGCGCGACCTGATGGATGCGCGCACGGCAGAAGGCTTGACCACCGTGTACGACGCGCAGAACGTACAAGTGCACGACTTCGACGGCCAAAGCCCCCGCGTGACCTACCAGAAGGACGGTCAGACGCACGAGCTGGCCTGTGACTTCATCGCAGGCTGCGACGGCTACCACGGCGTGTGCCGCGCAAGCGCCCCGGCCGACGTGCTCAAGACCTATGAGCGTGTGTACCCCTTCGGCTGGCTGGGCGTGCTGGCCGACGTGCCGCCCGTCTCGCACGAACTGATCTATGCCAACACCGAACGTGGCTTTGCGCTGTGCAGCATGCGCAGCGCCACCCGCAGCCGCTACTACGTGCAGGTCCCCAACACCGACAAGATCGAGAACTGGACCATCGACCAGTTCTGGACCGAGCTGGGCAACCGCCTGGACCCCGAGGCACGTGCCAATCTGGTCACCGGCCCGGCGCTGGAGATGAGCATTGCCCCGCTGCGCAGCTTTGTGGCCGAACCCATGCGTTTTGGCCGCATGTTCCTGGCGGGCGACGCAGCCCACATCGTGCCGCCCACGGGCGCCAAGGGCCTGAACCTGGCGGCCAGCGACGTGGGTTACCTCTGGACCGCGCTCACCGAGTTCTACACAGAGAAATCAACCGTGGGCATCGACACCTACTCCGACCGCTGCCTGCGCCGGGTGTGGCGGGCAGAGCGCTTCTCGTGGTGGTTCACCTCGCTGATGCACCGCTTCCCCGAGACGGGCGAGTTCGGCCAGAAGATCCAGGAGGCCGAGCTGGATTACCTCATCAACTCGCGCGCCGCCTCGGTCTCATTGGCCGAGAACTATGTCGGACTGCCGATGAACTTCGGGACCTGAGGCAGAACGCCACCTGCCCTGGAAAGCGGACGGCTTGGTGCCGCAGTGCACAAAAAAAAAGGCGGCTCAGACCGCCTTTTGTTTTTCCCTCTGCCGACAGAAAGCGCGCAGCCCATGCCAGGGCACCCGCGCAAGGGCCGCCCCGCCGCGCCGGGTGCGTCCCCCTTCCCGAATGGCGCAGCCATTCGAGAGAAGGGGGAAGGCGCGCAGCGCCTCAGGGGGATGTACCGAATTCAGTGGCGGAAATGGCGAACGCCGCTGAACACCATCGCCACACCGCGCTCGTTGGCAGCGTCGATGACTTCGTTGTCGCGCATGGAGCCACCGGGCTGGATCACGCAGGTGGCGCCTGCATCGACCACCACGTCGAGGCCGTCGCGGAAGGGGAAGAAGGCGTCGCTGGCCACCACGGTGCCCTGCAGCGACAGGTTGGCGTGCCCGGCCTTGATGCTGGCGATGCGGGCCGAGTCCAGGCGGCTCATCTGGCCCGCACCCACACCCATGGTCATGCCGCCCTTGCAGAAAACGATGGCGTTGCTCTTGACGTACTTGGCCACCTTCCAGGCGAACAGCAGATCTTCCATCTGTTCCAGCGTGGGCTGCTTCTGGGTCACAACCTTGAGGTCGATGAGCGAGAGCTCATGGTTGTCGGCAGTCTGCAGCAGCAGGCCCGAGCCGATGCGCTTGGCGTCCATGGCATTGCGGCCACGCGCCCAGTCGGTCTTGCCACCGTGTGCAGGCAGTGCGATCTTGAGCAGGCGCACATTGGCCTTGGCCTTGAACACTTCCAGCGCTTCGGCCGTGAAGTCGGGGGCCATCAGCACTTCGACAAACTGCTTGGAGATCTGCTGCGCGGCGTTGCCGTCCACCGTGCGATTGAAGGCGATGATGCCGCCGAAGGCGCTGGTCGGATCGGTCTGGAAGGCCTTGCTGTAGCTATCCAGCGCATCCAGGCCAACGGCCACGCCGCAGGGGTTGGCGTGCTTGACGATCACGCAGGCCGGGGCCTCGAAGCTCTTCACACATTCCCAGGCAGCGTCGGCATCGGCGATATTGTTGTAGCTCAGCTCCTTGCCCTGCAGCTGCACGCCCGTGACGAGCGAGCCGGGCGCGGGATGCAGGTCGCGGTACAGCGCGGCCTGCTGGTGGCTGTTTTCACCGTACCGCAGGTCCTGTACCTTGGTGAAGATGCCGTTGCTCTGGCCGGAGAACTGGGCGCGTGTGGGCACATAGGTTTCCGACAGCTTTTCTTCTTCAAACGTGACGGACGAGAGGTAGTCGCTGATGGCACCGTCGTACTGGGCGATGCGGTTGAATGCTGCCACCGACAGAGCAAAACGCAATTTGTCAGACAGCTTGCCGCCCGCTTTCAGCTCGGCCAGCACGGCGTCGTACTGGTCGGCCGAGGTGATCACGCCCACGTCGTTCCAGTTCTTGGCGGCGCTGCGCACCATGGCGGGGCCGCCGATGTCGATGTTCTCGATGGCGTCGGCCAGCGTGCAACCTGCCTTGGCCACGGTGGCTTCAAAGGGGTAGAGGTTGACCACCAGCAGGTCGATGGTGTCGATGCCGTGTTCCTTCAAAGCCGCCATGTGTTCGGGCAGCTCGCGGCGCGCCAGCAGGCCGCCGTGCACCTTGGGGTGCAGCGTCTTCACGCGGCCGTCCAGCATTTCAGGAAACTGCGTGACCTCGGCCACTTCGGTCACGGGCAGGCCCTTGTCGGCGAGCAGCTTGGCGGTGCCGCCGGTGGACAGCAGCTTGATGCCCAGGGCATGCAGGGCTTGCGCGAATTCGACGATGCCGGTCTTGTCGGAGACGGAGAGGAGTGCGTTCATGGTGTGGGTGGGGAGGGTTTGAATAAAAACAGGCCCTGGCGCTTATCCATCAAGCGTCAGCAGCTATAAATTGAATAGCAAATGACACAATGGCGTCAGAGCAGCTTGTGCTCGACGAGCTTTTTGCGCAGCGTGTTGCGGTTCAGGCCCAGCCATTCGGCCGCGCGGGACTGGTTGTTGTCGGCGTGTGTCATCACCACTTCCAGCAGCGGCTTTTCGACCACACGCACCAGCATCTCGTACATGCCATCGGGTGTCTCACCGCCCAGGTCGCGAAAGTAGCCCTGCAGGCTCTCGCGCACGCATTCTTCTATGTGTTTCTTGCTCATGCAGCCAATCCCTCTTGTTCTTCTGGTTCTGCATCCACGCCCGTGGCGGCGGGTAGCCGGTCCATCTGTTGCGCGAGGGCATCCAGGTGGTCGGCCACGGCCTGCCACTGCGTGGTGCAGTCTTCGATCGTGTTGATGTGTTGCCTGAAGGCCTCGCCGCCCGGCAGCGCGCGCAGGTACCACGCAATGTGCTTGCGTGCACTGCGCACCCCGGTCAGCTCGCCGTACAGGCTGTAGTGGTCCTGCAGGTGGTCCAGCAGCAGGCGCCGCACCTCGGCCACCAGCGGTGGCGCCAGGTGTTCGCCCGTGGCCAGAAAGTGGCCGATCTCGCGGAAGATCCACGGGCGGCCCTGGGCGGCGCGGCCAATCATGATCGCGTCAGCGCCGGTGGCAGCCAGCACATCACGCGCCTTCTCGGGCGAGGTGATGTCGCCATTGGCCACCACAGGCACCTTCACCGCCGCCTTGACGGCCGCGATGGTGTCGTACTCCGCATGGCCCTTGTAGCCCTGCTCGCGCGTGCGGCCGTGCACGGTGAGCATCTGGATACCCACGGCCTCGAACTGCCGCGCGAGTTGCACCGCGTTCTTGTGCTCCTGGCACCAGCCGGTGCGCATCTTCAGCGTGACGGGCACGTTGAAGGGCGCGCAGGCCTGCACCACGGCCTCGGCAATTTCCACCGCCAGCGCCTCGTTCTGCATCAGCGCGGAGCCCGCCCACTTGTTACACACCTTCTTGGCCGGGCAACCCAAGTTGATATCGATGATCTGCGCGCCACGCTCCACGTTGTAGACCGCGGCCTCGGCCATCATCGGCGCATCGGTGCCGGCGATCTGCACGGCAATGGGCCCCGGTTCCCCTTCATGATTGGCCCGGCGCGAGGTCTTGAGGCTGTTCCACAAGTCCTTGCGCGAGGTCACCATCTCGCTCACCGCATACCCAGCCCCCAGCGCCTTGCACAACTGGCGAAACGGCCGGTCTGTGACGCCCGCCATCGGGGCGACGAACAACCGGTTCGCCAAAGGAATGTGGCCGATGTGCATGGACGGGGGGTGAGATAGAGGCAGCAGCAGATGCTGAAAAAGGAGGCAGGATTGTACCTGCTGAAAATTTCAGCAAATGAAATGTTTTGCCCCCTGAAAAATTGGACGGGAGCGCCTCCGTGGGACCTCGCGTCCATCAAACGCTGTCCCGGCTGGGCAAGCTCATCGTGCAGCGAGGTCGGCGTCTGCGGTGCGCACAGGTGCAGTGCCGCGCTGCGCAAAGCGCCACCAGGCATCCGGGGTGTTTTCGAACTGATGGCGGGCCATCATCGCGCGCAGCCAATCACGGTTGTGCCGCACATCGGGCGAAAAGCCCTGCGCAGCCGCTGCCGCGCCTGCCAGCTCCACACCTGCGGGCGTGCCCATGTCCACGTCATGCCCATCTGCCAGCGGCCCACGCACCACCTTGCTGGCCTTCATTCCGTCCACCACACGCACCTTCACCACCCAGCCACCGCCAGCCGCCGGGCAGGTGGCTTGCAGCACCATGCCTTGCGCCTGCAGCTCCTGGCCAGCACGCTGCAAGGCCGCGCGCGCCGACGGTGTTTCGGTGCAGGTGGTGAAGGCGGCGGTCGGCACCTCGGCGGCGGACAGTTCGGGCACCGCAGCCCGTGGGCTGTGTGCACATGCGGCCAGCAGCAGTGCCAAGACCAGCGGTGCCCAGCGCGGACCTACCGGCAGGCCCGCCTGGGCCGGACTGCCAGTAACGACATGGGGTTGAAAACTGTGCATGGGGCCTCCTCCGTGTGGATTTTTTGAGGGACGGTGTGGGTATCACGATACGAAAGACGCCATCTACAGGCCATGCGCAGATGGCGCGGACCGGCGTAGGACGGCGCCCCCTGGCAAGAAAGCACCGGCTGCACCGCCCTACACTTGCCGCATATGGAAATCTGGATGCACCAGCTGCTGGAATGGCTTGCGCTGCCGCAGTTCGGCCTGAGCACGGTTTTTATGGTGGCGTTCATTTCTGCCACGCTGCTGCCGCTGGTCTCGGAGCCTGCGGTGCTCGGCCTGATCACGATCAACCCCGAACTCTTCTGGCCCGCCATCCTGGTGGCTACGGCCGGCAACACGCTGGGCGGTGGTGTGAGCTGGTGGATGGGCCTGGGCGCCCACAAGGCGGTGGACAAGGCCCGTGGCAACGCCACCGACGTGCGCGCCCTCCACTGGCTCCAGCGTTTTGGCGCGCGCGCTTGCCTGATGAGCTGGCTGCCCGTGGTGGGCGACCCGCTGTGCGCTGTGGCGGGGTGGTTGAAGCTACCGTTCTGGCCCTGCCTGGCGTACATGGCAGTGGGCAAGTTTTTCCGTTATTTGGTCATGACCAGCGTGCTGCTGTACTTCATGCCCGGGCACATCGTGCCGTGACAGTGCCGGCGATGTGTGCAGGCGCAGGCCGCCGTATCAGGCGATGTAGCCCAGCTCCCTGAGCAAGTCATGCGCAACCGCGTCAAATTCGAGGATCTCATCCGCTGACAAGATGCTGCGCCAGGCATCCAGCAACTGCGGGTCTGGTGCCTGCAGGGTTCTGGCCTGCTGCGCTCGCCGCCGCTCTTCGGACACGATGACCGCACCGTCTGCGGTGACACGGCCTTTGTGCTCCTGGAGCCGTTCTCCGCTTCGGGTGTGGTAACCCAGCATGGCCGTATCAAAATCGATCCGGATGAAATCGCACACCCTTCGCAGTTCTGCTTCGCTATTGGCAATGAGGTTTTCATAGCGGAGTTCCAGGTAGTTCTGGCACAGCGCGCCGTTGCTTCTTGTGGTGGTGACGTTGTCCCGCCAGTGCCGCGCCTGGACAGCCATGGATCTCCCGGGTGAAAACCACTGATCCCGCAGCGAGGCAGCGCATGCCCGCCCATCGCGAACGATGTGGATGAAATGCGCTTCCGGCAGCAGTTGCTGCAGATAGGGCATGTGCAGGCCATAAAGCGGCGTCTTGTCGCCCCACCGCGTCTTGTGGAACCTGGCGGCATACATCCGATAGAACACCCGGAAACCGTCGGGGAGACTGAAGGGATCGACGCATTCCAGAGCCTGTGAAAAAGCAGCCCGGTCGATGCCAAAGTCCGCCCATCCCGGCGCGTGGGGAGGAAAACCCGTGACGGCGTTGCAAAACCAGGTGCGCGGATCGGGTGTGCCAAAACCGTCCAGGGGCATGGCGAGAAACCCTGTCTCTGGCGGAATGGCGAGCGCGGGGTGTGCATCCAGCATCAGCCGCAAAAGGGTGGTCCCCGATCGGGGTGAGCCGACGATGATCGGCATGGGGGGAAGGGCTGGCAAGGGTGCTTGCACCGCTCGGCCTTTGCAAAGCCGCTGCCAGTAATGCTGGAGGCCCATCGCGTATCATTTCCTTTACTGGCAAGCGCCCGCTACAGCTTCGCCTTCAGACATCCCTGAGTTCAAAGGTCCCCTGTGCAAATCCTTATTGCAGTGTGCGGCATGCAATATCGCAGCGGTGCAGAGCTTTTTGTTCGCGATCTTGCACTCGCCCTCCACCAGCGTGGCCATTCCATCGTGGTGTATGCCCCCATCATGGGTGATCTGGCGGACGAACTGCGCTCGCGCTGTATTGCTTGTATTGCCGAGTTGTCTTGTATGTCCGAACCGCCGGACATCATTATCGGAAATATGCGCGACGATACAGTGGCCTGCATGGCGCATTTTTTGTCCACCCCGGCCATATCCATTTGCCACGACCGCACAGCTTTGCACGGAAAACCGCCGCGCTTGACCCGCATTCGGCAACATGTGGCGGTAGATGAGAATTGTGCGGAACGCCTGTATCTCGAAAATGGCATTCCGCGATCGTCTTTAGAAATCATTTCCAATGGCGTCGACTTGGAAAGATTTCGCCCTCGCCCACCGTTGCCCGCCAAACCGCTGCGCGCGGCGATATTCAGCAATTACTCCACAGAGAGCGAAGAAACCGCAGCCATCCGATCAGCCTGCGCGGCGCTTGGCATATCGCTGGAGGTCATTGGAAAAGGCGTCGGGCGGCAGGAGGCTTCTCCAGAAAAAGTCCTGGCGCAGTTTGACCTGGTGTTTGCAAAGGCCCGCTGTGCCATGGAGGCGATGGCGGTGGGGTGTGCTGTCATCCTTCTCAACGAAGGCACGGGCCTGGCAGGCATGGTCACGCCAGGCAACGTCAAGGAATGGCATCGCTGGAACTTTGGACGCCGGCTGATGCAACAGCGCATTCACCGCGATGCCATCGAGCAGGAGATACAACGCTACTGTGCGCCAGATGCGCAGGCCGTGAGCGCCTACGTACGCGAGCACGTATCACTGGCCGCCACTGCGGACGCCGTGGAGCGCCTGGCACAACGCATCGTCCATGCCGAAACCACCCGCCGCCCGGTCAGCCCTCAGGAAGAACTCCGCGAGTTCGCCCAGCATGTTGCAGACAATCTCATGCCGTTTGGCGTTGCACAGGTGGCGGTGCAAACCGGCATCCTGCTCGAACGGGTCGAATCGCTGAAGGCACGGCACAGCCCGACCTCGCCCATCGCCGACCCGCCAGCGCCCGCCCCCCATCCCCACTCCGATCCACAGGCGCTGGAACTGGCTGCCACGAAGGCCCTTGCGGCCGATCTGGAGGGGCAAATTGGCGCATTGCGCGCCAGCTGGTCCTGGCGACTGACCGCGCCCTTGCGCTGGCTCGCGGCGCACCGAAGCACTTAAACCCCAACGACCATGAAGCCTCTTCTTTTGGTAGCCCACCCGGGCCACGAACTGCGCATTTTTGAGTGGGTGCGCCGAGTGAAGCCCCACGTGGTGATCCTGACGAACGGTGACGGCTCCATCGGGCAGGCACGCCTGAGCGACACCCAGGATCTGCTGGCCGACATCGGCGTTCGCGTGCGCCGCGACTGGCTGGAGCCGGTGTCAGACGCTGCGGTGTACCAAGCCTTGCTCGGCACCGCACCATCCCCGTTTACCGGTTGGCTGACCCAGCTCACCCAGGCCGCCCTGCAAGAGGGCATCGATGTGCTGGTGTCCGACCAGGCAGAGGGCTACAACCCAACGCACGACCTGTGCCGGGTACTGGCAAATTGTCTGGTGCAGCAGATGGGGCAGGCCGGACGGCAGGTCCGCAACCTGGAGATTCCACTGGTCGGCCACCCCTGTGATCCCGCCCACGAGGAACAGGCCGAGGTCAAGATCACACTGTCTGCGCCAGAGTTGGCCCAGAAACTCGCCAAGATGCAGGACTACGCCCGGCGTTGCAGTCCAGTGCTCGAGCAAGAGCTCAAGACCATGCTGGATAGCTATGGGCAGCAAGCGTTCGCCACAGAGTGCCTGTACACAGCGCGCCGCACCCCCTATGAGGACGGCAAGGTCCCCGACGCGATGCCCAGTTTCGAGCGCATTGGCGAAGAGCGACGTCTGGCAGGTATTTACAAGCACGTCATCCAGGCCCAGCACCTGAGGCAATTGGTGCAGTCCTTCGCACCCCAGCGCTGAAGTGGACCCCATGGCGAACCGCACCCGCATCGCAGTGATTGGCTATGGCCGCTTTGGGCGCGTGCATGCCCTGCGTGCCCAAGCACATCCTGCGTTCGAAGTGCTGTGTGTGGTCGACCCCCAACCCGGTGCCCGCAATGCGGCGCAAGCCGACGGCTTCAACGCCATCGCGTCCCTGAATGACCTCCCCCGTGGCGTGGAGGCGGCCTCGGTGGTGACCCCCGCAGATACCCACGCCGAGATTGCGATCACGTTGATGCACCGGGGGATCGATGTGCTGGTAGAGAAACCCATGGCGAGCTCAGAGGCGGAGATCGACACCATGCTCGATGCGGCCCAGGCGACCCGTCGCCGGCTCTTCACGGGACATATCGAGCGCTTCAATCAGGCGCTGATGTCCGCTCCGTGGGACACAACGCCGGGGAGCATCGTGTTTTCACGGCAGTCGCGCCTTCCAGGGTGCAGCCATTCGGTGGTGTTGGACCTGATGGTCCACGACCTGGATCTGGCCGCCCACCTGCTGCGCTGCCACACACCGGACTCGTTTCACATCCTTTCCGTCCAGGAGCACGGCGACGGCGTCTCCGCACAGGTGGCGATGGGGTCGACCGTCGTGAATTTCCACGCACTCCATGGCGCGGACTCTTCCAGTGCGACCATCCGCTGGCACAAAGCCACGGCCGTCTGCGAACTGCCCCTGTCGCACCGCGCAGAGCCGACCCAACCGGACGCACTCACACGCCAATACACCGCCTTTCACAGCATGCTCAAAGGACAGCCTTCGCATTTGGCCAGTGCGATGGAGGGCGCAACCGCTGCCCGCCGCGCCCTCGCGATCGCGGCAAGGCTATGACGGTGCCCTTTTTTCGCAGCCCCTGGCAGGTGCCTGCGAATGCCACTGGCCTCGGTGCTGCGTTTGCAGAAATTCTGGAAAGTGGCCAGTACATCCTGGGGCAGCGTGTGCGGGGCTTTGAACAAGCCCTCTCCGCCAGACTGGAAACCCCAGTGGTTGCATTGAATTCGGGAACCGATGCCCTGGTGCTCGCGCTCCGGTTGCTCAACCTGGAACCTGGTGATGAAGTCGTTCTCCCCTCCTACACATTCTTTGCCTGCTTTGAAGCAGTGGTCCGCACAGGGGCCGTGCCGGTGCTGTGCGACTCCCAGGCCCACGACTTCGTCTGTGGCGAACCGGAAGTGCTTGCCTGCATCACACCTCGCACCCGCGCAGTGATGGCGGTTCCGTTGTTTGGCGATGCCAGTGCGATTCCAGCCATCGCACAGAGTTGCCGCGCGATGGGGGTGCCGCTGATAGAGGATGCCGCACAGGCGCTGGGTGCCCAGGTGCATGTTGAAGGTCAGGGGTTGCTGCAGGCCGGCACCCTGGGCGACGTTGGAACGCTCAGTTTCTACCCCACAAAAACCCTGGGCGCGCCGGGCGACGCCGGTGCGCTGACCAGCCGCCATGCGCATTTCGTTGACCGTGCGATGTCGCTGCGCAATCACGGGCTGCACGCAGGATGCCATTCCGAGGTTGGCTACAACAGCCGCATGGATGAATTTCAGGCTGCGGCGCTGGCGCAAGGTCTGAGCCAGCTAGACACCTGGCTGAGCCAACGGAAAAGCATCGCGCGGCGTTACCTGGCGGGCATGGGCAGGCTTCCCGGCATTGCACTGCCTCACCATCACGATGGACACGCCTGGAACTACTTTGTCCTGCGGTGCGCGCAGCGCGACAGGCTGCGCGCAATGCTGGCACAAGAAGGTGTGCAAACCCGGATCTACTACAGCGATCCGATCCACAGGCAACCGGCGTATCTGAAGTGCTTTCCCGAGGTGCCCCTCCCCCATGCCGAGGCCCACGCGCAGCAGGCGCTTGCGCTTCCCATCTTTCCAGGCATGACTGATGGAGAGGTCGGCCGCGTCATCGAGGCAGTTGTGCTCGCGGCGGGTCGACCTTGACGAATGCATCCCCAGGGAACGCACGGTTTAGATGACCACTATTGCGAAAGCATCGACTGATCCGCGCGGAAACCTGGCTGCGCAAGCATGGGTCAATTCGCTTTGAGATGTACCCTCAGGAGTAGCCCTGCACCTCATAGAAAAGAGTGGGCGCTGGATGCGGGCAGCAACGAATGCCCCCTGGCAACCGGCTCTTCGACCACCACCTGGTTGCGCCCGCCTTCCTTGGCCATGTACATGGCGGTATCGGCGCGTGAGAAGAACTCCAGCACCGACTCGCCCAAAATATACTGCGTGACGCCAATGGAAACCGTCACCCGGCCCTTGAGCAAACCGCTCCAGGCATGGGTTTCTACCTGGGCACGAATGCGCTCGCAGGTATTGAGCGCAGGCAGCAACGACGTGCCAGGGAAGATGAGCAGAAACTCTTCACCCCCATAGCGGCCAAACACATCGCCTCCGCGAACGCCCTGCTGTGCAATGCGGGCAAAGGTGCGCAACACCTCGTCGCCCCCCAAATGTCCCAGCTCGTCGTTGATGCGCTTGAAATGGTCAATATCCAGCACGGCCAGGCACAGCGGGATGCCACTTTCGTCAGCCAACTGCTTTTGTTCTTCCAGCGCGGCCAACACATAGCGCCGGTTGAAGCATCCCACCAGCGGGTCGCGCTGGGCGTCTTCCTGGATATTCTTGATCTTGCGGCTGGCGTGGTACAGGCTGCGGTACAGGCGCTGTACCCGGCCCATGAGCGCAATGAAGGCAGGCAAAGAAACCGCCAACGCCAGCCAATGCAACGCCTCCAGGCGCAGCAGCGCTTCGTTTTGCTGATCCAGGTAGTGCAGCCCCATCACCACGGCATACAGGCACAACATACAAGCAGACAGGGCGAGCAGGGCGGATCGCGGAACGGTGAAAATGCCATAAGCCACGGCCACAAAAGTGAACGGCGCCAGCAGGATCTGCGTGACCGGGGCCAGATAAAACAGCCCGAGCATGCACATCAGCGCTGTGGCCACCATGGCCAACTTCAGGTGGCGATGGCGAACCTTCTGGTAGAGGCCCGAGCGAAAAATACCCCAAAAGGCCGTACAAACCACAGCGACCAGCACACCGAACACGGCGAGCACCAGCAGGTCCACCACGCCCAGTGTGCAAAACGCCGCCACCGCCAGCCCGTACAGGCCTATCAGCCCCAACGCCATTAGCCATTTCTCACCCGCGCTGCGTCCGTTTCGCGGCCCCACGCCATCCAGCGCGCGGCGTGCAGGGTGCACCGAGGCCGAAGACGAGTCATCGAACTCCATGACAGCGTCGGACAGGGGGAAGGCGTCCGTCGTCGAAAACGGATTCTTGCGACCAAAAAACATGTGGAGGCAGGCCTGGGCCCAGGTTCGTTCGGGTGACAGCTCACCGAAATGCGCAAGCTGCAGGAACCGACACCCGGCAGGCAGGCCCGCGCATCTTACGCAGAACTGACACGGTCGCGCTCCGTGTTTTCCAGTAGCTCAGGCTGTGCAAACAAGCCCGCACAGAGGTGATTTTCACCGTGGGGCAAGCTTCCCAATCTTCACTCGCGCGCCTGGAGACCGACGCCGTCAGGCCGCGATAACCTGGCGACGCGTCCACCAGCCCTCCAGGGTGTAGACCAGTAGCGCAGCCCAGATCAAGACAAAACCTACCAAGCGCGTAGGCTGGAACGGTTCATGGAAAAGCCACACGCCCAGCGCGAACTGCAGGCTGGGCGAGATGTACTGCAGAATGCCCAAGGTGGACATCGGAATAAGGCGGGCGCCCGCCGCAAACAGCAGCAATGGAACCGCTGTCATGGGGCCTGCGAGAAACAGCCACCCAATGGTGGTGGGAGGGCCCTGCACCAGCGCACCTTCTCCCTGCCACACCCACCAGCCCAGCAAGATGGCGGCCACCGGCGCAAGCACCAGGGTTTCGAGCGCCAGACCTTCCAGAGCACCCAGCACGGCGACCTTGCGCAACAAGCCATAGAAGCCAAAACTCAGGGCCAGCACCAGTGCAATCCAGGGCAAGCGCCCAGCCTGCACGGCTAACCACAGAACCCCGGCAGCGGCCACTGCCACTGCAAGCCACTGGCCTGGGCGAGGCCGCTCGTGCAGGAAGACAAAGCCCAGCGCAACATTCACCAACGGAAGAATGAAATAGCCCAGGCTGGCGTCCACCACATGCTCGTTCTGCACCGCCCACACATAGGTAAGCCAGTTACCCGACAGCAGCATCGCTGACAAGGCAAATGCCGCCAGCACTTTGGGCCGGCGCAGCACAGTCCCCATCCAGGACCATTGCCTGCGCACCATCAACACGCCAAAAACAAACACCAGCGACCACAGCGTGCGGTGCATCACCACCTCCAGCGAGGGCACATCTGCCACCTGTTTGAAATACAGGGGAAAGAGGCCCCAGGCGGTGTAGGCCATGGCGGCGTAGAGGATTCCAGTGTTCATAGAAAACGGCAATGCGTGCTGGCGATGGCCACCACCTCATCAATGGTCGTAAAAAAACCCTGCACGCCAGGGGCCTTGCAGGGATGCGGGGCCATCGGGCCTGTGGCCCGATGCAGCTTTCAGCGTTAGACGTTGAACAGGAAGTTCAGCACGTCGCCGTCCTTGACCACGTATTCCTTGCCTTCAGCACGCATCTTGCCTGCATCCTTGGCACCCTGCTCACCCTTGAGCGCGATGAAGTCCTCAAAGGCGATGGTCTGTGCGCGGATGAAGCCACGCTCGAAGTCGCCATGGATCACCCCGGCCGCCTGGGGCGCCGTATCGCCGATGTGGATGGTCCAGGCACGCACTTCCTTCACGCCTGCCGTGAAGTAGGTCTGCAGACCGAGGAGCTTGAAGGCGCCGCGGATCAGGCGGGCCAGGCCGGGCTCGGTCTGGCCCATTTCGGCGAGAAACATGTCGCGGTCTTCGTCGCTCATTTCCGCCATCTCGGCTTCCATCTTGGCGCAGATGGCCACCACAGGGGCGTTCTGGCTGGCGGCGTATTCCTTGAGGCGGTCAAGGAATGGGTTGTTCTCAAAGCCGTCTTCGCTCACGTTGCCCACAAACATGGCAGGCTTGGCCGTGATCAGGCACAGGGACTTGAGCAGGGGCTGCTCTTCTTTGGTGATCTCGACCGAGCGCGCAGGCTTGCCTTCGTTGAGTGCGGCCTGGATGCGCGTGAGCAGCGCCACCAGCTTGGCTGCGTCCTTGTCGTTGCCCGACTTGGCAGCCTTGGTGTAGCGGTTGAGCGCCTTTTCCACAGTGCCCATGTCGGCCAGGCACAGTTCCGTCTGGATGACTTCGATGTCAGAGATCGGGTCCACACGGCCGGCCACGTGGATCACGTTGTCGTCTTCAAAACAACGCACCACGTTCACGATGGCATCGGTTTCACGGATATGGGCCAAGAACTGGTTGCCCAGGCCTTCGCCCTGGCTGGCACCTGCCACCAGGCCGGCGATGTCCACGAACTCGACAATGGCCGGAACAATGCGTTCGGGCGAAATGATCTCGGCGAGTTGCTGCAGACGGGGGTCTGGCACTTCCACCACGCCCACATTGGGCTCAATGGTGCAGAAGGGGTAGTTTTCGGCGGCGATGCCGGCCTTGGTCAGCGCGTTGAAAAGGGTGGACTTGCCGACGTTGGGCAGGCCCACGATGCCGCATTGGAGGCTCATGGCAGGGCTTTCTGGAATTCGGAGACAAACCGCCGATTTTACGGGCCCGCCAGCAATCGCATTTCCACGGCCTGTTCACACCCTCAATCAAAGCGCAGATTGGCCGCCACCCGCTGCCCCACTCGCAGCACTTGGCCCGCCCCCCGGCCCACGATGGCGTTCATTCCGAACGTGATGGCGCCATCGAGACGCTTGTCCTGCCGGTAGGTCCGCAGCATGTCACCCACCACAGGGGTACTTTGGGCCGTAGTGGGGTCAATGTCGGGAATAGGGCAACGCGAGCAAGGCTTCACGGGCTGCAGGTGGATTTCACCCTCGGCAGCGTCCACCCGCACCAGGTCCACCCGGTCTTCGTCGTGTGCATCCACCCCGGCCAGCACCACATTCGGACGAAACCGCTCGATGCCCACGGCGGCATGGCCTGCAGCCTGAAGGCGTACATTCAGCTCGTCCATGGACGCTTCGCTGGCCACCAGCATAGGGAAGCCATCGGCGAACTGATTCGGAGCCTCGACACCGTCCGTCCACTCCATGCTGGACAAGCGCCGGTATTCGGGGTCAAAACGGACAAGACGACAGGGCTGACCCAGGAAATCAGTGAACCACTGTGCCGCCACGGCGCCCATGTCCCAGGCGGGCACCGTGTCTCGCCATACGGTCACCGTGGCGGGCCCCTCAACGGCATCGATGGCCACATGCAAGGCCAGCATACCGGGGGCGCGCAGCACCATCTCGTCGCTCTTGAGCTGCGGCCGGATCAAGGCCATGCGCGGCAGCACGCGCTGGGTCAGGAACATGCCCTCAGCATCCACCACCATCCATGCACGGTCCAGGTCCAGCCCCGTTTCAGTGAGCTGCGCCTCCTGTACCTCGATGCCCGCGCACGACTTGACGGGATAAACGAAGAGGCGCGCGATGGTGCCGGACAGGTCGGAATCAGGGTAGAAACTCACGCGGAAGTGCTCCTCAAAAAAGACCAGGGGAATGGGAGCCCGATTTTGCACCGTACCCGGTGGCACAAGCCCCCTCCTACAATGCCGCCATGGCCCAAACCTTTGATATCTGTATTCGCGGCACCGGCATTGTGGGCAAGACTCTGGCGCTGCTGCTGGCCCGCGAACGGCTGAAAGTGGCCTTGTTACCCGCCCCCGGCACCGGAGTCTCCGCAGCTGCCGATGTGCGGGCCTACGCGCTGAACACGGTCTCGCGCCACCTGCTCGAATCGCTTCGCAGCTGGCCCGATGCGGAGCACGCTACGGCGGTCAGGTCTATGCGGGTAAAGGGCGACCAGGATGGCGCCGTGCATTTTGATGCAGCCGCCCAGGGGGTTGAGGCCCTGGCCTGGATCGTGGACGTGCCCGCCCTGGAGGCGCGCCTCGCCGAAGCCGTGCGCTACCAGCCCCAGGTGGAAATGGTCGATTCTCCAGTGCCGGCGGCACTGACAGTGGTTTGCGAGGGCCGTGCCAGCCGTACGCGCGAAGAGTTTGGTGTGGATTTTCGGGTGACCCCGTATGGGCAGCACGCCATCGCCACCCGATTGCAATGCGAACGGGGCCATGAACAGGTGGCGCGACAATGGTTCTTGCCCGACGGCATCCTGGCTTTTTTGCCTTTGGGGGGTCCGCTGGGGAACTCCGTGGCGGTTGTATGGTCCGTCTTGCAGGAGCAGGTAGCGCCGCTGATGACATTGTCCCCCGAAGAATTCGCACAGAAGCTCCAGGTGGTCAGCCAGGAAACCTTGGGTACGCTGGCGCTAAGTGCGGACCGCGCAACCTGGCCCTTGCAGCTTGCAACGGCAGACCGTTGGTGTGGCACCGTGCCCACCAATGACAAGAGCCCGCGAAGCTGGGTGTTGGCTGGTGACGCAGCGCACAACGTGCATCCGCTCGCAGGCCAGGGGCTGAACCTGGGCTTGGCGGATGCCCAGACCCTCGCAGACATTCTGCACGGGCGCGACTATTGGCGCAGCGTGGCTGATCTGCGGCTGCTGCGGAGTTATGAGCGCAAGCGCAAGGCAGCCCTGTTGCCAATGGGATTGGCGACAGACGGCCTGCAGCAGCTTTTCTCTCGTCAGGAGGGGCCACTGCAAGCGCTGCGCAATTGGGGAATGAAGGGCTTTGAACTGAGCGGCCCCTTGAAGAACTTCGTGGCCCGCCAGGCCATGGGAAACTATTGACCAAACCGGTAGCCGCCATCGGCAGACCGCCAGATCGCTTGAACGAGAACACCATGAAACTGATTCCCACCTTGCTCGCAGCCGCTGCGCTGGCCTCAAGTCTCGCTGCCACCGCGCAGGAAGCGGACATCCGCAAGGCACTCGCCGAACGCATTCCCCAAATGGACAAGATCGACGAAGTGCGCTCCACGCCCATGAAGGGCCTCTACGAGGTACGCATCGGGACGGACCTGTTCTACACCGACGCCAAGGGCAACTACGTGATCCAGGGCGAATTGATCGATACGAAGGTGCGCAGGAATCTGACGGAAGACCGCATTGCCAAGCTCACGGCCGTCGAGTTTTCTGCCTTGCCAATCAAAGACGCCTTCACCATCGTGCGGGGAGACGGGAAACGCAAGGTGGCGGTGTTTGAAGACCCCAATTGCGGCTACTGCAAACGTTTTGAGCGCGACCTTCAGAACGTGGATAACGTCACGGTATATCTGTTCCTATACCCCATCCTCAGCCCAGACTCCGCCGAAAAGTCGCGCAATATCTGGTGCGCCAAGGACCAGGTGACGGCCTGGCAGGATCTCATGGTGCGGGACAAACCCGCGCCCGCAGCAAGCTGCGATACCAGCGCTCTGCAGCGCAACCTGGCGTTTGGCCGCAAGCACAAGATCACTGGGACACCTACACTGATTTTTGCCAACGGTGCCCGCGTGCCAGGAGCCATCGGTGCCAAAGAGGTGGAAAAACGCTTGGCCGAAGCCAGCAGCGAAACGCCCTCAGCCAACTGACACGCGTTTCGCATTCGCGCAGCCCCTTGCCCTCATGGATTGCGCCACCCCTCCGCGAAGTCCGAACACCAGCAGCTGCCCATGCCCCCACCCCCCAAGCCGGAACCCGCCGCCATCCACTACCGTATTGAGCCGTGGGACCTGCACGCTCATCTATTTCGCATAGCACTGACGATCACCCATCCGAAGGCGCTGCAAGAGGTCTCGCTGCCAAGCTGGATTCCAGGGAGCTATCTGGTGCGGGAGTTCTCCAAAAACCTGCAAGAACTGAAAGCCCGCCAGGGCAAGCAGGAGGTGAAGCTCACGCAACTGGACAAGCACCGGTGGCAAGCAGACTGCAGCGCGCACAAGCCACTGGTCCTGACATATGTCGTCTGCGCCTACGACACCTCGGTGCGCACAGCCTGGCTTGACGCATCGCGCGGTTTTTTCAATGGCACCAGTCTGTGCCTGCGCGTGCACGGGCAGGAGAAGCAACGCCACACGCTCGATATTGCCAGCACATCTGCCACAGCCGCCTGGTCGGCGGCCACCGGACTCTCTCCCCTCAAGATAGACAAGAAGGGTTTTGGCCTCTATGTGGCGACAAACTACGACGAGCTGGTCGATTGCCCGGTAGAGATGGGCCTGTTCTGGACCGGCCGTTTCACAGCCTGCGGTGTTCCGCACCGCTTTGTGGTGGCCGGAGCGGCTCCCTCTTTTGACGGCAAACGCCTGCTGGGAGACACCCAGAAGATCTGTGAGACCGCGATCCGCTTCTGGCATGGCGAGGGCAAGGCTCCTTTCAAGAGCTACCTGTTCATGCTCAACGCCGTGGGCGACGGCTACGGGGGGTTGGAGCACCGCAACTCCACCGCACTCATCTGCGGCCGGCGCGACCTGCCACGGATGGATGAGACCCGAACTGGCGATGGATACACCACCCTGTTGGGACTGATCAGCCATGAGTACTTCCACTCCTGGAACGTCAAGCGGCTGCGCCCCGCTGAGTTTGCTGAATACGACTACGCGCGGGAAAATTACACAGAACTGCTGTGGTTCTTCGAGGGCTTCACCAGCTACTACGACGACCTGCTGCTGCGCCGTGCCGGATTGATCGATGATGCGGTCTATCTGAAGCTCGTCACCAAGACCATCAACCAGGTACTGCAGACCCCGGGTCGGACCGTACAGACCGTGGCGCAGTCCAGCTTTGACGCTTGGGTCAAGTACTACCGCCAGGACGAAAACACCCCCAACGCGACGGTCAGTTACTACACCAAGGGCTCACTGGTGGCCCTGTGCCTGGACCTCGCCCTCCGCCGTGAGGGAAAGACGAACCTGGACGAGGTCATGCGCACGCTGTGGACGCAGTGCCAGGGTGGCCCGATGACCCAGGAAGATGTGCTTGCTGTGTTGAAAGAACTGTCTGGCCGATCTTTCGGTACGGAGCTGGCGCAGTGGGTGCACAGCACCACGGAACTCCCTCTGGTAGAGCTTCTGGAAGCCAACGGTGTGTCACTCAAGGCTGAGACACCCCAATGGGCGCAGCGGCTGGGACTGCGGGTGGGGGAAAACCACAGCATCCATATCAAGACCGTGCTACGAGGCGGCCCTGCCGAAAAGGCAGGCATGGCGCCAGGTGACGAGTGGCTGGGCATCGACGTGAACGGTCAGGGTTGGCGCATTAGCAAACTGGAAGACGTAGCGCTCTACGCTGGCACCGAGACATCGCTGACCGCTCTGGTAGCACGGGACGGGCGTCTGCTGCGCCTGCAGCTCGATCTCCCAGCCCGCAGCCCGACCGCTCTGTCAAAGAAGGGCTCCCGCAGCACCACGCCGACCACGACGGTGCCGGACACGGTCAGCCTGTCGATTGCCAACGCCGCCGCCGTAGGGCGCTGGCTGAACTGAACAGGGGACATGCGTCTGGCGCGATACGGTGTTTTACCTACCAGCGCGCGGTTCGGGCCTGCTTGGGTATATTCGTCCGTGCAGTCATAACCACCTATAAACCCTGGAGATTTCATGTCCTACGAAACCATCGAGGTCCGCATCGAAGCGGACAAGGTCGGCATCATCACGCTCAACCGGCCCAAGCAGCTCAATGCGCTGAATGACCAACTCATGAACGAACTGGGCACGGCGCTGAAAGCTTTCGATGCGGACGAAAAAATAGGCTGCATTCTCGTCACTGGCAGCGAAAAGGCGTTTGCGGCGGGTGCTGACATTGGTGCCATGGCGAAATACAGCTTTGCCGACACCTACAAGGGGGACTACATCACCCGCAACTGGGAAGCCATCCGAGCCATCCGCAAGCCCGTCATTGCCGCTGTCAGCGGCTTTGCCCTGGGGGGAGGCTGCGAGCTGGCCATGATGTGCGATTTCATCATCGCCGCTGAAAACGCCAAGTTTGGCCAGCCAGAAATCAAGCTGGGCGTGATCCCCGGCGCGGGCGGGACGCAGCGCCTGCCGCGCGCAGTGGGCAAATCCAAGGCGATGGACATGGCCTTGACAGGACGCATGATGGACGCGGTGGAAGCCGAGCGCGCCGGTCTGGTCAGCCGTGTGGTGCCCAATGACAAGCTCATGGATGAAGCGCTGGGTGCCGCCATCATCATTGCAGGCTTCTCACAAATCGCCGTGATGGCAGCCAAGGAATCGGTCAACCGTGCCTTTGAAGGCAGCCTGTCGGACGGCGTGATGTTCGAGCGCCGGCTCTTCCACGCCCTGTTCTCCACCCAGGACCAAAAGGAAGGTATGGACGCTTTCATGAACAAACGCGCCGCGAACTTCACACACCAATAATTTTTGTTCTATAATTTGGGGCTTCGGTCGTATAGCTCAGTTGGTTAGAGCGCAGCATTCATAATGCTGATGTCGGTGGTTCAAGTCCACCTACGACCACCAAATCAAACCCACAGTGCGGCAACCCACTGTGGGTTTTTCATTGGTGCCGTGCTGCTGGCGCATGTGCCGGGCATCACTGCATGCCCGCGCAGGCGTGCGTCACCGGCCTCGGATGGCCTGCGGGTTCAAGAGCCCCCTCAAACGGCAGGCACGCCCTAAAATTCTTCTTTCAGCCCCTGGATGTAAACCATGAATCGCTGCACAACCTCCCACGCCTCTCCCATGCGGAATCTCAGTCGGCACCTAGTCGCTGGGCTTGCCAGTGTTTTGCTGTATGCCGCGCTGCCTGCTGCTGCCCAGGTCCAGCCGGGGCTCGGAGGCATGCGCAACTTCCCCGACGCGGCTCTGCGCGGCACCTTGACCCTCAACACGGTGTCGGAGGCCACGCTCAATGGCCGAACCATCCGCATGGCGCCCGGTATGCGGCTGCTGAGCCCACAGAACACGCTGGTCATGGCCCACACTGTGCTAGGCCAGAGCTACAAAGTGAACTACGTCATCGAAACCAGCACAGGCATGCTGATCACCGCGTGGATCCTGACCCAGGGTGAGGCCGAACAACCCCGCAAGGGCAGTGACACGGTCGAGCGCAACTACCGCGCCGAATCCGACCCCATCAAGAAATAACACAGCGACTGCGCCCTACGCCACGGCGCAGTCGATTCAACGCTTGCGGTGCGCAGTGGCGCTCCGCCCTGCCCTTTTTCCGATAGCGAGCCCGCCATGGCCAAAAAAGTCTTTATCAAAACCTTCGGCTGCCAAATGAACGAGTACGACTCGGACAAGATGGCCGACGTGCTCAACGCCGCCCAGGGCTATGAGCCCACGCAGAATGTGGACGAAGCCGACCTCATTCTGTTCAACACCTGCTCGGTGCGCGAGAAGGCGCAAGAGAAGGTGTTCAGCGACCTGGGCCGCATCAAGCACCTGAAAGCACGCGGTGTGAAGATCGGCGTGGGCGGCTGCGTGGCCAGCCAGGAAGGCGCCGAGATCATCAAGCGCGCGCCCTATGTGGACGTGGTGTTCGGCCCCCAGACCCTGCACCGCCTGCCTGAGCTGCTGAACCAGCGCGATCGCCTGGACAAGCCCCAGGTGGACATCAGCTTCCCCGAGATCGAGAAGTTCGACCACCTGCCACCGGCGCGGGTCGAAGGTGCGAGCGCCTTTGTCTCCATCATGGAAGGCTGCAGCAAATACTGCAGCTACTGTGTGGTGCCCTATACGCGCGGTGAAGAGGTGAGTCGCCCGTTCGACGATGTACTCGTGGAGGTGGCGGGCCTGGCCGACCAGGGCGTCAAGGAGATCACGCTGCTGGGCCAGAACGTGAACGCCTACCTGGGAAAGATGGGCGGCACGGCAGAGATCGCCGACTTCGCGCTGCTGCTCGAATACGTGTCTGACATCCCAGGCATCGAACGCATCCGGTACACCACCAGCCACCCCAACGAATTCACGCCCCGGCTGATCGAGGCGTACGCCAAACTGCCAAAACTTGCCAGCCACCTGCACCTGCCCGTGCAACACGGCAGCGACCGCATCCTGATGGCCATGAAGCGCGGCTACACCACCATGGAGTACAAGAGCACCGTGCGCAAGCTTCGCGCCATCCGCCCCGACCTGGCCATGAGCAGCGACTTCATCGTCGGCTTCCCGGGCGAGACGGAAGACGACTTCAACAAGATGATGAAGCTGATCGACGACATCCACTTCGACAACAGCTTCAGCTTCATCTTCAGCCCGCGCCCCGGTACGCCTGCCGCCGGCCTGCACGACGACACGCCACACGATGTGAAGCTGCGCCGCCTGCAGCACCTGCAGGGCGTGATCAACGCCAACATCAAGTCCATCAGCGAAAGCCGCGTGGGATCGGTGCAGCGCATCCTGGTGGAAGGCGCCTCCAAACGCGACGCCACCGAACTGATGGGGCGCACCGAATGCAACCGCGTGGTCAATTTTGTGGGCCAGCCCCGCCTGGTGGGCCAGATGGTGGATGTGACGATCACCGAAGCAAAGGCCTACACGCTGCGCGGAGAAGTGTGCATCAGCGAGGCGGCGCTCGCTGCCTGACGCACACCCGACACCCGTGGCAAAACCTGCAGACAACCTGGCGCACGCAGATCTGCACAAGGCCGACGGCCCGCTGCGCGGCCTCTCGTTCCAACAGCTACTGCTGCTGGCGTTTCTGCTGATAGCAGGATTGCTGGGGGTGAGCTCATTGCGCGCGCTCTATACGCTGGAACAGCTCATGGTTCAAAGCCGCCATGGTGCCGCCGAGGCCATCGCCCTCAGCACAGCTGCCCAGGCGCTGAACCAGCGCGGGCAAGCGCTGGAACGCGCGGCCCGCCAGTCCCTGGTGCTGCGGGATGCGCCGCTGCGCCGCAGCTTCAACGAAATGTCCGTGGAAGCGCAGGCCATTCTCGACCAGTTGCACCAGGGCGGCCTTCCCGAAGACCAGACCAGCCAATGGCGCGCGCATCTCGACGCCGTCAAGGCGCTGCTGGATGCCCCGCCGGAGCGGGCGCTGGAGAACGAGCAACTGGTCGCGGAAAAATTTGTCGCACTGGAGGCACTGCACACTGACATCGTGCAATCCGTCCAGGACATCAATGCCCAACGCAACCGTGCACTGCAGGACCAGGTGGAGGCGAGCCGCAGCAACGTGACGCACCAGGTGGTGGGAGTGATCGTCCTGGCGCTGGTACTGGCCTTGGCACTGGGCATCTGGCTCGCCCGTCCTTTCAAGCGACTGGAAGGCACGATCCGGCGGTTGGGCGAAAACCAGCTCGAAGCGCCCGTCGTGATCTCCGGCCCCGACGACGTGCGCCGCGTGGGGCAACAGCTGGAGTGGCTGCGGCTCAGACTGCTGGAACTGGATTCCGACAAGGCCCGCTTCCTGCGCCATGTCTCGCACGAACTGAAGACACCCTTGGCCGCGCTGCGCGAGGGTGTGGCACTTTTGCAGGACGGAGTGACCGGTGAACTCAATGCCGGTCAGCGCGAAGTGACACAGATCCTTCACCACAATACGCTGGTCTTGCAGGGGGAGATCGAAGCCTTGCTGCGCTTCAATGCAGCGGCCTTTGAGGCGCGCCAGCTGCAGCGGCGCGATACCGACCTGCTCGCGCTGCTGGAAGCCCAAGTGGAGGCCCAGCGCCTGCAGTGGCAGGCCCGGGGCCTGAGGTTACTCGTGGAGGGCCCCGCCGTCTCTTTGCAAATCGATGCCGACAAAATCGCCTCGGCGGTCAGCAACCTGCTGTCCAATGCCATTCGTTTCTCCCCCAAAGGTGGAACGGTGCGGCTGTCTCTCTCTCGCGATGCGGACTGCGTGCGCGTGGATATCTCAGACCAGGGACCCGGCGTGGCCAAAACCGACCGCGACCGCGTGTTTGAGCCCTTTTACCGGGGCATACGCCAGCCTGACGACGCCGTGCGAGGCACCGGAATCGGGCTATCAATCGTCCAGGAGTACGTCGTCGCCCACGGCGGCAGCGTGCGGCTGGTGGAAGATGGCGTCCACTCCTTTTTTCGCATGGAACTACCGCATGCTGCCTAGCATTCTTTCCGCCCACCCGCTCCACCCACGCCCTCTGAACCTTCCGGCGCGGGTCTTGTTGCTGGTGGCGGCACTCACGATGGCAGGCTGCAATGCAACCGCCCCCCAGGCAGTGGCCGCGCCTGCACAGCCCACGGCCATTGCGCCCCCACCCCCCGTGGCTGCGGAATCTCCCAACGCCCGCCAGATCTCCGCCACCGAGACCCCCCAGGATGCGACCCCGGTGTTGCAGGTGCTGGCGCAAACGGACCGTACCCTGCGCATGGCACCCGCAGAACTGGCCAAAGAGATTGCCCGCCTGGGCGAGGTGGAAGATGCATCGGTGGAGACCTCGCTTCTTCTGGCCACAGCGCTGGCGCAAACGCGCCAACCCGTCGATACGGCCCGCGCCCTGGGCCTGGTGCAGCGCGTGATGGGCAACACCGCGGCTGCGGCGCAAGTCCTGCACCCCTTGGCGCGACTGATGGAATCGCGGCTTCTGCAGCAACGCCGGCTGGAAGACCAATTGGAGCGGCAAACCCAACAACTGCGCGAGGCGCAGCGCCGCAATGATCAACTCAATGAGCGGCTGGAGGCGGTGCGCGCTATCGAACGCAGCCTGACCACACGCCCTGCCCCGCTTCCCGCGGCACCGGCCTCTCTTCCGGGCAGCAGCCCCCAACGCCCAGCGCCCTGACCTTCTCCAGAAGGTGCGAAAGAACCCGCCATGGCAGCTACCTCCACCCCATCCCGCGCAACGCCACGCGCCCGTGTCCTCGTGGTGGACGACGATGCCGACATGCTGCGACTGCTGTCGCTGCGCCTGCAGGCCGCAGGATATGACGTGGTCGCCGTGGGCTCGGCCGAGGCGGCGCTGGCCCAGCTGGACATGGCGCGCCCGCAGCTCGTGCTGAGCGATGTGCGCCTGCCTGGGCGCGATGGCCTTGCGCTGTTCGACGAAGTGCGTGCGCGGCACCCTTCGCTGCCGGTCATCCTGCTCACTGCGCACGGCACCATTCCCGATGCCGTGGAAGCCACGTCACGCGGGGTATTCACCTACCTCACCAAACCCTACGACGGCAAAGAACTGCTGGAAAAAATTGCCCAGGCCCTTGCCCTGAGCGCACCTGCCGTCACACATGCCCATGCCAACGAGGCTTGGCGCGCCGAGATCGTGAGCCGCTCCAACCGCATGACCGACTTGCTGGCCGAGGCCTACATGGTGGCCCAGTCGGACGCCAGCGTGCTGCTGCTGGGCGATAGCGGCTCGGGCAAAGAGCTGCTGGCCCAGGCCATCCACCGCGCCAGTCCGCGGGCACGCCATCCCTTTGTTGCCGTCAACTGCGGCGCCATCCCCGAAGCCCTGCTCGAATCCGAACTGTTTGGCCACGTCAAAGGTGCCTTTACCGATGCAGTGAGCAACCACAAGGGGCTGTTCCAGGCTGCGGAAGGCGGCACCTTGCTGCTGGACGAAATTGGAGACATGCCGCCCGCCCTGCAGGTCAAGCTGCTGCGGGTGCTGCAAGAGCGTGCGGTACGCCCCGTGGGGGCCAGCCAGTCGATTCCCATCGACGTGCGCATCATCTCGGCCACACACCGCGATCTGGAGGCCGCCATGGCCACGACCCAGTTCCGCGAAGACCTGTACTACCGGCTCAATGTGGTCACACTGGCGCTGCCCACCCTCGCAGACCGTCGCGAGGACATCGCGTTGCTGGCCAACCACTTTCTCGACAAGCTGGCGCGCAAGTACGACAAGCGCCTGTCGGGCTTCGCGCCCGAGGCGCTCAAGGCCCTGACCCTGGCCGCTTGGCCCGGCAATGTGCGCCAGCTCTACAACGTCGTCGAACAGGTGTGCGCCCTGTCCACCACGCCACTGGTGCCCCTGACGCTGGTACAGCGCGCATTGCGCACGCCGTCCACGCAGGTGCTGAGCTTTTCCGAGGCCCGCCAGCGCTTTGAGCGCGAGTACCTGGTGGGTCTGCTCAAGATGACGGATGGCAATGTGGCCGACGCCGCGCGCCTGGCACAGCGCAACCGCACGGAGTTCTACCGGCTGCTGCAAAAACATGCACTGACCCCCGGACACTTCAAGAACGACGCAGCCGACAATGAAGACGTCGCTGATGAGCGACACGACTAAGCCTTTGATTTTTCCTCAGTTTTTCTCAAGCGCTCCGTCTCGCTGTCGCCACATGGCGACAGAAACTCTGTATTTGCACGCCGATCCACGGGTTGCACAACTGCTTACATGCGGTTAACTACATAAGCCATTGATTTAAAACAGTTTTTCCAAGCTGGCACAGGGTTTGCCCTAGTTCCAGCATGCAAGCTGTTTTTTCTCACCGTTCACGCTTCACCGGTCGGCTCCCACAGGCCGCAATGGCGCTGGCCACCGCCCTGTTGGCAAGCGCAGCACAGGCCCAAAGCTTCGATTTCGACAGCGTCACCCGCATGGCCCGGGAACGGGCGGAGAAGCCGTATCGCACATCCAGCGACAAGCTCCCCGCCGACCTCGCCAAACTCAACTACGACCAGGTGCGCGACATCCGCTGGCGCCCCGACCGTGCCCTGTGGCGCGCCGAAAAGTTGCCGTTCGAGGCCATGTTCTTCCACCTGGGCCTGTACCAGAAGGAGCCGGTGCTGATCAATGAAGTGACGCCCCAAGGCGCGCGCCACATCGGCTACAGCCGTGCGGACTTCGACTACGGCAAGAACCAAGTGCGGCCCGAGGCCTGGGGCGACCTGGGCTTTGCGGGCTTTCGCCTGCACAACCACCTCAACTCCAGCGCCTACAAGGATGAACTGGTGGTCTTCCAGGGCGCCAGCTACTTCCGCGCACTGGGCAAGGACCAGCAGTACGGCCTGTCTGCGCGCGGACTGGCCATCGACACCGTGGGTGGCAGTGGCGAAGAGTTCCCGCGCTTCACGGAGTTCTGGCTGGTGCGGCCCGATCCCTTGTCCACGCAAGTCACGGTGTATGCGCTGCTGGATTCGCCGCGCGCCACTGGCGCCTACCGCTTCGACATCCAGCCGGGCACGCAGACCACCACTACCGTGCGCAGCCGCATCTTTGTGCGGCCCGGCGCTGGCAGCAAGCCCATTGCCACGCTGGGCATTGCGCCGTTGACCAGCATGTTCTTCTTCGGCGAGAACCAGCCCCGCAAGGACGACTTCCGGCCCGAGGTACACGACTCCGACGGCCTGATGATCGCCACCGGCGAGGGCGAGTGGCTGTGGCGCCCGCTGCAGAACCCCAAGCAGACCCAGGTCACGTCGTTCGCCACAAAGAACCCCAAGGGTTTTGGCCTGATGCAGCGTGACCGCCAATGGGCGAACTATGAGGACGTGGAAGCCCGGTATGAGCGCCGCCCCAGCGCTTGGGTGCGCCCCCTGCACGACTGGGGCGCAGGCCGCGTGGAACTCGTGCAGCTCAACACCCCCGATGAGACGCACGACAACATCGTGGCGTATTGGGTGCCTGCCCAGATGCCCGCACCCGGCCAGCCCCTGGAATTTGCCTACGAGCTGAGCTGGCAAGGCGATGAGCAGCAGCGGCCGCCCGGCGCCTGGGCCACGCAATCGCGACGCGGCATGGGCTACACCAAAGAGACCGCTGCCGCCCTGCGCCAGCAGGCGCAGTTTGTTGTCGACTTCGACGGCCCCGCACTCAAGGCCCTGCCGGCCGAAGCTGTCGTCAAGGCGGTGGTGAGCGCCGACGCCAACGGCAAGGTGCTGGAAAACATCGTCTACCGCAATCCCGCCACCGACCAGTGGCGCATGACTGTTCGCGTACAGCGCCAAAAAGCCGATCGTCCGATCGAGCTGCGCGCTTTTCTTCAACACGACAACAACGCTGTGAGTGAAACATGGACGCACATCATTCTTCCCGAGTAAGCCCCACGGTGCACCACCACCCCCAGCGCAGTGCACTGCGCGAGGAACGGCACCCGAATGCCGTCACCGCACCGCCGGTCCACCGAGGCTCCATGGCGCCCGTCCCCTGGCGCGGCTTCTGGAACAGCGTGGGCACAGCCCTGCTTCTCAAGCTGACCGGTCGCGCCAAGGTCAGCCATCCCGCATCACCCGAAAACCGGCCAACCCAGGCATGGGAAGGCGCCGCGCAGCGCCGCCGTTGGACCTTTGCCGTGCTGACCGTGCTGACCACGGCCCTGGCAAGTTTTCTGTTTGCGGGGGTGCAACCCGAGTATGAGAACCCCTGGTTGGGCTACGGCCAGATCGCACTGTTCGCACTGCTGTCTGCCTGGGTGGTCACAGGCTTCCTCACGGGGCTGATGGGTTTTTGGGTGATGCTGCGCGGCGACAAACATGCGCTGTCCGTACGCAGCGTTGTGGAGCATGTGCTGGCGCCTGACGCGCGCACGGCCATCATCATGCCAATCTGCAACGAGGACGTGGCCACGGTGTTTGCAGGGCTGCGGGCAACGTGCGAGTCGGTGGCATCCACCGGCCACGGGGCCACCTTCGACGTGTATGTGCTGTCCGACAGCTATGACCCCGCCATCGCCCGGGCCGAGCGCGCCGCATGGGAAGAACTGCGCAGCGCCCTGGCACAGCACAGCCAGCAACCGCAAGTGCAGGTTTACTACCGCCTGCGCGCCCGCCGTACACACCGCAAGGCCGGCAACGTGGCCGACTTCTGCCGCCGCTGGGGCAAGGACTACCGTTACATGGTGGTGCTGGACGCCGACAGCGTGATGAGCGGTGACTGCATCGTCTCGATGGCCAAGCTCATGGAAGCCAACCCCACGGCCGGCATCATCCAGACCGCGACGCAGGCCATTGGCCACGTCACGCTGCACGCCCGCGCGCAGCAGTTCGCATCGCGTGTCACGGGCCGCCTGTTCACGCTGGGCATGCAGTACTGGCAGCTGGGCGAATCCCACTATTGGGGCCACAACGCGATCATCCGCGTGGCTCCCTTCATGGAGCACTGTGCACTGGCCCCCATCAAGGGTAAAGGCGGCCTGGCGGGCGGCATCATGTCGCACGACTTTGTCGAAGCTGCGCTGATGCGCCGCGCCGGCTACCACGTGTGGCTGGTATCGGACCTGATCGGCAGCTATGAACAGCAGCCCCCCGACCTGCTGGCCGAGCTGCAGCGCGACCGCCGCTGGTGCCAGGGCAATCTGCAGAACGCACGCCTGATGGCCGAACCTGGCATCCACGCCGTGCACCGCTCGATGTTCATCACAGGGGCCATGGCCTACTTGTCGGCACCGCTGTGGCTGGCCTTCCTCACGCTGGGCACGGCCCTGTGGCTTTCGGGCGCCAAGCTCGTGGCCGACTGGCACATTCTGCCGGCCGAACTGCTCTCGCTGTGGGCATGGACACTGTGTATGCTGTTTCTGCCCCGCATCCTGGGGGTAGCCGCCGTGTTCATGCGCCGCGAGCAAAAGGAGTACGGCGGCACCGTCAGCCTGCTCAAGAGCGCTGCGCTGGAGAGCGTGTTGGCCATCCTGCAGGCGCCTATCCGCATGTTGGCGCATTCGCTGTTTGTACTGATTGCACTCACAGGCCTGAAGCTGGAATGGAAGTCGCCCCCGCGCGAAGCCCACGCCGTACCGTGGCGCCATGCCGCACGCCAGCTGGCTCCGATGAGCCTGGTGATCGGTCTTCTGGCCGTGGGCGTGGCATTGATCGACAGCAGCGCCTTGTTGTGGCTCATGCCCGTCGGACTGCCGCTGGCCTTGGCGATTCCGCTGGCTGTATTGACGAGCCAGATCGCTCTGGGCAAGGCCATGCGTGCGCAACGCCTTCTGCTCATCCCCGAGGAATCCTGGTCGCCCCCCGTGCTGCGCCGTGCATGGCTGCATGCAAGCCGACTGGCACGACCAGCGCCGCTGGCGACGCTGTGAAAGTGTGAGAAATTTCACACAAACCACAAGCCGGTGCATGCACCGGCTTTTTTGATATCGCTACCATATTAATAGCAATAAAATGTCTACCATCAAGCGCCAGGACCTGAAAATTGCATAACCATGGAGCATCAATACGCCCTGAACCTCGGTCTTGCGCCCGTTACGATGCGTATCCTTTCCACCCAGCCCCTATGCCTACAACCGCTTATTGCGGTTTTAGGCAGTGCGCGGCCCCGCTATCAATGCCCTCGTCTCTGTTTTCACCTGTCGCCCGCTGGCGGCTGTTCCACGCAAGCACACTCACCCTGGCCATAGCACTCACAGGCTGCGCCATGCCCCCCGCGCAAGCGCCTGTAAAAGCATCTGCCCCGGTCGCCGCACCAGCACCTCCTCCTTCCCCCCCCGAGCCCCCAGGGCGCGTCATCTTTGCGGGATTTGCGATGCATTCGCAGTCCAAAGCCTTCCGCAACGACGTGCTGCTTGCCGAAAAGCTGGTCAAAGCCATCGATCCAAACGCGCTGATGCTCAAGCTGGCCAATCCAGCACGCGACCAGCCCACCGATTGGCCACAGGCCACCCCAGAGAATTTTTCGCTGGTGATGTCAAAAATGGCTGAAGTGGCGCGCCCGCAGGACCGCGTTCTGCTGCTCATATCGACCCACAGCAACCCCGGCCTGCTAAATATCAGCGTGGGCGGCAAACACGTGCCGCCCATCACCACCAAAGCCCTCAGCGATGCGCTGGCGCCGCTGAACAAGGTGCCCACGCTGGTGGTGCTTTCCGCCTGCTACAGCGGTGCGTTCGTCGAGCCCCTGAAGGCTCCGAACCGGGTGGTGCTCGCGGCCACGGACGTGGGCCGCACCACCTTCAATTGCCAATACAACGGCAACAACACGCCATTTTCCGAAGCGCTGTTTGGCCAGTCAGGTGCAGAAAACCGTTCGATGACCGATTGGATGGGAGAAGCGCAAAAGGCCATCGCAGCACAGGAAAAGCGCCGCAAGGTCTCAGCGTCCCAGCCACGCATCTTTGTCGGAGACAAGGCCAAGGCCTGGGCAGACCAGCCCCTCAAGAACTGGCTGCAAGAGCCGTAGGCACGGCCGCTTCCAAGAATGCAAAAACCCTGAAGAAGCAGCGCCTCTTCAGGGTTTTTTCATGCCAATGCCCGCGGTGCTCAGAAAGGCATCTTGGGCATGCCGCCCCCGCCCATGCCCTTCATGCCGCCCATCTTCTTCATCATCTTCATCAGGCCGCCGCCCTTCATCTTTTTCATCATGCCCTGCATCTGCTCAAACTCCTTGAGCAGGCGGTTGACTTCCTGCACATGCACGCCCGCGCCGCCCGCGATACGCTTCTTGCGTGTGGCCTTGATGAGGTCGGGCTTGCGGCGCTCCAGCGGCGTCATGCTCTGGATGATGCCTTCCTTGCGCTTGATGTCCTTCTCGGCCTTGTCCATGTCCACGGCACCGGCCTTGGCGGTGAGGTGCGACGGCAGCTTGTCCATCAGGCTGGAAAGCCCACCCATCTGTTTCATCTGCTGAATTTGGGAGAGGAAGTCGTTCAGATCGAATCCGTCACCGCTCTTGACCTTGGCCGCCAGCTTTTGCGCCGCCTCCATGTCCACACCGGCTGTGACCTGCTCCACCAGCGCCACGATGTCGCCCATGCCCAGAATGCGGCCCGCGTGGCGCTCGGCATCGAACACTTCCAGGCCATCGAGCTTTTCGGACACCCCGGCGAACTTGATGGGGGCCCCCGTGATCTGTCGCACCGACAGCGCGGCACCACCACGCGAATCGCCATCGAGCTTGGTCAACACGATCCCGGTGAGCGGCAACGCCTCCTTGAACGCCTTGGCCGTGTTGATCGCATCCTGCCCCTGCATGGCATCGACCACGAACAGCGTTTCCACCGGGTTCAGCGCTGCGTGCAGGTCCTTGATTTCCTTCATCAGGACTTCGTCGATCGCCAGGCGGCCGGCCGTGTCCACCAGCAGCACGTCGAAGTAATGCTTCTTGGCATAGTCGAGCGCGGCCAGGCCGATATCGAGCGGCTTCTGGTCAGGCGTGCTCGGGAACCACTCGGCACCGGCCTGTTTGGTGACCGTCTTGAGCTGCTCGATGGCCGCAGGGCGGTACACGTCGCCCGAGACGGTGAGCACCTTCTTCTTGCGCTTTTCGATCAGATGCTTGGCCAGCTTGGCCGTGGTGGTGGTCTTGCCCGCGCCCTGCAGGCCGGCCATCAGGATCACGGCCGGTGGCTGGGCGGCCAGATTGATATCGGCCACTCCTTCACCCATGGTGGCGGCGAGTTCCCGGTTCACGATACTGACCAGTGTCTGCCCAGGCTTGAGTGAACCCAACACTTCCTGACCCAGGGCCTTGTCCTTGACCCGGGCAATGAAGTCACGCACCACCGGCAGGGCTACGTCGGCCTCCAGCAGCGCCATGCGCACTTCGCGCAGCATGTCCTGCACGTTGGATTCGGTGATGCGGGCCTGGCCACGCATCTCCTTGACGAGGCGCGTGAGTTTGTCGGTAAGGGCGGAGGCCATAGGGAAGATGTCCGGTGTTGCCTGCGCGCCAGGGAGCTGGCGGTGGGGCGAAAGGCTAAACTGCGATCCATGATTTTACCCAGTGCTTCCCCCGCCAGCTGGCTGCTGGCCCTGGCCGCTGCCGTGGCATACGCCGTGCCCGCCGCCGCGTCCTCACGGCTGGGGGCCACAGCGGCACGCAATGCGCTGCTGGTGGCCTGGGTACTGCACGGCGCGGTACTGGTATGGGGCTTGTGGGGCGACGCCCCCCGATTTGGTTTTGCGCCCGCCTTGTCGATGACCGCCTGGCTGGTGTTGACGGTGTATGCGGTGGAGCGACAGCTCTTTCCGCAGATGCAGTCGCGCTGGGTTCTGGCGGCACTGGGCGCCGTGGCCATCGTGCTGGCAGTGCTCTTTCCCGGCCAGCCGCTGCACGTGGCGGCTTCCGCCTGGCTGCCGCTGCACCTGGCATTGGGCATTGCATGTTACGGTTTGTTTGCCGCCGCCGTGGTGCACGCCTGGCTCATGACACGCGCAGAGCAGCGCATCCGCCAGGCCGAAGACCCCCACAGCGGCATCCCCTTGCTCACACTGGAGCGCCTGACCTTCCGCTTTGTGACGGCAGGCTTCATCCTGCTGACCGCCACCCTGCTGGCGGGCTGGCTGTTTGGCGACACGCTGTACGGCAGGGCTTGGCGATGGGACCACAAGGCTGTGTTCTCGCTGCTGTCCTGGCTCACGTTTGCAACCCTGCTTGTGGGACGAGCCCGCTTCGGATGGCGGGGCCGCAACGCTGTGCGCGTGCTTTATGCAGGCGCGGCACTGCTTTTGCTGGCCTATGTGGGCTCCCGCTTTGTCATGGAAGTCGTTCTGGGCCGCAGCGTATGAAATACCTGGTCTTGCTGGTGGTCCTGGCCGTCGCCATCGGTATCTGGCGCAGCCGCCGCGTGCCAGATGCAACCCCTTCCAAACCGCCTGCGCCACCACTGGCGCTCCCCCAGAACATGCTGGCCTGCGCCCACTGCGGCATCCACATTCCGCAGGCCGAAGCCTTGATGGTCGGCAGCAACGCCTACTGCTGCGCAGAACACCGGCACCTGGGCCCCGCCTGAATCCGACCATGCGCACGCTGCCCCCTGGCTCCTTGACATCCGTCATCGATGCGCCGTTTGTGCGCCTGTGGCGCGGCTTTCTGACGGGCCGTGTCATGGTGGCGCTGGCCCTGTTGGTGCTGCAAGGGGCTGGGCAGGTTATCAACCAAGCCACCGAGCCGGCCGTGCTGGCGGTGTGCGCCGCCTATCTGGTGGCCGCCATCATGCTGCGTGTGCTAGCCAGGCACAAACCACCCTCGCCCAGGGTTGGCCCCCAGTGGCTGCCATCCATCGGGCTGGACCTTGCCGCAATTACCGCTCTGCAACTGCTGAATGCGGGCACCATGAATTACACCCCCCTGTTCGGCCTGCCCATCCTGATGGCGGCCGTGCTCGGGACGCTGACCCTGGCACTTGGCACCACGGCAGGAGTCACGCTGCTGCTGCTGGGCTGGGCCTGGTGGCTGGGTTCGGGCACCGCAGGCGACGACGCGCCACGCTACCTGCAAAGCGCGCTGACCGGAACGGGCTATTTCATCGTGAGCTACCTGGTGCACCAGCTCGCGACACGCCTGGCGCGCGAGCAGGAGGTGGCGCAGCAGAGCCAGGTCACCGCCCGGGTGCAGACACAGGTCAGCGCACTCGTCATCCAGAACCTGACCGACGGGGTACTGGTGGTGGACGAAAGTGATGTCGTGCGAATCGCAAACCCCGCAGGACTCCAGTTGCTTGGTGGGGCGTCCCTGCCCGAACTGCCGTTCATCCTGGCATCCGAAGCCCCCTGGAATCCGCTCGTTATCCTGGCGCGGCGCACCTTCCGCCAGGAGCAGTCCCAGACCGCGGACGTGGATCTGCTGCATCCGGGGCAAAGTCCCACCGGACTGCATGTACGCACCTGGTTGACTTCGACGCGCGAGGCTGCGCGCCAGACACAGACCGAGCGGCTGTGCGTGATGTTCCTGCACGACCTGCGCGAAATGGAAGCCCGCCTGCGCACGGAAAAACTCGCCGCCATGGGTCGCATGTCGGCCGCCGTGGCCCATGAAATCCGCAACCCGCTGGCCGCGATCGTGCAGGCCAATGCCTTGCTCGAAGAAGATCTGCACGACCCGGCACAAAAGCGCCTGGCCCACATGGTGCAGCAGAATGCCGACCGCCTTGCGCGCATTGCCGAGGAAGTGCTGGACATTGCCCGTGTGCAGCACCAGATCAGCCACGCACCAGCGTCCACGTTGCCGCTGGACGAAACGGTATCGCAGGTATGGAATGACTGGCAGGCACAGGACCCCGTGCAGCGCCGGGCGGTGGTGATGCTGGAAGCTGGCAATACGCACGTGGAATTCGACACCGAGCACCTGCGCCGCGTGCTCGTGAACCTGCTGGACAATGCATTGCGCTACGTGGGCCAGGAGCCGGACTCCCTCACGGTGACCACCCGCACCTTGCCTTCTGGCCAGACCAGCCTGCAAGTCTGGAGCGACGGTGCTCCCATGGACAAATCCGTAGAGCGCCATCTGTTCGAACCATTTTTTTCATCCGAAAGCCGCTCCAGCGGTCTGGGCCTTTATATTTGCCGCGAGCTGTGCCAGCGCCATGGGGCGTCCATCAGCTATCAGCGGCTTACCCGCACCACCCTGCGGGGCGAGGTGGGAGGCAACGCCTTCACCATCGGCTTTCGCCGCACCACACGCCCTGCCGAAGCCGCCACGCTGTTTGACACCATCGTGGTCTGAAACGCCTTGCCATGAACGCCCCTACTGCTTCCATCCTCGTCGTGGACGACGAACCTGATCTGCGCACCTTGTACGAGCTGACCTTGCTGCGCGAAGGCTACCGTGTGGAAACCGCATCCAGCGTCCAGGAGGCTCGCGATCAGCTCAAAGCCCACCGTTTCGATGCCGTCATCACCGACATGCGCCTGCCCGACGGCTTCGGCATGGAACTGCTGCAGGACCTGCGCGACCAGCAGCGCCGTGAGCGCTGCGTGGTCATGACGGCGTATGGGTCGGCCGAGAACGCCGTGGAAGCCCTGCGCTCCGGTGCGTTTGACTACCTGACCAAGCCCGTGGACCTGAAGCAGTTCCGTTCGGTGGTCGCATCGGCCGTACAGGGGACGGGGGGCGTCCCTGCGCCCCGGGCAACACGTACGGGGGGCGTACAAGGTCGGCAGGGCACTTTCAGCGCAGATCCCTTGGCGGCGGGCTCCGCGCTGGACCGGATGGTGGGGGCCTCCGAGGCCATCCGCAACGTCAAGCAGCGGGTGGCCAAGGTGGCGCGCGGCATGGCGCCCGTGCTGATTCATGGTGAATCCGGCACGGGCAAGGAATTGGTGGCGCAGGCGCTGCATGCCAGCAGCCAGCGTGCAGATGGGCCGCTGGTGGCCGTGAACTGTGGCGCCATCCCCGAGAACCTGCTGGAGGCGGAATTTTTTGGGGCCCGGAAAGGTTCCTACACCGGCGCCAACCAGGACCGGGATGGCTACTTTCAGGCCGCCCGTGGCGGCACACTTTTTCTGGACGAAATCGGTGACCTACCCCTGGCCATGCAGTCCAAATTGCTGCGCGCCATCCAGGAACGCAGCGTGCGACCGCTGGGCTCCACCCAGGAAGAGACGGTGGATGTGCGCATCGTCAGTGCCACGCACCGCGACCTGGCCGCAGACGTGCAATCGGGCCGCTTCCGGCAGGATCTCTACTACCGGCTCAATGTGATCGAGATCGTGATCCCCCCGTTGCGCGAACGGCGCGAAGATCTGCCTGTGCTGTGCTCCGCGCTGCTGGCGCGCATTGCCCAGGAATCCGGCATGCCGGTACCCTCCCTCACGGAGCACGCGCTCCAGGCCATTGCGGCGCACCCCCTGACCGGCAACGTCCGGGAACTGGAAAACCTGCTGCACCGGGCCGTTGCGCTCAGTGACGGGGACGAACTGAATGTGGATTGGCCCTCTGGCACCCCAGACCCGCTGAAG
Source organism: Acidovorax sp. ACV01 (assembly GCF_014851495.1). Lineage (NCBI taxonomy): Bacteria > Pseudomonadati > Pseudomonadota > Betaproteobacteria > Burkholderiales > Comamonadaceae > Acidovorax > Acidovorax sp. ACV01. Next base: position 59,216 of record NZ_JACUZT010000002.1, on the reverse strand, counting down.
GCGCGCCCGATTACAGCGCCCGCCCTTCCCAACCACGCCGAGGCGCAGGTCCCCTACTCACCGCCAGCGCCCGCCGCCAATGTGGGCGGCTCGGTAGCTCTGCCCAATGACCTTCAGGCCTGGCTGGACCAGCAGGAGCGGGACATCCTGATCCGCGCCCTGCGCGAGGCGGGCTTCAACCGGACCGCGACTGCAGCCCGGCTGGGCATCAGCCTGCGCCAAATACGCTACCGCATCGCCCGGCTGAACATCGCCGTTCCCAATGACCAGGACCCGCATGACGAAATCGGCTGAAGCGGAGCCAGGCGGACTCCCGCCTTGGGATGGGGGGTGGCACCGCGCAGCCACAAGACTGGAATCCCCCAACCACGGCTTGCGTCCCACCGCAGCAGCGTCCTTCATCGACCTGATCGTGGTGCACTCCATCAGCTTGCCGCCAGGCGAATATGGAGGGAACGCAGTGCAACAGCTGTTCACCAACACGCTGGACTGGGACGCTCATCCGTATTACCAGAGCATCCGAGGCTTGGCGGTGTCGTCGCATTTCTTCATTGACCGCGCTGGCGCCGTTTGGCAGTTTGTGGACTGCGACCGCCGGGCTTGGCACGCTGGCCAGTCGGCCTATCGCGGGCGCGGCCAGTGCAATGACGATTCGATCGGCATTGAACTGGAGGGCCTTGAGGGGCTGGCGTTCGAGTCCGCGCAGTACCAGACACTGGCCATGCTCTGCCGGGACATCGAGCAGCGCTACCCCATCGAACACATCGCCGGGCATGAACACATCGCACCCGGACGCAAGCGAGACCCGGGGCCGGGGTTCGACTGGGTGCGGGTGCAAAAAGCACTGCACTGGCCACTGCTGCGCTTTCCACTGCCCACCCGGCCCGCCATACAAGCCGCCAGCTGAATGCATGGTGGCAGCGCCACGTCAAGCGACTTTTTTCTTTGTGCAACTGCACATAAGTGCATACCCAGACACCGTGCGGCTTCGGGGAGAAAACCCGCTCGAAACGCTTGTTTTTGCGCGGGTTTCTTTCTACTTTTTCGCAGTGGCAAGGGATTCCAACGGGGTCATCCCAAGGGCTTTTGGCAGCGCTGACATGCTGTTTCGCTTTTCCCGAGGGTTTAGGGCAGTACACTACCGGTAGTGTCTTGAATGCATATGACACACCATATATAGTGTGCGCCAGACAGTAGTCCGCCGCATCAATCACACGCTGCGACGGCATCCAGGCCGCGCACCACACCCCAGACAGCCCACAGAAGAGGACCCCCATGCAAGCTGCTTTGAACACGCCTTCCACGCCCCAAGCGATCTCTGCCGAGACCTCGGCCTCCCAGCCCGCACAAACTGCGGCTGGCAACTCGCTGGCGCACTATCAGATCATTCGCCGCAATGGAGCGGTCGTGCCGTTCGAGCCACAGAAAATTGCAGTGGCAATGATGAAGGCCTTCCTGGCAGTGCATGGCACACAAGGCGCAGCGTCCGCCAGCGTGCGCGAGGTCGTGGACACCCTGACCCACAACGTCACCCGGGCCCTGGTGCGCTCGCGCCCCGGCGGCGGCACCTTCCATATTGAAGACGTACAGGACCAGGTGGAATTGGGCCTGATGCGTGGCGGCCACCATGAAATCGCCCGCGCCTATGTGCTGTACCGCGAGCGCCGCACCCAGGAGCGCGCTCGCCAGACCGAGCAGCAAGCTCCGGTGGTGTCTACCCCGCTGCTGCAAGTCATCGACGGTGGCGAGCGCATCGCGCTCGACCCCAGGCGGTTGCAAGCATTGATTGAGTCTGCCTGCGTGAACCTGGGCGCCGACGTGAAGGCCGACCCTATCGTGGCCGAGACCATGCGCAACCTGTACGACGGCGTCCCCATGGACGAGGTCTACAAGGCGTCCATCCTGGCGGCACGTACGCTCATCGAAAAAGACCCCGACTACACCTACGCCACCGCCCGCCTGCTGCTGCACACCATCGTGCGTGAAGTACTGGGCCGCGAAGTCACGCAGGATGCAATGGGCCAAGCGTACATCGAGTACTTCCCTCAGTTCATCAAGAAGGGGGTGGACAACGAACTGCTGGACCCGCGCCTGCTGACGTTCGACCTGGCCCGCCTGGGCGCCGCCCTCAAGGCCGACCGCGACCTGCAGTTCGACTACCTGGGCCTGCAGACCCTGTACGACCGCTACTTCCTGCACGTGCGCAAGACCCGCATCGAGCTGCCCCAGTGCTTCTTCATGCGCGTGGCCATGGGCCTGTCGCTCAACGAAGCCGACCGTGAAGCCCGTGCCATCGAGTTCTACGAGATCCTCTCGAGCTTCGACTTCATGTCCAGCACGCCCACGCTGTTCAACAGCGGCACGCTGCGCTCGCAGCTGTCCTCGTGCTACCTGACCACCGTGCCCGACCACCTCGAAGGCATCTACGACTCCATCAAGGAGAACGCGCTGCTGTCCAAGTTTGCCGGCGGCCTGGGCAACGACTGGACCCGCGTGCGGGCCCTGGGCTCGCACATCAAGGGCACGAACGGCGAATCGCAGGGCGTGGTGCCCTTCCTCAAAGTGGTGAATGACACGGCCGTGGCCGTGAACCAGGGCGGCAAGCGCAAAGGCGCCGTCTGCACCTACCTGGAAACCTGGCACCTGGATATCGAGGAGTTCCTGGAGCTGCGCAAGAACACCGGCGATGACCGCCGCCGCACGCACGACATGAACACCGCCAACTGGATCCCCGACCTGTTCATGCGCCGGGTGATGGAAAAGGGCACATGGACCCTGTTCTCGCCCTCCGACGTGCCCGACCTACACGACCTGTTCGGCACCGCGTTCGAGAAGGCCTACGTGGCCTACGAACAGAAGGCTGCGCGCGGCGAGATCAAGCCCTCCAAGACGGTGCAAGCCACCGACATGTGGCGCAAGATGCTGACCATGCTGTTCGAGACCGGCCATCCCTGGATCACTTTCAAGGATGCCTGCAACGTGCGCTCGCCCCAGCAGCATGCCGGCGTGGTGCATTCGTCGAATCTGTGCACCGAGATCACGCTGAACACCAGCGACACTGAAACCGCCGTGTGCAACCTGGGCTCGGTGAATCTGCTGCAGCATATTAAAGACGGCCAACTCGACCACGACAAGCTCAAGAAGACCATCACCGTTGCCATGCGCATGCTGGACAACGTGATCGACATCAACTACTACGCAGTCACGAAAGCCCGTGACTCCAACCTGCGTCACCGCCCGGTAGGTCTGGGTGTGATGGCATTCCAGGACAGTCTGTACGAGTTGCGCATTCCCTACGCCTCGCAGGCGGCCGTGGAGTTCGCCGACAAGTCGATGGAAGCCATCTGCTACTACGCCTACTGGGCCTCGACCGAGCTGGCCAAGGAACGCGGCCAGTATTCCAGCTACAAGGGCTCACTGTGGGACCAGGGCATCCTGCCCCTCGATACGCTGGACATGCTGGCCACGGCACGCAGCGGCTACGTGGAAGTGGACCGCTCTGCCACGCTCGACTGGGATGCCCTGCGCAAGAAGATCGCCCAGGACGGCATGCGCAACTCCAACTGCGTCGCCATCGCCCCCACGGCCACCATCTCCAACATCATCGGCGTGGACGCCTCGATCGAGCCTTCGTTCGGCAACCTGTCGGTCAAGTCCAACCTGTCGGGTGAGTTCACCGTGATCAACGGCGGCCTGGTACGCGACCTCAAGCGCCTGGGCCTGTGGGACGACGTGATGATCATGGACCTCAAACACTTCAAGGGATCTTTGCACCCCATCGATCGCGTGCCCCAGGATATCAAGGCCCTGTACTCGACGGCCTTTGAAGTCGAAGCCCAGTGGTTGGTCGAAGCGGCATCGCGTCGCCAGAAGTGGATCGATCAGGCACAGAGCCTGAATATCTATATGGCAGGTGCATCGGGCAAGAAGCTCGACGACACCTACAAACTGGCGTGGATCCGTGGCCTCAAGACCACGTATTACCTGCGCACACAGAGCGCCACGCACGTCGAAATGAGCACCGTGAACACGCGCCAACTCAACGCGGTTTCGTCAGGCAACGACAGCGGCGCATCGTCCGCTTCGGCGCCCACTCAAGCCCAGCCCGGCGCGCTGGAGGCGGCGGCCGCTACAGCCGCCCATCAAGCAGCAGCTGTGCCTGCTACCGACGTTAAGTTCTGCGCCATCGACGATCCCGGTTGCGAAGCCTGCCAATAAGGACTTCGTGCGCGACGCCTCGGACTCTCTTGAGGTGTCGCGCGTGTGCTGTGAAGCAACAAATCGTTGCTGCACAACGCTTCAGTGCTTTTCTTTTTGCAGCACTGCTTTCATAATCCGAACACTGGAAAATCTATGTTGTCCTGGGACGAAGAAGTCAAGCCCTCATCGCAAAATCAACTGGACGGTGGACTGAACAAGAGCCACTCGGTGGGACAGCCGCCCCTGTCTTTCCAGACCCCTTCCTCGCAGGCCGTGCACGCATCGCTGACGGCCTCCGCAGCACCGCAAGCAGCGCCCGCCGCAGCCACGCAACGCCGCGTGAACGCTGCCGACAAGCGCATCATCAACGGCCAGACCGACGTCAATCAACTGGTCCCGTTCAAGTACAAGTGGGCGTGGGAAAAGTACCTCGCCACCTGCGCCAACCACTGGATGCCACAAGAGGTGAACATGACGCGCGACATCGCGTTGTGGAAGGACCCGAACGGCCTGACCGAAGACGAGCGCCGCATCATCAAGCGCAACCTCGGCTTCTTCGTGACCGCCGACTCGCTGGCCGCCAACAACATCGTGCTGGGCACCTACCGCCACATCACGGCACCCGAGTGCCGCCAGTTCCTGCTGCGCCAGGCGTTCGAGGAAGCAATCCACACACACGCCTACCAGTACATCGTGGAGTCACTCGGTCTGGACGAAGGCGAGATCTTCAACGCCTACCTGGAAGTGCCCTCGATCCGCGACAAGGACCAGTTCCTGATCCCCTTCATCGAAGCGATCATGGACCCCAACTTCCACACCGGCACCTTCGAGACCGACCAGACGCTGCTCAAGTCGCTGATCGTGTTTGCCTGCCTGATGGAAGGCCTGTTCTTCTACGTGGGCTTCACACAGATCCTTGCGCTGGGTCGACAGAACAAGATGACCGGCGCTGCAGAGCAGTACCAATACATCCTGCGTGACGAGTCGATGCATTGCAACTTTGGCATCGACCTGATCAACCAGCTCAAGCTGGAGAATCCACACCTTTGGACGGCCGAGTTCAAGGCCGAGATCAACGCGTTATTCATGAAAGCCGTGGAGCTCGAGTACCGCTACGCCGAGGACACCATGCCGCGTGGCGTGCTGGGCATGAACGCATCGATGTTCAAGGGCTACCTGCGCTACATCGCCAACCGCCGCGCCACGCAGATTGGACTCGAGACGCTGTTCCCCAATGAGGAGAACCCGTTCCCGTGGATGAGCGAAATGATCGACTTGAAGAAAGAACGCAATTTCTTCGAAACCCGAGTGATTGAATACCAGTCCGGTGGTGCGCTGTCCTGGGACTAGCGCCTCTTTTATTTGCAGGCATCACACCACCATGGATATCTACACCACGCCCACCACAGACAGCGCCTCAGAGCGCCGCCGTGTGGGGCGTTTCCGTGTTCATGGAGATGGAGTTTTTCTCCATCTCCATGGATCGCTTTCTGTCCACTGCAGACAGGAAGTGCTCTTTGCAAATTGACCCAAGGAGAACATGATGGCAACTGCGAAAAAACCAGCCGCTAAGAAGGCTGCACCAGCGAAAAAAGCTGCACCTGCAAAACCAGTAGCAGCGAAGAAGGCTGCACCTGCCAAGAAGGCAGCAGCACCGGCAAAGAAGGCCGCTCCCGCCAAGAAGGCAGTAGCAGCGAAGAAGGCCGCGCCTGCCAAGAAGGCAGCAGCACCGGCAAAGAAGGCCGCTCCCGCCAAGAAGGCAGTAGCAGCGAAGAAGGCCGCACCTGCCAAGAAGGCAGCAGCACCGGCAAAGAAGGCCGCTCCCGCCAAGAAGGCAGTAGCAGCGAAGAAGGCTGCACCCGCCAAGAAGGCAGCAGCACCGGCAAAGAAGGCCGCTCCCGCCAAGAAGGCAGCAACCGCCAAGAAGGCAGCCCCCGCAAAGGCTCCTGCAAAGAAAGCGGCACCGGCCAAGAAGGCCCCCAAGGCCCCTGCCCCTGCTGCTGCCGCTCCAGCAGCCCAGACCACCCTGAACCCTCAGGCGGCCTGGCCTTTCCCCACGGGCAACAAGCCCTAATCCTGGCGTATCACACGCTCAACCCGGTGCCTATGCACCGGGTTTTTTTATGCCTGTCGATATCTTGTGCGCCACACGCAGCACAGCATCCGCAACCCATGCCTCACTGCGTTTCCGCAACCTCGCCAAAGCGCAAGGCTACCCGGGGGTGAAATCCAGTGTGTAGTTCTGCGGGCCTCGCTGCGCGATCTTGAGGGCACCTACCCGGTTGCCCAATTCGGCACAACGGACCAGCGGCCAACCCTTTTCCAGGCCAAACAACAACGCACCGCGCCAGGCATCACCACACCCCGTGGGGTCCACCACCTGGGCTGGCACCACCGGTGGCACATGGGTTTTCTCTCCGTCGACCCACACCTCGCAACCTTCTGCGCCCAGCGTGACCACCAGCCCCAGCACCTTGCGCGAGATCTCGGCAAGGGTCCAACCCGTGCGGTCGCAAAGCATTTTCCCCTCATAGTCATTGACCGCCACCCAGGACGCTTGACCAACAAACTGCGCCAGCTCTTCCCCATTGAACATGGGCAGGCCCTGGCCTGGATCAAACACAAAAGGAATACCCGCCGCTACGAATTGGGCGGCATGCTCCAGCATGGCATCACGCCCATCTGGAGCAACGATCCCCACCCTCACACCCGCATTGGCATCAATACGATTCAAATGCGCCTGCATCATCGCGCCGGGGTGGAATGCCGTGATCTGATTGTTGTCACGGTCGGTCATGATCATTGCTTGTGCGGTATAGGTGTCCTGCACCTGCCCTACATGTCGCGCACTGATACCGAGTGACTCCAGGCGCTGCAGATATTCAGAGCCATCACTCCCTAGCATGGCCATCGGCAACGGTTCACCGCCCAGCAGTTTGAGGCTGTACGCGATGTTGCCCGCGCAGCCTCCAAAGTCACGTCGCAACGAAGGCACCAGGAAAGAGACGTTCAGGATGTGCAATTGGTCAGGCAGTATCTGCTCGGCAAAACGCCCCTCGAAGGTCATGATGGTGTCGAACGCCAGAGAACCGCAAATGAGGGCAGCCATATCAGAAAGGTAGGTTGGTAAAAAATATCAGGGATAGAACGCCAGCAACCGATAGCCCGCGACGCGCGCGCCTCCAGTGGTCACGAGCACGGACACCGACGCGCTCCACTCACCACGTGCAGGCAGTTCCATCGGAGCCCCCATGTCGGTCGGCAGCAGCACGCGCCGAAGCACAGGCTGGTCCTGCGCATCGGTCAACGTCAACTCGACGGCAGGCATCGCCAAAGGTGTCGATGACTTGCTCTTCATGGTCAGGGCAAGTTGATAGCTGTCACCCCTGGCCTTGTTGAACGAGGAACTGTCGATGACCACATCCGCAATCTCGCGCTGCGGCGCAATTTCGCACCGCAGGGAAGCGCACAGCGCCATCAACCACGGCCTTGTTCGAACATCCATTGCTGCAAGGCGATCACGTTCCTGGACGGCGACCTGCAGCCCAAGCCCCACTACAGACAACAGAAGCAGCACGGCAAGCACCACGCGCACCATCGGTTTGCGCCAGAACGCCTTGCGCCGCGCAGCGACCACAAAGCTGACCTCTTGTCCGGCGTCCAGGCCTTCATCTTCGTCGGCAGGGTCCGCCCTCTCCCGGGCTGAAGAGGGCTTGCGGGAAGGTGCCTGCAACACGGTTGCCGGTGAATGGTCTTCGACCAGCGCGAGTGCCTCTGGCTCAAACTCCGTGATCTCAGGCGACTGCGAAAAATCCACCGGCGGCAGGGGCTCTGTCACTCCCTTCGCCGCAGACGGCGTCGCCGGGGCACCATGGTCCGGCTCCGTGTCTTGCAAAGGAACGACCGGCGGCTTGATGGGCAACTCCAGCGCCGGATAGCCCATCGGGGTCAGCGCCACAGGCGCCACCGAATCAGGGGCTCCATCCTCGGCGTCTCGCAGAGCGGCAAAGGGCAGCTCGTAACCTGGCTCTCCATGGCCCACACCCCGCACAGCAGCTGGCGAAGGAGGAGAGGCGACCCGCATTTGTACCGCCTCCGACGAGGGCCCATGGCCACCGACAGCCGTCCCCGCAAAAACCACCGGGGGCGGGGAATCGCCCTGCAACGCTGTGCCCCCCCCACCAGTTGCAGGCACGTTGAATGCTGTGTCCGGCCGCCAGGCAAATGGCACGAGATGGCCCACACCAGAATTTTCACCAGAAGCGACCACCCCACCCGCTGCGGAGAGAAATGCGGGCACCGCAGGCTGAGGCACCTCCAGCACAGGGGATCCCACAGGCGTATGCACCTCCGAATACCCCCCAGCCGCCTCGGAGGGAACACTCACGGGGGAAAAAGAGAACGCTGCGGCATCTGCGACCCCAGGCCGCCCCCCCAAGGGTGGGGAAGCCGGCGGCTGCGAGGGTGGTGGCTCACCCCAGGCCCGCCCAGCCTCCGCCTTGCGCGCTACGGGGGCAAGTGGCGGCCGAATGTCGGCCAGCGAGACATCCGGCAACAGTGCCGGAGGAGCTGCAGGAAGCAAGTGCGCCGAAGCATCAAAAACCTCTTTGCATTGACCACAACGCACCCACCCTTGCGAGATGCGCAATTGGTCCGCCACCACCTTGAATGAGGTAGCGCAGGACGGGCAGCGAGTGATCTGGCTCATCAGCGATGGATTGTAGAGGCGCGTGCGACCCCGCAGAGGCGGGCGTCTTCCCTGTCTCAGCGACGGGCCGTCATCAAGATCCAGCCATCTTCTGCATCCGCGACATCCAGCTGAAGCCAGGGAGCGTAAGCCTCTTTCAGCTCATCGGCCTGTCGATCGAGAATGCCTGCCAGAACCAGATGCCCTCCGGGTGCGACATAGCTGCAGAGCAGGGGCGCAAGCACGCGAAGGGGAGTGGCAAGAATGTTCGCCAGCACCGTCTGGTATTCGCCCCGCACCTTGTCGGGCAGGCCCGCATGGAGCTGCACTTCATTGGCCTGCGCATTCAGCGCAGTGGACTCGACGGCCGCAGGGTCAATATCGACCGCATCAATGTCCATGGCTCCAAACTTGGCCGCGCCAATGGCGAGGATGCCGGAACCGCAGCCATAGTCCAGAACCCGGCCCAGTGGATTGCCCATGGAGGGTTCGGTTGCGCCATTGCGGGCAATCCAGCGCAGGCACATGCGGGTCGTAGGATGGGTGCCGGTGCCAAAGGCCAGACCTGGGTCCAGCCGGATGCTGCGCTTTGCCTGGGCCGGCAATTCATGCCAAGTAGGAACAATCCAGAAATCCGGCGTGATATCCACGGGCGCAAACTGCGATTGTGTGAGCCGCACCCAGTCCTGCTCGGGCACATGGGCAACCCCCAGCACCTGGCAGCCCGCAAAAAAGTCCTGCACGGTCAGAAGTTGCTGCGCCTCCCGTGCAGCCACCTCCGACGGAAAAAGCGCCACCACCCGGCTGCGTTGCCAACCATCCTTGGGCGGAGGCATGCCGGGCTCGCCAAACAAGGCCTGTTCGGCGTCGGTCTGGGCATCGGCATCCTCCACCGACACGCTCAGCGCATCCAGCGCATCCAGCGCATCGCTGACCGCTTCGATCCGGTCCTCGGGACACATCAGACTCAGCTCAAACATAGAAGCCTCTCAGAAAAAGTGAAATGCTGGCACCCGTTGCCAGGAGCCAGCATGTGAATGACTGCGCAATACGATTTCAGCGCTTGTGCTGCGACAGCCACTCTTCCAGGTAATGGATGTTGGTGCCACCGGCCATGAACTTGGCGTCCACCATCAGCTCGCGGTGCAGCGGCACGTTGGTGTTGATGCCTTCGATCACGGTCTCGTTCAGCGCCGTGCGCATGCGGGCCAGGGCCTGCTCGCGCGTGTCGCCGTGCACGATGATCTTGCCGATCATCGAGTCGTAGTTGGGCGGCACGAAGTAGTTGGTGTAGGCATGCGAATCCACCCGCACGCCCGGGCCGCCCGGTGGATGCCAGGTGGTGATGCGTCCGGGGGATGGGACGAATTTGTAAGGGTCTTCCGCGTTGATCCGGCACTCGATGGCATGGCCGCGGATCTCGATCTGGCGCTGGGTGAGCGGCAGCTTCTCGCCCGCCGCGACCATGATCTGCGTCTTCACGATGTCCACGCCGGTGATCCACTCGGTCACGGGGTGTTCCACCTGCACGCGGGTGTTCATCTCGATGAAGTAGAACTCGCCGTTCTCGTAAAGAAACTCGAACGTGCCCGCGCCGCGGTAGCCGATCTTCTTGCAGGCGGCCACGCAGCGCTCGCCGATCTTCTCGATCAGCTTGCGGGGAATGCCAGGAGCCGGGGCCTCTTCGATCACCTTCTGGTGGCGGCGCTGCATGGAGCAGTCGCGCTCGCCCAGGTACACCGCATTGCGGTGCTTGTCGGCCAGGATCTGTATTTCGATATGGCGCGGATTCTGGAGAAACTTCTCCATGTACACCGCAGGATTGCCGAACGCGGCGCCCGCTTCGGCCTTGGTCATCTGCACGGCATTGACGAGGGCTGCCTCGGTGTGCACCACGCGCATGCCGCGGCCACCGCCGCCGCCTGCGGCCTTGATGATCACGGGGTAGCCCACGGCCTTGGCAATGCGGCGGATCTGGACCGGGTCGTCGGGCAGCTCGCCTTCGGAGCCTGGCACGCAGGGCACGCCGGCGCGGATCATGGCCTGCTTGGCCGAGACCTTGTCGCCCATCGTGCGAATGTTGTCCGGCGTGGGGCCGATGAACTGAAACCCGCTCTTTTCCACGCGCTCGGCAAAGTCGGCGTTCTCGGACAGAAAGCCGTAGCCGGGGTGGATGGCTTCGGCGTCGGTCACTTCGGCAGCCGAGATGATGGCCGGCATGTTGAGGTAGGACAGCGGGGACGGCGCAGGGCCGATGCACACCGCCTCTTCAGCCAGCTTGACGTACTTGGCGTCGCGGTCGGCCTCGGAGTAGACCATCACCGCCTTCACGCCCAGCTCATGGCAGGCGCGCTGGATTCGCAGGGCGATTTCGCCGCGATTGGCAACAAGAATCTTCTTGAACATGAGCGCCTTATTCGATCACGAACAGCGGCTGTCCGTATTCCACGGCCTGGCCGTTTTCGCCCAGGATGCGGGTGACCGTGCCCGACTTGTCGGCCTCGATCTCGTTCAGGATCTTCATGGCCTCGATGATGCAGATGGTCTCGCCTTCTTTGACCTGGCTGCCCACTTCCACAAAGGCCTTGGCGCCCGGGCTGGAAGAACGGTAGAACGTGCCCACCATCGGCGATTTGACGATGTGACCCGCAGGGGCTGCGGGTGCGGGCAGTTCGGCGACCTGGGCGGCGGCAGGTGCGGGTGCCGCAGGCGCCTGCATCGGGGCGGGAACGTACTGCTGAACCACGCCACCAACGCTCTTGACGATGCGGACTTTGCCCTCGGCTTCCGTGATTTCGAGTTCAGATACGTTCGACTCGGACACGAGATCGATGAGGGTTTTGAGTTTTCGCAGATCCATGGGAGCTCCAACGGCTATAAAACTGATAGGGCTTACGCACATCGGACGCAACAACCGCCTCGCCCCGGGGCGAACCGCTTGCCTGGCCCTGCTTTGCGCAAGTCATGACTGAATAGGGCGCGAATTTACTCCAATTTCAGCCTATCTCCGTCTTCCACAGGTATTTTTGATGAACTACATCATGCCCATACGCGGCCGGCCCCTGCAAAAATGCCGGAATGGGAGGCTTGACCGGTCAGCGCAAGGGGGCCCACAGCTGGAGATCTTGCGCGGTGACTTGCCCCATTTTACGGTGCAGGACGCGCCCATTCCCTCCGAGCACCACGGTAAACGGAAGTCCTCCCGTGAGGTTGCCCAGCGATCGGCCGAGGTCGGTGCCGCCCAATCCGGCAAGGCCCACCGGGAATTCCAGGGGAATGCGCTGCAAGAACTTGCGCACGGCAGAAGGTTGGTCGATAGCCAATCCCAGAACTTGCCACCCGTTCGGCGCCTGTTGGCGATAGAAGGCATTGAGCATGGGCAGCTCTTCCACACAGGGTGGACACCAAGTGGCCCAGAAATTCAGCAGCAACGGCTTGCCTGCCAGTGCCTTCAGCGCCACCACGCCCCCTTCGGGCTTTTCAAACTCCATCGTCCAGAGCGCATCTTCCACCCCCTGCTCCATGGCATGGGGCTGGAACTTCCACCATGCCAGGCCTGCGCCACCCAACGCTGCTGCGCCCGCCACCCCTGCATACAGCAGGCGCCGGCGCGCGGCAGATGGTTGTGCATCACGGGCTGCAGAGAGGGATTCAGGGCGATCGGAATGGGATGTCATGGGGCAGGGGCTTCCTGGAGCAGGCGCCGAACAGCGGTCATGTCGCCTCGCGGCACACGCCCTTTAGCGTCCGGACGAAGGGCGCCGCGCAGGTCATCGAGGTCGTAGATCATCAGGTGCACCCCGATCATCTCATTGAGTTCAGGCGACTTGCTGCCCAGGCTCAATGCCTCGACCGACTCGCCATGAAAACCGGTGACCGTGCGCGGCTCGTAGTCCACATGGTGATCGATCAGTGCTATTTCTGCCGATTTAGGGTCATCGCAGAACAATTGCACATAAATATCGGACAGCCGTGTGGCCGTGCCATGCCAGACAGCACCTGCCAGGTGGGGGCGGAAGGCCGCCATGCGCTCCATCCACACCAGGGCCAGCTGGCGCAGTGCCCGCAGTTCGCGCGGCTGCGTATCGGCACAAAAAAGCTCGATGTGCTCCCGCACTGCGGCCTCGACCTGGTCGTTGTCCGGGAGTGGAGTACGGGCAGGCAGGCCCATCTGGCGCAGCGCACGGCGCTTGGCCGGGCCCCATTCCAGCCCCTCCTCCACCACCAGCCGGGCCGTGGTGTGGGCGATTTCGTCGCTCAAAGGTGTGTGCATGGCGGTCAAGGAAAGTCGCAACAGGGAATGAAACTGCATTGTGGCCTGAAGCACTGAACCGAACCACGGGTTACCCCCAGGCATCCCGAGGGTCACTATATTTTTCATAGCTCTTCGCGCTTACCCATCAAGCGCTGGGGGCTTGTTTTGTATTGAACCTTAGAATCTGCGCCCATGCATATACACATACTGGGCATCTGCGGCACGTTCATGGGTGGCCTGGCCGCCCTCGCGCGCGAAGCGGGCCACAAGGTGACGGGTTGCGACGCCGGCGTTTACCCGCCGATGAGCGACCAGTTGCGGGCCCTGGGCATCGACCTGATCGAAGGTTTCGGCGCCGACCAACTGGCCCTGCAGCCCGACATGTTCGTGATTGGAAACGTGGTCAGCCGCGTCCGCCTGCCCGACGGTTCGCCCAAATTTCCGTTGATGGAAGCCATCCTGGACGCGGGCCTGCCCTACACCAGCGGCCCCCAGTGGCTGGCCGAGCATGTGTTGCAGGGCCGCCATGTCCTGGCGGTTGCCGGCACGCACGGCAAGACGACGACGACCTCGATGCTGGCCTGGATCCTGGAAAGTGCCGGGCAGCAACCGGGCTTTTTGATTGGTGGAGTCCCCCTGAACTTCGGCGTATCGGCCCGCCTTGGAGCGCCCCGGCGACCATCGCCCGGTAGTTCGCCGCTGGGCGCTGCGCCGCTGTTCGTGATCGAGGCGGACGAATACGACACCGCCTTCTTCGACAAGCGCAGCAAGTTTGTGCACTACCGCCCTCGCACTGCGGTGCTGAACAACCTGGAGTTCGACCACGCAGACATCTTTGACGACCTGGCCGCCATCGAGCGGCAGTTTCACCACCTCGTGCGCACGGTGCCGCCATCGGGCCGTGTGGTGGTCAACGGTCTCGAAGAAAGCCTCACCCGCGTGCTGCACACGGGCTGCTGGAGCGAAGTGGCCAGCTTCGGCGAAGCCGTCAGCGACTTTTCGGCACAAGGCGACCCCCAGGCATTCGACGTGCTGCACCAGGGGCGCAAGGCCGCCCGGGTGGAGTGGGCGCTGACCGGCGTGCACAACCAGCTCAACGCACTGGCGGCCATTGCGGCCGCCCACCATGTGGGCGTGAGCCCTGAGCACGCCGCCACGGCACTGGCGACCTTTCAGAATGTGAAGCGGCGCATGGAGCTGCGCGGCACGGTGAATGGCATTGCGGTGTACGACGACTTCGCCCACCATCCCACGGCCCTAAGAACCACGCTGGACGGCCTGCGCCGCAGCCTGGGCCAGGGCGTGCGCATCCTGGCGGTGTTCGAGCCCCGCAGCAACACCATGAAGCTGGGGGCCATGAAGGCCCAGCTGCCGTGGGCGCTGGAGCCTGCCGACCTCGCGTTCTGCCACACCGCCGGGCTGGACTGGGACGCTGCGCAAGCCCTTGCCCCTCTGGGCGTGGGCCCGGGCCTGCGAGCACAAACCGCCGCCGACATCGACACCCTGGTGCAACAGGTCACCGCAGCAGCCCGCCCAGGTGACCACATCGTGTGCATGAGCAACGGGGGGTTTGGCGGCATTCACGCCAAGTTGCTGGAATCGCTACAAAATAAATAGCTGCTTGCGCTTATCTGAAAAGCGCTAGAGCCTGATTTCTCTTAAAAATCAGAACGATACCGCCATACCCGGTACGTCCACGCGCACTACCGGCTTGGCAAGTGCCGCACTGGCAGCACGCGCAAAGTCGCGGGACCATACCGGGTCGGCCAGCAACGAGGCCCCCGCAGCGAGGGCCACGGTGAGCACCTTGTCCGCCAGCAGCACCTTGCCGCTGGCGCGCAGGGGTTCGCAGTCGAGCGCGGTGAACTGCTCATCCAGCCAGCGCCTGCCAGCCTCATGGCCCATGGGCTCGGCGCCCTCCAGATCAAAACGGAATTCCTGGTTTCCGGCCAGACGGACCGACACTTCGCTGTGCATGATGGTTTGCCTTTCTTCTGAAACCGTGGCGGCGACTGCCGTGCTCCCTTGCACGGCCCGCCACGGGTTTCCAGTTTAGGGCCTCCTGCAATCGGCGCAGATCACCGCGCGCGGCGGGCCTTCACAGCGTCGGAAAGTTCAGCCAACGCCGTCAGCGAATCGTCCCAGCCCAGGCAGGCGTCCGTGATGCTCTTGCCGTACTCCAGCGCGCCGGGCAGGTCCTTGCCCGGCGAGAACTTCTGCGCACCGGCTGTGAGGTGGCTTTCGATCATGAGGCCGAACACACTGCGCGAGCCGCCTGCGAGCTGCGAGGCAATGTCGCGCGCCACTTCAAGCTGCTTTTCATGCTGTTTGCTGCTGTTGGCATGGCTGCAGTCCACCATCAGGGTGGCGGGCAGCTTGGCGGCTTCGAGGTCCTTGCAGGCGGCGGCCACGCTGGCGGCGTCGTAGTTGGGCGTCTTGCCACCACGCAAGATCACGTGGCAGTCCTTGTTGCCCTTGGTGTTGACGATGGCTACCTGGCCGTTCTTGTGCACAGACAGGAAGTGGTGGCCCCGGCTGGCCGACTGGATGGCATCGGTGGCAATGCGGATGTTGCCGTCGGTGCCGTTCTTGAAGCCGATGGGGGCCGAGATGCCGGAGGCCAGCTCGCGGTGCACCTGGCTTTCGGTGGTCCGGGCGCCAATGGCGCCCCAGCTGATCAGGTCGCCGATGTACTGGGGCGAGATCACGTCGAGGAACTCGCTGCCGGCGGGCATGCCCAGGCGGTTGATCTCGATCAGCAGCTGGCGTGCAATGCGCAGGCCTTCGTCGATGCGGTAGCTTTCGTCGAGGTACGGGTCGTTGATGAGGCCCTTCCAGCCCACCGTGGTGCGTGGCTTCTCGAAGTACACGCGCATCACGATTTCCAGGGTGTCGGCGTACTGCGCGCGCGCAGCCATGAGGCGGCGTGCGTACTCGACAGCGGCAGCCGGGTCGTGGATGGAGCACGGACCGATGATGACCAGCAGGCGGTCATCCTTGCCGGCCATGATGTTGTGGATGTTCTTGCGGGTCTGGGTGATCAGCGTCTCGACCGGCGTTCCGCGGATCGGGAAAAAGCGGATCAGATGCTCGGGAGGAGGCAACACGGTGATGTCCTTGATACGTTCGTCGTCGGTCTGGCTGGTTTTCTCGACGCTGCGGTACCAGGCATCGCTGGTCGGGGTGGTGGGGGCCGTCATGGTTGCTTCCTCGTGGAGTAAAAGTAGTGGGAGGGATGGAAAAACGGGAGGGCAGAAAAACAAAAACCGCCGGGCTTTGCAGCGTCGGCGGTTGGTATGGGGAGGTTGTGTTTGCTTGCGCGTTTTCCTCTCATCCGCCGGGGACCGAGATAAAAACCCAAAAATAAAACGCGCTGCGAACTTGCATGGAAAGCAATGTAGCACAGGAGTGCGGCAGTGCAGCAACCCTGGATTGTTGTTTTTGCGATACGGGAGGGGCTTGAACAAGCCCTCTCAACCCCCAGCATTCACCGCAGAGGTTCAACGCCGCCAGCGACGAAACCAGGCACGCACGCGCTGCAACGCAGACTGCTTGCGCGGCGGCGCGGCATCCTGCAGGTCGCTGGGCGGATCGCTCTGGTGCTCATACATGTCGATGAGCAGCAATGCCTCGCCCAGCGTGCGCCAGGCGAGAAGTTCGAACTGGTCGAAGCTCGCACTTTCCTTCGGGCTGCGCCGCTCCAGCATCTGCTGCCAGTCCGTGATCGCATTGCGCAACTCCCTCAGCGCGCGCTGGTAGGCACCAAACTCGTACAACGCGTGCCAGGCCGAGCCCAGACCCGTCAGGAACAACTGGTGCTCGCGGGCGCAATGCGACAAGGCCAGCACACGCCGGGTGATGGCGGTGGTGTCGGTACTGGTGCGACGGGTGCGCACTGCCTCGTCGATCTGCGTTGACAGCGCGCTCAAGCTATCACGCAGTTGACGAGACTCCTCGTCGGCCACGCCTTCGCGCAGAAAGCGGCTGATGTCTCCAAATGATTGAAGGGTCAGTAGCTGACTAGGGCGCGTAGCGGGCATACGCCATTTTGCGCTGCCAAGGCCTGTGCGATGCCCTTTGTGCGCCGCACAAGGCTGAAGTTGGTGGAAGCAAGCAACAGCCAGCGTGTTGCCCCGAGCAAGAACACCGTTTCCGGTCGTCAGGCCGTTCCACCCACCGTCAGTCCTTCGATGCGCAACGTAGGCTGGCCCACGCCCACCGGCACGCTCTGGCCTTCCTTGCCGCAGGTGCCTACGCCGCTGTCTAGACGCATGTCGTTGCCGATCATGGTGACCTTCTTGAGCGACTCAGGGCCACTGCCGATGATGGTGGCGCCCTTCACGGGATACTGGATCTTGCCGTTCTCGACCCAATAGGCCTCACTGGCCGAGAACACGAACTTGCCGGAGGTGATGTCTACCTGCCCGCCGCCGAAGTTGCTGGCGTACAGACCCTTCTTGATGCTGGCAATGATCTCCTGTGGGTCTTTGTCGCCGCCCAGCATGTAGGTGTTGGTCATGCGCGGCATGGGGATATGGGCATAACTCTCGCGCCGACCGTTGCCGGTGGGGGCCACGCCCATCAGGCGCGCGTTGAGCGAGTCCTGGATGTAGCCCTTCAAGATGCCGTCCTCGATCAGCACGTTGCGCTGGCTGGCATGGCCTTCGTCGTCCACATTGAGCGAACCCCGGCGATCGGCAATCGTGCCGTCATCCAGTACCGTCACACCCTTGGCCGCCACCCGCTGGCCGATGCGGCCGCTGAAGGCGCTGGAGCCCTTGCGATTGAAGTCCCCTTCCAGTCCGTGGCCAATGGCTTCGTGCAACAGGATACCGGGCCAGCCCGAGCCTAGCACCACGGTCATCTCACCCGCAGGGGCGGGGCGCGATTCGAGGTTGACCAGGGCCGCATTCACGGCCTCGTCCACGTATTTGCCCATTTGCTCGTCGTCGAAGTAGGCCAGGCCAAAACGACCGCCACCACCGGCAGAGCCCATCTCGCGCCGGCCGTTTTGCTCGGCGATCACGGTGACCGACAGCCGCACCAGCGGGCGCACGTCGGCCGCCAGCGTGCCATCGGCCCGGGCCACCAGCACCACGTCGTATTCGCTGGCCAGCCCCGCCATGACCTGCGCAACACGCGGGTCCTTGGCGCGGGCGCGCTGCTCCAGCTTTTCCAGCAAGGCCACCTTGGCCGTGCTGTCGAGCGATGCAATCGGGTCCACACCTGGATAGAGACTGCGGCCAGCCGCTACTTTTTTAGGAGCTACTCGCACTTTACCAGCCTGCGCTACTGCCGAAATAGAGCGCACAGTGCGGGCTGCGTCCAGCAAGGACGCCTCTGAAATGTCGTCCGAGTAGGCAAACGCCGTCCTCTCGCCGCTCACCGCGCGCACACCCACGCCCTGATCAATGCTGAAGGAGCCCGTTTTGACAATGCCCTCTTCCAGGCTCCACCCTTCGCTGCGCGTGTACTGGAAGTACAGGTCGGCGTCATCCACCTGGTGGGTCCGGATCTCGGCCAGGGCCCGCGCCAGATGGCTTTCATCAAGCCCAAACGGGGTCAACAGCAATTCGCGAGCGACATCAATGCGCTGGCTGGTGGCCGCACGCTGGGGCGCGGCAGTGGTGGAGCGGAAAGTCATCGGGGCATTTTAGGCGCGCAGCCCCGCCCCGCGGCACAAGGGGGCACATGCCCCTATGCCGCCGCGCAACCGGCCGCGGCGTCAGGCTGCCGCCTGATCATCCAGGACGGCTTGTGGCGCGTGGGTTTGCACAGACTCGATGCCTGCATCGCGCGCCTTGGCACCGGAGTACATCTGGCTTTGCCCGATGACCTGGCCATTGCCCGCCTTGAGCGTGAAATAGGGCGATCCGTCCTTGGCGCTCAGGCGCCCAAAGCGGCCATCGTCCGGGGCGTTCTTGCGCACGGATTCAATGCCATTCAGCGCGCTGGCCCGTGATTCATACAGCTCGCTGGTCAGGATGACCTGGCCATTGGTGGCCAGCAGGTTGAAGACAAATTTATCGTTCTTCGACTTCTTCAGCTCGAACTTCGCCGCCATAGGGAATCCCTCCGGTTGCATGGGCCAAGGCACAGTTGGCCTGCAGGTTTGTACCCTCTTGCCGCCACACGCGCAACGCCTGGACAGAGACCCTAGAACCTGTTCACGATCCCCAGGGAATCGCAAGCACGGCCTTACAGCGCGGGCCGAGCGTCCTTGGGGTCCTGCTTCTGCGCCCGGGCCACCGACATCAGGATGCCCAGCGCCAGGCCCAGGGTCACCATGGCAGTGCCGCCGTAGCTGATGAAAGGCAGCGGCACGCCCACCACGGGCAGGATGCCGCTGACCATGCCCATGTTCACGAAGGCATAGGTGAAGAAGATCATCGACACTGCCCCGGCCATCAAGCGCCCGAACAGGCTGGTGGCACCTGCGGCGATGGCCAGGCCACGCCAGACGAGCATCAGGAAGCAGACCAGCAGAAAAAGGTTGCCCGCCAACCCGAACTCTTCGGAGAAGGCGGCAAAGATGAAGTCGGTGGTGCGCTCGGGAATGAACTCCAGGTGCGTCTGCGTGCCGGCCATGAATCCCTTGCCCCACATCCCCCCGGAGCCGATGGCGATCATGCCCTGGATGATGTGAAACCCCTTGCCCAGCGGGTCGCGCGTGGGGTCGAGCAAGGTACAGATGCGCTGCTGCTGGTAGTCGTGCAGCACCACCCAGCGCACGCCGTCTGCGCACAGCTGGTCGCCCAGCAGCACCAGCGTGAAGATGCCTGCGCCGCCAATCAGCACGGGCGGCAAGATCAACTTCCACGACAGGCCTGCAAAAAATATCACCGACAGCCCTGCGGCCAGAACCAGCAGCGAGGTTCCCAGGTCCGGCTGCTTCATGATCAGCCCCACCGGAATGGCCAGCAGCAGCCCCGCCGCCGCAAAATCGAGCGGGCGCAGGGTGCCCTCGCGCTTCTGGAACCACCAGGCCAGCATCAGGGGCATGGCGATTTTCAGGATCTCGCTCGGCTGGATGACGATGCCTACATTGACCCAGCGCGTTGCACCTTTTTTGGTGATGCCGAACAGCGCCACCGCAAAAAGCAGCGCCACTCCGGCCGCATACAGTGGTACGGCAAACACCATGATTTTCTGCGGCGGCACCTGGGCCACCATGAACAGGATGGCGCCCGCTATGAGCATGTTGCGCCCATGGTCGGAAAAGCGCGTCCCATGGTCGAAGCCCGAGGAATACATGGCCACCAACCCGGCACAGGCGAGCAGCACCACCACCAGGATAAGCGGCAGGTCGAACCCGCGGAACAGGGGAAGAAAACGCTGGGCGAGCGAGGGCTTTTCAAAAACAACGGCCATCGCGAGATTATCGGTGTGCTGGGCCACCCCTGCGCCAGAACCCACGCCCGGCGGTCGTCATCCCGCCTGGCGGAACGCCATCACGGCCTGGTTGCGCAGGGTGCGCAGCAGGCCCAGGGCCTTGTCATCTACCACGATGCCCCCGGCCGTGGACTGGTCGGCATAGATGAGTGCAAACGTCTGGCCCTTGATCTGCAACGGAAGCAGCAGGAACGACGGGGCATTGAGCCCCGTGCGGTACCACTCGGGCAGGCGGGCCTGCATCCTGGGCTCTGTCGCATCGTTGATGAGCGTGTCTGCGCCGCGCAGGCAGACGGCCGCAAACAGGTCGCCCGGCGCCTTGAGCGGGACTTTCATGGCGCGCACGGCGGCGTCGCTGCCCTCGCCCAGGCCAAAGCGGCCGGTCAGCATGTCGGTGCGCGCCTCGCGCAGGCAAAACACCATGCGCCGAAATCCCAGCGCGCGGAACATGGTCTCCAGGATCATGCGCAACACGTCATTGAGCTGAAAACTCTCGACCATGGCGTTGGTGATGTCCTGGATGCCCGCTGCCAGCACCTCATTGACCTGCGCAACCGACACCACACCACTGGCCTGCGATTCGAGCACCGCTGGCAGGGGCTGGGTTTCGCTGGCCCGCAACTCGTGCGACCCCAGGGCGTCGTCCTGCGCGGGCCCGGTACCGGCGGCCGGAGGCAGCTGCAGCAGCCGTGCGGCAGGCGTCCCGGGGTCGACGCGCAGGTCCAGCGCCTCGGCCAGCGCCACGAGCTTGTGGCGGGCACGCAAGGTGGCCTCGGAAATCGCGGCGGCGGACAGCGCCAGCGTGCGGGAATAGCGTGTGCCGATCTGCCCCAGGCGCGACTCCAGCGACGCCGCCTCGCCAAGCAGCAGGGTGCTGGCCACCTCATTGGCCGCCATCGCCACCCACCGCAGGCGCTCCACGCCCTGCTCTGGTGCGCGTTGCATGGGCGAGCCCATGGGCTTGCGCATGCAGCGCTGCAGGCTTTCGGGCAGACCCCAGACGCGGGCCACGCCCACCCCCAGGTCCTCGAACCCTAGGCCCAGCACCTGGAGCGCGGCCGACTCTTCGCCCCCCTCCACACGGCCAGACGCCAGCAGGGAGCGCACCTGCCGCGCCTCTTCCGGAAAGTAGAACTCGCACAACATGCGGCCCAGGTTCTGGAACATCGCGCCAATGAAGGCCTCTTCGGCCGCCTGACCGGGCTCGCACAGCTCAGCAGCCACCGACCCTGCCATCATGGCGCGCAAAAACTCCTCGCGCATCTGGCTCGCATGGGCCTTATCCTGCATATGGTCCAGCAGCACCAGGCTGAGCGCCATGTTGCGCACGGCGTTGAAGCCCACTAGGCTTACGGCCCGCGACACGGTGCTGATGGTGCCCCGGCCCGCATGCGCAAAATGCACGCTGTTGACCAGGCGCAGCAGCTTGTTGGTGAGCGCCACGTCCTTGAGGATCTCGTGCGTGAGATCGCTGATGCTGTCGTCCTCGGAGTTGGCCACGCGCTGGATACGGGCCACCGAGTCCGACAGCGCCGGAAAATCGCTCTTGTGGCGCATGCGCCGCAGCAGGAAATCGAGCGTGGCGTTGCTGGCCGCCGTGGGCGCGCTGGCGGGCGCGGCCCAGGCCCGCAAGGCATCGCGAAACTCCGCCGCCGACGGGTAGCGCTGGCCCGCCTCGCGCGCCATCGCACGTTGCAAAACGGCCCGCAGGCCGTCATCCACGCCCGGCCCGAGGTCTTCGGGCAGCACCAGGGTTTCGTTGGCGATGCGGTACAGCGCCTGCCAGGTGTCTTTCTGGTGGATCAGCGGCTGGCCCGTGAGCATCTCCACCAGCACCAGGGCGGCCGAATACACATCCATGGCCGGCGCAGGAGCCTCCCCGGCAGCCGCCTCGGGCGCGAGGTACGCCGGGGTGCCACTGGCCAGCTGTGAATCCGGTGCGGCCTGCACCGGTGCCGCCATGCCAAAGTCCATGACCCGGGCGTGGCGCTGGGTGTCGATCATGATGTTGGAAGGCTTGAGGTCGCGGTGCACGATGCCGGCCTGGTGCGCTGCCTGCAGACCATCCAGCACGTCCACCATCAGCGCCACCGCGTCGTGCGGCGTGCAGCGCCCCTGCTGCGCCAGGTGTTCGGCCAGTGTCTTGCCTGGCACATATTCGAAGACGATGTAGGGCTGGCGGCCCTGCACATCGGCCTCGAACACCGGCACGATGAAGGGGTGGGCGAGACGCCCCACATGCCGCGCCTCGCGCAGCCAGTGTTCCAGCACCGACGGGTCCTGGTCCTCCACGGGGCGCATGAGCTTGATGGCCACCTCACGCTGCAGGCGCGGGTCCAGCGCCAGCCACACCGTGGCCTGGGCGCCCCGGCCCAGCAGCTTCTTCAGCTCGAAGCGGCCCAGCGACGTAGGCGGCTTGTCGGCGGATCCCTGGGCCCAGCGTCTGGCGGTGGAAAGCGGGGCAAAATCAGTCATGGTGGGGATCAAGGCAGCGGGCGCACCGCGCGGCGCCCATGCCATGCATCTTATGTCCCGGCCACCCCCTTCGCAGCAGTGATTCCCCTGCCCTGTCGTTTTCCCCATCCATGACCACCACCCACCTCCTGTACCTGCACGGTTTTCGCTCTTCGCCCCAGTCTGCCAAGGCCCGGCAGATGGCCGCGCATGTGGCGCGGCGCCACCCTGGCGTCACCTTCTGGTGCCCCCAGCTGCCCCCATCCCCCAAGGCAGCGATGGACCTGGTGGCGCAAGGCATTGCCCTGTGGCCCGGCGCAGCGATGGCGGTGATCGGCTCGTCGCTCGGCGGCTTTTACGCCAGCTGGGTGGCGCGGCACAAGGGCTGCCCCAGCGTCATGCTCAATCCAGCCGTGCACCCGGCGCGCGACCTCGCGCGGTACATCGGCGAGCAGACCGCCTGGCACGACCCGGCCGAGCGGTTTTACTTCCAGCCTGAATACATTGACGAGCTGCGCGCGCTCGACACCACGGGCCAGCCACCCGCCGCGCCGGAGATGGCCATCATTGCCAAAGGCGACGAGGTGCTGGACTGGCGTGAAATGGTGGCGCGCTACCCGCAAGCACGGCTGGTGGTGCAAGAAGGCGGAGAGCACGCCCTCGCCAATTTCAGCGACTACCTGCCCCAGGTGACGGAATTCCTCGACCTGGCCTGACATCGCCCAGGCGCCAGGGGCACCAGCGCATCAGAAGCTGCTCAACGTGCCTGGGATGCCCGGTTGCCTCCCGCCCCCATCCAGCGGGCATAGTCGTCCGGGTAGGCCGCGCGGTAGCGCTTCATGTGGAAAGCCGCTTCGTCGTCCTTGCCCAGCATCACGGCGCTTTCGACCAGCGCCTCGATGATGCGGGGCTCGGGCGAGTAATGCAATAGCTCCTGGGCCAGGGCGTTCATGCGCGCTGCGTTGTCCCGGGTCAACCCCGTGGTGGTCAAGCGCGCAAAGTCCAGCTGGCTTGAAAACAGCAGCGAATGGGACACCTTGGCTTGCGTGTCCTCGCGGTACGCCGCAGCCCGCTGCGCGCTGGGCTTGTAAAGCTGGCTCACGCGGTGGTAGTCCCAGGCGGCAACGCCACACACACCCAGAATCGCCACGGCGGCCACCAGCGCCGCGGCCCCCGCCTGCCACGCGTGTCCTTCCGATTCTTCGTCGCGCCGGGG
The DNA here is from genome assembly GCF_014851495.1 of Acidovorax sp. ACV01. Taxonomy (NCBI): domain Bacteria; kingdom Pseudomonadati; phylum Pseudomonadota; class Betaproteobacteria; order Burkholderiales; family Comamonadaceae; genus Acidovorax; species Acidovorax sp. ACV01. Next base: position 35,012 of record NZ_JACUZT010000002.1, on the reverse strand, counting down.
CCAGACCAGGATTGCCACCGACAACAAGGCCACCAACTGGAACGGCCCGTACCACAGCGGGTATTCCAGCATGCTGTGCAATCCGATGATCGCCAACACCCCCCAGGCCAGCTGGCGCACAGGCTCCGTTTCGCGCCAAGGCCGGGCCCACAGGCCCCATGCAACGACGGCCCCGCACAACGCCACGGCTGCGGGCAGGCCCAGCTCCACGGCCAGGTGCAGGGGCAGGTTGTGCGCGTTGTCCAGCAGCACACAAAAGCGCTCGCCGGGGAACAGCGTGATGTAGTGCGCGTAATCCAGCTCGCCCCAGCCCCAGCCCAGCCACGGCTTCTGCGCCATCAGGGTGAGCACGTTGGACCACAACACCCGCCGGCTGGTGCAGGCGTGCGACCCATCGGTGAAGCGATGGAACAGGGCATCGGCACGCACGCCCTGGAACTTCCAGAGCGCCTCGGGCAACACCCAGGCAGCCACCAGAAAAACCGCAAAACCCGCAATGCCCAGGCGCAGCGCCCCACCACGGCCCGCGCCACGCCACAGAGCCAGAAGCGCCAGGATGAGCAGCCATTGCACCACCCCGGTCCGCGATGCCGTGGCGGCCCCGCCGACAGCGATCCACATCAGGACCACGGGGGCCAGCATGTTCCACAACCCCGAGAAAGGCAGGCGGCCTGGACCTGCAGGCGCCCCGATCAAGTCCGCGCTGCCTTGCGGCCGGGCATGCAGCGTCCACCACAGCCAGGCCCATGCGCCCAGGCTGAGCAGGGTGGCCTGCTGGTTGCGCTGGCGCAGGTTGCCCACCGCCTGGCCCGGCACCGAGGCGTGAATCCACGGCCCCAGCCCCACGTCGCCGACCAGGTACTGCACCAGTCCGATGACGCTGGCCACCAGCGCAGCCAACCCCAGCCCACCCGCCAGCAGCCAACCCCACCCCACAGGCCCCTGGCGCCGCCATACCCCGGCGCGTGCCCACCCGGCAGCCAGCAGCAAGAGCACCGCCCCACACACCCAGGACGTCAACAGCGGCCAGAAGTTGGCGATCGGGGCGTCGGTGACGGCAAACAGAAACGGCAAAGCCACTGCGAGCAAGGCCAGCGGAACGGCAATGGCATCAAAAAACATGTCGAAAGAACCGGGCCATCGTGTAAAGCCCTGGATCATAGGGGCGGCCTAGGAGCCTGTCGGACTTGGAGCGTCGATAGCGGAAACCGGCCCCAGCGAGGACAGTTTTTGCCGAATTTGCAGCCCCATAGCCGAGCTATGGGGCAAAAAGACGGTGTTCTCGAAGAGCGGCGGAGCCAAAAATGGACTGCTGCGGCCGATTTACAGCCGACGATTTCCAAATCCGGCAGGTTCCTATGGGCCGCCGGACCGGCTTGGCACCCATGGGACAATGCCGCCCATGCATGCATTGTTTGAAGAAGCTGGCAAATTCATGGCCGGCCGTATCCTGTCCGAAGCCGACACATCCGCCCAGGTCGAGCTCGACTCCGGCAAGCGGGTCAAGGTCAAGGCCGCCAACATCCTCCTGAAGTTCGAAAAGCCGGCCCCGGCGGAACTCATCGCCCAGGCGCAGGCCGTGGCCGAGTCCATAGAACTGGACCTGGCCTGGGAGTTCGCGCCCGAAGACGAATTCGGCTTTGCCGACTTGGCGCGCGACTATTTCTCCGAGAACGCCACCCTGGTCCAGCAGGCCGGCGCCCTGTTCCGCCTGTACGACGCGCCGCACTACTTCCGCCGCGCGGGCAAGGGCCGGTTCAAGAAGGCATCGGCCGAAATCCTGCAGCAGGCGCTGGCCGCCATCGAGAAGAAAAAAGCCCTGCTTGCGCAGATCGACGAGTGGGCCGCGGCCCTCGGACGCGGCGAATGCCCGCAGCCCATCCGCGACCAGCTCTACAAGATCCTGTTCAAGCCGGACAAGAACGCGCCCGAGTACAAGGCCGTGGTGGACGCCAGCCGCGCCACCCATACCGCGCCGCTCGACCTGCTGCAAAAGGCCGGCGCCATCGACTCGGCCTACCAGTTCCACTGGAAGCGCTTTCTGTTCGAGAACTTCCCCAAGGGCACGGGCTTTCCGGCCGTCACGGCACCTGTCATTGCCGACGAGCTGCCGCTGTCTACCGCGCAGGCGTACTCCATCGACGACTCGCAGACCACTGAAATCGACGACGCGCTGTCGGTGCAGGGCCTGGGCACGGGCACCGTGGTGCTGGGCATCCACATCGCCGCGCCGGGCCTGGCGATCCAGCCGGGCAGCGCCATCGACCAGCTCGGCCGCGCACGCCTGTCCACGGTGTACATGCCGGGCTACAAGATCACCATGCTGCCCGACGATGTGGTGCAGACCTACACGCTGGACGAAGGCCGCGCCAACCCGGCTGTGTCGCTGTACGTGACCATCGACGAAGTCACGCTGGAGTTCAAGAGCTCCGAGACCAAGCTCGAGCGCGTGCATGTGGTCGCCAACCTGCGCCACGACCAGCTTGACGCGGTGGTGACGGAGGAATGGCTGTCCAACCCGGCGTTCGAGCATCAAAATGACCCCCAGCGCTTGTCCGACCTGCGCCACCAGCTATCATTTTTGCACCGCCTGGCCAAAGACCTCAAGGCCCGCCGCGAGGTGGTGCGCGGCAAGCCCGAGAACTTCAACCGGCCGGACTACAACTTCCGCCTGGTCGGCAACAACGGCGCCGAGCCCACGGGCGACGAGCAGGTGCAGATCAGCGTGCGCCAGCGTGGCGCGCCGCTCGACCTGATCGTGGCGGAGGCCATGATCGTGGCCAACAGCACCTGGGGCAGCTGGATGGCCGAGCTGGGCGTGCCTGGCATCTACCGCAGCCAGGCCAGCATGGCGCCCGGCGTGAAGGTGCGCATGGGCACCAAGGCGCTGCCGCACGCGGGCATTGGCGTCAAAGCGTATTCGTGGGCCACGTCGCCCCTGCGCCGCTACACCGACCTGGTCAACCAGTGGCAGATCATTGCGTGCGCCCGCCACGGCAAGACCGCCGCGCTGGCCGCGCCCTTCAAGCCCAAGGACGCCGACCTGTTCTCCATCATCAGCAGCTTCGACGGTGCCTACAGCGCCTACAACGGCTACCAGGCCGGCATGGAACGCTTCTGGACGCTCAAATATGTAGAGCAGCACGGCATCACCGAGCTGAACGCCACCGTCTTCAAGGAAGGCCCGGGCGGCAGCTTTTTGGTGCGGGCGGACGACATTCCGCTGGTCTTCCCGGTGCTGGGCGCGCAGAACCTGCCGCGCGGCGCGCGCCTCCTGGTCAAGCTGGGCGAGGTGGACGAGATCACGCTGGACATCCATGGCACCGTGATCGAGCGCCTGGACGACCCGGCCGACACCAGCGACGACGGCCCGGTAGACGATGCCGAGGACGACGACACCGTGGCCGGCCCGATCGCCATCGCGGTGGATGTGAACGAGGCCCCTGCCGAAGCCACTGTGGCAGCCGCGACTTCCTGACTGCCCCCCACAGCCACCGACAGCCCCGAAATACCCCCTGATAATTGCCGGCGATGAAACTCCCCGCCTTCCTCCGCACTTTCAGCACGCTGCAGCTCGCGCTGGGCGTCTCGGTGGCCGTGCACGCCGCGCTCATCTCGGTGCGCTTCATTGACCCCGAGGGTTTCAACCGCGTGTTCCAGGACACGCCGCTCGAAGTCATCCTGGTCAATGCCAAGTCCAACGAGCGCCCCGACAAGGCCCAGGCGATTGCCCAGTCCAACCTGGCAGGCGGTGGCGACGCCGAGAAGGGCCGGGCCACCAGCCCCCTGCCCTACTCGGCCCTCACGGCCATCGGCGACGACTTTGAGGAAGCACAGCGCAAGATGGATTCCATGCAGGAGCAGCAGGCGCAGCTGCTGGCCCAGCTGCGCAAGCAACTGGCCACCATGCCCGAGCCCGATCCGCGCCAGGCCAGCCAGAGCACCGAGCAGGCGAACGAGCAGGAAAAGCGCCGCCAGCTCGTCAAGCTGCTGGCTGAGATCGAAAAGCGCATCAACGAAGAAAACTCGCGCCCCAAGAAGCGCTACATCAGCCCCGCCACACGCGAAGAGGCCTACGCCATTTACTACGACGGCCTGCGCCGCAAGGTGGAAGACAAGGGCACCGAAAACTTCCCCGAACAGGGCGGCAAGAAGCTGTATGGCGAGCTGACCATGATCGTCACCGTCAACCACGACGGCCGCGTGCTGGAGACCGAGGTGGTGCAAGGCTCGGGCAACCCCACGCTGGACCGGCGCGCCGAGGCCATTGCCCGCGCAGCCGGCCCCTTTGGCGCCTTTGGCGCCGACATGCGCAAAAAAGCCGACCAGATCGCCATGGTGGCGCGCTTCAAGTTCACGCGGGACCAAACTCTCGAAACCAGTGTTCGGTAACCCCCCTGAGTCGCCTGCGGCGCCTTCCCCCTGTGGGACGCCGCCAGCGGCCTGGCAAAGCCAGTTCCGCGGCAGCCCCGGCCTGACCCCGCTCCCTGCATGCAGCCCTTGTTGTTCCCATGACCTCTTCGCCTCTCGCCTCCGACCTGTACTGCGTGATGGGCAACCCGGTGGCGCACAGCCGCTCGCCTGCCATCCACGCCCGCTTTGCCCAGCTCACGGGTGAGCACATCGCCTACGAGCGCCGCCTGGTGCCCATGGATGGTTTTGCGCAGGGCGTGCGCGACTTCGCGGCTCAGGGCGGGCGCGGCTGCAATGTCACCGTGCCTTTCAAGACCGAGGCACCCGGTCTGGCCACCGAATGCAGCGAACGCGTGCAACTGGCCGGTGCGGCCAACACCCTGACCTTCCGCGCCGACGGCAGCATCTATGCCGACAACACCGACGGCCTGGGCCTGGTGGCCGACATCACGCGCAACGCGGGTGTCTCCCTGGCGGGGCGCGATGTGCTGCTGGTGGGCGCCGGTGGCGCCGCAGCGGGCGTGCTGGGCCCGCTGCTGCTGGCCGGTGCCCGCCACGTCACCGTGGCCAACCGCACGCTGGCCAAGGCGCAGGCCCTGGCGCAATCGCACAGTGCACTGGCATCGCTACAAAAATCAGAGCTACTAGCGCTTTCCCCACAAGCGCTAGATGCCAATTTTGATGTCATCATCAACGCCACGGCCAGCAGCCTGGCCGGTGCCGAAGTGCCGGTGCCCGCCCACGTGCTGCGCCCGGGCTGCCTGGCCTACGACATGATGTACGGCCCTGCCGCCCAGGGTTTTCTGGACTGGGCCCGGCGCCACGGTGCCATCCCGCGTGACGGCCTGGGCATGCTGGTGGAGCAGGCCGCCGAAGCATTCTTGCTGTGGCGCGGCGTGCGACCGCCATCGGCGCAGGTGCTGCAGGAAATGCAGCAGGCCATCTAGATAACAACACCGAACACGGGGAGACACACCGCAATGAAAGCCGTGCTGCGCTGGCTGGGACTGGTGGTGCTCGCCTTCGTGGCACTGCAGCTGTTCTTCGTGGTCCGCATTGCGGCCATGGTGGTCATCGACCCGGAATCCACCAGCTTTCAGCGCTCTGAGGCCTGGACACTGCTCACCACCAAGGGCAGTGTCCCCTGGCGCCAGCAGTGGGTGCCCTACGCCAGCATCTCGGACCCGCTCAAGCGCGCCGTCATCGCCTCGGAAGATGATGGCTTTGTGAGCCACGACGGCGTGGACTGGAACGCCATTGAAAAAGCCTGGGAGCGCAACGCCAAGGCCGAAGCCCTGGCCAACAAGGCCCAGTCCCGCGCTCCCGACCGCCCCGTGCGCGCGCCCAAGATCCGGGGTGGCTCCACCATCACGCAACAACTGGCCAAGAACCTGCTGCTGTCGGGCGAACGCACCCTGCTGCGCAAGGGGCAGGAATTTGTGCTCACGCTGCTGCTGGAGCAACTGCTGAGCAAACAACGCATCCTGGAGATCTACCTCAACAGCGTGGAATGGGGCGAAGGCGTGTTCGGCGCCGAGGCGGCCGCGCAGCATTACTTCCGCAAAAGCGCATCGCGCCTCACCGCCGCCGAAGCTGCGCGCCTGGCGGTGATGCTGCCCGCACCCAAGCGGTTTGAGAAGACGCCGGGGTCGGCGTATCTGGCGGGGCGGACGCGGACCATCCTGGCGCGGATGGGGGGGGCGGAGCTGCCGTGAAGGACCCCACGTGCTGATGAAATTCACCCACACCGAGCGTTGGGTGGTTGCCGCGAATATCGCTTTGGTCGCTGTCTTTAGCGCCTGGAGCATCGGGGTCGCCTACGGCCGGATTCCGCTTTCAGCATGCTGTAGCGTCCCGGGCTATGCCGAGGCCGTGCTGGTAACACTGAACTTCCCTTCGTGGTTGCCCGCCGCACTTGCCGCGAAGGCTCTCTATGGCCAGGACTTCGCCGCCTTTATGGCCTTCAAGCAACTGGTGTGGACTACCCTCTGCGGGCCGCAGTGGTGGGCCTACATCTCGATCTATCGGTTTTTGAAGAATCGGCGACGCACCTCTGCGTAGAAGCACTTCGGCATCAAACTGGAGTGCCTAGTTCAATAGATAAAAGCGTCTATCCCCTTCGCGTCAGCAGCAGCGCCACTGGCATCTCCGGCCGCAAGGTCACCTGCAGCTTCGGCGCACAGGCTGGCGCCCCCTCCGGCAGCCGCAACCGGTACCGCTGCAGCAGCATGGCCGCCAGCAGCGTCATCTCCAGCATCGCAAAGTGCTGCCCAATGCACACGCGCGGCCCTGCGCCAAAGGGAATCCACGCGCCTTTGGGGATGGTCGGGGCATCGTCCAGGAAACGTTCGTGCGCAATCACACCGCGCGCTGGCGGAGAGGGCACCGACCGTTTCGGCCCAAATAGGGAGCACGAAGCAACCTTGACGGCCCTCGCCATGCCAGAACCTCTGGCAGCAAAAAACACGGACCGCACGGCTTGTGGAGCCATCAATGTCGCATGGACTTTCCTCTGCCCGGCCCGGAGCCCCCTAGCCATGCGCCACCGCGCTGTCAGCATCGAAAAAATCGATTGCTGAACAGAAAAATATTGCGATACCAGCATCGCGCCATGGGTCATAGCATCTCTACCTCCTACGCAGATCGCGTGTCCTTCCCTTTTTTACAGGTATCGACTGGAAGCCATCCCATGAAACTGTATGAGCGCGAGACGTCCGGGAACTCTTACAAAATCAGGCTGCTTTTTTCGTTCTTGGGAATGGCCTATGAACGATGTCCCATTCCACTCGTGAATGGGCGCAACCAGGTTCACGACGATTATTTTCAGCTCAACCCCAGAGGGCAGATTCCCACGCTGCAGGACGAGGACGTCGTCGTATGGGGCTCCACAGCGATCCTTTGCTATGTCGCATCGAAGTACGACGCATCGGGAAGATGGTTGCCCCGTGATCCCAAGAATCTTTCTCAAGTGATGCAATGGCTCGAACTGGCACAGAATGAGATTCAATCCGGGCTTTTTTTGGCACGTGCCATTCAGCGATTTGGATACGAGGGAGATCTGGGGCTTGCCCAGCAGTCCGGGAAGCGGGCTCTCGAAGTGCTGAACCTTCGCCTGAGCCATGTTCCATGGCTCGCAGGTTCCTGTCCGACCATTGCCGACATTTCCTGCTTTCCCTATACCGCCCTGGCTGCCGAAGGCGGCATTGATCTCTCTGCCTATAGCAGCGTGCAACGGTGGTTGAGGGAATTCATGGCGCTTGAGGGATTCATTGGCATGCAAGGCATATCACCCCCCTCGACCCACTAATGCAGCCGGGCTCGTCGCGCAGGCAGACCTGACGGCCCCCGAGCAGCCAAGTCAATGGGTCTTTTGTTGGAGCCATGCGGCTCTTTACGGACGCCCGGGCTCACTGCTCGTGCCGCCCGCCCGGGGCCCGCCGCTGCAGTCGTATGTGAACCGGCATCTGCGGCCGCAAAGTCACCTGCAGCTTCGGCATGCACGCCGCCGCCCCATCCGGCAACCTCAACCGATACCGCTGCAGCAGCAGCGCCGCCAATAGTGTCATCTCCAGCATCGCGAAGTGCTGACCAATGCACACGCGCGGGCCGACGCCAAACGGGATCCACGCGCCCTTGGGGATGGGCGGGGCACCATCCAGAAAACGGTCGGGCACGAATTGGTCGGGTTGCGCAAACCAGCGCGGGTCGCGGTGCAGCACCCACGGCGTGATGCGCAGCATGGCGCCCTGGGGCACGTCCACGCCAGTCAGCGTGATAAGCGCTGTGGTGCGCCGGGTCATCAAGGCCGCCACCGGGGGATACAGGCGCAGCGCCTCTTTGAGCGTGGCACTGAGAAACGGCAGCTGCGCCATGTGCTCGGGCCCGGGCGTGTGGCCGGACGGCAGCACGCTGTCCACTTCGGCCTGCGCGCGCTGGGCGGCCTCGGGGTGTTCGGCCATGAGGCGGCTCCACCACAGCAGGGCCGTGGCGCTGGTTTCGTGCCCGGCCTGGAAGCTGACCATGCACTGGTCGAACACTTCCTGCGGCGACAGCGACTCGCCGGTGCCTTCGTCGCGCAACGCCAGCAGCATGTGCAGCAGGTCAGTGCGCGGTGGTGGGACACCGGCCGGGTCGTCCTCTTCCCGTCTGCGCGCATCGATGTGGCGCTGCACCAGCGCCTTGAGCGCCTTGAGCGCGCGGCGCTTGGCGGCTTTGCCGGGCAGGGGCAGCCAGTCTGGCAGCGTGAAGGGCATGAACATTTCCCGGAACGCCGTCTCCGACAGCGTCTGCGTGGCCCAGGCGGCATCGCGGGCGTCCGCCTTGGCCGATTCGCTGAACAGCGTGCGCAGGATCACATCCATCGCCACATCGGTCCAGAGCGTGTCCATGGCCACCAAGGCCTCGGCTTGGCCTGCGGGCACCGCAGCATCCAGCGCGCTGGTGGCCGCATCGGTCATCAGCTGCGCGTAGCCCGCCACCCGCTTGGGGGTAAAAGCCGGCATCAACATGCGGCGCTGGCGCTGCCAGGTGTCGCCCTCGGTCACCAGCACGCTTTGGCCGAACACCTGCTCGAACACGGCAATGCCGCGTTCCCAGCGGATCAGCTGGTCCGCGTGGGTGACCAGCGCCTCGCGCACGAGATCGGGCGACAGAAGATCCCAGGCGTCTTCGTTGCCCAGGCGCATGCGGGTCAGGTCGCCATGGTCGCGCTGCAGGCGGGTGACAAAACCGAGGTAATCGGCACGCATCTCCCTCAGCAAGGGCAGGCCCCACCAGCGACTGGCCGGGCCACCGGGCTGGTGGCCCCGGGTTGGTGCAGTCTGCGCAGAGGGAGAGGGTGCCGCTGGCATCGATGGGGTGGCGGTGGTGGTGGTGTGGGTCATGGCGTGCATGTTGCGGTGCAACAGCGGCCAGGTATTGAACGAATTCGACATCGCAACTCGCCTACACTCGCGGCGCATGGCAACCTTGGTCCCACCTTCCGCACGGCATCCACAGGGGCTGATCCCCTCGGGCCAGCTGTGGCTACCGCGCGCGAGCCTGTCGGCATGCCTGCGCGGCACGCTGGTGCGCAGCACGGTTGGCCATGTTCTCAGTGATGCACAACGCATCAACCGCTTCCCGGCCACCCCCCTGTGCAGCCTGAGTTGGTGGTTTGAGGGGCGCAGCGAATGCCTGGTGCCCGAGCGCCCCGACACCATGGCCGACCTGAACAGTCCGCGTGACCCCATCCCCGGCCGCTGGGTGCTGGCCGGCCCGCACACCCGGCCCAGCACCAGCTATTGCGCCGAGCCTACCCACGCCATGATGGTGATGTTCATGCCCGATGCGCTGCACCAGCTCACCGGCCTGGAGCCTGAGGCGCTGACCGACCGCATGCTGGACGCGCAAACCCTGCTGCCGCCCGACTGGATAACGATGTGCGAGGCCGTGCAGCACCAGCCCGATGACGCCGCCCGCATGGAGTGCCTGGAGGCGTTTCTGGAGCCCCGCTGGCAAGCCTGCCGACCCGTGCAAGCAATGCAGGCGCAGCGTTATGGCGACTGGGCCATGCACCTCGCGCAACGCGCCGCCGTGTCGGCCCCAGGCCGCAGCCTGCGCCAGCTGGAGCGCCGCATCAAGCGCTGGGCCGGGCTGCCGCTGCGCGAGCTGCGCGGCTTTGGCAAGGCCGAGCAGGCGTTCTTCGACACCATCGCAGCCGACGCCGCCCACGGCACGGTGAAGTGGGCGGATGTGGCGGCGGGCGCGGGTTTCTCGGACCAGTCACACCTGTGCCGCGTCACGCGGCGCATCACCGGCTACGCCCCGCAGGCGCTGTACGACGGCATTTACGGTGACGAAGCGTTCTGGGCGTATCGCATCTGGGTGTAGCCCCGGCGGTACCGACAGGCACTTCGTCGGCTCTTCAAAGTCCTGATCCAGCCACCCCTGTGGATGCACCGAGGTTCGTCATCTGTTTCAATGCGACCCAAGTGTCGAGCACCGCCCTCCACGCGGCGTATCAGACACTCCCATCGGCAACCCCTTCTCAAAAATCCATGCAGTTTTCGACTTCTCAAAAATTGAGACTTTTAGCTTTGTGTGTTTTGGTGGAAGGCATTTACTACGTTCTGGCGCTTGTTCCCGCGGCAGCAATGACTTGGCTTTGCTCCATCTTCTACGCGCCAAAAACCGCATGGTTGATAGGCGCTGTACTTTTTCTTGTGGTGCTGTGGACCATTCAACCAGGCGCTGTCGATGACCGAGATGCCATCGCCGTAGCGCCGGGCAGCGGGCTCCACCACTGGGTCCGCGAGCTTTCTACCAAAGTGGACGCAGGTAGGATCCATCACATTGTCTTGACCGACGATTTCAATGCTTCTGCCTCTGTCTCGCCAGGTTTTTGGGGGCTGGGAGCACGAAGAACGCTCCGCATAGGGCTACCGTTGTTGCACTACCTTCGTAGCGACGAAGTCAAAGCCATCATGGCCCACGAATTGGGGCACTTCTCCCTTAAACACAACCGGGCAGGCCAATGGGTTTACCGCGTTCGATACAAGTGGAGCATTTTTCTTTTAGGCCGCCGATCTGCGCAGGACGGATTCATCCAGTCATTGCAAAAGCTAGTGGCTCGCTGGTTCATCCCGCTCTTCCTGCGCCAGTCTTCCGCGTGGTCACACCAGTGCGAGTACGAGGCAGACGACTGCGCCCAACGTGCGGGCCTGGCCAGGAGCTTGATAGATGCGTTGGTAAAAATTGAACTGCACGAGCACATCCAGCAGCACGCAATGCAACCAGACTGGGTGCGATGGAAAATGCAGTCAGACGCGCCACCGCAGGACATCCTTGAGACGACCATCAAGAGGGTGCAGCACTATGCTCCACAGTCGTTCGTGCCCATGCTCGCAGCTACCAGCACGCGTCCTTCAGGGTTGCATGACACTCATCCGCGTATTCAGCAGCGGGCAAGCCATTTGTCCATCACGATAGAACCACCGCAGTGGGACGGCCCGTGCGCGGGTGCTGAAGCGTTCCCAGATGAATGGACATCCATCTTTAAAGAACACCAGGCCTCTTGGGTTAGCAAACACCAGAACTCTTGGGGCTTTTCTCACTATCGCCTGCGCTGGCTGCAGGCCCAAGCAGACGCAAATCCTCACGATCTGGTGCAGCAAGCGGTTGCGATGGCGTCACTATCCCGCTCCGCGGCAGCGCTCGACGCGATGAAGGCACTGGTGGCAGACCATCCGTCCGACGCGTACTTGAATTACGAACTCGGTTGCGCGTTGCTGGATGGCGACCATGAGGAAGGCGTTGACTATTTGCAGGCCGCTGTGCGGTTGAACAAAAAGATGGCGCCTTCAGCTTTGCGCAGGATCTTCGAGCACCGCGTGAACGGCGACTGCGCTCACGCCATAGAAAGATCCATCCGAAAACTGGACTCCGCGTTGCACTGGACAGGCAACTTCATCGACGAAGACCTGTGGATACGTTTCGCCAACGAACCCCTGGAACCTCTATCCACCACGGCCCGTGGCCTGTTCCGCGATGCGATCAGCGCAAATCCACGGATAGACGGGTGCTGGGTGGGTAGTCTTCAATCCAGGCAGATTGATGGGCACCAGTTCAAAATCAATCTGGTCGTGTTCCGCATGGATGGCTCTGGTGAACTCTCGCCCCACCATACCGAAGACCACATGAAAGCGCAGATGGCCCACCTGCTGGAAACAGTGACCAGGCCCGATGAGTTGGCCTGCGTGAAAGCGGTGTTCTACACCGAACCGTTGAACCCCCGACTGTTGCAGAACATCAATAAACACCCTGAGGTGTGCATTGCGCAGCCTCTGGGGCCTGTGAACCAGAACGTGGTCAGAATCGATGTGCTTTGAGAACAGGGTAAATCCAGCGACAACTGAGTAACAGGTTGACGCCGGAAGTTCCTCGCTCGGCCACCTCCGTTCAGGCGGCAGTCGAATCGAGCTCCCGCCAAGGCCAGCGCGCCTACGCCCCGTATGATCCGCGCCATGCTTGCCAAGTTGATGAGTTTCCTTCTGCTGGGGATCGTGCGGTTTCTGACCGGCTCCCAGGCCCGCTGGTACGGCTGCCCGCCCAAGGCCGAGCAGCGCATTTATTTTGCGAACCACCAGAGCCATGCCGACATGGTGCTGATCTGGGCAGCGCTGCCCGAAGAGCTGCGCAGCATCACCCGGCCCATTGCCGCCAAGGACTACTGGACCAAAACACCGTTTCGGCAGTGGATCACCACCGCCGTGTTCAACGCCGTGTATGTAGACCGCCAGGCCACGCCCGCGCGCGCCCCTGTGCCCGTGGCGGCTGAATCGGCCGGTGCGCTGGACGCGATGGCCGTCGCCTCTGCCAGCACGGACACCGCCATGGCCGGAGGCCCCGACCCCTCGCCCGAAGCCCCGCCCCGCACGCCCAGCCCCGAGGAGCTGCGCGCCGCCCTGCCCGAGTCCGACCCGCTGGCCCCGCTGGTGCGGGCGCTGGAGAGCGGCGACTCCATCGTGATCTTTCCCGAAGGCACGCGCGGCCATGGCGACGAGCCACAGCCGTTCAAGTCCGGCCTGTTCAAGCTGGCGCAGATGTTTCCGCAGGTGGTGCTGGTACCCGCCTGGATCAACAACGTGCAGCGCGTGATGCCCAAGGGCGAAGTAGTGCCGGTGCCCATCCTGTGCTCGGTGACCTTTGGGGAGCCTGTTCAGCTGGAAGCGGGCGAAGAACGTCGCCCGTTCCTGGACCGCGCACGCCGCGCCGTGATCGCCTTGCGGGAAGTTTAAAGATGACCCCCACGCTCATCGCTTCGCGTATCGCTGCTCCCCAGGGGGGAGCGTCTTTGCCTTCGGGCGGCCGGGCGGCAACCGCACTAGAAGCCCCCACGCTCATCGCTTCGCGTATCGCTGCTCCCCAGGGGGGAGCGTCTTTGCCTTCGGGCGGCCGGGCGGCAACCGCACTAGAAGCCCCCACGCTCATCGCTTCGCGTATCGCTGCCCCCCAGGGGGGAGCGTCTTTGCCTTCGGGCGGCCGGGCGGCAACGACATGAACAACTTCCTCCGCAATCTCACGGCCACCCAGCAAATCGGCGCCCTGTTCCTGGTGATGTTTGGCATCCTGTCCGTTGTCACCGTCTGGGCCTTTGTGCGCAATCTGCGCGAGCACGCCAGCGACGACCCCGAAGCGGAAGCACGCGTGCTGGAGGCCAAGCGCTTCTGGGGCCTGCTCAAGACCTCGTGGGCCATGGCCACGGTGTTCTGGATTGGCTGGGTGCTGGGCGATACGGTGGCCACGGTGCTGTTTGCCATCGTGGGCTTTTTTGCGCTGCGCGAATTCATCACGCTGTCGCCCACGCGGCGTGGCGACCACCGCAGCCTGGTGCTGGCGTTCTTCGTGGTGCTGCCGCTGCAGTTCTGGATCGTGGGCAGCAAGCACTTTGACCTGTTCACGGTGTTCATCCCCGTCTACGTGTTCCTGGCCCTGCCCGTGGTGAGCGCGCTGGCCAACGACCCACAGCGTTTTCTGGAGCGCAACGCCAAGCTGCAGTGGGGCATCATGGTCTGCGTGTATGGCATGAGCCATGTGCCCGCGCTGTTGCTGCTGGACTTTCCGGGCTACCGCGACAAGGGCGCATTCCTGGTGTTCTTCCTGGTGTTTGTGGTGCAGACCTGCATGCTGGTGCAGCACCTGCTGGGGCGGCGCTTCCCCCACAAGCCCGTGGCGCCGCAGGTGAGCCAGAGTTTTCAGTGGACGAGCTGGCTGGCCGGTGTGGCGGCCGGGGGTCTGGCCGGCGGGCTGCTCACGTTCATCACCCCGTTCAAGCCCGGCCAGGCGCTGGGCATGGCCCTGCTCGCCTGTGTGGCGGGCAGCCTGGGGCACCTGGTGATGAAGGCCCTGAAGCGCGACCGTGGCATCACGAGCTGGGGCATGCAGGGCATGTCGGTCACCGGCGCGGGCGGGCTGCTCGACCGGGTGGATGCGCTGTGTTTTGCGGCGCCGGTGTTCTTCCATTCGGTGCGCTGGTACTTCGGTCTCTAGGTGATCGGCAGTCAATTTACAAGCAAAAATGGCCGCTGGCGCTTGATGGATAAGCGCCAAATGCTATCAAATAATGAGCAAATGCGCATCTTAGGCATCGACCCCGGCCTGCAGACCACCGGCTTTGGCGTGGTGGACATGGACGGCCACAAGCTCAGCTACGTGGCCAGCGGCACCATCCGCACCACCACGCTGGCGCTGGGCGATCTGCCCGGGCGCCTGAAGATCCTGTTCGACGGCATCACCGAAGTGGCAGCGCGCTACGAGCCCGACGTGGCTTCGGTCGAGATCGTGTTCGTCAACGTCAACCCGCAGTCCACCCTGCTGCTGGGCCAGGCGCGCGGCGCCTGCATCACGGCCCTGGTGGCGAGCAACCTGCCGGTGGCCGAATACACCGCGCTGCAGATGAAAAAAGCCGTGGTCGGCCACGGCCGCGCCGCCAAGAGCCAGGTGCAGGAGATGGTGCGGCGCCTGCTCAGCCTGCCCGGCCTGCCGGGCACCGACGCCGCCGACGGCCTGGGCATGGCCATCACCCACGCACATGCCGGGGCGGCCATGGGCCGGCTGGGGGAAGCGGCCACGCTCAACCGGCGCCAGCATGCAATGTACAAGGGCGGGCGCAGCTACTGACCCCCAGGCGTCCCCGGAACATGGGGGCGGCTGATTCACCCGGACACGGCCTGCCTACGGCACAAAAGCCGGGCAAAAAAATACCGCGCCCAAAAGCGCGGTACAGCCCCACCAGGGTTTCCGCAGCAGCGAAGGGTCAGGCGACCTGCGTCTTCAGCCGATCAGCACGCTCCTTGGGCGAAGGATGCGTGGACAGGAAGCTGGTGGAATCTCCGCTCGACATGGCGGCGAGCTTTTCCAGGGCCGTGACACAGGCTGCGGGCTGGTAGCGCTTGGCCTTCATGAAGCCCATGGCGTAGTCATCTGCCTCGCGCTCATTGCTTTGCGAGTGCTGGGCGCGCACCACTTTCTCGAACAGGTCACCCAGCTGCGAGCTGGCGATGGCACCGGCCTTGCCGTTGCTCGACGCCACGGCATTGCGCAGCGCGCTGGTGCGCAGGGCGGTCTGGATGCGGGCCTTGGTGTGGCCTGCCTTGACGTGGCCGATCTCGTGGCCGATCACGTAGCGCACTTCGTCGTCGGTGAACTTGTCCATGAGGCCCGAATACACGCGGATGGTGCCGTTGGCCATGGCGAAGGCGTTGATCTCGGGCGTGAGATAGACCTTGAAGTTCATCTTGAGACCGTCGTACGTGCCCAGGCCCGAGGTGAGTTTGGTGAGGCGGGTTGCGTAGGGGTTGCCTGCGGGGGCCACCTTGTTCTGGCGGTCCATCTCGGCGGACATCTGGTCGAACGTGCTCTTGAGTTCCTCGTCCGACAGGCTTTCGGACTTGGCGAGGTCCTTGCCCGCGTCCAGCATCTTGCCCAGGTCAAACTGCGCCCACACGGGCGATACGGCGCTCACGCCGGAAGCCAGGGTCACGAGCGTCAACAATTTACGGCGGTCCATCGGGGTTCCCTCTCTGACGTCAGTCAGTTTTTTGATTGGTCTTGAATCGATTGTGTTTTTGCGCAACCAACTGCAAGCAATGGTTGGCGCGCGCCGGAGGATAGCCACGCAAGTGCCGTTTCTCACGGGCAGCCGTGTCTTCAGATGTAAGAACTGTGTGCCGATGCTGGCGGGCGGACCGAGGCGGCAAGGCCTGGCGCAGGCGTGGTGGCGGAAACCACCGCAGAATTTGCCGTGAAAATGGCTCTAGCGCTTAGCTGAAGGACATTTTTTGCTATTAAAAAATGAGCCCATACAACACGCGATGGCAGGGTGGGCACCGCCCCTGTCTGCGCACGCCGGCAACACTCCAGGTGTCAGCGCCCCAGGCCCCGCTTGAGTTCCTTGAGCAGCAGCAGCACCTGGTTGGACGCATGGCGGCAGCTGCTGTTGAGCAATTGCACAGACTTTTGCTGCTCGCCCGCCTGGAACGCGGTCACCACATCGGCCGCCTGCTGGTGAAAGTATTTGTGCCGGGCCACCAGCATGTCGAACGCCGGGAAATGCCCCAGCCGCACGCGCCCCGTGCCGTAGAGCCACCGGCCCAGGTCGCAACGGTCGTCCTGGCAGATGCGCTCGGGCCGCATCACCTCCTGCGAGCGGCCATTGACCATGTCCTGCAGTTGCAGGCGCCAGCGCTCATGGCTGGCGATGGCCGCATCGATGTCGATCTCGGTCATGAGCATGGAGGCGTACTCTGCGTCCAGCACTAGCTCGCTGCCGTTGTCTTCCATGGCCCAGGTCGTGTCGGGGCTGGTGGGGTCTTGCTCCCGGATCTTGAACAAACGGCTGAAAAAACCCATGCTTGGTCCCTGTGAAGGCGCCCCGCCCGCAGCACCGGAAATGGTCCCGCCGGAAGTGCCTTGAAACATTCTGTGGGTGCGGCGCCATTTTGGCTACCAAAAAATCACCCACTGGTAAAAACTGCGCAAGGCAACCCTTCTGTTCCTGCCAGCTCTGCGCCGGCAGCCAGCACCGATGTGGTGGCCGCCGGACAATGCGCAGATGATGTCCAACGCCACCCGCCCCGCCCTGTCCATGCTCGACCTTGTCGCCGTCCGAGAGGGCGGTACCGTGGCCGACGCGCTGCAGATTGCCCTGCGCACCGCGCAACACGCTGAAAAGCTGGGTTTTGTCCGTTACTGGCTGGCAGAGCACCACAACATGGCGGGTATTGCCAGCTCGGCCACCGCCGTGCTGGTGGGCCACATTGCAGGCGGCACCTCGCGCATCCGCGTGGGCTCGGGCGGCGTGATGCTGCCCAACCACGCGCCGCTGGTGGTGGCCGAGGCCTTTGGCACGCTGGCCGAGCTGTACCCCGGCCGCATCGACCTGGGCCTGGGCCGCGCTCCTGGCACCGACCCCACCACCATGCGCGCACTGCGTCGCAGCCGAGTGGAAACAGCCGACGACTTTCCGCAGGATGTGGCCGAGTTGCAGCGCCTGCTGGCACCCGCCGAACCCAACCAGCGCCTGATCGCCATGCCCGGCGCGGGCACCAACGTGCCCATCTGGTTGTTGGGCTCCAGCCTGTTCTCGGCGCAGCTGGCGGCAGAGCGCGGCCTGCCTTATGCCTTTGCGTCGCACTTTGCGCCGCGCCTGCTGCACCAGGCCATCGACCTGTACCGCAACCTGTACCGCCCGTCCGCCGCCTGGCCCAAGCCCTATGTGGCGATCGGGGTGCCGCTGATTGCAGCGCCCACGGACGAAGAAGCGGAGTTTCTGGCCAGCAGCACCTACCAGCGGGTGCTGGGCATTTTGACGGGCGACCGCCGCCGCCTGCTGCCGCCCATCGAAAACTATGCGGCGCACCTGCAGCCGCAGGAGCGCGCCGCGATTGGCGATTTCTTGGCCGCCGCTGTCATTGGGGGTCCAGACACGGTGCGCACCGGCCTGGCACAACTCAGCGAGGCCACCGGGGCCGATGAACTCATGCTGGTGAGCGATGTGCACGACCCGGCGCTGCGCTTGCGCTCACTGGACATCGCGGCGCAGGCCCACGCCGAAGCGTAGGAGCACCGCCACCAAAGACCGTGAGGACTTAGGTTTTCTGCCCTGTGTAGAAGAAGGTCTGCGCCTTGCTAGCGCTCTGACCCATGATCACGATCGCTTGGGTCGTGTCGTTGTAAAGAACGACGTTCTGGATGACCACACCATCGCCCACCGGGCAGCTGGTCCCACTGAAGGTCAGTGGCAGATCAAACACATTCCGGCCGCTGGCGCGTGGCACCACGGTCCCACGCACCGAGCAGCCTGGGTAGGAAGGAATTGACACCAATCCGCCCGTGGTGATGGCGACGGATATCAGGGGCTCCCTGACCTGGTTGCCAATGCCCGTTCCCGTGAAATTACCCAGCAACTCGCTCACGACAGCAGGCTGTTCATAGAGCACGCCATAGGTGCCTGAGAACTTCACGCCATTGGAAGCCGTGACTTGCACCGAGTCCCGCACCGCGTATTTGCCGGTGTAGCTGACAGGCTCCGTCTTCCGGTTGGCAACGTTTGCCTCATCGACCACATTGAGAAAACGCCCGCTGCCAGAGACGACATCTGGGCCCGCTGTCTGGACGGTACCTAGCGACATACCCACCACGGTTCCGACCGTGTCGGTCAGAATGCTCCAGCTTTCACCATTCTCCAGCACCACACCCTGCACATTGAGTGGGTCGGTGGTCGCCCCGGTCCACAGGCCTTCCACGCCCGTGACCACGGTTGCGGGAGGTTTGGCCGGGGGCGCCACCACGTCATCTCCGCCTCCGCCACACGCAGATAACACCAAAGCGGCAAAAACCCCTCCCAGGGCAGTCGTCTTGTTCACGTTTTTCTCCTTAGTGAGTCAATACTGGGGCCGGCGCCATGGCGGCAACCCTAACTGGAGCATCTTAAGCGCAGGTACCGCAAGTGGCACAGGCCTAGATTGCATACCACGGCGACCCGTCTCGCCCGCGCCACATCCGAGCCCACGGGAAGCATTCCGCCCCGAAACACGCCAGCGCCATACCGCCATTTGCCGCCATCCGTGGTGGACGGACCAGACACCGAACCGGCGCTTCACCGCGCCAGATATCCGCCATCCACCGGGTAATACGCCCCGGTCACAAACGAAGCCCTGCCGGACGCCAGCCAAGCCACCAGCTCGGCCACCTCTTCGGGCAGCCCCAGGCGGCCGATGGGGTGTGCGCCCACCAGCATGGCATGGATGCCCGCGTCCTGCTCCAGCCCGGTGATCATCGGCGTGTGGATAAAAGCGGGCCCGACAGCATTGATGCGCACGCCATGGCTGCTGTATTCAAGGGCTGCCGCCTTGGTCAACCCCACCACACCGTGTTTGGCGGCCGTGTAGGCCGGCGCGGTGGCAAACCCCACGGAGCCCAGGATGGACGCCATATTGATGATGGCGCCGCCACCGTTCTTGAGCATGGCCGCGATCTGGTACTTCATGCCGTAGAACACGCCAGACAGGTTGATGTTGATGACCTGCGCCCAGCCCTCCAGCGGATAGTCGGCAGTGGCCGCCTGCGGGCCGCCGATGCCAGCGTTGTTGCAGGCAACGTCCAGACGGCCGTAGTGGGCAACAGCACGGTTGACCAGCGTTTCGCAGTCCTCAGGCTTGCCCACGTCGGCCGCCACAAAAATGGCGTCGCCACCCGCTGCACGCACCAGCGCAGCAGTTTCCTCGCCCGCCTGCGCGTTCACATCCGACACCACCACCTTGGCGCCTTCGCGCGCCCACACGAGCGCAATGGCACGCCCAATGCCCGACGATGCCCCCGTGACCAACGCCACCTTGTTCTTCAGCATGAAAGACTCCTGGTTCCTTCAGAACACCTGCAACCCGATGCCACAGATCCGTTTTCATTCTGCGCGCCCGGTGTACCGGCACCTTGACCTGGGTCACGCCGCTGACAGAGGGACCCACCGCGCGGCAAGTGCCCTCGGGTAGCGGCTACCATCACGGACTGCAGGGCAGTTTTGCCCCCACCCGCCGTTGTGTGATTCCCTGACGCCCACGCCTTACCGCCCACGCCCGCATGCCCGCTTTTTCCTTTGAAGCCCTGGACGCCCAGGGCCAGACCCGCAAGGGCCTCATGGAGGCCGACACCGCCAAGGCCGCGCGCAGCCTGCTGCGGGCCCAGGCGCTGGTGCCGCTGGCCGTGGAGCTGGTGCAGACCGGCCAGTCGCTGGATGGCCGCTCGGCCAGCCTCGGCCAGCGCCTGTTCACCCGGCCTGTGTTCAGCGCAACGGCCCTGTCGATCTGGACGCGGCAGATTGCCGGGCTCGTGTCGTCTGGCCTCCCGCTGGAACGCGCCCTCACAGCGCTTTCCGAAGAATCTGACGACGAACGCCAGCGCCATCTGGTGGCCGCGCTGCGTGCCGAGGTCAATGCGGGGGCCACGTTTGCGCGCGCCCTGTCGCAGCACCCGCGCGAGTTTTCCGACATCTACTGCGCCGTGATCGGCGCGGGCGAGCACAGCGGCAATCTGGGCCTGGTGCTGGAGCGTCTGGCCGACGACCTCGAAGAACGCCAGGCGCTCAAGGCCAAGCTGGTGGGCGCTGCGCTTTATCCCGCCATCGTGACCATCGTGGCCATCGTGATCGTGCTGTTCCTTGTGGGCTACGTGGTGCCCCAGGTGGCCAGCGTGTTTGCAGGCACCAAGCGCGCGCTGCCTTTCCTGACGGTGGCCATGCTGGGCATCAGCGCTTTTGTGCGCAGCTATGGTTTGATGATGCTGATTGCTTTTGTTTTGATAGCTTTCAGCACACGCTGGGCGCTCACCATCGGCCACATTCGCGAAAAATTCGATGCCGCCTGGCTCAACCTGCCGCTGGTGGGCAAGCTGGCGCGCGGCTACAACGCAGCGCGTTTTGCGGGCACCTTGGCCATGCTGGCAGGTGCGGGCGTGCCCATCCTCAAGGCCCTGCAGGCCGCCGCCGAAACACTGAACAACCGCGCACTGCGCGCCGACGCGCTGGAGGCGCTGGTGCTGGTGCGCGAAGGCGCGCCCCTGGCCTCGGCGCTGGCGCA
Organism: Acidovorax sp. ACV01; assembly: GCF_014851495.1. Lineage (NCBI taxonomy): Bacteria > Pseudomonadati > Pseudomonadota > Betaproteobacteria > Burkholderiales > Comamonadaceae > Acidovorax > Acidovorax sp. ACV01. The sequence continues at coordinate 13,986 of NZ_JACUZT010000002.1, read as the reverse complement.
GAAAAAGCGTTTCCCCGGCCTGCTGTCGATGTTTGCGCGCCTGGGCGAGCAAACCGGGCAGTTGCCGGTGATGCTGCAGCGCGCCGCCCGGCAGCTTTCCACCGAGGTGCAGCGCCGCGCCATGGCGCTGGCCACCATCCTGGAGCCTTTGCTCATCGTCGGCATGGGCATGATCGTGATGCTGATCGTGCTGGCCGTGCTGCTGCCCATCATCCAACTCAACCAGTTCGTGAAGTGACTCTATGGCCGTGACCCTGGACGACAAGCTGGTGGTGGCGATCTCTTCGCGGGCGCTGTTCAACTTCGAGGAAGAAAACCGCGTCTTCGAGCACGAGAGCGATGACCGAGCCTATGTGGACCTGCAACGCCAGCGCCTGGACGTGCCCGCCGCACCTGGCGTGGCGTTCTCACTGGTGCGCAAGCTGCTCGCCTTCAACACTTCGGAGCACCAGCGGGTGGAGGTGGTGCTGCTCTCGCGCAATGACCCGGTCAGTGGCATGCGCGTGTTCCGCTCCTGCAACGCCCATGGCCTGCCGACCATCCAGCGCGGCGTGTTCACCCAGGGGCGCGACCCGTTTCGCTATCTGCGCCCCCTGGGCGCGCACCTGTTCCTGTCGGCCAATGAGGCCGATGTGCGCGAAGCGCTGCACCTGGGCTACCCCGCTGCGCGAGTAATCACCGAATCGGTGCGGGCCGGCGACGCGAACCCGCAGGAAGTGCGCATTGCCTTTGACGGCGACGCAGTGCTGTTCTCCGACGAGGCCGAGCGGGTGTACCAGGCCGAAGGCCTAGCCGCCTTCCAGCGGCACGAGACCGACAAGGCCGCCCTGCCCCTGCCCGATGGCCCGTTCAAGCCCCTGCTGGCGGCGCTGCACCGGCTGCAATCCGCCGGTGAGGCCGGCGGCACCACCGGCATGCGCATCCGCACGGCCCTGGTCACGGCGCGCAGCGCCCCCGCGCACGAACGCGCGATCCGCACGCTGATGGACTGGAACATCGACGTGGATGAAGCCATGTTCCTGGGCGGCCTGCCCAAGGGCGAATTCCTGCGCGAGTTCGAACCCGACTTTTTCTTCGACGACCAGACGGGCCATGTGACCTCGGCGGCCCGCCATGTCCCTGCCGGGCATGTGAACAGTGGCATCTCCAACCCCCTGCGCCCTGCAGGCGGGTAAACCGGCGCCGAACGCGGGCCCGCGTTTCTGCGAAAAGTTCTGCAAACCCCTGCAACACCGGGTGAAAGCTGCAAAGCTTGGGTTGCATTCCGCCCGCGCACGCTCAACTGTGCCAACATCGTTGCCAGTCCACAAAGGAGCCTGTTTTGCGCATCAGATTTTCCCTGGCGGTGAGCGCCATGGCGGCAGCCTTGGGCAGCGCCGCACTGGCCACACCTCCTGCCGCTGCGCCGGTACCACCTGCCGTCAGCGCCCCGGCAGAGTCACAGGCGGCCCTGAGCAAGGGAGAGATCAAGGCCATGCGCGAATTCAAGATGCTGGACTTCAATGGGGACGGAAAGCTCAGCCGCACCGAGGTCAAGCTCTTTCCCCGCCTGGCCGCCGCGTTCGACGATGCAGACACGGACAAGGATGGCTATGTGTCGTACGAGGAAGTGCGGGCCTTGGCCGCCAAGTACCGCGCGGAGCGGGAGCACCAGCGGGCGGCCCAGGCAACGGCTCCCGCCTCATCGCCCCGGCCTTGACGCCGGAAATGCCACTAAAATTGAATGAAATTTGGTCCTGGCGCTTATCCGGATTGCGCTAATAGCTATTATTTCAGGAGCACATCCTTCATAAGCCGCCTGTGCGCTTGATCTTGGGGTCCGAGTAGGTCAGCGGCTCATTCTTGACCTGCTGAGCCATGCGCTCCTGCAGGGTCATCTTGTTGATGTCCTGCGCCACCTCCACCGCACTGCCGCTGGCCCGCCACATCGACTGGATCAGCTCCAGCAGTTGTTTGTAGATGGGCTCCTTGGGCGGCTCTGGCGGCTCCTCAACGGTGTCCTTTTTCTTGACCTCGGTCCAGTCCCGGTTGGCTACATCGGACGCAGAGGGCTTGTCGGGCTCGCGCACGATGGCGCCCTCCCCCAGCCGGTCCATGGATTCGACGGGGTTGGACGCATTGATGGGCCGCACCGGCGGCGCGCCAGAGGCGCCAGTGGAATACAAATCAGCGCCCTGAGGACGCCAACTCGGCGATCGGTCGACAGGTGGCATTTGCATGGCAGTGGCCCCAATGGTTGATAGATGTGCTCGGAATTCAGAGGCTTTTTCGCCGTCTTCGTAATTCATTACGGCAAAAAGAAGGGGAAATTTAGGTCTTTTTCACCGATTGGCCCAAATTTAGGGTTTTCCCTAGTTCTTGTCACGCTTTGGAGAGCCCCGGTGCGATTGATGACTACCCACCCCGCTCCCTGCCTATCACCGACACTTGGCTTGAAATAGCTGGATTGCCCGTGGAGCGGGCGCGGCGTGGCCTGGCACCACGGTAGCGCCTTGTTGATGAAATCCCAGGGGACAGCCCGTGCCAGGCCAGCGAATCAGAGGAAGCGTTCCAGCAGCCGGCGCGAATGCCGGTCCAGGGCCGTGGTGTCCTTGACACGGAACTGCACGCCGTCGCCCCCGGCGATCAGCAACCGGGTGCGCCCGCCCAGGCGGCGGATGTCCTCTTCGGCCTTGAGGACGAGGCTGGCGGGCCCACGGTCAGTCTCCACCTGCCAGGTGCTGGGGGTCGAAAAACTCGACACTGCAACGATTTTTTCGATAGTGGGCACAAACTCTCGCACTTCCAGCTCTTCCTCGATCAGCTGGCGTGCAGTGGTTTCCAGCTGGTCCAGCCGGTCGATCCACAGCAGTTCATGGCCATCGGAGCCGATCAGCGAGAGCCCATTGGCGGGCGCGGCGATAGGAAAAGCCCGCACGGGTGTGACCCCTTCGTGGGCCGTGCCGTCGGGCAGCGTCAGGACCAGCCGGCCGTGGGGATTGCGCGCCAGCGTGAACGCGGGCAGCGATTGCAAAAGCGAGGAAGTGGAGTTCATGGCAGTTTCCAGCAATGCGGTTGTCACGGATTGCCAGCCGGGTGAGCGGGGTGCAGCAAGCCGCTGTCGATGATGACCCCCGCGGCCTGCGCATCTTCTTCGGCGCGGCGGGCCTGGGCTTCGTACAGCCGCCAGTAGGCACCCTGCTTTTCCATGAGTTCGTCGTGGGGACCCACTTCCACCACCTCGCCCCGGTCCATCACTACCAGCCGGTCGGCCTTGCGCAGGGTGGACAGGCGGTGGGCAATGGCAATGGTGGTGCGGCCCTGCACCAGGTTGTCCAGGGCCTTCTGGATTTCCTTTTCTGTTTCGGTATCCACGGCGGAGGTGGCTTCGTCCAGGATCAGGATGCGCGGGTCGATCAGCAGCGCCCGGGCGATGCTGATGCGCTGGCGTTCGCCGCCCGACAGGCCCTGGCCACGTTCGCCCACCAGCGAGTCGTAGCCGTGCGGCAGGCGCAGGATGAATTCGTGCGCGTGGGCGGCGCGGGCTGCCGCCACGATCTCTTCGCGCGTGGCTTCGGGCTTGCCGTAGGCGATGTTCTCGGCAATGGTGCCGAAGAACAGGAAGGGCTCTTGCAGCACCAGGCCGATGTGGCGGCGGTAGTCGGCCACCGCAAAGCGGCGGATGTCGATGCCATCCACCTGGATCGAGCCATCGCTCACGTCGTAAAAGCGGCTGATCAGGTTGACCAGCGTGCTCTTGCCCGAGCCACTGTGGCCCACCAGGCCAATCATCTCGCCGGGGCGGATATCCAGGTCCAGACCCTTGATGACCGCACGGCTGCCATAGCGGAAACCCACGCCCTGCATGGTGATCGCGCCCTGCACCTTGTCCACCTTCACCGGCTGGGCCGGATCCGGCACGTTGCTCACGTGGTCCAGGATGTCGAAGATGCGCTTGGCACCTGCGGCCGCCTTCTGCGTGACCGAGACGATGCGGCTCATGGAGTCGAGCCGGCTGTAGAAACGCCCGATGTAGGCGATGAAGGCGGTGAGCACACCCACCGTGATCTGGTTGCGCGACACCAGCCAGATGCCGAAGCCCCAGACCACGAGCAGGCCGATTTCGGTGAGCAGCGACACCGTGGGGGTGAACAGCGACCAGGTCTTGTTGAGCTTGTCGTTCACTTCCAGGTTGTGCTGGTTGGCATCGCGAAAGCGCTGGGCCTCGCGCTTTTCCTGGGCGAAGGCCTTGACCACGCGGATGCCGGGGATGGTGTCGGCCAGCACGTTGGTGACCTCGGACCAGACGCGGTCGATCTTCTCGAAGCCGGTGCGCAGGCGGTCGCGCACGGTGTGGATCATCCAGGCGATGAAGGGCAGCGGCACCAGGGTGACCAGGGCCAGCCAGGGATTGATGGAGAACAGGATGGCCGCCGTCATCATGATCATGAGTACGTCGGTCACGAAGTCCAGGGCGTGCAGGGACAGGAAGACGTTGATGCGGTCCGTCTCCGAGCCGATGCGCGCCATGAGGTCGCCGGTGCGCTTGCCGCCGAAGTAGTCGAGCGACAGGCGCAGCAGGTGCTCGTAGGTGGTGGTGCGCAGGTCGGCGCCGATGCGCTCGGACACCAACGCCAGGATGTAGGTGCGCGCCCAGGAGAGGCCCCAGGCCGCCAGGGCCGACGCCAGCAGGCCGCTGAGGTACAGCAGCACCAGGCCAGGCTCGATCTGCTTGCCGTTCTGGAACGGGATCAGGATGTCGTCCATCAGCGGGATGGTGAGGTAGGGTGGCACCAGCGTGGCCGCCGTGGAGGCCAGGGTCAGTGCAAAACCGGCCGCCAGTTGCTTGCGGTAGGGCCGGGCAAAGCGCCACAGGCGCAGCAGCACCCAGGTAGAGGTCTGTGGCGGCTGGGCACGGGCACAAGCCGGGCATTCATCGGTATCAGGCGGCAGGGGGGTATGGCAGGTGGGGCAGGCGGGTTCGTCAGCCTCGTCCTCGGCGCCGTTGTCACCCCGGGCGCTTTGCTGCTCGAAGCGCTGCAGCAGGCGCAGTGCCTGGGCATGGTGCGCCAGGGTAAAGCGCCACAGGGCCAACCGGGCCTGCGGGCCGTGCAACTCCAGTGAGCCCACACCGCCATGGTCCTGGAGCTTGAGCGCCAGGCCGTCGCCCAGAGGCCAGCTGTGCCAGACCGTGGTGCCCGGATCGCAGGCCAGCAGGCGCTCAGATGTCACCACCACCCAGCCTGTCGCAAAACGCAGTGCGGTGCTCAGGTCAACCTGAAGCGCTGCCAGTACGTTCTCTTTGGAGGCGAGCATGGCCCGCAAATCGCCCCCCAGAGGGCCAGAAAAGACACCCGAGGCGTCCACAGAATGGTGATGTTGCATTTTTGGTTGGTATTTTCGCCCCCGGCTGCCTGCGGTGACCGATCTCGCGAAAGCGCGAATTCTCCCCGATACTGCATGCCACTGTGCGACGGCATCCTCATTTAACGCCTCTGGCGCTCATTTGGCTGACACTGCGCGCAGCCCCCGGACTGGAGCACAATCCTCGTCCACAAAAGTTTCCTTTCACAGTTTCTTCCTCTCCCGCATAGCCCTTACCCGGCCGGACAACCACACCCGCTGCAATCCATGGCGAAACTCAACGACATCCAACTGCTTCGCATCAACTACCTGCGCGGTCCCAATATCTGGACCTATCGGCCTGTACTGGAAGTCTGGCTGGACCTGGGAGAGCTGGAGGACCACCCCTCCAACACCCTTCCGGGTTTCAACGACCGGCTCACCACTTGGCTGCCCGCGCTGATCGAACACCACTGCGGCGTGGGCGAGCGCGGCGGTTTCCTGCAGCGGCTGCAGGAAGGCACCTGGTGTGGCCATGTGCTGGAGCACATCGTGATCGAGCTGCTCAACCTGGCGGGCATGCCCACCGGTTTCGGGCAGACGCGCAGCACCAGCCAGCGCGGCGTCTACCGCATGGTGTTCCGTGCCCGCGACGAGAGTGTGGCGCGTGTGGCGCTCGCCCAGGGCCATGCGCTCATCATGGCGGCCATCAACGACGAGCCCTTCGACGTGCAGGCCGCCGTGGCCCGCGTGCGCACCGAGGTGGATGACCAGTACCTTGGCCCCAGCACCGCCTGCATCGTCACCGCCGCCACCGACCGGGGCATCCCCCACATCCGCCTGAATGATGGCAACCTGGTGCAGCTGGGCTACGGCGCCAGCCAGCGCCGCATCTGGACCGCCGAGACCGAATTCACCAGCGCCATCGCCGAAGGCATTGCCAGCGACAAGGACCTGACCAAGGGCCTGCTCAAGTCGTGTGGCGTCCCGATCCCCGAAGGCCAGGTGGTCAACAGCCCCGAGGAAGCCTGGGAGGCCGCACAGGACGTCGGTCTGCCCGTGGTGGTCAAGCCCTCGGACGGCAACCACGGCCGGGGCGTGACCCTGGACCTGCGCAAGAAGGAAGACATCGAAGCCGCCTACCACGTGGCTTACCCCGAGGGCAGCGACGTGATGGTCGAGCGCTTCATCCCCGGCGACGAGCACCGCCTGCTGGTGGTGGGCGGCAAGGTGGTGGCAGCCGCGCGGGGCGAGGTGGTGAGCATCACCGGCAATGGGCGGTCCACCGTCAAGGAACTGATCGACACCCAGCTCAACTCTGACCCGCGCCGCGGCTACGAAGAAGAGTACCCGCTCGAAATCATCGACATCAAGACCAATGTGACCGTGCAGCTGGAACTCAAGCGCCAGGAGCTTGATGCCGATTCCGTGCCAGCAGCGGGCCGGAACATCGTGGTGCAGCGCAACGGGAACGTGGCGGTGGATTGCACGGACGACGTGCACCCCGAGGTCGCCTATATCGCGGCCTTGGCCGCCAAGGTGGTGGGCCTCGATATTGCAGGCATCGACATGGTGGCACTCGATATCTCCAAGCCGCTGCTGGCCCAGGGCGGTGCGATTGTCGAAGTCAATGCAGGCCCAGGCCTGCTGATGCACCTCAAGCCCGCCGTGGGCGCGCCGCGCCCGGTGGGCCAGGCCATTGCAGAGCACCTGTTCCCATCGGAAGACGACGCAGGCCAGGCAGGCCGCATCCCCCTGGTGGGCGTGGCCGGCACGCGCGGCACCTCCACCATCGCCCGCGTAGTGGCCTGGCTGCTGCACCTGAGCGGACACCACACGGGCCTGGCCTGCCGGGAAGGGCTTTTCCTGGACCGCCGCTGCGTCGAATCGACCGATTGCGCCCACTGGGAAGCCGCACACCGCTTGCTCATGAACAAGATGGTGCAGGCCGCCGTGATCGAAAGCAATGCGCGCACCATCCTGCGCGACGGCCTGGCCTACGACCGCTGCCAGGTGGGTGTGGTCACGGACATGGACGGCGTGGAAACGCTGGCCGAGTTCGATGTGCATGAGCAGGACCAGATGACCAAGGTGATGCGCACCCAGGTGGACGTGGTGCTGGCCGAAGGCGCGGCCGTGCTGAATGCCGCAATCCCGCAGGTGGCCGATCTGGCCCCGCTGTCGGATGGCGCCGTCGTGCTGTATGCCCAGGACGCAACCCTGCCCGTGATCGTGGAACACCGCGCCAAGGACAACGGCCGCGCCGTGGTCGTGAAGAACGGGCGCGTAGTGCTGGCCACCGGCAGTGCCGAACATGTGCTGGGCTCGCTGGCGGACCTGACCTTTGGCCGCAATGCCGTGGCGCCCGACACCGACGCGCTGCTGGCTGCCATCGGCGCCGCCTGGGCATTGGACATTGCCCCCGACCTCATCGGCGCGGGCATCAAGACCTTCGAACCCGACCTGCCCGCCCCGGCCGGATTGCCCTCCTGATCCATCCCGCCAAGCAACGCAAGACTTCGACTGGAACGCGGCCCGCGAGCCCCGATCGATTACTGAAAGAGACCCCCATGGATGTATCCCGCACCCGGGCCCTGCGTGGCCCCAATCTCTGGAGCCGCCACATGGCCATTGAAGCCGTGGTGGCCTGCTCGGAAGCCGAGCGCGCCGTGGGCCAGATGCCCGGATTCGAAACCCGGCTGCGGGCGCTGTTCCCCGCCATCGGTGCCCTGCACCCTGAAAGCGGCGGCGGCGAAATTTCGCTGGCCCATGTGCTCCAGGCTGCTGCGCTGGCTCTGCAGGCGCAGGCCGGCTGCCCGGTGACATTTGCGCGCACCACCGCCACCACCGACGCAGGCGTGTACCAGGTGGTCGTCGAATACAGCGAGGAAGCCGTGGGCCGCAAGGCCTTTGAATACGCACAGCAGCTCGTCGAAGCTGCACAGGGCACCGGGACTTTTGACGCCGATGCGGTCATTGCAGAGTTGCGCGAACTCGACGAAGACGAGCGCCTGGGCCCGAGCACCGGCTCCATCGTGGACGCGGCGGTGGCACGCGGCATTCCGTACCGCCGCCTCACGCGCGGCAGCCTGGTGCAGTTCGGCTGGGGCTCCAAGCAGCGCCGCATCCAGGCCGCCGAGGTCGACTCGACCAGCGCCGTGGCCGAATCCATCGGCCAGGACAAGGACCTGACCAAACGCCTGCTGCACGCTGCCGGCGTGCCGGTGCCGCTGGGCAAACCCGTCGAGACCGTGGACGAAGCCTGGGAAGTGGCGCTCAAAGTCGGCTTGCCGGTGGTCGTGAAGCCCCAGGACGGCAACCAGGGCAAGGGCGTGACGGTCAACATCACCGACCGCGCACAGCTGGAAGAAGCCTTCCGCACCGCCGCTGAACACGGTACCGTGATGGTCGAGCGCTTTTTGCCCGGCCATGATTTCCGTCTGCTGGTAGTCGGCGACCAGCTCGTGGCCGCCGCACGCCGCGAACCGCCCCAGGTGCTGGGCGACGGCCAACACACGGTGCGCGAACTCGTGGACCAGGTCAATCTGGACCCACGCCGGGGCGAAGGCCACGCTACATCGCTCACCAAGATCCGCCTCGATGACATCGCTGTGGCCCGTCTTGCCATGCAAGATCTGAAACCCGACTCCGTCCCCGCCAAGGGCCAGCGCGTCATCCTGCGCAACAACGCCAACCTCTCCACCGGCGGCACCGCCACCGACGTGACCGACGACGTGCACCCTGAAGTGGCTGCACGCGCCGTGGCCGCCGCCCAGATGGTGGGCCTGCACATCTGCGGCGTGGACATGGTCGCCGAGACCGTGCTGCGCCCGCTGGAAGAGCAAGGCGGCGGCTTTGTCGAAGTGAACGCCGCCCCCGGCTTGCGCATGCACCTGGCGCCCAGCTACGGCAAGCCCCGCAACGTGGGCCAGGCCATGGTCGACAAGCTGTATGCACATGGCGACGACGGCCGCATCCCCACCGTGGCCGTCACCGGCACGAACGGCAAGACCACCACGGCCCGCCTCATCGCCCATTTGTTCACGGCCCAGGGCCTGCGCGTGGGCATGACCAACACCGACGGCGTGTACGTGAACGGCCGCCAGATCGACAGCGGCGACTGCAGTGGCCCCAAGAGCGCCCGCAACGTGCTGCTGCACCCCGAGGTGGACGCAGCCGTGTTCGAGACCGCCCGCGGCGGCATCCTGCGCGAAGGCCTGGGTTTTGATCGCTGCCAGGTAGCCGTGGTCACCAACATCGGCGCGGGCGACCACCTGGGCCTGAACTACATCACCACGGTGGAAGACCTGGCCGTCCTGAAACGCGTGATCGTGCAGAACGTGGCCACCACAGGCTACGGCGTGCTCAACGCGGCCGACCCCATCGTCGCCGCGATGGCGCCTGCCTGCCCCGGCAAGATCATCTTCTTTGCCAGCGACCGCCACCACCCCGTGATGGCCACGCACCGCGCACAAGGCCACCGCACCGTGTACGTGGACGGCGACTCCATCGTGGCCTCGGAAGGATCGTGGCGCGAGACCATCCACCTGCGCGACGTGCCCATCACGCGCAACGGCAAGATCGGCTTCCAGGTCGAGAACGTCATGGCCTCCGTGGCCGCCGCCTGGGGCGTGGGCATGCCCTGGCAGACCATCCGCCGCGGCCTGTCGGGCTTCGTGAACGACAGCGACAACGCACCGGGCCGCTTCAACATCATGGACTACCGGGGCGCCACCGTTATCGCCGACTACGGCCACAACCCCGACGCCATGCGCGCGCTGGTCGGCGCTGTCGAAGCGCTGCCAGCCAACCGCCGCAGCGTGGTGATCAGCGGCGCCGGCGACCGGCGTGACGAGGACATCCGCGACCAGACTGTGATCCTGGGTGCCGCGTTCGACGACGTGATCCTGTACCAGGATGCCGCCCAGCGCGGCCGCGCGGATGGCGAAGTGATGGCCCTGCTGCGCGAGGGCCTGGCGGGCGCATCGCGCACCACGCACGTCGAAGAAATCCGGGGCGAGTTCATTGCCATTGACGCGGCCCTGGCCCGCCTGCAACCAGGTGACCTGTGCCTGGTGCTGGTGGACCAGGTGGAAGAAGCGCTGGCCCACCTGGCCCAGCGCTGCAGCGAAGCCGGAGCCGCCGCATGACAAAGCCTGCAGTGCCCGGCAAGGGCGCGCGCTTTGCAACGGCCGTGCTGATCGCCATCGCTGGGGTGATGGGCGGTGCCGGACTGGCCCAGGCGGCATCGGGCGAAAAGGTCGGCACGGTGGACACGGCCTTCCAGTGGCTAGGTCGCGACCACGACATCATCGTGGAGGCCTATGACGACCCGGCTGTGCTGGGCGTGACCTGCTACGTCTCCCGCGCGCGCACCGGCGGTATCAAAGGCACCTTGGGCCTGGCCGAAGACCGCGCCGAAGCCTCCATCGCCTGCCGCCAGGTGGGGCCCATCAGCTTCCCCGAGCCACTCAAGAAGCAGGAGGAAGTGTTCAGCGAACGCATGTCCATCCTGTTCAAGCGCCTGCGCATCGTGCGCATGGTGGACCCGGCCCGCAACACGCTGGTCTACCTCACCTACTCCGAAAAGCTCATCGACGGATCACCCCAGAACAGTGTGACCGCCGTGCCAGTGGACCGGGCCACGGTGATACCGCTGCGCAAGTAACCGCCGGGGCCGAACCGCCCTGGCCTGTGTGCTGGCCGGTTCAGGCCACCTCGAGCAGCGACCTGCGGGCCTGGTTGTATTCCCGCTTCAATTGGTCGACATAGTCACTGGTGGACCGAATGGCGTTGATGGCGCCAATGCCCTGGCCGCAACCCCAGATGTCCTTCCAGGCCTTGGCGGCGCCCCCGCCAAAGTTCATTTTGCTGGGGTCGCTGGTGGGCAGGTTTTCAGGATCCAGCCCCGCGGCCACGATGGACGGCCGCAGGTAGTTGCCGTGCACCCCGGTGAACAGGTTGCTGTAGACGATATCGTCTGAGCTCGAGTTCACGATGGCCTGCTTGTAGCCCTCCACGGCACGAGCCTCTTCGGTGGCGATGAAAGCCGAGCCGATGTAGGCAAAGTCTGCCCCCATGGACTGGGCAGCCAGGATGCCGCCACCGGTTGCAATCGCACCCGAAAGCGCGAGAGGGCCGTCAAACCACTGGCGGATTTCTTGGATGAGCGCAAACGGACTCTTGACCCCCGCATGCCCACCTGCGCCAGTCGCCACGGCAATCAGCCCGTCGGCCCCCTTGTCCACCGCCTTGCGCGCAAAACTGTTGTTGATCACGTCGTGCAGCACCACGCCACCATAGCTGTGCGCGGCAGCATTGATGTCTTCGCGGGCCCCGAGCGACGTGATGATGATGGGCACCTTGTACTTCACGCACAGTGCCATGTCGTGCTCCAGCCGCTCATTGCTTTTGTGCACGATCTGGTTGATGGCAAAAGGCGCGGCGGGCTTGTCGGGGTGCGCCCGATTGTGGGCCTCCAGCGCTTCGGTGATTTCGGCCAGCCACTCATCGAGCAGCGAGGCAGGCCGGGCATTGAGCCCCGGCATGGAGCCCACCACACCCGCCTTGCACTGGGCGATCACCAGCTGGGGCGTGCTGATGATGAACAGCGGCGAGGCGATCACCGGAAACGGCAGGCGGTTGAGCGGGGCTGGCAGGCGCGAGGCGGGCAATGACATGGTGGCTCCAGTGGGGGATGGCAGGACAACGGTGACAGATGGCTGCCCAAACAATGCAACCAGTTGCATAAATATATGCCACCCAACCCATCAATGCAACTGGTTGAATTGATTTTTCACAAGCTAGACTGCCGGCCATGTCGATGAGCCACGCCCTGTTGATTTCGTTGCTGGAAAAACCCTCCTCCGGGTTCGAGCTGGCACGGCGCTTTGAGCGCTCCATCGGTTACTTCTGGCACGCCACCCACCAGCAGATCTACCGCGAGCTGGGCCGGATGGAAGCCGCAGGCTGGATCGAAGGCCAGGCAGCGGACGACGCGGGCCGCACGCGCAAACGGGTTTACCAGGTCTTGCCCGCGGGTCGGGGCGAACTCGCCCGCTGGACGGCCGAGCCCGCTGAACACCTGTTGCCACGCGATGCCTTCACGCTCAAGGTCCGCGCAGCCGCCGTGATGGAAGAACTGGACCTGCGGCCCGAGGCCCAGGCCTATATGGCGCTGCACCAGGCCCGCCTGGCCGAATACCAGGCCATTGAGCAGCGTGACTTCCCCGAACTGGAGGGCCTGAGCCGCCGGGACCGCATCCAGCGAGCCATCCTCCAACGCGGCATCCGCTTTGAAGTTTGCGAGATCGAGTGGGCGCAGACGCTGCTGCAGGCGCTGGAATGAGGCCTTCAGCTTCGTGGCCCGCAGAGTCAGCCAGGGCCATTGCACCGCGAAGCTGAGGGAAGCGGCTGGCATTCCGCCACACGGCACCCGCAAGACCTGTAAAAAACTAGCGCCTCAGCTGCAATTTCCTAGTCAAATCGGCCATTAGCGCTTTTATGTAGAGCGTTTACAGCTATCCAATTAATAGCAAACTCCATCCCCAAGGCGGGTCAGCCCTGCGCTGCAATCTGCCGCAGGGCCTGCTCGAACACCTCCACAGGCTGGCCGCCCTGGATCAGGTGGCGCTCGTTGATGATGATGGCGGGCACCGAGTGAATGCCGTTTTGCAGATACAGCTGCTCGCGTTCACGCACCTCGTCGGCGTAGCGGTCGGACGTCAGCAGCGCACGCGTCTCACCAGCGTCCAGCCCCACCTCAGCGGCCACGCGCACCAGCACCTCGTGGTCGCTGGGGTTCTGGCCGTCGGTGAAATAGGCCTTGAACAGCGCCTTCTTCAGCGCGGGCTGCACGCCCTTTTCTTCAGCCCAGTGCAGCAGCCGGTGCGCATCAAAGGTGTTGTAGATGCGGCTGCGCTTGTCCATGCTGAAGGTAAAGCCCAGTTCCGCGCCGCGTGCAGCGATGGCCTCGCGGTTCTTCTGGCTCTGCTCGGGCGTCGCGCCGTATTTTTCATGCAGATGCTCACCAATGTCCTGGCCTTCTGGCGCCATCTGCGGGTTCAGCTCGAAGGGCTGAAAGTGCAGATCCAGTGCAACGTCGCCCTTCAGCCGGTCGGCCGCCTGCTCCAACGCCTTGAGGCCGATGATGCACCAGGGGCAGGAGACATCGGAGACGAAATCGATCTTGAGGGTCGTGGTCATGCGGGTTCCAGTGAGGAAAGATGCGGCATCGTAGGCGTGGAGCCATACCCGTGCAGTCGCCGGGTTTACTAGGGTGCCACAGAGTGGTTGCCAGCCCGACGCGACGGTCCACCTCATGCCCAAATCGGCGGGCCGTACGTCGATCTTCCTCCCTGTGCTCCGTGTACAGGCGGGGGATATAGTGCATGGCGGTATGCACTGAGCCAGGCCCTTTGATTCACCATCGCCAAGAGGGTGTCGAAGAAATAAACTATGCTCCTGGGGTGCTGATCCCGCAGGAGCAATACGATGGCAAAGACCGGCCGACCTCCGGTGATATCTCCCGGTGAGTACGCGGCCTTGCGCGAAGTGGTGCGCGCTAACCCACAGGCCACACTGCCCGAGTTGGCCCTGGCCTGGGCTGAGCACATGGGCCGCAACGCACCCAGCACGGTCACTATGCGGGCAGCGCTCAAAGCT
>NZ_JACUZT010000029.1:0-255 GCF_014851495.1 Acidovorax sp. ACV01 | reverse complement strand
ACATGGTCTCGATATTGCCCACGCCATCCTTGAAGCCCACCAGGTTCGGGCAGCGATCGGCCAGGATGGCCAGGGAATCGGCCGTCAGCTTGGTGCGGTCGCGGTTGTAGACGATCACACCAAACTTTACGCTCTTGCAGACCGCAGCCACATGCTCGATCAAACCCTCTTGGCCCGCTTCGGTCAGGTAGTGGGGCAACAGCAGGATGCCGTGGGCGCCCAGGCGCTCGGCCTCCTGGGCATGGGCGATGGCGG
>NZ_JACUZT010000028.1:0-255 GCF_014851495.1 Acidovorax sp. ACV01 | reverse complement strand
AAACGAGAGCCATCGATTCCTGCACAGCAGTGCTACGGCGAAGAAGCGCATCAAGGCCAGAGAGCAGACCCGCAAGACAGGCACCAAGGCCGATTCACCAGACGCCACCGATTGACGACTACCGCTCGTGGCAAGGCGCTACGGGCTTCGCCCTTCGCGCCTTATGAGTTCGATCACAAGAAGCGAAAAGAGGCCACAGAACAAGGCAAGGCATACACTTATCCACAGCCGACCATCACAGCGTCGGCTTCCACC
>NZ_JACUZT010000027.1:0-366 GCF_014851495.1 Acidovorax sp. ACV01 | reverse complement strand
GATCACCATGGACATGATTGGCAGGATCCGACGGCTGCACGTGAGGGACAAGCTGTCGGAGCGCGAGATAGCGCGCATGACGGGGCTGTCGCGCAACACGGTGTCGAAGTGGCTGCGGGCACCGGTTGCCGAGGCACCGAAGTATCGGCGCGAAACGCGACCGAACAAGTTGAGTGCATTTGAGGCGGCGCTGAAGCAGGCATTGACGGCCGATGCGCGACGGGCCAAGCACGAGAGGCGGCTGGCGGAGCGATGCCGAGCACTGTGGAGCGAGGTGCGCCACCCCGAGCACAGCCAGTTCAGCGTGGCCGAGATGCTCGAGCACGAGCGTCCCCACCTGATGCCCATGCCTGAGCCCTTCGATGG
>NZ_JACUZT010000026.1:0-454 GCF_014851495.1 Acidovorax sp. ACV01 | reverse complement strand
GCCACGCTGTTGCAGGAGTGCCCGGACGATTTCCTGATCGTCCGCTACTGCGCGACGCGCTTGGTGAAGGAACGCAAGATTGATGAGGCCCTGGCCCTGGTCGACCATCATCTGCCGCCCTCGACGCAGAATCCCAACCGCCTGTTCGCGCGGGCCAAGCTGCTTAGCGACATCCGCGCGCACGAGCAGTCCGACGAACTCTTTCGCCGGCTGATTTCCGAGAACACCGACCGCAACATGCGCGTCGAGTTCGCCAAGCGCCTGCGCAAGCGCGGGCTGCTGGCCGACGCGTTCGACGCGATCGCGCCCGTCATGAAGCACCTGACGCCTGGCAGCAAGGCGGCGGAGCTGGCCAACGACCTGGCCAGCGACTACGCCTTCTACCAACGCTTCGAGTCGGAAGAGGGGCTGGTGGGCAAGGATGTCAGGATCGTGTCCATGAAGCATGCGATCC
>NZ_JACUZT010000025.1:0-475 GCF_014851495.1 Acidovorax sp. ACV01 | reverse complement strand
CTGCGGCGTTGCGGCGTTTTCCAATAGCCGAGCTCTTGGCTTCCCCCCTCTCCTTTCCTCCCCTCCCGGCCCTTCCCTTGTGCGCCTCCCCCCCCTCTTCTTCCCCTTCTCTTCCAGCTCCTTTTCCCTCCTTTCTCTTTCCTCCTCTTTCTTTTCCCTTCTCTTCTTTTTCTTTTTTCCTTTTTCTTCCCTCTCTTTTTTTTCCTCCCCTCCCCCCCTCTTTTCCCCTCTCTTCCCCCTCTCTCTCCCCCCCCCTCCCCCTCCTTTTCCCTTTCCTCTCCCTCTCCTTTTTTCCCTTTCTTTCTCCTCCTTCTTTTTTTTTCTTTCTTTCTTTTTTTTTTCTTTTTCTTTCCCCTCCTTTTTCTTTTCCTTTCTTTGCCTTTCGCAATTTCTTTCCCACTTTCTGTATTTCTATTTCTCCCTTCTCCTGTCCTTCTTTCCCCTTTCTCTCCTCTTTCTTCTTCTGCTCCCTCTA
>NZ_JACUZT010000024.1:0-785 GCF_014851495.1 Acidovorax sp. ACV01 | reverse complement strand
ATCGCCGGAGACGGCATAGGCAAGGAAGTGATGCCCGAAGGCCTGCGCGCGGTACAGGCCGCCGCAGCACGCTTTGGCTTCGAACTCGAATGCCACACCTTCGAATGGGCCAGCTGCGACTACTACGCCGCCCACGGCCAGATGATGCCCGACGACTGGAAAGCCCAGCTCTCGGGCATGGACGCCATCTTCTTCGGCGCTGTCGGCTGGCCTGCCACCGTGCCGGACCACATCTCCCTGTGGGGGTCTCTCCTCAAGTTCCGCCGCGAGTTCGACCAGTACATCAACCTGCGCCCCGTGCGCCTGTTCGAGGGCGTGCCCTGCCCCCTGGCCGGCCGCAAGCCCGGCGATATCGACTACTACGTGGTGCGCGAGAACACCGAGGGCGAGTACACGTCCCTGGGCGGCATCATGTACGAAGGCACCGACCGCGAGATCGTGATCCAGGAATCGGTCTACTCCCGCCACGGGGCCAACCGCCTCTTGAAGTTCGCCTTCGATCTGGCCCAGAGCCGCGCCAAAAAACACGTGACCCTGGCCACCAAGAGCAACGGCATCGCCATCAGCATGCCCTGGTGGGATCAGAGGGCGGACGATGTGGCCAAGGACTACCCCGAGGTCACGCTGGACAAGCAGCACATCGACATCCTCACCGCCCGCTTTGTGCTGCAGCCCGGCCGCTTCGACGTGGTGGCCGCCACCAACTTGTTTGGCGACATCCTCTCCGACCTGGGCCCGGCCACCACCGGCACCATTGGCCTGGCACCCTCGGCCAACCTGAACCC
>NZ_JACUZT010000023.1:0-1068 GCF_014851495.1 Acidovorax sp. ACV01 | reverse complement strand
CGCGGCCTTGCGCGAAGTGGTGCGCGCTAACCCACAGGCCACACTGCCCGAGTTGGCCCTGGCCTGGGCTGAGCACATGGGCCGCAACGCACCCAGCACGGTCACTATGCGGGCAGCGCTCAAAGCTGCCGGCTTGCAGCGCACACGGCCCAAACAACAACTGGCACGCGCCAAGTCCCAGCAGCCTGGTACACGCTACGGGTACACCGCCCAGCATCGCCCCAGCAGCGCCTCGGGCATGGCGGGTGCACTCACAGACGCCGAATGGGCGCTGGCCCAGGACTTGTTCGAGCCAGAGCCGGGTGTGCGGGGCAGGCCTGCAACGTATTCCCGGCGCAGCGTTGTCGAAGCGTGTTGCTATGTGCTGCGCACCGGCTCGTCCTGGCGCAACCTGCCCACCCAGATCTATCCACCCTGGCAATCGGTGCAAAAGGCCTTTGTGCGCTGGGCCCGACAAGGCAAGTTCGAAGTACTGCATGAGCGCCTGCGCCAGCAGTGGCGCCAGCGTATGGAGCGTGCCGCGCAGCCCAGCGAGGCCATCATTGACTCCCAATCGAATCGGGGCAGCCCCCAAGGCGGCACACTGGGTTTTGATGCGGGCAAGAAGGTCCAAGGGCGCAAGCGCCATCTGGTGGTGGATACGTTGGGCTTGCTGCTGGCAGTGGTGGTGACCAGCGCCGCTGTGCAGGATCGCGCAGCGGCCGACCAGGCTGTGGCACAGGCATGCACACGCACAGGCGGCTCGTTAAAGGTGTTGTGGGCTGACAGCGCATATGCCGGGCAATGCGCGCAAGAGATCGAAAAGGCGCACCAAGTACAGGTGCAGATCGTGCGTCACAGCGCACGTCACCGTTGGGACGACGCGCAGCAAACGTTGTGGAGCGAAGAGCAGCCGATGGTCATGCCCAAGAAGCGCTGGGTGGTGGAGCGCACCCATGCATGGTTGGAGCGCAACAGAAGGCTTGTGATGCACCACGACCGCAAGCCGTTCTATGCACAGGCATGGGTTTGGCTCGCGCAGGCCCGGATGCTGCTGGGGCGATTGAAATAGATTTCTTCTACACCCTC
>NZ_JACUZT010000022.1:0-1070 GCF_014851495.1 Acidovorax sp. ACV01 | reverse complement strand
TCCTTGTTGATCGCCACGATCACCTTGGAGTCCTTCATGCCGGCCAAATGCTGGATCGCGCCCGAGATACCCGCTGCGATGTACAGCTGGGGCGCCACGATCTTGCCGGTCTGGCCCACTTGCCAGTCGTTGGGGGCGTAGCCCGCGTCCACTGCTGCGCGGCTGGCGCCCAGGGCGGCACCCAGCTTGTCGGCCAGCGGAGTCATGATTTCGTCGAACTTTTCCTTGCTGCCCAGCGCCCGGCCACCCGAGACAATGATCTTGGCGGCGGTCAGTTCGGGGCGGTCGCTCTTGGCGATTTCGCTGCCCACGAAGGTGCTCTTGCCGGCATCAGCGGTAGCAGCAGCGGTTTCGACGGCGGCAGAGCCACCGGTGGCGGCTGCGGCGTCAAAGCCGGTGGTGCGCACGGTGATGATCTTCACGCTATCGGCGCTTTGCACGGTGGCGATGGCATTGCCAGCGTAGATGGGGCGCTCAAACGTATCGGCTGCGATCACCTTGGTGATGTCGCTGATTTGGGCCACATCGAGCTTGGCCGCCACGCGGGGGGCGATGTTCTTGCCGCTGGCCGTGGCAGGAAAGAGGATGTGGCTGTAGCTGGAAGCAATGGCCAGCACTTGTGCCGCCACGTTTTCGGCCAGGCCGTGTTCCAGGCCAGGGGCGTCTGCATGGATGACCTTGGCAACGCCAGCGATCTGGCCCGCAGCGGCTGCGGCAGCGCCCGCGTTGTGGCCGGCCACCAGCACATGCACGTCGCCACCACAGGCCACGGCAGCCGTCACGGTGTTGAGGGTTGCGCCCTTGATGGAGGCGTTGTCGTGTTCAGCAATAACGAGTACCGACATTTAGATCACCTTCGCTTCGTTCTTGAGTTTCTCGACCAGGGCGGCCACGTCGGCCACCTTGACGCCCGCGCCGCGCTTGGCGGGCTCGGTGACTTTGAGGGTCTTGAGGCGGGGAGCCACATCCACACCGAGGTCTTCGGGCTTGAAGGTGTCCAGCTGCTTCTTCTTGGCCTTCATGATGTTGGGCAAGGTGACGTAGCGGGGCTCGTTCAAGCGCAAGTCGGT
>NZ_JACUZT010000021.1:0-1159 GCF_014851495.1 Acidovorax sp. ACV01 | reverse complement strand
CACGTCAACGTGGGCACGATCGGCCACGTGGACCACGGCAAGACCACGCTGACGGCAGCGATTGCTACCGTGCTGTCCTCCAAGTTCGGCGGCGAAGCCAAGGCATACGACCAGATCGATGCAGCGCCCGAAGAAAAGGCCCGCGGTATCACGATCAACACCGCCCACGTGGAATACGAAACGGCCAACCGCCACTACGCCCACGTGGACTGCCCAGGCCACGCCGACTATGTGAAGAACATGATCACCGGTGCTGCCCAGATGGACGGCGCCATTCTGGTGTGCTCGGCCGCTGACGGCCCCATGCCCCAGACCCGTGAGCACATCCTGCTGGCCCGCCAGGTGGGCGTGCCTTACATCATCGTGTTCCTGAACAAGTGCGACATGGTGGACGACGAAGAACTGCTGGAACTCGTCGAAATGGAAGTGCGCGAGCTCCTCGACAAGTACAACTTCCCTGGCGACGACACCCCGATCATTCGCGGTTCTGCCAAGCTCGCCCTGGAAGGCGACAAGGGTCCTCTGGGTGAAGAAGCCATCATGAAGCTGGCCGAAGCCCTGGACACCTACATCCCCACGCCAGAGCGCGCTGTGGACGGCGCCTTCCTGATGCCTGTGGAAGACGTGTTCTCGATCTCCGGTCGCGGCACCGTGGTGACCGGTCGTATCGAACGCGGTATTGTCAAGGTCGGCGAAGAAATCGAAATCGTCGGTATCAAGGACACCGTCAAGACCACCTGCACCGGCGTGGAAATGTTCCGCAAGCTGCTGGACCAAGGCCAGGCTGGCGACAACGTTGGCCTGCTGCTGCGCGGCACCAAGCGCGAAGACGTGGAACGCGGCCAAGTGCTGTGCAAGCCCGGCTCGATCAAGCCCCACACCCACTTCACCGCTGAGGTGTACGTTCTGAGCAAGGACGAAGGCGGCCGTCACACGCCTTTCTTCAACAACTACCGTCCTCAGTTCTACTTCCGCACGACCGACGTCACTGGTGCCATCGAGCTGCCAGCCGACAAGGAAATGGTCATGCCTGGTGACAACGTGTCGATCACTGTGAAGCTGATCAACCCCATCGCCATGGAAGAAGGCCTGCGCTTCGCTATCCGCGAAGGTGGCCGTACCGTGGGCGCTGGCGTCGTGGCCAAGATCCTCGCGTAAT
>NZ_JACUZT010000020.1:0-1265 GCF_014851495.1 Acidovorax sp. ACV01 | reverse complement strand
GACATCACGGACCGAAAGCGAGCAGAACAAGAGATCGAACGCCTGGCCTTCTTTGACGCCTTGACGGGCCTGCCCAACCGCCGCCTGCTGCTCGATCGCCTGCAGCGCTCCATCGCCGCCTGCCAGCGCACCAGAAACCTCGGCGCCCTGCTGTTCATCGACCTCGATAACTTCAAGGACCTCAACGACACCCTGGGCCACGACATGGGCGACCAGCTCCTGGCCCAGGTCGCCACCCGCCTGGTGGGCAGCGTGCGCGAAGCCGACACCGTCGCCCGCTTTGGCGGCGACGAATTCGTCGTCATGCTCGAAGCCCTGGCCCCCGACCTGCAAGACGCCGCCACCCAGGCAGAAACCGTCGCAGAAAAACTCCTGGCCAGCCTGAACCAGCCCTTCGAACTGGACGGCGCCCAGCACTACAGCACCCCCAGCATCGGCATCACCCTCTTTGGCGACGAACGCCTGACGGTGGACGAACTCCTCAAACGCGCCGACCTGGCCATGTACCAGGCCAAGGCCGCAGGGCGCAACACCCAACGCTTCTTCGACCCCGACATGCAGGCAGCCGTCAACGCCCGCTCCAACCTGGAAGCCGACCTGCGCCAGGGCCTGGCCCGGGGTGAACTGCTCGTGCACTACCAGCCCGTCGTGGACCACCAGTCCCAGCTCATGGGGGCAGAAGCCCTGGTGCGCTGGCGCCACCCCCAGCGCGGCATGATCAGCCCCGGCGACTTCATCCCCCTGGCCGAACAGACCGGCCTCATCCTCCCTTTAGGCCAATACGTGCTGCAGACCGCCTGCGAACAACTGCAGCGCTGGGGCCAGCACGAAGCCACCGCCCACCTGTCCATCTCGGTCAACGTCAGCGCCCGGCAGTTCCGGCAACCGGGCTTCGTGGCCGAAGTGCTGCAGACCCTCAAGAACCACAACGCCGACCCGCGCAAACTCAAGCTCGAACTCACCGAAAGCCTGCTGCTGGGAGACATCGAAGACACCATCGCCCGCATGGTGCAGCTCAAAAGCGAAGGCGTGGGGTTTGCGCTGGACGACTTCGGCACCGGCTACTCGTCCCTGTCCTACCTCAAGCGGCTGCCGCTGGACCAGGTCAAGATCGACCAGAGCTTCGTGCGGGACGTGCTGTCGGACCCGAACGACGCGGCGATCGTGAGGACGATCCTGGCGCTGGCCAAGAGCCTGGACCTGGAGGTGGTGGCCGAGGGGGTGGAGACGACGGGGCAGCTGAGTTTTCTGAGGCTGCATGGGTG
>NZ_JACUZT010000001.1:0-1010744 GCF_014851495.1 Acidovorax sp. ACV01 | reverse complement strand
GGGCCAGCCACTCCAGGCGCTCGATGTAGGTCTTGGGGCGGAATTCACCCTGCTCGTCGAAGTCCGTGATGGGGAAGGACAGCAGGCCGGAGCCCATGATGGATTTGAGTTCTTGCGGGTTCATGGTGATGGTAGGTCTGGTGAGAAAAACCTTGAAAGCCTTGGAGCTTCGAAGTGGGAAATCAATCGAGCTTGATGTTGGCGGCCTTCACCACGGTGGCCCAGCGGGCGCGTTCCTTGGTGAAGAACTGGTCTTGCTCGGTGGGGGTCATGGTCACCACTTCAGCACCCTGGCCGGCCAGGCGCGAGCGGATCTCGGGGGCGCGGATGGCCGTGATGAGTGCCTTGTTGAGCTTTTGCACGATGGCATCCGGGGTGCCGCGTGGTACCAGAATGCCTTGCCATGTGCCCGATTCGAAACCAGCCACGCCTTGTTCGGCGAGGGTGGGCACATCGCCAATCAGCGGCATGCGGGTGGCTTTGGAAACGCCCAGCACCTTGAGCTTGCCGTTCTGCACCTGGGGCAGGGTGGCGAGCATGCCGTTCATCAGGATCTGGGTCTGGCCAGCCACGGTGTCTTGAATGGCGGTAACGCCCCCCTTGTAGGGGATGTATTGCCACTTTGCACCGCTGGCGCGCTCCAGCGCCACGCCTGCCACGTGCGGCGCGCTGCCGGTGGCCGTCACGGCAAAGTTCAGGTCGTTCTTTTTCGAATACGCCACCAACTCCTTGAAGTTGTTGACGGGCACCGAAGGGTGCACCACCAACAGGTGGGGCGAGTACGCCAGCATGGTCACGCCACGCAGGTCCTTGGAGGGGTCGAATGACAGCTTGGTGTAGACCGAGGGGCTGATGGCCAGCGCACCCACGTCGCACAGCAGCAGGGTGTAGCCATCGGGTTCGGCCTTGGTCACAAAGTCGGCACCCAGGTTGCCATTGGCGCCGGGCTTGTTCTCGACGATCACCGTCTGCTTGAGCGATTCGGACAGCACTTGGCTGATGGAGCGCGCAATGATGTCCGAGCTGCCGCCTGGAGGGTAGGGCACCACGATGCGCAGGGTCTTGGCAGGCCATTCGGCGGTCTGTGCGGTGGCAGAGGCCGCAGCAAGGGTGGCGATACACGCCAGAAAGGCGGCTCTACGGCGCAGGGTCATGGAATGTCTCCGTGAATTAAGTTGTTAGTCATCGTACAACTAAGATTGCAAAGTGGCAATAGGAATGGTGGGGATTGGGATCTTTTTAGGTGAAAAATCAGGGTTTCTACCAGCATTTTTGCGTGAATTTCCCTATGGTATCGCCGGAAAAATTCCGCGAACGGCAGTCTTCAAAATTGGGGTAATCCCTGCATGAAGAGTTGGAAGTTATCGCGACAATGCAACTCTTGTTGTACGACAACATATAACGTATGACAAAACCCAAGACACTCCGCCGACCACACCGAGTCCCGGTCAGTAGCCGGCGGATGAATACCCATATGGCAAGCGGTGGCTGCGACCACCGCGCCGATCACTTCAGGAGATGGCAATGACCGCTGTACTTCGCATCCGCACCCGGGCGGCGCAACTGGCACTGGCTGCCGCTACCTGCCTGGCCACGCCCGGCGCCTGGGCGGTCACCTGGGTGTATGTCTCCAACGCAGACAGCCAGGATGTGTCGGTGTTCGAGCTGGACCGAAGCGCCGCCGCGCTCAAGCCGGTGGACACCACGGCGCTGGGCGGCATGGCGATGCCCATGGCTATGAGCCCGGATAAGAAGGTGCTTTACGTGGCGCTGCGCTCGCAACCATTTCGGGTGGTGAGCCTGGCGATCGACCCCACCAGCGGCAAGCTGCGCAAGCTGGGCGAGGCTCCGCTGGCCGACAGCATGGCCAATATCGATACCGATGCCACGGGGCGCTGGCTATTCGCGGCCTCATACCCGGGCCACAAGATCACGGTCAACAGCATTGGCAAGGATGGGGCGGTGGGCGCTGTGCAGCAGCTCATCCCCACGGCGCCCAACGCGCACGCCATCCATGCCGATGCCGCCAACCGCCACGTATTTGCCACCAGCCTGGGCGGCGACAACCTGTCGGCCTGGCGCTTCGATGCCGAGACCGGCAAGCTCACCGCCAACGAGCCGGCGGTCACTATGGTGACCCCTGAAAAAGCGGGCCCGCGCCACTTCGTGTGGGACAAGGGCCAGCGCTTCCTGTATTTGCTGAATGAACTGGACGCCTCCGTGCACGTGCTGGCCTACGACGCGGCGCGCGGCACGCTGCGCGCGGTGCAGCGCACCACAGCGCTGCCGGCCGGCTTTACCGGCAAGCCCTGGGCGGCCGACATTCACCTGTCGCCCGATGGCCGCACGCTGTATGCGTCGGAACGTACATCTAGCACACTCAGCAGCTTCCGCATCGACGCGGCCACGGGCCAGCTGCAACCGCTGGGCCAGGTGCCCACCGAAAAAACCCCGCGCGGCTTTGCGGTGGATTCGTCGGGCCGGTTCCTGATCGCAGCGGGGCAGGAGTCCCACCAGGTTTCGCTGCATCCCATCGACCCCACCACCGGCATCCCGGGCACCCCAACGCGTGTGCCTGCGGGCAAGAACCCCAACTGGGTCGAGATCGTTGACTTGCCTTGAGACGGCCTGAACCGTAGAAACGCCAGAGCGGTTCCTCCATTCGGGCCATCCATTCACCATCCATAAACCAGGAGACTTTTCATGCAACGCAGAACCCTCATCCACACAGCGGCCCTTGCCGCCGCCGTGGGCTTCATCGGCCTGCCCGCCGCCGCCCAGGGCGCGTGGCCCACGGGCAAGCCGATCAGCTACGTGGTGCCGTTTGCCGCTGGCGGCACCACCGACACGCTCGGCCGCCTGATCGGCCAGCAGTTGGGCACCGCCCTGGGGACCACCGTGGTGGTCGAGAACAAGGGGGGCGCGGCCGGCAGCATCGGTTCGGAGGCTGCAGCGCGCGCCGCACCTGACGGCTACACGCTGCTGGGTGGCACCGTCAGCTCCCACGCCATCAACATCAGCCTGTACCCGAAGCTGGGCTATGACCCCATCAAGTCATTCAGCCCTGTCACGCTGATCGGTACCAACCCCGTGGTGCTGGTCGTGGCCGCCAACAGCCCACACAAGACGCTCAAAGACGTGCTGGCCGCCGCCAAAGCCAAGGAGGGCGGCCTGTCGTCGGCCTCTGCCGGCACCGGCAGCTCGCAGCACCTGGCTGTGGAACTGCTGGCCTACAAGTCGGGCGTGAAGTTCACGCACATCCCGTACAAGGGCAGCGGCCCCGCCATCCAGGACGTGATCAGCGGCCAGGTGGACATGATGTTCGACACAACGGTAGTCGCTGCACCGCACATCCAGAGCGGCAAGCTGCGCGCCATTGCCGTCACCTCGCCCAAGCGCCTGGCCTCCATGCCCGATGTGCCCACCGTGGCCGAATCGGGCGTGAATGGCCTGGCCGACTTCCAGGTGCAGTCGTGGCAGGCGATTTTTGTGCCCGTCGGCACCCCCACACCCGTTGTCACGCGCTTGCACGACGAGATCCGCAAGATCCTCGCCCAGCCCGACATGCAAAACCGCCTGAAGGGGTTTGGCATGGAGCCGGCCGACCTGAACGTGACGCAGATTGCCGCCTTCCAGAAGGCTGAAGTCGAAAAGTGGGCGCAGGTCATCAAGGCGGCGAATATCAAGGTGGATTGAGCGAGCAATCCGTCGATCGCCCTTGCTGGGCAGGGTGCGGGATGGCCCTTGCGGGCCATCCCGTTTTTTTTGCCTGTCGTGGCAACAGGTTTGCAACAGGTTCTGACAAAAAGCAGGGGCATTGCCGGGAAGAGGAGGCAGGGCAGCGGGCGCCGTCGCAGCGAGACACAGCTGTGCGGCGTCTCCCATTTTTCTCCCCAATTGGCAGGCAGAAATACGGGTGGCGCATCCGCCATCCGCATGGTTTGACCTCTATACCCCATCTTCTGAAGGCCCCTGTATGACACACGCAACCCCTCCTCTTCTCACCCGGCGTCGCAATGCACTCGGCACCGTGGGCGCGCTCACCGCGCTTACCCTGAGTGCATGCGGAGGGGGTGGGAGCAGCAGCAATTCCAGTACGTCGAGCAATGCGTCGCTCTCTGGGTTGAGCGTGTCAGAAGAAGGGTTGAGCCCGGCATTTGATGCGGCCACCACCAGTTACGACCTGGCGGTGGCTAACACCGTCGCGTCACTGAAGCTGGTGCCAACGACTGCGGGCACCGATGCCAGCGTCCAGGTCAATGGCGCCACTGTGGCCAGTGGCAGCAGCACGGCGACGGTGGCTATCGCCGAGGGAACGAACACGCTCTCGGTGGTCGTCACGGCGGCGGATGGCAGCACCGCGCGCACTTACACGGTGCGGGTCACCCGGGCGCCGGCCAGTGCGTCTGCAGATGCTTCGCTGCGCGCGCTCACCCTCTCGTCCGGCGAGCTGTCGCCCACCTTTGCGGCCGGCACCACGGCCTACACGGTGGCGGTGGCCAATGCCGTCTCGATGGTCACGCTCACCCCCACGGCCACGAGCGGCGCTGCGAGCATTCGTATCAATGGCGTGGCCGTGACCAGCGGCAGCGCATCGGCAGCCATCTCGCTGGCTGTGGGCACCACCACGCTCACCGTGCGCGTCACCGCCCAGGACAAGGTCACCACGCGCAGCTACACCGTCGTCGTCACGCGGGCCGCCACCACGGTGTCCAGTGACGCCTCGCTCAAGACCTTGGTGCTGTCCGCAGGGGCGCTCACCCCCACCTTCGCGTCCGCCACCAGCAGCTACACCGCCTCGGTGGCCAACAGCGTGGCTTCAGTCACCGTGACGCCCACGGCTACCAGCGCTGCGGCCACGGTCTCGGTGAACGGCGTGGCGGTGGGCAACGGCAGCAACTCCGGCGCCATCGCGCTGGCAGTGGGCAGCAACACCATCAAGATCGTCGTGACCGCGCAGGACGGCGGCACCAGCAGCAGCACCACTGTGGTCGTGACGCGGGCCGCAGCCTCCGTGTCCACGGATGCGAGCCTGTCTGCGCTGGTCCTGTCGTCTGGCAGCCTATCGCCATCCTTTGCTGCGGCCACAACGGCCTATACGGCGGCCATCTCCAACACCGTGGCTTCGTTGACCCTCACGCCGACCACTGCGAGCAGCGGTGCCAAGATCACGGTCAATGGCAGCACCGTGGCCAGCGGCGCGGCGTCATCCGCCATCACCCTCGCGGTGGGGAGCAACACCCTGAGCATCGTGGTGACGGCTGCAGATGGCGTCACGGCGCGCACTTACACGGTGGTGGCCACGCGCGCCGCCACGGGCACATGCACACTCACGGCCACCGAGACCCAGGGGCCGTACCCACTGCTGGCAATCCTGTCGAACTCGGCCATGGTGCGCAGCAATATCACCGAGGGCAAAACCGGCGTACCGCTGACGGTGACGCTGACGGTGCAGGACGTGAGCAATGGCTGTGCGCCCGTGGCGGGCGCAGCGGTCTACATCTGGCACTGCGACAAGGATGGCCTCTACTCGGGCTACAGCACCGGCACCAATGCGGGCCAGGCGGGGTTGACCTATCTGCGCGGTATCCAGGTGACCAACAGCAGTGGCCAGGTCACCTTCACCACCATCTACCCCGGCTGGTACGCGGGCCGCATCACGCACATCCACGCCCAGGTCTATCTGAACGACAACCTCAGCGTCACCGCCACGGCCACCACCCAACTGGCCTTCCCCCAGGATGCGACGACGGCGGTGTACAACAGCACGCTTTACAGCGCCAAAGGTCAGAACAACTCGGTGACGAGCTTCGCCGCCGACAACGTGTTCAGTGACGGCACCAGCACAGAGATGGTGGCCATCAGTGGGAGTGTGGCGAGCGGTTACGCTGCGAACCTCACCGTCAACATCGCCTGAGTACGCGAAGGAAGCTCCGGGCTATTGAGTCCGACCCAGCGAACCCGGAGCCTCAGTCAACCCCCGCTGGGGTGCTGGGTTCGCGCAGGGCTCCGTCTTCATGCGCCCCGGGCTGGGTTCAGACGCCCACGGGGGCGTGCGCACCGCCGTTCGCTCCGGATCTTTCGGCCAGGCAAAACGCAGGATGCTGGCCCGTGAGCAGCAGAAACATCGCAAACACTGGCCCTTGCATGTTGCGCTCGTCGCTGGTGCTCTCCAGCGCCTGCCAGGTGCGCGACTGCACACCGCCTCGGCTGCCCGTCTGCAGCGGGTAACCCATCAGCTCCGCTGCCTGCGCCTGGCTGAGCCCTGCGGCAATGCGCGCTGCCTTGAGCTGGTCGCCCGTGGGGGTGGGCATGTCGAGCGGAATGGGTGTGGTAGTGGACATGGGTAGGCGGTTTGAAAGTTGTTTGCTATTAAATTTATAGCTATAAACGCAATGTGAACAAGCGGTAGGGCCTATTTTCACCAAAAATTAGCAGACCGCCGCCACGTTGCAGGGCACGCCGCATCAACACCTGGTGCCGTGGCAAGGATAAAGGGTCCCCTAAAATCCGCGAACCACACCAAGTAGTAACGCCGCGCCGGGAGGGGATGGGATGAGTTACACGCTGCAGCTCTGGGAAAAACCTGCCGATTGGCCCTGGCCCACCACCAAGGCGGAGGCCGAAGCACAGTTCGAGCGCGCGGCTGATGGCCCCAGGGGCCCGCTGAACCCCAAGTTCGTGGCGTGGGCCCGGGTGGTGGAAGATCGGTTCCCCGAGGCCTGGGACATCTGGCTGGGCGGCCCGGAAGACGCCGAGCCCACGTTTGGCTTCGGTCTGAACACCCGCATGTCGGACTGGGGCCCGCCGTTTGACCATGCCTGCGAGCAGGCCCATCGGCTGGGCCTGAACCTGTATGACCCCCAGAACGGCCTGCACTACCTGGCCAACGGCGATGTGCCCGAAGAGCCGGATCTGCAGGTGCGGCATGCGGTCAGCGCCCGCAAGGCGGGTGACGACGCCACGGCCTGGGCCGAGTACCGGCGCTGGGCGGCGCTCGGCAACAAACACGCCCTCTACGCCATGGGCCGCGCGTTGCGCTTTGGCACGATGGGCCAACGTCGGCACTTCGACCTGGCGGCAGTGCTGCAGACAATGGGTGCGCACGATACCCAGACCCAACTGGATGCCCAGGGCTTTTACGAACGCTTTCCGGCGGAGGCGAAAGCGCGTGTGCAGACGCTGTTCGCGCGCCTGAACTCTGCGTCGGGTGAGCAGCTGCTCAAGATCGTGGACGATGAGCGCAAGGCTGTGGACGATGCCTTTGTGCACGCCGAGCAAATGGCGCTCTTCACGCGCAAACGCATCGAAGCCGCCGACACCGTGATGGCAGTGGCTGAGCAGGGCCATGAGGTGGCGGCGTTTCAGCATGCGCTGGAGACGGTGATCGGCTGGGAACAGCCCAATTACGAGAGCGCCCGCTACTGGTGCCACCGGGCCGCCGACTGGGACTACGAACCCGCCAAGCGCTTGCTGGCGTTGATGCACGAGCGTGGCTGGGGCGGCCCCGTGGACAGGGAAGAGGCCGCCAAATGGAATGCTGCGGCGCAAGAGCAGCGGCAGCAGGCGCAAAAGATGCAGCAACGCCAGGAAGAGTCCGACTCACCGGGCGGCCTCAGCCTGGCACCCATGGCTCCGGCACCTTCGTCCTCGTCTTCCTCTGCACCCGTCGTGTGGACCGGCTCGGTCACCCGCGACCTGGTGGGCTGGTTCGCGCGCGAAGGCGACCCCCATGCGGCGTTCAGCCTGGGCACGTCAGACCAGCATGGCCGCGACGGGGGACCCGTGAACCTGGCCCAGGCCCGCGCGTGGTATGCCCAGGCGGCCGAGGCGGGCCATGCCGACGCGACCTACAACCTGGCCCTCTTCGTCGAGGAGGGTAGGGGTGGACCCAAGGACGCACTGGTGGGCAAGGCGCTTTTCATGCTGGCCCATGTTCGCGGCAGCACCCTGAGGGTCGAAAACTTGCGAGTCTCTCCGGCCGAGCAGGGCCCCGTGCGTGCATTGGTCACGGCCCTGCGCGCGCCAGGCCGTCTGCGTGCCGTGCTGCAGGAGCGGGGGCTGGCCCCCAGCGCAGAGGCGCGGTCGGTGTCCGTCCCTGCAGCGGCGGCCGGTGTGGTAGCGGCCGGACTGTCCGCATCGGAGTGGGGCCGGGCCGATACAGCTGCGCCAGCGCCCGCGCGTGCCCAGCCGTCCCAGGTTCCGGCGCCCAGCCGCTCACGCGGCCGGGCGGACGATGACGAGGAGGGTGAGCACAGCCGTGGTGCGCGATCCGCCTTCTCCCTGCATCTGGGCCATGTGGCCCTGGCCATTGGTGTGGCCAACGCAGTGTTGCTGATTGCGTTCTTCAAGCCTGGCGCGAGCTTTCGCATGGGCATGCTCATCCTGGGTTGTGTGGCAGCCTATGGAGCGTGGCGCACGGCGCGGGATTTCGACTGGTCACCCGTCACACGCGCCGTGGTGGCACTTCTGGCCGGGGTACCCATGCTGGGCATGGCCGTGAGCCTGGGCCTGTTGTTCAAGGCCGTGCGCGAGCGCTGAATTGCAATTCAGGCGCTAGCCTGTGCGCTCAGGCAGTGACCTCATGTGCCAGCATCTGCGCAAAGTACGACTCGGGCTCGATGTTGGTGTAGTTGGGAATGTCGGCCATCAGCGCCGCCGCCGTCTGTTTGGCTGCGATTTGTGCCTGCTTCAGGTCGCTGAAAAAAGCATTGGTCAGCGCCACCACCTGGCCGGGGCGTGGCTCGCCGGGGTAGAGCACGCGGTCGCTCTCCAGCCGCACCAGGCCCAGTGGCTGCAGGGCCGAACGGGCGATGCGCATGTGTTCGCCGTGGTAGTAGTCATGGTTGAAGGTGGCGCCTTCGCGCCAGCGGTACAGGGCGGTGACTTTGATCATCGAAGCCTTTCCATCAGGTATTGAAAACCGCCACCGTAGGGGCAACGTGTCGGTTGCACAGCCGCTTGCGCGACAGCCTGTCGCCCAGGTGGCTTGGTGTCGGTCCTTGTCAGGTCAATCCTCTTCCGATTCACCCAGGAATCCACCGCTCTGGTGACCCCACAGCCGTGCATACACGCCACCCTGCGCCAGCAGTTGCGCATGGGTGCCTTCTTCGACGATGCGGCCCGCGTCCATGACGATGAGGCGGTCCATGGCGGCGATGGTGGACAGGCGGTGGGCAATCGCGATCACGGTCTTGCCCTGCATGAGGCCGTCCAGGCTTTGCTGGATGGCGGCTTCCACCTCGGAGTCGAGCGCGCTGGTGGCTTCGTCCAGCAGCAGGATGGGCGCGTCCTTGAGCATCACGCGTGCAATGGCCACGCGCTGGCGCTGGCCCCCCGAGAGCTTCACGCCGCGCTCACCGACATGCGCCTCGTAGCCTGCGCGGCCCTGCAGATCCGTCAGCGTGGTGATGAAGTCCGCCGCTTCCGCGCGCTCGGCGGCCTGATGCAGGTCGGCCTCGCTCGCGTCGGGGCGGCCGTACAGGATGTTGTCGCGCATTGAGCGGTGCAAGAGCGAGGTGTCTTGCGTGACCATGCCGATGTTGCGGCGCAGGCTGTCCTGCGTGACCTGGGCGATGTCCTGCCCATCGACAAGGATGCGGCCCGACTGCACGTCGTGAAAACGCAGCAGCAGGTTGACCAGGGTGGACTTGCCTGCGCCCGAGCGGCCGATGAGCCCGATCTTCTCGCCCGGACGAATGGTCAGGTTGAGCCGGTCGATGACCAGGCGGGCACCGGGGCCGCTGCCGTAGGCGAAACTCATGTTGTCAAAACGCACCTCGCCCTGGGTCACGCTGAGAGGCGTCGCGCCGGGCGCATCGACCACGGTGTGGGGTTTGGTCAGCGTGTTGATGCCGTCCTGGATGGTGCCCACGCTCTCGAACAGGGTGGTCATCTCCCACATCACCCAGTGGGCGTGGCCCGACACGCGCAAGGTCATGGCGGTGACGGCGGCCACGGCCCCGGCGCCCACTTCGCCCGCCGACCACAGCCACAGCGCGGTCCCGCAGGCGCCCAGAATCATCGCCACCACCAGGATGTGGTTCACGATCTCGAACCGGCTCACAAGCCGCATCTGCGCGTAGCCGGTGAGCTTGAACGCATCCATGGCGGCACGGGCAAATTCAGATTCGCGCCGGGTGTGCGAGAAAAGCTTGACGGTGGCGATGTTGGTGTAGGCGTCGGTGATCCGTCCGGTCATCACCGAGCGCGCATCAGCCTGCGCCTTGCCCACCTTGCCCAGGCGCGGCACAAAGTACCAGCAGGCCAAGCCGTAGGCCACGATCCATACCGCAAACGGCACGATCAACCGCGCATCGAACCCCGCGAGCAGCACCAGGATGGTGGCGATGTAAATGCCCATGCCAATCACCACGTCGGTCGTCGTGAAGATCATGTCGCGCACGGCCAGCGCGGTCTGCATGACCTTGGTGGTGATGCGGCCTGCAAACTCGTCGGCATAAAAGGCCATGCTCTGGCCCAGCATCAACCGGTGAAAGTTCCAGCGCAAACGCAGCGGGAAGTTGATGGCCAGCACCTGGTGCTTGATGCTGGTCTGCACCGCCACCAGCGCCACCGAAGCCAGCAGCAGCGCGGCGATGCCGATCAGCGCACCTTTGCGCTCGGCCCAGAGTGCGCCCGGGGCCGTGTTGGATATCCAGTCCACCACGTAGCCCAGCACGGCAAACAGCAACGCTTCGTAGAAGGCAATGGCCGCAGACAGACCGGCCATGGCCACCACATAGCCGCGCAGGCCGCGCGTGCCATCCCACACAAAGGCCATGAAGTCCTTCGGGGGCAAATGGGGTTCGGCGGGGGGATAGGGGGGAAGGCGGCTTTCGAAATACTTGAACACGTAGCAAGGCTCCTCTGTGCCCGATGGTAGAGGCTCTGCGTGCTGGGGGGCTGTCAGCAGAGGGCTTGTCCGCGACTTCTGTAGGTGAACCGCGGGACCACCAGCAGTGACTGCGTTTTTATGCGCGCTGCAGCCGCGTGCTATGAAAACTGCTCCAGCAAAAAATCAACAAAGCTGCGCAGCTTGGGCGAGCGGTAGCGGTCTGGTGGGTAAACCACATGCATGGGACGACTCGGGAGGTCGTAGCCGGGAAACAGCTGCACCAGGCGGCCCGCCCGCACGTCGCCCGCCAGCTGGAACGACGGCTGCAGGACGATGCCCAGGCCGTGCAAGGCGGCGACGCGCAGCGCTTGCCCGTTGTTCACCTGAAGGCGGCCCGACACCGGCACGCGGCACACACCCTCATCGCCGGTCAGCTTCCACTCCGTCAGCACGGCAGGGCTGAAGGCCACGCACTCATGGCTTGAAAGGTCCGCGGGCTTTTGGGGGGTGCCCCGGCGCGCAAGGTAGGCCGGAGACGCACACACCATCAGCTGGTAAGGCGACAGGGGCCGGGCGATCAAGGCCGAATCGGGCAATGGCCCGATGCGGACTGCGGCTTCGAACCCTTCCTCCAGGAGGTCGACCACGCGGTCATTCAGCACGAGGTCCACACTGACGTCGGGGTAGCGGTCGAGGTAGGTCGACAGCACGGGCATGAGCGCCTCGGTACCGAACGTGACGGGCGCGCTGATGCGCAGCTGCCCCGCCGGCGCGAGCTGCAGGTTTTGCGCCAGCGCATCGGTCTCGGCCACCAGGCGCAGGATCTCTTTGCAGCGTGCGTAGTACTCGTCGCCGAAAGCCGTGAGGTGCTGGCGGCGTGTGGTGCGGTGCAGGAGTTGAGCGCCCAGCCTTTTTTCCAGCGTGCGCAGGTGATTGCCGGCCATGGTGGCTGAGATGCCAGATGCCAGCGCAGCGGCGGTGAGACTGCCTTTTTCTACCGCCAGCACATAGACCCGCATGCTGTCGAGCATGTCCATTTGCAATTCCTGATTTCAAATGATGGAAGTAAAAGGTAGTTTATCCGCTCTTGATTTGAAATCACACTCCAGTCGTGCCTGGGCCCCGACACAACCGACCTACTAATTGCTCACAGGACTCTGCCGCTATGAAAGCCATTGAACTTACCGCCCCTTCGCTCACCGCCTTTCGCACCACCCAACTGCCTGACCCCCAGCCCGCGCGGGGCGAAGTGGTGGTGCGCCTGCGGGCCGCGTCGCTCAATTTTCTGGACATTGCGATTGCCACCGGTGCCATTCCAGGGGCCGCTTTTCCGATGGTGCCGGTGGCCGATGGGGCGGGAGAAGTCGCCGCGCTGGGCGAGGGCGTGACCAGCGCCGCTGTCGGCGACCGCGTGGTTCCGCATTTCATGCCCGGCTGGCTGAGCGGCGCCATCACACCCGGGCATGTCGCTGGAATGCGCGGCGTGACCCTGCCGGGCTCTTTGGCCGAATACGTGGCCGTGCCCGCGGCCAGCCTGGTGGCGCTGCCGCCGCACCTTGACTTTGTGCAGGGCGCGACGCTTCCGATTGCAGCCACCACGGCGTGGAATGCGGTGCGTTCGGCGTCGGTGCGCCCGGGCTCCGTGGTGCTGCTGCTGGGCACGGGCGGCGTCAGCATCTTTGCCCTGCAGTTTGCCAAGGCCAGTGGTGCCACAGTCATCCTGGCCTCGTCGTCCGATGACAAGCTCGAGCGGGCGCGCCAGCTGGGCGCAGACCACCTCATCAACTACCGCGCCACGCCGGCGTGGGATGAGGAAGTGCTGCGGATCACCCATGGGCGCGGCGCCGACCTGGTGGTGGAAACCGTGGGAGCCGCCACGCTGCCGCGCTCGCTGAACGCCGCGGCCTTTGGTGGCACGGTGTTCACGGTGGGGTTCATCACGGGGTCGGTCGCGTCCATCGACATGTTGCCGGTCATCGTGAAGGCACTGCGCATCATGGGCAATAACACGGGTTCGGTGGCCGACCTGGCGCAGGCCGCGCAGGCCATTGCAGCCCACCGCATCGTGCCGGCCATCGACCGCGTATTTGGCATCGATGAAACGCAGGCGGCGTATGCCGAGCTGAGCGCTGGCGGACGGCATTTTGGCAAGCTGGCTATCGTGCACTGACGTGGCACAGGCGGGGGCCAGCAACTCCCTGCCGTCGGCCGATTCGGCGTGGTGCCGCGCTACAGCAGCACGGTGACGACCACAATCACCACGCCCAGCGCCAGGTTCACACCCACCCAGCTGCGGATGCTGCCCAGGGCCTTGCCCCCGGCGGGCCAGTCCGACGCAGCCACCGCCCGCTGCAGGCGCTTGAACAGTGCAAACCGGATGTGGCCGAAGATGGCCATCATGGCCAGGCCCAGCGTTGCCATGATGGTCCAGTCCAGCGGCATGGCAAAGTTGCCCCCCGCCTGCACGGTCTGTTTGGCCACACGGCCGATCATCCACAGACCGCTGCCCAGTACCACCACCACCGCCACACTCACCGCAGCCAGAAAACGCTGCAACACATCGTGCATGAGCCGCACACGCAGCGGCGGTTCCAGCGACTGCGCAGCAGGGCGCAGGAAGAAATGGGCAAACACCATGCCGCCGATCCACACGATGACGGACAGGACATGGGCGAGCTGGAGTGCGTTGTAGAACATGGTGCTGGAGAACGAGGAGGACATGGATGGAAGGGGATGGAGCACTGAGGGGTCAGGAAAGGCGCTTGCCAGAGTGATTTTTTGCGGGAGCGAACAGGGTGTGCGCCCTGCGCAGGCCAACGGGCAATAACACAGCCAGCACGATCAACCCCCAGATGGTCCCATAACACCAGCTGGCCGGGCCATGGCGGCCCATGCTCTCCAGGCCCGTCGTGGTTTCCAGCCAGGACCAGAAAGGGTGCAGCAGCACCGTCACCATGAACGCCACCGGCAAGGCGAGCGCCACGCCGCCCAGGATGGTGGCCAGCATGCGCAGCCCGTGCCCGCGTGGTGTGGTGCTTTGCGGGGGCGTTTGTGGGGGGAGGTGTGATTGGCTGGGGCTGCGGGTTGCGTCATGGTGGCAGTCCGCCCTGGGGCGAAGCCACCCGCACCTGGTTGCCACCGTTTTTCTTGGACAGGTACATCGCCTCGTCCGCATGCCCCAGCAGGTGGTGTTCCTCGCCCCCATGCTCAGGGTAGATGGACACGCCGATGCTGGGCTGGATGGTCAGGTGGATGCCTTCCAGGTCAAAGGGCTGGCCAAAGGCCGCCAGGATCTTCTCGGCGGCGGCCGCAGCGTGCTCACGGGCATGGCCGCTTTCGAGCAGCACCACAAATTCGTCGCCGCCCAGGCGGGCCACGGTGTCGGAGCCACGCACGCATTCCAGCAGCCGCTGGGCCACACGCTGCAGCAGCAGGTCGCCCATGGCATGGCCCAGCGTGTCGTTGACTTGCTTGAATCTGTCCAGGTCGAGGAAGAGCAGTGACAACAGGCTTTGATCGCGCCGCGCGCGGGCCAGCGCCGTCTTGAGGCGGTCCAGAAACAGCTGGCGGTTGGGTAGGTGCGTGAGCTGGTCGTACTGCGCCATGTGCTCCAGGCGCTCGTGCATCTGCTTGCGCTCGATGGCGGCTGCGACCTGGGTGGAGACAAACTGCAGCAGTTCCTTGTCTTTTTCGGTGTAGCGGCCCTGCTCGTTGTAGCTTTGCAGCACCAGCGCACCAATGGCACCTTTCTGCGTTTGCAACGGCACGCCCAGCCAGTACAGCGGCGCGCGTTCGTGTGGCAGCTGCTGATGGAGCAGCGCTGCCAGGGTTCCGGCGTTGTCGGAGGGCGGGGGGGTGTCGGGGGTCAGCAGCAGGGTGCGGCCGCTGCGGATCACCTCGGCACACAGCGCATCCTGCACCAGGGTCGTCGGCGTGGGGGCGGGCCCCGGTTCGTTGACGTGGTACGGAAAACTCAACGAATCACTGCAGGCGTCGTAGAGCGCGACCGCGAAGTCGGTGGCAGGCAAAAGCCGTCCGATGATCTGGTGGATGTGCTGGAACAGTGCCTGAAGATTCTGGGTGGTGTGGGCAGCCTCGGAAATCGCATAGATCACCGCCTGCATGGACTCGGTGAACTTGCGCTCGGTGATGTCGTGCGCCACGGCCAGCCGCAGCTGCTTGTCGGGCAGCCAGCGCGCTGTCCAGCGAACGTGGGCGATGGAGCCGTCCTTGCGCACATAGCGGTTTTCAAACTGCAGCTGCAGGTGGCCTTCCATCACGCGCTGTGCCTGGCGCTGGGTGATCGCCAGATCTTCGGGGTGCACCATGTCGAGCATGCGCTTGCCGATGACTTCCTGGGGGGCATAGCCAAAGATGCGCTCGAACGCCGGGCTCACAAACTCAATGGTGCTGTCCACATGGACGACGCAGACCGCGTCGAGCAGCAGGTCCACCACGTTCTGGGAAGGAATGCTTTGCATGGGGGGTAGCGCGCACAAGGTGCTGGGAAGACCCATTGTGCCGTGTGCTCCGTTCTTGTGCGGCACGGATGCAGGCCGCAATCCAAGGGCTATCCCGGAGAGATATGCTGATTGCTATGTAATTGATAGCAATTGGCGCTTGCAGTTAATGCGCTGGTGGCACTTTTTATCTGTATTTTTCTTCCAGCCCGTCCCAGGCGCTCTTGCGCACCAGCCGCTGGCGCTCCGCGAACGGTGCCACCAGGGCCGGGTCCTCATCGATGCGTTGGGTGTCGCGCAGCACGGTCAGTGCCTTTTGCATGCCGGCCACCGCGCCCTGCAGCGCCGCGTTGGCGTACAGCACCAGGCCATAGCCCAGCCCCGCCAGTTCTTCGGCACTGGTGATGGGCGTCTTGCCGCCGATCACCATATTCATCAGTTGCGGCGCCGCCAGCCGCTTGGGCAGGGCGCGGATCTCTTGCAGCGAGGTGACGGCCTCGACAAACAGGATGTCGGCGCCCGCCTCCTGAAAGCGCTGGGCGCGCTCCACGGCGGCCTCGAAACCCTGCGTGGCGCAGGCGTCGGTGCGGGCCAGGATGAGGGTGCCTGGGTCACGCCGGGCGTCCACGGCGGCCTTGATCTTGCCCAGCATCTCTTCGGTGCTGATCACTTCCTTGCCATTGAAGTGCCCGCAGCGCTTGGGGCTGACCTGGTCTTCGAGCTGGATGCAGTCGGCCCCGGCGCGCTCCAGCGTGCGCACGGCGTGGTAGGTATTGAGGGCGTTGCCAAAGCCGGTGTCGGCATCCACGATAAGCGGCAGCTCCACGGCGTCGCGGATGCGGGCCGTGTGGTCTGCAATGTCGGTCAGGCCCATGAAGGCCTGGTCCGGCAGGCCGAACCACATGTTGGTGACGCCTGCGCCGGTGATGTAGATGGCTTCAAACCCCAGGTCGGCCACCACGCGGGCGGAGAGGGCGTTGAACGCGCCGGGCACGATGACGCCCCGGCGGGCGTGGGCCAGGGCTTTGAGTTGTTGTCTGCTGGTTTGCATGGCGTTTCCTTGTGGTTTGATGCACTGAGCGGGTGTGGCCTGTGTTGCTGAAACTGGCGCGGCCCAAGCCAGCGGGCGCCGCGCAAGGGCCGCCCCGCCGCGCTGGCGCCGTCCCCCTTCCCGCATCGCGCAGCGAGGCGAGAGAAGGGGGAAGCGGCGCAGCCGCTCAGGGGGATGGCACTCTGATCCAGCCTTCCATGAGGATGCGGGCGCTGCGGCTCATGAGGGCTTTGGTGACTTGCCAATCGCCGGCGTCGTTCTGCCGGGCCTCGGCCCCCACGCGCAAGGTGCCCGAGGGGTGGCCAAATCGCACGCTGCTTCGCACGCCACCGCCCGCCGCCAGGTTGACCAGCGTGCCTGGTATGGCAGCGGCAGTGCCAATGGCCACGGCTGCCGTGCCCATCATCGCGTGGTGCAGCTTGCCCATGGAGAGCGCGCGCACCAGCAGGTCGATGTCTTGCGCCTCGATGCGTTTGCCGCTGGAGGCGGTGTAGCCAGCCGGGGGTGCCACAAAGGCGATCTTGGGGGTGTGCTGGCGGGTGGCGGCTTCGCCCAGGTTCTGGATCAGGCCCATGCGCAGGGCTCCGTGGGCGCGGATGGCTTCAAAGCGTGCAAGCGCCACCTTGTCCTCGTTGAGGTCGCCTTGCAGTTCGGTGCCTGCGTAGCCAGTGTCCTGGGCATTCAGGAAGATGGTAGGGATGCCCGCATGGATCAGCGTGGCGGCAAAACTGCCTACGCCGGGAACCTCCAGCGTATCCACCACGTTGCCGGTCGGGAACATCGATCCGCCCGCGTCTCCTTCGTCGGCAGGGTCCAGGAACTCCAGCGCCACCTCGGCGGCTGCAAAGGTCACGCCGTCCAGCTCAAAGTCGCCCGTCTCCTGCACCTGCCCGCGGGTGATCGGCACGTGCGCCACGATGGTCTTGCCAATGTTGGCCTGCCAGATCCGCACGGTGAGGTTGCCATTCAGCGGAATGCGTGCGGCATCGATCAGCCCCATGTGGATGGCGCACGGCCCCACGGCGGCCGAGAGGTTGCCGCAATTGCCGCTCCAGTCCACGAAGGGCTTGTCGATGGACACCTGGCCGAAAAGGTAGTCCACGTCATGGCCTGGGCGTGTGCTGCGGCTCAGGATCACGGCCTTGCTGGTGCTCGACGAGGCATTGCCCATTCCGTCGATCTGCTTGCCATACGGGTCCGGGCTGCCCAGCACGCGCAGCAGCAAGGCGTCGCGGGCGGGGCCGGGTTGTTGGGCGGGGGCGGGCAAGTCCTGCAGTTGGAAGAACACGCCTTTGCTGGTGCCGCCACGCAGGTAGGTGGCCGGGACTCGAATTTGAGGAGATGGGAACATTGGGGGAAAGAAGGAGCAGGCCGGTGCGGCCGGATGGTGGGTGACGGCGGTTCAAAACAGCCGCAGTTGTGTGTTGGAGGGATCTGGCGGTACGGGCTGCAATGGCCAACGGCCAATGGTTTCGTAGCTGTAGCTGTAGCTGTAGCTTTTGCCGTTGCCGCCCACGACCAGCAGAAGTTCATCGAGGGTCCAGGCAATCGTGTCCATCCGGGTGGGGCCCAGGCGGGTTGGCGCCCAGTAGCTGATCGTGCTGTGTGGTGTGTGGCCCGTTTCCGTTGCCAGTCCTTCTTCGTACAACGCTTGTCGGACGGCAACAAGCAAAGCATCGAAGCAGTGCGGCCTTCCACGAGCCCTAAAGGACCAGTGGATTGTGTTTTTGCCCTGTTCCTTGTGCACCCCGTCGCGGATCCGGTTGAGCACCAGCGTGCAGGCCTGCGCCCTCACGCGTGCGCCCGCGCGCAGCATTTTCTGGCGCACCTCCGGGGTGTCCCCATAGCGGTCTGACAGGGTCTGGTGCCAGTTGTCCTGGGGGGACAGGGTGCTGCTGTCCAGCCCATTGCGCGCAACGGCCCTCCACATCGCTGCGGCCACTTCAGGCGATGGCTTGGCCACGAAGATCAATCGGGGGCCTTTCATGGCCTGTGCCTCGCCCCACATGGCTGGCGGCCAGGAAGTCCTGCGCAAAGCGCTGCAGGACGCCACCGGCTTCGTAGATGGAAACCTCTTCGGCCGTATCGAGGCGGCAAGTCACAGGTACTTTGGCGCATCCCCCATTTTGACGGCGGATGACCAGCGTGAGGAAGGCGCTTGGCGCGCGGTGGCCCTCCACGTCATAGGTCTCCGTGCCATCCAGCCCCAGCGTGGTGCGGTTGATCCCCGCCTCAAACTCCAGCGGCAGCACCCCCATGCCAATCAGGTTGGTGCGGTGGATGCGTTCAAAGCCCTCGGCCACCACTACCTCCACACCCGCCAGCCGCACACCCTTGGCGGCCCAGTCACGGCTGGACCCCTGGCCGTAGTCGGCACCGGCAATGATGATGAGCGGCTGGCGGCGGTTTAGATAGGTTTCGATGGCCTCCCACATGCGCACCACCTGGCCTTCGGGCTCCACGCGGGCGAGCGATCCCTTTTTCACTTTGCCATCCACCACGGCCATCTCGTTGACGAGCTGCGGGTTGGCAAACGTGGCGCGCATGGCGGTGAGGTGGTCGCCCCGGTGCGTGGCGTAGGAGTTGAAGTCCTCCTCGGGCACGCCCATGTGGGCCAGGTATTCGCCCGCTGCGCTGTCCCGCAGGATGGCGTTCGAGGGTGACAGGTGGTCGGTGGTGATGTTGTCGGGCAGGATGGCCAGCGGGCGCATGCCTTTCAACGTGCGAGGTTGGGCGGCCAGGGCACCGATGCCCTCGGTGTCCCAGTAGGGCGGGCGGCGGATGTAGGTGGACTGCGGGCGCCAGCCGTACTGCGGCGACACGCGCTGGCCATCGTCGTCTCGGATGGCGAACATGGGCTCGTAAACGGCGCGATACTGCGCGGGTTTCACGGCGGCCTTCACCACGGCGTCGATTTCCTCATCGCTGGGCCACAGGTCTTTAAGGCGAATTTCTCTTCCGTTCACCACCGCCAGCACATCCTTTTCGATGTCAAAACGCACCGTGCCCGCAATCGCATAGGCCACCACGAGCGGGGGCGAGGCCAGGAAGGCCTGCTTGGCATAGGGGTGGATGCGCCCGTCGAAATTGCGGTTGCCAGAGAGCACGGCTGCGGCATACAGGTCGCGGTCGATGATCTCCTGCTGGATGGCAGGGTCCAGCGCGCCGCTCATCCCGTTGCAGGTGGTGCAGGCAAAGGCCACGATGCCAAAGCCGAGCTTTTCCAGGTCGGCCAGCAAGCCCGCTTCCTTCAAATACAGCTCCACCGCCTTGGATCCGGGCGCCAGCGAGGTCTTGACCCAGGGCTTGCGCGTGAGGCCCAACCGGTTGGCGTTGCGCGCCAGCAGCGCGGCGGCGATCACGTTGCGCGGGTTGCTGGTGTTGGTGCAGCTGGTGATGGCGGCGATGACCACGGCGCCATCGGGCATCGTGCCGTCCTGTGGTGCGGGCATGGCCCAGGGGCCCGCGATGCCTTGGGCCGCCAGGTCGGACGTGGCCACGCGCGCATGCGGGTTGGAGGGGCCGGCCAGGTTGCGCACCACGCTCGACAGATCGAACACCAGGTTGCGTGCGTAGACAGCGTCTTTGAGGGTGTCTGACCACAATCCCGCTGCCTTGGCATAGGTCTCGACCAGCTTCACTTGTGCCGCCTCGCGGCCTGTCAGCGTCAGATACTCCAGCGTCTGTTCGTCGATGCTGAACAGGGCCGCCGTGGCGCCGTATTCGGGCGCCATGTT
Source organism: Acidovorax sp. ACV01 (assembly GCF_014851495.1). NCBI lineage: Bacteria > Pseudomonadati > Pseudomonadota > Betaproteobacteria > Burkholderiales > Comamonadaceae > Acidovorax > Acidovorax sp. ACV01. Next base: position 990,659 of record NZ_JACUZT010000001.1, on the reverse strand, counting down.
CGAGATGGTGGCGCGGTCGCCAATCGTGAGCTTGGCTGCACCTTCGCCAAAGAACTCCAGGTAGGCCCCCACCACCTTGGCCTTGCGCAGAAACTCGGTGAGCGCCAGCACCACGTCGGTGGCGGTGATGCCGTCCTGGCGATGTCCGGTCAGTTGCACGCCCACGATTTCGGGCAGCCGCATCATCGATGCGCGCCCCAACATCACGTTCTCGGCCTCCAGGCCGCCCACGCCAATGGCGATCACGCCCAGGGCATCCACATGGGGGGTGTGGCTGTCGGTGCCCACGCAGGTGTCGGGGTAGGCCACGCCCTGGTCGGCGTGGACCACGGGCGACATCTTTTCCAGATTGATCTGGTGCATGATCCCGTTCCCCGCCGGGATCACATCCACGTTGGCAAAGGCTTTTTTCGTCCACTCGATGAAGTGGAAGCGGTCTTCGTTGCGGCGGTCTTCGATGGCGCGGTTCTTGGCGAAGGCATCGGGGTCGAACCCGCCGCACTCCACGGCCAGCGAGTGGTCCACGATGAGCTGCACTGGCACCACGGGGTTCACCTGGGCCGGGTCGCCACCCTCCTTGGCAATCGCGTCGCGCAGGCCCGCCAGGTCCACCAGGGCCGTCTGGCCCAGGATGTCGTGGCACACCACGCGCGCCGGGTACCAGGGGAAGTCGTGGTCGCGTTTGCGCTCGATAAGCTGGTACAGGCAGTCGTTGATGGTGGCCGGATCGGCGCGGCGCACGATGTTTTCGGCGTGGACCCGGGCGGTGTAGGGCAGGGTGGCCCAGGCGCCCGGTTGCAGGGATTCGACAGCCTCGCGGGCATCAAAGTAGTCGAGCTGCGTGCCGGGCAGCTTCTTGCGATACAGAGTGTTCATGAGCGTGGGGTAGGGAGCTGCGGCCGTTTGGTTTTACTTGCGGTCCTGGATTGGTATGAACGTCAGGTCTTCCGGCCCGGTGTAGTTCGCACTCGGTCGGATGATCTTGTTGTCCTGCCGCTGCTCAATGATGTGCGCCGCCCAGCCGCTGGTGCGTGCAATGACGAACAGCGGCGTGAACATGGCGGTGGGCACGCCCATCATGTGGTAGCTCACGGCGCTGAACCAGTCGAGGTTGGGGAACATCTTTTTCACCTCCCACATCACCGATTCCAGCCGCTCGGCAATGTCGAACATCTTGGTGCTGCCCGCCTCGTGCGACAGGCTGCGCGCAACGCCCTTGATGACGACGTTGCGTGGGTCGCTCACCGTGTAGACCGGGTGGCCGAAGCCGATCACGACCTCCTTGGCCTCCACGCGGCGGCGGATGTCGGCCTCGGCCTCGTCGGGGCTGTCGTAACGCTTCTGGATCTCGAAGGCCACCTCGTTCGCGCCGCCATGCTTGGGGCCGCGCAGCGCGCCGATGGCGCCGGTGATCGCCGAATACATGTCGCTGCCCGTGCCCGCCACCACGCGGGCGGTGAAGGTGGAGGCATTGAACTCATGCTCGGCGTACAGGTTCAGCGAGGTGTGCATGGCGCGCTCCCAGGCCGCACTGGGTGCTGCGCCGTGCAGCAGGTGCAAAAAGTGCGCGCCGATGGAGTCGTCGTCTGTTTCGACCTCGATGCGGCGGCCCGAGCTGGCCCAGTGGTACCAGTAGAGCAGCATGGAGCCCAGCGATGCCATCAACCGGTCGGCAATGTCACGTGCGCCGGGCAGGTTGTGGTCGTCCTTTTCGGGCAGCGCACAGCCCAGGGCCGAGACTCCTGTGCGCATCACGTCCATGGGGTGGCTGGCGGCGGGCAGTTGCTCCAGCGCCTGCTTGACCGACAGCGGCAGGCCGCGTAGGGCCTTGAGCTTGGCCTTGTAGGCGCGCAGTTCGGCACGCGTGGGCAGCTTGCCGTGCACCAGCAGGTGGGCGATTTCTTCAAACTCGCAGACCTCGGCAATGTCCAGGATGTCGTAGCCCCGGTAGTGCAGGTCGTTGCCCGTGCGGCCCACGGTGCACAGGGCGGTGTTGCCCGCCGTCACGCCCGACAGGGCCACTGATTTCTTGGGCTTGAAGCCCGGGGTTTCAACGGTGGTGGGGTTGGTCATGGTGTCTCCTCCTGGTTCACATAAGCGTTGGCGATGGGCGTGGGGCGGCCTTTGGCGTCCACGGCCACCATGTCGAAAACCCCTTGCAGCACGGCCTCTGGCGGCGAGCCCAGCGTGGCGGCCAGGCCGTTCACGCACACGGTGAGCGAGCTGCGGCCCATGCGGCAGACCCAGGCGCGCAGCGTGAGCACATGGCCCACGGGCACCGGGGCCAGAAAACGCACATCGGTCACGCCCGCCATCACCACGTCGCGCGCTGCGGCACCGCGTGCCGCCAGAAACGCCGCCTTGGCCATGAGCTGCAGGGCGTTGCCGCCAAAGAGCGTGCCGTAGTGGTTGGCTTCGGCAGGGAAGACGATTTCCGTCAGCTCGACGGTGCCGTGAGGGGTTGTCATGCTTCGCAATTTACGCACAATGGCATCCCTAAGTAAGGGCTGAATTGGCGAATGATTGCGAAGGTGGCGCCTGTGATTTGCAAAGTTTGCGAATTATTTGCAGATTGGTTTCGCGAACCAATGGCGCGGCCGGACAGCGAAAGAAACGATGAAAAAAACCTTCATGGGCGTGCGCCTGCGCCGCCTGCGCGAAGAGCGCGGCATGACCCAGGTGGCGCTGGCGCGCGCGCTGGACCTGTCGGCCAGTTACCTGAACCAGCTGGAGCAAAACCAGCGCCCGCTCACCGTGCCTGTGCTCCTCAAGATCAACGCGGTGTTCGGCGTGGACGTGCAGCGCTTTTCGGACGACGACGAGGCGCGCCTCATCACCGGCCTGCGCGAGGTGCTGGCGGACCTGCCTGCCGGTGTGGGCGGGGAGGGCGCGGGCGATGCCGTGTCCCTGGCCGAGATCCGCGAGCTGGCCGCCGGCATGCCCGCTGTGGCGCGCACGCTGCTAGCGTTGCACCAGCGGCACCGCCAGGCGCTGGAACGGCTGGAGGCGCTGGGCAGCCTGGGTGACGACCGCAGTGGGGTGGCCCCACTGCCCAGCCACCCGCCCATGGCCTATGAAGAGGTGCGCGACTTCTTCTTTGCACGCCAGAACCACATTGCCGAGCTGGACGATGCTGCTGAACGCTGTGCCGCCGAATGGGGCCTGCTGCCCGGCCGTGCCGACGAGGCGCTGGCCCAACGCCTGCTCGTGGCCCACGGAGTGCGTGTGGTGGACGTGACCGACCTGCCAGGGCAGGCGCAGCGCGTATTCCATGCCGACACGGGGGTGCTGCAACTGGCGGCCGGTCTCGAACGGGGGCAGCGTGCCTTCCAGATGGCGACGCAGCTGGCGTTTCTGGAGCAGGGTGACGCGCTGCAGCGCATTGCCGACGGCGCTGCTTTGTCGAGCGACCAGGCCCGGTCGCTGGCGCGTATCGGTCTGGCCAACTACTTTGCGGGGGCGCTGGTGCTGCCCTACACGGCCTTTTTGCGGGCGGCCGAAGCGGCGCGCTACGACATCGACCGGCTGGGCCACCAGTTTGGCGTGGGCTTCGAGACGGTGTGCCACCGCCTGTCCACCATGCAACGCCCCAGCGCGCGCGGCGTGCCGTTCTTCTTCATCCGCGTGGACCGCGCGGGCAACATCAGCAAGCGGCAGTCGGCCACACACTTTCACTTCAGCAAGATCGGAGGCACCTGCCCGCTGTGGAACGTGTACGAGGCTTTTGCCCAGCCGGGCCGCACCGTGCCGCAGGTGGCGCGCATGCCCGATGGCCGCGCCTACCTGTGGGTGGCCCGCGCGGTGTCGCGCAGCGGGGGCGGGTGGGGCGTGCCCGGCAAGGAGTTCTCGGTGGCACTGGGCTGCGACATCCGGCATGCACCGCAGCTGGTGTATTCCCGTGGGCTGGACCTGGCCAACCCCGATGCGGCCGTGCCCATCGGCATGGGCTGCAAGGTGTGCGAGCGGGACGCCTGCCCGCAGCGCGCGTTTCCGCCCATTGGGCGCGCGCTGGATGTGAACGAGAACCGCAGTCGGTTCGCGCCGTATCCGGTGGCCGTGAGCCACGCACCGAGGCCGTCTTGACCCAGACTATAAAAATCACTCATCAATTCATAGCTGAAGACGCATGGGGCTGTTGCGCTGACGGCACTTTCCACCAAATAACTGGTTGGTAACCAGTTGTTATGCCGAAGGTTGCTCCAAAGCGTGGTGGATTGCCGCTATCCTGCGTTTTGCCCGGCGCCCTGGTGCGGCTGCCGCTGCGTATACCCATAACGCCAGTACCACTGCCCAGGCTCTGTTCTGATACCGAATGCCAACCCGCCCCACGCCATGGCCCCTCTGACGCAAAACGGTCGATACCGGCACTGGATGGCCGGATTGAGCGTGGCCGTGCTCGGGGTGACGATGAGCCTCTGGCTGGCATCGCAGCAGGCCGATTCCGTGGCCCAGGTCGGACGGGCGCGGTTCATGCAGGAGGCGCGCGCGTTTGCCGATGCGCTGAGCCAGCGCATCGAAGGTCATACCGAAGTCGTCAACGGCCTGCGTGGCCTGTTCACAGCCAATCCCCACCTCACGCGCCTGGAGTTTGAGCGTGCAGCCAGCGACCTGGAGGTGGGCCAGCGGTATCCCGGTGTGCGCAATCTGTCGTTCACCCGCTGGGTGCCCGGGGCCGAACGGGCGGCCTATGAAACCCGTGTGCGCGCCGACACATCGCTGACGACCCAGGGCTACCCCAACTTTGCCATCCGGCCGCCGGGCGAGCGGGCTGAGTATTTTGTGGCGGAATACCTGTGGCCCATGGCCGGCAACGAAAGTGTGCTGGGCCTGGACATCAGCGCCCAGCCCACCAACCTGGCCGCCATGCAGTACAGCCGGGACAGTGGCCACACGGTGGCCTCGGCACCGTTCGATTTGCTGCAGGAGGAAACCCACCGCCCCGGTTTCGTGATCCGCGTGCCGGTGTTCGATTACACGGCGGGCACGCCAGAGCCGCGTTTCATCGGTGCCGTGGCATCGACCATCCGGGTGTTCGACCTGGTGCAGGCGCTGGGCAGCCAGGGGCTGCTCAATGGGATTGTGGTGTCCATGGAAGACTACGGCTCGGTCCGGGCGGGCTCCACCGACACCACGGTGCGGCCCTTGCTCGCGCAGTCCTCGGCGGCGCTTCCGGGCGCGCCGCCCTTTGTGCGCGAGTTGCAGGTGCATGACCGGCGCTGGCGCCTCACCTTCCACCCTTCGCGCTCGTTCCTGTCGCCGTCCGAGGCGCGGCTGCCCGTGCTGGTCGGCTTGGGCGGCGCCCTGGTCTCGCTGCTGCTGGCATCCACCGTGGGCCTGCTGATGCGCCAGCGCACGCTGGCCCTTGCGCGGGCCCAGGCGTCCGACGAAGCCCGGCACGAGAGTGAAGAGCGCTTTCATGCCCTGTTCAACCAGGCCAGCGTGGGCGTGGCGCTGCTCGATACCTCCACCGGCCAATTTCTGCGCGCCAACCAGCGCTATTGCGACATCGTGGGCTACAGCCCCGAGGAAATGCGGGCGCTCCAGGTCCAGGCCCTCATCCACCCAGACGACCTGGAGACAGACGCGCAGCATCTGGAGCGCCTGAAGAAGGGGGATGTGCCCGAATACCGGCTGGAAAAGCGCTACCTCCACAAGAACGGGCAGGTGGTGTGGGTAGACCTCACGGTGTCGCCCATGTGGGTGCCGGGGGCCAAGCCCGACCACCACATCGCGGTGGTGCAGGACATCACGGCGCGCAAGCGCATGGAAGACACCCTGCGCAGCAACGAGCACCGGCTGCGCGGCATCCTGGAGCACCTGCCCATGGGGCTGTGCCTGGTCCAGCCCGACGGGCGCATCAGTTTTCGCAACGCGCGTTATGTCCAGATCTGTGGCTACACGGCGGAAGACGTGCCGGACGTGGAAACCTGGTGGCAGCGCGCTTACCCCGACGAAGCCGAACGCACCGCTGTCCACGGGGCCTGGCGCAGGGCCGCACAGCAGGCGCTGGCGGGCGACGGGGTGATAGCCGCCAGCGAATACACCATCCGCTGCGCCGATGGCACGCGGCGCCCGGTCGAGGTGTCCGGCGTGGTGGTGGAGGGCGGGCACCTTGTGACCATGCAGGACCTGAGCCAGCGCAAGGCGGCCGAGGAAGAGATCAACTACCTGGCCTACTACGACCCGCTCACCCGCCTGCCCAACCGCCGCCTGCTCATGGACCGTCTGCAGCAGGCGCTGGCCACGAGTGCCCGCCACCAGCGCAGCGGCGCCTTGCTGCTGCTGGATCTGGACAATTTCAAGACACTCAACGAAACCCGGGGCCACGACAGCGGCGACAACCTGCTGCTGCAGGTGGCGCACCGGCTGCGCAGCTGCGTGCACGAAGACGACACCGTGGCTCGCCAGGGGGGTGACGAGTTTGTGGTGGTGCTGGAAGATTTGGGCGACAACCCGGAGGATGCCGCAGCCCGCAGCGAAGAAGTCGGCCAGCGCATCCTGACCGCACTGCGGGAGCCCTACCTGCTCAATGGCGCCGCGCACCACAGCTCGCTGAGCATGGGGGTCACCATTTTTAGCGGCATGCGCGAGACGGTGGACGAGCTGCTCAAGCGGGCCGACCTGGCCCTCTACCAGGCCAAGAATGCGGGCCGTGACACCTTGCGCTTTTACGACCCCCAGATGCAGGCGGCCGTCAGCGCGCGCGCCGCACTGGAGCTGGACATGCGCATTGGCCTGGCCCAGGGCCAGTTCGAGCTGTACTACCAGCCACAGATCGACCGGGGCCGCATCACCGGGGCCGAGGCATTGCTGCGCTGGCGCCACCCGCGCGATGGGTTTGTCTCGCCCGCACATTTCATCCCGCTGGCGGAGGAGACCGGCCTCATCCTCCCGCTGGGTGAGTGGGTGCTGCAGGCGGCCTGCGCACAGCTGGCGCGTTGGGCGCAACACCCCGACCTGGCGGTGCTGGGCATGGCCGTGAACGTGAGCCCGCGCCAGTTCCACCAGAGCGGTTTTGTGGCCCAGGTGCTGGCGGCACTGGCCAGCTCGGGGGCGCAGGGGCCCCAGCTCAAGCTGGAGATGACCGAAGGCCTGCTGCTGCAGGACGTGGAAGACACGATCGAGAAGATGGGCCAGCTCAAAGGGTATGGCGTGGGCTTCTCGCTGGACGACTTTGGCACCGGATATTCGTCGCTGGCCTATCTGAAGCGCCTGCCGCTGGACCAGCTCAAGATCGACCAGAGCTTCGTGCGCGACGTGCTTACCGACCCCAACGACGCCGCCATCGCCCGCACCGTGGTGGCGCTGGGCACCAGCCTGGGCCTGCGCGTGATTGCCGAAGGGGTGGAAACCGAGGCCCAGCGCGAGTTTCTGGAGCGCCACAACTGCCACGCCTGGCAGGGTTACCTCTTCAGCCCGCCCGTGCCGGTGGCGGAGTTCGAGGCGCTGGTGCGCAAAACCAATGGGGTGGACGCGCAAGACGCACAGGACGCGTAGCCCGGGAACGCTGCTCCAATCCGGCCCCGGGGCCTTGCTGGTACTGCGGGGAGTATCAATATTGGTAGCAATGAATCGTTGCTGGATAAGCGGAAGCCCCCATTTTTTCCAAATGTTTCCGTTGTGCCCTGGCTGTGGGGCGCTACCGTGCCGCCGAGGACCGGTGGCTGTCAGGCGGCGCGGTATCATTCCGCCCTTGTGCGAGCTGCGTGTTCCGGCCCGGAACGTCCATCCGGCGCCACTTTGCATCCCTGCCTCCATCCTATTTTTGCCCGCCCCCTGACCCGTGCGTCTCACCTCGATCAAGCTTTCCGGATTCAAGTCGTTCGCTGAACCCACCAACTTCATGCTGCCCGGGCAACTGGTGGGCGTGGTGGGGCCGAACGGCTGCGGCAAGTCCAACATCATGGACGCGGTGCGCTGGGTGCTGGGTGAGAGCAAGGCCAGCGAGCTGCGCGGCGAGTCCATGCAGGACGTGATCTTCAGCGGCACCACCACGCGCAAGCAGGCGAGCCGCGCCAGTGTGGAGCTGGTGTTCGACAACTCCGACCACCGCGCGGGCGGCCAGTGGGGCCAGTACGGCGAGGTGGCGGTGCGGCGCGTGCTCACGCGCGACGGCACCAGCAGCTACTACCTGAACAACCAGCCCGTGCGCCGCCGCGACGTGCAGGACGTGTTCCTGGGCACGGGCCTGGGGCCGCGCGCCTACGCCATCATCGGCCAGGGCACCATCAGCCGCATCATCGAAAGCCGCCCGGAGGAACTGCGCCTGTTCCTCGAAGAAGCCGCTGGCGTCTCCAAGTACAAGGAGCGCCGCCGCGAGACGGAAAACCGCCTGTCGGACACGCGCGAGAACCTCACGCGGGTCGAAGACATCCTGCGCGAGCTGAACGCCAACCTCGAAAAACTCGAAAAGCAGGCCGAGGTGGCCGCCAAATACAACACGCTGCAGGCCGACGCCACGCTCAAGCAGCACCAGCAGTGGTTTTTGAAGCGCGCCGAGGCCGAAGAGCAGCAGAACAAGGTGCGCCTGGACGGCCTGCAAGCCGTCAACGACCTTGAATCGCGCATGGCCGACCTGCGTGCCGTCGAGTCCGATCTCGAAACCATCCGCCAGGCCCACTATGCGGCGGGCGACCAGGTGAACCAGGCCCAGGGCAAGCTTTATGAAGCCACGGCCGAGGTCGGCAAGCTCGAAGCCGAGATCCGCTACGTGATCGAAGGCCGCCAGCGCGTGGAGCAGCGCCTGGTCACGCTGGCCGAGCAGATCGCCCAGTGGCAGGCCCGCAAGGAAGAGGCCGACATCGAACTCGAAAACCTGGCCGGTGCCGGTGTGGACGCCGAAGAACGCGCCGAGATGCTGGCCGCCCAGGTCGAAGAGCAGGCCATGCAGCTGCCCGACCTGGAAGAAGCCCTGCGCCAGGCCCAAAGCCGCACGGCCGAGCAGCGCAGCAGCGTGGTGCAGGTGCAGCAGCAGATTGGCGTGCTGGCCGCCGAGCAGCGCAGCATCGACGAACAAAGCCGCCAGCTCGACAGCCGCTTCGAGCGCCTGCGCACCGACCGCAATGCGCTGGCCGCGCCCGATGAAGCCCGCCTGACGAACTTGCGCGAGCAGCTCGAAGAAGCGCAAGAGATCGCCGAAACCACCGAGGCCCGACTGCACGAGCTGCAGGAGTCCGTGCCCCAGCTCGACGACGACCGCCGCGCGCGCCAGCAGGCCGTCAACACCGAAAGTGCCCGCCAGGCCGACCTGTCGGCCCGCATGGAGGCCCTGAAGGCGCTGCAGGAAAAGGTCAAGACCGATGGAAAGCTGCGCCCCTGGCTTGCCAAGCACGGCCTGGATGGCCTGCAAGGTCTGTGGAGCCGCATCCACATCGAACCCGGCTGGGAAAACGCGCTGGAAGCTGCATTGCGCGAGCGACTGGCCGCGCTGGAAGTAGGGCGCCTGGACATGGTGCGTGGCTTCCTCGGCTCCGGCGGCAACGACGCGCCCCCAGCTCGGCTGGCCTTCTACAGCGCCCCCGCAGCAGGCCACCCCGAGCCATCGTCACCCCACGCCCGCTTGTCCGACCTGCTGCGCTTGAACGATGCCGGCCTGCGTGCCGTGATGGTGGACTGGCTGCAAGGCTGCTACACCGCGCCCACGCTGGACGACGCCCTGGCCCGTCGCAGCACGCTGCAACCCGGGGAGGTGGTGTTTGTTCCTACCGGCCATGCGGTCAGCGCCCACAGCGTGAGCTTTTACGCGCAGGACTCCGAGCAGTCCGGCATGCTGGCCCGCGCGCAGGAGATCGAGCACCTCGAAAAAGAATTGCGCGCGCAGGCGCTCATCGCCGAAGAATCGCGCACCGCCCTGGTCCGCGCCGAGGCCGCGTATGCCGATGCCTCGCAGCGCCTCGTGGCCGCGCGCCGCGAAGCCACCGAAACCCAGAGCCGCGCCCACGAGCTGCAGGTCGAAACCCTGCGCCTCACGCAGTTGGCCGAACAGACCCGCGCGCGCAGCCAGCAAATCGACGGCGACCTGGCCGAAGTGGAGGCCCAGCTGGCCGACCTGCAGGAACGCCGCGTGGCGGCCGAAGCGCGTTTTGAAGAACTGGACATGCAGCTGGCCGACAGCCAGGAGCGCGAGGCCCAGCTGGGCGACAAGGTCATCGAGGCCGAGCGCAAGCTCACTGCCTGCCGCGAACAGCAGCGCACGCTGGAGCGCCAGGCGCAGGAGGCCACGTTCTCACAGCGCAGCCTGGAAGCGCGCCGCGCCGAACTCAACCGCTCCATCGAAACCGCCACGCAGCAGGCCAAGGCCCTGGCCGATGAAGAGCAGCGCGCGCGCGACGAGCTGGCCCGCCTGTCCGACGCCGCCGCGCAAGGTGGCCTGCAGGCCGCACTGGAAGTAAAGATGGAGCGCGAAAAAGCGCTCGGCGCCCAGCGCAGCGAATACGACGACCTCACGACGAAGCTGCGCGCCAGCGATGAACGCCGCATGCAGCTCGAACGCGCGCTGGACCCGCTGCGCGCGCGCATCACCGAATTCCAGCTCAAGGAACAGGCCGCGCGCCTGGGCCTGGAGCAATACACCACCTTGCTGGCCGACGCCCAGGCCGACCTCGAAGCCGTGGCCCAGTCGATCACCGACGGCAATGTGCGCGTGGGTGGCCTGCAAAGTGAAATCGACCGCCTGCACCGCGAAATCGCCGCCCTGGGCGCCGTGAACCTGGCAGCACTGGACGAACTCAAGCTCGCCAGCGAGCGCAAGATCTTCCTCGATGCGCAGACAGCCGACCTGACCGAGGCCATGAACACGTTGGAAGACGCGATCCGCAAGATCGACGGCGAAACGCGCCAGCTGCTCTCGGGCACCTTCGACACCGTGAACGGCCATTTCGGGCGCATGTTCCCCGAACTGTTCGGCGGTGGCCAGGCCAAGCTCATCATCACGGGCGACGAAATCCTCGATTCCGGCGTGCAGGTGATGGCCCAGCCCCCGGGCAAGAAGAACCAGACCATCCACCTGCTGTCGGGGGGCGAGAAGGCCCTCACGGCCATCGCGCTGGTGTTCGCCATCTTCCAGCTCAATCCCGCGCCGTTCTGCCTGCTGGACGAGGTGGACGCGCCGCTGGACGACGCCAACACCGAGCGCTACGCCAAGCTGGTCTCCAGCATGAGCAAGGGCACGCAGTTCTTGTTCATCAGCCACAACAAGATCGCGATGGAAATGGCCGAACAGCTGATCGGCGTGACCATGCAGGAGCAGGGCGTGTCGCGCATTGTGGCCGTCGATATGGAATCGGCCCTCTCCATGGCAGACGCTTGAAACAACCCACCCAACCATGAGCACATTGCAACTGAGTCTGGCCATCATCGGCGGTCTGGTGCTGGCCCTCATCGTGGCCTACAACACCTGGACCTCGCGCCGCAATGCGCCCAAGCGCGCCCTGCCGCAAGACCCCGTGGACCCCGCCGGTGAACCGGCCCAGCGCCAGGAGCCCGGCTTCGACGCGGGGGCTGCCGTGGCCGTGCCGCCGGGTGAATACCACGGCCTGGACCGTGGCCCCGATCCGTCGGAGCACGCCGTGGACGCTGACGAGGCCTTGCAGCTGCCCGTGCCGCCGTTCTCGCTGGAGCGCCGCCCCGGGCTCGATCCGCTCATTGATGTGATTGCATCACTGCAGCCTGAGCATGTGGTCTCGGGCGACGCTGCCCTGGCTGCGCTGCCGCCCACGCGCCGCGCCGGTAGCAAGCCGTTTGCCATCGAAGGGCTCAACGAAGCGACCCAGCAGTGGGAAACCCCTGCACCTGGCCAGCGCTACCAGGGCTTCCAGGCCGGCGTGCAACTGGCCAACCGCATGGGGGCGCTCAACGAGATCGAGTTTTCGGAGTTTGTCGTCAAGGCCCAGGCGTTTGCCGACACCGTGAACGCCGCGCCCGACTTCCCCGACATGCTGCAGGAAGTGGCTCGCGCGCGTGAGCTGGACCAGTTCGCCAGCGACCACGACGCCCAGCTGATGTTCATGCTGCGCGCCCGTCAGGCCGCCTGGAGCCCCGGCTACGTGCAGCAGAACGCCGCCCGCTTGGGTTTTGTGCCCGGCGCCATGCCCGGTCGGTTGGTGTTGCCCGCCAGCGCACAGGGCCTGCCACCCCTGCTCACGCTGGGCTACGACACCCAGGCCGCGCTGGCCGAAGACCCCGACCAGTCCGCCATCCGCGACATCACCCTGAGCCTGGACGTGGCCCAGGTGCACCGCACCGAACAGCCTTTTGCGCGCCTGCGCGACGTGGGGGCCGCGTTGTGTGAGGCCATGGACGGGGTGCTCTGCGACCAGAACGGCCAGCCGCTGCCCGCGATGGCCATGGACCCGATTGCTGCGGACCTGGAGCTGCTGTACGACCAGCTCGATGGACGGGATCTGTCGGCGGGGTCGGTGCTGGCGCGACGACTGTTCAGCTAGTGCAGCGCATGAGTGCAATGCAGGTCCGTCTGGCAACCGAAGCTGACCACGGCGCCGTCAAAGCTCTGTACAGAGAACTGCGGCCTCAGGACCCCGAGGCGGACAGTGATGCATCCTTGGCGCATTTTCGTGTCGTGTTGCAGTCTCCGCAGGCGCGCCTCGTCGTTGCGCTTTGCGAAGGCGAAGTCGGTGCCACCTGCATGCTGGCTTCGATCCCCAATTTCGCGAATGCAGGAATGCCCATCGGCGTCATTGAGCACGTGATTACGGGCGAGCGCTTTCGTCGCCGGGGGCTGGCACTTGCTGCTCTGGAGTTCGCTCTGGATGCAGCTTGGACAATGAATTGCTGCAAGGTATTTCTTCTCTCGGGTGCTCAGCGCAAGCAAGCGCACCGACTCTATGAATCTGCCGGCTTTGTTGGCAACCAGGAATTGGGCTTCGTCCAGAAGAACCCCAGGGCGGTCCGCCATGACTGAGCAATCTGATCTCTTTTCGGCTCCAGCGCCCGCAGATCAAGCGCAACCAGCTATCAAAATCAAAGCGCTGCGCGACCAGCTCAACCACTGGGCGCACCAGTACTACGTGCTGGACGAGCCCGCCGTGCCCGATGCTGAATACGACCGCTTGTTCCGCGAACTGCAGGGGCTGGAGGCCGCGCACCCCGATCTGGTCACTCCCGATTCACCCACGCAGCGCGTGGTTGGTGCGGTGATGGAGGGCCTGGCCTCGGTGCGCCACGCGGTGCCCATGCTCAGCATCCACACCGAGACCGACACCGAGGCCACGGGCGCGCAGGCGTTTGATGCCCGCGTGCGGCGCGAGCTGGGCCTGTCGGACGCCGACCCCGCCATCGAATACGTGGCCGAACCCAAGTTCGATGGCCTGGCCATGAGCCTGCGCTATGAAAACGGCCGCCTGGTGCAGGCCGCCACGCGGGGTGATGGTGAAGTGGGCGAGGACGTGACGCACAACATCCGCACCATCCGGCAGATTCCGCTCACGTTGCCCGACGGGGTGCCACCCATCCTCGAAGTGCGTGGTGAGGTCTACATGCGCCGTGCGGACTTCGACGCGCTCAATGAGCGCCAGCGGGAGCAGGGCGGCAAGACCTTTGTGAACCCGCGCAATGCGGCTGCGGGTGCGGTGCGCCAGCTCGACTCCAACATCACCGCCCAGCGCCCCTTGAGCTTTTTTGCCTATGGCCTGGGCGCCATCACGCCGCCCGGCGAGGGTGGGCCGGTGTTCCGCACGCACTACGAGATGCTGTTGACCCTCAAATCATGGGGTTTTCCGGTCGCGGCGCAGGTGCAGATTGCGACAGGCGCTACGGAATTGGTAGCGTTTCACCAGCAGGTGGGCGCCAGCCGCGATGCGTTGCCCTACGACATTGACGGTGTGGTCTACAAGGTCAACTCGCTGCAGCTGCAGCGCGACCTGGGTTTCAAGACCCGCGAGCCGCGCTGGGCCGTGGCGCACAAGTACCCAGCACAGGAGATGGCCACCAAGGTCGAGGGCATTGACGTGCAGGTGGGGCGCACTGGCAAAATCACGCCGGTTGCGCGCCTGATGCCGGTGTTTGTCGGCGGGGTTACCGTCACCAATGCCACGCTGCACAACCTGTTCGAGATCCGCAAGAAGGGCGTGCGCGTCGGCGACCAGGTGATCGTGCGCCGGGCGGGCGACGTGATCCCCGAAGTGGTGGGAGTCATGCCTCCACTCACCGACGCTACGGAAATCATTTCTGTCGATGGGGTGCCCATCAAGCAACGCCACGGAAATCCTCCTCGCGAGATATATGTCCCGAACTTCCGTATGCCGAGCAAATGCCCGGTCTGCGGCAGCGACGTGGTGCGCGAAAAAGGCGAGGCCAACCACCGCTGCACGGGTGGCCTGTTCTGCGCCGCGCAGCGCAAGGAGGCCATCCTGCACTTTGCCGCGCGCCGCGCCATGGACATCGAAGGCCTGGGGGACAAGCTGGTGGACCAGCTGGTGGACGCCAACGTGATCCGTACGCTGCCCGACCTGTACCGGCTGGGCCTGACCTCCCTCATCGCGCTGGAGCGCATGGCCGAGAAATCGGCCCAGAACGTGCTGGCGGCGCTCGAAAAATCCAAGCAGACCACCTTGCCACGTTTTCTGTTCGGCCTGGGGCTGCGCCATGTGGGCGAGGCCACGGCCAAGGACCTCGCACGGCACTTTGGCACGCTGGACGCCATCATGGATGCGAGCGTGGAGCAGTTGCTGGAGGTGAACGATGTGGGCCCCGTGGTGGCACAGAGCCTGCACACCTTCTTCCAGCAGCCGCACAACCGCGAGGTGGTCGAACAACTGCGCGCCTGCGGCGTGACCTGGCCCGAAGGCCCTGTGGCCGAACGCGCCCCGCAGATCCTCGCGGGCAAGACCGTGGTGCTGACCGGCACCCTGCCGACCTTGAGCCGCGACGCGGCCAAGGACATGCTCGAAGCTGCCGGCGCCAAGGTGGCCGGTTCGGTCAGCAAGAAGACCAGCTACGTGGTGGCGGGCGAAGAAGCCGGCAGCAAGCTGGCCAAAGCCGAAGAGCTCGGCGTGCCCGTGCTGGACGAAGCCGGCATGCTGGCATTGCTGTCGGGCACGGGCGCCTGAGGCACTCTCCCCTTTCTCTGAGTTTTTGATGCGCACCTTGCTGCTTTCCTTCCAGGCCCGCGCCGCGGCCCTGTTCCGCTGGCTGGCCGGCCTGTTTGCCTGGATGCCCCGCCCGCTGCGCCGCGCGCTGATGTGGGGCGCCCTGGCGCTGCCCGCCACCGTGCTGGTGTACACACTGGCGTTGATCCCGTTCACCCCCTCCATCAGCGACATCCGCAAGGCCAAGAGCGAGCTGCCCGCGCAGCTCATGTCGGTGGATGGCAAGCTGCTGGCCGAATACCGCTGGGCCAACCGTGAATGGGTGGAACTCAACCAGATATCTCCCAACGTGGTGAATGCGCTCATCGCCACCGAAGACCACCGTTTCTACGACCACTTCGGGCTCGACTGGCGGCGCACGGCGTCGTCGGTGGTGCACACGCTGCGCGGCGACCCACAGGGCGGCTCCACCATCACGCAGCAGCTGGCGCGCAACCTGTTCCCAGAGGAAATCGGGCGCTCGCGCGTGTTCCCGCAGGCCCTCACGCGCAAGCTCAAGGAGGCGATCACGGCGGTCAAGATCGAGGTTTCGTACACCAAGGACGAGATCCTGGAGACCTACCTCAATACCGTGCCGTTCCTGTACAACGCTTTCGGCATCGAGATGGCGGCGCGCACCTATTTCGACAAATCGGCCGACAAGCTCAATGTGCTGGAAAGCGCCACGCTGATTGGCATGCTCAAGGGCACGGCCTACTACAACCCCGTGCTCAACCCCGAGCGTGCCCAGGCACGGCGCAACACCGTGTTGTCGCAAATGGTCAAGCGCGGCAAACTGGAGGAAAAGCAGCTGGAGGCGCTGCAAAAACGTCCGCTGCGCGTCAATTTCGAGCGGCAGACCGAGGTCATGGGCCCCGCACCGCACTTTGCGATGCAACTGCGCAAGCAGCTCATCGCCTGGGCCGACAGCAACGGCTACAACCTGTACTCCGATGGCCTGGTGATCCGCACCACCATCGACTCGCGCCTGCAGGCCATCGCCAACCAGGCGGTAGCGCGCCAGGGGCGCCAGCTGCAGGGGGTGGCCGACACCGCCTGGTCCCAGCGCAATGGCTGGGGCCCGAAGAGCGAACTGGTGCAGACGCTGGTGCGCGAAAGCGCCGAATACCGCGCCGCCGTGGACAAGGGCCAGGCCCCCGAAGAAGCGTTGCAGGCGTTGCTGGATGACACCGCCTTCCTGCAAAAGCTGCGCGCCGAGAAGACGCGCGTGCAGGCCGGGTTCCTGGCGCAAGACCCGGTCACCGGCCACGTGCTGGCCTGGGTGGGCAGCCGCGATTTTGCGCAAGACCCGTTTGACCATGTGCAGGCGGCACGGCGCCAGCCCGGCTCCACGTTCAAGCCCTTTGTGTATGGCGCGGCGTTTGCCAGCGGCGCGTCGCCCGACGACACGCTGATGGACGCGGCCGTGGAAATCCCCCTGGGCGGGGGCCGCGTGTGGCGCCCCACCGATGGGGGTGCGCCCAGCGACCAGCCCATGACGCTGGGCGATGGCCTGGCGTTCTCCAAGAACACCATCACCGCGCAGGTCATGCAGCAGGTGGGCCCCGCCCGTGTGGCCGAGGTGGCGCGGGCCCTGGGGGTGCGCCAGTCGCCGCTGGAAGAGGTGCCGTCACTGGCGCTGGGCACCAGCCCGGTCACCCTGAAAGAAATGGTGACGGCCTACAGCTCCATCGCCAACCTGGGCCGCTATGTGGAGCCGGTGTTGATCACCCGCATCGAGGACCGCCACGGCAAGGTGCTGGAGACGTTTGCCCCCTCAGCCCCTGAAGAAGTTTTCGAGCCGCGCGCAGCGCAGACCCTGCGCAACGCCATGCGCGGCGCCATCGACAAGGGCACGGCCACCGCGATCCGCAGCCGCTATGGCATCCAAGCCGATGTGGCAGGCAAGACCGGCACCACGCAGGACAACACCGACGGCTGGTTCATCCTGATGCATGCGCGCGTTGTGGCCGGTGCCTGGGCGGGCTTCAACGACGGCCGCATCACGCTGCGCAGCGACCACTGGGGGCAGGGCGCCCGCAGTGCGCTGCCCATGGTGGGCGAATTCATGCAGCAGGCGATCCGTGCCAAGGTGATCAACGGCAACGACCGTTTTGTGGACGAGTTTGTGGATGCCCCACCACCCCCCGCCGATGGATCGCTGGGTGCCATGCGCGACTGGATCCGAGGGCTGTTCGGGGGCAATCCGCAATCCCCGCCTGTTCCGGCACCCTGGCCTGGTACTCCGCCCCGGCCCGGCAGCGATGGCCTGCCACCGGTGACGACAGACCCAGCCGGTTCATCTAGGCCGCCTGTGCCGCCCGAGGAGCGGGTGGGCGGGTAAGTCCGAACCGGCGGGTGGGCGGCGGACGAACCTCCGCACACCGCCGCCACAGAGACGTTGCGCGCTGCGGGCCGATCTCGAACAGACCTCGCGTTGTAGGACGGCGTCGCCAGTCATTGCACAGAGCGGGCGCCGCCTGGCTTATGCGCGCAACCGAACAGACCCTCCAGGGTGCGTCCCGCACATTGGTCCATGCAGCCGTTGTTGGGCTGCATGCAACGCCAAAGGACTCACCATGAAAACGATTACCACCACCTTGCTTGTGCTGGCCACCCTCACCCTGGGCGCCTGCACGGGCCCTATGGGCCCCCCGGGAGCACAGGGCAATACCGGCAACACGGGATATACCGGCAAGACCGGTGACACAGGAGCCACGGGCTACACCGGTGCCACAGGCAGCATGGGGTCCACAGGGGCCACTGGCGGGCAGGGCAGCACCGGTGCCACGGGCATGCAGGGCGCGACGGGCTACCAGGGGGACACAGGCGCCACGGGTGCCAAGGGCAATACGGGCAACACCGGAAGCAAGGGCAACACCGGGAATACCGGCACCTCGGGCGACGGCAGCACGGTCATCGTGATACCCGCCAAGCCTTGACGATCTGCGTGCGGCTGCTCACGGCGCCGCAACAGCCGATCTGCTGAACGGCCGAAGTCAGGCCACCGTGCCAGACCAGACGATGGCCTGCGCCACGATCACGGACTGGCCATTGAACGTGGCGGCTGGAGACCCGTACAAGCGATAGCCCAGGGCCAGCGCATCGCTCACGCGGCGGCAAAAGCTGGCGTCGTCGGGGCCGGTGAGCAGGCGGTAGACGGGCAGGCCGTCCGGTGGTGTACTGGACGGGGCGGGCGATGCAGGCGCTGTGCAGACAGTCATGGCGCGGCCTATTCGATATCAATGAAGTGCATACCCATGGTGCCCGCCTTGCGGTCGGCAAAGTAACACTCCAGCGTTTCCTTCACGGTGCGAAACGCGAGTTCGTCCCACGGTACCTCGTCTTCGGTAAACAGCCGGGCCTCGATGGTTTCGTAGCCGGGGTTGAACTGGTCGCTCAGCAGCGTGGCGCGGTAGAACAAGTGCACCTGGCCCACGCGGCGCACATTGAGCAGGCTGAACAGCGGGCCGATTTCAATCTGTGCGCCAGCCTCTTCATCGGTCTCGCGCGCGGCGCCCTGGGCCGTGGTTTCGTCCAGCTCCATGAAGCCTGCGGGCAGCGTCCATTTGCCCCAGCGCGGCTCGATGTTGCGCTTGCACAGCAGGATGCGGCCATCGGGCAGCGCGGGCACGGTGCCCACCACGTTGAGCGGGTTCTCGTAGTGCACCGTGTTGCAGACGGGGCACACCGCGCGCTGCTTGGTGTCGCCATCGTCCGGCAGGCGGTAGACCACGGCGGTGCCACAGGCGCGGCAGTGTTTGATGGGGCTGCGGAAGGTCATCGGAGGATTTTCTGGGTCAAATAGGCTGCCAGCGCTTGTCGTATAATCGCTGGCAGCTATGAAAAGCATAGTGTAGGGGCTGCGCACCCGGGCCAGGGTCGCGTGGCGCCCTGGCCGGGGGCGTCACACCACGCTCAGCCGCAACGTGCCCAGGCCCTCGACGCCACCCTCCAGTACATCGCCGCGCACCACGGCGCCCACGCCTTCGGGGGTGCCGGTGTAGATCAGGTCGCCGGGCTGCAGCTCCCACGCGGCCGAAAGGTGCTCGATGGTTTCGGCAATGTTCCAGATCAGCTGCGCCACGGTGCTGCGTTGCTTGTCCGCTCCGTTGACCTGCAGCCAGATGGCCGCCTTGGCCACGTCGCCAGCCTGCGCCGCAGGGGTGATGGGGCCAATGGGCGCGCTGGCGTCAAAGCCCTTGCCGATGCACCAGGGGCGGCCCTGTTTCTTCATGTCGTTCTGCAGGTCGCGGCGCGTCATGTCCAGGCCCACTGCGTAGCCATAGATGTGTGTGAACGCATCGGCGGCAGCGATGTTTTTGCCACCCTTGCCGATGGCCACGACCAGTTCGATCTCGTGGTGCAGGTTGGCCGTCAGGCTGGGGTAGGGCAGCTGGCCGGTTTCGCCCGCGTTGACCACCACAATGGCATCGGCGGGCTTCATGAAGAAGAAGGGTGGCTCGCGGCCGGTGAAGCCCATTTCCTTGGCATGCTCTTCGTAGTTACGGCCCACGCAATAAATGCGGTGCACGGGAAAGCGGTCGCCGCTGCCCACCACGGGCACGCTGGCCACGGGGGCGGGAGAAAACACGTAGCTCATGTCAGCCTCTCGAATTTCTGGGTTCAATGGAAATGAATGATTGCCCGACGGCGCGGATGCCAGGGCATGGACTGTGTCGCAAAAACCCCGGGTTGGACCCGGCGCGGCCTCGGTGTGGCAGTGTGCCATGGGCGCGGGCCGTCTGCTGTGGGGCGCTACACTCGCGCCCATGGCAAAGAGCTTCGATTTCCACAACACGCCAGGCCACCTGGTGCGCCGTGCCCACCAGCGAACCGTGGCGCTTTTCATGGAAGAAACTGCGGGGTTTGACGTGACGCCGGTGCAGTTCGCCATCCTGCATGAATTGCTGGCCCGGCCCGGTGAAGACCAGGTCACGCTGGCGTCCCGCGTGGCGTTTGATGCGGCCACGTCGGGTTCGGTGATCGGGCGGCTTGAAAAGCGCGGCTGGATTCGCCGAGAGCCTGATACCGGCGACCGCCGCCGCAAGCTGCTGTGGATCACCCCGGAGGGCGAAGTGGCCGCGCTGCAGATGCGTGATGCCGCCCAGCGCGTGCAGGAGCGGTTGATGGCTCCGCTCAATGCGCAGGAGCGCGTCGATCTGATGTCCATCCTGTCCAAGGTTGTCTACAACCACCAGGACCCTGCGGGAGCGTCGGGCGCCTGACGGACCGCGCGCGGGGCGGCGCCAAGGCCAGCGCACTGCGCGCCAGCTGTAGCTGCGGTGCCCCGCCCGCCACGTTTTTGACCCTTCCATTCAACAACGGATTTCTTGCATGCAGCTCTACAACTACTTCCGTTCTTCCGCCTCGTTCCGCGTGCGCATCGCGTTGCAGATCAAGGGCCTGCCTTATGACTACATCCCCGTGCACCTCCTCAAGGGCGAGCACCATGCGCCGGAATACGCAAGCCGCGTCGGCGATGCTCTGGTGCCCTTGATGGTGACGGACGACGGCGCGGCGCTGTCGCAGTCGATGGCCATCATCGAATACCTGGAAGAAACCCATCCCGCGCCAGCCCTGCTGCCCCCGACCCCGCTGGCACGTGCGCGTGTGCGTGCGCTGGCCCAGATGGTGGCGTGCGAGATCCATCCCCTGAACAATCCGCGTGTGCTCAAGTACCTGGTGCGTGAGCTGAAGGTGGAGGAAGACGCCAAGAACGCGTGGTACCGCCACTGGGTGCGCAACGGGCTCGAGGCCTTTGAGCGCCAGCTGGCGCTGCTGGCACAAGCGCGTGCGGCCCAGGGCTTGGCCCCTTCTGTGCTGTGCTGGGGCGACACCCCCACGCTGGCCGATTGCTGCCTCGTGCCGCAGATCTTCAATGGCCGGCGCTTCAACGTGAACCTGGAGGGCTTGCCACTCACGATGGGCGCATTCGACGCCTGCATGGCGCTGCCCGCCTTCCAGAAGGCCCAGCCTTCCGCCTGTCCGGACCACGAAGCTTGAGCCCCCACGAAGGCCCTTTGGCTGCGGCCGATTGCCTGGTGCCCGACTGGCCTGTACCCCCGGGCGTGCGCGCACTGTGCACCACCCGTGCGGGCGGAGTGAGCCTGCCGCCCTATGACAGCCTGAACCTGGGTACCCATGTGGGGGACAACCCCGCTGCGGTACACACCAACCGCCTGCGGCTGCAATCCACGGTGGGCGCTGCACCGACGAGCGCACGGCCCGTGTTTCTGAACCAGGTGCACGGCGATGGCGTGGTGCACCTGGATGGCAGCACGCCTGACGGCATCGACGCCGATGCCTGCGTGGCCACTGCGCCCGGAGTGGCCTGCACCATCATGGTGGCCGACTGCCTGCCGGTGCTGTGGGCCCACCGCTCGGGCCAGATGGTGGCGGCAGCGCATGCAGGGTGGCGCGGGCTTGCCGGAGTGGGCGGGCAGGGTGTGCTGGAAGCAGTTTTCAAGCGTTTTGAGGCCCTGGCGCTGGATGGAAAAGCGCTGGGTGCTATTAAAAATGGAGCAATCAATCTTGCCCCAACGCTCGCCCAGGACACGCTGGTCTGGCTGGGGCCCTGCATTGGCCCCCAGGCCTTCGAAGTGGGGCCCGAAGTGCGCGCAGCATTTTGCGAGGCGAATCCGGCTTCAGAGACGTGTTTTATGCCGAGCGGCGATGTCCGGGGCAAATACCTGTGCGACCTGGCCGGACTGGCACGGCTGCGGCTGCAGGCCCTGGGAATCACCCACATCCATGGCAACGACGGTACATCATCCTGGTGCACCGTGACCAACGCCTCACGGTTCTTTTCGCACCGCCGCGACAGCGCTGCCCTCGGCGGCAGCGGGCGCTTCGCCGCATGCATCTGGCGCAGCTGAACCAAGTAATTCAGGGGTGGCTGCGGCAGCAGCGGCGGCCTGCCCGGCATCGTAGGCCGCTTGTTCCGCAGCCTCACGTGCCTTGATCGCCCGCTTGCGGGAAGGTGTGCCAAGGATGTACACCAGAATGCCCATGGGCAGCAGGCCATACAGCGCAAAGGTGATCACGGCGCCCAGCACCGTGCCGTTGGGGCTGGTGGCTTCGGCCACCGCCATCATGAGGGTGACGTACGTCCAGGCGATGACGATGATGTACATTGGTTTGTGTTCACTGGAAGGGTTGAATCCGTTGCCATGTGCAAAGGGCTCGGCAACAATGAGCCCGAGAGATAAAAAACCAGAAGCTTTGCCGCTGCGAGCGACCAATCACTGAGGAAAGAGCATGAATTCTGAATCACCCTGGGCCGAGAGCGCCGAGCAGTTCCAGAAGATTTTCGGGCAAAGCTGGTCGCAGGCGCTGCAGTCGTTCCAGAAGCTGGACATGGGTACCCAGGTACCTGCAGCACCACCCCTGAAATTTTCGCCCACCAAGCTGCAGTCCCTACAGCAGCAGTATCTGAAGGACGCGCAGGAACTCTGGGCCCAGGGCCTGCAGGGCGCTCCAGAAGTCAAGGACCGCCGCTTCTCCGGTGAGGGCTGGGCCAGCAACCCCGTTGCCGCGTTCTCGGCCGCAGCCTACCTGCTCAATGCCCGCACCCTCATGGGTCTGGCCGATGCGGTGGAGTCCGATGAAAAAACCAAGGCCCGCATCCGCTTTGGCGTGGAGCAGTGGATGGCCGCCATGGCACCCAGCAACTTCCTGGCCTTCAACGCCGAAGCGCAGAAGAAAGCCATCGAAACCAAGGGCGAAAGCATTGCCAAGGGCATGCAGAACCTGCTGCACGACATCACCCAGGGCCACGTGTCGATGACCGACGAAAGCCTGTTCGAGGTGGGCCGCAACGTGGCCACCACCGAAGGTGCCGTGGTGTTCGAGAACGAATTGTTCCAGCTGCTCGAATACAAGCCTCTCACCGCCAAGGTCTACGAGCGCCCGTTTCTGCTGGTGCCGCCGTGCATCAACAAGTTCTACATCCTCGACCTGCAGCCCGAGAACTCGCTGATTCGCTACGCCGTCGACCAGGGCCACCGCACCTTTGTGGTGAGCTGGCGAAACCCCGACGACAGCCTGGCCCACAAGACCTGGGACGATTACGTGGAAGACGGCGCCATGGCCGCCATCGACGTGGTGCAGAACATCACGGGCACCGATCAGATCAACGCACTGGGTTTCTGCGTGGGCGGCACCATCCTGAGCAATGCGCTGGCCGTGCTGGCAGCGCGTGGCGATGAGCCCGTGGCCAGTGCAACGTTCTTGACCACGCTGATCGACTTCACCGACACCGGCATCCTCGACGTGTTCATCGACGAGGCTTTCGTGAAGTTCCGAGAGATGCAGATGGGCAAAGGCGGCCTCATGAAGGGGCAGGACCTGGCCTCGACCTTCAGCTTTCTGCGGCCCAATGACCTGGTGTGGAACTACGTGGTGGGCAACTACCTCAAGGGCGAAACGCCACCCCCGTTCGACCTGCTGTACTGGAACAGCGACAGCACCAACCTGCCGGGCCCGTTCTATGCGTGGTACCTGCGCAATTTCTACCTGGAAAACAGCCTGGTAAAACCCGGCAAGCTCACGGTGTGCGGCGAGAAGATGGACCTTGGCAACCTCACGCTGCCCGTCTACATCTACGGCTCGCGCGAGGACCACATCGTGCCCATCAATGCCGCTTATGCATCCACCCAGGTGCTGCCCGGCAAGAAGCGTTTTGTGATGGGGGCCTCGGGCCACATTGCGGGCGTCATCAACCCACCCGCCAAAGGCAAGCGCAGCCACTGGATCCGCACCGATGGCAGGCTGCCCGCCACGCTCGACCAATGGCTGGACGGCGCCACCGAGCACTCCGGCAGCTGGTGGACCGACTGGGCCGGCTGGCTCAAAGGCCATGCAGGCAAGCAGATTGCAGCGCCCAAGGGCTATGGCAAGGGTGCCAAATTCAAGGCCATCGAGCCCGCACCTGGCAGCTATGTGAAGCAGAAATCCTGATACGCAAAAGTCCTGACTTTCAGCACTGCGAGAATTACCAAGCAACCAACAACCTCCAACCACAAGGACATTCCATGGAAGACATCGTCATCGTTTCGGCCGCCCGCACCGCTGTGGGCAAGTTTGGTGGTGCGCTGGCCAAGACGCCTGCGACCGAACTGGGCGCCATCGTGATCCGCGAAGCCATCGCGCGCGCGGGCCTCTCGTCCGACCAGATTGGTGAGGTCATCATGGGCCAGGTGCTGGCGGCTGGCGTGGGCCAGAACCCTGCACGCCAGGCCTCGATGAAGGCCGGTGTGGCCAAGGAAACCCCGGCGCTCACGATCAACGCGGTGTGTGGCTCCGGCCTTAAGGCCGTGATGCTCGCCGCCCAGGCTGTGGCCTGGGGCGACAGCGAAATTGTGGTGGCCGGTGGCCAGGAAAGCATGAGCCTGGCACCGCACGTGCTGCCGGGCTCGCGTGACGGGCAGCGCATGGGCGACTGGAAGCTGATCGACACCATGATCGTGGACGGCCTGTGGGACGTGTACAACCAGTACCACATGGGCATCACGGCTGAAAACGTGGCCAAGGCCCATGGCATCACGCGCGAAATGCAGGACGCCCTGGCATTGGGCAGCCAGCAAAAGGCCGCAGCCGCGCAAGACGCCGGCAAGTTCGTGGATGAAATCGTGGGTGTGAGCCTGGCGCAGAAGAAGGGCGACCCCATCCTGTTCAACGCGGATGAATACCTGAACCGCAAGACCAACGCTGAAGCGCTGGCAGGCCTGCGTCCCGCGTTTGACAAGGCGGGCAGCGTGACTGCTGGCAACGCATCGGGCCTGAACGATGGCGCAGCCGCCGTGGTGGTGATGAGCGCGAAGAAGGCTGCCGCCCTGGGCCTCAAGCCCCTGGCTCGCATCGCAGCCTTTGGCACCAGCGGCCTGGACCCCGCCACCATGGGCATGGGCCCCGTGCCCGCATCGCGCAAGGCCTTGCAACGCGCGGGCTGGAACGCTGCCGATGTGGATCTTTTCGAACTGAATGAAGCCTTTGCTGCGCAAGCCTGCGCCGTGAACAAGGAGCTGGCGATTGATCCGGCCAAGGTCAATGTGAATGGTGGTGCCATCGCCATCGGTCACCCCATCGGCGCCTCGGGTTGCCGTATCTTGGTGACGCTGTTGCACGAAATGCAGCGCCGCGATGCCAAGAAGGGTCTGGCGGCGCTGTGTATTGGTGGCGGCATGGGTGTGTCACTGGCCTTGGAGCGTTAACACGCGCCTTTTCGCACCTGTGGTTTAGCTGTTTCTCGGGTGCAAGGCCAAAATCAAAGCCGCGTTGCAACGCGGCTTTTTTGTTCCTGGTGGCGGCAGCCCCAACTTCAGGGGAGAACGTTGTCGCAAGATGTTTCTCTTTTCTGTCCGATGAACTGCAAGCTGCAGCCTGCACCAAAACCGTGATTGGAAAAGAGGCCTAGTACGTCAGGTGTGCGATGCATGGCGATATGCCAAAAAGAAAAGGGCTTCAGTGTTTTCCTTCACGGCAGTGGTTAATTTCTTCGGTAGAGTGGCTGCTGAGCAAATCACCAACAAGGAGAAATCACATGAGCCAGAAAGTTGCATACGTCACCGGCGGCATGGGCGGCATCGGGACTGCCATTTGCCAGCGCCTGCACAAGGAGGGCTTCAAGGTCATCGCAGGTTGTGGCCCTACCCGTGACCATGCCAAATGGCTGGCGGAGCAAAAAGCCCTGGGCTACACCTTCTATGCGTCGGTGGGCAATGTGGGCGACTGGGACTCCACGGTGGAGGCTTTCGGCAAGACCAAGGCCGAGCACGGCACCATCGACGTGCTGGTGAACAATGCTGGCATCACCCGTGATCGCATGTTCCTCAAGATGTCGCGCGAAGACTGGGATGCAGTGATTGAAACCAACCTCAACAGCATGTTCAACGTCACCAAGCAGGTCGTGGCCGACATGGTGGAAAAGGGCTGGGGCCGCATCGTCAACATCAGCTCGGTGAATGGCGAAAAGGGCCAGGCGGGCCAGACCAACTACTCGGCAGCCAAGGCCGGTATGCATGGCTTCTCGATGGCCCTGGCACAAGAACTGGCCACGAAGGGTGTGACGGTCAATACGGTGAGCCCTGGCTACATCGGCACTGACATGGTCAAGGCGATCCGTCCTGACGTGCTCGAAAAGATCGTGGCCACTGTTCCTGTCAAGCGCCTGGGTGAACCCAGCGAAATCGCTTCGATCATTGCGTGGCTGGCTTCGGAGGAAGGTGGCTACGCGACCGGTGCCGATTTCTCGGTCAACGGCGGTCTGCACATGGGTTGATGCCCCTGAGGCTTCAGAAAAACAAAAACCCCGCATTGCGGGGTTTTTTGTTGAAAGGAGCAAGAGGGAAGGGGCTGCCGGGTATCTTGCTTCGATGGGCCTATGAAATGGGCCATTCGGTGGAAACACATACCGTGCCTTGGTACGTTTTGTGCTTCACTTTGGTGGCGGGCATTGGATTGGCCTACGAATTTCGAGAATTGGCTGCCACGCCTTCAGAAGCGGGCTGGAGCGCGCTTGCGATCGCGTTCGTCTTCGGGCCAAGCGGACAAGATTGCGGTGGTATTCATGCTGAAAAACTCCTGTGATGTACCAACAACGCGGTCAATCCACAGTCCGTTGACAGCGCTTCGCAAAAAAATGCAACCGCAAGTGCCCGCACATTGAGAATGTAGCTTGCTACCAAAAAAGAAGCATAAAATTGTTTCTACATAAGCGAAAGGGCCACAAAATGTGGCCCTTTTAATTACATCAAATTACATTTTTATCCTGCAACCGACGCCGAAATTTCTTCCAGTGCAGAAGAAATTTCCAGCCACCGCTCCTCCAGTTGGGCCGTCTCGTCATTTCCCGCCTTGAGGGCGCGGCCACATTCTGCGATCTCGGCAGGGGCAAGGGCTTGGGTGAGCTTGTGCTCCAAAGCGGTGCGCTCAGCCGCCAAGGCAATCAGGCGCTTGTCGATGTGTTCCAGCTCTTTTTTGAGGGGCCGGGTTACTTCCGCCTGCTGTTGGCGCGCCTGGGCATCGAGCTTGCGCTGCTCTCGTCCATCCCGCGACGGTAATGCGGCCGGAGCTGGCGCAGGCACCGGTGCGGCGACAGGGGCTGGATTGGCAGTAGGTGACGGTGCAGCGGCCAATGGAGGCGCAGAACTCGCCACCGAGGTCTGTGCCTGCTCGGCCAGGCGTGCCTCTTCGCGCAGGCGCTTGGACTCTTCGAGCAGGTAGCGCTGGTAGTCGTCCAGATCGCCATCGAAGGGGCCTACAACACCTCGTCCCACCATCCAGAAGTCCTCGCAGACCGAGCGCAGCAGCGAGCGGTCGTGGCTGACCAGCATGACGGTGCCGTCGAAGTCGTTGAGCGCCATGGCCAACGCCTCGCGGGTGGCCAGATCCAAGTGGTTGGTAGGCTCGTCGAGCAGCAGCAGGTTGGGGCGCTGCCAGACGATCATGGCCAACACCAGGCGGGCCTTTTCGCCACCGCTCATGGTGCCCACGGCCTGCTTGACCATGTCGCCCGTGAAATTGAACGTGCCCAGATAGCTGCGCAGGTCCTGTTCGCGGCTCGGCTGTTTGAGGTCGGGGCCTAGCTCCTTGGCGAGGCGGATCATGTGCTCCAGCGGATTTTCTGCAGGGCGCAGCACGTCGAGTTCCTGCTGCGCAAAGTAGCCGATGTTCAGTCCCTTGCCCTCGGTCACGCTGCCGCCCAGGGCTTTCATGGTGCGGGCGATGGTTTTGACCAGGGTGGACTTGCCCTGGCCGTTGGCCCCCAGGATGCCGATGCGCTGGCCGGCCAGCACCGAGCGGTTGACGCCCGTGAGGATGGTGGTGGGCGTGCCTTCGTCGTCCACATAGCCGAACGATGCATCGCTGATGGCCAGCATCGGGTTGGGCAGGTTGGCCGGTTCCTTGAACTCGAACGTGAAGTCGGCCTCGGCCAGCACCGGTCCAATCTTCTCCATGCGTTCGAGCTGCTTGACGCGGCTTTGTGCTTGCTTGGCTTTGCTGGCCTTCGCCTTGAAGCGGTCGATGAACTTCTGCAGGTGGGCCATCTTTTCCTGTTGCTTGGAGAAGCTGGCCTGTTGCAACTCGAGCTGCTGGGCGCGCAACTCTTCGAATTTGCTGTAGTTGCCGCCGTAGCGGTTCAATTCGCCCTGCTGAATTTGCAGTGTGACGTTGGTGATGGCATCCAGAAACTCGCGGTCATGGCTGATCACGATCATGGTGCCTGCGTAGCGCTTGAGCCAGGCTTCGAGCCAGACCAGGGCGTCCAAGTCCAAGTGGTTGGTCGGTTCATCCAGCAGCAGCAGGTCGCTGGGGCACATCAGCGCGCGTGCCAACTGCAGGCGCATGCGCCAGCCGCCAGAGAAGCTATTGACCGGCTGGTCCAGCTCGCTGACCCGAAAGCCCAGGCCCAGGATCAGTGCCTGTGCGCGTGCGACCGCATCGTGCGCGCCGGCATCGTGCAGGTCCGAGTAAGCATGGGCGATGGCCATTCCATCGTCGCTGGCCTCGGCTTCTACCAGTTGGCGCTGCACCTCGGCCAAGCGCGTATCGCCCTCCAGCACAAACTCGGTGGCCGGCTGGTCGGTCTCGGGCATGTTCTGCGCAACCTCTGCCATGCGCCAGCTGGTGGGGATGTAGAAATCCCCCCCGTCTTCGTGCAGTTTGCCGCTGAGCAAGGCGAACAGGCTGGACTTGCCCGCGCCATTGCGGCCTACAAGTCCAACGTTTTCGCCAGGGTTGATGGTGGCGGAAACGCTGTCGAGCACGACTTTGGCGCCGCGTCGCAAGGTAACGTTCTTAAGGGTGATCATCCGGAGCTCAGAAAAAAGCGCACCCGCGCTGGGCGGGTGGCATGAAAAAGCAGGGGGCCAGGGCCGTTGCAAACGGTGCAACCGATGCAAAAGGCGGTGGCGCGCAACCCTCTATTGTGCCGTGAGCCGGGATTGGGCGGTCAAAGCCTGCCGGGTCACCAGTAAAACCTGGTCTTCGCCAGCACTGGTATCGAGCCAGAAAACAGGCAATTGGGGGAACGCGGCTTCGAAGTAGGCGCGCTCGTTGCCGATCTCCAGAATGATCACGGCATCCTCGCTCATGCAGGCCGGAGCCGCAGCGAACAGCTGGCGCACGAAGTCCATGCCATCGTTGCCACCGGCCAGGGCCAGCTCGGGTTCTGCGCGGTATTCGGCGGGCAACGCTGCCATGCTGGCCGCGTTCACGTAGGGCGGATTGCACAGGATCAGGTCCCAGGGCCCAGGCAGTGCAGTGAGACCATCGGAGAGTTGCAGCTGGATGCGGTCTTGCAGGCTGTGTCTGTCCACATTGATGCGTGCCACGGCCAGCGCATCGGCTGAAATGTCAGCGCCCGTCACCTGCACCTCCGGCCAGGCCATGGCCGCCAGCACGGCCAGGCTGCCGTTTCCGGTGCAAAGGTCCAACACCCGGTGGGTGTGGTCGCTCAGGTACTCGTCCGCACCACCATCGACCAGCAACTCTGCGATGAAGCTGCGCGGGACAATGGCGCGCTCATCGACGTAAAAGGGCACGCCTTGCAGCCAGGCCTCCTGCGTGAGGTAGGCGGCGGGTTTGCGGGTGCGGATGCGCTCTTCAAAAAGTATAGCTACTCGCGCTTGATCGGCGGGCGCTACGGGCTGATTTTTGATGGAATCAGGGGCGTCCGACAGGTCACTGTCCAGCGGCAGGCCCAGGCGCCACAAGACGAGCCAGGCGGCTTCGTCGTGCGCGTTGGTTGTGCCGTGGCCGAAGGAGACGCCTGCTGCCACCAGGCATTGCGCACCGGATTCCACCAGGGCACCCACGGTATTGCCCGCCGGAATGAGGGGTTGCTGCTGCACACTCATGCCGACACCTTGCCCAATGCAAGGGCCTGGGCCTGCAGGTTCTCTAGCGTGCGGCGGTAGATGTTCTTGAGCGGTTCGATGTCGGCCACAACGATGTGCTCGTCGATCTTGTGGATGCTGGCGTTGGGGGGGCCGAGCTCAATCACCTGGGGACACACCTGGGCGATGAAGCGGCCGTCGCTGGTTCCGCCGGTGGTAGAGAGTTCGGTGGTCAGGCCGGTCTCTGCCGTAATGGCCTGCTGCACGGCCGTGACCAGCTCGCCCGGGGTGGTCAGGAAGGGTTGCCCGCCGAGCGTCCAGCGCAGGTCGTATTCGAGACTATGGCGGTCCAGCAATGCGTGTACACGCTGCTGCAGGCCTTCGGCGGTGGATTCGGTGGAGAAGCGGAAGTTGAAGTCCACCACCACATTGCCTGGAATCACATTGGTGGCGCCGGTACCGCCATGTATGTTGCTGATCTGCCAGCTGGTGGGCGGGAAAAACGCGTTGCCTTGGTCCCACACCGTAGCCGCCAACTCCGCCAAGGCGGGCAGGGCCTGGTGGATGGGGTTGCGCGCCAGCTGCGGGTAGGCGATGTGCCCCTGGATGCCGCGCACGGTGAGCTTGCCGCTGAGCGTGCCGCGCCGTCCGTTCTTGATCATGTCGCCGGTTTTTTCGACAGAGGTGGGTTCCCCCACGATGCAGTAGTCGAGCTTTTCGCCGCGTGCCTTGAGCTGCTCGATCACGACCTTGGTGCCATCCACCGAGGGTCCTTCCTCGTCGCTGGTCAGAAGGAAGGCCAGCTCGATCTGCGGATCGGGCGTGGCCGCCAAAAACTCCTCCACGGCCACGACGAAGGCAGCGATGGAGGTTTTCATGTCGCTGGCGCCCCGGCCATAGAGCTTGCCGTCTTTGTGGGTGGGGATGAACGGGTCGCTGCTCCATTGGGTCAGGGGGCCCGTGGGGACCACATCGGTGTGTCCTGCAAATACTATGTTTTTGATAGCCATTTGCGCTTTTCCATCAAGCGCTACGGGCCTTTTTGCCCATAAATTGCTGACCCGGAAGTCTGCCGGGCCACTGTCCAGCCGTTCACACACAAAACCCAGTGGCACCAGTCGCGCCGCCAGCAGGTCGAGGCAACCCGCATCCTCCGGGGTGATGGAGGGCAGGGAGATGAGCTGTTCGGCGAGGTGCAGGGTGCGGGACATCAGAGGCGTCGAAAAAAGGGGGAGGGAGGGTGCCGAAGGCGACTCAGGGAGTCACGCTGCGGGCTTGACATCCAGCACGATCTCGGTGAACGAAGGTGCATCGTCGGGTGTGTCCCGCGCTTCCTTCTGAGCCTTGGCAGCGTTGGCGGCCAGGGAGAAGTCGTTTTGCAGGCGCCACATCAGGTTGGTGGGCGAATCGGCATACGACATACCTTCCTTGCGGTCGATCTTGGCATCCATGATGAGTCGGGCCAGCGCTTCCTCAAAGGTCTGCGAGCCTTCCGCCATGGATTTTTCCATGGCTTCCTTCACGCCGGAGAAATCGCCTTTTTCGATCAGGTCGGAAACGAGCTTGGTGTTGAGCATGACCTCCACCGCAGGTGCGCGGCTCCCGTCGATGGTGCGCACCAGCCGCTGGGAGATGATGGCCTTCATGGCGGATGCCAGGTCCCCCAACATGGTGGGGCGGACTTCGACGGGATAGAACGACAAGATCCGGTTGAGCGCGTGGTAGCTGTTGTTGCCGTGCAGCGTGGCCAGGCACAGGTGACCCGACTGGGCGTAGGCAATGGCGGCCGACATGGTTTCGCGGTCGCGGATTTCGCCGATCAGGATCACGTCGGGCGCCTGGCGCAGCGCGTTCTTCAGCGCTGTTTGCAGCGACTGCGTGTCGCTGCCAATTTCGCGCTGGTTGACGATGGACTTCTTGTTCCTGAACTGGTATTCGACCGGGTCTTCAATGGTGAGGATGTGGCCCGTGAGCGCTTCGTTGCGGGTATCGATCATCGACGCCAGCGACGTGCTCTTGCCCGAGCCCGTGGCGCCGACCATCAGGATCAGGCCACGTTTTTCGAGGATCAGTTCGCGCAGCACGGGCGGCAGGCCCAGGGAGTCGAATTCGGGAATCTGCTGCGAGATGAAACGGATCACCACCGCATAGCTGCCACGCTGGCGCATGGCGCTCACCCGGAAGCGGCCCACACCACTGAGCGGCACCCCCATGTTGAGCTCGCCGGTTTCTTCCAGCTCCTCAATGCGGTCCGGGGGAACCACCTCGGAGAGCAGGTTGCGCGGCGCGTCGGGCGGCAGGATCTGGTTGTTGATCGGCACGCACTCGCCGTTGATCTTGATCAGCGCCGGGGCATTGGCCGACAGGTAGACGTCTGATGCCTTCTTTTCGCTCATCAGGCGAAGAATCCGCTCCATCGTGCTCATGGTGTTTCCCTCTTGTTGTCGGTATCTGTCGGGGGGCAGGCGGGAGGGCCTGCCCCCAGGGTGCGCTGTCAGTCGCGCAGCAGGTCGTTGATGCTGGTCTTGGAGCGGGTCTGCGCGTCCACCTGCTTGACAATGATGGCAGCGTACATGCTGTACGGCGTGCCGTTGGCAGCGGTCTTGGGCAGGTTTCCGCTGACCACCACCGAACCCGATGGCACGCGGCCATAGCTGATTTCGCCTGTGGCGCGGTTGAAGATGGGGGTGCTCTGGCCCAGGTATACGCCCATGCCCAGCACCGAGTTTTCTTCGACGACCACGCCTTCGACCACTTCGGAGCGGGCCCCGATGAAGCAGTTGTCTTCAATGATGGTGGGGCCGGCCTGCAGGGGCTCCAGCACGCCGCCAATGCCCACACCACCCGAGAGGTGCACGTTGGAGCCGATCTGTGCGCACGAGCCCACAGTGGCCCATGTATCAACCATGGTGCCTTCGCCCACATAGGCGCCGATGTTCACGTAAGACGGCATCAGGATCGCGCCCTTGGCGATGAAGCTGCCACGGCGGGCCACGGCGGGTGGCACCACACGCACGCCAGTGGCCTTCATTTCTTCTTCGGTCAGGTGCGCGAACTTGGTCTGCACCTTGTCGTAAAAGCCCAGGTCACCGGCCTTGACGACTTCGTTGTCCTTGAGTCGGAACGACAGCAGCACGGCCTTCTTGATCCACTGGTGCACCGTCCATTGGCCCACGCCCTCGCGCGTGGCCACGCGCAGGGTGCCGTTGTTCAGCTCGGCGATCACATGCTCGACAGCGTCCTGGATCTCCTTGGGGGCGGCGGCGGGCGAGAGGCTGGCACGGTTGTCCCAGGCGTTGTCGATAAGGGTTTGCAGTTGTTGGGTCATGTTGTTGTCAGTCAGTCTCTAGGTCTGTCGGTCAGGCAGTACGGGATTGGATGAATTGCACGATGCGCAGCGCGGCTTCCGCGCATTCTTCGGTTTCTGCCACGAGGGCCATGCGAATGCGTTGGGCACCAGGGTTGCTGCCCTGGGCCTCGCGGGCCAGGTAGCTGCCAGGGAGCACCGTGACATTGTATTGAGCCAGAAGGGCTCGCGCGAACTCGGCGTCATCCATGCCCAGCGCGTCGGGAACCTTGGCCCACAGGTAGAAGCCGGCATCCGGAAGGGCGACTTCCATCACGCTCGCCAGCAGGGGGGTGACTTGGGCGAACTTCTTGCGGTAGCGCATGCGGTTTTCCACCACATGCTGCTCATCACCCCACGCGGCAATGCTGGCTGCCTGCACGATGGGGCTCATCGCGCTGCCGTGGTACGTGCGATACAGCAGAAAGGACTTGATCAACGCAGCGTCGCCTGCCACAAAACCGCTGCGCATGCCGGGAACGTTGCTGCGTTTGGAGAGGCTGGTGAAGGAGATCAGGTTTTTGTAGTCGCTGCGGCCGAGCTGGTCTGCAGCCTGCAGGCCCCCCAGCGGTGGTTCATCGCGGAAGTAGATTTCGCTGTAGCACTCGTCCGAAGCGATGACAAAGCCATGGAGGTCGCTCAGTTCAAACAGCTTCTTCCACTCACTCAGCGGCATGACGGCGCCGGTAGGGTTGCCGGGCGAACATACGAAGAGCAACTGGGTCCGCTGCCACACCGTCTCCGGCACTGCGTCCCAGTCCACGGCGAAGTTGCGTTCCGGATCGCTGGCCGCGTAGTAGGGTTCGGCGCCCGCCAGCAGGGCTGCGCCTTCATAGATCTGGTAGAACGGATTGGGGCAGACCACCAGTGGTCGGCCCCGCGAAGGGTCGATGACGGTCTGGGCAAAGGAGAAAAGCGCTTCGCGTGAACCATTCACGGGCAGCACCTGGGTGGCTGGGTCCAGCGTAATGGCATACCGCAAATCCAGCCAGCGGGTGAAGGCCTCGCGCAACCCCAGTTCACCTGCCGTGGCGGGGTAGCTCGCCAGTCCACTGAGGTTGTTACTGAGTGCATCCTTGATGAACTGCGGTGTAGGATGGCGTGGCTCGCCCATGCCCAGACTGATGGGGCTGTAGGCGGCTGGGGGCGTGACCCCCGCAAAGAGCTGTCGCAGCCGCTCGAAAGGGTAGGG
Source organism: Acidovorax sp. ACV01 (assembly GCF_014851495.1). Classification (NCBI taxonomy): domain Bacteria; kingdom Pseudomonadati; phylum Pseudomonadota; class Betaproteobacteria; order Burkholderiales; family Comamonadaceae; genus Acidovorax; species Acidovorax sp. ACV01. The sequence continues at coordinate 956,198 of NZ_JACUZT010000001.1, read as the reverse complement.
CTGGAGATGGGAAAGCAGGGGATTCATGGGGCGCCATTATGGGCGATGGTCCCCCGATCAGTCCGGTGCTGGAGCGGGTGTGGCCTGCATGGGCTGGCCGACAGGAACCCCCGCAGCTGCGATACACCTTGTGGTCTGTCAATCCGCCGTAAGTGCATGCACCTAGGATTCGTGCCATTTGGCAAGAACGATAAGAGGAGACACGATGTCAGGATTCCTACCGCTGCGTCCGGGGCTCTGGTGGATGCGCAGGTGGCATTTGCCTGGCAAGCTGCTCTCGCTGAGCCTCCTGGTAGGGGCTGCGTTGGCCATTGCTGCGTTTGGGGCACCCTGGTGGTTGCTTGCGCTGGGTGGGCTCGTCGTGGCGTATGCGCTGCTGGTGCTTTACATCAGCCTTTCGACAGACCTCGCAGGCTTGGCACAAACCATTGAGTTGACCCAGGTCGGAGATCTGCGTGCGCAGCCCCGCCGAGACTACGGGCAAGACGAGGTGGGCGATATGGCGCAGTCGCTTGAGCGCATGGTGATCACCCTTTCATCGATGGTGGCCGATATCCGCAGCAATGCAGCGCTGGTCGCCCATGCTGGGCAGAGCCTGGCCGAGGGCAACCGCTCGCTGGCCGACCGCACCGAGCAACAGGCCGCCAACCTGGAGCAGACCGCAGCCAGTGTTGAGCAACTGTCATCTGCGGTGCAGAACAACGCCCAGACCGCCCACAGTGCGGATGCACGGGCCGCGCAGGTGCGGGACGCGGCCGACGTGGGCGCCCAGGCCATGGCGCGCGCTGTGCAGTCGGTCGAAGCCATTCAGCAAGGCGCGCGCCGCATGACCGAAATCATCGGCGTGATCGACAGCATTGCGTTTCAGACCAATATCCTTGCCTTGAACGCTGCAGTCGAGGCTGCGCGCGCAGGAGAGCAGGGCCGTGGTTTTGCCGTGGTGGCGGCGGAGGTGCGCACGCTGGCCAAACGATCCAGTGACGCGGCGCACGAAATCCGCGAGTTGATTGGTGCCTCGGTCAGCCAGGTGGAAACCAGTGCCGGCCTGATCCGGTCGGCCGGGGAGGGCATCTCCGACATGGCAGGGGGCATTCGCAGCGTTGCGGCCAGCATGAGCGAGATCTCCGGATCGAGCGCCGAGCAAAGCACGGGGCTGCGCGAGGTAAGTGCTGCGGTGCAGCAACTGGACCAGATCACCCAGCACAACGCCCAGATGGTGGGCCATGCCGTGCAACAGGCCGAGGCCCTCGAAAACCGCGCATCCACCTTGTCGCGTGCGGTCTCCGCATTCCGTTTGCAGCAGGGCACAGCCGAGGAGGCCGTGGTGTTGGTGGGCAGGGCCGTGGCATTGCACAAGAGCAGCTCGCGGGATCAGTTCCTGCGCAGCGTCACTGACAAGAACCAGCCGTACCACGACCGGGATATGTACGTGTTTGTGCTCGACACGGCAGGTACCTACCTTGCCTTTGGGGGCAACACCGCCAAGGTGGGGACGCGTGTGCAGGACATCCCCGGCATTGCGGGCGACCGGCTCGTGAGTGACATTGTTTCCCAGGCGGACCGTGAGCCGGGATGGGTGGAATACGACATCACCAATCCCTCCACGGGCGTGGTGCAGACGAAGATGTCTTATGTCAGCCGCGCAGGCGATCTGTATGTGGGATGCGGGGTGTACAAGGCACTTGCCGCACGCTGAGTTGCCGGGTCTTTGGCACGGACAAATTCACCCAAGCAGCCTGCGATACCAGGCTGCAGGTGGCGGCACAGGGTTTGTTGCGCTGGGCGCCTCAGGAGCCACTTTGGGTGTACCAATGGGCACGAGCGCTATTCGGTGAATTCCCAATCCAAGGGAGCGCTTGTCCGTGCTCTCCGGATTCAGATCGCAGGGTCGTACCAGGGATGAACCCAGGAGTGCCACCCGCACCCGGTCGGTACGGCTTCGCAAGATGGCGTCGGGAACGTGTGCCTCCAGGACGAGCGTATCACCCACCTGTTCGTGTCTGAGGGGAATCGCTTGCCCATTCACCATCAACAGAAGCTCGCTGACGGCCGCCATCGTCAGCATGTGAATGACCTCTAGCCGCAGCCGATGATCGCCGCCAGCCGTGGGGCGGAAGTCAATCCACGCCTCGGGCTCCAGACCTGTCCAAGCGAAGTGGCGTTGCCCCTGGGCCTCGCGCACATGCCAGCCCCGTCCCGGGATGGGGCGGTCAAAGAGGTAGTCTTGCCCTGGTGGCAATGAATCGAGCCAATGGGAATCGGGTTCGTCCAAGGGCGCTTGAAGGTACCGGTTGAAGCCCATGCGGTCTTCGCCCCGCAACATGACGCAGGGAAAAGGTTCGCTGACCTTTGCGATGGGGACCGTGACTCTGACAGCCAATCCAAGCCTGTGTTCCGTAGTCCGGTTGGGGTTGGAGTGATGTAGCAGCCGTTCGTTGAAGAGAAAAAACTGACCGGGTTCCAGCACCATGGCCAACTTGCTGGTCTCGTCCACGTAGTCAGGGTCTGAAGCGATGCCTCCGAACCGAAGGCTTTTGGCAGGATCGGTATCGACGGCCGGAGGGATGATCTGCCGGTGCGAACCCGGGATGATTTCCACACACCCATTTTCCAGCGTTGCCGGCGTAATCGCCAGCCAGGCTGAAATGTTCAGGATGGGTTCCATGTTCCAGTTGTAGTGATCCTGGTGCCATGGGTATTCCTCTTGCTGTTCTGGCCGGGCAGGCGGCTTGTTGAACAGGTTGGAATTCCACAGAACGAGATCCGGCCCATAGAGAGAAGCCATGCGCTCCACAATGGCCCGAGCCGAGCACATTGCATAGACCGCCTTGCTGTCGAGATGCCGCACGCGCAGGCCAAACGGGCAATAGGGCGTAGGTGTCGGCAACACCCGCTCAGACACCGTTTTGCGGAATTGTTCCATTTCGTGGGGCGTGAATGCCGTGAACGGCCCCACATAGCCCTGTGTCCGGAATTGCTCAATTTCTTCGGGAGACAAAGAGAAAGAGACTTCAGCGGTGTCTTTGTTCATGGGTGCTTGCGTAGAAATGTCAGTCAATTGCGGCGTCGCGCTGTCGTGCTGGTTGGCAGGAACGCGCTCCATCAGCTCGGCCAATCGCGCGTAGGCGGCCCGCCCCACACTGACCTGCTGCCGCGCCGCTTCCAGCAATCGCGGCCGTTCGGACACGGCTGCACCCCACACATCCTGTATGGCGGTGGCCAGGTGCGCAGCAGTGTCCTCCCGATCCAGAAATACGATGCGGCAGGCGGCGCCAAACTGGGCTTGAAGCCCTCGCATTTTCGACCGGTAGTGCGGAGACGCCACCAGCGCGATCACCGAAACGCCTTGCGATAGCGCGAACACCGCTGCGTGGTAACTGCCGGTAATGACCATTCGGCATGCACCGATCTCCCGCACCACGTCCTGCGGCGTCGAGACGAGGCTGGGGACGTATTGGATACCTGCAATGCCCTGGAGGAGAGAGGCAATGGCGTCAGGGTCAGAAGGCCCGGAAAGCGAAATGGGCACACCGGTAACGGGCACACCCAGGCGTGCAATGGCAAGGCCCAAACCTTCGCGCAGACGCAAAAGGGTACTGGCATCAACACCAGCGTAGTCCGCTTGGCGGACATTGATGCCCAGAGATTCGCCCAACATGGAAGGGCGCAAGTCAAACGCCAGTTCAATCGCCTCGTCTGCGGCCACGATAAAGCGTTGTTCTGGAACACCATAGGATCTCGCCACCATCGGACTTTGCTGGGATTCTCGGCACACGACCAGACTCAGAAGAGGAAATACGCTCACCATCTTCTGAGAAAGGCTGCGAACGCTGAGAGGTTCAAATCCACAGCTCAGAATAATTGCCGGCTTGCCAAGCTGGATACCCGCTTCCAGCGTATGCAAAATGGCTTCTGCCTGGTTGGAAAAATCATCACTGAAATATCCGCCCCCCGTCGCTATCACCATGTCGCAGTCCATCAAGGCGGACACAATGCGCGCGGTGTCAGAGGATGCTTGGGTTTCCGGGTTCTGTGAATTCGCATCGAGGCTGATCAGTGACAGGGGGGCGCGTTCCTCGGTCAGCTCCAATGCCATGACCTCGGGACAGTCCTTCTTGAGCAAGGCAGCATTGCGAGTTATCCAATGGATTTGACAATCAGGCCAGAGATACCGCAAGCGCTGAAAAATGACTTGGTAGATTGCCCTGTCTCCCAAATTGTCATTGTTGGAAAAATAGTTTCCAGAATCGACCAGAATTCGATGAGATGCCATTTTATGGTGTCGAAACTAATTTGAAATCAGTGTTTCATCATGGATCGATACCAAACCGAGTATGGTTGGGCGATCCACCACTTTAGGGGCAATCGACCATAATGTCGACGCACTACGCCCATGGCCTCCCGATAATGCTCCTTGCGCCGAGTGCTGGTCTTTGTGGCATCGTGCTCACGGTTGGTTGCGACAAAGGAATCCACAAATTTCAATGGCCCCAATATTTTGTAGAGGCGCCACCAAAGGTCGTAGTCCATGGTCATATGCAATGACTCGTCCACGCCTCCAACGGCATTCCATGCCGTTCGGCGAATCAATGCCCCGGGTTGCGAAACAATACAAAATTGAGCCATCCACCACTCGCTAAAAGGTCGGACCAGCACAGGGCGGGTTTTTCCGGTACTTTCCGCATAGTTCCACACCCGCCCATAGACCATTGGAGCGGCAGGGTTCAATTGCAACGCTTCGACCAGATTTTTCAGAGCACCTGGCAATAACCAATCATCGCTATTGAGCCAGCACACAAAAGGCGCGCTTCCTTTTGCAATTGCCTCATTGATGGCCGATGATTGCCCCATATCCTTGCAACTTCGCCAACCCGCAAGTTGTGTTTCCCAACGGCGGATGACCTCGATCGATTCGTCGGTGGAACCGCCATCTGCGACATAGACCTCGACCGGGACGTTTTGCGCAAATATGGACTCCAGCGCCGCATTCAGGTAGCGCCCCTGGTTATAGGAGGGCACGGCTACCGTCACCAAAGGCTTATCCACAGGATCATCCATTGGCACGTTGCAGCGTTGAAACGTAGTCCTGATAGACCATGGTCAACCCGTGCTGTAGCCCAACCTGGGCACGCCAGCCCAATCCTTGCAAGCGGCTCACATTCAGGAGCTTTCGCGGCGCGCCATCCGGCTTGGCGGAGTCAAATTCGATCTTCCCTGTGTATCCCACCACTTCGCCGATCAACTGGGCAAGCTCTCGAATGGGCAGGTCTTCGCCAGTCCCTAAATTGATGTGGGACAACCGGGGTTGTGTGCAGGCGTTATAAACCGATTGATCCAGATTCATGACATGGATGCAGGCTGCTGCCATGTCGTCGACATAAAGAAATTCGCGTCGCGGCGCACCAGTTCCCCAGATCACAACACTGGAGGATCGGGCTAATTTTGCCTCGTGAAAACGACGGATAAGTGCCGGTATGACATGGCTGTTTTCTGGATGGTAGTTGTCGCCCGGGCCATAGAGATTGGTGGGCATCACGCTGCGATAATCGGTGCCATATTGCCGGTTGTAGGACTCACACAGCTTGATGCCTGCAATCTTGGCGACGGCGTAGGGTTCGTTGGTCGGCTCCAAAGTACCGGTCAGCAGCGCCTCTTCAGCCATAGGCTGGGACGCAAGCCTGGGATAGATGCAACTGGACCCCAGGAACATCAGGCGTTGAATACCCGCACGCCATGCCTCATGCACGACATTGGCCTCAATCATTAAGTTTTGGTAAATGAATTCTGCGGGATAGGTATTGTTGGCATGTATGCCCCCCACCTTGGCCGCCGCAAGATAGACATGAGCGGGTGCTTCAGCCTGGAAAAAGGAACGCACATCGGCCTGACAGGTCAGATCGAGTTCGGCATGGGTGCGTGTGATGATCTCGACATTGTCCCGTTGCTCCAGCGCCCGCACGATGGCTGAGCCGACCATGCCGGAGTGGCCGGCCACATATACCCTCTCGGACCGGGTCGTTGGGCTTAACTTGATCGCGTTCATAGGCCGGACCCCGGTGCTTCTTCTCCAGATTGGAGCAGTCCAGTCATCTTCCAATTTGCTTCACTTCTCATTTCCAATTCCTTGGTCTTGGACTCCGTCCAATTCGCCTATCACTGCGTTGATGTCCTGCAACGACTGGAACAAACACTGCCGTTTTGATGGGCACCCAGATCAGCGCACCCGCTTGAGAGGTTGGCGTACGCGGAACGCCAAATCTCGAAGCATGTGCCTAGACAGATAAGGAAGCACCGCACTTCGTATCTCCTTATAGTCAGGAACTCTGCCGAGAATTTTCTCGCGTATCCGATTCATTTCCTGCTGGCCAATATCGTTGATATTGGCAGAGGTTTTTTGGTGCTCATGAACCCGAAAGGCACCCAGAAAAAGGGGTATGTGAGCAAACTTCGCTCCAGCGTCTCGAAAGCGTATCAGCAAGTCCCAATCCATCGCGAACCTGAATGATTCGTCGACTTGGCCTCCAGCCTTGTCCCAGATATGTCGCCGCCAGAAGAGTGTCTCCTGCGGAATATAGTCTGCCCATGACAACACGACACTGTCATGCCCAGGCATGATCCAACGGCCAATCTCCATCCCATTCCGGTCGATGAGCAGTCGGTCACCATAAACCACATCTACCTCTGGATGGCGCACGAAGTAATCCGCGACCGTATTCAATGCGCCCGGCAAAAGCAGGTCGTCAGAATTAAGCCAGGCCATGATCTCACCCTCAGTCCGGGCAAACCCTCTGTTGATCGCTTGCGACTGCCCTGTGTCTTTTTCTGATACCCATCCAGATATTTTTCCTTCGAATTTTTCCAGGATGGAAACGGTTTCATCTGGAGATCCGCCATCTTGAATGAAGTATTCCAAATTTGAATATCTTTGATCAAGAACACTGGTTATTGTTTTTTCAATAAAAGTGCCTTGCTTGAATGAGGGTGTAATCAATGAAATTTTTGGTGCAGTTGGAAGTTGCTTTGCATTTTGGCAGAATTTCAAATGCATCATTGGCCGCGGTGGATACTGGTTGAGATTGCCCAGTCTCGGCATGAAGGGGGTCGTGATATATCGAACAATGGGGTTTGAAGACCCAAATGCTGACGAGGCGATATGCAAAATTGCGCGACAAGCCCCAAGCATTTGACGGTAGATTTTAATTATTATCATTATTTTGCAGATTTCAGTTTTATGCTTGGGAAATTGACGGTTTGCTAAAATTATTTGAATTCCCATCAAGCGCGATGAGGACTTCTATGTATTGGTGAATGTCGCTATGGATAAAATTCCTGCTCGCCGCAGCTTGCTATGAATTCGCCGCTTGCCGGAAGTCCAAACATGCCCAAAAATGGGGCTGATTCCGTCTCATAGCTCCAGTCAATTCGAAATGGCCCAAACCAGCCGGTGGTATCAAGTTCTCGACCTTTGTTGATTTCAGTGGGTTGATGAATTCCGATTTTCAAGGAATAAAGTCCCGCCTCGATATTCAATGTTACCTTGAACACAAAGACCGCGTTGCGCCCGTCTTCTGTGTCGCAGTTTTCTATGCCAAGACGGCGCGCATTGGTTACAAAGATGACTTGATCAAACCTATTTTTAATGGCCAATGCAACTGTCGTTCCCTCATCGCCTACAAGGCTGTGATAATATACTTTGATGTATATATCAGAACCCATTTGAGTGCGTTCAGTTTTATTATTATTCTGATCCTGGATGCTCACTGCAATCAGGCGGCCCGGATGGTTTTGAGGTCTAGACCACAGCGCATCACTGAAAATTGCAGCGAATCGAACATCAGAAGACTCCGGGACGTAAGAGAGAGGTGCGGGTATTTCTGCTGTATTGGCGGGCTGGGATGGTGCATCCTCGTTGAAATAATGCCGTATTGCAGACCCGCTGTCCCCAGTGAATTCAGCCGAGCCGTGGCGTAAATAAATGGCTCTCTTGCAGAGATCGCGCACCGTGCCCATGTCGTGCGACACAAAAAGCAGGGTCAAGCCGTCCTCTCGCATCTTGCGAAGGTGCCCAAAGCACTTTTGCTGGAAAAAATAGTCTCCCACGCTCAATGCCTCGTCGACGATCAATATGTCGGGTGTCAGTGCCACCTGCACAGCAAAGGCCAAGCGTACGAGCATGCCACTGGAGTAGGTTTTGACTTGCCGATCCAGCACATCGCCAATGTCTGCAAACGCAGCAATATCGTCGAATCGGTGCTCTACCTCTTCCCGCGCCAAACCCATCAGCAGGCCATTCAGGAGGACGTTCTCCCGTCCTGTGTACTCTGGGTTGAAACCGCTACCCAGTTCCAGCAATGCCGCCACACGGCCATTCACCTGCACTTCGCCGGTTGTCGGCGTGAGGGTCTGGGTCACTATTTCCAGTAATGTGCTTTTCCCGCTGCCGTTGCGACCGATCACGCCCAGCGATTCTCCTCGAGCGACTTCAATGTTAATGTCCTTCAGGGCCCATATTTCCTGCATTCCTCGGGTGTGTCTGGGGGTCAGTGCATGCAAGAGGCGTGAGCGCTGATCGTCGAATATTCGATAGCACTTACTGACGTTTTTCACGGAAATGACAATATCCGACATTGCTCAAACCATATCCGCAAATGTGGTGCGCAGGCGCCTGAAGAGCGTTAGCGATGCCCATGAGAAAACACTGGCGAGACCGATATAGACGGCAAGTCCCAAGAAGGAGGGCATGCCTCCCGCCAGAAGTACGAGGCGAAACTGCTCCACAATGAAAGTCAGGGGATTCAGCATCAGCAAATTCTTGATCACGTCAGGGGCGGAATCCATGCTGTAGAAAATGGGGGTCAAGAAGAGAAGGCTGTGGCTGAGCATGCCTGTGAGTTGACCGATGTCTTTCACCGCGACACCAATGGCCGAGAGAAGCCATGCGAGTCCGAGCAGTACGGGAGCAAAGCACAGCAGGACGAGCGGGAAAAGAAATACTGTGGGCCGGGGCATCCCCACGAAGATCACATACCCCGCCAGCAAAATCCCCGTGCCCAATAACGCCTGCAGGTAGGCAGCGGCCACCGTGACGATGGGCAAAAGCTCCAGTGGAAAAACCACTTTTTTCACAAAATTGGGGTTGCCGGTGATCAGGAGCGGAGATTTGCTCAGGACCTCAGAAAATGCGTTGAACACGATCAGGCCAGCGAACAGCATCAACGCATAGTCCACCGCACTGCCCGAGTTGTTCCAGCGGGACTGGAGAATTACCCCAAATGCGATGGTATAGATGCCTAGCAGAAAGAGGGGGTGGGCCAGTGACCAGAAGACTCCACCCAAAGAACCCCGATATTTGCTGGAAAATTCGCGTTTGACCAATTCAAAGACCAAACTGCGGTGGCGCCACAATGTGAAGGCAAGGCTAGATTGCATTGATTGCACATCCCTTGTGAAACTCTCGGTGCGGCAGTATTTTTTTCTTCGGCACGGGCGGTCATCCACACTGGGCTATTGCGCGATGCGCATTGTTGAGAAGATCCATGCAGGATTGTCTTCTGGGAGGGCACTTATTGAAGCATTGCACATTAACTTGCCCGGAGGCCCGCATGTAGGGCACATGGGCTGAATGTGAAAATTTGCACCAATGTGCTCGATTTTGAGGTGTTTGTCTTCTCTGAACTTGCACCTGAGGGCTTGGCCTCAGGGTCTCCTGGTCTCTGAGGGGCGTGGGCCGGGAGTCAAACCTCCCAGAAGCCACGCCTAGTGCGGTGCTTGGGATCGGCGCTGACGGGCCCGCTCCAGAGCCGCTGCAATGGTGGCCTGGCGGGTGGCCTGAGCGGCTGTGGGATCGGCGGGGCCCATGGGTACGGAGCCGTCACCAGTGGAGACTGGCGCATCGATGGCTGCTGTTTGAGAGGTTTCATTATCTCCGTCCGCGGCGGCCTCCAGCGGCAGGCGCCCACGGTGCGCGTGGTAGCGCAATTGGGACTGCAGCGCCAATGGAGCGGACCATGCGGCCCAGCCGGTGGCGTTGCCGCTGACGTTCTCAAGCTCAATGCAATCCACGGGGCACACCGGGATGCACAGTTCACAGCCGGTGCAATACGGCTCGATGACGGTGTGCATCTTCTTGTGGGAGCCCACGATGGCATCGGTCGGACAGGCCTTGATGCACAGCGTGCAGCCAATACACCACGCTTCGTCGATATAGGCCACGGCGCGCGGTGCTTCCAGGCCGTGCTCAGCGCTCAGCGGCAGCGGCGCCTGCCCCGTGATGGCGGCAAGGCGGGCAATGCCCTCGGCGCCTCCTGGAGGGCACTGGTTAATGGGCACGCCGTCCTTGGCAATGGCCCGGGCGTACGCGGAGCAGTCCGGGTAGCCGCAGCGCGTGCACTGCGTTTGGGGCAAGGCTGCGTCAATCCGCGCCGCAAGCGTCGACACGGCGGCGGATGGCGTAGAAACCGGCGGCTGGGGCTCGGTCAAGCCTTGCGCGCCGCACTGCGGCGGGTGCGGGAAGCGGCTGCTGCTGTCACCGTGGTGGCCTTCGCAGGCGTGGCCGCGACCACCTCGGCGGGCGCGGCAGCCCCGGTGGCGGGCTTTTTGCCCGTGCTGGCTGGTGTCGGAGTCACCCAGCGGGTGGCCACAGCCGCCGTCGCCTGGGTTGGGGGCTTGGCGGCCACTTTGGCGGCCGTTTTAGCTTCCGGTTTGACGGCTGCTGCTTTGGCCACGGGTTTTGCGACGGGCTTGGCCACAGCCTTGGGGGCGGGGGCTGTGGCTTTTGGGACTGCGCGCAGAGGCGGGTTGTCGTCCGGGGTGTCCATCACAGGTGCTGCCGCCTTCGTCTGCGGCTTTTCGTGCTGCAGGATGAAGGAGCGTACCTGGGGGTAGACCACTTCGCGCCAGCGCCGGCCGCTGAAGATGCCATAGTGGCCTGCGCCCTTGGCCTCCAGGTGGCGTTGCTCCTTGCGCACGATGCCGCTGCACAGGTCATGCGCGGCTTCGGTCTGGCCTGAGCCGGAGATGTCGTCGAGTTCGCCTTCCACCGTGAATAGTGCGGTGGTGGTGATGTCCTGTGGGCGCACGCGCTCGATCTTTCCGTCGGGGGAGCGCACATCCCAGGTGCCGTGGACCAGCTTGTACTCCTGGAACACGGTCTCGATGGTCTCCAGGTAGTAGTCCGCGTCCATGTCGAGCACGGCGTTGTATTCGTCATAGAACTTGCGGTGGGCCTCGACGCTGGCATCGTCGCCCTTGATCAGGTCCTTGAAGTAGTCGTAGTGGCTGCTGGCGTGGCGGTCAGGGTTCATGGCCACAAAGCCGGTGTACTGCAGGAAACCAGGGTACACGCGCCGCCCCGCGCCCGGGAAGTTCTCGGGCACGCGGTAGATCACATTGTTCTCGAACCACTCGAAGCTGCGATTCGTGGCCAGGTTGTTCACCGACGTGGGTGATTTGCGGGCGTCGATGGGGCCGCCCATCATGGTCATGGTCAGCGGTGTGGTTTCGCCCCGGCTCGCCATCAGGGACACGGCTGCCAGCACGGGCACCGTAGGCTGGCACACGCTGATGACGTGGCAGTTGCCGTAGATGCCTTGCAGGTGGCGGATGAACTCCTGCACATAGTTCACGTAGTCGTCCAGGTGGAACTCGCCATCGGCCAGGGGCACCAGCCGTGCGTTCTTCCAGTCGGTGATGTAGACCTTGTGGTCCTTGAGCATGGTGCGCACGGTGTCGCGCAGCAAGGTGGCGTAGTGGCCCGACAAGGGGGCCACGATCAGTACCACGGGCTGTTCCTTGAGCTTGGTCAGGGTGGCGGTGTCGTCCGAGAACCGCTTGAAGCGGCGCAGTTCGCAAAACGGCTTGTCGACCTCGATGCGCTCGTGCACTGCCACACCGACACCGTCCACATCTACCGAATGGATCTCGAAGGCAGGCTTTTCGTAGTCCTTGCCCAGGCGGTACAGCAGTTCGTAGCCCGCAGACATGCGCTGCGCCAGGGGGCTTTCGCTGAAAGGCGACATCGGGTTGCTGAACAGCTTGGCAGCAGCCTGTGCGAAATCGGTAAATGGCTCCATCAGGGAGCGCTGGGTTTCGTAGATGTGATACAGCATGGGCGAAACTCCGTTATGTTGCAGTGCAATATAGCAGCACTTGGTAACAAGCGCATGGAGGAAAACCACCAGTCCCTAGTCACCTATGCGACAAATTGGTGTAGCCGGCAGGTGCCTTGCCCCACAAGAGGGGGAAATTGAGTTGCTATAAAATAAATAGCAATAAATCAAATATAGATAAGCGATAGGGCCTTTTTAAAGCAAACTATTGCAGCTTTGATTCGGTCTGCTCCTGCAGCCATGCCTCGAAAGACTCCCGGGCCGAGTTGCGCAGTGCGGGGCGGAACGCAGCCTTGTTACTCAGGTACAGGCAGTGGCGGATGACCGTGTACGGATTGAAGCTGGCCTGGGGGTTGTGTTCTTCAAAGTGCTGCTTGTAGCGCTTGACCACGCCCACGGTCTCGCGCATCAGCGCATTGAAGCGTGCCCGCGTCATGCCACGGGACCACGCCTGGATGTCGTCCACAAAACCGTCCACCTTGGAGGGCTCGAACTCAAAATCCTTGAAGAAGTGCGTCGCAATCTTGAGGAAGGTGAACGCATTGAGCTCGCTGCTGGGAGCCTGCGCCTTGCTGGGGGCCTGGGGGTTGTCGACGGCAGCGGGGTCGGGCAGCGGCTCTGCGGTTTCGTCGGGTGCCTGCAGCAATTCAGCGGCCGTGGCGTCGCGGATCTGGCGAAACTCGCGGTCGGCCAGCTCGAACAGGGCAGACAGCACGTTGATGCGCCGCTTGAGTTCGCTGGGAATCGACTTCTTGTATTTGATCCGGTGGTCCAGCACGCTCCAGGAGTCCTGGATGATGGTGCGCACCTGCAGCTCGAAGGGCAGGTGGGCATAGGCTGCGTGCTCGGGCTGGGTGCGCTCCGTGGTGCTGAGCTTGAGGTCCAGGTGCAGGCCCTTGTAGCCAAACGAGGCCTCGGTGCTCTCCACCGCCGTCACTTTGTCGGTGACATCGATCACGGCAAAGTGCCCGCGCACGATGGCCGCGATCTTCTCCAGCTCGTCCTCGTACAGGCATACCACCCGCACGCCGACCAGGTCGGTGATGTAGCTCTGGATCTCATAGGGCGTGTTGTTTTCCTCCAGTGCCGGGCGGTACTTGCGCACAAACTTGCGGATGCACTCGTCCGCATCCTTGACGCGGCCCTCCACCTTGGCGACTTCCACGCCGCCCGCACGCGTGACCACGGCGGCGACCATGTCGGTAAGGGCGGCGCAGGCCGCGTCCAGCGCCACAGACTGCTGCGCGTAGAACGCACGGAAATGGGATTCCTCCAGGTCGAAATCAAGCGATGGCATGCCAGGTCTTTGGTGTGCGAGGGTGGTTGGGGGGAGCCGCGCTCAGGCTCCTGGAAAGTGTTGACGACGTGCGAAGGAAGCATATCCAACAATGCCGACCATGCGCTGCGCCTGGGTGAAAAGTGTGTGCGCAAATACTGCTTTTTTGTGCGGGACAGGTGCTCATAATGGTGGAGTTCGCCCACGGTGGCGGCTTTCGCTGACCGCAGCGGAATCACCCCCCAGAACGCCATGACGCAACATTCTCACCAAGGGACCGAGGTAGCCGCTGAGTCGGCGCGAGCCGTACCGTCCCCGGATGGATGGAGTGGGGCCACCAACCATCGGTGGCTGCCCGTGTTGCTGCCGCCCCTGGTGGGGCTGCTCACCCTGGGATTGACCTTTCTTTATTGGCAAAGCGAAGAAGGCGGCGCCCGCGCCAAGCGGGAGCAGAACTTTCAGGCCGCGGCCGACCAGATCGCCTACAACCTCAAGGACCGAATGGCCACTTACGAGGTGGTGCTTCGTGGGGTCAAGGGGTACTTTGAAGGGTCCGAGCGCATCGACCGGGCCGAGTTCCAGGCCTATGTGGGCGCCCTGCAATTGCGGGAAACGCGCCCGGGCCTGCAGGGCGTTTCACTCATCCTGCAGTTGCCTGCGTCCGCGCTGGCTGCGCACCTGGATGACATGCGCCAACGTGGGTACGCCCAATACACCGTGCGCCCCGAAGGCGCACGCGAGGTGCTGGCCCCCATCACCCACATGGAGCCCCTGGAGGGCAACAACCTGAAGGCGCTGGGGTTTGATGTGCTGACCCTTCCCCCCGCCAAGGAAGCGCTGGACCGCGCCCGCGACACCGGGATGCTGGCGTTGTCCGGCCAGCTGACATTTCTGCAGGACAACAGCCCAGGCCTGGTGATGTACATGCCGCTGTATGGCGCGGGCGCCGATGCGCGCACGGTGGATGGCCGGCGCACCGGGCTGGCCGGTTGGGTGTCGGCGCCGTTTCGGCTGGAAGACGTGGTCCGCGGCATGTCGCGCGAGTTCGATGCCGACATCGGTTTCCGGATCTCTGACGGCACCCAAGCTGGCGCCGCCGAGACCCTGCTTTTCACCAACGTTGCGCGGCCGGCGAAGGGCACAGAAACCGCCACCCCGGCTTTGCAGGCCCGGCGTGTGCTGGAGCTGGGCGGCCGGCGCTGGGTACTGCACATGTCGCCCCAGCCAGCGTTTGCCGAACGCTTCCAGGACGAAGGCCACCACCCCGTGGCCCTGATGGGCTCGGTGCTGAGCCTGCTGCTGGCCTGGTTCACCTGGCTGCTTGCCACCGGGCGCGAGCGGGCTGTGGCGCTGGCGCGCGACATGACGGCGGAGCTGCGCGCCACGCGCGATGATCTGGAAAGCACGCTCAACGCCATCCCCGACCTGCTCTTTGAGCTGGGTCTGGACGGACGCATTCACCACTACCGATCGGCACGCTCTGAAGAGCTGGCCGTGCCCCCTGACATGCTTCTCGGACGGCTGCTGCGAGACGTTGTGCCCCCCGAAGCCGCCGCCGGTTGCCATGCAGCGCTGGAGGCCGCGCACCGCACGGGCTATTCGGCAGGCCACCAGTACCGCCTGGAACTCCATGGCGCCACACACTGGTTCGAGCTGTCCATTGCCCGCAAGGAAAGCGCTGCGCCCGGCGACGAACCCCGGTTCATCGCGCTCTCGCGCGACATCACCGAGCGCAAGCGGGCCGAGGCGCGCACGCACCAGCTGGCCTATTTCGACGCGCTCACTGGCCTGCCCAACCGGCGCATGCTGCTCGACCGCATGGAGCACGCTTTGTTCAGCGCCCAGCAAACGGCGCAGGTCGGCGCCGTGCTGTACATCGACCTCGACAACTTCAAGCAGATCAACGACGCGCGTGGGCATACGCTGGGCGACACGCTGCTCATGCAGGTGGCGCACCGCCTCACGCAGCAATTGCGCCCCGGCGACACCGTGGCCCGCCTGGGCGGGGACGAGTTTGTGGTGCTGGCGCACAACGTGGCGTCCGACATGGAGGCCGCTGGGCGCCAGGCCTTGCTGGTGGCCGAAGAGATCCGTACTGCGCTGGAGGCCCCGTACACCATCGACACCCACCTCTACAGCACCACGGGCAGCATTGGCATCACGCTGTTCCCCAAGCGCGGCGAGGGTGTGGAAGACCTGGTGCGCGAGGCCGACACCGCCATGTACCGCGCCAAGGACCTGGGCCGCAACCGCATCCGCTTTTATGAAGCGGCCATGCAGGCCGACGTGCAGGAGCGACTGGCGCTGGAGCAGGACCTGAAGAAAGCCCACGCCCTGGGCCAGTTGGCCGCCTTTGTGCAAAACCAGGTGGACGCTGCGGGCACCGTGGTGGGCGGCGAGCTGTTGATGCGCTGGGACCACCCCGTGCGGGGCAACGTGCCGCCCAGCCGCTTCATCCCCATCGCCGAGGCCTCGGGCCTGATCCTGCGCATGGGCGACTGGATGATCCAACAGGCCTGCGAAACCCTGGCGCGCTTGCAGGCTGCGGGGCGCAAGCTGTCGCTGTCAGTCAACGTCAGCGAACGGCAGTTCCGCCAGGACGATTTTGTCGAGCGCGTGCGCCATGTGCTGGCCCACACCGGCGCCCATCCTGCCAACCTGATCCTGGAAGTGACCGAAAGCCTGCTGATCGAAAACCTGGATGACACCATTGCCCGCATGACCGAGATTGTGGGCCTGGGCGTGCGGTTTTCCATCGATGACTTTGGCACCGGCTATTCGAGCCTGGCCTACCTCAAACGGCTGCCACTGTACGAGCTCAAGATCGACAAGAGCTTTGTGGATGACACCCCCGACGACCCGAGCGACACCGCCATCGTGCAGTCCATCATCTCGGTGGCCCGCCATCTGCACCTGCGTGTGGTGGCAGAGGGCGTGGAGACACGCGCCCAGGCGGATTTTTTGGTGGAGAGCCAGTGCGAATGCCTGCAGGGCTACCTGTTCGGTCGGCCGGAGCCGCTGGCGGTATGGCTGGGGCGATTGACCCCACCACCCTGAGCCGCAGAGCGCGCTGAATGAGGGGCTACACCGTGCGATCAGATGTGCGAAGTGGCCCCATCGGCCACGATGGCCCAGCGCTCATGGTCGCGCCAGCGGCCGTTGATCTTGAGATAACGGCGCGAAAAGCCTTCTTGTAGAAACCCACAGGCTCGAACCAGCGCGATGGACGCTTCGTTGCCGGGCTGGATGTTCGCCTCCAGCCGGTGCAGCTTCAATGGCCCAAAGGCGTGGCGCAGCAGCTGTTGCAAGCCTGCACGCATCACACCTTGGCGCTCGCAGCCTGCAAAGACGTAGTAGCCCAGGTAGGCGCTGCGAAAGTTGCCCATCACGATCTGTGAGAGATGGAAGGCTCCCGCGATCTGATCCCCACCGCCATCCTTGTCCGGCAGGCACACCAAAAACCCCTGGTTCGCAGGCGCGTCCATTTGCGCCAGGTAGGCGGCAAACGCCTCGGGGGTTGATGGCGCCGAGGTCCAGGGCGCATGCAGGACGCGGCTGCGCTGGGCCAGCGCGATAAAACGCTCTTCATCGGCCGCTACGGGGGCGCGCAGGGAGACGGGCACGGGGGGTTTTACGCGCATCTGCTCGCGCTTGTGCATTTGCTCTGTACCTCGGCGGCCACCGCAGGGCGGCGTCAGACCGGCAAGGCCTGGGCTGTTTGCTCGGACGCAGGCTCAGGTGCAGCGCTGGCATACGACTGCACCGCCAGCACATGCACCTCGCGCGCAGGGCGGTCCTTGAGCAGATGGTTGCTCCAGACCTGGCGCCAGATGCGGGCGCCGGGCAGGCTGTGGCGCAGGCCCAGCATATGGCGGGCAATGTGGGGCCAGGGCGTGCCGTACTGGGCGGCCTCACGTTCCATGTATTCGACCATTGCCAGCTCCACCTCCTCGCGGGTCAGAGGGCAGGGGGCGCCGCCGTAGTAGAGCTGGTCCCAGCGGGCCAGCCACCAGGGGTTGTGGTACGCCTCGCGGCCGATCATCACGCCGTCGAGATGCTCCAGCTGCTCCTGCACCACGGCATCGGTCGCGATACCGCCATTGATGGCGATGGTGAATTGCGGAAACTCGGCCTTGAGCTGGTGCACCACTTCATACCGCAGCGGTGGGATGTCGCGGTTTTCCTTGGGGCTCAGACCTTGCAGCCAGGCATTGCGCGCATGCACGATGAACACGGTACAGCCGGCGTCGGCCACGGTGCCGATGAAGTCGCGCACAAAGCCGTAGTCCTCCACCTTGTCGATGCCGATGCGGTGCTTGACCGTGACGGGCACGTCGACCACGTCCTTCATGGCCTTCACGCAGTCGGCCACCAACTGGGGCGACTTCATCAGGCTGGCACCAAACGCGCCACGCTGCACGCGGTCGCTCGGGCAGCCGCAGTTGAGATTGATCTCGCCGTAGCCCCACTGCGCACCCAGGCGCGCGGCCTCGGCCAGCCTGTCGGGCTCGTTGCCGCCCAGTTGCAGGGCCACGGGATGCTCTTCGGCGTTGAAACGCAGGTGCCGTTCGGTGCCGCCATGGATGATGGCACCCGCGTTCACCATCTCGGTGTACAGCAGGGTCTGGCGGGTCAGCAGCCGGTGAAAATAACGGCAGTGGCGGTCGGTCCAGTCCATCATCGGGGCGACGGACATGCGCCAGGGGCTCAAAACGGGGGATTCCACAGCAGGCAAAAGGGGCAAACGAAAGACAAGTACGGGCTGCAGCGGCGCGCCCTGGTCGGGCCCGCCACGAGGCTACAGGGGAGGAGGGCCCGATTATCCCATCGACCCACAAGCTGCGCCAGTCTGTGGATATGGGGGAAAATAAGCCCTTCCGCTTGATGGATAAGCACTGATAGCTATAAAAATAATAGTAAAGCAGTGTGCTCGTTCTGGGAATGGCGCCAGCCCTTGTCCTGCCGCAAGGCAGGGCCAAGGCGGCATCGGCGATACTCGCGGCGCTTTTCTGATGTGCGACCCGATGCCGATGTGGCCGGTCGTGCTGCCGCGTCCTGCGGGCCCTGTCTGCCGCTGTATCCCCCATGCACCACACGATTTTTGACACGCCGGTTGTCAACACCTTGCTGCGCGCCTTGTCGCGCGCCACCTTGCGCCTGACGGGCTGGACGGTGGAAGGCGCCTTGCCCGCCCACGCCACCAAAAGCGTGCTGATCGCCGCCCCGCACACCAGCAACTGGGACCTGCCGTACACGCTGATGCTGGCGTTTTCGCTGCGCCTGCGGGTGTACTGGATGGGCAAGCAGAGCCTGTTCCGTGCGCCGTTTGGCGGGGTGATGCGCTGGCTGGGCGGCATTCCGGTGAATCGGGAGCAGGCGAACAACCTGGTGGCCAGCTCCGCCCAGGCCATGCGGGATGCGGACGGGCCCATGCAGCTCATCGTGCCGCCCGAAGGCACACGCGGCAAGACGCGGCATTGGAAGACGGGCTTCTATTTCATCGCCCAGCAGGCGGGCGTACCCATCGTGCTGGCCTTTGTGGACTACGGCCGCAAGGTGGGCGGCCTGGGCCCGGTGTTCGAGCCCACGGGCGACCTGGACAGCGACATGGTGCGCATCAAGGCGTTTTATGCGCCGATCCAAGGGAAAAACCCGAAGCAGTTCGAGGCCTGATACTGGCGATCGAAATTTGAATTAGATTGGCCTCTGGCGCTTATCCCTCAAGCGCTAATAGCTATAAAAAGTGGAGTGAATGCGGGGCGCAACCCGTCCTCATGCACCCACACTGCGCCGGTCAATCTTGCGGCTGAGCACGATGCTGGTCTGGGTCTGGTGCACGCCGTCGAGTTGCCCCACCTTGTCGAGCAGCGCATCAAGCTGCTCATGGCTCGTGCAGCGCAAGAACACCAGGTAGTCAAACGGCCCGCTCACGGCAGACACCTCTTCGACCTCGGCCATGGCCTCTAGCGCGCGCAGCACGGCGGGCGCAGTTTTGGGCAACACGCTGATGGAACACCAAGCGCGCACGGTGGTGGCGTCGAGCCGGGCGCCCAGCCGCACCCCATATCCAGCGACCACGCCCGAGCGCTCCAGCCGTGCGATGCGCGCCACCACGGTGGTGCGGGCCAGTCCCAGCTTGCGCGCCAGCTGTGCCGTGCCCTCGCGGGCGTTGGCCTGCAGCAGGCTCAGCAGTTGGCGGTCGGTGTCGTCCAGGGCCTGGGTCATGGGCAATTCCTCAAAAAGTCATAACGGCCATCATATTCGCCGTTGTGGCGAGACAAAGAGCGGTTTTCGACGCTATAGGTGCTACACATTGACAGCATCATTGCCTAGCATCAAGGCATCTACAACACCTATCACCGCTGCACGCAGTGAGCACTACCGGGAGCGCCGCCATGACCACCTTTTCCACCCAATCCCACAGGACTGTTCGCCGCGCCATCACCATCCTGGGCGCAGGCCACATCGGCTTTGCCATGGCACTGCTGCTGCAGCAGGCCGGCGACTACGACACCCTGGTGGTGGACCGCGACCCTGCACGCCTGGCCGAAGTGGCGGCTCTGGGCGTATCTACCCAGTTGGCCACCGACGATGCGAGCTTGCAGGCCGCTATCGACGGCCGTTTTGCCGTGCTCAATGCACTGCCGTTTCACCGCGCTGTGCCGGTTGCGACGCTTTGCGTCGCAGCGGGAGTGCATTACTTTGACCTGACCGAAGACGTGGCCAGCACCCAGGCCATCCGCGCCCTGGCCGCCAACGCCCGCAGCGTGCTCATGCCGCAATGTGGCCTCGCCCCGGGCTTCATCGGCATCGTGGGCAATGACCTGGCCCGGCGTTTTGACACGCTGCACACGCTGCGCATGCGCGTGGGGGCGCTGCCCCGCTACCCACAGGGTGCCCTGCGCTACAACCTGACCTGGAGTACCGAGGGCCTCATCAACGAGTACTGCAACCCCTGCGAAGCCATTGTGGACGGCGTGCGCACCACGGTGCCTGCGCTGGAGGGGCTGGAAACCTTTGCGCTGGACGGCGTGGAGTACGAGGCCTTCAACACCTCGGGCGGGCTGGGCACGCTGACAGAAACGTTGGCAGGCAAGGCGCGGCAGGTGGACTACCAGTCCATTCGCTACCCGGGCCACAACGCCATCCTCAAGCTGCTGCTTAACGACCTGCGCCTGCGCGACCGGCGCGATCTGCTCAAGGACATTCTCGAAACCGCCATCCCCACCACGGACCAGGACGTGATCGTGGTGTTTGCCACCGCATCAGGCCTCAAGGGCGGGCGGCTGGTGCAGGACTCGTACTCGGCCCATATCGTGGGCACGCAAGTGGCCGGGCACACGCTGAGCGCCATCCAGCTCACCACGGCCGCAGGCATCTGCACGGCGCTGGATCTGGTGGCACAGGGGCAGTTGCCGCAGCAGGGGTTTGTGGGGCAGGAGGCGGTGGGGCTGGCGGATTTTGTGGCGAACCGGTTTGGGGTGGTGTATGCGGGAGAGGGCGAGCTGGTGCTTTGACTTGACACCCCGGGGTTCAGCGCCCCGGCTTCTGGTACATCCCGTCAATCGCTTGCGCAAAGTTCGCCATCAGGTTGTTGCGCTTGAGCTTGAGCGTCGGCGTCATGAAGGTGTTCTCAATCGTCCAAGGGTCCAGCGTCAGGTGCACGGCGCGCGGCACGGCATAGCGGGCGAAGCTGGCGGTGTTCTTCTCGATGCGCGCCAGCACGGCGCGGTGCACGCTGGGGTGGTTCAGGCTGTCGGTATCTTGCGCAGACAGGCCCAGGTCCGCCGCCAGACGCTGCCATTCACCCGCATTGAGCACCGCCACGCAGGCGATGAACGGGCGGTTTTCGCCCACCACAAAGGCCTGCTCCAGCAGCGGGTCGGCCAGCAGTGCCAGCTCCAGGTCGCCCGGAGGGATCTTTTCGCCGGTGGATGTGACGATGATTTCCTTGATGCGGCCCTTGATATAGATGCGGCCGTTCACGAGCTCAGCCTGGTCGCCCGTGCCCAGCCAGCCGTCGGGGCTCAGGATCTTGGCCGTGTCTTCGGGGCGCTTCCAGTAGCCCTTCATCACGATGGGGCCACGCACCTGCAGCTCGTGGTTCTCGCCGATGCGCACTTCCACGCCCGGCAGGGCCTTGCCCACGCAGGCCGGGTCGTTGTCATCGAGAGAGTTCACCGACACCACGGGCGCGGTTTCGGTCATGCCGTAGCCCTGGATGAGCGGCAGGCCCAGGCCCAGGAAGCACTTGGCAATGGTGGGTGACAGCGGCGCGCCACCGCTGACCGCCACGCGCACGCGGCCGCCAAACTGGGCCAGCAGCGGCTTTGCCACCAAAGCCTGCAGCACCGGCCAGGGCAAGGCGGCCATCCAGCCTGCGGCGCGGCTGTCCTCGGCCGCAGGAGCGGGCAGCCCTTGCATGGCGCAAAAACGCGCCCAGCCCCTGTGCTGTGCGGCTTCATACAGTTGCATCTTCCAGGGCGTGGGTGACAGCTTTTCCAGCAGCTTGGCGTGGATGCGTTCGTAAATGCGCGGTACTGACACCAGCACCGTGGGGCGCACGGTCTTCAGGTCTTCGGCCAACTGGGGCACCGAACGGGCATAGGCCACGCAGCTGCCGGCGGCAATCGGCAGGTAATAGCCGCCCGTGCGTTCAAAGGTGTGCGACAGCGGCAGGAACGACAGGAACACGTCGTCCACCGTGGGTGCAATGCGGTCGAGCACGGCCTTCACGTCGCTGACCACGTTGTGATGCGTCAGCATCACGCCCTTGGGTTTGCCGGTGGTGCCGGACGTGTAGACGATGGCAGCCAGGTCGTCCGCATCCGGGGCCTTGGGTGCTGGAGCGCCGTCTGCATGTGCCGCGCCCGCCAGCCACTGGGCGAGCGAGCCCACCGCAGGGTCTTCACCAGAGCCGGCTGCGGCCTTGACAGATGGCGTGTCGTCATCGGTGATCACCACCGCGCGCAAGGCCGGAAACCGCGTGCCCACGGCGCGGATCTTTTCCCACTGCTCGGCGTGACTCACGATCAGCATCGATGCTTCGCAGTCGGCCAGGATGTAGGCGATGCTGCCGGGGTTGTCGATGGCATGCAGGGGCACGGGAACGCAGCCAGCGGCTAGCGCAGACTGGTCGGCGCACATGGCGTTCAGCCCATTGGGCAGCAGGATGGCCACGCGCGCCGCAGCCGGAAGCTGCATGGCCGCCAAGGCCTGTGCCCAGGTGCCGACGTGCTGTGCAGCTTGCGCCCAGGTCAGGCTCATCCAGGATTGGGTGGTGGGGTCGAAGGCGCGGTACGCCTCGGCGTTGGGGGTGCAGGCAGCGCGGTAGGCAAGGAGCTGGGGCAGCGTGTGGACGCTGGCGATATCGGAGGGGATGGGAGACATGGAACCTGCGGTGAAGGCTGTGCGCGCCAAAGGCGCACAGCCTCAGTGAAAACCCGCAGAATCATACCGATCGAACCTGCTGGAAACGCACGCGCCGAGACCTCTTGTGTTGCAAATGGTGCGGTCCGATTTTCGGAATGCTCCGCGCCTGTGCTTTGGCGCGCTGTGGGGCGGGTCGCTGTGCTTTCTCCGTAGTGCGTTGGGTGACGCCAAGGGGTTCGGTCGACCCCCGGAGCCGGGCTGCCGAAGGGCATTCGCACGATGCGCGGGCTGATTGCAAGCCGGGTCGGCCACAATGTCCCACTTTCCGCCGATATCAAAAGGGGAAGCCACCTCGTCGTTCGCCACCCCGCCGTAAACCGCCATTTCGCTCCCGCCGCCATGGATCCCGTCACCATTTTCATTGTTGCCACGCTGATGATGCTGGCCAACGGGTGGGTGCTGGGCCTGATGCGCAAGAGCTTCCCTGTGGCCTTGCGCACCTGCACCGAAACCTGGCGCATCGCTACGCTGCTGCTGGCGGGCAGTGCCGTGATGTACGCGTCGCGCGACCATATGCCCCTGGGGCTGGCGTCGCCGCTGGCCAACGGGCTGGTGCTGCTGGGGTGCACGGGTTACTGGCGTGCGCTAAGGCAGTTTTATGGCCTGCCGGATCTGCGCTGGATGTTGGCCCCGGCTGCGGTGGGCATCCTGGGAATACTCTGGTTCGCGGTGCTCCGGCCGGACACGCGCATGCGTGTGTTCATTCTTTCGACCTGCTGCGTGTTCTTGCTGCTGGCAAGCTTTGTGTTGCTGGTGTCGCAGAAATCACCCGATGGTGCGCACAGCCGCCGCGTGATGGCGAGCCTGTTTGCCTTTGTGGCGGGGTTCACAGTGTTTCGGGCGGCTTATTTTTTGGGGCGTGGCATCAGCCCGTCCTTTGACATCACGGGCGACGGGGCCTGGATCAACATGGCCAGCCCCATGATCACCGCATTGCTGCCCGTGGTGGGGACGACGGCCTTTTTGCTGATGTGCTCCGAACGCATTGGCCGCCAGTGGGAGCTGGCAGCCTCCACCGACTACCTCACGGGCCTTCCCAACCGCCGCACGCTGGTCACGGTGGGGGAGCGGCGATTTGCAGAGAGGCCACAACAGGCTCGGGGTCTTGCCCTGGCTGTGATCGATATCGATCACTTCAAGGCCATCAACGACTGCCATGGACATGAAGTGGGGGATGTGGCGCTGCGGCATGTGGCCGTACACCTGCGCACAGCATGCCGGGGCAGCGATCTGGCGGCACGCCATGGTGGCGAGGAGTTTGTGGTGCTGTGGGAGGGGCTGGACACTGCTGCCGCCCTGACGGCTGGCGAGCGCCTGCGTGCGCTGGTGGCTGGGGAGCCTCTGTATGCGGGCGGGGTGTTCATCCCCATGACCATTTCCTTGGGGGTGGCCGCGGCGGGCGAAGGGGATCGCAGCTTTCACGACCTGCTTCGCCGCGCCGACGAGGCGCTCTATGCCGCCAAGGCCGGTGGGCGCAATCGTGTGGAGCCGGCCAAAAACTGAGCCGACACAGCTTAAGCCCGCGACAAGCCGGCTTGTGCTGGTGGCTTTCAATCAGGTCGCCGCTTCCAATCCCTGCGCAAAATGCGCCTGCATGGCCTTCACCGTGCCCTTGGCATCGCGTGCCACCATCGCAGCCAGGATGGTGCGGTGTTCGTTCAGCGAGTCTTCAATCCGCCCCTGCTTGAGCAGCGAGTTGTGGCGGTTGAGCTTCATCACCTTGCGCAGGTCAGCCACCATCTGGCTGCGCCAGCGGTTGTCGGCCAGCTCCAGCAGCAGCATGTGAAAACGCTCGTTCACCGCAAAAAAACGCTCGCGTTCGCCAGCGGCGGCCTCCAGTTCAGCATGCAGGTCTTGCAGCGTTTGCAGCTGGGCCGGTGTGGCGGTGGTGGCCACCACGCCTGCTGCATCACTCTCTAGCAGGCTGAGCAGGTGGTACACGTCGCGCAGGTCTTTTTCGCTCATTTCGGTCACATAGGCGCCACGGCGCACCTTCATCGTGACCAGGCCTTCGGCCGCCAGCACCTTGAGCGCCTCGCGCAGGGGGGTGCGGCTGATGCCGAATTCTTCGGCAATCTTCAATTCGTCGATCCAGCTGCCGGGCTCCAGTTCGCGGCGGAAGATGCGCTGGCGCAATTGCTCCGCCACTTCTTCGTAGAGTGCACGGGGCGTGAGGGTGAGGGCAGACATGGGCGGATTGTAAGCTGTGTGGAATATTTTGAATCAATAATTATGAATGATGTAAACTCGCCGCCACATCAATGCAAGTGGGCGGCAGCCGCCCGCGCGTCGTGTTTGACGCACTAACTTGACGCACCAACGCCATCTTCGGAGAAGCCTTCGCCATGAGTGACACGCCCCCCAACAATGCTCCCGAGTTCGCTGCCGCTTCGCTGGAGGCATGGGCCAAGGCCGCAGCCAAGTCCGCCCCTGGTGGCAATGTCGAAGCGCTCAACTGGGTGACGCCCGACGGCATCACCGTCAAGCCGCTGTACACGGCCGAAGACACCGCCAGCCTGCCGTACGCCAACACGCTGCCGGGCTTCGAGCCCTACCTGCGCGGCCCCCAGGCCACCATGTATGCCGTGCGGCCCTGGACGATTCGCCAATACGCCGGTTTTTCGACCGCGGAAGAGTCCAATGCCTTCTACCGCAAGGCACTGGCCGCAGGCGGGCAGGGCGTGTCGGTCGCTTTCGATCTGGCCACCCACCGGGGCTACGACAGCGACCACCCCCGCGTGACCGGCGACGTAGGCAAGGCCGGCGTTGCCATCGATTCGGTCGAGGACATGAAGATCCTGTTCGACCAGATCCCGCTGGACAAGGTCAGCGTGTCGATGACCATGAACGGCGCCGTGCTGCCCGTGCTGGCGGGCTACGTGGTGGCAGCCGAAGAGCAGGGTGTATCGCAAGACCAGCTGTCGGGAACCATTCAGAACGACATTCTGAAAGAGTTCATGGTGCGCAACACCTACATCTACCCGCCAAAGCCCTCGATGCGCATCATCGGTGACATCATTGGCTATACGGCACGCAACATGCCCAAGTTCAACTCGATCTCGATCTCGGGCTACCACATGCAGGAAGCCGGTGCCAACCAGGCGCTGGAGCTGGCCTTTACCTTGGCCGACGGCAAGGAGTACGTGAAGACCGCCATCGCCTCGGGCCTGGACGTGGACGAGTTCGCCGGGCGGCTGAGCTTCTTCTGGGCCATCGGCATGAACTTCTACCTTGAAGTCGCCAAGATGCGCGCCGCGCGCCTGTTGTGGTGCCGCATCATGAAAGAGACCGGCGCCAAGAACCCCAAGAGCCTGATGCTGCGCACGCACTGCCAGACCTCGGGCTGGTCGCTGACGGAGCAGGACCCGTACAACAACATCGTGCGCACCACCATCGAGGCCATGGCGGCCGTGTTTGGCGGCACGCAGAGCCTGCACACCAATGCGCTCGACGAAGCCATCGCGCTGCCCACCGAGTTCAGCTCGCGCATCGCGCGCAACACGCAGCTCATCATCCAGGAAGAGACGCACATCACCAATGTGGTCGACCCCTGGGCCGGCAGCTACATGATGGAAAAGCTCACCCAAGACATGATGGACGCCGCCTGGAAGATCATCGAAGAGGTCGAGGCCATGGGCGGCATGACCCAGGCCGTGGACAGCGGCTGGGCCAAGCTCAAGATCGAGGCTGCTGCGGCAGAGAAGCAGGCGCGCATCGACAGCGGCAAGGACGTGATCGTCGGCGTCAACAAGTACAAGCTGGCCAAGGAAGACCCGGTCGACATCCTGCAGATCGACAATGTGAAGGTGCGCGACGGGCAGATAGAGCGCTTGAAGAATATCAGGGCAAAACGCGATCCAGCGCTTGTCCAGCAAGCGCTGGATGCTCTCACTTCTGCAGCAGAAGATGGCAGCGGCAACCTGCTGGATTTGGCCATCAAGGCGGTGCGCCTGCGCGCCACCGTGGGCGAAGTGTCTGACGCGCTCGAAAAGGTGTTTGGGCGCCACCGCGCCGATACGCAAAAGGTGACCGGTGTGTATGCAGCAGCCTATGACTCGGCCGAAGGCTGGGACAAACTCAAGACTGAAATCAACGCCTTTGCCGAAGAACAAGGCCGTCGCCCCCGCGTCATGATCGCCAAGTTGGGCCAGGACGGCCACGACCGGGGCGCCAAGGTGGTGGCCACCGCGTTTGCCGACCTGGGCTTTGACGTGGACATGGGCCCGCTGTTCCAGACCCCCGAGGAGTGCGCGCGCCAGGCGATTGAAAACGACGTGCATGCCGTGGGCGTGAGCACGCTGGCCGCGGGGCACAAGACACTGGTGCCCGCCATCATCCAGTCGCTCAAGGACCAGGGTGCCGACGACATCATCGTTTTTGTGGGCGGGGTGATTCCGGCGCAGGACTATGAGCACCTGTACGAAGCGGGCGTGAAGGGCATCTATGGCCCTGGCACACCGATTCCGGCCAGCGCCAAGGATGTGCTCGAACAGATTCGCAAGGCTGTGGCTGCGTGAGTTTGGTGGAGTCGTCCATGTTGAGCTTGGGCAGCGTCGCCGCCGGGGACTTCGAGTCCATGGCCGCTCTTCGCGCCGAAGCCCTGCGCGAAAGCCTGGAGCGCCTCGGCCGTTTTGACCCGGTGCGCGTGCGGGAGCGCTTGCGCAGCGCGTTCGAGCCTGCGTGCATGCGGCACATCCTCATCAGCGGCGAGCGTGTGGGCTACCTCACGCTCATTCCGCACGCAGGATCAAACAGCCTGCGCTTACATCACCTCTACATCCACCCGGCTTCTCAGGGGCAGGGTGTGGGCGCCTGGGCGCTGGAATGGGTCAAGGCACAGGGTCGGGCTGCGGGTCAGGACATCACGCTGGGTGCGCTGCGCGGCAGCGACGCCAACCGCTTTTATCTGCGCCATGGCTTCCGGCTGGTGGAGGAGCAGGAGTTCGATCTGGAGTACCGGTGGAGCCCGGAGTTCGATGCACGCACGGCGGAGGTTGCACCATGAACCTCTACCAAGGAGTCGTGGGCCAACCCGGCCCCCTTCAACGCCGCGCCATGTCCAAAGCCATCACCCTGCTCGAATCCACGCGGGCAGACCACCGCGCGCAGGCCGATGAGCTACTCACCCAATTGCTCCCCCACACCGGCAAGGCCTTCCGCCTCGGCATCAGCGGTGTTCCCGGCGTGGGCAAATCCACCTTCATCGAAGCCTTGGGCCTGTACCTGATCGCCCAGGGCCATCGCGTGGCCGTGCTCACCATCGACCCCTCCAGCACCGTCTCGGGCGGCTCCATCCTGGGCGACAAGACGCGCATGGAACACCTGTCGGTGCATGAAAAGGCCTACATCCGCCCCAGCCCGTCGAGCGGCACCCTGGGCGGAGTCGCAGAGAAGACCCGCGAAGCCATGCTGGTCTGCGAGGCGGCGGGTTACGACGTGGTCATCGTTGAAACCGTGGGCGTGGGCCAGAGCGAGATCGCGGTGGCGGGCATGACGGACATGTTTGTGCTCATGCAGCTGCCCAACGCGGGCGACGACCTGCAGGCCATCAAGAAGGGCGTGATGGAGATAGCGGACCTGGTGGTCATCAACAAGGCCGACATCGACAAGAACGCCGCCACACGGGCCGAGGCGCAGATCACATCGAGCCTGCGCCTGCTCAGCCAGCACGGCAACCCCGAGAACGCGCACCACAATGAAACTTTGTGGCACCCCAAGGTCGTGCAGATGAGCGCGCTGCTGGGCCAGGGCGTGGACAGCTTCTGGGCCGCCGTCGCGCAGTTTCGCCAGCTGCAAACCGCCAATGGCCGCCTGGCCACGCGGCGCGAGAAGCAGGCGCTGTCCTGGATGTGGGAGCGCATCGACGCGGGCCTCAAGCTCGCGTTTCGCCAGCATCCGCAGGTCAAGGAGCTGCTGCCCCAGATGCAGGCCGATGTGGCAGCCGGGCGCATCGCGGCATCGACTGCAGCACGAAATTTGCTGCTGGCGCAATCCCATCAAGCGCAAGCAGCTATCAAATAAATAGTAAACAAACCCATTCACCAAAGGACGACCATGCAAGACATCCTGGATCAACTGGAGAAAAAGCGTGCGCTGGCACGCCTGGGCGGCGGGCAAAAGCGCATTGATGCGCAGCACGCCAAGGGCAAGCTCACGGCGCGCGAGCGCATTGAGCTGCTGCTGGACGACGGTACGTTCGAGGAATGGGACATGTTCGTCGAGCACCGCTGCACCGATTTCGGCATGGAGGACAACAAGATCCCCGGCGACGGTGTGGTCACCGGCTACGGCATGATCAACGGTCGCCTGGTGTTCGTGTTCAGCCAGGACTTCACGGTGTTCGGCGGCGCGCTCAGCGAAACCCATGCGGAGAAGATCTGCAAGGTGATGGACCAGGCCATGAAGGTCGGCGCACCGGTCATCGGCTTGAACGACTCGGGCGGCGCGCGCATCCAGGAAGGTGTGGCGTCGCTCGGCGGCTATGCCGATGTGTTCCAGAAGAACGTGCTGGCCAGCGGCGTGATTCCGCAGATCAGCATGATCATGGGCCCGAGCGCCGGCGGCGCCGTGTACTCGCCCGCCATGACGGACTTCATCTTCATGGTCAAGGATTCGAGCTACATGTTCGTGACCGGTCCCGAAGTGGTGAAGACCGTGACGCACGAAGAAGTGACTGCCGAAGAGCTGGGCGGCGCCGTGACGCACACCACCAAGAGCGGTGTGGCCGACATGGCGTTTGAGAACGACGTGGAGGCGCTGATGATGCTGCGCCGCCTGTACAACTACCTACCGCTCAACAACCGCGAAAAAGCCCCCGTGCGCCCCAGCAACGACCCGGCCGACCGCATGGACCTGAGCCTGGACACCCTGGTGCCCGAGAACCCCAACAAGCCCTACGACATGAAGGAGCTGATCCTCAAGACCGTGGACGACGGGGACTTCTTCGAGCTGCAGCCCGAATACGCCAAGAACATCCTCATCGGCTTTGCCCGCATGGAAGGCCAGACCGTGGGCATCGTGGCCAACCAGCCGCTGGTACTGGCGGGCTGCCTGGACATCAAGAGTTCCATCAAGGCCGCGCGTTTTGTGCGCTTTTGTGATGCGTTCAACATCCCGGTCGTCACGTTTGTGGACGTGCCCGGCTTCATGCCCGGCACATCGCAAGAGTACGGCGGCATCATCAAGCACGGTGCCAAGCTGCTGTATGCGTATGCCGAGTGCACGGTACCCAAGATCACCGTCATCACCCGCAAGGCCTACGGCGGTGCGTACGACGTGATGAGCTCCAAACACCTGCGCGGCGACGTGAACCTGGCCTGGCCCAACGCCGAGATCGCGGTGATGGGCGCCAAGGGCGCGGTGGAAATCATCTTCCGCGAAGACAAGAACGACCCGGTGAAGCTGGCCGCGCGTGAGGCGGAATACAAGCAGCGTTTTGCCAACCCGTTCGTGGCCGGTGCTCGCGGCTTTATCGACGACGTGATCCTGCCGCACGAGACACGCAAGCGCATCTGCCGGTCGCTGGTGATGCTGCGCGACAAGAAGCTGGAAAACCCATGGCGCAAGCACGGGAACATCCCGCTGTAAGCAGGGCATCGGCAGCAGGCAAATGGCACAGACCCGCGCGTTCTTCCCATCCAGAGTGGACTCATGGCTTGTCGCCATCGGCCCACTCGCTGCGTTGACGGCGACAACCGCAGTAGCAGGGATTACTGGGCCGTTGGTGCTGAATTCGGGCGCCACGCCACCGGTGCTTGCGCTGGTGGCGGTGATCTTGGCCTGTGCGCTGGTACTGCCGCTGTGGGTGGCGCTTGACACCAACTACACATTCACGGCGGAGGAGTTGCTGGTTCGCAGTGGTCCGTTCCGCTGGCGCATAGCCTTGGGCGATGTATGCGAGGTCTCGCCATCGCGCAGTTGGATTTCCTCGCCCGCCCTGTCGCTGGACCGCTTGTGCATTCGCTATGGGGCGGGTCGAAGCGTTTTGGTGTCGCCGCGTGAAAAGCAGCGCTTCATTGACACGTTACTTCAGCGCTGTCCTTCCGTCCTAGTTACTGGTTTTTGAAATTTCCTTTTGAGGAACTTGTTATGTTCACCAAAATCCTGATCGCCAACCGTGGCGAAATTGCCTGCCGAGTGATTGCAACGGCCAAGAAAATGGGTATCGCCACCGTCGCCGTCTACTCCGACGCCGACAAGGAAGCCCGCCACGTCAAGCTGGCCGACGAGGCCGTGCACATCGGCGCCGCGCCCAGCCGCGAGTCGTACCTGCTGGCCGACAAGATCATTGCCGCCGCCAAGCAGACTGGCGCACAGGCCATCCACCCCGGCTATGGCTTCCTGTCGGAGAACGAAGCCTTCGCCAAGCGCTGCGAGGACGAGGGCATTGCGTTCATCGGCCCCAAGGCGCATTCCATTGCTGCCATGGGTGACAAGATCGCGTCCAAGAAGCTGGCCAACGAAGCCAAGGTCAACACCATCCCTGGCTACAACGACGCAATTGCAGGACCAGAGCAGGCGGTGGAGATCGCCAAGGGCATTGGCTACCCCGTGATGATCAAGGCCTCGGCCGGGGGCGGCGGCAAGGGCCTGCGCGTGGCGTTCAACGACAAGGAAGCGTTTGAAGGCTTCACCAGCTGCCAGAACGAAGCCCGCAACAGCTTTGGCGACGACCGCATCTTTATCGAGAAGTTCGTGCAGGAGCCGCGCCACATCGAGATCCAGGTGCTGGGCGACAGCCATGGCAACGTGATCTACCTGAACGAGCGCGAATGCTCCATCCAGCGCCGCCACCAGAAGGTGATTGAAGAGGCTCCGTCGCCCTTCATCAGCGACGCCACCCGCAAGGCCATGGGCGAGCAGGCCGTGCAACTGGCCAAGGCCGTGAAGTACCAGAGCGCGGGCACGGTGGAGTTTGTGGTCGGCAAGGACCAGGACTTCTACTTCCTCGAAATGAATACCCGCCTGCAGGTGGAGCACCCGGTGACGGAATGCATCACCGGCCTGGACCTGGTGGAGCTGATGATCCGCGTGGCAGCAGGCGAGAAACTACCCCTGACGCAGGCCGATGTGAAGCGCGACGGCTGGGCCATCGAGTGCCGCATCAACGCCGAAGATCCGTTCCGCAACTTTTTGCCGTCCACGGGTCGCCTCGTGCGCTTTCAACCACCCGAGGAGAGCATGTTCCAGGGCGACGCCGACAAGAAGCACGGTGTGCGTGTTGACACTGGCGTGTACGAAGGCGGCGAGATCCCGATGTACTACGACTCGATGATCGCCAAGCTCATCGTGCACGGCACGGACCGCAACCATGCGATCGCCAAGATGCGTGCGGCGCTCAATGGCTTCGTGATCCGCGGCATCAGCAGCAATATTCCGTTCCAGGCGGCCCTGCTGGCCCATCCTAAATTCGTGACCGGCGAGTTCAACACCGGCTTCATCGCAGAGCACTACGGCAAGGGCTTTCACTCTGAAGACGTGCCCCACGAGGACCCTTTGTTCCTGGTGGCGCTGGCGGCCTTCATGAACCGCCGCTACCGCGCGCGCGCCTCGGGCATCAGCGGCCAGCTGGCTGGGCACGAAGTGAAGGTGGGCGAGCAATTTGTGGTGGTCACGCTGGGAGCCGAGGGCCAGAACGAGCACCATGCGGTGTCGGTCACCGACTTCCAGGACAAGTCGGGCTCCAGTGTGGTGGCCGTGGGCAACAAGAGCTACCAGATCAGCAGCGCCGCCACGCTGGGCCAGATCCGTGTGCAGGGGCAGTGCAATGGCGCGGGTTTCACCGCCCAGGTGGAGCGGGGCGCTGGCAAGAACCCGCTGGCCCTGCGCGTTGCGCACAACGGCACGCAGATTGACACCATCGTGCTGTCGCCGCTGGGCGCACGCCTGCACCAATTGATGCCTTTCAAGGCACCGCCGGATCTGTCCAAGTTTCTGCTGTCGCCCATGCCTGGCCTGCTGGTGGATGTGGCGGTGCAGCCCGGCCAGAAGGTGCAGGCTGGCGAGAAGCTGGCCGTGATCGAAGCCATGAAGATGGAGAACATCCTCTTTGCCGCGCAAGATGGCGTGGTGGGCAAGGTGGTGGCGGGCAAGGGCGAGTCGCTGGCGGTGGACGACGTGATCATTGAGTTTCAGTGATGCGGCAACGCACTGCGGCTGCGGCCCGAACAATCCGTCACCTGGGTCCATTCCCGCAATGACGAGGGCCTTGCGCATGCTGCTCGCGCTGGCTGGCGGCGCGCTGGTGTTGGATGGTGCGGTGCTGATGGTTCTGGGGCACTTCAACCTGGGCACCATGCTGCCCGTTGCGCTGGGAGCACTTTTTCTGGCTTTGGCGGTGTGGTGGGCTCCGCTGGAGCGCTGGCGGCACCATGACCGGCGGCGCCAGCAGTGGTGGTATGCCGGCTGGTGTGGTCTGGCGGCATGGATGCTCAGCGTGGCGGTTTTCTGGGCCTTTTTGCTGGATGCTGGCGTGTCTCCGGCCGAGGCGCCGCCGGTGCAGGCCATTGTGGTGCTGGGGGCTGGCATCCAGAACGGGCAACCGCGCCCGGCGCTGGCAGCGCGGCTGGACACGGCGGCCGCGCTGGCGCGATTGCAGCCCGCCGCCCTGATCGCGGTGTGTGGTGGCCAGGTCTGGGGCGCAACGGACACGGAAGCCGAGGTGATGGCGCGCTACCTGCAAGAACGCCACGGGATTTCACCTGAACGCCTGGTGCTGGAAAAGGCAAGCACCAGCACCGAACTGAATCTGGCATGGAGTCGCCCCTTGCTGCAGGCGCGCGGTGTGGCCGCCACGGCCCCCTTGGCGCTGGTGACCAGCGACTTCCATCTGCCGCGCGCCCTGCGCATTGCCCAGCGCCACGGCTTTACCCACATGGTGCCGGTGGCAGCACCCACGCCCCTGGCCACACGCTACAACGCCTGGCTGCGCGAATACTTCGCCACGCTGAGCAGTTGGGTGTTGCGCGAGGGGTAGGCACCAGGTCGCAAGCCACTCAAGTCGGCCATTTTTTGAATGAAATTGGCCCCTGGCGCTTAATGGGACTCTATTTTTAGCTATCAATCAAGGAGCAATCAGCATGACCGCATCCCACAGGCCCTTCCGAGTCCTGGGTATCCAGCAGGTCGCCATTGGCGGCACCGACAAGCAGCGCATGAAAACCCTGTGGGTGGACATGCTGGGCCTGACGCAGACCGGCACGTTCCAGAGCGAGCGCGAGAACGTGGACGAAGACATCCTGGCCATGGGGCAGGGCGTCCACAAGGTCGAGGTGGACATCATGCAGCCACTGGACATTGACAAAAAACCCGCCGTGCACGCCACGCCGCTCAACCACATCGGCCTGTGGATCGACGATTTGCCCAAGGCTGTGGAATGGCTGACTGCGCAGGGCGTGCGTTTTGCGCCCGGCGGCATCCGCAAGGGCGCGGCGGGTTACGACATCACGTTTTTGCACCCCAAGAGCAATGACGAGTTTCCGATTGCGGGCGAGGGCGTGCTGATCGAGCTGGTCCAGGCCCCGGCCGACGTGATTGCTGCGCTGGGCTGACGGAGGGCTGCAGGCAAAAGCCTGAACGTCGGCCATCTTCAGGCGTATGTCCGGCAGATCGCGCGCCTGTTAGGTACAGATAACGACCGCCGCCGGAATTTTTATGCAGGCAAAAAATTCAACGCACGAAAACCTGGCAAATATCTCCAAATCACCGTCTTCTGTGCTCAAAAAATTCTGAATTTGACGGCTATTGGCACCACGGTTTTCTTGGCACCTTTTGTGACCCTGTGGTGTGTGTTTGTGCCTTTTTCTCGTCCAGAATCCGCCCACCTCGCTGCGCACCGTGTGGGACCACCCCGTTTCGGGCGGTGCGCGCTGTGTAACCAACCTCTTGCTCCCTCGCGGCCCCGTGCCACGTTGGGGCAGACGCCTTGAAGGGAATTGACCGCCATGTCCTCCACGACCCTTGCCGCTCCCGCCGCGCAACCTGTGCAACCCCTGCACCTGCACCGGCGCGCCACACCCGTCCCCGCGCCGCAAGGCCCCTGGACGGTGAATGCTATCCAGGCGTTGCTGGACAAGCCGCTGATGGACCTGCTTTTTGAGGCGCAGACGGTGCACCGTCTGCATTGGCCCGCAGGAGACATCGAGCTGGCCACCCTGCTGTCCGTGAAGACCGGCGGCTGTCCAGAGAACTGCGGCTACTGCCCGCAAGCCGCCGAGTTCGACACCGGTGTGAAGGCCGACAAGCTGATGGAGGTGGACGAAGTGGTGCGCGCCGCCCAGGCGGCCAAAGACGCCGGTGCCACACGGTTTTGCATGGGGGCCGCCTGGCGTGCGCCCAAGGACCGCGACATCGAAAAAGTCAGCGCCCTGATCGGCGCCGTGAAGGGCCTGGGCCTGCAGACCTGCGCCACGCTGGGCATGCTCGAATCGCACCAGGCGCAGGCGCTCAAGGACGCGGGCCTGGACTACTACAACCACAACCTGGACACCGCCCCCGAGTACTACACCGATGTGGTCAGCACCCGCGCCTACCAGGACCGGCTGGACACGCTGCAGCATGTGCGCAGCGCGGGTATCAGCGTGTGCTGCGGCGGCATTGTGGGCATGGGCGAGGCGCCGGTGCACCGCGCTGGCCTGATCGCCCAGCTGGCCAACCTGCAGCCGTACCCCGAGTCGGTGCCCATCAACAGCCTGGTGCGGGTGCCCGGAACGCCGCTGGCTGACAGCGAACCCATCGACCCGCTGGACTTTGTGCGCATGATTGCCGTGGCCCGCATCACCATGCCCAAGGCCCGGGTACGCCTCTCTGCAGGGCGCCAGCAAATGGGTGAAGCGGTGCAGGCGCTGTGTTTCCTGGCTGGTGCCAATTCGATCTTTTATGGTGACAAGCTGCTGGTGACCGGCAACCCCGATGTGGAAGCCGACGTGCAACTGCTGGCCAAGCTGGGCCTGAATGGACACCGCACCACCACCACCTCGGAGGGTGGGGCGGTAGAAAGCGCAGCAGGCGCCTGCGGCTGACCGCCTGGTGGTTAACTAACCGTCGCTGCCACTGCGGTCGCCGCCTTCGCCGATGACCGCACTGTCGGTGGAGAGGTCTTGGGCAATGCGGTCGAGCTGCGCCTGCAGGGCATGCTCCCCGTCGGCAAAACGCTGCGCGATGCGCCGGAACTCTTCGGACAGTGCCAGGAAGGCGTCCACCATGTCGGGGTCGAAGTGGCTGCCCCGGCCGTCGCGGATGATCTCGACCGCGTGTTCATGGGTGAAGGCGGGCTTGTATACGCGCTCAGAGATCAGCGCGTCGTACACATCCGCCACGGCCATGAGCCGTGCCGACAGGGGAATTGTGTTGCCCACCAGCCCTTCGGGATAACCTGAGCCGTCCCACTTTTCCTGGTGGCTGTAGGCGATTTCTTTGGCGTAGCGAAAGAACGGGTTGTTTTGAGTGGTTTCGGTTTCTGCCGCCACGATGGCGTCCCGGCCCAGCGTGGTGTGGGTCTTCATGATCTCGAACTCCTCCACCGTGAGCTTGCCCGGCTTGAGCAGGATGCGGTCGGGGATGCCCACTTTGCCAATATCGTGCAGCGGGGCGGACTTGAAGATCACCTGGATGGCGTCTTCCGTGAGTTCGTCGCGAAAGCGCGGATGGTCTTGCAGCTTGCGGGCCAGTGCTTCCACATAGTGCTGGGTCCGACGGATGTGATTGCCCGTCTCGTTGTCGCGTGTTTCGGCCAGCGATGCCATGGCGCGGATGGTGGCGTCCTGCAGCTCGGCCAGGGCGCGCGTGCGGTTGGCCACTTCCTGCTCCAGAAAGTGGTTGTGGTGGGCCAGCAGATCCCGGGCACGCTTGAGCTGCAGGTGGTTGCGCACCCGCGCCATGGTGATGGCGGGGTTGACGGGTTTTGTGATGTAGTCCACGGCGCCCAGCTCTAGCCCCACGGTTTCGTCGTCGGTGGCACTCATGGCCGTCAGGAAGATCACCGGGATATCCTCGGTGTCGGGGTTGAACTGCAGGCGCCGCAGCACCTCGTAGCCGTCCATGTCCGGCATCATGATGTCGAGCAGGATCAGGTCGGGTTTTTCGGCCGCCACGATTTGCAGCGCACGCTCGCCGGTGGGGGCCAGCTTGACCTTGTAGTCGGGGCGCAGGAGGTCGCTCATCAGCGACAAATTGCCGGGTGTGTCATCCACCACCAGCACCGTGCATTTGCCGCTCAATTCCAATGGACTATTCATGAACTGGGTCCTCCTTGTGTTGTGTGTTGTTGTTCCCCGCCTTGCGCAGCACGTCCAGCGCATCGGCAAAGAGGTAGTTGTCCAGCCGCTGTTTCATGTCGACGTAGGTGGGGCCCAGCAGGGCCTTCAGGCTGGGGCCGGAGTCCTTGAACAGCTCTACGGCTTCGGAATCACTGTCTGCCAGCAAGGCGTCCAGGCGGGCTACCAGCTCTCGGGTGCGCGCCTCGTCCACCAGGGCTCCCTCAGCTCCCGCCGCGTGCTGTGTGTCAGGCTCGGGAGGTAAGGCCCCTTGCAGGGCAACCACCAGGGCCCGGCAGGCATCGTCCACAGGCTGCAGCAGGACATCCAGGGCCTCGGTCACCGCCTTGTGCGCAATGGCCTGCTCCGCAGCATTGGCCAGTTCGGCCAGACGCAGCGCGCCAATGGTGCCTGCCGCGCCTTTCAAGGTATGCATGGCCCGCTGCGCTGCCTGCGGCCGGCCTGAGGCCAGATGCGCCTGCGCTTCCTGCACTGCTTTGGCCTGGCCGGTGACGAACGTGCGCAGCAGGCCTTCGTAGGCGGCGCGTTTGTCCAGCACGCGCCGCAGCCCGAGGGTCGCATTCAGGCCTTCGATGTGTGCAAGCGGGTCTGCTGTGCCCGGCGTTGCCACTGCAGGGGCGTCAGCGACCGCAGGCTGCGCTGCAGCGTTCATGCCGCCGGAATCTGTGCCGGTGTGCGGCAGCGCGATCCACTGCAGCAGTGCTGCAAACAGGGCCTCGGGGTCAATGGGTTTGGCGATGTGCCCGTTCATGCCCGCGTCCAGGCACTGCT
Organism: Acidovorax sp. ACV01; assembly: GCF_014851495.1. NCBI lineage: Bacteria > Pseudomonadati > Pseudomonadota > Betaproteobacteria > Burkholderiales > Comamonadaceae > Acidovorax > Acidovorax sp. ACV01. The sequence goes on along the minus strand of NZ_JACUZT010000001.1, from coordinate 918,339 downwards.
CGCGGTCGCCGCTCATCGCGTTGGCTGTCATCGCCAGCACCGGCAGGCGCGCCCAGGTGGGGTTTTGGCGCAGATGGCGGGTGGCGGTGAGGCCATCCATCACCGGCATCTGCATGTCCATGAGCACTATGTCGTAGGTACCGCGGGCCAGCATGCCAAGCGCGGCCTGGCCATTGTCGGCCACGTCCACCACCAGCCCGGCGCTGGCCAGCAATTCGCGGCCCACTTGCTGGTTCAGGTCGTTGTCGTCCACCAGCAGCACGCGCGCACCCCGGATCGACGCTAGCTCTGCACCCCGTGGTGGGGCCGGCAGGCGCCGCCCATCCTCCGCCCGCTCAGCACCGCCCAACGCGCGCATGGCAGCATCAAAAAGCTGCGATGGGTTGACAGGCTTGGTCAGCATCAGCCCGATGCCTGAGCGTGTGAGTTCATTCAGAACGTCGTCGCGGCCATGCGCGGTGACGATGACGGGGCGGGGTGGGTGGGGCAGTTGGGCCAGCTGGCGGGCGGTTTCAAAACCGTCCATGCCGGGCATCTTCCAGTCCAGAAAGGCAATTTCGCAGGGCCGGCCGGCCTGATCGGCGGCTCGCGCCAGGTCCACGGCCTGTGCTCCTGAGCTGGCCAGCGTCACCGAAAAGCTCATGCTGGACAGCAGCTCCGCCAGGATCTGCCGCGCCTGTTCGCTGTCGTCTACCACCAGAACGCGGCGGCCGCGCAGGTCCGGCTCCGGCAACAGCGGCCGCTGTGTGGAAGCGCCCAGGCCCAGCCGGGCCGTGAACCAGAACGTGCTGCCCCGGCCCGGCACACTTTGCACACCCACGTCCCCGCCCATCAGGCTGGCCAGTTTTTTGGAAATGGCCAATCCCAGGCCGGTACCGCCGTATTTGCGTGTGGTGGAGGTGTCAGCTTGCTCGAACGAGCGAAACAGCCGTGATTGCTGTTCTTCGGTGAGGCCGATGCCGGTGTCTTGCACCTCGAAACGCAGCAGGACACCCTGCGCATCCCGCGCGGCTTCGCGGACCCGCACGATGATCTCGCCCTCGTCCGTGAACTTGACGGCGTTGTTGGCGTAATTGACCAAAATCTGCCCCAACCGCAGGGGATCTCCGCGCAAGTCGGCGGGCAGGTGGGAGTCTACGTCGAACATCAGCTCCAGCTCTTTGCTGGCGCATTTTTCGCCCAGCAGGTTGGCCACGTTATCGAGCACGCCGTGTAGGTCGAAATCGACCACCTCGACTTCCAGCTTCCCCGCTTCGATCTTGCTGAAATCCAGGATGTCGTTGATCAGGCCCAGCAGGTGCTGACCGGACCGCTGGATCTTTTGGATGTAGTCGCGCTGGCGCACGGTCAACTCCGTGGCCAGCGCCAGGTGGCTCATGCCAATCACGGCGTTCATGGGCGTGCGGATCTCGTGGCTCATGTTGGCCAGAAAGTCCGACTTCATGCGCGAGGCGTCTTCGGCCTTGGCCTGGGCCACCACCAGTTCGTCCTCGTGTTCCCGCAGTGCGGCGTTGACCTGCTGCAGTTCTGTAGTGCGCTGTGCCACCCGGGCCTCCAGGGCCTCTTCATTGCGCTTGAGGGCATCCACCAGTTCGGCCTGGGCCTCCATGGCCTGGGAAGTGGCCTTTTCACGCTGAAGAAACTGGCGCGCCATGGCAAATGCCAGCAGGAAGGTCAGAATGGCCTGGAAGGCGGTCAGCCCGGTGGTCAGCAGGGTCTGGTGCTTGACCTCTTCGTTGCGCCGGTCGCCCAGCAGTGCGGAGATGCGCGAGGCCTGGAGCGACAGTTCCTGAACAATGTCGCGCAGCTTGTTCAGCTCGGCCCGCAGGAGCCGCATGTTCGTACGGCTGGACACCGTATCCACGCTTTGCCCGAAATGCTCATCGCCTGCGGCGACAAATTTCTGCAATGCGTCCAGGGCGGTGCCGTAGATCGGCTCCTCCTGCATCAGCGTGCGGGCGGTGCCACTTTCGAGCGCACTGAAGCGGCTCAGGAACAGGTCGTAGCGCAGCTCCAGCCGGTCCATGGGCAGGCTGGCCGGGTCCATCTCGAACTGGTGAAGCGCGTGGTCCAGCTTCTCGTACTCCACGTTGAGCTGCAGGAATGACCACAAGGCATTGACGTCGCCCCGGCGCATGACCGCTTCCACGCTGCGGTACTGGTGGTATTGCACTCCTGCAATGGCCACATACGCTACCACCAGGCCCGCAATGATCAGTCTCAGAACGTTTTTGCCCCGGATCATGGTGGAGTGCCTGTAAGGAGTGCGTGTGGACTAGCGGATTCGCAGGATGTGAAGTTGCCAGGCCGCGCGGTTGTAGTACAGCTCGCTGCGCAGCTCGGCCTTGGTATCAAACGGGTAAACGATGAAAAGCGGCCCCTTTTCGCGCACGCGCATGGGGCGGTTGTTCATGAGCCGGGCAACGATGACGTCGTGGCGTGTGGCGTCATCAATGGGGATTTCTGTCTTGTAGTCATTGAGCGCCACCGCCGTGATGTTCTTGCCCTTGGCACCGACGGCCGCCAGCACATCGCGCAGCAGCGGACCTGTGAAAGTGACTGCGCTGGGGTACCACGGGGTCTGCGTGGAAAAGCTGTGTTGGGGCAGTTTCTCCAGCATCGCCATGTCGAACTGGGCTTGTGAGCCGTTGTTCGTCTGGCTGATCGCACCATCGATGGTGAGCACCACGGTGCCCGTAGGTTTGTCCAGGGCTTGGGCCTGGGGCAGGGTCATCGCAACAGCAATAACCGCCATTGCCAGCCCTCGGGCGACGAGGCGTGCCACTGAAATACTCGTGTGCATATCGACCCTCTCTTTTTGCAACAGTCTCAAAGACAGTTGTTCAAAATGTAAATAGGTTTATAGCAGGACTGGTCTTGTGGTGCTGCTACGACGGAGCGGCGCGCCCCATATCAAGGGAGAACCACGGGTATCCCGGCATTGCAGGAGGGGACCCCATGCGCACTCGCGGCAATGTCGTGACAACCGGCAACTGGATAGGTACAGTGGGCCGCAGACTCGACGCTCCAGGGCAGGCGGGCAAACTGCGCAAATGAATCGGGAGGAGGCCACCGGCTGACGGAAGCCCTGCAACCATCGACACCATTCTTCGCGACGCAGTGCCATAGGGGTGAAGGCAAAGGCGGCCCAAGGCAAGCCTGAAGCCCCGCCATCGATGGGCTTCGTTGCATCATTTCCGTGTTAGCCAAGGCTTATCACAATGGATAGTCACGATACTGAAGACCGTTCGTTTGAACAGGAGATCGCGCTGTCTGAAGCCGACTATCGGCTGCTGGTGGAGCAGGTGCAAGCGGCCGTCTTTGTGATTCAAAAGGGTCGATTCCTTTTTGTGAATCCAAAGCTTCTGGAACTGTTTGGGTACACGCAGGAAGAAATGCTGGGAGGCATGGACCCCATGCTGCTGTGCGTGCCCGAGCATCGGGACATGGTGCGGGAGCAGGCCAGCGCCCGGGTGGCGGGCGTTCCTGGCAAAGCCTATGAGATCGAATGCCAGCGCAAGAATGGCGAACGGTTCGGTGCCCAGGTCTGGGGGGCGCGAATTTTCCTCTCGGCGCAAGCCGCAGATCTGGTCACGTTGCATGACGTCAGTGCCATCCAGGCGGCGACACGCTACGCCCAGCAGCGCGTCCAGTTGTTTCGCAACGCCGAAGAGCTCGCTCGCATAGGTTCTGCCGAGGTGGACCTGGTTTCTGGCTCCGTCACCTTGTCGTCCGGCATGCACGCCATCTTCGGCATCCCGCAAACCGAGGATTCCCCCGACAAAGACTGGCTGCTGGCCAAAGTTCCCCCCGTGGAGCGGCCGTATGTCCAGGCCATCAGCGAGGGCGTTTCTCCCGATGACGTTTGCGAGTTTCAGCACCGCATTGTTCACGCCGACGGCAGCTTGCGCACGGTGCTGCACCGGGTCCTGGCCGAAGCCGATGAAGATGGCAAAGTGGTCAGAACGGTTACGCTTTTGCAGGACATCACGCTGCAGCGCGCGGCGGAACAAAAACTCGACAAGCTCGCCAACACCGACGAAATCACCGGACTGCCCAATCGCAACGCACTGACGGAGTATCTGGATACAAAAATGCGCGAGGCGGCGCGGCAAGGGCGGCAAATTGCGGTCCTGAGTGTCGAGATCGACCGGCTCAAGCTCGTCAGTGAATCGCTGGGCTACGCAGCCGGGGACCAGTTGCTCATGGAGGTAGGAAGACGGCTGCAGCCCCAGGTGTCGCAGGACGACTTGCTGGCGCATTTTGGCAGCGGCGAGTTTTTGCTGGTGCTGGCGCGGGAAGAGACCGTGGATGAGACCCTGGCTCGGGGCGTCGCGGCTTCATTGGTGGACGCACTGTCCCTGCCGGTCGCCATCGGCGACAACGAGATCAAGGTGACTTGCGATATCGGAATATCGATCTATCCCGTGCACGGGGAAGACCCGGAAAAGCTGCTCCAGCAGGCCCAGGCTGCCATGTATCGCGCCCACGAACTGGGCAAGAACCAGATCTGCGTTTTCAGTTCGGGCATGCATTCGAAGGCGATCTCCAGGCTCGCCATGGAATCTGGGTTGCGTCGGGCGCTGGAGCGCAACGAGTTCGAACTGCATTTTCAGCCCAAGCTCGAATTGGTCAGCGGCACCGTCATTGGTGCCGAGGCCTTCCTGGAATGGAATTCCCCTGACGGAACCTTGATACCCCGGTCCAGCTACATCCGGGTTGCAGAAGAAACGGGCCTGATCGTACCCATTGGCGAATGGGTTTTGCGTGCGGCCTGCCTGCAGGCACTGGAGTGGCAGCGCGCGGGTCATGTCATGTGTCGGGTTGCCGTCAACCTGTCGGCTCGCCAGCTTCAACAGCCTGATCTGACCCAGAAAATACAGAAAATTCTCATTGAAACCGGCCTGGACCCCAGGCTGCTGGGGCTGGAGATCACCGAGGGAGCACTGATGGGGGAAAGCGCCCGCATAGCGCGCATTCTGGGCGACCTCAAGGCGCTGGGCATTGAAATTTCGCTCGATGATTTTGGTACCGGCTATTCCAGCCTGAGCTACCTTCGCACCCTGCCCATTGACGTGGTGAAAGTGGACCGATCGTTTGTTCATGACGTCACGGCGGCATCGCAGGATGTGTCCATCACGCGCGCGATCATCAACATGGCGCACAGCCTTCAGATGAAGGTGCTGGCGGAAGGCGTGGAGACTGAGGGGCAACTGGCATTGCTTATCGCCAACGGCTGCGACCAGATGCAGGGCTACTATTTCAGCGGCTTGCTCACAGCCGATGCCATGGGGGCTCTACTGCGTGAGAGCAAGGCGCTGCCAGAGCACTTGCTGCTGCGCCGCACCCACCAACGCACCTTGTTGTTGGTTGATGACGAAGACAGCATTGTTTCTGCGCTGCGCAGATTGCTGCGCAGGGATGGCTATCACATCGTGACGGCCAACAGCGGAGCGCAAGGTTTGCAAAGGCTGGCCGAAAACTCGGTGGATGTGATTGTTTCGGACCAGCGAATGCCCGGTATGACCGGGGTGGAGTTCCTGCGCCGGGCCAAGGAGCTGTATCCGGACACCGTGCGGATGGTGTTGTCTGGCTACACGGAATTGCAGTCCATCACCGACGCGATCAATGAGGGTGCCATCTACAAGTTCCTCACGAAACCGTGGGACGACGAACGGCTTCGCGGTCACGTCGCCGAAGCATTCACTCAAAAAGGGATGGCTGATGACAATCGGCGCCTTGCGAATGCCGTTCTCAGTGCCAACGAGGAACTCAGTGCCGTGAACGACCGCTTGCAACAGTTGCTCACGAATCAACGGGAGCAAATTCACCGCGAAGAGAGTAGCCTGAGTGTTGCACGGGAGGTCTTGGACCATATTCCTGCTGCGGTCATCGGGGTAGACCTGGAAGGCATGGTGGCCTTTGTGAATGCAGACGCCGAAGCCCTGTTTGGCAGAAACACGGCGTTGTTGGGACAGGATGCTGACGAGGTATTACCGGCCGATTTGCGCCATGTGTGGCGGGCCGCGGACCAGAGCTATCACGACGTGCAACTGGCTGGAGGGACTTTTCGCGTTGTCTGCCGCTCGGTAGGAGGGGAGAATCATTCACGAGGTCGTCTGCTGGTCCTGGTCCCCAGCAGTGTGACCTGAACCATATGGGCGCCCATGCAAGCTCTTGCCACAACGACTGAACTGCTCCCCGAAGGACTGCTTCTGGCGCAGCCAGTGCTGGATGCGCATGCACAGCTTCTGTTGCCAGCGGGTACGCCTGTCACGCGCGGGATTCTGAACAGCTTGCAGCACCGGGGAATCGACACCATCTTTGTGAATGCCCCCGAAGAGGCAGAACACCGGGGCGAGACGCTGGACGCTGCCGCTCAGCAGGCACAGACTGAAAAGCGTTTGCTGCATCTGTTCAGGCCCGCCATGCAGGTCGGGCAACTCAACCCGTTGCTGCACCTCATCTTGAGGTATCGGTCGGGGGAGAGGCCATGAAGCAACTCACTACGGATGCCATCCTGCGCAGCGTCCATGAACTGCCGGCGCTGCCAGCGGTGGTATTGGAGTTGATCCAGTCCTTTGGTGACAGCCATATTTCTGCCGAGCAACTGGCCGTGAAGATATCGCACGACCAGGCCATTGCCGCCAAAACCCTTCGGCTTGCGAATTCGTCTTTCTATGGCCTGCCGCGTCAGGTCACCTCCATCGCCGAGGCGACTGCGATCCTGGGGCTGCGCACGTTGCGCAGCGTGGCAACGGCCGCCGGCCTGGTCGGCGGGTTTTCCAAGTCACGGTGCCAAGGTTTCGACTTTGATGCATTCTGGCGCCACTCCATCGGGACGGCGCTTACCTGCCGAGCCCTGGCGCAGCGCACCCGACTGGACGAGGACGCTGCATTTACGCTGGGTCTGGTACACGACATCGGGCGCCTGGTCCTGGTCAGTTCCTATGAGGAGGAATATGCCCACGCCATTGCCTACCGGGCAGAACATGACTGTCTTATGCATGCCGCGGAGCGACACCATTTTGGTGTGGACCACGCGGAGGTCGGCGGTGTTATTGCAGAGCATTGGCACTTTGCCCCAGAGATCGTCACCGCCATCGCATGCCATCACCGGCCGCCTTCCACGCGCAACAGGGGGCTCGCAGACCTCGTCCATGTTGCCGACAACATTGCACACGGCCTCGATCTTTCGCACAAGGAAGACGATATGGTGCCGCTGCTGTCCCTGGATGCGTGGGGCAGGCTGGCACTGGGCGACAAGGACTATGCAGAAGTTTTTGATGCGGTGGCTGAACAACACGAAGTGGTCTGCCACGCATTGCTGGCCTGAAGAGGGGTTGATATGAGTTCTCACGATCCACTATTGGCTGATGCCATGAACACCACATCCTCGCTCTCTGCCATCGATGTCACGGCGGACAGGGTCAAGGAGCTGTTGCGCTCCAATGAAGAGCTGATGCAGCTCAACGCCAAGCTTTCGGATGCGCAGGACAAGTTGATGCAGTCTGAAAAAATGGCCTCCATCGGGCAATTGGCCGCAGGGGTTGCCCATGAAATCAACAACCCGATTGGATTCATATTTTCAAATTTCGGAACCCTTGAGCGCTATTTGGGCGATCTGTTTCAGATGCTTGCCGCTTACGAAGAGGCCGAGTCCGCCTTGGCGGGCACTCCCGTCGCCGCACGCTTGAAGGCCTTGCGCGAGAAGATTGAACTCGACTTCCTGAAAGAGGACATTCCCTCGTTGATGGCAGAGTCGAAAGACGGCATTACCCGGGTGCGCAATATTGTCCAGAACCTGAAAGACTTCTCCCGTGTGGACACCTCGCAAAAGTGGGTTCTGGCCGATTTGCACCACGGCATCGATTCCACGCTGAACATCGTCAACAACGAAATCAAATACAAGGCAGAGGTTGTCAAGGAGTACGGAGAAATACCGGATATCGAGTGCTTGCCTTCTGAGCTCAACCAAGTGTTCATGAACCTTCTGGTCAACGCCGCGCATGCCATCCAGGCAGACAGAGGCACTATCACCATTCGCACCGGCGCTGGCGACAACCAGGTGTGGGTGGAAATACAGGACACAGGGGAGGGCATCGCCAAGGAAAACCTGGGAAGAATCTTTGATCCATTCTTCACCACCAAAGCGGTGGGCAAAGGCACAGGTCTTGGACTGTCTCTTTCCTATGGCATCGTCAAGAAGCACCTTGGAAGCATTGACGTGTTCAGTGAGCAGGGGGTTGGGACACGTTTTCGTGTCACGCTGCCGATTCGTCACCCGCAGGAGGCTTGAGGTGTGAATTCCCCTATCGACGTCACCGCCTTGTCAGGGGCGGCTTTGCAAGAGGAGGGCGCCAGCCTAGAGCAGGACGGTGGTCAGCGCGTCTGGCGCATTCTCTGCGTGGACGACGAACCCAATATTGTGGCTTCGCTCAGGCGGCTGTTCCGTGGCAGCGGATACCAGGTGGCAACGGCCACGAGTGGTGCAGAAGCCATTGCGCACCTGGAGCAAGAGCCTGTGGACCTGGTCTTCTCCGACATGAGAATGCCCGGCATGAGCGGGGCCCAGTTGCTGGAGCAGATACGGGAGCGGTGGCCCAAAACGACGCGCGTACTGCTCACGGGCTACGCGGACATTGGTTCAACCATCGCGGCCATTAACAGCGGAGAAGTCTATCGGTACATCACCAAGCCGTGGGATGACGGTGAGGTGCTTGCCACGGCGCACCAGATTTTTGAGCGCCATGCCCTGGAAAACGAAAAAGCCCGGTTGGAGGAACTGCTCAGGTCCAAAAACCAGGCCTTGATGGAATTGAATGAAACTCTGGAGGAAAAGGTCGCGGCGCGCACCAGCGAATTGCTCCAGCTCAGTCAAAAAATCAAGAAGAACTATCTCACTTCCATCAAGGTGTTTTCAAACCTCATGGAGTGGCGTGGCGGGCAACTCTCCGGTCATTCACGCCGTGTGGCGGACCTGGCCCGCCGCACCGCACGGGCCATGAGTATGGCGGAGGCGGATCAGCAAGACGCATTTATCGCAGGGCTCATGCATGACATTGGGCAGATTGCCTTGCCCGACACCTTGCTGGCCAAGCCCGTGCCCAAGCTTTCCGAAGAAGAAACGGCACAGTACCGACGGCATGCGGTGTTGGGGGAGCAGGCACTGATGGCCCTTGATGACATGCAGACGGTCTCCAACATTATCCGAAGCCATCACGAGCGGCACGATGGTCTGGGCTATCCAGATGGCTTGGTCGGCGAGATGATTCCCATGGGGGCCTGCATCCTCGCAGTGGCAGATACCTACGACGATCTGCAAATCGGCCACCTCAGCTCCACACCCTTGAGTGCTGCGGATGCCCGGTCGATGATTGCCCGGGGCCGGGGAACTCAGTTTCATCCTGAGGTGGTGGACGTGTTTTTACAGATGCTTCTGAAGGCCGCGCCCGGAGCAGAAATTCCGCCGCGCATGCTGCGCACCGAGCAACTTCGGCCCGGCATGGTCTTAGCGCGAGACCTGCTGTCCAGCGAAGGCGCTGTGTTGCTGGCCGCCGACCACGTGCTCACTGCCGAACTGATCAAGCGGCTGCGATTGCGCGAGGGACGGGACGACGTGGAAATGATCTTGCCGATAAAACCGTAACGGAGGGAGCCGTCCATGCAGAGAATTCTTTTACTGGATGATGAACACCATGTCCTGGCAGCGATCAAGCGAAGCCTCCGTGCCGGACTGGGCTCCGACCTTCGCATTGAAGAGACCGTAGATCCAGAAGTCGCTTTGGCCAGGCTGAGGGAGGTTGCTTTCGATGTGGTGATCTCGGACTTTCGAATGCCGCTCATGACCGGCGTGGAGTTTCTGGGCTTGGTCCGGGCCATTCAACCCAAGGCCGTCAGGATGGTTTTAAGTGCATCCTCCGATTCGGAGAACCTGATGCGCGCAGTCAATGACGCCGAAGTTTTCCGTTATCTGTTGAAACCCTGGGACGAAAAAGACCTGCTGGGTCATGTCCGCTCTGCCCTCGAAAGGGCGGACCAACTGCGCCATGAAAGCGAACTGGCCGACGTCGGACGCCATGAATTCGGGAAGTTGAATGCGACGGAGCTGGAACGCCGCCGCCTGGAAGCGCTGGAACCGGGGCTGACCCAAGTAACGTGGGGGCCCAATGGCGAAGTCTTGGGACCCGACGGCTAAAAATTACGATTTTTGCGCCGTGCCGCGCCATGGTGCCTAAACGCCTCGCGAATATTATCCCGCAGCAGTTCGTCATCCCAGGGTTTTGTCAGGAATTTATAGATTGCGCCTCTGTTAATAGCATCCGAAATGGATTCCAGATCTGTATACCCTGAAAGAACTATTCGAATGGTATCAGGATAAAGCTCGCGCGCCCTGGAGAGAAACTCTGTTCCTGACATCTCTGGCATTCGTTGATCCGAGAGGATGACCTGGATTTCATGCTGTGCCAGGATCTCGAAACCCTCTTTTGCGCTGTTGGCCGTCAATATGTCATATCCATCACGCCTCAATAGTCGTCGCATGGATGCAAGAATGCTCGGTTCATCATCCACGATCAGGATTCTCTTGGCAATTCCAGAGGGCTGCGCTGCGATTTTCAGCCCGGCCCCATCTGCAAGCAGTCGACCAAGACTCGTAGCCTCTATCGGTTTGCTAAAGAAATACCCCTGAATTTCATCGCAATTTTTGCGCTGCAAATAATTCATTTGCGCTTCGGTTTCCACACCTTCCGCTATCACTTTTAGTTTGAGATTATGGGCAAGGTCAATGATTGCATTGCAGATTGCAGCTGCATCAGGATCATAGATTATTTCCTTTACAAAACTTTGATCGATTTTGAGAAAATCTACAGGAAATCGTTTCAGGTATGCGAGTGAAGAATAACCTGTTCCAAAGTCGTCAATGGACAAGCGAACACCCATTGCACGGATGTCATGCAGTCGTTGGATGTTGATATCCACATCCTCCATGAAAAGGCTTTCGGTGATCTCAATATCAAGAGGCACCTCCGTCCTTTGATATCCTTTCAGGCAGGTTTTCAAAACACTGGAAAATTCTGATCGGCGTATCTGGACAGCCGAAACGTTGACAGCGATTCGCGATGGAGCCAGACCCTGGCTGCGCCATCTCTCATAGTCCTGAATAGCCCTTTGTAAAACCCATTGCCCAACGTCGATGATCAAACCGGTTTTTTCAAGAACGGGAATGAACACAGCGGGCGACACAAGTCCAGCGTCGGGGTCGTTCCAGCGAATAAGCGCTTCCATTCCAGTAATTTTTCCATCCCAAAGCGAAACTTTGGGTTGATAGTGCAATACGAACTCTTCATTTTTGAGCGCCTTGTGAAGTTTGCTCTCCATGTTGAGTTGATCGTGCACGCGAGAATTCATGGATGGCGTGTAGAACTGATACCGGCCGCTGGCCGCACCGGCCTCACGCGAGGCCGCTTCAGCGTGTGCAAACAATGTGTCTGCATCCTTTCCATCGTCGGGGAAAAGGGATATTCCAGTCCGGAATGACAAATACAGTTCTTTCCCCTCAAAGATGAAAGGACGGTCCATCAAAGGGAATATTTTTTCAGTCAGAAGATGGGCGATTTCTGCAGGAACGCTCTGATACGTTGCAATGATTCCAAACTGATCCGATCCCATTCGTGCTATTTTGTCGCTGGAACCCAGTGCTTCTACCAGTCGCTTGGCTACCGATTGAATCAGTGCATCTCCGGCATGCCGGCCCAAGGTGTCATTGATATTTTTGAATCTCTCAATATTCATCCATACCAATGCGATGCAGCCCTCGCCTTCTTCTCGAATGGTATTTCTTATCAGCTGATGCAAGCGGTCTTGTAGCAGGCTCCGGTTAGGAAGTCCTGTCAGGGCATCATAGTAAGCCAGATAGTTGAGTCGTTCTGATTTTTCAAGATGATCCAGAGAGAAGGCAATGTCAGATGCAAGCTCCTCAAGTAGTCGAATTTCAGCATCATCAAAAAAATCCTGATCGGAAGCATATAGAGCTATGAGTCCAATAGGCTTTTTGTTGACGAAAAGTGGGAAAAGACCAAAACTCTGAAAACCTCGGGCGATGGCCTGCTGTCGCAATAAAATCCTGGTGTCACTCTTGACATCTTGAACCAAAATGGTTTTTGCATTTTCAATGCATTCACCAATAAGACCATAATCTGGGCCATTCGATCTGATTCCCATCGGGATGTGATCGATGTAGTCCTCTCCTGCACCTGCCCATGCGACAGCCGTAATTTTTTGTGGATCAATTTCGGTGATCCCAATCCAAGCAAGAAAAAAGCCACCGGCATTCACAGCAATTTGACAGGCCTCCTGGAATAAACCCTTGCGATCTTGTGTCCTCACAATCAAAGAATTGATGCTGCTCAATACCGCATAAATCCGGTTGAGGCGCTTGACTTTGAGTTCTGCATTCTTGCGCTCAGTGACGTCAACGACAGAGCCGGCCATATAGGTCGCCAAGCCATTGTCATCCCACACCGCCTGGCCCTTGGCGTGTGACCAGCGGTAGGAGCCGTCTTTGGCCAATGCCCGGTATTCCACATCGTAGGGAACACGGTTTTTGATGTGGGCGGCAAAAGCGCTCAGGACCATCTGTCGATCGCTGGGCTCCAATAGATTGAGCCATGCCGTTGCCGTATTTTCAATTTCTTCGTCTGCATAGCCCAGGCGAAACTTCCACTGCGCCGAAATCTGCGCAATGCCCGTGTCGATATTCCAGTCCCAGACATCGCCCGTGGAGGCCGCCAGACGAAACCGCAATTCGCTATGCCGCAAAGCTTCCTGAGTGCGCTTTTGCTCCCGTACCAACTCCGCATCGTTGAGAGCGCGATGGATTGCCGGGGCAAGACGCCCCAGGTCATGCTTCAGGATGTAGTCCGTTGCACCGCTTTTGAGAGCACTGATCGCGTTCTCTTCTCCAATCGTTCCAGATACGAAGATGAACGGAACGTCTGGACACATCTCCCTGACCACTGACAGCGCGTCGATGCCATTGAAGCGGGGCATGCTGAAATCTGAAAGGACGATGTCCGGCACGCTCGCACGCAGCTCGTGGCGCAGCCGTTCTTCGTTGTCTACCCGGCGGCTCGTAAAGTGCAACGATGCACGCCGCAAGGTATGTGCGACGAGTTCTGCGTCGTTGGGCTCATCCTCGACCATCAGGATGTTCAGGGGGGCGGCTTGCAAGTATTCCTCCTTCCGCAGGACGATGCCTGCGGAACACTGCCGTGCTGAAAGTAGTCTAGGGTGCAGCACCCTGGGCATCAAGAAATTCTTAATTTCCGTCGTTTGGGTGCGCAACCCCCGTTGAAAGGTTTGCACCAAAAGGTTTTCAACCTACCATGCTTTGAATGGCAGGCTACGAAAGCTTGCCACGCAAACGCGGGGGAGGCTGGCCGTGATACAGATCCGAACATACCTGACAGCGTGGTTGACCCTGTCTTTGCTGCCTTTGTCTTATGTGCAGGCACAGGATAACAAGGCCTCCTTGCTTGCCGAGCTTTCCATCGAAGAGCTGGCCAACATTCAGATCACTTCCGCTGCGAGGCATCCCGAGTTTCTGGGGGACGCTTCCGCCGCGATTTTTGTGATCACTTCCGACAGTATCCGCCGTTCGGGTGCTGCCACCCTTCCGGAAGCTTTGCGCTTGGCGCCCAATCTTCAGGTCGCCCGCCTTGACGCAAGCCAATATGCAATCAGTGCACGTGGCTTTAACAATGCCATTGGGAACAAGCTCCTGGTCTTGATCGATGGGCGCACGGTCTACACACCTTTTTTCTCAGGGGTTTTTTGGGACCAGCAGGACGTCATGCTGGAAGACGTCGATCGAATAGAAGTCATCAGCGGGCCTGGCGCCACTCTGTGGGGCGCCAACGCAGTCAACGGTGTGATCAACGTGATCACCAAATCCTCTGCCCACACCCAAGGGGGACTTTTGGTGGTTGGCGCGGGCAATCAGGGGCGGGAAGCGTCTTTCAGATACGGTGGCGTGCTGGGCGAGGGCGCTACTTTTCGCATCTATGCAAAGGGGGATGTGACGCGGCCGGTTGTGTCGATAGGGAACGCAGCAGCCACGGATGGCCGTTCGCGTGGGCAACTGGGGTGGAGGGCTGATTGGGCGGATAAAAACACCGAACTGACCTTGCAAGGCGACGTGTACGAGGGCGCCACAGACAACCGCGGGTTCTTTGGGCGTTTTGATATAGGGCGGGTGGAAGCATCCGGTGCCAACATCCTCAGCCGCCTGACGCGAAAGCTGGAAGCAGGGCAGGACGTTCGCCTGCAGGCCTACTACGACTACACGGACCGGAAAGACGCGTTTCTGTACCAACCACGGCAGCGTGTTCTTGATGTGGAGTTTCAGCACGGTGTGCCACTGGAGTCGCACCGGCTGCTCTGGGGCGGCGGTTACAGGCAGGCCAGTGATGTCATTCGTCCAGGCGTGATTTTCGGGTTTGCTCCGGCACAAGCGTCGCTGCACTGGGCGAATCTGTTCGTGCAAGACGAATTCAAGGTGACCGAGCATCTCAACCTGACGGTTGGCACCAAACTGGAAAGAAATGATTTCACAGGAATGGAGTCCCTTCCAAGCGCGCGCTTTGAGTGGAAACCTTCTCCACACCAGCTTTGGTGGGGCGCTGTGTCACGGGCAGTGCGAGCGCCAGCGCGCCTGGACCGCGACATACGGCTGCCGCCCAACCCCCCATTCATCATTGCTGGAGGACCGGACTTCGAGTCTGAAGTCGCCAAGGTCCTGGAGCTTGGATACCGGTCCCAGCCATCGTCAACATTGTCCTATTCGGTCACTGCATTTCAGCACCATTGGGACAAATTGCGCAGCGGGCAGCGAGCGCCTGGTGCGCAGGTGCAGAACATGATCGAAGGAAAGACCTGGGGATTGGAAGCCTGGGGCGAGTGGCACGCGGCACGCAATCTGCGGTTGGCGGGCGGATTGTCGGTATTGCGCAAGAACCTGCGCGTCATGCCCGGGAGTACCGATCCAGAAGGGCCCCGCGCGCTGGGCAACGATCCTGGCCACCAGTGGATGCTGCGTGCCGGATTCAATCTGCCCCATCGCCAGGAACTCGACGTCATTGTGCGAAGGGTAGGGGCGTTGCCCGACCCCGCGGTGCCTGCATACACGGCCTTGGATGTGCGTTTTGGCTGGACAGTGCGGCCCGGGGTCGAATTTTCGATCGTGGGTCAGAATCTGTTTGATGGCGCGCACCCGGAGTTCAATGCGCCGATGAACCGCAAAGAAATCCCCCGCAACGTTGCCTTGCGAATCAGGTGGACTTTGTGAAAACCTGGCTGTCTTCGCTGCTGTTGAAGCGGGGCTTGGTCCTTGCATTGCTGCTGCTCGGTGTGCTCATCAACCCGTGTGCAGCTCAGCCAGACTGGCCGAACGATGAGTTCCAAATCAAAGCAGCTTTTCTCTATAAATTTGCAGGCTACGTTGAGTGGCCTGAAGGATCTCCGGGCCCCGTGGACGCACCTCTCACGATTGGCGTCCTGGGAGCCGATCCCATTGCCGAGGAACTGATGCAAATCGTTCAGGGCCGCAAGATTCAATCTCGGGGCCTTGCGGTTCGCCGCCTCAAAGCTGGAGACTCCCTGGACGATGTCGCCATCCTGTTCGTTGGCAAGGGTGATGCCACACAGCTGAAACCCTTGAGGGGCGCCTTGCAAGCCCGGCCGGTACTTGTCGTCACAGAAGAGCCAGCAGGGCTGGCGCTGGGAGGCATGATCAATTTTCTGCCCGTGGATAGAAATGTCCGCTTCGAGGTCTCGCTCGATTCCATCAAAAAAGGTGGACTGCGCCTGAGCTCCCGATTGCTCGCGGTGGCCCAGAAGGTGCATGGCGAGGGGCGCTAGATGTGGAACGCCATCGCTCGCTCACTCCGCTACAAGTTCGCGTTGGCCATGCTCGCGGCCACGTTCGTTTCACTGACAGTGGCAGGCGCCGCGCTCGCCTGGTATGAACTTCAGACGTACAAACAAAATGTGGTCAGCGATCTACAGACGCAGGCAGAAATCCTGGGCCGAGCGACCGGTCCCGCCTTGGCTTTTGATGATCACAAATCCGCAGAGGAAAACCTCTCCCTGCTGAAAACCCGGCGCCAGATTCGGGCGGCTGCGATCTACAACGCGCGCGGAAAGATGGTGGCGCAATACCGAGGCGAGGGGAGTTTCACGGGGCACAAAAACCCTGCGCTGCCCCAGTCAGACGGGGTGCGTTTGGAAGACAACGAACTGGCGGTTTTCAAGAGAATTCTCGAAAACAACGAGATCGTGGGCACCGTCTATATGAGCGCGGACTACGAACTCGTCCAGCGGTTCTGGAGCTACCTGGGCATCCTCGCCAGCGTGATGGGCCTGAGCTTGCTCGTGGCCAGCGGCATGTCGGTATGGCTGCAGTCGGCCTTGACGAAGCCCATCCTTGCCGTCACAAAACTGGCACGGCAGGTCACTGAGCAAAAGGACTTTTCGCTGCGGGTGGAGAAGACCACGAAGGACGAGCTGAGCTACCTGGCGGATGCGTTCAATGACATGTTGTCAGAGATTGGGCGGCGCGCCGAAGATCTGCAGGCAGCCAACAAGGCCTTGGAACGCGAAGCCCAGGAACGTGAACGGGCTGACCAGGAAATCCGCGAACTCAACGCCGAGTTGGAACAACGCGTCTCCCAGCGCACAATGCAATTGCAGACAGCGAATCAGGAGCTTGAGAGCTTCAGTTATTCCGTCTCTCATGATTTGCGTGCGCCACTTCGATGGATAGTCGGTTTCTCGGAGGCCCTGGTCGAAGACCATGGCGAGAGTCTGGACGATGAAGCCCGGCGAAAAGTCCAGATCATCCAGAACGAGGGGCGGCGCATGGGGGTGCTGATCGATGATTTGCTGGCGTTGTCACGATTGGGCCGCCGGGCACTCAAAGTAGGGGAGTTGGCGATGGGGGAGCTGGCTCTCACCACCTGGAACGCACTGAACGAACACGAGGACTTCAGCCGCGTGAACCTGCATATCGGGGCAATGCCTGTCGCGACAGGCGACCGCGTGCTTTTGGGGCAAGTGTGGACAAATCTACTGTCGAACGCCCTCAAGTTCAGTTCGAAGCAGAGCGATCCTCGCATTGAGATCGGGGCTATTTCTGATGACCAGGAACACACTTTTTTCGTGCGTGACAATGGAGCCGGATTCAACCCAAAGTACAAAGACAAGTTGTTTGGGGTTTTTCAGCGGCTGCACGATGCCCAGGAATTCCCAGGAACCGGCGTGGGTCTTGCCTTGGTCCAGCGGATAGTGCACCGCCATGGCGGGCGCGTCTGGGCTGACGGAAATGTGGGTGAAGGCGCCACGTTTTATTTCACCGTCCCACGGGAGGGCTGCAATGAAGCTGTTTGAAGAAGTCGATATTCTCTTGGTGGAGGATAGTCCCAACGACGCAGAACTCGCGATTCGCGCGCTGAAGAAGCGAGGGTTCGCCAGCAAGATGCTGTGGGTCAAAGATGGCGAACAGGCCATCAACTACCTGTTTCGGCTTGGAGAATATTCGCAGCACGATGAAGCCAGCCCGAAGCTGGTGCTTCTCGATCTGAAAATGCCGCGGGTGGATGGCATGCAGGTACTGCGCACCATCAAGGGTGACCAGCGGACACGGCGGATTCCCGTGGTGATACTGACGTCTTCCCAGGAAGAGCGGGACGTGGTGCAGTCGTACGACCTGGGTGCCAACAGCTACGTGGTCAAACCCATGGATTTCGATGTGATGGCGGACATGGTCTGCCAGGCTGGCGCGTACTGGCTTTGTGTCAACAAGACGCCTTGGTGAAAGCTGTCCGACATGAGTTTCCCTGTCCATCCACAAAGGAGCAACTAATAAAAACAATCACTTAGCTGCTGCTGTTACTTACGGAAGAGGGTGAATTCTGTCGCGATCAGCGACATAAGAGTCCTATCGGAATGACACGCGTCACGATTGTCCTTGCGGATCCGACTCTTTTCCCATCAAAGGCAGCTCCCACATGTTGCGGTGCATCGGTTTCCCGACGCGGTTTTTGAGTGAAGGCACAATGAATTAACAAAGAAAACCTAATTTGAGGGATCAACCCACATGCCCCATCAGCTTCGCCGCATCATCGCGATCAACATCAGGAACCCCAGCGACAGCAACCCTTCAGGGCGGATCTCGGAGCTGGACCCACGCGGCGGTGTTCTGGCGGTGGGCGACAACGGGGTGGGCAAGACCACTTTTCTGCGTCTGATCCCTCTCTTCTACGGCGCAACCCCCTCACAGGTCCTGAAGGGCTCCGGGAAGGCGTCCATGATCCGGCACACGCTACCCGACCCCAGCAGCGCGGTGGCCTATGAGTACGAGCGCGAGAGCGACTCCCATCTGCGCACGGTGGTGATGTACGCCAAGGATGGCGAGGACATCCCGGATTTTCGGATCGTCTCAGCCGGGTTTGATGAAACTTTTTTCTACGACGAGAACAACACGTTTGTGACGCGCTCGGAGTTCGCCCAACGGCTCCACGCGCGCAACATCAATGTCTCGCCCGTCCTGCAGCTCAACGAGTACCGCAGCGTCATCCTGAATGAGCGCATGAGCAGCAAGAACGCCAAGCAGATGATGCTGTTGGCCCGCGATCACTCTTTGGGGCCACGCCCCCTGCGCAATCTCAACCAGATTGCAGCCGCCATGGCCAACGAGAAGATCAGCTTTCGGGATCTGCAGAACATCGTGCTGGAGCGCGTGGCCGAGGACCAGGCCACGGAATCGAAGCGCCAGAACGTGCGCGAACTCAAGCAGCGCCGGGAGGATGTGACCACCTGGTTGGACAGTCGCACCCACATGGCCGATATCTTGAAGCGCAAACCCGACGCTGACCGGATGAAGGAACGCATCGGCCGCATCAAAGGGGTCCACATGGAGCTGTGCTCGCTCCATGTGGCCGTCAAGGCAGCACTCGCCCAGGCGGCAACGGACCAAGAACGGTTGACCAGTGAGCGCACGTCCCAGGCAGAGGCCTTCGATCTGGCGCTTGGTGCTTTGGGCAACGAAATCACTGAGGCCGAGCAGAAAAAGGACGATGCCCATGGCGATTGGCAGCGCCTCAATGAAGCGTTTCTGGCCGTGAACAGTCGCCAGAATCACTTCGACCGGATCGATGCGAAGACCCTTGCGGCCAATGAATCCAGGGAAGCCGCACTTCGGCAGCAGGCGCGGGACAAGGAGAAAGAGCATGAGCGCCTTACCTCTGAATCGGGTTCTCTCCTGATCGAATACGAGAGGCGCTGTCTCGAAATCGAGCAGTCCGCACAGCGTCAGCAAAATGAGATCGCAGAGCGCAAAGCCACAGCACAAAGCGCGGGGGTCAAAAAGCGTTTGGCCCTTGGTGAAGCCAAGGACGCGGACTTGCAGGCGCTGGAGGAGCCCCCCAGGCTCGCCGAGATCGCCGAGGAGCGCAACCGCCTGGCCACCCGCGAAGGCGAGATCACCCAAAAGATCAAAAACCCCTCAGCCACGGATGAGACCCTTGCTGCACAAGAGGAGGCTGAGGCCATTCTCGAACAGCGCCGCAAGGATTTCGACACAGCCAAAGACGCAGCCTCTGACCGTGAAAAAGATGAAGGTCAGGCTCGCAGTGAGCTTGAAGCGGCTATCAGGGCCGTGGAGGGTCTTGAGGCCAGTCAGAAAGCGCTGCTGGCCCACATTGAAGCCCTGACCGCCAAGGTCACCCCGGAACCCGGTTCCTTGCTCGCCTTCATCCGTGCAAGCGACGACCCTGTATGGCCCTATGCCAGCAAGCTGATCGCGGAGGCAGTGATCCACCGCACCGACCTCTCCCCTGCGATGCTGGACATCCCAGCCGCACAGAGAGGCGAGGAGGGGGCCGTGGTGGTCGGCAATGCCACGGTGAGCACTCAGGAGCTACCACTGCCTGAGTGGTTCTCGATGGATACGGTGCACCTGCAGCTTGAAACGGCAAAAGGCCAGCTCGCAAACATCAACGAGTCGGTGGACAAAGCGGCAGACCACGCGGAAAAAGCCCGACTGAAGCTGAAGCAAGCCGGTACCGACCACGGCAGGGCGGCAGCTAACCTTGGTTTGGCGAAGTCGGCCTTTGACGCTGCGGTCAAAGACAAAGGACGCCTCGACAGCCTTGTGAAGACCGAGCGTAGCGCTGCAGAGGTCCAGGCTCGGAAGGATCTTGATGGCTTGAGGGCGGCTCTGAACGTGCTTGGCAATGAAGAGCGTGCCCTGCGCGAAGGCGTCAAGAATAAGCGTGAAGCGATCAACGCCGGGTACAAGCTCAAGGCTGAGGTCCTGGAGGCCGAGTCGAAGAGCGAGATCAACAAGCTGGATGCCGAGGCACGGGCAGTTGAAGCGACACTGCAGACCGACCTGACCAACGCACGACAGGACTACGAGCGCAAGCTTGCTGGCATGGGGCTCGATACCGTGCGCATCAATGCCGTGGAGGAAGAACTGAAAGGGCTGCGGGACCAGCTTGATGCGATTGCCAACAACCGGCATGAGGTGGCCGCGTGGAAGAAATTCTGCAAGGACGAGCTACCGCACTTTGAAACCACCCGGCGCAAGGTGGGAGAACTGCACACCGCTTATCTCAAGGCGTCACAGAACCTTGGGAGTCTGGAAACCCGCCGAAATGATCTGAGCAAGAAGGCCAAGGAGGTGCTTGATGCCCTCGACGGGCAGATTTCAACCGCCGCCAATGACGCACAGCGCTTGGAGGAACTGCGCGACCAGAAACTCAAGGACTTCCTCGACTTTGTGCCCAGCAGCGCCTACATCGGGCGCTCCATGCTGGAACTCGACCAGGAGGTGACCCGCAAACTCCGCACGCTGGTGGATGAGGCTGCGGTCCTTCGCAACGAGGTCCTGTCCCTGCGCAATGAGTTTGAGAAGAAGGAGGGCGGGCCCAATGACTGGCTCAAGCTCAAACGCAAGGAGCTGCCTGACCGGCAGACCCGTCTGGAGCACGAGTACCTGTGGCTAGAAGCGGAGCAGCTGTGCGACTGGTTTGAGCGCACTGAATGCGGGAGCTACATCGAGCAGCTCACCCACCAAATGAACGGCTTCTTCGAAAACGCCAGTGTGTTCGTGAGCCGTCTGGACACCTTCGACCGCCTGGTGGCGACGTTCAACACCGAGCTGGGCAGGGCGCTGTCCACGGCCGAGCACTTCGAGCGCTTCAAGAACCTGAGCGTGCGCGTCACATCGAGCGTGGGCCAGCAGGCGTTCCTCTCGGTGCTGCGCAAGATGCGGGACAAGAGCCCCACGATTTCGCTCACTGGGCGCGCGTACTCCCGTGTCGGCATGGAGCTGCCCTCGGATGAGGATACCGCCTTGGTGCGTGAGTACAAGGAGATCCTGCGCTCCGATGGTGGGGTGCAGGTGGACCTGAACGAGCAGGTGCGCCTCGAATTCAGCCTCTATGAGAACGGCAAGCGCTCCGTCATCAGCAATGAGGAGGAGTTCCGGGCGGTGTCGTCCAACGGTAATTCCGCCCTCATCACGGCCATGTTCCTCATGGGCTTCGTGCAGATGATCCGGGGCTCCTCGCCGGTCCGGTTGGTGTGGGTGACCGACGAATTGGGCCGGTTTGACGCCAAGAACGTCGGCGCGTTCCTCAAGACCCTGGCCCTGAACAACATCGACGTGATCAGCGCCAGCCCCAGTGTCGATCCGGCGCTCGCGCGCCACTTCCCGCGCCTGAGCCTGTTCGAGAACACCGGGGCGATCTTCACCAACGAGACCCACGAACTGGAGGCCGAGCATGAACTCGCTTAAATCCGCGCTCAAGCTGCTCGCCAAGGGTGAGTTTGTCTGCAAAGTCCGGTTTGAGAGTGAGTACGAGGCACTGGCGACACAGGAAGGCCAGCAGCAGGCCCAGGAATGGCTGTCGGCCGTGGGGTATCGGCTGGCTCGTCTTCATGACGAGGGGGCGTTCTTCATGGCCTATGACGAATCGCCCACCACCGACACCCGTGCTCGCATCCGGGAGGAACTCAAAACGGTGCGCCACCGGCTGATGCCCTACGTGGGCTTCTTCAACCTGCTGCGGGAAGCGCAAGGGAGCGATCCACAGCTCCACGCGGGCGACGTGGTGTGGTTGACCGAGATCAGCGAGGCGGTGCGCAACTCCTCTGCACTGGAGCGGCGCCTGGCCGACATGCGAGAACTCGCCGATAACCGGGTGACGGACAGCGGTGCAACGGTCTTTCGCGTCCAGAAGATGTTCAAGATCCTGGAGGACGCGGGCTACCTGCAGCAGACCAACGAGGTGAGCAAGGGCTACACCTTCACCGGCAAGGTGGACTACCTGTTGCAGCTCATTGCCTTCATCAACGAAAACACCCCGCACATCTCCGATGACCAGGTGGTGGACCAGATCGACCCCCAGGCGCGGCTGGAAGAGGCTGAGGCTCCCGAGGCGGGGGCTGCATGACCTCCTCCCCAATCAAGGATGTACTGAAGACGCTCTACCAGCATGCCGATGTGGTGGAGCAAACCCGGCGCGACGGCATCATCGTGCCGGCGCAAGATGCCCCGCAGGCGTCCGTGGGGGCTCTGCGGCAGGCCAACGCCTTGCGCCCTGCGGGGGAGGATGGGTATCGGCTGCACCCCAAGCTGCGCGACTTCCTGAACGACCACCTGCAGCTCTTCCCGGCCTACCAGACCCTGGCAGAGATTGGCTCGCGCATCAGCCAGGCGCATCAGCTCTGGAACGATGTGGACGATCTGTACCGAGCCAAGGACTACAGCGCGGTGGAGAACATCGTGGAGACCATTGAATCCACGGTCTTCGATATCGGTGACAGCGTGGATCGCAACCTGCTGTACCTGCACACGCTCCTGTCCACTCGCTACGGCAATGTGCGCACGCTGGAGGCCAAGAAGTCGCAGAACCGCTTCTACCAGCGCGAAGCCAACATCCTCGCCCAAGACATGTCGCGCATGGCTGGCGTCTTTGACAAGATAGAGAGCGAGGCAACCGCTCGCGGGATGCCCGAGCTGGCCAAGTTCGTCCGCATGAACCTTCAGGCTCACCTGCAGACCTGGCAGCATGCCATGTCTATTCAAAGAAGGCTTCGAAGGCGAGATGCAAGTTGAGAACCGCTGGCCTGCGTTAGCCCCGTGCGGCCATCGATCAAAAACAACGACTTGCAGAACGGCCGATAGAGCCAAGATCGGTCATCGAGGGCCACCCAGTTGCAATGTGGAAGGTTGTTAGCCCAAAGCCAGGCATGGCACTCCGCCTCTCGCTCGTATCCCACCAGCGTATTCGGGACGCAAGTCAAGTCGCGATATCTGGGGGTGACGCCTTCGATAACAGTCGCAACGTCCGGAGAGAATTTTTGCACTAGCGCCTCGTAGGATTTCTCCAGACGCCAGGTGCTGGTGATAACGACCCGGCACTCCGGCACGTGCCGAAGCGCATCTTCCAGGATCGATAGGCAGCAAAAATGCTTGGACTCATGGCAATGCTCTGGGTGCAAGACCCCGTCAAAATCAAGAAAGAGTATTGGCACCGCGCTACTTCAGAAACAGATTTCCAACAGGAAGTGAGTCTTCTGCTGAGTTACCACGTCAATGAGACTAGTTGGTCGTGGTCTTTTTAGTCTCATTGAACGGAAATCGGGAGGATGTCTTCCCGAAAGAGTGTTCAACCCCAAGCCGACTTTGGTCGGGCGCTGCGGCAATTGCGCACTGCACAAGGCTTGGTTCAGGAGGACATGCTGCTGGCGACGAGCCGCCGACACATCAGCCGTATCGAGCAGGGTCATCAAGTTCCCAGTATCCGCACCATTGAGGTGTTGGCCGAGCAGATGCAGATCCACCCTTTAACGCTGATTGCTGCTGCGTACTGCCCTGATCTGGACACGACCTTGGTCAATGAACTCCTCAAGACCGTCAAAGCTGACTTCAAGGGCATCATTTCCGATTAGGCGTGGCATTCGGAGTCAGTTTGCTCGATGGCGTGCTGAACCAGCATTTGCAGACCTTGAATCAGTCCAGTGCCAATGGGGGCGGCATCTTGGCGCTGCAACATCCGATTGACGATCTCCCGATCAACAGCAGTGCTGAGCAGGCACAGTGCTTCTTGCAGAGTTTCCAGGCCGACCTCCAGGCTGTCTCCTGAACGTTTGGCTCCCGCCTTCGAAAGCAGCAACAGGGTGAGCGGCAAGGCTGCAGGTGCGGGGTCATGACCCCCGTTCCAGCCAACGCCCGAAAGAAGGTCTCTGAACTGGTCTGACACCAGCAACAGGTGGTTGTCATCAAGCGCATCCGGCAGGATGGCTTCCCATCCCCGTGACGTGATCAGGTCCATCATGTCCTGTGCTCCAAATTTTCCGAGAGTCGCTTTTTCCAAACGCAGCATCATTCGCCATTCAAGTTAATATGAGACCAATTGGTCCCTTTCGAGACCGTGGCGTGCGAAGATAGCCGAACAGGCATTACGTTTTATCGTTCCAAGTGCGCTCGTCTCCAATGGAAATAAACCGGTTGCCCCAATGTGCTTGAAGAGGCAACCAGCCGGTTGCCTTCTGCGTTTGCTTCCCTTGAAAAACCGCTTAGATCTCACCCGCTTGGCCGAACTTGACCGGCAGTTTTGCGATTTCGCACAACTGCAGCGGAACGCCACGCCCAGGTGTGGCTGGACCAAGACGCTTCGATTGGCATTGGGTACCAAAGAGGGCCGCCCGTCGCGACTTGTCTGGAGGATGCTTGGTAAACGTATTCAGCACTCAGGCGGCGTGAATGGTTGACCAGTGCGCGGACGTAAGGCAATCGCGCAGACTGATAGTTCTGCAAAGCCGCGGAAACGGGCTCTTCGTCGTTCCGCTCCGCCAGCATGCGGGAGAGCACCGCAGCATCATCCACCCCTGACGCGAAGCCACTCCCAGTCATTGGTGAAACCACGTGAGCAGCATCCCCCACAATGGCCAACGGTCCAGCGGCCAGTCTTTCTGGCACGTACTCTGCGATAGGCGCACCACTCAGTGAGGCTGTCGACAGCACGCCGAGTGCTACTGCCTCAGCCCACATTTCGGGCCAAAGGCCATGAATCATGGACAGGAGCTCGGAGCGTACTTCCGTGTCGATGCTGCCTCTTCCGAGTGTGCCAACCAGAAAACCCTCTGGGGTCAAGCGATTCGTCGCACGCAGCAGTTCATCTCGATGTGCATCAAACCATGCGAACGTCACCTGGCGGTGTCCAATCTCCATGGAGCCATCCCGACCTGGCAGCACAGCCGCCACCAAGCGATAGCCACGCACGATATCAATCCACAATCCGCCATTGGATGGCCAGGAGACAGGTCGCGTCAGCGCTTGCTCGTCTACCAGACCTCGCCACACGAGATAGCCTGCGTAGCGTGCATATGGCGCGTCTGGCGCAATCGCGCGGCGGACAACGCTGTGATAACCATCGGCGCCGACGACAGCATCCGTCTGCATCTTCGAGCCGTCCTCGAACACAACCTCCGCCTTGTCGTGCAGGGCCTGTACTGATGCGACGGACATTCCTTCCTGGAGAGAGATGCTTGGCGTCTCTTTAACCCTATCGCGCAGCCAGCCATACAGAGCCGGCCATGTAGTGAGGTGCCTGTCCCTGTACGCAAAGACAACAGGCAGTCGCGGAGAAACGCGGGGGTCATAACCCACAGTCCTCGCAATCGCAGCCAAGTCGACGCTCAAGCTGTCGCCACCTTGCGTTCTCTGCGACGAGCGCTCCAGCACCTGAACGGGCAAGCCACGTGCGGCACTTGCCAGGGCGAGGGTCAGTCCCGCAAGGGAGCCTCCCACCACAACGATGCCAGATTCATTCAATGGCATACGGAGAAATTTTCAGTGTTGGTATCGCAGCATGTGGGCCGTAGCAAGCCTAGCTCCGACTCACATGCATTCCATCAGCCTTGCGTAATGCCTGCGCCGAGTGCAGGGAACACGTCGGTGAACAGCAGCGTAATCAGCTGTTGGCCGGTCGGCGTGGACCAGTCCTGTGCGATTTCAGCCATCAGCGTGTTGGTGGCTGTGAGCACGACGCCAGCGTCGCGCATGCGCTGGCGCGAGAACTCTTCGGACAGGTCGCTTGGAGAGCCAGATGCATCCATCACGGCCTGCACGCCAAAGCCTTCCTTGGCTGCGTCAATGGCCGGGAAGATGAGACACACATCGGTAGTCACACCAGCCATGATGAGGTTCTTCTTGCCGGTGGCCAACACAGCCTTCTTGAAATCGGGGTAAGCCCAGGCGTTGACCACACCGGGACGCTTGATGCGCGCCTCGTGCGCTTCTGGCAGGATTTGTGCGATTTCGGGGAGGATGGGGCCCTGTGCACGATCTTCCTGGCTGGACGTAATGACGACCGGCATATTGAGAATCTTTGCCATCTTGGCCAAGGCAATCGACTGCTTGGCAGCGAGTTCCTTGTCGATGTTCTTGATGAGCTGCATGGTGCCGACCTGGTGGTCGATGAGCAGCAGTGCAGTGTTTTCGGCGGTAAATTGTGCAGACATGATGTAGCTCCTTTGGGTTGGTTTTGGGGCGGGTGGGTCACTTGCCCCGAAGTGCGTGGCGGCCTTTACAGGCTTCCCATTTCTCCACGGTGGTAAGCGGCGGCCGCAGCGGCAAGGCTCTCCTTGTTCGCAAAGGCCATGGGGCCATTCGAGAGAATGGGTTGGTGCAGTGGCTTGCCAATGAAGACGGCAACCTTGGCGCCATCGGCCTTGGCCACGAGCTTGTGGGTCGTTGCATCGGGAACGGTCGGCATGACAGGTGCACCGAGGTCTTCCAGGCCAAAGCTCTTGCCGTCGATTTCCGCACTGCCGAACACCGGCATGAAGAAGGCACGTTGTCCCGCTGGCACCGGCACTTCAAGTTCAGCCATGGGCTCCAACGTCACGTCCATCAGCGTGACCTCGGTGGGCGGCGTCAGCGGCGAGCGAGCGTCGCCAAAGGCTCCCAGAGGAACCCGTACCCGTGCACCTGGGCGTTGCACAACTGGCACGTCCTGTGGGCGCAACGTCAGTGCGAACGGCGCTGCGTTCTGGCGGTCCTTGGGCAAGTTGACGAAGATTTGCAGCAGATGCGTCGTACTACCGAGCACTGCAGGGTTCTCTTCATGAACCACACCACGTCCCGCTGCCGTCCAATGCAGGCCTCCGGGTTCAATCAGTGTCCTGTTACCTTGAGAGTCGCGGTTGGCGATGCCTGCTTCCGAATCGAGAAACAGGTAGGTCACTGCAGAGAAGCCCGCATGCGGATGGGGTGGGAAGGTGGGCGCGCTCATCCAGGCATGGTCGATACCCATGAAGGGGTCGAGTAGCGCGGGGTCGGAACCGTGCAGGCGGTAGGCGCGGAACTGGGTTCCCCGGTTGGCGCGTTGCATACGAGCGATAGTGGTCATGATGATTTCTCCTTGTGGCGCTACGCCACTTCAGTCAGTTTCTGCGGGCACCAGTGCGGGGTAGTCGATGTAGCCCTTGGCGGTGGGTGGTGCGAAGAACGTGCTCCGGTCAGGCGTGTTGAGCTCGGCACCCACGCGAAAGCGCTCCGGCAGGTCAGGATTGGCAAGGAACGGCGCGCCAAAGACGGTGGCATCGGCCTTCTTCTCTTGAAGCAGCTTCTCAGCACTCTCTTGGGTCAGACCGCTACCAATCAGGTAGGCACCGTTGAACAGCGGGCGCAGGAGAGCGTGGTAGTCCACGGCGGAGTTGCCGAACAGTGCGACGTGCAGGTAGGCCAGGTTCCATTCGCGCAGTTGGCTCACGAGGTACTTGTAGGTCTCTTCAGGAGCCGCATCGGTGATGCTGTTGTAGTTCATCTCCGGTGAAATCTTTATGCCCACGCGGTCCGCGCCTGCTTCAGAAGCCATGGCATCCAGTACATCCAGGACGAAGCGGGCGCGGTTCTCCACGGAGCCGCCATACAAGTCCGTGCGCTGGTTGCTTCCAGAGGACAAGAACTGCTCCGGCAGATAGCCCGAAGCTGCGTGCAACTCCACGCCGTCAAAGCCTGCTTCGATAGCGCGGCGGGTCGCTTGGCGATAGTCATCAACCACGCCAGCAATCTCTTTCAGGCTCAGTGCACGAGGCGTCTCGAAGTCGACTTGACCGACGGGCGTCCAGGCCTGCCCCTCGGGCTTGATGGCGGAAGGAGCGACGGGTGTCTGACCGTTCAGCAGCGAGGGGTGCGAGACCCGTCCACAGTGCATGAGCTGCATGAATATGCGGCCACCGCGTGCGTGCACGGCTTCGGTCACCTTCTTCCACGCTGCAACCTGCTCTTCCGTTTCGATGCCGGGGGTGTTCACGTAACCCTTGCCCCAGGCCGACGGGAATACGCCCTCGGTGATGAGAAGGCCTGCACTGGCGCGTTGGGCGTAGTAGGTCACCGTCATGTCGCCGACAACGCCGTCTTCGTTTGCACGGGAACGTGTCATGGGGGCCATCAGAACGCGGTTGGGGGCGACAACACGGCCGATGCGGACGGGGGTCAGAAGTTGGCTCATTGCGAATCCTTGGAAAGTGGATGAGAGGTAGGGGGAGGTGCCTGAATCACAGGCGGGCTTGCCCACCGTCGGCGACGACGGTTTGACCCGTTACAAAAGCGGAGTCCGGGGAGCACAGGAACGAGACCACGCCGACTAGGTCCGTGGGTTCCAGCGTTCGGGGAATGGCTTGCAGCTTCGGGAGGAATTCGAAAATTTCCTCATTCGTGCTGCGCATCGATTTGGTGTTCGTCAGGCCGGGAGCGATGACGTTGGCCGTGATGCCAGAGGCGCCGAACTCGCTGGCCAGCGCGCGGGTAAGACCAATGACACCGCCCTTGCTGGCGATGTAGGCAGACATGTCGGGCACGTTCAGCCAGAGCGTGCTGCTGGCCACATTGACGATGCGGCCGAGCTTGCGCTCCTTCATGCCTGGAATGAACGCCTTGCTCATGAGGAACGCACCGTCGAGGTTTACGCCCAGCACCTTGCGCCACAGTGCGTAATCAGTGTCCGCAAAGGACTTCCAGGGGTAGATGCCTGCGTTGTTCACCAGAGCTACGACTGGTGGCAAGTTGGCCGCGACGTCGGCGGCAAACTGGAGTGTGGATTCGGGCGACGTCACGTCCACTAGAGCCGAGAAGAACCTGCGACCCGTGGCTTCAATCAGGCCTCTGGTTGTGGATGCATCGACCACGTCTGCGACGGCAATGTCGAAGCCGTCGGCAGCCAAGCGCTGTGCATACGCTTGGCCGATGCCGTTGGCGGCGCCGGTGATAACTGCAGTTCCTTTGGACATCGAATCTCTCCTGTGAATGCGATGTCGTTATTGTTTATTATTCCTCCTTGGAGATAAATATATGAAAATGGCAAACATTGATTCATAAATGGAGCAATTGGAATGGAGCTGTTGAATGACATGGCACTCTTCGTCGAGGTGGCGCACGCACGCAGCTTCAGGGGCGCGGCTGATGTGACGGGGGTGCCGAACTCAACCCTGTCGCGCCGCATCAGCGCTCTGGAAAAAGCCATTGGCTTGCGGCTGCTGCATCGCACGACACGCAAAGTGGAGCTCACGGAAGCTGGGCAGCTGTACTACGAGCGCAGCCGGCGCATCGTCGACGAGGCACGCATCGCGCATGAGCAACTGAGCGAGATGCTCGCGCAGCCCAGTGGCGTACTCCGCGCCTCACTACCAGTCGACTTCGCCACGATTTACATGGCCCCGCTGGTGGCGGAATTTGCACGCCGCTATCCCGGCATCACCTTCGATTTCGACCTCACGCCGAGGCGGGTGGATTTGGTTGCAGAGCCGTTCGATGTAGCCATCCGGATGGGTGAACAGGGCGATTCGAACCTGATTGCCCGACTGCTGGCTCGCTTGTCCGTACAGGCCTATGCGTCGCCGGGCTACCTGAAAACATCCAGCGCTCCTCAGCATCCGTCGGAGCTGTCCCAGCACGAATGCCTCGGGTTTGCCAAGGCCGCGAAGTGGGAGCTGCACAGAGCAGAAGAAACTGTCCAGGTGGACGTGGGTGGGCGGTTCCTGGTCAACAGCGTCGGGATGTTCCGCAGCTTGGCCACCCTGGACATGGGCATCGTTCTTCTGCCTGTGGAAATCGTGGCAGAAGATGTGGCCGCAGGACGCCTGCAGCGGGTTCTGCCAGAGTGGGAAGGTAAGCCGACGCCGGTCTACGCTATGACGGAGACACGTTTGCTTCCGGCCAAGGTACAGCGCTTCATCGAGTTCTTGCAGGAGCGGTTGGGTCAACGTAGCGACGCGGTCAGAGGATGAGTGCGCGCCTCAGGGCCGCGCTCCCTGGATGGCTGGCGGCAGATGGGCAACCAGGTAGTCGATGAGGCTGCGCACCGACGGAAGCATTCCGCGAGGTGGCGGATACACGAGGTGAATTAAATGTTCCGACGCTGTCCATTCGGACAATACCTGCACGAGCATACTACTTCGCAGGGCATCGGCCACGATAGGGGTTGGCATAAGTGCGATGCCAATACCGTGCAGCGCTGCTTGATGCAGAACGCGCAGGTCACTCGATACCAACCGAGGATTTAGCTTCGCTTCGAGTGACTTGCCGTTGTTGTCGGTGAGGTTCCACAAGTTGGCCCCGTTTGGTTGGTCGCTGAGCGGACTTACCACGTCATAACGTGTCAATTCATCAAGGCTGCTCGGTGTTCCGTTCGCCTGTAGAAAGGCAGGACTGGCCACTAGGATGCGCCGTGCCGTGCCCAGGGTCTTCACCACCATGCCGCCATCGCCATCCATTTGCGGGCGGGCGCGCAGCACTAGGTCAAACCGCTCTTCAATCTGATTGACCGCGCGGTCCGTGGCCTCCAGGAACACCTTCACCTTCGGATGCAGAGAAAGGTAGCCCGGCAAGATAGGAGCGATGTAGCTCTGTGCCATCACTACGGGGCAACACAGGCGGACAGTCCCTGCAGGCTCCGTTTGCAGTTCAGCGATGCTCTCGTATGCAGCGGCAGCGCCTTCAACCGCTGCAGAGCACAGAACATGAAACCGTTGCCCGGCCTCGGTAAGAGCCAGCCGGCGCGTTGAGCGCTGTAGCAGTCGTACGCCGAGGCGCCGTTCCAGCTCGGCCACCCGTCGACTCAATCGCGTCTTCTCCACCCCCGTCGCACGTGCTGCAGCCGAAAATCCGTTGTGCTGCACCACTGCCGCGAAGTAATAGAGGTCGTTCAGGTCTTCCACGGATTGATTGGTGCAATGTTGCACTAGTTCTTTGCTAGATTGTCATCTTATCAATCCATTGGTGCATCCATAAAGTCAGAGGATGTCCTCCCATACGGCTCCCGCCCCCATCCCTGCCACCCAAACTGCACCGTCATTCGCGTTGCTGGCCACCATCTTCCTGCTGACTCTGCTTGAGTTTCTCCAGTCCGGGATGATTGCCTTCGCAGCAGGTCCCATCATGGGTGAAATCGGAGCGTCGCCCGAAGAGTTCAGTCTGACCACGGTGGCTTACGCGGCGGTGGCCATCTCGACCATATCCAAGCAGCGCTGGCTCGCCGAGCGCCTTGGGTGGAGAAACTTTGTCTTGGCCTCGCTTGGCCTCTTCATCCTCGGATGCTCGATCTGCGCTACCAGCGACTCATACCCTGCATTCATGATTGGGCGCGTCATCATGGGCCTGGGGGGCGCTGCGTTCATGACGACGGGGCGCGTACTGGTGAACCTGATTCCACCCAGTCCCCAGCGGTTTGTTGGCATCAAGTATTTCGCGACAGGCCTGGCAGCTGGCATTGCTTTCGCCCCCGGCCTGGCGTCGCTGACGGTCGCGCAGGATGAGTGGAATGGCATCTTCGTACTGCTGATGCTCGTGGCTGCCGCCGCCGCAGTCGTCGCCACGCTATCTTTGCCAACAGCGCTGGTCTCGGACGACCTGCGAAGCCAGAGCAATCCGGTGCTCTTCATGAGTCTGGCCGGCGGTAGCTTCCTGATGCTGTATGCCATCCAGCGAAGCCAGTACGACTTTTTCACCGACGCCACGATGCTTCTCAGCATCATTGGATGCGGGGCGGTGGCAATGTTGTACTTCTTCCGCGCCATTCGCCAGCATGACCGGCCGCTACTAGGCCTCCAATCTCTCAAGCACCCGCGATACATCGTCGGCGTCGCTGTATTCATGTTGTGTTACGTGCTGCTCGGAGCGAACAACTACATCCTGCCGATGATGCTCCAGCGGGGACTTGGCGTTCCATGGGAGATTGTTGGGAGGGTGCAGACGCTGGGTCTGTCAAGCGCGCTGGTGGCCTGGCTGGTGATGATGTGGGCACTGCCCAAGTGGCCTGGCCCAAAGAAGTTTCTGATGGCTGGCTTTGTCTCGCTGGCCGTATTCGGCATCCTGCTGTCGCGGCTCACAGGCGATGTGCATATCTGGGCCGACGTCCTGCCCGCTCTGGCCTTCAACGGCATCTTTCTGATATTCGTGATGGCGACCACGGCGATGCATACCTTCCGCGATGTGCAGCACCACGACACCGTTCTGTCGCATGCACAGCAACTGAAGAACATGCTGGCCCAGTTCGGCACCGCGTTAGGAGTCGCTTCGTCGGCGTTGATGCTCCAGTGGCGTAGCACTGAACACTACACCGTGCTCGTCAGTCGCTTTGAAAACAGCAATCCGATCTACGTCCAGACGCTGCAAGCGGTAAGCCGGGCCTTGGCCGCAAACGGTGCCGGAGCCAATGCAGACGCTTTGGCAGTGGCCCAGCTCGCGCAGATGGTCACGCAGCAGGCAACGCTGATGGCATGCGTGGACTACTTCGCAGTGGTGGCGGCGGTTGGGGTGTTGGGAGCGATTGCCATGGCGGTGCAACGTTTGATGAAATGATGGCATCGCAACAGCTGCAATTCTTGCAAGCGTCTTTAACGCCGTCAGCTGGCGCGGTAGAAACGTGAGTCAGGTACCCGCCCTTGCCGCGCTGATCTTCATTGAATGCCGTCAGTGGCCGCGCAAAAAGCTCTGCTCGCAGAAGTCTCCCGCCTTCTTCAGCATGGACCGGTTGAGCGCCTCGGCCAGGCGTGCGTCGCGGTCGAGGTAGGCGTCGGCCACGCGCAGGCGGTCTGCGGACAGCATCTTGAGCTGTTCACGGCTCAGTGCTCCCAGCCGTCGGAACCAGGCGATGCGCCACTGCAGTGAATCGAGTACGCCAGCGACCACCTCGTTATCGCCCAAGCGCACTTCTTCGGCCAGGTAGGCCTCCACCTCCACCAGGTGGGCTTCGGTGGAACGGGTGTCGAAGGCCTCGATCAGTGCCACGGCCTGGGCGCGCAGCGCGCGCAGCGCGGCTTCGGGGGCCGCCTGCACGATGGCTTGCGAGAGGTAGGCGTGCAGGGCCGTGCGTAGCGCATACAGGTCGCGGATGGCCTTGGCCGAGACCTCTGACACACGGGGCCGACGCCGCGCCGCCAGGGTGACCAGACCGTACTGGCTCAGCAGCAACAGGGCCTCGCGCACGGGTGTGCGGCTAGTACCGAAGTGGGAGGCGATCTCCACCGAGTTGATAACCGAGCCGGGCGCGATTTCGCCCGAGACGATGCGCATGCGCAGCGATTCAAAGATCTTGGCAACGGTAATGTCGTCACTGGCCCGTTCTTCAATGGGCCCTGTCTGGGGTGTGGATGTCATGGTGATCCAAGTTTTTATGCACTTAGTGTCGACAGAAATGCGGGATAACACCATGTTTCTCGCGCAGATTTGTGGAAATAGAATTAAGTGTGGACACTTTTATTGATAAAGAGAGAGATTTGATCGCGACTTTTTATTGATCTACAGCCTCGAACCTCCAAAGTGTGCACACTTTTCCCAAAACATCTCGCCCGGAGACACTTATGCAGAGCCCTTTCATAACCCGCCGAGCCTCGCTGCTCGCCACCGCCGCCCTTGCGCTGTGCGGACCTGCCCGGGCTCAGTCGGCCCGACCTTTGCGCGTTGTGGTACCCGGCCCGGCGGGCTCGGCCATGGATGCTTTTATGCGCGTGGTGTCGGCACCGCTGGGGCAGCGCACGGGCCACCCCGTAGTGGTGGAGAACCTGCCGGGTGCCGGCGGCACGCTGGCCACGGCGCAGGTGGCACGCGCGGCACCCGACGGGTTGACGCTGGAGATCGTGTCTTCCAACCATGTGGTGAACCCCAGCCTGTTCAAGTCGCTGCCCTACGACACAATTCACAGCTTCACACCCATCACTATCATCGGCGTGGTACCCATCGTGCTGGTGGTGTCCAACACTGTCACTGCGAAAAGCGTGCCGGAGCTGATTGCCCAGATCAAGGCACGCCCATCAGGCGATTTCAACTACGGCTCGCTGGGCATTGGCACTGTGCTGCACTTGGCGGGCGAGTTGTTCGATGCCGAAGCGGGCGTGAAGACCACGCACGTGCCTTACAAGGATGCAGGCGGCCTCACGGCCGACCTGGTGAGCGGGCAGGTGCACATGGCCTACTTGGCGCTGCCTTCGGTGGCGCAGCTCATCAAGACCGGCAAGCTGCGCGCGCTTGGCGTGACCACGGGCAAACGCTCGCCAGCGCTGGCCGAGGTGCCCAGTATCAGCGAGACGTTGCCCGCTTACAGCTTCGACGCTTGGTTGGCCCTGATCGCGCCCAAGGGGATGTCCCCCGACTTGGTAGGCAAGTACTACGAGCACCTTAAGTCATCCATGGACGAGCCCGCAGTGAAGGAGGCGATTGCCGTCCAGGGCCTAGCACCGGTGCTGATGCCGCCGGCCCAGGCAGCGCAGTATTTCCAGAGCGAGCTGGCCAAGCACGCGGCGCTGGTCAAGCGCTCCGGCGCCACGCCGCAGTGAGGGGGCAGGCCGCATGAGCGTTCCCCTTTTCAGCATCGACCAGGCCACTGGGGTCTTTCCCTTCCAGGCGTGCCGCTTCGACCGACGTTTTTCGTATGGGGTTTACGTGCCACCGGGTTACACGCAGGAGCTGGCCAAGGGATTTCGCGTCCTGGTGGCCGTGCATGGCTCCGAGCGTGCGCCCGAGACGGCACGTGCGCTGTGCAGCGAGTTGGCGGACGAAACCAACTGCATCGTGCTGGCACCGCTGTTCCCGGTGGCCATGACCGATGACGAGGAACTGCACAACTACATCTACCTACAGTACCGCGGCATCCGCTACGACCAAGTGCTGCTGGCCATGGTGGACGAGGTGCGTGCGCGCTTTGGCCTGCCGACGCACCGGTTCTGGCTAGCGGGCTTTTCGGGCGGCGGGCAGTTTGCGCACCGCTTCATGTACTTGCATGCGGCGCAACTGGCAGCGGTATCTGTGGGGGCGCCCGGCATCGTTAACACACTGGACGAGTCGCGCGACTGGTTCGTAGGCGTGCGCGACGTACCCGCCCTCTTCGACACGCCGGTTGACCGCGCCGGCTTGCGCGGTCTGCCAGTGCAGGTGGT
This sequence comes from Acidovorax sp. ACV01, assembly GCF_014851495.1. Lineage (NCBI taxonomy): Bacteria > Pseudomonadati > Pseudomonadota > Betaproteobacteria > Burkholderiales > Comamonadaceae > Acidovorax > Acidovorax sp. ACV01. The sequence goes on along the minus strand of NZ_JACUZT010000001.1, from coordinate 882,834 downwards.
GGTAGGCGCTGAGGACACGGGCACGGACATCGTGGTGCAGCCGCCCCATGTGCTGTACCGCGAGGGCGTTAACGACGCGGGCGGCACGCGCGTGGAGCGTGCGCGCACCCTGCACCGGCTGCTGTGTGAGGCCGGCATGCATGCCTTCCTGGACGTCGTGCCCGGCGCTGCGCACAGTGCGGCCCATGTGCAGCTGGCTGTGAACACGTTCTTTCGTCGCCTTCACGGCGTGCGCAAAACTAGTCCACCTTGATATTCCGCGACTTTACAAGCGCTCCAATACGGCTTACTTCTGCGGTCACAAATGCCCCGAATTGCTCTGGTGGCGAACCAGCTGGTTCCAAGCCTACGCCTTGCTTATTTCACCCTTGACATCATGCAGAGTATTTTGCGCAGAGGCTCTCAGTCGCGCTACGACGGCGGGCGGCGTACCTGCCGAAATCGTAGCTGGGCTGCGCATGCAAGGTGACTATGGTGGCCGGGCTGGCAGGCCCTGAGGCCGGCTTCTTCACCTTTGCGATGCATACGATCAACGGAGCTTTCGGCCCCTGAGTCGTCAGAGGGCTGTCGGCATAGGCGTCCGCTTTTGGCCCCATAGCTGCCACAGGAGCCTCGTCCGCGACTGTCGGCAACCGCTGCCAAGCAGTTGCAAAAGGAGCCGCCGACACCACTCGTCAAAGCAGCTCCGCAGCTGGGTTGTCATTGGAAGGGCGGTAGTAACCCACAACGCTCGCAACACTCCTGTGTCCTGTCATCGCCATGGTGTCGGCCAGCGGAACCTTCTGCACCGCGGCTTCGGTTACGAACCCTGACCGCAGTGAATGCGCAGAACACACGTCCGGCAGCCCGGCAAGTTTTACTCGCTCCCGAACAATCTGTGTCTTGACTCTTTACCACCAGTAGCCTCGGCGAACGATTGTGTTTCTATTTGAAACGACATGAGCCCTTGGGGTCCGTCTTTGCGCCTTTGATGAGGAGTCATTGCTGTGCAGGTGCAGCGCTGGCTACGAATGTCTTCAACAATCGAGAGGGTGAATCCATGGGTACGAGACTGGTGACTTATGCGGTGACTTGCGGCGTTGCCGCGTTGGCGCTTGCTGGTTGTGGCGGAGGTGGAGAAACCGGGGTGGCGGGCAGCGGCGAGTACGCGCAGCAGTCCCTGTCCACGGTCTCGCTGAAAGCGGAGGCGGCCAATCTCGTTGTGCGGGCCCGCGCCAGTCTGGCCGGAAATGCCGGTGCTCTGATGGAGATTCGCGTCAACGGTGTGCTGGTGGCAGACACCGAGGTTCGTGAAACAGCCTACAAAGACTACGGTTTCACTGTTCCCTCCATTGCCAACGGGGACAAGATCGATGTGGTCTTTACCAACGACGGAACAGTCAACGGCGAGGATCGAAACCTCTTTGTTGAGTCCATCACCGTCAACGGCACCACGATAGCGGCCACAGCGCCGGGAGTTACTCTGGATCGGGGGACGGGAGCCAAGGCCTTTGACGGACTCGACGTTCTTCCAGGCCAGCGCTCTTTGTTGTGGAATGCTGCTCTGCGCTTTGCTGTCGGAGCGGGTAGTGCTTCGGGTTTGAGCCCGGCATGTGAGAAGTTCTATGCAGCCAACTCCGGATTTTCCTTGAATACGGATCGAACCGTGGTAACCCCTGCAGCCGTGGCCAAACCCGCCAGGGGAGTTGCATTCTCAGAGCCGAACTACAAGACCTGCGTGACGCGTGCCACGGACCACACTGCTGACGGATTGCATGTCTATGGCCGCACCGAGTACTCGCGTCGGCAGATGTACAACGCCGACAACACGCTGCAACTGGTGCTTGATAAGGAAGGTTTCTTCTACCTGTACGACGCCAACACGCATGCTTTGGTGAAGAAGTTTCCAAGCTTCGGCGAGGATCCTGAGCTTCAGTGGCATCCCACGGATAAGAACTTGATCTACCTGATGCCAAGTCGGGGAGTGGAGTTGCAGCAGAAGGTGATGAATGTGTTGACCGGCGAGACCCGGGTGGTGGGGGACTTCAAGGAGCGCCTCAAAGAGCGGTTTCCCAAGGCCACGCCCACACATGCCAATACGGGCGCTGAGGGTTCGCCGTCGAAGGATGGCCGGTATTGGTGCTACATGGTGCGTGATTCGGTGAACAGTGTTGGCGGAAACTGGGGGGCCGTCGGTGTGTTCACCTGGGACCGTGACACGAATAAGATCTTGGGCTCGATGGATCTGAATGGCGAGCTGCCAGACCATGTCAGCATGAGCCCGAGTGGTGAGTATTGCGTGGTATCAAGCAACGGATCGATTGGCACAACGGCCTTCTCTCGGGACTTCACGCAGAAAAGACGGTTGGCCGAAAAATCTGAACACTCCGATCTGGCCATCGATGCCAGTGGAAAAGATGTGTATGTCTACGTAGATTCCAAAGAATACACAGACGTCTACATGAAGCGATTGGACTCCGGAGAGCGCACGCAGCTCATGTCCGGCATCCGAACCGCCGTGCATTTTTCTGGCAAGGCCTTCAATAAGCCCGGCTGGATAGCGATGACCACGCAGGCCACCACAAACGATGGCGCAGGCAAGCAGTGGATGCAGAACAAGGTCATGGCCGTCCAGCTCAAGGCGGCACCCACGGTGTACAACCTTGCATTTCATCGGACGGTCTATTGGGACTTGGATACGGCGCCGACCTCCAGTGTTAACCGTGACTTCACCCGCATTGCTTTCAACTCCAACTGGCACGTCAACAGCCCGACGGATGTAGATACCTACACCATCGAAATCCCGGCCAACGCGCTGAAGGAGATTGTGACGCCAACGACGCCCACCACGCCCACCACGCCCACCACGCCAACCACGCTTTCCATTGCGGTGGGCGCCGTCAAGCGAGACAACTATCTCGTCACTTTCCAGGCAACCACCAGCGCTCCAGCCAAGTGCGGGTCCTCATGGACGCAAGGTCAGCCCTTTGCGTACCTTTATGACTTTCTTGCCTCCGCCGCGGGTGGTTTGACACACAACGCCACGGTGTACCTGGACAGCCCCACGGCTGCCCGGACCATCTATCTGGTGTGCAAGGCCAACGGATCGGAGGCTGAGAAAGAATTTGTGGTTCAAGTGAAATGACTTTGCGGCACCGGAAGCTCTTGTTCGAGGTGCTTGGCGTCAAACGTCAACCCAAAACCTGAACGAGTTCTGCTCATCGCCGTGCGCGAGCCAGGCCCGAGACTCCGTGTCGGACTACCTGCCATTGTGGAAGGTGGCACCGAGGTGCTTGTTGATGTCAGTGTCCTCAACGCCACGACATCAGAGTCTCTGGCAACTGCACAAACCTTATGGAGAAATGGGGGCACGTTCGTGATCAAGGGAGTCAAGACACTCGACCAGGACATGAGCGAAGCATTGAGTTCTGCTCTCATGCTCGAAACGGTTGCCAAGTGAAGAAAGCTCCTTTTCTATTCGGACAATGCCTTCCGGCTGGTTTCACCAGCAAGCAGTGCCGCTGACATCAAGTATTGCGTTTGACGTTTCGTATGAATTTTCTGCAAGAGAGGATTTGATGTCGCTAGACCATCGCTATCTCTGGAGTACTGCTTTCGTCCGCGAATTGTTGCGTACGGAGCGGCTGTCGGAGGCCGCCATGTTTCGCTACTTCCTGGTAATCATGGCCTTCGATTGGCTGCAATTCACGCTCATCGCTACAACACCAACGCCCCGCATTAGTACCTCATCGAATGCAGGTTCTTGGGTCACATTTGCCATTACGGTGCTGGGGCTGCTGTACCTCTACCGCAGAAATGGCGGTGGAATGGGTAAGCAGTTTCTTCGGCGCTACTTCCCATTGTCTGTCACCGTGGGTTTGAAGTTTGTTGCTGCAATGCTTGTCGTTGGGTGGTGTACCCCTGTCGTTTTGGCTGATCAAGGCAAAGAAATTGTGGGTTGGGGCAGTGCGCTAGCACTCGCGGCCATCAATATCTCCATGATCTGGCGTATTGGCTTTCATCTCAATTTGCTCTCACGTGAAACAAGAGATTAAGACTTCCTTTTTGCTTGTCACTGCTGATCGGTCCCATCCATAGCGGTTGCCAGCGTCTCCCTAGCTCCCTACAAAGACCTGTCTGTTTTCCCCTTGGTACAGATGGCACGGTCGCGATAGTGACCCGGGAGCTTCTCGCAGAGGACCTCTCCATTGTTAGCGTTTGGCGGGGGTTACACAACTTGTACTCCGTTGATGATCACTTCACTGTCTTTACCTCAACTGACCACATGTAGGCCATGAACCGTCCGTCCACCAGTCCAGCATCGGATGTCTTTCAGATAGGCATCACGTCGTTCGCTTTTGCGGCGGATGCGAATGTCGAGTTTGTCGATGGAGGCATGCGGTTCGACTTGAAGGCGGTTCCGATGCCTTTTGACGCCGCCCACCATGAAGGTGTCTTTGAGGTAGCGGCAGGGAAGATCGCTCCCCGATTCTTCTCCGCCACCTTTCATTTCGATGACCGCTCGAAAGAGCCGCACCGTGTGTTTGCCTATCCGGCCGAGAAGCCGCGCGTCGATTTCGGCCTGTTCTCAGATGGGCTGAAGCATGGCCTGCGGTTTTTCGGGCAAGTCGACCTCGCGCCCGACCGCCTCGCGCTGAGCGGCGTGCTGCGCCAAGACTACGAGGGCGACGCGCAGGGTGTGGCGCTGCGTCTTGTTCTGCACTTCCCCCGCGGTGAAGTGCGGTTGAGGCCACGCAACTTCGAGAGCATCGAAGCCGGCCTGGCGGTGCCCCCGAAGCAGGTGCGCCACCTTCACTGGTTTCAGGAGTGGCGCGATACGCCGAAGGTCGACACGTTTCCATCGGAAATATTCCGCTGGACAGAGTTGGAATGGCTTTCGATGCAGTACGCCTCCCAGGATCACGCACGCTTCACCACGCTGCCGGACGAGATAGGCACATTGCAGAAACTGACCCGTCTGCGCCTCACCAACACCAGCGTGCTACACCTGCCCGATGCCATCGCGCAGTTGCGAGGCTTGCGCCAACTGAGCTTCACGGGCGGCGCGCTCAAGAGCATCTCCGCACAGGTCGCGCAGCTCGGGCAGTTGGAAGAACTCGACCTGTCATACAACCGGCTCACCTCGTTGCCCGAGGGCATCGGCCATCTGCCTGCGCTGAAGACACTGGATCTGCGCGGCAACCCGTTCGAGTCTTTGCCCGCCTCGATCGGCCGCATCGAGAATCTCCGGATCGACCCACGCCACCGGGCGCTGTACCGTGACACGCGCTACCGTCCCGAGATCGACGTGGCGATGGACGGTGAAGTGTTTCTGGCGCGCAGCAGCCCAACGCACCTGGCGCTGCTTCAAGCCGCCTTGACGCGGCACGGCTTCCTTCAGCATGAGCCCGCGCTGCGCCGCCATGCCCGCCAGGCGCTGCGCTGGCGAACTACGACGCCCGACGAGCCCCCGGTGCTTGGCGGCACCCGCTTCGGCGGCGCCCCGGATCTGCCGCCCAGTGTGGACTATCCCATGACGAACGGCCGACACTGGCATTTCTATGCCCAGCTCGACCTCGAGGCCGTGGCCGGCTTGCAGTCATGGCTGCCGCGCACCGGGTGGCTGTACTTTTTCGCCGAAGGCCAGGACGGATCCGACCGGACCCTGGTGATGTACGACACATCGCCCCGCGCGTCCCTGCAGCCCTATGAGTGGGGCCACGATGCACGTTTTGTGGACGGGGACAATGTGCCCGAGGCCTATGCGGCCTACCGCGCCACGGTGGATGCCACGGTGTCCGTGCCTTGCCTCTATGGGGCATCGCACCGCTACACGGGTGACGACGCCAGCCTGATGGAGGTCTGGGACGACGATCAGTGCGAGGCCTACACGGCCCTGGAGACCGAGCTCGCCGGCAGTGACGATTCGCAGCACGGCGTGCACCTCCAGAACGCCTTCGTGTTCACCCAGCAGCAGAGTCCGGAGGAACAGGCGATGGACACCCAGGGTGGGAAGCTCGAAGAATGGGTGAATCTGCTGACGCTGTACTCCGACAGGCATCCTGGCTTCAGCTTCTGGGATGCCGGCACGCTCACCTTTACTATCCACCGTAAGGACCTGGCCCTGCGCGACTTCTCCCGGGTCCGTACTTCGCTGGAAAGTTCCTGACGGTGCACAACCTGACAGCCATGCGGTCCACGTACAAGAACAAGGTGTCTTTCGAATCGTTGTGTCGCAGAACACTGTTTGCCATGGTGCCAATGCTTGCTTCCACACTCATCCTTGCAGTGCCAGTCAATCGTCCCGCCTCCGGCATTGACGTGGATGAGATCCGCACGGTCGTCCAGCGTCCCAAGCCACCTACGGATTGTCTTTCGATCACGTTAAGCGGCGTCACAGTGCTTCTCGATCGGCAGGAGCTGGCCAGGAAAGCAGCCTTCCAGCCTTTCCCATGGACGACGGAGGCCGAACGGCTGGCACTGATCGAAAGTCGGCGGGCATCCGCACTGCTGTCGGCTGCTGCCACCGTCAAGGGCGAGAACGGCTGTAGGCAAGTCAACGGGGTCTTGGATGGCGAGGCGACGGCAATGGTTTTGGTCGCTCTGGAAAGTGGCTCCTCCGCGGTTCTCTTGGACGGTTCGAAGGCTCCTGTGACCGCAGTGACCATCCGCTACCTGGGTACTCGCTGCGGCCCACTGTGTGGACGAGGGCACATCATGGTGTACGTACCGGGGCAGAGCAGGCCATTTTTGGTGCAGGATTGGTGGGTTTCTTGAGGAGAAGATTTCGTGCGTGTGATGGCCTTGTTGATCGGAGCCAGCGCTCTCGGGTGTTTCGGTATTGCCTTCTGGCTACTGATCGTTACTGCAAAGTTCTACTTTGGAGCTGAGTACGCGCCGTCTTCCGCGGGAATGCCGGGATACACGGCCGGCGGTGTGGAGGCCGATGGGGGCGGGATCTTCGCTCCCTGCATTCTTCTTCTGGCTATCGGCGCTTTCCTGGGCAAGTTTGCGTTCAACCTATGGCGCAGGCCGTAGGTGTTGATTTCCATCCAGAGATACATGCGGGCAGTTCGGCTTGGTCAACGATCCGGTCGACATGGCGCAGAAAGTGCCTGAGCCGAACAACCGGCGCGCATGCGACAGAGAATTCAGTAAAGGAGACCATGGCGAATCGTCCCCCCAAAACGCCACTCGACTTTGGCGTCAAGTTTTCGTTTGCGGCCATCCGCGAGAAAAATCTGATCTATGTCGGTGCGTTTTCACCCGAAATCCAAGCCAAGGGCCTCCCTTACACCGAGTTTTACGGCCACGATGCTGAAGATGAGGATGAAGAGTTTGAAGATGAAAAGTTCGGCCTGATCGGAGATCCTGTGCGATGGAACTGCGTGTCTGTTTGCGCAGCCGATTTCCCCCACCCACAGATGGTGGCACTGGGCGAGTACGGTCAGGTACGCGTGTTTGGCACAAAAGATGACTTCGAGAGCCGGATCGTCCCCGAAGACCTGCGGTTCCGCGAAGTGCGTTCTATCGCCGGCGTCGCCTACGCCTGCGCAGTGGACCGCAAGGTCTTCCGTCGTGATGGCACGGACCAATGGACGCCCATCCACGGCGACATGCCCTCGCGCCCGGGCCCCGACGTCGTCCTTGTCTTTGAATCCATCCACGGCTTCGGGCCCGACGATCTGTACGCCGTGGGTTGGCACGGCGAGATCTGGCATTTCGATGGCCGGGACTGGCACCAGGAAAACAGCCCCACCAATCGCATCCTCAACCGCGTCTATTGCGCACCGGACGGATTCGTCTACGCCTGCGGCCTAGCCGGCACGCTCCTCAAGGGGCGGGACGGTCAATGGACCTTGATCGCCGCCGATGCCGGCGGCGTCGACTACTGGGACCTTGCATGGTTCGGTGATCGCCTCTGGGTTTCCTCGTACGCTGGCCTCTTCACATGGGACGGCGACACGCTCAAGCCCGTCCTGTTCGACGACGACGCCCCCGTCACTTTCGGCCTTCTTGACGCCCGCCACGGCATCCTTTGGACGGTCGGCACAGACGACATTCTGCAGTTCGATGGCCACGAGTGGGAACGCATCGCGTGATCCCTTCCCTCTGCCCCATGCACCAACCGTCACCTCAGCCCGCCTTGCGTCGGTCATTTCCTCATGGACGCTCACTACACCTATCTATGTGTATGGCGGGGCGGTAGTCGGTGGTAGTTTGCCGAACTGCCAGGTACTTGTACGCTACCCCTACGCGGGATCGATGGTAGAAGTACGAGCAGTTGAAGGATGGGTCGCCTGATGCGTTTGCCGAGCTTGATTTGGCGCTCAACGGCTCGAATTCTGTCTTCGCAGGAAGACATGACTACCTCTTGATAGGCCAAGTTTTGTCCGCATCCCCAGCTGGTCAAGATTGCATCGGCACCAACAACCTACGACGCGCTGGGCCGTGTCACGTCCACGTCCGGCGCCCAGGCCGCATCGGTCAATTTCGTGCGTGATGCCGTTGGCAATGTGATTGCGCTCAATCAAGAGGGCCGAGTGACGCTGACGATGTACGACAGCCATGGCCGTGCCATCCAGGTCGCACGGGCAGACTCCGTGAACGAGTTCCGCTCCTACGATACACGCGGCCTGCTGGGCAGGGCCTGGCAAAGCGTTGGAAGCGAAGAAAGCGGCACCCAAATCCTGTTCACAGCGTACCAATACGATGCGCTGGGACGCAGGACCCACGTCATCAGCCCGGCCAGCTCCAGTGCCCTCTCTACTGCGAATGCTGCCCTGGCGGTGCAGCAGGGCGCAGGGATGGTAGTGCAAGACCTGGAGTACAACGCCTTCGGGGAGGTCATCTCCAAGGGCACCAACGGCTATGCCGAACGCGAAAAATATGCCTACGACAACGCCGGTCGCCTGGTTCACAGCTACGCATCGCGCGGCCAGGACAGCGACGCGGGGGGCATCTGGCAGTTCCAGATCTATGACCTGCTGGGGCGGCAACGTGCTCAGGCAGCAAGTGCAAAGCGGCGTGCCCCTACCCAGCACCACCGAAGGGTTGCAGCTGACCGAAGTAGGCAAGGCCTGGACCCAGATCGGCACCCAGACCGTGCCCGTGCTCGACCCGGCCACGGGCAAACCCAAGATCGACCCCGCCACCGGCCAGGTCATCACCCGCGAAGAACCCGTGTACGGCTGGAAGCCCTTCAAGGAACTGCGCAACCAGATCACCACAGAGGAAGGCACGCGCAGCACCCAAACGCAATGGTTTGCCTACGACAGCATGAACCGCCAGATCCTGGTGGACGGGGCAGTCAACGGCAACGCGCAAGACCAGGCCAACCTCACGGCCGACCAGGGCCACATCCTCACGTACGACCTGAACGGCAGGCTTGACGGTAAAGGTGGGGACCGGCTGCGCTGCGGTGTTGCTGGCCGCCCACGCGCCGGACACGGCTAGGGAAAGCGCTGCGGTCAACAGGGTCAGGGACGTCATGGCGGCTCCAGGGAATCTTTGTTAGATTGATTGCTTAACTAATCAGCTAATTTGTCAAAAATGTATCATTTGCTCCCAATGCACGGAGATCCCGCGATGAAAGAGATGCCCCCCGAAGCCCTTGAGCAGGTTGCTGCCTACTTCCAGGTTCTCGCCGAACCCACGCGGCTGCGCATCCTCAATTTGCTGCGGGATGGAGAGAAAAACGTGGGAGACCTGGCGCAGCAATGTGGCTACACGGCGGCCAATGTCTCCAGGCATCTGTCGTTGATGACCAAACACGGCCTTGTGGCCCGCGAGGGGAGGGGGACCAGCGTGTACTACCGGCTGACCGATGAGTCGGTCTATGCCTTGTGTGATCTGGTCTGTGGCAATATTGCACGCCAGCTGGAGCGGGACTCGGCGGCGCGTGCCGCGTTTCAGGTGGTGCGCTGAGCTTCTCCAGCACTGGGCCGCTAGGGACGGAGATAGATAGCATGGCGCGCTATCCGCAGAAGCATCGTGGATTGGTACATCCAACCGGCCTCTCAGAACCGGCAGCTCAACGAAATCACCGACGATGACTTGCGTACTTTGTACGCCGGGGAGCACTGCGGTGCCTATCCGTGAGATCGTGAAGCAAGTCTATGACCTTGCCATCGTGCGGGGTGAGGAGATTGACAACCCGGTAGCCGATGCGGGCACCGCGCACCATAACACTCCAACTATGACGTGGAATCGAGGCCGCCGAGCACTTGGATCAATGATGTGCAGATTGGAGTCTCTGCCCACGCAAGCTTCTGATTGCAGCTTCCGACCGAACCACTCGAGCATTCTCAAAATGGCCAGGAGTGCGGTGATGGCGATCACACTGCTCGTCGCCATGGCAGGCTTTGCCCGGACGGCTGATCAGTTGATGCAATGGCGGCTCGAAACTGACAAAATCCGTGCCCTTGCTGAGAACGACGCAACGCGCGCTTACCTTGAGGCGCAGCGGCTGCAGGCAGAAATCCCTGACGGCGCGCTACCGCTGGACCGTGCTCAGGTTTTCAATCTGCTGTCGCGCTGCGAGTTGTATCTCGCACTTCTCGAAAACGCCAGCCAGCACGCCAATGAGGCACTTGTGCTGGCCAAACAGCATAGCGACCCTACAGGGCAAGCGCAGGCCTATCTCAATATCGCCCTGATTGCCGTCAATCAGGGGCGTCTGGAAGCGATGGAGGTCGCAACGTCGAACGCCCTGACGATCCTCGAGGGTACTGATCGGCCAGACCTAGTGGGTGAGGCCATGTTGCGTGCATCCACCATGTATCGCCGCAACGGGCAGTTCGATGCATCGGTGGCGATCGCCACGCAAGCCATGGAGATCGCTCAGCGAAAGGAAGAACCTCTCCCCTTGGCTTATGCACACCAGGGGCTGGCCATTTCGTACGAACTGAGCGGAAACAATACGGAGGCCTTGGATCACTTTTCTCGAATGCTGGAGCAGGCACGCAAGGCGCAATCCCGGCAGCTTGAGGCCTATGCCCTGCTCGGCATCGCAACGACGAACTCCAACCTGGGAAACCACTCCGCTGCAGAACCCTCGGTCAGGCAAGCCATCGCGTTGTTTCGCTCCACAGGCGCGCCATTCAATCTCAATCTCGGTCTCTTCGGACTCGCCAACGTCTTGCGCAAGCAGGGAGACTTGGTGCAATCCGTGGCGCAACTCAATGAAGTTGAGTCCACCTACCGGCGCTATCCCAATCCACTGGGCATGTGGTGGATGCTCCATCTTCGCAGCAGCGACCTTCTCTCCCTGGGCCGCATTTCCGCTGCGACCACTGACGCCGAGGCTGCCCAGGCGCTGGCAAAAAACATCGGACTGCCCCTGTACCTGAGTGAAAGTGCCAAGCGCCGGGCTTCAGTCGCTGCAGCGCGGGGCGAGCACAAGAGGGCTTACGAGCTGTTGCTGGAAGCGGCCTCCATCACCACTGCGGCGGAGCAGAAGAAACTGAGCGAGCGCATGCTGGAATTGGCCGCGCGCTATGAATCCGAAGGTAAGAGACGGCAAATCGACGAGTTGACCCGCGATGCGCAGCAGCACGAACTGGAACACCGTTGGCTTTGGACCATCCTTGCCGCTAGCGCGACCTTGCTCGTGATGGCCGCCTATTTTCTATATCGCCAGTTGCAGTCCCACCGCACGCTGCACGCACTCAACGGGGAGCTTCAACGATCCACCAGCAAGCTGAAGGCGACTTTGGATGCCATGCCGGATCTCCTGTTCGAGCTGGGGGTAGACGGCCGCTACTACGACTACCATTCCCCGCGCACGGACCTGCTCGCAACGCCTGCCGCCGAACTTCTGGGTAGGACAGTGGCCGATGTCTTGCCCCCGCGCGCCGCCCAGGTGTGCCTTGCGGCCCTGCAGGAGGCTCATGAAGCGGGGATTTCAACCGGCCGGCAATTGAGCCTGAAGCTGCCTCATGGCAAGGCTTGGTTTGAACTTTCGGTCGCAAGGAAATCAGTAGGACCGGATCAGGCGCCTCGCTTTATCGTTCTGTCGCGGGATATCACCGAGCGCAAGCGGTTCGAAGCGCGCGAGAAAGTTCGCCTGGAGATTTTTGAGTTGCTCGCGCAGGGGGCTGGCCTCGACGTGGTTCTCGTCCATGTCGCGCAGTATGTGGAGCGGGAGAGGCCTGAGCTGGCGTGCAGCATCGTGCTGCTCGATGGTGACGGCCAGCACCTGTACGCTGGTCGCGTATCCACGGTGCACCATGCGCTTTGGTCCGAACCCATCACGGGCGCCGGGGGCGCCCAGTTGGGGCTCCTGGCCATTGGCGCAAGCCAGGGGGGAGGCCACAGCGGTGTGGACCGAGAACTGGCGCGCGAGGCTAGCCATCTGGCTGCCGGTGTCATCGAGCGTATCCAGATGGAGTCGGCGTTGGCGGCCAGCGAACGGGAATTCAGGACACTTGCGGAAAACACGCCTGACAACGTGGTCCGCTACGACACCCGGTGCCGCAGAACCTACGTGAACGGTGCCATGGCAAAGCTGCTGGGTACCGATGCCGTGGTCCGGCTGGTGGGGGCGACGCCTTCTGAATCGTTCTCCGGAAACTGCCGGGGGGCCGTTGAATACGAGGACAAACTGCGCCGCGTCCTGGCCACCGGTGAGCCCGAAGCCATCGAAGTGACGACCCGCAAAGGAGTAAACCAGGGCAATACCTACAGCGTGCGCCTGGTGGCCGAGCGCGACAGCGAGGGGCAGATCGTGGGCGCGCTCGCGATCGGGCGGGACATCACTGAACACAAGAGAAAGGAAGCCCTGATCGAGGAATCGCGCGACATGCTGCGTGAGCTGGCGGTGCGAGGCGATACCGCGCGCGAGGAAGAGCGCAAGCGCATCGCCCGCGAGATCCATGACGAGCTGGGTCAGATGCTCACGGCCCAGCGGCTGGACATCTCCACACTCAAGCTTCAGTTTGGCAGGGACAACCCGGTTCTTGCGGAGCGCTGCCAGAACCTGAAAGACATCACTGACCACACCATCCAGGTCGTGCGCAGCATCGCATCCGCCCTTCGCCCTGCTAGTCTTGACATGGGGATCACGGCGGCGCTGGAATGGCTCACCGCCGACTTTCGCATGCGCACCGGTCTGGTTTGCGAACTGCTTGCGCGCGAAGAGGACCTGGATTTCAGTGAAGACCAATCGATCGCAGTATTCCGCATCGTCCAGGAATCCCTCACCAACATCGCCCGCCATGCGCAGGCGCGGGCGGTTGAGGTTGCCATCGAAGCCACCGAGGATCGCTATCGCCTGTCGATCCGCGATGATGGCGTGGGATTCGATCCCGAAAGCGTCCGGTCCCGTTCCTTTGGCCTCGTGGGCATCCGCGAACGAGCTTTGATGCTGCATGGGGAGGCCCGCTTCGTCAGTGCCTCAGGAATGGGCACCAGCGTCGAAATCCACATCCCCCGCAGGCTGCCCAAACAATCCATGCCTTGAGCGGGGCGCTGGCCAGCGGAAGCCCAAAGGGCCCTTACACCCCGGAGGGGGGGGCGGCGGGACCCGTTTGTCGGGCTTTGCCGACGATGCTTCCTGCTGCTGCGCAGGGGACCAACCCTTGCGTGCCGCCGCGCATGTGGCAGGCGGCAGCCCAAGGGCTGCGCTGGGCTTGCTCTCCCGGCAGCAGCGGGCAGCTTCTCCCAATGGGCACAGTCTTGTGCGACCTTGCCCGTGCCCTCCGCAATGCATCCCCGTTTCCGTGCCAACCATATCTACAGGGGTCGTGGCTGCAGGAATTTGGTCCCCTCATTCTCCTGCAGCCGGTATCGGATGTGGTAGGTAAAACCTGACACGGCGAATCAGTCAAGCCTGAAGGCATTTGAAGTTGTCGCCGATTTCCCGAATCTAGCAACTGAGAGATGTTACGGGGTGCATCAAACACAGCAGACAAAAGGAGTACCGATGGCCAAGACCATCCTGATCGTGGACGACTCCGCCAGCGTGCGGCAGGTCGTGTCCATCGCGCTCAAACAGGCCGGATACGACGTGATCGAGGCCATTGACGGCATGAACGCGCTGGCCAAGCTGGACGGGCGCAAGCTGCATCTGGTGATCAGCGACGTGAATATGCCGCGCCTGGACGGCATCGGCTTTCTCACGCAGATGAAGGCCAATCCGGCCTATAAGTTCACGCCGGTGATCATGCTCACCACCGAGGCGGGCGAAGCCAAGAAGCAGGAGGGACGGATCGCCGGTGCGAAGGCCTGGGTGGTCAAGCCTTTTCAGCCAGAGCAGCTTCTGGGGGCGGTCGCCAAGCTGGTATTGCCCTGATGGGTGCAGCCATGGACATCACTTCCGAACGAGATGGCGATGCGCAATGCCTGCGCCTGCAGGGGGAGCTGACCATCTACAGCGCGATGGCCGTGAAAGAAGCGCTGGTGGATGCCCTGGTCGATGCCCCCGAACTGGTACTGGACCTGCAGGACGTGATCGAAATCGATACCAGCGGCGTGCAATTGCTCGCCGCCGCCGCGCGCGAGGCCACGGATGCGGGAAAGCGGTTGCGTTTAAGCGGTCCGAGCGCCGCAGTGCGCGGCCTGATCGAACTCTACGATCTGGGTGCCTGGTTCGGCGATTCCCTGGTTCTTGCGGCCGAGCCCCCTGCGCATGAGGGGAGTGAAACATGGGTCTGAACCTGAAAGACGCCCTGCAAACCTTTTTTGCAGAAGCTCGCACGCTCTTGCATGACATGGAGGATGCACTCCTGCGCCTGGAGACGACGGTCGATGACGCCGACGCACTGAACGCAGTGTTTCGCGCCGCCCACACCATCAAGGGTTCGGCCGGGCTATTCGGATTGAATGGAATTGTTGCTTTCACGCATGAAGCCGAAAGCGTGCTTGATCTGGCACGCGCCGGCCGCCTGCCCGTGGACGAGCAGCTGTGCGGCCTGCTGCTGTTGTGCAAGGATCACATGGAGCAGCTTCTGCACGCCGTGGAGAGCTGCGAAGAACTCGCCGCGAATGCGCTCCAGCATGGTGACCTGTTGATTGCGCGCCTGCAACGGTTGCATGGCGCCCATGCGGACGGGGGTGCGCAGACCAGCTCCGCGCCGGCCGCTGTCGGGCAGCCGCAGAGCCACGGCGCAAGTAGCGCAGATGGTGTGGGCAATGCGGATGGGGCAACTGGCAAGCCGCTTGGCAGTGACTGCTGGCACATCTCCTTGCGTTTCGACACCGAGGTTCTGCGCCATGGCATGGACCCGGCTTCGTTCATCCGCTACCTGGGTACTTTTGGCAGCATCGTGCACGTGGTCGCTGTGCTCGACGGGTTGCCGCCACTGGCTGAACTGGACCCGGAGTGCTGCCACATCGGCTTCGAGCTGCAGTTCCGCAGCGATTGCGATAAGGATGCCATCGAGGCCGCGTTCGAGTTCGTGCGTGAGGACTGCCAACTGCGCATCCTGCCCCCCGGAAGCCGCGTGGCCGACTACATCCGCCTGATCCAGGAACTGCCCGAAGACAAGGTGCGGCTCGGAGAGTTGCTCGTCTCCAGCGGCGCGGTAACGCAGCGCGAAGTGCAAGAAGCGCTGCAAGGCCAAGAGCAGCACACGCGCTTGCGCGCCCCGCTGGGCCAGATACTGATCGACGAGCAAGTCGTGCGGCCGGAGGTCGTCGATGCGGCGCTGAACCGGCAAAACGAGGTTCGTGCACGCCAGTCGCAAGAGGCGATGTTCATCCGCGTGCATGCCAACAAGCTCGACAGCCTGATCAACCAGGTCGGCGAGCTCGTCATCGCGGGTGCCGGCGCCGGATTGCTCGCACAGCGCAGCAAGGACGCCGCGCTGCTGGAAGCCATGTCGTTGATGTCGCGTCTGGTCGAAGACGTGCGGGATGGAGCGATGCGGCTGCGCATGGTCGAAATCGGTGAAACATTCAGCCGCTTCCGTCGTGTCGTGCGCGACGTGTCCAAGGAGCTGGGCAAGGACATCACCCTGACCATCAGCGGTGCCGACACGGAGCTCGACAAATCGGTGGTCGAGCGCATCGGCGACCCGCTGACCCATCTTCTGCGCAACGCAATGGACCATGGCATTGAGGCCGCGGACGTACGGACCGCGCGTGGCAAGCCGGCAAACGCCACCGTGGCGCTGAAGGCCTACCACGAAGGAGGCAGCGTGGTCATTGAAGTGGCCGACGACGGTGGTGGCCTGGACCGCGAGCGGATCCTGGCCAAGGCAGTCGCGCGGGGCCTGGTGCCTGCCGACCGGGAGCTTGGTGATGGGGCAGTGTGGAACTTGGTCTTCGAGCCAGGATTTTCCACCGCCGAGCAGGTAAGCAACCTTTCGGGCCGCGGCGTCGGCATGGACGTTGTCAAGCGCGGTATCGATGCGTTGCGCGGCTCGATCGAGATCGAGAGCCGGGCAGGGCAGGGGGCTACCTTCCGCATACGGTTGCCACTGACGATGGCCATCATCGACGGGTTCCTGATGGCCGTGGGCGATACCCATTTTGTGGTTCCCCTGGACGCAGTGCTCGAATGCGTCGAGATCCAACACACCACGGCGGATACCGACCGTGACTATGTGGACCTGCGTGGCGAGGTCCTGCCGCTGTTGCGCCTGCGCCAGCACTTTGGAGTGCCGGGAACTCCAAGCCGCCGGCAGAACATCGTCGTGGTCCACATGGGAGCGCGCAAGGCCGGCCTGGTCGTAGACGTGCTACGGGGTGAATTCCAGGCCGTCCTCAAACCCATGGGCCAACTGTTTTCCCATGTGCATGGATTGGCGGGCTCCACGATCCTGGGGTCCGGCGAAGTCGCGTTGATGCTCGACGTCCCGGCACTGCTGGACCAGGCGGCGCAAGCAAAGGGTGGGGGTGCCTGGCGCCCGTCGGAAGTGACCCATTAATCAAGTGAATCAAGGAGCAGCAAGCATGGGAAAAAATCTGAAGATAGGCACGCGTCTTGGTATTGGCTTTGCACTGGTATTGGTGCTTCTGGGCATGGTCGCGTTCATCGGCATCAGCCGGCTGGGTAATCTCAACCAGGCGTTGACGGTGGTGGTGGAAGATCGGTACGCCAAGGTCGAGATGGTGACCCTGGTTGGCAATCGCACGGACGAGGTAGCCCGGCTCCTGCGCGACCTGATCATCACCACCGATGAGGCCAGCATGACGAGGATCAAGGAGCAGATCGTCGACAGCCGCAAAAAGATCGCGGACCTGCTCGACAAGATGGACAAGGGTATGACCCAGGAAAAGGGCCGCGACCTGCTCAAGGTCACGACGGATGCGCGGGCGCGGTATGGAGTATCGCTGGGTCGTGTGATGGATTTGGCGCTGAAGAACCAGAACGAAGAGGCGATCAAGATTCTCTACGGTGATTTCGCCTTGGACCAGGCTGCTTACTTCAAGGCCCTTGAAAGCATGAGCGAATTCATGGTGCAAACCATGTCCAAGGCGGCCAAAGACGCCGACCAGGAGTACGACGCGGCACGTAGCCTGATGATTGCGCTGGCGGCGGGCGCCGCCCTGATGGGCATTGTCGGGGCCTTCCTGATCACGCGCAGCATTACGCGGCCAGTGGCGCAGGCTGTGGCTGCCGCGGAGCGGCTCGCGGCAGGCGACCTGACCGTGGCCATTGAGGTGAAGTCGCGCGACGAGACCGGCATGTTGCTGGCTGCCATGCAGACGATGGTTGCCAAGCTGACGCAGATCATCGGGGACGTGCGCAGCGCTGCCGATTCCCTGAGCTCTGCGTCCGAGGAGGTCAGTGCCACCGCGCAGACCCTGAGCCAGGGCGCCAGCGAGCAGGCTGCGAGCGTGGAGGAAACTTCCGCATCCATCGAGCAGATGAGCGCCTCCATTTCGCAGAACACCGAAAACGCCAAGGTCACCGACGGCACCGCCGCGAAAGCGGCTGGGGACGCGACGGAAGGTGGCGAAGCCGTCAAGCAGACCGTGGCAGCAATGAAGAGCATAGCCGGAAAGATCGGCATCATCGACGACATCGCCTACCAGACCAACCTGCTGGCGCTCAATGCGGCCATCGAAGCGGCACGGGCAGGAGAGCACGGCAAGGGCTTCGCGGTGGTGGCAGCCGAGGTACGCAAGCTGGCCGAACGCAGCCAAGTGGCCGCGCTGGAAATCAGCGAGCTGGCCTCGGGCAGTGTCGAAAAGGCCGAGACCGCAGGTACGCTGCTGTCCGAAATGGTCCCCAGCATCCGGCGCACATCGGAGCTGGTGCAGGAGATCGCCGCCGCCTCGCAGGAGCAATCCAGTGGCCTGGGCCAGATCAACAGTGCGATGGACCAGCTCAGCCAAGCCACGCAGCAAAACGCTTCGGCGTCCGAAGAACTCGCGGCGACTGCGGAAGAAATGAGTGGCCAGGCCGAGCAGTTGCAGTCCCTGATGCAGTTCTTCGTCCTTGACGGTTCGGCCTCGGAGCGCAGCAAGCCTGCATCGGCCAAGCCCGTGCGTCTGGCCGTCCCGGCGCTGAAGAGCTCGGTGGCGGCGGTCGGCGCAAGCGGCGATTTCGTACGCTTCTGAGAGGCCTGGCCATGAACGCAGTGGTCCAGGCAGCAGGCCAGGCAGCGGCGAAAGACGCTGCCCAGGAGCGCAACCAATACCTCACCTTCATGCTGGGCGGGGAGATCTTCGCCATCGGCATCCTGCACATCAAGGAAATCATCGAGTACGGGCAGCTCACCAGCGTGCCGATGATGCCTGGCTTTATCCGCGGCGTGATCAACCTTCGCGGCGCCGTGGTGCCGGTGATCGACCTGTCCAGGCGATTTGGGGGGGCGGGCAGTGAGATCACCCGCCGCAGCTGCATCGTCATCGTCGAAGCCCATGTCGAAGACGACACGCGCGTACTGGGCGTTGTGGTGGATGCCGTCAACGCGGTGCTGGAGATCAGCGCAAGCGAGATCGAGCCAGCCCCGGCGTTCGGCGCCAAGATCCGCACCGACTTCATTGCCGGAATGGGAAAGATCGGTGACCGCTTTGCGATCCTGCTCGACGTGGACCGGGTGCTGTCGGTCGAGGAAATGGCCGCGTTGTCGGGCGCGGCGGGCGACGCGCGACCGTCGTTCCACGAACCTGTCTGAGTGCTGCTGTCCCGTCCTGGCAGTCCAGGGTGCGCCGCCTCGCAATGGATCCCTGCGCGCCGGTGTTTGCCAAGAGGGCCGAAGAAGCCAAGGCGGCCGACCGCAGCCCCTGCTGGCCCGAAGTGTCGGTCCAGGCCATGGCGGTGATCGGGTAGGTGCAGTAATCACCTGCTCGGCTGCGGCTTGCCGCTACTGAAGATTTTTAAATGAAGCCAATGTGAATGGAACGCACGCATGAGCCTACTGAGCCATTTGTCATTGTCCCGAAAGCTGTCGCTGCTTGCACTGCTCGCCCTGGCGCTGGTCAGCCTTCCGACCGCGCTGTACGTGCAAAAGTCCTTCGAGGTGACCCGCCAGGCCGTGCAAGAGGCACATGGTATTGAACCCATAGAAGCCCTGCTCAAGGTGGTGCAACTGGCGCAGCAGCACCGTGGTATGTCATCCGGCGTGCTGGGCGGCAAGCAAGCGATGCGTGAGCCACGCCAGGCAAAGGCCGCCGAAGTGAACCGCGCGATCGAGGTGGTGGACGGCCATCTGAAGGCCGGGCAGGTTCCGGCGGCGCTGCTGCCCGCATGGCAACAGGCCAAGGACCAGTGGCGCATCCTGGAAAGCCAGGTCGGGCAAGCGTCCATCAGCGGTGAGCAGAGCCTGGCGCTGCACGCCCAATTGGTGGGAGTCTGCCTGCAGTTCGAAGACGTACTGCTTGATCACTTCGAGATATCTCTGGACCCGGTCTTTGAAACCTACTATTTGCACGTGGGTGCCCTGGTCTATCTGCCGGAGACGGCCGAACTGCTGGGGCAGATGCGGGCCAGTGGCGCACTGATGCTGTCGCAAGGCAAGCTCGAACCCGAGGACCGCGCGGCCCTGTCCGGGCTGACGGGGCAGGTGGTGGGGCGCTTTGCAAAAATGGTTCGTGCCTTCGAAAAAGTCAGTTCGGCCAGTCCTACCTTCAAGGCGGGGCTGGATGCGCCGCTGGCCATGTTGCGTCCCCAGCTCGACCAGGTGCTGGCGCTGACCGACAAGCAACTGGTGCACACGACGGAACTGAACTATCCCGCAGCCGACTACATCGCGGCCTACACCCGGGTGATCGATGGCCTGTTTGCTTTCAACGTGACCGCCACCAACCTGCTCTCCTCGGAGCTGACGGCAAGGCGCGATGGCGGGCAGCGGGACGTGGCGCTGATGCTGGCAGCGCTGGCGGCCTTGCTGGGGGTTGGTGGCGTGCTCGCGGTCCGGACGGTACGCAGCATCACGGGCCCGCTGCGCCAGGCCATCGGCGTGGCGCAGGCGGTGGCGCAGGGAGATCTGAACGTGGAGATCCCTGCACACAGTGCCAATGACGAAGTAGGCAAGCTGCTGCAGGCCCTGGGCGCGATGCAGTCCAACCTAGCGACCATTGCGCGCGGCGTGCGCGCCAATGCAGAGAGCGTCTCGATTGCCTCCTCAGAAATCGCCCAGGCCAACGACGACCTGAGCGCACGCACCGAAAGGCAGGCCAGCGTGCTGGAGAGCACCGCCTCCTCGATGGAGCAGTTGGGCTCCGCAGTGCGCCAGAACGCCGACAACGCACAGCAGGCCAACCGGCTGGCGCTGGGCGCCTCCAGTGTGGCGGTCAAAGGTGGCGTGGTGGTCGAGCAGGTGGTCGACACGATGCGGGGGATCAATGACAGTTCCAGGAAGATCGCCGAGATCATTGCGGTGATCGATGGCATTGCTTTCCAGACCAATATCCTCGCGCTCAATGCGGCGGTGGAGGCTGCGCGGGCCGGCGAGCAAGGGCGTGGCTTTGCCGTGGTGGCGGCCGAAGTGCGAGGGCTGGCACAGCGCAGTGCCAACGCGGCCAAGGAGATTAAGGGCCTGATCACGGCCAGCGTGACGCGCGTAGAACAAGGCTCGGAACTGGTCGATCAGGCAGGCGAAACGATGCGCGAGATCGTCGGCGCGATCCAGCGCGTGACGGACATCATGGGGGAGATCAGTGCAGCCAGCAGCGAGCAGACCAAAGGGGTTGAGCAGGTGGGAGCCGCCGTCAACCAGATGGACCAAACCACCCAGCAAAACGCCGCGCTGGTGGAGCAAGGTGCGGCCGCTGCACAGGGCCTGAAGGCGCAGGCGCTCCAGTTGGTCGAGGCGATGGCGGTATTCAAGCTCTCGGGATCGCAGCAGGCCTGGGCCGTGGCCGAGGCCACCCGCAGGCAAGCCAGCCCGGGGGCGCCAGCCGCAACCCCGTCGATTGCTTGGCGCGCAAGCGCCCCCCCTGTTTCAAGGAGTCGATAACCCATGCTCGACAACATCAAGCTGAGCGTCAAGCTCTACTGTGGGGCCTTGGTTTTTGTGCTGCTGCTGGCCACGGGTGCAACGCTGATCTGGTCGGCGATGAATGGACTGGAGCGCAACGTTGAGACCTTCGCTGGCGACCAGTGGCCCAAAGTCAAGCTGTCGCACCAGATCATCACGAACGTCCATGAAAGCACGGAAGAGGCGTTTGCCTTGATGTATGTGAACGATCCCCGGGAGATCCGGGAGGTGGCGGCGCGTCTGGGCGAACGCACCAAGGCGGTCGACGGCTATTACCAGGCGCTCGAACAGAGCATGAAAAGCGATGAAGAAAGGGTGCTGCTGGAGGACATGGTGGAGGCGCGCAAGGCGCTGCAGGCCAGTTTTCGGGTCGGCCTGGGCCTGCTTCTGGCAGGCAAACGCGACGAAGCCCAGACCCTGCTGACCTCGAAGGCATTGCCGCTGCAAAGACGGTACGTCGACGCCGTCAACGCCAGCATCCTCTGGGAGGAGCGCAAATTCGAGCGTACGACGCAGGCGCATCGCACCGAAGTGGGTACCGTGCGCAGGTCGTTGCTGTTGACGACGCTGCTGGCCATTGCGATCGCCCTGGTTGCTGCGCATCTTCTGACACGCAGCATCGTGGGCCCGCTGGCCAGCGCGGTAGCGGTCTGCCGCCGCGTCGCCGATGGGGACCTGACGGTGAAGCTGCGCACGGGTGGCCGAGATGAAGTGGGGCAACTGCTGCTCGCATTGCAGCAGATGGTGACAAAGCTGTCGCAGGTCATTGGCCAGGCGCGCACCTCGGAGCAGGCGTTGTCCCATGCCTCTGAGCAACTGTCAATAACGGCCCAGTCCCTGTCGGGCTCGTCGCTGGCCCAGGTGGGCCAGGCAGATGAGACCAGCACGGCGGTGCACGAGATGCTGGCCAGCATCCACCAGAACTCCGACAACGCCCGGGTCACTGACGAGATTGCTGCACGGGCCGCGCAAGAAGCTGCCGAGGGCGGCGCAGCGGTCCGTGACACGGTCGAGGCAATGCAGCAGATTGCCGCCAAAGTCAGCGTCATCGACGACATCGCCTACCAGACCAATCTGCTGGCCTTGAACGCGGCGATTGAGGCGGCGCGCGCAGGGCAAAACGGCAGGAGCTTTGCCGTGGTGGCGTTGGAGGTGCGCAAGCTCGCCGAACGTAGCCAGGTGGCGGCACAGGAGATCGGAGGCCTGGCCAGCGCATCGGTGGCCAAGGCTGAACGCGCCGGGGTGTTGCTGGACAACATGGTGCCCACTATCAAACAGACGTCCGAGCTGGTGCAGCAGATCGCCGGTGCGTCGCGTGCGCAATCGGTCGGGGTGGAGCAGATCACCAGGGCCATGGCGCAACTGCATGCGGCGACCCAGCAGAACGCAGGTACCTATGAGGAACTGGCCACCACCGCTGACGAGATGGACACCCAGGCCAAAGAGCTCCAGCAGCTCAGCGGGTACTTCACGGTGCCACCGGCGGGTGTGGCTACGGTGCCGGGGCACGTGTCGGCCCGGCGGGCCCGGCCGGCGCAGGCACCGGCAGGCAGCAAGATCGCGTTGCGCACCGGCTGATCCATGAATGCATCGATCATGACCATCAGTGATGGTGAATTTGTCCGATTTCAGCAGCTGATCCTGCGCTGCGCAGGCATCAGTCTGACTGCATCCAAGAAGGCACTGGTGGCGGGCCGCCTGGCCAAGCGTCTGAAGCACCATGGCCTGTCCACCTACGCAGACTATTACAGGCTGCTGTCCACGCGCGACGACGAAATGCAGATGGCGATAGACCTGCTCACTACCAATGAGACCTACTTCTATCGCGAGCCCAAGCACTTCGACTGGCTGCGTGATCGCGTGCTGCCGGCGCATCCGCAGGGCCGACCGCTCAGGGTCTGGAGCGCTGCCTGCTCAAGCGGCGAAGAACCCTACACCCTTGCCATGCTGCTGGGCGAGCAGTGGGGCGAGCGCGCATGGGAGGTTTTCGGTTCGGACATCAGCTCCCGTGTGCTGGACAAGGCCCGCAGCGGCCTGTACCCGCTGCAGGGCGCGCGCGGCGTGACGCCAGCGATGCTGCGCAGCCATTGCCTCAAGGGCGTGGGTGCCCAGGACGGGTGGTTCCTGATCGATCCCGCGCTTCGACAGCGTGTGCATTTTGCACAGATCAACCTCAACGAGACATTGCCGGAGGTAGGCGAGTTCGACGTCATCTTCCTGCGCAATGTGATGATCTATTTCCAGGCCGAGACCAAGCGCCAGGTTGTGTCCCGGCTCCTGGCGAAGCTGCGCAGGGGCGGCACGTTCATCATCGGGCATTCCGAAAGCCTCAACGGTATTGCCGACGGATTGGAACTGCAAGCGCCTTCGGTGTACCGCAAACCGTGACGGGGTCTGATCCAGCGTGAGGAAGCCGCCCCACATCATCGAGATCTTCCTGCAGCCAGGGGAGCTGTGGTTCGGCGACCGCCATACGCGCGTGCGCACGATCCTGGGTTCATGCGTGGCGGCAACGCTCTGGCACCCGGACTTGCTGGTGGGCGGCATGTGCCATTACATGCTGGCCGCGCGGCCTGGGGTGGGAGGGCCGCAGCCGGATGGGCGCTATGGAGACGAGGCACTGGCCGTGCTTGCGGAGCAGGTGCGGGCCACGGGACGACCGGTGCACGAATTCGAGGCCAAGCTGTTCGGTGGGGGAAACATGTTTGCGCACGCCGCGCGCCCAGGCACCGGTGCCGCCCTGCGTGTATCCGATGCGAACGTAGTGGCCGGGCGTGCGCTGCTGCAGCGCCACGGTTTCCAGCTCAAGGCTGAGCATGTCGGGGGGGATGGCCACCGCGAAGTATTTCTCGATCTGTGGAGCGGGCACGCCTGGGTCAAACATTCGGCGCCGAGCGCCTGCGGGGGGCTCCCCGCGGCTGAGACGGCAGCGCAGAAAAGGAATCTGTGAAGCAACGTCTCGCACTACTGGATTTCGCGCTCAATCAGGTGCACGAGGCGGTTTATCTGATAGACCAGCATGGCCGCATTCAGTATGTGAACGATGAAGCCTGCCGTGCATTGGATTATGCACGCGAAGAACTGCTGGGTCTCACGGTGGCGGACCTTGACCCGGACTGGCCGCTGGCGCGTTGGGTTGTTGCCTGGGCCAGCTTCCGCTCGCAACGCCCCGTCACGATGGAGACTACACACCGCAAGCGGGACGGGAGCCTGTTTCCGGTCGAGATCACTGCCAGCTATTTCGAATACCGGGGCGCCGACTACAAACTCGCGCTGGCGCGCGACATCACTGAACGCAGGCGGACCGAAGGCCTGTTGCGCCAGCGCGAACAGGCCTTCCGCACCCTGGTGGAGCACGTGCCTGACATCGTCATGCGCTACGACCAGCACTGCAGCCGCGTGTATGTCAACCCGGCCTACGAACGAGAAATCGGCATGGCAGCTCCCCAGGCGCTTCAAGCCGGGCACGACCCGCTGTGGTGGGGCGACCTGCCGGTGGAGGACTGCAAGGCGGTGCTGCGCAAGGTGATGCAGACCGGTGTCGCCATGCAGCTGTGCGTGGCGTGGCGGGATACCCAGGGGCAGGCCGTGCAATACCAGCTCCACGTGGTGGCGGAACCCGACCTGGAAGGCGTGGTCTGCGGTGCGCTCGCCATTGGCCGCAACATCACCCCCTTGAAGGACGCTGAACGCCGGCTGGAAGCCTCCCATGTCCAATTGCGTGAACTGGCGGCGCATGCAGATTTGGCGCGGGAAGAGGAGCGCAAGCACATCGCACGCGAATTACACGATGAACTGGGCCAGTACCTGTCTGCGCTGCGGATGCAGATATCGGTGCTTCGGATGCGATTTGGGCAGGACAACCCCGCCGTGGTAGAAATAGCCGAGAGCATGCTGACCTTGGTGGACCGGGTCATCTGGGTCGTGCGCGACTTGGTGTCCAGCCTGCGTCCGGCGGTGCTGGACATGGGGATCGGCTCCGCGCTGGAATGGCTTGGCGACGAATTCACCAGGCACACCGCGGTTGCCTGTCGCGTCTCCCTTGATGAGGCCGCCCTCGAAATCGACGCGGACCAGACCATCATTGTCTTTCGCATGATCCAGGAGTCGCTGACCAACATCACCCGGCATGCGCACGCGAGCCGGGTGGAAATAGGGTTGGTGCGCCGCCGCGATGCGTACGTGCTGAGCGTGCGCGACAACGGCAGGGGCTTCGATCCCGCACAGCAGAAACCCGACTCCTTCGGCCTGCTTGGCTTGCGCGAGCGGGCGCAGATGCTCCATGGCCACCTGGACATCCGCAGCAGTTGCAACGCCGGCACCTCGATCTCCGTCACCTTTCCGATGGGGGGAGGGAAGAACTTGCGTGCCAAAGCGGCCGGCGAAGGCGCGCAGAGGGCTGCCTGGAGCCCGCTACGCCGTGTAGGGGAAGCCTGACAGGATGAATCGGATAAGCCTGAATTTATTTGCAATGGTTCCCGATTTCCAGAAAAGGCCGTCCGACCGAAGGTACGGGGTATGAGAAGCCAGGTTTCCAATCACATTGTTTCAGCGGTGCCGCGCGCAGCTGCATGGGTTTCGCCGCTGTGCGCACTGCTGGCGGGGCTGCTGGCTGCGGGCACGGGTCCGTCCTTGACCTCGTTTTTGCTCGCAGGGATGCTGGCCGTCGTGGCGCTGTGGTTGACCTGGCGCAGCGCGCCCGCACCACAGGCCTCGGTGGCAACGCCTGGCATTGTCGGGCTGGAAGAACTGTGCCTGCAGGTGCTGCCGATCTGGAACGCGCAGATCGAATCTTCGCGCGCGCAGACCGAGCAAGCCATCGTCGGCTTGTCATCCCGCTTCTCCGCCATCTGCGAGCGCCTGGAGGCTACTGCCGATCTTTCCCACCAGGGTGTGGGTGAGCAGGGGGTGGTGTCGGTGCTGGGCACGAGCCGGGAGGCGCTGAGCGGCCTGGCTGCCGAAATCCGCAATTCGGCCGATGGCAAGAGCGAGGTGCTCGGCACCATCGACCAGCTGGCCGGCGTCGGGCGCGAGCTCAAGGAGATGGCCGCCGAGGTCGCCTCCATCGCGCACCAGACCAACCTGCTGGCCATCAATGCAGCGATCCAGGCGGCGCACGCTGGCGAGGCCGGCCGGGGCTTTGCGGTGGTGGCGCAGGAAGTGCGCATGCTGTCCAACCGGTCGGCCGCCACCGGCCGGCAGATTGCCGCACGTGTCGAGTCTGTCGATGCTGCCATGCAGGCCATCCTGGTGGCGGTGCAGGGGTACGTGGCGCACGATGTGCAGATGGTCGCCCAGTCCGAGAGCGCCATCGGGCAAGTGCTGGGCGAGTTTGAGCGTGTGACGGGCTCCTTGAGCGGCAGCACAGCGCTGCTGCAGCGCGAAAGCGAGACCCTGCGCGTCGAGATCGCTCAGGTGCTGGTCGAACTGCAGTTCCAGGACCGTGTCAGCCAGATCCTGTGCCACGTGATGCAGGATGCCGAGCGGCTGCACATGGTGCTGGCCGACGCGGTCGCGCGTGGACAGGCTGGCGAGGTGGCTGATCCGATGGACGCAACTGCGTGGCTTGAAGCGCTGCGCAGCACCTACACGACACCTGAACAATTGCGCCTGCACGGTGGCGGCACACCAGCGCCCGGCGCGGCGGCGGCCGCCAGCGACATTACGTTCTTCTGACGCGGCCGCGATATGAAGCCCGTGCGCGTGATCATCGTCGACGACTCTGCTACCGTGCGGCAGGTAGTTGCCGCCGTCCTCGGCGCTGCACAGGGCATTGAAGTGATGGCGGTAGCCTCCGACCCCCTGTTCGCGTTGGGCAAGATGCAGCGCGACTGGCCAGACGTGGTACTGCTGGACGTGGAGATGCCGCGCATGGACGGCATCACCTTCCTGAAGAAGATCATGGCCATGCGGCCGACACCGGTTGTGATCTGCTCCACGCTGACCCAGGCGGGAACCGCGACGGCCATGGAGGCGCTGTCAGCCGGTGCCGTGAGCATCGTGACCAAGCCCCGTCTGGGGCTCAAACAATTCTTGCTGGATTCCGGAGAAGATATCGTCAGTGCGGTGCGGGCGGCCGCACAGGCGCGTGTACGCCGGCCGCTGCCCTCGGCTGCGGTGGCTGCCGTGCCCCCGGCCTTGCCGATGGGGCCGGCCCACGACACGCAGATGCGCGCCATGCACGAAACCACCGACAAGGTGGTCGCACTGGGGGCTTCGACCGGCGGTACACAGGCCCTGGAGGCGGTGTTGAGTGCGTTGCCGCGGGTGTGTCCTGGCATTGTGGTGGTGCAGCACATGCCTGAGAAGTTCACTGCGGCGTTTGCCGCACGGCTGGATGCCGTTTGCGAAGTCGAGGTGCGCGAGGCCAGGAGTGGCGACCGCGTGCTGCCCGGGCGGGTGCTGATTGCGCCAGGCGGGCACCACATGCAACTCGTGCGCAGTGGCGCGCAGTACCAGGTTGCGGTGCTCGATGGCCCGCCAGTTAACCGCCACCGGCCTTCGGTCGATGTGCTGTTCCGTTCTGTTGCGCGCTACGCAGGTGCCAATGCCCTGGGCGTGCTGATGACCGGCATGGGCGATGACGGTGCCCGCGGACTAAAGGCCATGCGGGATGCAGGTGCCACGACATTGGCGCAAGACGAGGCCAGCAGCGTGGTCTACGGCATGCCCAAGGAGGCGGTGAAGCTTGGTGCGGCGCAGCGCAGTGTGCCGCTGGGCGCGATTTCGCTGGAGGTCGCGCGGTTCGGCGCACGGTAAGCAGCATGATCCACTTGTTGATCGCCGATGATCATGCAGCCGTACGCCAGGGGTTGAGACTGTTGTTCGAGCTGGTCGACGATGTTGTCGTCGCTGCGGAAGCGGTAGACGGTGACGAAGCGTTGCAGGCAGTGGAGCGTGGTGGGATCGACCTGGCCTTGATCGATTTGAGCATGCCCGGTCTTAGTGGGGTGGAACTGATCGAGAAGATCCATGTGTTTAACGCACGCCTGCCCATCGTGGTTTTGAGCATGCACAGCGAGCTTCAGGTGATTCAGCGTGCCCTGGTTGCCGGTGCCAGTAGGTACCTGGTTAAAGGCTGTGACAGTGAGGAAATCGTTGACACGGTGCGGCGCTTGTGCCGGCCTGCGAGGCAAGCAGGTTGACGGGGCAGAGCACTACGTAGAATTTTGCAGCGCAATTCAATCCGTATCGGCTCCCGGAACGGAGCGTTCTGATGACCAAAAATAAGCAAGAGTAGGAGATAGATGATGGTTCGTATTTTGGTCGCCGACGACCATGCACTGGTACGGCAGGGATTGCGCCAGGTGCTTGCGACGACGCCAGATCTGAGCCTGGTGGATGAGGCCAAAAATGCATGGGAAGTGATCGAGCGTGTGCGCCAGGGCGGCTTCGATGTGTTGCTGCTCGACATGAGCATGCCGGGCCCCAGTGGGGTGGAGCTGATCCGGCGCGTGCGCAGTGAGGCGCCACGTGTCCATGTGCTCGTGCTCTCAATGCATGCGGACGTGCAGATTGCTTCCCGGGCGATCAAGGCGGGTGCCAGCGGCTATCTGACCAAGGACAGCGAACCTGAAGTTCTGATTGATGCTATCCGAAAGGTGGGAAGCGGGGGCAATTTCATTGATCCCTCTTTGGCGACACGCCTGATCTTCGAGAGCGGGAGCACGTCCAACGAGGCTCCGCACTCCAGCTTGTCCAACCGCGAGTACCAGGTTTTCCTCGCGCTCGTGCACGGCCGAGGCCTGGTGGATATTGCGGAGGAGCTGCGGCTTTCTCCTAAGACGGTGAGCACGCACAAGTTTCGGTTGATGCAGAAACTGGGGGTTGACAGTGTCAGCGACCTTGTCCGCTATGCCATGCGCCAGGGTTTGACGGAATGACGGAAATCCATTCCTTCGATGCTGGGCAGCGACAGGAGCCAGTGGCAGTGGTGCTTGGCTCCAAAGAGGTGGCACGCTGTGTGCTGGAGCATTCGCCGGATGGCATTGCACTGTACGACCTGGCGCTGCGCTGCGTCTACGCCAATCCCCGTTTTGAGCAACTCGCTGGACTCGCTCCATCGCAGTACCTGGAGAAAATGCCCAGTGAATTGTTCAGGATTGTTCGCGCTGAAGTAGATCTGAGCCAGTGGGGGTGCGGACAAAAACTTGGACTACCAGGAGGTAGTTCATGTATTCCTACGAAGACAGAATCCGAGCAGTTGAGCTCTACATCAAACTGGACAAGCGCACCGGTGCCACTATCCGCCAGTTGGGATAGCCAAGAACTTATCCACAACGTGAGCGTGAAGCTCACGAACCAGGGTGGGTCAGATCGAGATGGAAATGGTGGGTTACGGTTGCATGGAAATCAACAGGTTGCGGTCATACAGTGTCCGCCTGCAACTGAGCACTATCTTCCAAGAGCAGTCATCTACAGCAGCGGCCGAGTATCGAGCATGCTTGACACGGACTAAGAGGATCACGAGTGAACGAATACATACTTTTGATGCATCAGGACGCTCCCGACACGGAAGCCGCCGACGACTCGAAATGCTGGGCGCAGTACATTGCAAAGCTCCGCAGCACCGGCCAATTCGATGGGGGTAGCTCGATAGGACGTGGAGAGCGCCTCAGGAAAAATCATTCGGGTCAACCGACCGACAATGATCTCGGCGGCTTCATCCGAGTGCGTGCAGCCAGCCTCGAAAGCGCCAAAGAGTTTTTGGCAGGCAATCCAGTATACGAGGCTGGCGGCACGGTGGAGATCCGAGAGCTGCCCCAAACCTAGTGGTACAGGTGCCGCAATACGGGGGCCGCTTTGGGGCCCTGGCTGCCGCTGATGCGATGGCTGTCATCGGCCAGGAGCGGATGTTCGCCGCCTTGCCCTATAGGAAAAAATTCAGCATGCGAATCCTTCTCGTCTCGACGGTCGCCGTGTTACAGATATTGATTCTCTGCGCAGTTCTTTGGTATGGCTACTTTGGTTTGTATTGGATAGTGGGTAGGTTGAGCACTCCAAGCTTGGGACTGGCGTTGATTAGCGCACCACTCTGTATGTTGGCTGCATTCGCGCTCACTTTTCGGCTGTTCCTGTTCGGACTCAGTTGGACCATCGATTTTGCAGAGCGGCTACATCTGCTCAAAAACGAAGATTCGGACGTTTGATGCGGCCGCGATATGAACCATAGTCGCGCATCTGGCGTTTCATAGGAACGTACGGCAGGTATGGGCGGAATTTCGGTCTCTTACCCGCCCGAGGCCTGTTGAAACGCGATCAGATACCCATTGCAATCGGTGACGGCAAATTCTCTGCTTCCATAGGGCATGTCCTGTAGAGGCCAGGCAACGGACGTTTTGTCTTTGATGACAGAAAAATATCGGTCCACATCCGCGACTGCGAGGTAAATCGTTCCTGAAAAGATGGGATTTGTGCGCCACAAATCTCGGTCCGTGAAAATGAGGCGGGCGCCATACTTTGAGACGGTGATCGTGCTGTCGGCAGTCGAGGCGGTGCTGAATCTAAGCACAGATTCGTAGAAGTTTTTCGTCCGCTCGATATCAAAGCATCGCAACAAAATAGACAAACTCATGTTCACTCCAAGAAGCAATGTCCGACGCCAAATTCTGCCCCACGTTGAAGGAAGCTAGCAGACCCAACGCGGTCAATCGCGAAACTTGCGGCTTGAAACGCTGACCGAGTTCCCATCAGGATCTTTTGTGTTGGCGAATGCGTAGCCGTTTGCTTGATGGATGGCCCCAAAGACAACGCCCTTTGCCCTGGCGGCCTCGACGAACTTTTGCACATCCGTCACCGCAAATGACATCTTCATGGCGGCGGAGCCAAGCCTGAGACTTTTGGCGGCTTGATGGATCAGTATCTCGGCGCCGCCCGCAATCGGGCGAAGCTCGATAAGTCCCTCACTGACTTCGCCGCTCGTCTCGTAGCCAAAGTTTTCGCTGTAAAACAGGGCGGTGCGATGCATGTCCTTCGCATAGACGATGACGGTGCTAAGTGCGATAGTCATGAAGATCAGATGTCTTGTTGAGCGCGGAAGTGTATTGACCTTCCGCTCCTGGCCGACAGTACGCGTTCAACGACGAAGCGTGGATGACAGTAACCGCTGCTATGCAGCCGTCGAGTGGGCTGCCTTGGGGTATCAAAGCAGCTTGGCGGCGGGATTGTCCTTGGACGGGCGGTAGTACCCCACAACGCTGGCCACACTTCGATGGCCGGTCATCGCCATGGTGTCCGCAAGCGGAACCTTCTGCACTGCAGCCTCGGTAACAAATCCAGACCTCAGCGAGTGCGCAGAAAACACCTCCGGCAACCCCGCAAGTTTTGCGCGCTCGCGAACAATATCTCTCACGGCGGCAGGGGAGAGGGGTTCACCAAGGTGACCGCCTTTCCTGACCTGTCTGAATACTGCACCGTCCACGATGCCCGAAGCTGTCAACCAAGCCTGCAGAGCTTCACCCGCAATGCCCTCCAGCGGTTTCACATTCTCCGGCCGATCGGCCGCAGTCTGGTTGCTCTTCGAGTAGGCGAGGGTGTAGGTGAAGCTGCCTGGCCCCAAGCGGTGAAGACTCTTCATCGTTGCGCTCGTCACTTCGGACCGGCGGCGACCGCCCGATGCCCAGGCAAAGAGGAGGAGGGCGCGGTCACGGATGCCCTTGAGTGATTCATCACAGGTGTCCAGGATGGCTATCAATGGGTCCTTGGTCAGTGCATCCTTCTTCTGAGGAAGAGCGCCACGTTTACCGTAGGCCCGGCGTGTCTTGGCCAACAACTCGCGGACTTTGGGATCCTGGCACGGGTTTTTCAACTCTCGGAGCTGGTGAGCCTTGGACAGCACAGCAATCCGGTGGATCAAGGTGTTGAGCGCCATCGGGCCTGGCTTGCCTTTGAATCCCGCATCCACCAGCGCTTGGTCAATTGCAGGCGGTAGCTCGTGAGCCAGGCCATCGGCGGTCGTTCGCTGCGCGTGATCCACGATGAACTGCAGGACGGCGTTCGCCGGGAGTGGCAACGTGATGGCCTGCCCATACCGAACCCCAAACCAAGCAGCCCAGTAGCGCAGCGCGGAGCGGTAGCTCGCCAGCGTGTTCGCGGACTCTCCCTCGCGCATCAATTCTTCCACGGCCTGCGCAGTCACCTGCGACAGGGAAGACGGCTCCAGCGAGGGAACATTTCTCAGAGATGGCAGGCGCATGTCAAAACCAAGGTCGGGACAGGAATATTTCCACAAACAATACATATGATGTATTGTTTACAACTAATTATGATGATAGATCGCGATAAGCATCGATTATCGTAGGTAAAAATTGGATGGAGTAGGGCGATGCAGTCAAAAATTGTTCGAGGTCCGCGCGGTGTGCAAACGGATGAGGTTTGGGCAGCCGCAGACGCCGTCCTCAGCTTGGGCGAACGGCCGACGATTGAGCGCGTGCGCCAACAGCTCGGCCGTGGCTCCCCAAATACAGTGGGGCCGATGCTTGATGGTTGGTATGGCTCTCTGGCCAAGCGGCTGCAGTCGCCGGTAGATGCAGTTGAGCAAGACGATCGCGCCGAAGTCCCCTTGCCCGCCCCAGTTGTCAGGGCTGCAAAAGCCATCTGGGGCAGGGCCCTCCAGCATGCTGATGAGCGTGTGACGGCTCAATTCACCGAAGCTCGCAAAGAGCTGAGCGTGCGAGCTGAGGCGCTACGCCATGCGCAAGACGTCCTGGTACAGGAAACACAGCGGTTGGTCGATCGCAGCGAAGCTTATGACTTGGCTATGCAGGCCAGGGATGCGCAGATCGCCGAAATGGGCCGTCTGGTCCAGGAACTGCAGCAGCAACTTGCGGGAAACCAGGAAATGCTGGCCGCGTCACGCTCTGAGAGCAAGCAACTTCGCTTGGCAGCGGATGCAGAGCGTCGGCGCCAGGAAGCAAAGGAAGTTGAACACCGGGGCGAACGCACGCGCCTGGAAGAGCGTGCTCAGGCTCAGGAACGCAGACTCAATGCAGAGGTGGATCGAGCGCGCCAAGAATCTAAGCGGCTGGCGCTCAAATTGGAGGGCGACGCCCGTGAATCTGCCAAGTCCTTGTCGGCCTCGCTGGAGAAAGTTCGGGAGCTGGAGGCCCTCGTGGGGACACTGCAGGCTGAGAGAGCAAGTTTGGTCACAGACCTGCAGGCCGCCAGAGATGAGACGAAAGACCTGCGGGCAAAGCTAGAGCGGCGCAGTAATGAGATGTTCGCCGTCCTCAGCGAACTGCGCGATCGTTTGCCAACGATCCCGAGCAATGAACCGGTGCAGCCCACCGCCAAAACCCGCAAAACGCGAACTAGAACTAGCAACCACTCAGCTTAATCGTGGACAAGAGTTGTGGGGTACATGGAGCGAACTCAATCAGTGAGATTCGGCGGCCGCGATTGCCAAGATGCGTTCCGCAGGTACGCCTTGTTCAATTGCAGAACGTGGGGTCTGGCCGTCCAAACCCAGCGCTGGCGCCTCTAGAAAGGCGAGCACCTGCCAGCCATCTGCGGCTCCAAGAGCCGAAGCCACAAGCTGCAGCATAGGCCACATTTGGTGTTCAAACTGCCAACGCGGCAGTCTATACCCGCCGTCTGGAATCGAAATTCCTATGCAGCGCTGCGACTCGACCCAGGCGTTGACCCTCACCAGGCTAACGCCAAGCAGGCTAGCTGCTTCGTCAGTTGAGATCATGTCGGCAGCTTCCATTCGATCTCGGCGGAATTTTTCACCAGCACTTAGAAACGCGGCCGACTCGGCGGCTGACGTGTAGGGACCCGACGAAACAGTCGCAGCATATTGAAAATTGTTATTAGGTACCAGGGTGGCAACCTTATTCATATGTTCTTGCGAGCTCTTGGGGCAGTGCGGAGAGTCAGCTAGCGTTCGAGAGGATGTCGGACCAGTTGCTTTTACCACACTATTGCCGTGTTCGATCCGGAAATATGCTCGCGAAACGCGATATTGTTGCTTAATTCAAACGATTACATGCGGTAGCGAAATTAGCATAAAGAAGCAAAAAAGTGCATATATGCAATTAATTTCTAGCCGCACATAGCATATTTGCACTCAGTCACTTTGCAAATATATATTTATTTGAGGGTTAACCCTTAATTTGATAGCCGGGCGCGTTTGAGGAAGGCACGGATCAATGAAATTAATAATACCCAGAGGCTGACATGGATGCCTTTGTTGTGTACAGCTTACCTCTAATTGGATATGCTGAAGGATATCTAGCTGAGACAGGAACTACATGCGCGCTATAGCGCATTGCGTGCAGAAATCACACTACTATGACGCTGTGAAAATTATCACCCTTTGCGCTACGAAATGAATTTTGCAGGAGGCGCGATGAAGTACCGTACTGACGAGTTTTCTTCTAAGGCAAGTACCAGCACAAGACTAGGTGTTCGAATGAGAAGCCAGCTCGCGGATGCCTATAAAGCACGAGGACATTCAACTGGAAAAATCTGGTATCAATACAGCGCCAAGGCTCGCCGCGATATTGCATTTGGGTCAGAAATTGATTACCTACACTTTCTCTACGTCGAATCATCGTTTGACGTTATTCAGGTTGATTGCACGCCAGAATTAAAGGTGCAGCGAGCCGTTGGCAGAAGTTTCGTAGAATACATTAATGCTGAGATCCTGGTGGCAAATAGTGATGTGGTATGGCGCCATGTGTGCTCAGCCAATAAAACGGAAAGTGCACGCTCCAGACAAAGCCAATTGCAAGTCCTCCTTCAGAACTGCGACATGCCAGATGGTGCGCCAACACCACGTGTGGAAATTCTTACCCATGAGGACATGCTTGCCGCGCCACAGCGGATTCGGAATTGGCACTCTGTAGCTGCCTGGCTTGCAGCAGGCCGTGATTGGGCCTTGACCGAGGAGCAATTAGAGGTGGCTGCTTTGATCCGTTCTAAGAAACGGGTGGAGTTCCAAGAAGTGCTTGGGCTCGGTAAAGGTACGGACCGAGACGATCTCTACGGAGTTGCGATATTCCGTTCCATGCAGGCTGGCGCATATAGCAGCAACCTTTTCGATGTGCCCTTCTCAATGCGCACATTTTTCTCCGAAAAACAAGGTTCCGTATGAATCGCAGGCGCCTCACTTTCAAGACTATCTCGCCAGAGATGCGTGACACATGGAAGTGGCCGGAAGTGGATGTAAGTGGTATGGCCTTTGACGACCTAGCGCGTTTTGAGCGCCTTATGCCTGCTGTCGAAAGCTACCTGCGAAATGGCAAGCTCAGGGAGGCTGCGAAGACAGCCAAGATGTCGGAGGATGCGCTGTTAGATCAAGTGAACCGATGCCTCATGCCTCACTCTGATGGTGGCATCGTCGGCTGGGCGGGGCTGATACATCGACTGAGACTCTCCGGCTACGCACGCACTAGTCCGCTCCCCCAAGGGCCCAACGCCAGTCGCCTCGGGGCGAGCGGAGCCTTCCAACGATTCCTAGACGAAAACCTATCTATAAAAAAAGCTCTGGATGAGGCCATTCGGAAAGGCATCGGCCAGGGAAAAGCGCGGGCAGCTTTTACGCTACATAAGGCGATTTGGAAGAAGTTTGTCGATTTGGTAGAGAGTTGCACCCCACCTGACCAGTACCCTCGCAACCAGAAAAGCTTCGCCCGACGGTCGGTAGAGCGCTACGTCACAAACATGATCGCCAATGACGCTAAGGCTCGATCATTGGCAGTGGGGCAGGTGGCAAAAACATCTGGTCAGGTGGGCAACGGTCTGCACTCCTTCGATCTGATCAGGGCACCATTAGATCTAGTGGGAGCAGATGCGCATCACGTCGACTGTTTTGGAATGATCGAGATCGAAGGGCCTGCCGGCCCACAGTTGGTCCCAATCAGCCGCCTGTGGATCTACGTCGTCGTTGACTTCGAATCTCGTGCAGTTTGTGGATACGCAGCTTCATTTCGGACGGAGCCCACCTCGTCACAAATTGAACTGGCCTTGGACATGGCAACCAAGCCCTGGCAGCCCCGAACACTGAACATGGGTACCGTGCGCTACAAGGAAGGTGCCGGCTTCCCAATGGGCTGCGTCGATGGATTCGTATTTGCA
The DNA here is from genome assembly GCF_014851495.1 of Acidovorax sp. ACV01. Classification (NCBI taxonomy): domain Bacteria; kingdom Pseudomonadati; phylum Pseudomonadota; class Betaproteobacteria; order Burkholderiales; family Comamonadaceae; genus Acidovorax; species Acidovorax sp. ACV01. Next base: position 846,403 of record NZ_JACUZT010000001.1, on the reverse strand, counting down.
CCAGCAGCTTTGCGAATGGACAGCGCCGCGCAGAGCTTCGCGAATCGAATAGTACACAGGGTGCGACGTCGGTTTGGTTGCGCAGTGAGCTGGAGTGCGGTTGGGGCTTGGTACCACAACGACGTAGTTGAACGCTTTTTTGGTTTGTTGGAACGTTTCGGTTTGCATCGGTTGCCCACGTCAGTGGGCTCTGGTCCAGCTGATCCTAGGAGGACTGATGGTGCCTCCGCCGCCGTAAAGCTCAAAGTAACGTGGCAACAGCTTCTAGATCTCTTAGACGTTGCAATTGCCGAGTACAACGCAAAAGCCCAACCAGGACTGGGGTACCGGTCACCACTTGAAGTGCTGCGAGATTGCTTTGACCGACACCGTCAGCGGTTCGTACCGCGTCCACGAATTCCTCCAACGTTGTTGACGCCTCGGCTTGGAGTTGAGATCGAAACGCACACCGTACGCGGGTCCTGCGCGGCAGGGAAGCTGAAGAGGCCTTATGTGCAAGTTGATAAGGCAACCTACACCAGCCCAGAGCTGGCATCGCAGTTTGCTTTGATCGGTAGACCAATTGTTCTCCATGTGCATGAAGAAGACATGCGGACGGTTGAAGCCTTCCTTGAAGACGGTACATGGCTCGGGCTACTAACCGTTCGAGAGAGAGGTTGGCGCCGCACGAAGCACTCAAGGGATCAACGCAAGCAAATCAACCGCATGCGCGACGATCGCGAACTCTCAGACATCCGGGGTGGCGACTATGTTGAGTGCTTCCTCGAGCACCTGGCTAGTACCGCGTTGGCCTCTGCTAGGGATCGGCCTGAACGAGTCTCAGAGGACGCGACCCGGCTCGCTGAGGCAATTCGCACGACGGGCGCGACCGTGCCCCGCCTAGGCATGCCCAAACCGGATAGTACCAATGTGATGCCTATTCGGCCGGTTCCCATCTTGCTGAACCTGCCTAAGCCCTCATGGGGTTGACGAATACTGATTGGTGATTTGACGAACTCGGATGGGAGCAGCAACGTGAACTCGACCACGAGCACTATTGACGACGCCAACCGACTAGACCTGCGCAAGCAGGCCTTGTGCGACGCGGAAATGAGGCAGGCGCACTATCTTTCTCATCCCGTTGTCACCGACTCCCTGTATTTGGCTACCGAGCCTGTTAAAGAGGTATTTGAAATCGTCCAGCATCTGATCATTCACCGATTCCCTGGGTCGCCATTTATTGGTGCCTTCCGGATGGGCAAGACGCAGACCATCCAGATCCTCTGCGACGAGTTGAGGCGGATCTTTCCGAAGCTGGCAATTGGAACGCTTATAGCAAAGAAGCACGACAAACCTACGGAGAAGGCTTTCTGGGGAGACGCGCTTGACGACTATGAGCATGGTGCATCGTTGTACGGATCAGCGGCAGAACGGCGCCGACGCTTCATGGCTATGATCGTTTCCGCAGTCTGGTCAGTGAATGGAGACCAGTATGTCTTCTTTGTCGACGAAGGCCAGTGCTGGACTTTGCCGGAGTGGGTCTGGATGCGCGACCTTACAAACGATCTGAAAAAGCGCGGCATTAGAACCACAACAATCGTTTTTGCGCATGAAGAACTCTACGTTTTGCGCGACATGTTGATAAGCACCCGGCGTACAGACCTAATAGGGAGGTTCTTCCACACGCCGTATATCTTCCGTGGCCTGCGCAATGAAAACGAGTTGCAGAGCATGATGCAGTGCCTTGACGATCCATCGAAGCACGAGCATCCCCGTGGAAGTGGGATCTGCATGTCGGAGTTCTTTCTGCCCGCGGCTTATTGCGCGGGTTGGCGTTTGGCCACAGAGGCTCCACTCCTGTGGGATGCCTTTGACCAGGTAGCTGCCCGTCAAGGTCGAATCGCTAAAGACATTGGTATGCAGTGGGTGATGTCATCCATACGCGCCTGGTTGTTCATCGTTGCGAATCACGACAGTGCCGACTTCACGTCCCCGCAAGACTCGTGGATCGAAGCAATCGGCGCAAGTACTTACCAAGCCAGCTTGCAATGATGTCTCACAAGAGCCTAGGCGCTCTTCATCTGATAGATGGCCTCGTCTGCTGCGACAGTTGGTTTGCGCCGGGGGAGGGGCCATTCACCGTTTTGGCCAAACTGGCCATTGCCAACGTACTAAACGCCAATCGGATCTACCGGGTCTTTGGCGTAAGGGCTACCCCGACGCGAGAGGCAACTCCGCACGGTCGTAGCTTGCTTCATCTTGAATGGCTGGCTCGCAGCAGATCAGCGCCACTGCTCGCTGCGAATCTATGGAGCCGAAGCCTGCTGAGCCAATCTCAACGTTGGGGTCAGGCCGTCGCAAGCGATAGAGCACTACGCTACTGCCCAACCTGTTTGTCTATGGGCTATCAATCGTCTTTGTGTCAGGTAGATGGTTTAGTTCGGTGCCCACAACACAACGACTTGCTTCTCGATCATTGCAAAAATTGCAACGCACCGACTCCGCCCTATGCGGTCACGACAGAGGCCTTCGATGAACCGCTGGTCTGCATCCATTGTCGGAAAGCGTACGCCTCAATCTGGGCGTCTGTCGGTGGAGGTTTGTTTCGAGCTCAGGTTGAAGATGAGGGCGCCTACCGTCGTCTCAGCCAATGGTTCGGGCGAGTCGAGACTCTGAACATTCAGTGGCCAGATCGCGTCGCGTGGTTGGCTGATCCTCGCGCCCCAGCTCAAGCGGCAAAGGCAAACAAGCGAATTCAGGTGCTGGCAACCCTCACTAACATAGTGGCTTGTTCGGAGCCGGCGGGCCTTCGTCGTTCCGAGGTTTGGGTTGGAAGTTGGCCGTTGAGTTCGGGTGCCCCGCAGACGCACGCACGCAGCGGAGCAGCTCGGGATGAGATAACGCGAGCGCGAGTCGCTATCTACAAATCGATCCGCCGACATCACGCGACACGGATTGGCATGAAGGTCCAATCGCAAATCAAAGGCGATAGAGAGCGCTTGATCGAGATCAACGAAGGAATGGTGATGCCCTGCAACGAGCATTTCAATCCAGTTGCTCATGGGTTCCTCGCATGGCGGCTTAGATTCGAAAGCAACGTAGGTGAAGAGGGGCGAGCCCGTGGCCTAAGCCTCTTCTCAGTGCTGCTGTTCTGGCCTGTTGACTGGTCGGCGTCCGACATTGCGTGGGGGCACTTTGTTTATCGATGTCTCCTGCTGGATATCAAGACGGCTCGCGAATTGAACAAATCACTAAAGGGTCTTGACTACAACCGACCAAGCGACTTTGCAGCTTGGCTAGAGGTCGTAGGTCTGTGGTACCACCGGTTTGGCTCGCAGACACGTCCATGGCCGGATAGCCTTAGCACCCTGCGCTTGCCCGCTGCAGTGGGCGAGCCTGGCGACATTTGCATCATCACGGCCCCTTCGGCCACATTGAGCCTCGGAACTAGCGATGAATGCTGAACGTCAACTCCATACTCCATCGATCACCACGTTAGAGCGCTTCGTCTCGCCGCCGGGGCTTGACGGAAGTGACGGGGTGAATCGCCTGGCGCCTGAGCGCAAGTCTATCGATGCGGACACCGACGTCGAAGCAGTTAGGGCATGGATATCGAGCTTGAACGACGTATCGGATGTCACGGTAACCAGCTACCGTACAGCGGCCGAGAAGCTTTTGAACTGGTCTTGCTTCGCTCGTGGAAAACCGCTTTCTTCCTTGAATGTTGCTGATCTAGAGGCGTTCGTGGAGTTTCTCGCCGCGCCATATCCATCTTTAGATTGGATCTGCAAGACCCGCGCGCGCGACTCTCTAGATTGGCGCCCCTTTGCAGGCCCGTTATCCCAAGCGTCAGTTCGAATGGTGATCTCCGCTATGTCGTCGCTTTTCCGTTGGCTGAGTGTCGTTGGTTATGCCTCGATGCCTTCCATTTCAGGGAAAAGACGTGTTCGCGATGGTTCTGCCGACCACGGACTCACTTTAAACATCTCGGCCGCCGGTATACCGCGAACTTTCAGTCGTGAGGCGTGGGCTTGGATCAAAGAGGTTCTGATAGGTGGTGTCGATTTTCGTACTCGACTTACCATTGAGCTGCTGTATTTCGCGAATCTCAAATTGGAGGAGATTCGAAGACTACGGCTGGCTGATTGCGTCGCACCGTCGTGCGATTGCGTGGCTTGGCGAGTGCAGGTCGATTCGATGACAAATTGTTTGCGATGCGTCTATGCACTGCCACCACTTGGTGATTCCCTGTCGCAGCTCTTCGAGATGCAGTCAATGTCGGTAAGTACATCTTTGCAGGCACTTGAAAATCGCCCAAAGTCAGAATTACTGTTCGACAGCGGCCAGTGGCTGCGTCCAACCGTCACGCGCATATTGAGACGATCTGCGGACTTGGCTGCGGCAAATGGTGACAATCAAAGCGCGAAAGAACTGCGCGATGCAACCTTGATGTACTTCCGGGGCGCCCTTGAGAGCCATTCAGGTGGAGATAGCGCGTTTGTTTTGGGATTCGTCGCAAACGCCCGAGGCTGCCGCAGCATCGCGGCCCAATACCTTCGACGCACGGTCTTGGACAACGAGGCCACGAATGCTGGCTGGATGCGCCTCGCTGAGCATTGGAGGCCCTACAGTGAGCGACTTTCTTTGGAGGCTGCGAAGGCAGGGCCAGCCACCTTACCTCGCACGCTCAAGCGCGAATAGTCGGGGATGCTATGAACACCAATCTTGCGGCGAGCATCACCACTCATATCCGCTAGGTTGATGTTGACGCCAAGCCGCACGTCATCAAACCCCTAGCGGAACAGAGTCATTCATTGCTAGGTTGATCTTGTCGCGGAACGGCCCTTTGAAAGGGGTGTTTCTTGTCGGACAGCTGTGAACTGCTGATCTATGTTGGTAGATTTGTAATTTAACATAATATACATCGTATCTACTTGAACAGTGTGGGACCGCACAGGGCCGAGATCTCCCTCGGCCGCTACCATCCATGCCCATGACCCTTTCTTCCCAAGCTCTTTCAGCGTCTTCCATCCACTTCGGCCACCAAGGCCGTGTCTGCATCGTCACTGGCGGTGCCCAAGGCATTGGCGAAGCCTGTGTTCGCCGCTTTGCGGTTGAAGGCGCCAAACCGGTGATCGTCGATGTGGACGATGCGCGGGGCCAGGCGCTGGCACAGGAACTGGGCGCGCTGTATGTGCGCTGCGATGTGGGCGACAAGGCGCAGGTGGATGCGCTCGTGGCCCAGACCGTGGCGGCACACGGGCGCATCGACGTGCTGGTGAACAACGCGGGCATCTTTCGGGCTGCAGACTTTCTGGACGTGACCGAGGCCGACTTTGACGCCGTGCTGCGGGTCAACCTCAAGGGCTCGTTCCTCGTCGGCCAGGCCGTGGCGCGGGCCATGGTGGCACACAATGGCGGTTGTGGCGGCGGCGCCATCGTCAACATGAGTTCGGTCAACGGCGTGCTGACCATCCCCAACATCGCCAGCTACAACGTGAGCAAAGGCGGCGTGAACCAGCTCACGCGCGTGATGGCGCTGGCGCTGGCCGACAAGAATATTCGCGTGAACGCCGTGGCCCCCGGCACGATCGCCACCGAGTTGGCCGCCAAGGCCGTGCTGACCAGCGACGAGGCCAAGCAGAAGATCATGAGCCGCACCCCCATGAAGCGGCTGGGCGAGCCGTCGGAGATTGCCGATGTGGTGGCCTGGCTGGCCAGCGACGCCGCCAGCTACGTGACCGGCGAGATCGTGACCGTGGATGGTGGCCGCATGACGCTGAACTACACCGTTCCGGTTTGATTCAACGAGATACTACTAAATTGATAGCTGTTAGCGCTTTATGTATAAGCGCTAGCGGCTATTTTTGTTCTATTTCTATGCCTGCGGCATGCGCCGCAGCAAGCCCGCCATGCTGCGCGGCCATCCCACCGGGCCAAACCAGGCGCCACCCGCAATCGCCCAGGCGTTGACCACTCCATACAGCACCAGCGCCACGCCCTGTGCGGCGAACACCGCCGCCAAACCACCGCCCCAGCGCAGCGCCAGCCAACCACCGGTGACCGCAATGGCGAGCCGCACGATGTTGCCGATCACCGGCCAAAGCAGGCGCCCTGCCCCTTGCGAGGCAAAGTACAGCACCAGGCCCAGACCGAAAAAGCCGTACACCGGCCCGACGGTGCGCAGATACAGCGCGCCCGCCTCCAGCATGGCCGGATCGCTGTTGAACAGCGACAGCCACGCGTTGGGAAACGCCGCTGCCCACAGGCCGATCGCTTCTGCCATCACAAACGCCATGCCGGCGCCGATCCAGGTGGCGCGCAAGGCGCGCTCGCGCTGGCCCGCGCCAATGCAGGTGCCTACCATGGCCACCAACGGCGCGCCCAGGCCAAATACCAGGGGCACCAGCAGGTACTCAAGCCGCGATGCGGTGCCGTACCCGGCAATGGCCGCCGTGCCAAAACCGCCGACCAACGCGGTGGTCACCCCAATCGCCACATTGGTGGCCACGGTCGACACAGTGCCCACCAACCCGACCCGCAGGATGTCCTTGAACAGCACCCAGCGAAACCGGATGTGCGCGAACGATGGCTGCAGCAGGCTGCGCGGCGACCACAGATACGCTGCCAGCACCACGCTGCCGATCAGGTAATACGCCATCAGCGCGATGGCCCCGCCGGCAATGCCCAGGCCGGGGATGGGACCCCAGCCAAAGATGAACAGTGGCGACAACGGCACCAGCACGAAGGCGCCCAGCACCGTGACATAGGCCGGCACGGCCATGTTGCCCGTGCCCCGGATCACGGCCGACAGCGTGTTGAACAGCCACACCAGAAACGCGCCCGCAAAGACCCAATTGGAATAGACCAGCGCCGCGTCCAGCGCGCCGCCTGTGCCGCCCATGCGGGTGTAAAGCCAGCGCCCTCCTCCCACCACACCCACGGTGAAGACCAGCGAAAACACCGCCGCAATGGCGAGCGCATGCAGCACCAGCGCATCGGCATCGTCGCGCCGCCGGGCGCCCAGAGCGCGGGCGATGGCCGACGCAATACCGCCGCCCATGGCCCCTGCAGAGGTCATCTGCATCAGCATGACGACCGGGAAGACGAGCGCCATGCCCGCCAGCGCATCGGTGCCCAGCTTGCCGACAAAGTAGGTCTCGATGAGCCCGACGCCTGCCTGCGCCAGCATCACCAGCACATTGGGCGCCGCCAGCCGCAGCAGCGTGGGGGCAATCGGCGCCTCCAGCAGCATGCGGGTGCGTGGGTTCAGGGGTTCGGTCACATCAGGCCCCTGCCCCATCGGCCGCAGGCCTGCGCGGCACCACGATGCGCACGGTGGACAGCTGCAGCACATCGCCGTGCTGGTTGCGGGTTTCGCTGCGCACGGTGACCATGCCACGGTCGGGCTTGGATTTGGAGGGCTGGATCTCCAGCACCTCGCTCACCACGTGCAGCACGTCGGTGGCGCGCGTGGGCCGGGGCCAGCTCAACTCGACCCCTGCCCCGATGATGCCGCCCGCAATCGGCAGGCCCGTGGTGACCTGCAGGCGCATGGTCACGGACGCCGTGTGCCAGCCGCTGGCCGCCAGCCCCCCAAACAGCGTGGCGCGGGCAGCAGTGTCATCCAGGTGGAACGGTTGGGGGTCGAATTGCGCAGCAAAGGTGGTGATCTGCGCTTCGTCCATGGCGTGTTCGCCGCTTTTGAACAGGTCACCCACAGCGAGGTCGTCCAGGTACACGGGTTGCATGTCGGTGGGGGCGGATGCGGTGGAAACAAGGTGAGCGGTCATGGCAAGAAAAATTAGGAGATGAGGGGATGGTGGACGGGTGTTGGCAGGGTCAGGCGGCTGCAGGGCGCACCAGCCGGGCTTCGCGGATCGGCAGGTTGACCAGGGCCGCGCCCACGGCCAGCACGATGTCGATGTACCAGACCCAGTCATAGCTGCCCGTGGCCTGGAACACGCTGCCGCCCAGGTAGGCACCAAAGAAGCCACCAATCTGGTGCGCCAGCATCACGATGCCAAACAACATGGCCATGTTGGCCGTGCCGAACATCTTGGCCACCAGCCCGACCGTGGGCGGCACGGTGGAGAGAAACGTCACACCCATCACGGCGGCAAAGACCAGCACCACGGTGGGCGTCTTGGGCGCCAGCAAGAAGATCAGCACCGCCAGGCCGCGCGTGGCATACAGCAGCGACAGCAACGACTTCATGCGCCAGCGCCCCACGGCCCAGCCCATCGCCAGGCTGCCGACAATGTTGAACAAGCCGATCATGGCCAGCGACCATCCGCCGATCTCAGGCGGCAGGCCACATGCGGCGATGACGCCCGGCAGGTGCGTGGCGAGGAATGCCACGTGAAAGCCGCACACCAGAAAGCCCGCCGCCAGATACCGGTAGCTCGGCGTGGCCAGCGCCTGGGCAATGGCCTGGCGCGCCGTCAGCGCCTTCTGGCCCGATGCGGCGGCGGCCTGCGCGGCCAAGGCGTTCGAATTGCCCCTGAGCACCCACACCGCAGGCAGCGCCAGCAGCACCAGCACACCCAGCCACTGCATGGCACTGGCCCAGCCCACCGCGGCGGTCAGGCCAATGGCAACAGGCGCCATCACAAACTGCCCAAACGACCCGCCCGCGTTGACGATGCCGCTGGCCAGCCCGCGCTTGTTGGCGGGTACCAGCCGCGCGGTCGCCGCCATCAGCACCGACGGCCCGGCCATGCCTGCACCGCCTGCAGCCAACACACCAATCGCAAAAATCAGCCCGGCCGTGGTGGTCATGTACGGCGTGATGAAGGTGCCCAGTGCCACCAGCGCCACGCCCAGAAGGATCACGCGGCCAGTGCCGATGCGGTCGGCCACCGCCCCGGCAAACGGCTGGGTCAGGCCCCACCACAGCTGGCCGAACGCAAAGGCCAGGCTGATGCTGCCAATGCCCAGCGCGGTGGACGTGTTGAGCGCCGACAGGAACAGGCCCATGGTCTGGCGCGTGCCCATGGTGAGGGCAAAAGCACCTGCAGCAGCCAGCAGGACCAGCCACAGGGCCAGCGGTGCGGCGGACTGGGTGGTGGCTGGAGGGGTGTTGCTATTCGTCATGCCCAGCCTCCTGCACTGGCAGCGCTGCCAGCAAATCCAGTGAGTCGTCCACCAGCGCATGCAGCGCCATCACGCGTTCCACGCCCAGCGTTTCATTCAGAGCAAGCTGCGCGGCTTTCCAGTGGCGTTGTGCCTCGGCGCGTTTTACGCGGCCGGTGTCGGTGATGTGGGCCAGGCGGCTGCGTGCATCTGCGCCTGCCTCCAGCGTCACCCAGCCCGCATCGACCAGGGGACGCAAGTTGCGCGTCAACGTGGAGGCATCCATCTTCATGGCCACAGCGAGGTCGCCCGGCCGGATGGGCCCTAGCGTGAGCACATGCGACAGCAGTGAATACTGCGTGGTCTTGAGCCCGCATTTCGCCATTTCGGCGTCGTAGTGGTTGGCCACGCGGCGCATCAGCTGGCGCAGCTTGAAGTTGGTGCACCCCTGTGGCACCGTCCGGGCAACGGGTGGTGCGGCAAAGTCCATGGTGGATGTGTCGGCTTGCATGGATTTAATTGTATCTGCAATAATTGCATATGCAACTCATGCGTTTCGACCCCACCACTGACCCGGAAAAATCATGACCCAACACAACCACCTTGAACACTGGCTGGCCCAAGAGCGCGACATCCTGTCGCGGCTGGATGCAGGCCCTGGCCCGGGCGTGGCGCGGCGTGAACAGATCGCCCATCTGAACGGCCTGGAGCAGATGCAGGCCATGCTGCGTGGCGAACTGCCCTACGCCGCCATCGCCAAAACGCTGGACTTCTTGATCATCGAAGTCGGTGAAGGCACGGCCGTCTTCCAGGGCACGCCCCGCGCCGAGCACCTGAACCCCATGGGCACGGTGCACGGCGGCTGGTTCGCCACCCTGCTCGACTCGGCCCTGGGCTGCGCCGTGCACACGCGCATGCAGCCGGGGCGCGGCTACACCACGGCCGAGCTGGGCGTGAACCTCGTCAAGGCGCTCACGCCCAAGGTGCAGCGCGTGCGCGCCGAAGGCCGCGTGATCCACTGCGGGCGCCAGCTGGCCACGGCCGAGGCCCGCCTGGTGGGGCCCGACGGCACGCTGTATGCCCACGCCACCACCACCTGCCTGGTTTTTGACATGCCTGCACAATCGAAGGGATGAAATTCCTCCACACGATGCTGCGCGTTGGCAACCTTCAACGCTCGATTGATTTCTATACCCAGGTGCTCGGCATGCAACTGCTGCGCCAGTCCGAGAACCCCGAGTACAAGTACTCGCTGGCCTTCCTGGGCTTTGACGGCGGCAACCCCGGCCAGGCCGAGATCGAGCTGACCTACAACTGGGGCACCGAGAGCTACGAGATGGGCACCGCCTATGGCCACATCGCGCTGGGCGTGCCCGATGCGTACGCCGCGTGCGAGAAGATCAAGGCCTCGGGCGGCAACGTCACGCGCGAAGCGGGTCCCGTCAAAGGCGGCACCACGGTCATCGCGTTTGTGACGGATCCCGATGGCTACAAGATTGAATTGATCCAGCGCGCTGAGGGGACTGGTGGCGCAGGTCTGCGTTAACCATTTGCTATTAAATGGATAGCTTTTTGCACATGATGAATAAGCGCTAGAGTCCTGTTTTCCCCATAAAAAAAACCCGGCATTGCCGGGTTTTTTTTATGGGGCGACCTGCTGGAGGTCACTGCACAGGGACTAGGCGCCCAGGGCCACTTCCACGCGGCGCGCTTCGGCGTTGCTGCCGGTGGCGGTGGTTTCTTCGGGCTTCTTCAGCTCGATCTTGTCTTCCGCCACGCCCAGGCCCTTGAGCGCATCGCGCACTGCAAAGGCGCGTTGCTTGGCCAGCTCGGCGTTCAGGGCAGCGTCGCCCGTGGCGTCATGAAAGCCGGAGATCACAGCCTTCTTGCCTTCGGCCACACCCTTGACCACGTCGGCCAGGGCTTCGTTGGCGCCAGTGGCCAGCTCGGCCTTTGCGGTGGCAAAGTAGAACTTCACCACACCGTTTTCTACACGCACGCTGGCGGAGTCGTCAGCGACTGCTGCCGCTGGCGCGTTGCTTGCAACAGCGGTTGCAGCAGGCTTGGCGGCGCCCGAAGCGCCCACGCGCTTGACCACCACGGTGCCGACCACCGCCGAGATCACCAGCGCAATCAGCGCAAACAGGAAACCCAGGGCAAAACGTTGTTGGCTATCGTCGTCAGAACTAGACATTGGAGATTCCTGCAGTGATTAAGAAAGAATGGTGGGACAGCTGCGGGACCTGCAAGCACAAGTCCCCAGGGCGCTGAAGCAAAGCTTTCGATTGTAGAGTGAACCCATGACGAATCTTCCCGCTCCGCTTCGCGATCCGGCCCCCATGCTGGAGCGCGCCCTGAATGAATGGGGTGGCCATGCGGACCTGTGGATCTTTGGCTACGGCTCGCTGATCTGGCGCCCGGATTTCGACTACGCAGAGCGCCGCCCCGCCAAGGTGCACGGCTGGCACCGGGCGCTCAAGATGTGGAGCCGCATCAACCGAGGCACGCCCGAATGCCCGGGCCTGGTGTTCGGCATGCTGTCGGGCGGCAGTTGCCGGGGCATGGTGTTCCGGGTGGACAAGGCACACGCCCGGCAGGTCATGATCAATCTGTGGCAGCGCGAGATGGTCACCGCCGTGTACGACCCGCGCTGGCTCACCTGCCACACCCCGCACGGCCCGGTGCGTGCGCTGGCCTTCACCCTGTCGCGCAAAAGCCCCAACCACACGGGTGAGCTGCCCGACCACGAGTACTGCCGTATTTTTGAGCAGGCCTGCGGGAGGTTTGGCACCACGCGGGACTACGCCCAGGCCACCTACGATGAGCTGCGCAGGCACGGCATCCATGACCGGGCCCTCGCCCGTTTGATTGCACTGGCCCAAAAAGAGGCATAGTGCACACTTTCCGCAGCCCGGCAGGGGTGCCTGCGCAGGTCACTGCGCGCAGGCCCGCACAATGCCGCGTCTTTTAACGTGCAAAGGAGTCATGAGTCATGAAGAATGTTCGTCTTGCTGGTGTCCTCTCGATGGTCGCTGTAGCCACACTGGCCGGGTGCGCCGCGTATTCCACCGGCCCCACCGCCACGGCCAAGCTGGAACCCACACGGGGCAACACCGCCGCTGGCGCGGTCACCTTTGTGCAGTCGGGCGACGTGGTGAAGGTGTCGGGCTCCATCACCGGCCTCAAGCCCAATGCCGAACACGGCTTTCATGTGCATGAAAAAGGCGACTGCTCCAGTGGCGATGGCATGAGCACGGGCGGCCACTTCAACCCCGGCGGCAAGTCCCACGGCCACCATGGCATGGGCGACCACCATACGGGCGACCTGCCCAGCCTCAAGGCCGATGCCAACGGCGTGGCCACGTTCAACTTTGAATCCAGCACGATCCGCGTGGGCAGCACCGCCAACGACATCGTCGGCAAGGGCCTGATCGTCCACCGCGACCCCGACGATTACAAGACCCAGCCCACTGGCAATGCGGGCCCGCGCCTGGCCTGTGCCGTGATTGCAGCCAAGTAACGCGGCTTTCGCCGCTACCCGCGCGCTGCCAGCAACTGCGCAGCGCGCTCCAGGTCCTGCACAGTGTCCACATCGGTCACCGTGCCCACATCGTCCACATCCACCCACCGTACCCTGCCCTGCTGCGCTTGCTGGCGCACCACGCTGGCAGCGCCGTGCTCGCCTGTCAATGCCAGCAGCCCCGGTTGGCATTCGGCGGCAAAACCCACGGGGTGACCGCGCTCGCCCTGGTACACCGGCATGGCCACGGCACAGTCCGCCTCCGCAAGGGCGGCAGCAATGGTGCGCAAGGTTTCGGGTAATACCAGCGGCAGATCCCCTGGCAACACCAGCCAGCCCGGCGCATCCGCCGTGGCGCGCACGGCTGCCGCAATCGAATCCCCCATGCCCGGGTGCCCGGCATCCTCCAGATGCCAGGGCAGCCCGCTGGCACGCACGGCGGCCAGGGTGTGCTCCAGCACCGTTTTGTCACCCAAGGGGGTGCGCAGCTTGTGCACCGTGCCGCCCGATGCTGCAAAACGCTCGCCCCGGCCAGAGGCCAGCACCAGCACCACGGGAGGCGAGGGATTGAGAGACATGGAGATAGAACCTGCGTTGGGCAATGGGCCGTGCGGTGCACAGCGGGCGCGATTCTAGGCCGTTCGCCGCACTGCGACTTGACTCAGGCCAGCGTGTACCCACCATCCACCACCAGGTTGTGCCCACTCACAAAACTGGCCGCGTCCGACAGCAAAAACAGCACCGGCCCGACCATCTCGGCCGGTGCTGCTGGACGGCCCGCCACCGATGCCTGCAAGGTGCTGCGCATCGCATCCTCATTGCCAAAGGCAGCCAATGCCATGGGCGTGACCGTGGGCCCTGGGCTCACGGCGTTCACGCGGATGCCTTGCTGAAAATATTCCATCGCCGCGTTGCGCGTGAGGCCGAGGGCCGCGTGTTTGCTGGCGGTATAGGCACTGATGCCGTTGAACCCCACCTGGGACGAGATGGACAGGTTGTTCACGATGGCGCCGCCGCCGGTCTTCAGCATGGCCGCAATCTGGTGCTTCATGGCATAGAAGATGCCCATCGTGTTGGCCTGCAGCACCGCCTGCACATCCGCAGCGTTCAGGGTGTGCAAGGGGCCGGCGACCCCCAGGGCACCTGCGTTGTTGAAGGTGCCGTCCAGGCGGCCAAAGTGCTCCACCGTGGCCTCGACACTGCGTTCCACGCTCGCCTCATCGGTCACGTCCAGGGCCGTGACCCAGGCCTGTCCACCGGCAGCGCGCACCCGCTCGGCCACGGCCTCGCATTCGGCCGTGCGGCGCGCGGCCAGCACCACGTTGGCCTTGTGGCGCCCCAGCGCCAGGGCGGTTTCGGCACCAATGCCCGAGGACGCCCCACTCACCCAATAGGTTTGGCCGGCAAGGTTCCATTCGCTGTTTTGCATGTTCTCTCCTGTGGTTTTGCAAGTCAGCGGGCAGCTTATTGTTGAAGTAAAAATAGATAAATAGCCTGAAAATGCACATATCAATGAATGAATTTCACCAATGAGCCTGGACCTCGCCGATCTCAAACTCCTGAGCACCATCGCCCGCCACCTGAGCTTTCGGGCCGCCGCGCAGGACCTGGGCCTGTCGGCTTCGGCCATCAGCCATGCCGTGCGTTCGCTGGAAGAACGGGTGGGCGTGCGCATGTTCAGCCGCACCACGCGCAGCGTGGCGCTGACCCCAGCGGGGCGCCAGTTGCTGGACCGCGTGGGGCCTGCCCTGCAGGATATTGCTGCGGCCATCGACGACATCAACGCGTTTCGCGACACCCCGCAGGGCCAGCTGCGCATCAACGCGCCGCGCTCCGCGGGTGACCTGGTGCTGGGGCCGCTGATTGCGCAGTTTCTGGCGCAGCACCCGCAGGCCGAGGTCGAGCTGGTGCTGGACGACGGGCTGGTCGATATCGTAGAGAGCGGCTTTGACGCAGGAGTGCGCTATGGCGAACGCCTGCAGCAGGACATGGTGGCCCTGCCGTTGGGGCCACCGCAGCGGCTGATGGTGGTGGCCGCACCCGCCCTGCTGGAGCGCGTGGGCATGCCGCACACCCCGCACGATCTGCTGCAGATGCCCTGCGTGCGCATCCGCTTTCCGAGCGGGGCGCGTTATGCGTGGGAGTTTGAAAAAGCCGGCGAGAAGATTGCCGTCGATGTGCAAGGGCGCCTGACCGTGGGCGACATGCCGCTCATCCTGCAGGCGGCCTTGGCGGGCGTGGGTTTTGCGTACCTGTACGAACCCTACGCGCGCGAAGCCCTGGCCCGCGGCGCACTGGTGAGCGTGCTGGACGATTGGTGCCCGCCCATCCCGGGCTTCTACCTGTACTACCCCAGCCGCAGACAGCCCACGGCCACGCTGCGGGCGTTTCTGGCGCTGGTCAAGACGGCCACAGCATCAGCAGCGCCCGGGGGGTGAAGCGCCCTCCCCCCGGGTGCGCGCCGCACTCAAGCCAGCTTGAACGGCAGCTCGCGCGGTGTTTTGCCCGTGAGCTGGGCGATGGCATTGGCAAAAGCCGGTGCCAGCGGTGGCAGGCCGGGCTCACCCATGCCTTTGGGTGGGTCGGCACTGGGCACGATGTGCACCGTCACCTGCGGCATGTCGGTGATGCGCGGCACGGCGAAGTCGCCAAAGTTGCTTTGCTCCACCACACCGTCCTTGAGCGTGATAGCGCCGCCGGGCAGGCACATCGACAGGCCCATCAGCGCCGCGCCCTGCACCTGGGCTTCCACGCTTTTGGGGTTGACCACCAGGTTGCAGTGCACACCGGCCGTGATGCTGTGCAGCTTGGGCGTGCCGTCTTTGACGGACGCCTCGACCACATAGGCCACCACCGATTCAAACGACTCATGCACCGCCACGCCCCAGGCGCGGCCAGCGGCCAGCTTCTTCTTGCCATAGCCCGACTGGGCCACGGCCAGCTGCAGCGCGGCCTTGTGGCGCGGGTGCTTGTCGCCCATCAGGGCCATGCGGTAGGCCACGGGGTCTTGCTTGGTGGTGCGCGCCACTTCGTCGATGAGGGTTTCCATGGCGTAGGCCGTGTGGGTGGAGCCCACGCTGCGCCACCACAGCACCGGCACGTTCACGTCGGGGTGGTGCACCGACAGCTTCATGGGCACGTTGTACGGCTCGCCCATGCCCTCGGTGGTCGTGGCGTCGATGCCGTTCTTGACCATGAAAGCCTCGAACGGCGAACCCTTGGTGATGGACTGGCCGACGATGGTGTGGTCCCACGCCAGGATCTTGCCCTGTGCGTCGAACCCGATCTCGGCGCGGTGCACGTGCATGGGGCGGTAGTAGCCGCCCTTGATGTCGTCCTCGCGGCTCCACAGGGTGCGCACCGGGGCGGTGATGCCCGCCGTGCGCGCCGCCTTGGCCACGCCGCAGGCTTCCACCACATAGTCGCTGGTGGGAATGGCGCGGCGGCCAAAGCCACCACCGGCCATCTGAGTGTGGACCTTGATGTTCTGCGGCTGCAGGCCCAGCGTCTTGGCGGCGGCCATGGCGTCCAGGCCGGGCATCTGCGTGCCCATCCACAGCTCGGCCTTGTCACCATCCAGCTTCACGGTGCAGTTGAGCGGCTCCATGGGCGCGTGCGCCAGGTACGGGAACACGAATTCGGCACTGATCTTGTGGGCAGCGCTCGCCAGCGGCGCCATGTCGGCTTGCATGGCCACGTTGCCGGGCTTGGTGGCCAGCTCGCGGTACTGCGCCAGCAGCGCCGTGGTGTCGGGCTTGCCGACCGCGCTGGTGTCCCATTCCACCTTCAGCGCATCGCGCCCTTGCTTGGCGGGCCAGTAACCATCGGCCACGATGGCCACACCTTCGCCACCCCGGTCGGTGGGCACGCGCAGCACGGCTTTCACGCCCTTGATGGCTTTGGCGGCGCTGTCGTCCAGCGACTTCAGCTTGGCGCCAAACACCGGCGGGCGCGCCACCACGGCCGTCAGCATGCCAGGCAAGCGCACGTCAATGCCATAGTCTTGCTGGCCGCTCGACTTGGCCTTGGCGTCCAGCCGCCCAGTGGGCTTGCCGATAAGACGGAACTGCTTCGGGTCCTTCAAGGTGACCTTTTCGGGCACCGGCTGTTTCATGGCCGCTTCGGCCAGCGCACCGTAGCCCAGCTTCTTGCCCCCGGGGCCGACGACGAAGCCGTTGCTGGTGCGCAGTGCCGACGCATCCACGCCCCACTGCGCGGCAGCGGCCGAGACCAGCATGGCCCGGGTGCGGGCACCCAGTTCGCGGTACTGGGTGTACGAGTTCTTGATGGAGTTGGAGCCGCCCGTGAGGTGCATGCCCATCATCGGGTCGGCATAGGCCTGGTTGGCATCGCCGTGCACGCTGCGCACCTTGCTCCAGTCGGCGTCCAGCTCCTCGGCCAGGATCATGGGCAGGCCGGTCTGCACGCCCTGGCCAAAGTCCAGGCGGTTGATGGTGACGGTGACCGTGCCATCGGCGTCGATGCGGACAAAGGCCGAGGGCTGCTCGAACGGCTTGAGGCCTGCGGGGGCTGCTGCTGCGGCCCCCTGCGCGGCAGCCACCAGCGGAAACGCGCCCAGGGCAAAGCCCGAAGCCGCCGACACCTTGAGGAAGGTGCGCCGTGCGAGACCTCCGATGCCTTCCATTGCATCGTTTACTCCTGAATTGGTAGCTGCTTGCGCTTTATCCATAAGCGCCAGAAGGTGTTTTGGCATGAAAACATGGGCCTGGCCCTGCAGGGCCTGTGCGTCGAAGTGCATGGTGTTCTCCTTCAATCAAGCCAGGGTCTTGGCAGCGTCATGGATGGCCGCGCGAATGCGCACATAGGTGCCGCAGCGGCACACATTGCCCGACATGGCGGCGTCGATGTCGGCGTCGCTCGGCTTCTTCTTGCCCTTGAGCAAGGCGGTGGCGCTCATGATCTGGCCGCTCTGGCAGTAGCCGCATTGCGCCACGTCGTGTTTCACCCAGGCGGCGTGCACGGCCTTGCCCACCTTGTCGCTGGCCGTGACGGCCTCGATGGTGGTGATCTTCTGCCCCGCAGCGGCCGAGATCGGCGTGATGCACGAGCGCACCGGCGCGCCGTTCAGGTGCACCGTGCAGGCCCCGCACAAGGCCTGGCCGCAACCGAACTTGGTGCCGGTCATGCCCAGCGTGTCGCGCAGGGCCCAGAGGATGGGGGTGGATTCATCGGCATCCACAGCCGTGTCTTTGCCATTGATGTTGAGGGTGGGCATCGCGGGGTTCTCCGTGGGGAAGGTGTTGTTGTGTTGCGGGCGCGGTCAAGGAGACAGGGGGGCGGCGTCAGCGACGCCATCGGCCATGAAGGGGTTGGAGCGTGGTGCGTGGCATTTTTAAGAGAATATAAATTCGATTAAAAGATCAACCCCGGGCGGCAAAAAAGCATCGCTGTCTCCCGCTCAGGCCTTCAAGGCGTCCCAGCACAGGCCAAAAGCCATCTGGTGCACGGCGTCTTCGTCGGGCAGCACCTTGGTGCGGATCAGGTTGCCCGTCTCGCGCACCGACCCCACCAGGCTGGCGGTGAGCAGCGGTATCGGCACGGCCTTCAATATTTCTTGCTGCTGGCCCTCTTCCATGAGCGCAAAAAAACCGGCCATCAGGCGGGTCGAGAATTCGCGGTTGCCCTCGGTGAACCAGGGCGAGTTGTAGTACTGCTCCTGGAACACCACTTCGGCATATTGGTCCAGCCGGTGCCGCAGCAGGTTGCCCCAAGCACGCCGCACGCGGGCGCGGTAGGGCATGCCGGGCGCGATGCCTTCCATGATGCGGGCGGCCGTGACCGTCTTGGCATCCTGGTAGAGCTGGCTGATGAGTTCATCCTTGGACGGGTAATACACATACAGCGTGCTGGTGGCAATGCCCGCCGCGCGGGCGATGTCGGCCAGGGTCAGGCCGCTCAGGCCTGTCTGGGCCACCAGCTCGAAGGTGGCCTGGGCAATGGCGCGCTGTTTTTCGTCGTCTTTGGGTTTCATCGATGCAGCAATATAAGCGAATAGTTATTCGGTGACAACCGGGGTCATCGAAGACCCCACGTTACCCCGATCCCGCCTAGCCGTCATGCTCTTTGCAGCGTGCCCACCCTTGCTGGCAAGCGCCCTGCCCCCGCATGCACAATCGGCCCATGACCACCTCCATCGCCGACCTTCGCAAGAGCTATGAGCGCGCCGAACTCAACGAAGACGCCTCGCACGCCGCCCCCCTGCAGCAGTTTGACCAGTGGCTCAAAGAAGCCATCAGCGCCGAAGTGCCCGAGCCCAATGCCATGACCCTGGCCACCGTGGGCAGCGACCTGCGCCCCAGTACCCGCATCGTGCTGATCAAGGGTTATGACGAGCGTGGCATCGTCTGGTTCACCAACTACGACAGCCGCAAGGGCCGCCAGATCGCGGGCAACCCCTACGCGGCCCTGCAGTTCCACTGGGTGGAGCTGGAACGTGTGGTGCGCATCGAAGGCGTTGTGGAAAAGGTCAGCGATGAAGAGAGCGACGAGTACTTTGCCAGCCGCCCGCTGGACTCCCGCATCGGCGCCTGGGCCAGCCCGCAA
The DNA here is from genome assembly GCF_014851495.1 of Acidovorax sp. ACV01. NCBI lineage: Bacteria > Pseudomonadati > Pseudomonadota > Betaproteobacteria > Burkholderiales > Comamonadaceae > Acidovorax > Acidovorax sp. ACV01. The sequence continues at coordinate 827,265 of NZ_JACUZT010000001.1, read as the reverse complement.
AGCCAGGTGATCTCCGGGCGGGGCGTGCTGGTGGCCAATGCGGCCAAGTACGGCGCGCAGTTTTTGCTCAAGCCACCCCGCCCACCGCATTGGGGCGGGTATCGCCTGAAGCCTGATCAGTGGGAATTCTGGCAAGGGCGCAAGAGCCGGTTGCATGACCGGCTGCGGTACCGGATGGACGGCGGCGAGTGGGTGCGGGAGCGGCTGGCGCCCTGAGCTTTCACCCCCGGTGGCTCAAGCACGGACGAGGAGCAGCATGTTTTCGCACATCTTTGTGGGCGTGACGGATTTTGATCGCGCCATGGCGTTCTACCGGCCAGTCATGGCAGCCCTGGGTATCGCGCAGCGTTTTGTGGACCCATCCCGTCCTTGGGCCGGCTGGCAAAGCAGCCCCGACCCGCGCCCCCTCTTCCTTATCGGCCGCCCTTTTGAAGGTGAGCATGCGCCGGGCAATGGCCCAATGACGGCCTTTGCCGCCAGCAGCCGTGCGCAGGTGGATGCCGTGCACGCTGCGGCCTTGGCGCACGGTGGCCATTGCGACGGGCCACCAGGCCTGCGGCCGGAGTACCACGCCAACTACTACGGCGCGTACTTCCGAGATCCCGACGGGAACAAACTCTGTGTGGCCTTCCATGGGGCCGTAGACGCCTGAGCCGAAGGCGCCCCCGGCGTTTTTTTGACTATCTCGCCGCCACGAAATCTCTCGACCCAGCAGTCCGGAGCGTTGGGGCCTGGACACCACAGTCGTTCCCAAGAATGATCCGTGGACGAACAAGGCTCAGAAAATATGATGATCGTAATAATTTCTGTTATAGTTGCGGTGTGAAAAACGCTGTCCCCTCTCGCAAAGAACTGAGCCATGAGCGCATCGTGGCGGCTGCTGCACGCGCCATCCGGCGCAATGGATTCAGCGGAGCGGGAGTGGCGGACATCATGAAGGACGCAGGCCTCACGCATGGCGGCTTCTATTCCCACTTCCCTTCTCGGGATGCGATGCTCGCGGAGGCCGCGGACAGAGCGGGCGCGGAAACCGTAGGCCTCGCCGAGGCGGCAGCGGCGGCAGCCCCTGCAGATCAGGCGCTGGAGGCCATGCTGGGCGGCTATTTGTCGGAAGAGCACATCAACAATCCAGAATCTGGGTGCCCCATGGCGGCGTTGAGCTCGGAACTGTCCCGGCAAGCCCCTGAGGTGCGGCGGGCTGCCACCCGGCGGATGAAAGAGATGGTCGATGTGGTCGCGCGGCAGTTACCCGGCTGGGGATCTCCAGACGCTCATGAACGGGCACTTTTTCTGGTGGCCACCATGGTAGGTGCCGTCTCCCTGGCCCGCGCAGTGGACGACCCATCGCTGGCTGAAAGGCTTTGCAAAGCAGCCTTCAAGTACGCCCGTTCCAATGCCGAAGAGTCGCAAAAATGACTTCCTTTTTTGGGCTTTTAATTATGATAACAATCATATTTACTACCGTAAAATGGAACCAAAAAGGCTTTCAGCCAGTCAAGCAAACGTGAGCTTGACCGAAAGGAAACTCGGACTTTTTTTGAGGTGTAAATATGATGATCATCATTTTAACTGTCGAAAGCTAACCTTCAAAGGACCGACCGATTGATTGCAACGACCTACACCCCTTTCACCACAAATCCCGCAAGGTGACTCGCCGCAAGGCCTGACACCCTGCATTTTTCGAGGCACGTGAGCCTCATTTCCTTGGAGATATCCACCATGAACACCTTCTCTCGCTTTCTCTCCGCAGCCGTTGTTGCAACGCTCGCCTCGGCCGCAGCCCAAGCAGCTGAATTGGACCCTTCGCAATTTGCAACCAAGTTTGAAACCAACCGCACCCGTGCCGAGGTAGCTGCCGAGGCCTCTCAGGTGCCAGCGACCCGAAGCCAGATCCCCTCCGGTTCCAAAGCTGAGTCCTACAAGTCAACAGCAGACCGAGCCGCCGTCCAGGCGCAGGCTGCCGACGCCGTCCGTACTGGCCAGATCTCCTCTGGCGAAATTGGCGCACGCTAATTCGGCTGCGGGATCGCGCTTTCTTGCTCGGATTTAAATATGATAAACATCATATTTTTGCGACTAAACCGCTCCAACACTTGGCTGCGGCACTTGCATGCGTTCCCGTTGGCACTGATCGTGGCGATGACACCGCCGTGAGTCCGGACAAGAAGCGCAGCGTGCGCGGGGTTCCAGGCGTTCCTGTGTTGGGCCGTTCACAGACCTGGGTACGCCAGGAGTAAGGAAAACCATGAAAGCATTTGTTCTTGATCGCTACGGCAAAAAAGCGGCTCTCAGATTGGCGGAGCTGCCAACCCCGGAACTGCGCGATGACGAAGCCTTGGTCCAGATCCACGCTGCTGGCGTGAATCTTCTGGACTCGAAGATCCGCAGTGGAGAGTTCAAACTCATCCTGCCTTACCAATTGCCGCTCGTGCTCGGCCACGACGTCGCCGGGGTGATCACCAAGGTTGGCCCAGGCGTGAGGCAGTTCAAGGTGGGTGACGAGGTCTATGCGCGACCGGATGACTTTCGCATCGGGACGTTCGCCGAATTCGTCCCAGTGAAAGAGGCTTCCTTGGCGCTCAAACCAAAGAACATCACCATGGAGGAAGCGGCCTCCCTTCCCTTGGTGGCGCTGACGGCCTGGCAGGCGCTGGTCGAGAAGGCCAAGCTCAGGAAAGGCCAGAAGGTCTTCATCCAGGCGGGCTCGGGTGGCGTGGGGACCTTTGCCATCCAGTTGGCCAAACATCTCGGGGCCACTGTTGCCACGACCACCAGCACGGCAAATGTCGCACTGGTGAAGGGCCTCGGGGCCGACGTCATCGCGGACTACAAGACGCAGGACTTCGAGGAGGTCTTGCACGACTACGACGTGGTGCTGAACAGCCAGGATGGCAAGACCCTCGAAAAATCCCTGCGCGTGCTCAAGGCCGGTGGAAAGCTCATTTCCATCTCCGGCCCCCCCGATCCAGATTTTGCAAGGGAGATCAAGGCCCCCTGGTTCGTGAAGCTGGTCGTGCGGCTGCTGAGCGCTGGCGTCAGGCGCAGGGCATTGGCCCGGCAAGTCAGCTTTTCGTTCCTCTTCATGAGGGCCAACGGGAGTCAACTGCGCGAGGTCACGCGCCTGGTGGAGGCTGGGGTGATCCGGCCCGTGGTGGATCGGGTTTTTTCCTTCGATTCCACCAATGACGCGCTTGCGTACGTTGAGTCAGGCCGTGCCAAAGGCAAGGTCGTCATCAAGGTCCGTTAGCAACACAAGGGGCAGACATGGCAAGGCCGTTTCAGCCCTGAACCACGAAATTCTGAATCTATCGACTGGAGCTTTTTATGAAGATCGAAAACGCTGTCGCCCTCGTCACGGGCGCCAATCGTGGCATCGGCCTGGCCTTTGCACGTGAACTCTTGAACCGTGGCGCGCGCAAAGTCTATGCCGCTGCCCGAGACCCCGCGTCCATCAGCCTGCCCGGTGTGCATGCGCTGAGGCTCGACGTGACCAAGCCCGAGGAAATCGCCAATGCCGTCGCTCAGGCCGGAGACGTGACCTTGCTCATCAACAACGCGGGCATCGCCCAGCCAGGGGGATTTCTCGCTGACGACAGCGAAGAGGTCGCACGCCGCATCTTCGAGACCAATTTCTTCTCCGTGCTGCGTATGAGCAAGGCCTTTGCGCCGATCCTGAAGAGCAATGGCGGCGGCGCCCTGCTGAATGTGCTGTCCGTTGCCTCCTGGGTGAACGGCGGAGAGCTGGCCGCCTATTCCGCCAGCAAATCTGCCGCCTGGTCACTCACCAATGCCCTGCGCAACGAGTTGCTGGCCCAGAAAACCCAGGTGCTCGGCCTGCACATGGCGTACGTGGACACCGACCTCACCCGGGGCTTCGACGTGCCCAAGTCGAGCCCTGAAAAAATCGTACAGCGCGCGCTGGATGGCCTCGAAGCAGGTCTCGATGAAGTCCTTGCGGACGAACTCACCATGCTGGTCAAAAACGGCATGACGGCAGCCAGGCCGAGCTACCTCCACCCACTGGGCTGAGCATGCCCCGATACCCCGCCTTTGTGTCTTTGGCCTAGCGAAAGCCCTCCCATGACTCCTCTGCTGAAAAAAGCGGCAGCCACGCTGCTTGCGCTGGCCGCCCCTTTTGCCTCCACCCCATCGCATGCCCAACAGGCTGCGCCCGATGGCACAAGCCGTGCCGTGCCAGTCGCAAGCCAAGAGCGGCCGACCTGGGTCAAGGTTCCCACGCAGACCATCTCGGCGGGCGGGGTTGACTTTGCCTACCGTGAACTGGGCAAGCACCACGGCGGGATACCTCTGATTCTGCTGGTCCATCTGGCTGCGGTCTTGGACAACTGGGACCCACGGGTCGTGGACGGGCTGGCCGCACAGCGCCACGTGATCGCATTCGACAACCGGGGGGTGGGTACATCCAGCGGCGCGCCATCAAACACCGTGGAGCAGATGGCCGACGATGCGATCATCTTCATTAAGGCCAAGGGTTACCAGCAGGTCGATCTGTTCGGTTTCTCGATGGGCGGAATGATTGCCCAGGAGATTGCCTTGAAGGAGCCAGATCTGGTTCGCAAGATGATCCTCGCCGGCACGGGCCCAGCGGGTGGTGAAGGCATCAGCTCCGTTGCGGGGGTCGCCAATCTGGATCTTTTGCGAGGCCTTCTCACGGGCCAAGATCCCAAACAGTTCCTGTTCTTCACCCGCACGCCGGGCGGCATCGAAGCCGGCAAGGCGTTCCTGAAACGGCTGTCGGAGCGCACAGACGATCGTGACAAGGACATCACGGTGAGTGCCTACGTGGCTCAGTTACGGGCCCTGAGCGCCTGGGGCAAGAAGGCGCCCGCCGATCTCTCCCGGATCAGACAGCCGGTGCTCGTCGCCAACGGAGACAACGACAGGATGGTCCCGACGATCAACTCGCACGACCTGGCCCGGCGCCTACCGAACAGCCAACTGATCATCTATGCAGACGCGGGTCATGGAGGGGTCTTCCAGTTCCATGCTGACTTCGTATCCAGCTCGCTCGAATTTCTTGCCCGATAGATCAGATCGAAGCATTCGCTGGTCAAACGCTCAAATCAAATCAATTCAATTGGAAAGCTATCAATGACAAATCACCATCCTAAAAAAGTCGCCCTTGTCACCGGGGCCTCCTCCGGCATCGGGGCCGTCTATGCAGACCGCCTCGCTGCGCGTGGATACGACCTCATTCTTGTCGCCCGGCGCGCCGACCGCCTGGAAGCCCTCTGCGCCCAGATCGCGAAGGCGCACGGCGTCACGGCCGAGCCCATCGTGGCCGATCTGACCCAAGATCACGATGTGGCGCGCATCGAAACGGTTCTGGCCACCAATGGGGATGTGCAAATCCTGGTGAACAACGCCGGTCTTGCGCGCCTGGCACCGGCCGCCCAGATGAAGGCAAACGACGTGGTGTCCCAAATTGCGCTCAACATCACGGCACTGACGCGCCTGACGCAAGCTGCGGTGCCTGCCTTCGTGGCGAGGAAGCAGGGCCTGATCATCAATATCGCATCCGCCCTCGCCGTCCACGCGCTACCGATCAGCGCCATCTACAGCGGCACCAAGGCCTTCGTATTGCAATACAGCAGAGGCCTGCAGCAAGAACTGGCGGAAACTGGAGTGAAGGTTCAGTTGCTCCTGCCCGCATCGACAGCCACCGAGATCTGGGATCTGTCAGGCGTCCCGCTGGCTGCCCTCAACAAGGAGACCTTGATGACGACCGAACACATGGTCGATGCGGCGCTCGCGGGCCTGGACCAGGGCGAAACGATCACCTGGCCATCCGTCGCCGATGCCAGTCTGTGGGAAAAGTACGACGCCGCTCGCTCCGCACTGTTTGCGGGCACCCAAGCTGGAAAGCCCGCCCCTCGTTACCAGATCGCTTGATGCCAGCGAACTGACCACTGGCTGCTTTTCCCCTTCTCTCTCCCTTCCCCTCTTTGCATTTTCCAAGGACAGCCCATGCTTTTTGAAGCCTTCTCCCTGCGTGCCACCCCGCTCAGCAATCGCACGGTGATGTCGCCACTCACGCGCAGCCGCGCGAGCGACAGCAACACGGCCAATAGCCTGATGGCCACCTACTACGCCCAGCGTGCAAGCGCTGGCCTCATCATCACGGAAGGAACCTCGCCGTCACCCAACGGCTTGGGCTATGCCCGCATACCGGGGCTGTTCAACGACGCCCAGGTGCAAGGTTGGAAGTTGGTGACCGATGCGGTTCATGCAAAGGGCGGCAAGATCGTCGTGCAGCTGATGCACACCGGCCGGGTGTCCCATCAGGCCAACCTGCCGGCAGGTGCCGAGGTGCTTGGACCATCGCCCGAAACCTGCCCTGGCGAAATGTGGACCGATGCGCAAGGCAGCCAGCCACACACGCCGCCGCGCGCCATGACAGAGGCCGACATTCAAAACGTGATCGGCGAGTACGCCACGGCCGCGCGCCTTGCCATCCAGGCTGGCTTCGACGGCATCGAATTGCACGCAGCCAACGGCTATCTGCTGGAGCAATTCCTGAACGCCAATGTCAACCGCCGCACCGATGGTTACGGCGGCACGGCCGAAGGGCGCAACCGGCTGGTGCTGGAGGTCGCCCACGCGGCCGTGAAGGAGATCGGTGCTGAGCGCGTCGGCATCCGCCTTTCGCCCCATGGTGTGGTCAATAGCACTGGCGCATTCGAGGGCGTGGACGAGCAGTACCTGGCGCTGGCCAAGCAACTCTCCGCACTCGGCCTCATGTACGTTCACGTTCTGGACCATTCGGCCATGGGTGCCCCGCCGGTTCCGTCGCAGCTAAAGGCCAATTTGAGGGCTGCGTTCGACGGCCCTTTCATCCTCGCAGGCGGACAGGACAAGGCGCGCGCACAACAGTCTCTGCACGAGGGCCGCGCAGACCTGGTCGCCATGGGCAGGCCGTTCATCGCCAACCCAGACCTGGTCGAACGCATGCGCCAAGACGCGCCTTTGAACGCACCCGACCCCGCCTCGTTCTACACGCCCGGTGCCAAGGGCTACACGGACTATCCGACGCTCGCAGGTTGAGCATCGCATCCAGCGTTCCCGACTGCGCTGGCAGGCCTTGGGATTCCTGGGCCGTTCTACACGACAAGGAGAAGGCTTTGGGTACCTGCTCAACCAGCAACATCGGGAAACGGGCGCTGGTGACCGGAGCGTCCAGCCGCATTGGTGCGGCCTGCTGTGGTTTCAGCGCCTGACGGACCTCCTGCTGCCGCAAAAGTGAGGGCAGCATGAACCGCCTGAATGCGCAGAGTTTCCCCGGAGGCAAGGGGCAGCGGAAAACCGCCGTGCAGATCATCCCCTCAAATTCAGTTCGCCACCCAGCGCGTCACTGCCAAGATCACCACCGGCATCGTCACCAGCCCCAATGCCGTAGACACCGCCACACTCGCCGTCACTTCATCCTCGGCCACCGCGTAACGCTGCGCAAACAGGAACACGTTGGCCCCCACCGGCAGTGAGGCCGCCACGATCATGACCGCCAGCGGCATGCCTGACAGGCCCAGTGCCCAGCCCAGTGCGGCCAGCACGATGGGGTGCAGGACGCATTTGACGAGTGCAATGCGCAGGGCGGCCTTGAAGTGGTGGCCGACCTTGGTAAACGCCAGCGTCACCCCCACAAGCAGCAGTGCAATCGGCCCCAGCGCCTGGCCCAGCAGCAGCAAGGGTTTGTCCACCACCTGTGGCACGACCAGGCCGGTCTGTGCAAACAGCAGGCCCGCAATGATGGGAAGTGGCACCGGGTGCACGATGCCGTTGCGCATGGCCTGCAGCACGGTCCGCCACAGGGGCTGCTGCGCCCCGCCCTCGCGGCCTGCATGTTCGCGTGCGGCGGCCAGTTCAAACACCACGGTGGCAGCGGTCAGCAGGATGAGCGAGTGCACCGAGATCAGCGTGAACAGAGTGACCAGCCCCGCGTCGCCAAACACCAGGCCCACCAGCGGCACGCCGATCATCAGCGTGTTGCTGAAGGTGTTGGCCAGCGCCCGCGCCGCTGCCAGCGTGTTAAAGCCCTGCAGTGCCAGCGTGGCCGCGTACACCATGCCAAATGCCACAAAGTAGATGCCCACAGGGCCGAAGTCGAGGTCCTGGATGTGCACCGTGCTCATGGTGCGAAACAGCAGCGCGGGTGTGAGCACCATGAACACCAGGTTGGCCAGGTCCTTCACCGCCGCCGCCCGGATCCAGCCGCGCCGTCCCACGTAAAAGCCGATGGCGATGAACAGGATGACGGGGATCAGCGAGGTGAAGACAGCGGAGTTCAAGGTGCAAACCGGCAGGCGAACAATGGGCGGGCCCCTATTGTGGCTTGACTGGCGGAGCACTGCCTCCATTTGCTATTATTTTAATAGCTATTGACGCAATACCATAAAGCGCCGGAGGGTTATTTTCTTCCAATTCAATCCAATCCAATCCTCTCCGAACTGGAAGCAGAACCCGCTCGCGCTTGCACCGATGGCAGCCGATGTGGCGCTGTGAGGTATTCTGAAACACCGCCCTGTTCCTTCCGCCCATGAAGTTCGCCGCCTTCTTCCGCAATCTGAACCTGGGCCATGGCAATGCGCCGTCGCGTGCCGCGCTGGAAAGCGCATTTGTGCAAGCCGGGGCCGATGAAGCCGCCTCGTTCCAGACCAATGGCACGGTCGCCTTCAGCGCGCGCGGCGTGCGGCCCGCGCGCAAGATTGCACGGACGGTGCAGCAGGCGTTGGCCACCGGGCATGGATTTGACGAACCCGTATTTGTGCGGACCATGGCCTACCTGCACACGCTGATGGCTCGCGATCCGTTTGTGGGCATGGACAAGGCGCCGCCCATCTACGACTTCTACGTGACCTTTCTGCACGACGACGCAAAGGTATTGCCCGCTCTGCCTACCTGCAATGCCCGCGGAGACGTCCAGGTGCTGCTCTACACCGACGCCGAGCTGCTGTCGCTGAGCCACCTGACCGGCAAGACTCCGGGAAACCCGAACGTGTTTGCCGAACAGCTGCTGGGCCTGCCCGCCACCACGCGCACCTGGGGCACGGTGGCCCGGCTGGTCCGCAAATTTGGCTGAGGCCAGGGCCTGCGTTTGCGCGATGGCCGCTGCGTTCAGGTCCGCGCAGGCAAGGCGTCCGCCTGCCGCTGGCCGGCCGGCGACAACAGCTTCAACACGCCTTCCAGCCCTTCCACCTGGTGGTCGGCCAGCTCCCAGGGCTGCACACCGGGCCGCACGGTTTGCACGGTGGTGGCCCGCAGAGCGCGCCCGGCTGCCAGTTCGGACAGAGGGTTGTCTCCAATCACCAGGGCCTGCTGCGGTGTGCAGCCTTCGCGCGCCAGGATCTGCTCGAAGAGGGGCCGTTTGCCGTGCAGGGCACCGACTTTGTCCTGGGGGTCATCAATAGCGTCGATGAGCACCTGTTCAAACCACGGCCGGATGCCGAGCGCATCGATCTTGCTGTCCTGCAGGCGCCGAAATCCACTGGTGACCAGGTAGCGCCGCAAGGGAATCCGCGGCAGCAGACCGATGTCGGGGTAGCCCTGCAGCGGCGCGCGCACCTGCATCTGGCTGAACTGCTGCCAGCCCGCCGCGCGCATGGCCGGCGTGAAGCGGTAGCGCTCCGCCACCAGGTCAAACGCCGTGAACCAGCATTGGTGCAGGGCCTGCTCCAGCACGGCGGGGGTCAGCGTGTGCCGATTGGCCTGCCGTATGGCTTCAAAAGCAGGCTCGAACAACGGCCCCACGGCCCGCGCGTCGAGCAGGCAGTTGTCCAGGTCAAAGATCGCAACGGCGTAGTGCATGCGGATAGCGCTCAGATAGAAAAAAAAGAATGGATGAATGGCACTGCGCCTCACCTGCCGACCACGGAGACACCGTGGTCGGCCAGCGTCAGGCTCACGGGGGCCCCCACATCCAGCTCCAATTGCACCTGGGGCGAGACCACGAAGATCTCGCCCAGCGCGCTGGCAAATGTGTATTCCATGATGCTGCCCAGGTAGGTGCGTTTGGTCAGCCGCGCCGCCACGCCGGTAGACGTGGCAGGCCCGATGACCCAGGCCTCAGGCCGCACCGCGATCTTGACGGGGCCAGGCGCCAGCGCGGCAGGCGACGGCACGCGCAAGGGGCCGAGCTGGGCATAGCTGCCGCCTGCCGGGTTTGCCGTATCTGCCGCGTGGTTGTGGCCCTCGAACAGCATGGCCTCGCCCATGAAGCCCGCCACAAACTCGGACGCAGGCTGCTCATACAGCTCACTGGGCGCGCCGCGCTGGGCGATGGCGCCCTTGTTCATCACCACAATCTGGTCGCTGACCGCCAGCGCCTCGCTCTGGTCGTGGGTGACATAGGCCACGGTCAACCGCAGGCGCTGCTGCAGTGCGCGGATTTCCTCGCGCATGGAGCGCCGCAGCCGGGCGTCCAGGTTGGACAGCGGTTCGTCAAACAGCAGCACGGCGGGTTCCAGCGCCAGTGCCCGCGCCAGCGCCACCCGCTGCTGCTGCCCGCCGGACAGTTCGTGGGGCCTGCGCAGGTTAAGGCCATGCAGGCCCACCGTGTCGAGCATGGCGCGGGCCTTGTCGCGCACCTGCTCTTTATCGAAGGGGGCCGTTTGCAGCCCGTAGCACACGTTGTCGATCACATTCATGTGCGGAAACAGTGCATAGCTCTGGAACACCAAGCTCACATTGCGTTGCGCCGGACCGAGGGTGGTGACCTCCTGGCCGTCGATGAAGATGCGGCCCGCCGTGGGTGATTCGAGCCCGGCAATCATGCGCAACGTGGTGGTCTTGCCGCAGCCCGACGGCCCCAGGATGGTGGTGAGCGTGCCACGCGGCACCGTGAAGCTGATGTGGTCCACCACCAGCGGGTCGCTTTCAGAAGCGCCGTAGCGCTTGCACACGCCCTGGAATTCAATGCCGTAGGAAGCAGCGGGGTTCGTCATGGGGCACGCGGTGAATGCGTCAAACACGGAAGGGTAAAAAAGCGGTGGATGAAAAACGGACTTGAAATGCGGGGCGGCATGCTGCGGGCTGCGGATGGGTTCTGTGAGCGAATGGGGCTTAGTTCCACGCCACCACCGCGTCCACGCCAATGACCTGGCCTCCATCAAGGCGGTTGAACAGCGTGACCTCGGCACCCATCGACTCCGCGATCTGCCGACAGATCGACAGCCCCAGGCCCACGCCGCCCTTGCCCGCAGAAAACGGCTGGAACAACCGCTGCCGCACGGCATCGTCTATGCCAGGGCCTTCGTCCCACACGAGCACCTCCCGCCGGCCGGTGCAATTGCGCAGCAGCACCCCCAGCCGCCCGTGCGCGGGCGTGTGGTGGATGGCGTTGGCCAGCAGGTTGCGCATCAGCTCCCCCAGCAAAGCCGCATCGCCGGGGGCCGACAGTTCGGGGCCTTCCAGCGCAAAGTCGAGCCGCTTGGCGGCGATCAGCGGCGCCAGCTCCATCACGGCCTCGCGCGCAATGGCGTTCAGGTCCACGCTGGGCAGCTCGCCCATGCGCTTGAGCTGCTCCACCTTGCTCAGGCTGAGCAGCTGGTTGGCCAGGCCCGAGGCCCGGTCCACCGTGTGCAGCATCTGGTGCAGGGCATCGGCCACCAGCATGTCGCCAGAAATGGCCGACTGCAGCTGTGTGCGCAGTACCGCCATGGGGGTACGCAGCTGGTGCGTGGCATCGGCCAGAAAGCGCCGCTGCTCCTCGATCCAGCGGTTCTGGCTTTGCTGCAGCTCGCCAAAATGCTGCACGGCCGGCGCAAGTTCGGACGGGCCGTCATACCCATGGCCCGGGCTGCCAGCGCCCGGCTGGGTCAGTGACACATCCGCGTGCCGCAACCATCCCGAGGCCGTGCGTGCCAGCACCACCACCACGGCGGTCATGGCCAGTGCCAGCAGGTACACCGTGCGCAAACCGGCGCCGCCGCCCAGCAGGCGGGACACGCTGGGCACCCGTTCGCTCAATGGGCGGGCGACCTGGCGCACCACGGGCTCGCCGGCGCCCTGCCCGTCCCCCGTTGCCGCAGGCGGCTGGTGCAGTGTGACCGCCACCCGCACCAGTTGGTCCCCCACTTGCGCCAGGTAGAAATGCACACTGCCCTGCCCCTGCGCCGCCTCGGTGGGCGGCACACGCGGCAAGGCGGCGCTGCCAGCCAGGCGCTCGCCATCCACGCGGCTTTCGCGAAACCACGCCGCTGGGGCCGGCCCCAGGGGGGATTCATCGGATGCACCAGGCAAGACCTCTGGCCAGTGCGCCAATGCGGTGCGCAGGGCTTCGTCCTGCGCTGCGGCGCCGTGCCGCACCTGCTGCACCACGTGCGCGGCGGTGATCAGGGCCACCAGCGCCCACAGCGGCCCCAGCAGCCACACCAGCAGCAGCCGTTGCAGCGAGCCGCCGCGCGGGTGCCATTGCCTCCAATGCACGCTCACCGGGGGGCCCCTCCTTTTTCAGCTTTGTCGCCCTTGTCGCTTTTCTCCCCTTTTTGCGCGGCCATGCTGTCGGCATCGCACAGCAGGTAGCCCACGCCGCGCAGCGTGACGATTTCGGCATTGGTGCCCACGAGTTTCTTGCGCAGCCGGTGCACCACCACCTCGACCGCATCGGCCTGCACCTGCTCATCCGTGTTGGCAAACACCTGGGTGCGCAGCTCTTCCTTGCTGACCACCCGGTCGATGCGCGACATCAGGAGCCGCAGCAGTTCAGCCTCGCGCTGCGACAGCTCCAGCGGCAGCGCATCGTTGTAGAACACGCCACTGGCCGGGTCGCGGTACAGCGTGCCGCAGCGCAACTGCCCGTCGCGCCCCACCCGGCGCGTGAGCGCCCGCAGGCGCGCCACCAGCTCGTCCAGATCAAAAGGTTTGGCCAGATAGTCGTCGGCCCCCGCCTCCAGCCCCGCCACACGGTCGGTCACCGCGGCGCGGGCCGTCAGCGCCAGCACGGGCGTGGTGCTGCCGCCATCGCGCAGGCGCCGCAGCACCTCCAGACCATCCAGGCCCGGCAAGGACAGGTCGAGCGTGATCACATCAAAAGCCGTGCGCCGCGCCGCCGCCAGGGCCTCTTTGCCGTCGGCACAGCACAGCACTTCAAAACCGCGCGCCACCAGGCTGCGGCTCAAGGCACCGGCCAGATCAAAATCGTCTTCGACCAACAGCAGTTTCATGCTGCGATCATGCCGCCTGCGAGCGGGCTCCGGCCACTGTGCTTTTACCGAGGGGGGATGAAAGCAAGTCGAAAGCCGCAGTGCGCCGAGGCCAGACTGTCGGGTCACGCCACCGAATTTGGTAGCCGCCAAACCGGGTGCACCACCGCATGGGACGGCGCTGAGAAGCGCTTTGTCCAGTGGCTGATCTCTCGCAGACGCAGGCTTTCACGCAATGCATCACCCGCATGGCGGACGTTCTGGGCGCATTGCACGGGGTTGTTTTCGAAAAGATGGAGTTCAGAGGCGATGTGCCCGGCATCTCGAAGCAGCGCGGTGGCGGCCCCTTTGCGATAGGCGTTGTGGATCATGCGAAGGTCGATGACCACGCACCGATGGCCTGCGCGGAGCTTGGAGACCAGGCCTGTGTAGTGCCTGGAGTCCCTGAAATGGGGAGAATCCCCCGCCGCCTGATCCTGAAAGTCGTCGTAGAGCATCCAGCCCAGAGTCTCCAGGCGCCTGGCTGCATGAGACTTTCCTGAACCTGGGAGCCCTCCAAAAAGCACAAGGCGCGTAGCCCCGTGGGGGGAAATCCTGGCACTCTGCGCACCGACCACCACAGACCCCTCCATCAGCGCGACATCCTGCACTGCAGGGCGAACCAATTATTCTTGGCCACACTGGTTTGGGGAAAGGTCGCCAAAGATATTCGGCATGAAAAATTAATCATCGGTGTTGATCAACACAATCACCGAAAGATATTGTATTTTACGATGCAGTAGAGGGCTCTTACACCGTCTTTCCATCCGATTTTCTTGCCTTCATCGTAGGTTCTCCCGAAATAGGAAATTCCCACCTCATAGATGCGGCAGCGCAATTTCGAGACTTTGGCCACGATCTCCGGCTCGAATCCGAATCTGTTTTCTTCAATGCGGATGGATTGGATTATTTCGCGTCGGAAAGCTTTATAGCAGGACTCCATGTCCGTCAGATTCAAATTGGTGAATACGTTGGAGGCCAATGTCAGGAACCCATTGCCCACGCGATGCCAGAAGTACAAAACGCGGTGGCAACTTCCACCGATGAAACGCGAGCTGAATACTACATCAGCCCTGTTGGATAAAATAGGTTCTATTAAAATAGGATATTCATCTGGGTTGTATTCAAGATCGGCATCCTGAATGATGACGATATCCCCGGTGGCATGTTGGATGCCAGACCTGAGTGCAGCCCCCTTGCCTTGATTGGTTTCATGAAAGACAAGCCTGTCAATCTTGCCAGCCAACTCATTCGCAAGTATCTCTCTGGTTCCATCCGTTGAAAAATCATCGACGACGATGATTTCTTTCAACGGAAAAGGTGCCGCACGCACCGCATCCACAATGGCCCGAATTGTGTTTTTCTCGTTAAAGCACGGAATGACAATCGTCAGCTTCGTCGAAGAAGGCATGCGTTGCATTTTTGAGATTATTTGTGTTTGCACGTTATTTTCATTGGCAACAATAGACCATTGCCAAAAATGGCAGCGATTTTTTCACGCCAAAATCACAAAAACGACCATGGCGATGCCGATGCCCGCGTAAAGCACGCGATAGCGCGCCTGCAGGCGACGCACAGCCTCGAACGTGAGGCCTTCGCGCAGCGCCTGCAGCATCCAATACAAATGCACGGGGTAGATCGCTGCAACAAGAAGGGCCAGCAACTGGGGGACCGTCCCCTTCATGGCCAGCGCGATCAACAGGGCATCGGCCAGCGTGAAAAGCACGAAGCTGGCAATGAAACTCTGTTTCTTGCCAAATTTCACGGCATTGGTTTGAATGCCGTTGCAGAAATCGGCATCGCAGTCGCGTACTTCTTGCGTCAGGTGTCCTGCACTGAATATGGTGGCAAAAAATAATCCGATCTGCAGGCCATTCATGTCAGGGTTTTTAAATACCGAGTAGCCCAGCAAAAAGTGCAGCAACCCACTGACCACATGGAGCAGCGAGTTCGCAAGCGGGATGCCCTTCATGTAGACATGGGGGACGGAATACAGTGCGCTCGCGACCGCGATCATCAGCCCAATCACCAGCGTTGTACGGCCCAACTGGCTGAAAGCCATCAGGCTCAGCAAGAGCAGGATGAGCAGCAACGCCCCGATCTCATTGCGCCGGATACCACGATTCAGAAAAACCCCTGCCGATCGGGTCGGGTCCCGAAGATCGTGGTGCACGCCAGACCAATCGTTGAGCATGAAGACATGGGCCACCAGGAAGGCGTTTCCAGCGGCCAGCAGCAACAGCAGCGCCGCGCTCTGGTGCGTGA
This sequence comes from Acidovorax sp. ACV01, assembly GCF_014851495.1. NCBI lineage: Bacteria > Pseudomonadati > Pseudomonadota > Betaproteobacteria > Burkholderiales > Comamonadaceae > Acidovorax > Acidovorax sp. ACV01. Next base: position 811,804 of record NZ_JACUZT010000001.1, on the reverse strand, counting down.
AGTGGCCCATGGCAAACACGGCGCCCAGCAACGGCGCACCCTGGAGCACCAGCACCTCGTCGAATCGAATGCACGACAACAAGCGCAAAAGCCACCGGGCTCTTTTGGGACTGTCCATCATGGTGTTTTCCGAACCGTGCGCGCGCCATCGGCTGCGTTGCTGTTGTTGTTGCCGTCATTGGCGGCCAGAAGGCCCAGGCGCACGCTTTCCAGATACAGCTTCAGCCAGATCGCATACCCCAGGTCTTCCGACCAATAGAACCTGCGTACCGAGGCGGTGAGATCGTTGTGGTACAGCAAAGGCGGATTCAGCTTGACCAGCGAGAAGTCATTTTTCGACAGCTCCTGCAACAACCCAAGAACCTCCGCTGACGTGGGCGCCTTGCCGGTGCCCTCCTCCAGCCGCTGCAGCATGTGGCCCGCGTTCAGCCAGATTTCTTGCCCTGGCACGGCCGTTTGCAAACGCGATGGGGGCAGTTGCACATCACAGCCAACGGCTTTCATGTCGGCCTGGCGCATGGCGGGTACCAGCGGAGCCCTGCGGTAATAAACCCAGAGGCGGTCCTGGTCGATGGCGTGGTGAAGTGCGCTGCACAGCGACTGGGCCGCCGGTGGGTCGGCCTGCGCCAGCCACATCAGCACATGCATCTGGATGGCCGCGTCGGTGGGATTCGGGTCGGCGCCCGGGTCGATGCACCGGTATTCATTGCGTTGCCCCAGCCAGGTTTTGTACAGACCTTCGGCGGTGCGGTACTGCATCAGCGCCGCCAGGGCGGGTGATCGCAGTGCATCGGCGCCGGGCGCCAGCCTCCAAACCAGGGCGGTATCGTCGGAATCGGGCGTGATGGGGCACAGCCCGTGTGCGGTCATGGCAGCGCCGTCAGGCCGGCCGTGGTACCGGACGAGTCCGTTGGCCTCGATCTGGTTGCGCAGATGGGTGCGTGCCCGTTCCAGGCTTCCTCCCAGCCCGGCGGGGCCAAGCTTTGGACCGAGAACATCGACCATCATCGACGTGACGTAGGTGTTCATCTCCAGCTTCGGCTTTTCAAAGCGCTCTTCGCTGGTGTAGGAGGTCAGCCAGTAGCCTTCAACCTGCTGGCGGCGGCTGATCAGGCCCACCGCCTTGAGCGCGCTGTGCGCCAACTCACCGTGGCGCGTGGGGCTGGGGTCTTGCCTCCCTTTGTCGGGCGAAGTTGACCGCGTCGCGCCCGCTGCCGCAACTTGCGCCTGTTCGATGCGAATCTCGTGAAGGCCGATCACCAGGTTCCGGGTATCTCCATTGGGCAGCGGCTTGATCGTGGCGGTATCCGTTGCAAAGAAACTGAGGGTGTTCCGCCCCGCATGGAGACGGGTGCGGGCCACGACGGACGCCTTCCCCTGGAAGGTGTGTTCACCACCCACAGGGATGCCGCCGTGCAGCACCATGACCCGGCGGTCGGGCGCCGTCAGGCCGTGGCCCGGGGATACATCGAACCGGATGTCCACATCGCGGTCTTCCCGGGACCACAGCGCGAACTCGATGCCCTCGGCATGCCCCTGCCCCATCCACAGGAACCCATGCTCTCTGCGCCCAAGATTCTCAATGGGCCACGGTGTCTCCAGTGAGGCTGGGTCGATCCCCACCTTGGTTTTGAGGGCGTCGTCGATCCTGATCAATGGCGCAGCGGGGGGCGCTTCCGCCGTCTGGAAGGGCCGCTCGTTCACCAAAGCGGTGCCGCTGACTTCGAACAACCGCATGCTGGGTGTCTTGAGGGGGATGGCCTTCAGTCCGGCTTGTACGGTCAGCCAGTTCACCATTTCGCGGGTATCGACGGTCGGGAACCACTCGAAGAACACTTGGTTGTCGTTCTGGATCAAGACGTGGGTCACTTTTTCCGCTGCAATCAACCGGCCCATTCGTTCCGGATCAAAAGGCCCCGTGCCCCAAGGGATCACCGCATTGGAAAAACCTGTTTCTGGTGAAAAGAGTGAATAGTCGCGGGCATCCTGGTTTCCTACGAAAAGAATGCGGGAGCCCGTCGGCATCATCGACCCGGTAATTTCCTCGAAAGGCTCGCTGCGCAGTTTTTCCGACGCGGGTGCTGCAATCGCCTGTACGGCGTCGTAAGCCAGAGCCCTCATGGGTTGGTATGCAGAATAGGCGACCACCATCGCAACGAGGGCCTGGGCAAATTTCTTTGTCGAAAGGTGCGGTGCGATCAAGGCAATGCCGATGGGCAGCAGCAATGCATAAGGGCCGATGAGAAATCGCCCAGGCACTTCAGACTGGGCCATCCACCGCGCGCCAAAAAGAACGGCTCCCAGCAACGGAACGGCCAGCAGCGTTTGTGCTGAAACCGCAGTCAGCCTCACGTGTGGCCAAGTTGTCACCACGTTGCGAATCAGAAGCGGCGCGGCGATCAGCAACACAGGAATCCATAGCAGCCCCCACAACGAAAACCGTGTGGAGTGCTCTGGCAACGAATACACGAAACTACCTGGCCACGAGCCCTTGTTTTCACCCGCCAGGGGGGCACCTGCGCCCACGGAATAAATGAATTGGTTGGCTGCGCTGCTGATGCGGGACCGTGTTTCGGACGAAGCCGGAACGTCCGGCAACTCCAGGAGCAAGAATACAAAACGAACGGCGTGCGTGTAAATCACCTGCGGTGTGATGTCCGCCTGCACAACGCGCCGGACTTCCTGGGGCCCCAGGGGATGCTGGTAGAGCGCCGTGTTGAATGCCAATGGAATGAGCAGCGAACTCAAAACACCCGCACACACCCATCCTGCGGCGAGGGCCTTGAATCGCGCCGTGAATGAAAATGGACCCGGTGCCCACCACAAAATCAGCAGCAAGCTGGGGATGATCGATACAGGAAAAGACCGGACATTGATGCTCAATACCGTAAAAATCCCCAGGAAAAAATATTGGAGCTTCGATCCGTCAGGCTGGGTGCAAATGGAAACCACCCAATAGGCAACACCCAGCAAGGTGACGATGGACCAGATTTCTGGCTTGAGCCCCGCTGCACTGAATGCTACAAGCGGCGTGGATATCAAAATCAGCACACCCACCAGAGCAACCGTCTGGCTTAATTTCAACGCACGCAATAGGTAATATTGGCCCATTGCGGCCAGCGGGAATGCCAGCCAAAACACAAGGCGGCCCACGGCCTCGGCTTTCGTCAGCAGCACCGGCCACAGAAAAAACAACTCACTGCCAAAGGGAATCATCGTCTGCCGGATGTTGTGCGTGTCAAACGGGAATACCGTCTGGTGCTGAATCCAGTAGATGACCCGTGAGGCGTGGTACATCCTGTCGTCGTAATTTTGAATAGGGGCTGCGGCCTGCATCACCAGCGACACGAAGAGGATCGCGCAAATGGCAACCAGTGTTATCACTCCCCACTGTGACAATCCCATCCAAAATGCTGCCAGCCTTGCGCGCTGCCCTCCCCACGCCTCCAGAAAACCACGAAGCGTGGGCCGGCCCATACTCTTGGTGAATTGCAAGGTGGCAATACAAACAAGCACTTGAAGCAGCATCCACGCCGCTGGATTCAATTTGTGAACCAGGGAAGTCAGGCTTGCAAGCGCGCCAATCTGAAGCATCACGCTTGCAATAAAAATCCAGAAACCGTCGGCCGGCGACCTGGCAAAGCGTGAGGCCCAACGCTGCGAAGGCCATATAATCAACAAAAAAGAAATGAAGAAAATCATATATTCATGCGATATTTATATCAATTCGCATTAATATAAAATTATCAATCAGCACTGTTGATTTTATAAACAGATGGTTACCAGTATGAATATAACATGCCACCTCACTGCGCATCATCTCGTGGTTATCCGAAAGATCGGCGCAAATACTCCGAAAGCATGCAGTGAGCGGGTGCGAAAGGCCATGCCCGTGGGGGAAACCCACTCCATCGGTCCCGCAATTTGGCGCTGGCACATGAACGAAGCGGCCGATGATCTGCGCCAACCGTCCCCGGGAAAGCACTTCCTTGTGTCGCACCCGGTCTGCAGGGCCGCGCCGCTCAGCCGGTGTAGGGCCCTTTGACTTCGCCCCATCCCCACCGGGGCATCGGGGCGTTCTCGTCGACGGATGCGCCCGGCTGCGAATTGATCACGGCCAAGCGCGAACCCCATTCCAGGTAGCCCACCAGCGCGGACCGGAACTCCGGGTCTTCCGGCATGCCCAACTCGTCTGCCGTGTCCAGCAGAAGGCCCACCCATTGCCGCCGCTGCGCCTGCGTGAGGTGCCGGTTCAGGTGCTGCTGGATCATGTGGGGGTGCCCGCCGTGGTGCGCCGAATAGGCCGCCGGGCCACCCAGCACCTCCGCCAGAAATGCCGCCACATGGGCCGGATGCTCGGCCCCCATGTTTGCGAAGACCGGCGCCAGCACCGCATCGTCGTGAACACGCTCGTAGAAACGGGTGGTCAAGCGGGTGAGTGCCTCCATGCCGCCAAGCCATTCATAGAGGGTGGGGATCTGTGGATCGGTCATGTGCGGAAATGGGTGGTGGTGAGGACGAACGGGGAGAGATCGCTCAACAGGCCGGGACAACCTCTCCGAAACATGGCGTTTTTGGGCGAGGTATGGCGGGATCGCTCCGCCGAGCTTCGATGATTTGCACCTGTCGAGCCACCAGCTCCGCCAAAAGAGGTGCGCTGAGCGGGTGTGCGACCAGCACCGTGTTGTTGTCAGCGCTGCCCATGCGCCAAGCGCTTGCCGTCACGGCGCTGCAGCCGCTGAAATGCAACCATCGCCATCCACCCCGCCATGGCCATCAACGCCCACTCGGAAAGGGTCGGTATGGAGGAAGCTGCCACCGCAGCAGACCACACCAGCGAAACAGGGATTGCAGAAGAGGTGCTGGTATCGCTGCCGGCGAAGCCGCATGAATCTGCCACGCCTGCGGTGGAAACGGCGATCCCACTGCAGAACATGTTGTGCCTTGCAGCTGTGGTGCTGGTCTCGAAGAAGGAAAACCGGTCACCGATGTTGTGGGGCGCTGCGCCCGAAATCCAGCGCTGGATAAGAATGTTCACACCCGTAATTGCCCCGCTCGCATCGGTCGTGACCCGGAAGTTCCAGACCCGGGTATTCGGGTCTGTATGGGTGTATGTGGTCAGGCCATCTGAAAAACTGAAGGCCGACACCAAGGCGCCCAACTGCGCAGACGCCAGGTTGGCTGCCAGCGGCGCGGTGGTGGTGAACGAGCCAGACGTGCTCATCGCCGCGGTGAAGTTCTGGCACGGTGGCGTGCCGCACACCGTGAAGTTGGTGAAACCCGTGTAGTTGCCTGCAGCGGTGGCCACGTAAGTGGTGGACTGCGCTTGGGCCGCCCCCACTGCGCCCAGCAAACAAGCAAGTGATCCCAGCCACTTCCAGACACTTTTTTTGAACATTTTTTGGTTTCCACGGTTGGTGAGCATGTTGCGCCGCCCCGGGGCACTTGGTTCCCGTTGACTGCTCCGATCGCCGCCCCTGCCAGCCTCGGCGCCTCAATATGTTACCTGTGCGGGCTGCGCGCGTGCCCCCCGGATTCGGGCTCGGCGTATCCCGCTTGACCCGCCTCTGCTCTGGGCATCGTGACCGGGCTTCCAACCAGCATCTTTGAATTCGTCACAGACGTGCTGGTGTTCAGGTGCCAGCGCGCCAAACTCTGGAAAGCCCGTTTTGTTCTGATCAAGGCAAGGCCCCTTGGGTTGGCTGGCGCCGAGAGTGCCCCATCCGTCAAGGCCTGCCACGGTCAACGCAAAGCCGGGGTACTATTGTCTGCTATTTTTATGATAGCTGATGGCGCTTGATGAACAAGCGCGGAAGTCCAAAAACATGTTCGATTACCGGCCTCCAATGGAGGCAGCAGCCATCGACCAGCAATAACCCCCTGGTCCCAGGCACAAGCGCACTGGAAGCACCCCAGCGAAACCACCGAAAACCAGAAGGGGATGAGGAAGGCAAGCCATGCGACAGCCTCGCAGGTAATTGTCCCTGACACGCTTTATTGAAACACGCACACGCCCAATGACTGACTTTTGGCCCGGTACATGGCGGTGTCTGCAGCGCGCAGGTAGTCGTCGACCGTCGCCAGCCTGGATGCGCTGCTGGCCAATCCGATACTCGCACCACTGATCACGGTGTGCCTGCCAATCACGTAAGGCACTTCCAGGGCGGCGGCAATCTGCCCAGCGCGTTGGCTGGCTTCAGCGGGATCAATGGACTCCAACAGCACATTGAACTCGTCGCCACCCATGCGGGCGACCAGATCCACCGCCCGCACGCAGGATTCGAGCCGCCGTGCCACCTGTTGCAACAGCTGGTCGCCCACATGGTGCCCGTAGCTGTCATTGACGGCCTTGAAACTGTTGAGATCCAGCAGCAGCACGGCGAACATCGTGGCTCCATCGCGTGCCGGCATTCCACCACCGTTCACCACCTCGTTCTGGTGCAGCGCGATGAGATGCGCGAGGCGATCGCGGAACAACGGCCGGCCGGGCAAGTTGGTCAGCGCATCGTAGGAACTACCACGTTCGGCCAGATCGCTCAACGACCCTGCCATGCGCACCGCAACGCCGTCTTCGAACTCGGCGAGCCCGCGCCAATTGACCCACACCAGCCGCCCCGCCCCGTGGAACGCGCGGAAATCCACCGAAAAGTTCGGGCTGTTCCCCGATAGGTGCCTGCGGTAGGCCTCCTGCACGCGCACGCGATCCTCGGGATCGATGAGCTGCTCGAGAAAGCGCCAGCCTCCGTCATGCACATGATCGCGGCTACCCAGCCCGACGATCTGGAGAAAACGCCCGGACACATGCAGGGCGTCCGTTCGCAAGTCCCAATCCCAGATGCCGTCATTGGATCCGCGCGTCGCCAGCGAATAGCGGTTTTCGGAGCGCAACAACTCGAGTTCGGTGTTCTTCTGCTGGGTGACGTCGATCATCAGGCCGATCATGCGGTTCGGCCGCCCCGGCTCGACCACTGCGCGGCACAGATCACGCACCCACACGACCTTGCCGGACTTGGCAATCAGCCGATAACTCATCTCGTAGGCATGGCTGTGCGTGGCGTTGTATGCGGCATCGTCGATCAGCAGGGCCTGCTCCAGATCATCGGGATGCACATGCGCGCGCCAGAAGCCCGGGTCAGAACGCCACTCCTCCACGGAGTAACCGAACAACCGTTCGACCTGCGGGCTCAGGAAGGTATTGCCCACGCCGATTTCAGCTTCCCACACCACGCCATCAATGGTTTCCAGCAAGCGCAGAAAGCGCTGGCGAATTTCCACCAGCACCTGCTCGGTGACCTCGGTAATCTCGATCAGGACACCCTGGCGGCTGATCACCCGATCCGCCGCATCCGTCTCCGGGTGGAGCTGCAGACGCACCCAGCGATAGTCCGCGTCGGCAAAGCGCAAGCGGAACACCGGCATGCCCGAGCGCATGGTGCCGATGTCGTCGGGATGCACGAATTCAAGCAATGACCTGCCAAGCGCTGACGCCACCGAATGGCCGGTGAGCTTGTGCCACGCCGGATTCAGATAGGTGATCTCCCACAGCGCATCGGTTTGCACCACCGCCTCGGGTAACAATTGCAGCAGTTTTGCGGACGGCGTGGGAGTGGTGGGCATGCAGGGCTATTGCAAATGGGTCAGATTCATGCAGGGCCGCGCCGAACAAGTCCTTCGCGCGTCGCGCAACCCGGCGTTGGGCGGCCTGCTGCGGTGCCAATCCCATTTCCGAATCGGGTGCGCGTCATCACCGGGACTGAGGCTGCGTCGCCTTGACGGATCGAAAAATCAACCACGTCAAAGCGAGTATGGCATGCATCCAAGGCACCTTTGGACTCGGTGGCTTGGGTGGTTTGGGGCCGGGAGGTGTGCGAGCCAGTAATGCCCTCCTCCGTCGCTGGCTCGCTCACATCACGACGGAATCCCCGTCAAAACGCCACCTTCACCCCCACCGTCAAATTCCGCCCCATCAACGGCGCGGCGTTCTTGATGAAGGAGGTGTGCGCATACGCCAGGCGGTCTGTCAGGTTGTTGGCCTTCAGGTACACCTGCCATGGCGTGCCGCTGCCGAACTGGCCGTTGTAGCTGACGCCCAGGTTCAGCATGCCGTAGCCGGGTGTGGCGGTTTCAAACTCTGCCACGCGGTTCTGGCGGGCCACTTGCACCCATTCGACCTGGCCTTCCCAGGCGTTCCAGTTGCCGTCCAGGCGGAGACCGGCGCGGGTGGCGGGGATGCGGGGCAGCAGGCCGCCGCCAACCAGACGGGCGCGCACGGTGTCGCCGAACAGGGTGATGCCCAGGTTGCGGTTCAGGCGCTGGCGCACCTGGCCTTCGATGCCGGAGAAGGTAGCGTCCGCCTGGCTGTACTGCAGCAGTTGCAGGCCCTCCACTTCATCGAGCGTGCGGCCGTAGATGTAGTTGTTGATGCGGTTGCGGAAGACGCTGACGCCGAAGGTGGTGTCGCCGCTCGTTTTCTTCAGGCTCACGTCGATGTTTTGCGAGATCTCGGACTTCAGGTCTGCGTTGCCGCGTTCGTACGTGCTGGTGGCCATGTGCAGGCCGTTGGCGTACAGCTCTTCGGCCGACGGCGCGCGGCTGGCGCGGGTGAACGAGGTGCCGACCTGGTAGCCGGGCGTGAACTTCCACACCGCGCCCAGCGACGCGGAGGTGCCGTTGTGGCTGCGTTCGATGTTGCTCGTTTGGGCTTCTGCCGTCTGGCGGTCGTGGCGCAGGGCGGCTTCAAAGCGCCAGTCGCCCAGGCGGTATTCCTCCAGCGCAAAGAAGCCCAGCTTGCGGGTGATGGTGGGCTCCACATAGGCCTCTTCGCCCTCGGCGCTGAACTTGCGCTGCGAGGTCTGCAGGCCGATCAGGCCCTTGAAGCCACCAATGGGCTCGTGCTGCAGCTCGATGCGGGTGTCGTAGGCCTTGTTCTTGAAGGTGGTGCTGATGGCGCCGTCCTCGACCTCGTCGTGCACGTAGTCGGTGACGCCGGCGCGCAGGCGCAGGGCCGAAAAGCCAGCGAACGGGTTGCGCAGCTCGCCGCGGATGTCAAAGCGTTCGCTGCGCAGGTCGACCACGGGCACATCGCCCGCCTCGGCGCCGTGGTCGTGGCCGTCTTCCTCGTCACCTGCATGCGCGCCGCAGTGCAGGTGGTCGCCGTGCGTGTGGCAGCCTTCAAAGCTGTGGTTGTGGCCCGGCAGGCCGTACTTGGCGGTCTGGCGGGTGTAGGCGGCGCCCAGGTAGCCCTGGTCGCCCACCCACGACAGGCCCACGCTGCCGGTGTCTGTACGGTTGAAGCTGCCCAGCACCTTGCGGGTGGGTTCGCCCTCGGGCGCCCAGCCTTTGCCGACGCGATAGTCACCGGCGTCGCGCGCCACGCCTTCCACGTGCACGGCCAGGTTGCCGGTGCCGCCGGTCAGTGAGAAGGCGCCTGCTTTTTCACCCGCGCCGGAGTTGGCGCGCAGCTCGGCACTGCCCTCGTAGCCCTTCTGGGGGATGGCGGTGGGGATCTTGCCGTCGAGCACATTGACCAAGCCACCCACCGCACCGTTGCCATACACCAGGGCCGAGGGGCCGCGCAGCACTTCGATCTGCGTGGCCAGCAGCGGCTCGGACACCACGGCGTGGTCGGGGCTGATGGTGGAGGCGTCATGCAGCTCGGCCCCATCGGACAGCACCTTCACGCGCGGGCCGTCCATGCCGCGGATGATGGGGCGGCTGGCGCCCGCGCCGAAATGGCTGCTGGTGATGCCGGGCTCGCTGTTGAGCGTCTCGCCCAGCGTGGCCTCGCGGCGGCGTACGAGTTCGTCGCCCTCCAGCACGGTCACGGGGGTGGTCATGTCGTTGGCACCCAGTTGCAGGCCGCTGGCAGAGACGGTGACGGGAGGCAGGCTGGGCGCGGCGGCACTATTGTCGGCAGGCGCGGCACCCGGCGTGGCCTGCGCGTGCGCCACGCCGGTGCCAGACAGCGCCAGCATGGCAGCCAGGGCCACGGGGTGGAGGGTGGGACGGCCGCGAAGAACTGCGACCAGGCGGCGGGAAGTGCGGATGGTGCGGGTGGCATTGCGCGCGGTATCGGGAGCGGTGTGTGTCATGGTGCGGTGTCGCAACGGGTGCGTGTACGTCGATGGGGTCGGGTGGGGCGTGGCGCATGGGCCGGTGCTGGGCGGGGCCAGGCAGGCACATGGTTTCCACGCACGGGGCGCAAAAATATGAATAAAATGGCTGCCAGCGCTTTTCCATCAAGCGCTGATAGCTATTAATTCAGGAGCAATTCAGGGGCGGGTACGCAATGCGCTGCAGGCGCCACGGGCTCCGTACGCAGCCCTGCAAGGCGGCGAGAAGGTGGAGCCCCGCTGACGCTAGGCACGAATGCGGCTTTGTCAGGCCGTGGGCGGGCCACGCGCCTGGAACAGCGCAACGTGCGGGGCTGTAGAGCGCCCGGCATGTTGTACCGGTGGTGCCTGCGCGGGCACCGGTGCGGGCAGCGCCTGGGGTGCGCTGTGCAGGGCATCGCCCAACGCAAGCTGGTCGAGCAAAAGGCAATCCACCGGGGCGTGGGGCGCCAGGAGCAGTGAGAGCAGCCCGTGGGCGTGGCCTGTCTCTGGGGATGCAGCGGCGGGCGTTGCCGCTTCTGCAAGGGAAACGGCAGAGAGCCCGTGGCGCACGGTGGCTTGTTGTGCACCCTGCAGTGCGTGGCCTGCGCGCATCTGCTCCAGCGCCCCCGCATGCTCCACCTGGTGCAGGCGCCCCAGCGTGGGCACCACCACCAGGGCCAGCAGCAGCCAGGCCAGGGCCGCCTGCGCAGGCAGCTGCTGGCGCAGGCGGCGCCACAGCGCGGTCAGCCGGGGGGGGAGCAACGGGTTCACGGGTGGAAAGAAAAGACTTTGAACAGGCTCTATGAAGCTATTTCACCGGCACGGCTTCCACCACGCGGTAGTACAGGCCGTATTGGTCGTTCGTGAGCACGGAGAACTTGCCCTCCACCACCACAGGCTCCAGCGAGTAGCGCACGGGGGTCTTGGCCTTGACCTCGACCATGCTCTCGGGCCCGCCGGGCAGGCAGAACGAGCAGGTCAGCGGCACGGAGGTGAGCAAAAAGTGCGTCTGCGTGCCCTTGGCATCCAGCGGCACCATGAAGCCCTGGATGCGCTGCGTGGTCTTGTCCATGCCCTTTTGTGCGTCGTTGAACACGGGCAGGATGCCATCCTTGGTGGTCTTTTTGGTGAGGTCGGTCAGGACGGACCACGGCACCACGTCATTGCGCTGGGGCAGCGGGGCAATCGGGCTGTTGGGGCTGTGGTAGCCCGCGCCGGAGCCCGATGGCATGGCGGTGCCCGCGCCCGCAGGCAAGGGTGAAGAGAGCGCGGGTGCGGTGGTGGCGGTCGGGGCCGCTGCAGGGGTCTTGCCCGTGGCACGCTCGAAAGCGCCGGGCTCCGGCTTGGTGGGCTGCTGCTGGGCCAGTGCCGCACCGGCCCATGCCAGCACCACCATCGCCCAGGCGCTCCGTGCAGCGCGGGGCCGGCTGACTTCGGAATCGGGTGATGCGGCGGGGTGACGGTGGATGCGGGGGATTGCCATGGCGGTAAACCTGACCTGTTGCGTTCTCAGAAATGGTAGCGGGCCGGGAGGCCCATCGCCTCAGTGACCTGTGCAGTGACCTGTAAGTCCGTGCTCAGTGCGCGTGCTTCATGCCGCAGTATTTGCCAATCCCAAGACCCTTGCAGGCAGTCTGGAGTTCCTTCTGGCAGATGTCCTCGCCCTTGCCGGATTCCAGGCACTTGGCAGCAGCCTCGTGCGCGGCGGCCATGGCGCGGTGGCGGGCGATGTCCTCTTTGGTCTCTTTGTCGTTGTGGGCCTGGGCGTGCGCCAGGGCTCCGACGAGGAGCATGGGGGCCAGGGCGAGTGCGGTGAGGAGTTTTTTCATGGAAGGCTTTCAGGTTGAGTCGGCGGATGGTTTTGAGAGGTCGGAAGTTAATGGTTGTGTCAGGGCTGGCCTAGCAGGTCGGCAACATTGGTGCGGTACGCCTGCATGGCAGGCAACAATGCCGCCAGCGCTGCCACACCCGCCGCCAGCAGGGGCACACCCGCCTCGGCAGGCAGCCAGATCCAGCCAGTGACGGGCAGCAACCCCTGCGCCTGCAGCGCCCAGCCCAGGCCATGGGCCAGGCCGTGGCCTAGCAGCAGGCCCAAAACAGACGCCATTGCGGCCAGCCACAGGGCCTCCCACAGCACCAGCCCCGCCACGCGGCCCGGGGGAGCGCCCAGCATGCGCAGCATGGCCAGGTCGGCCCGGCGCTCGCGCACGGCGTTCCACAGGGCGATGAACACACTCAGCGCGGCCACGGCCAGCAGCACGCCGCCGAAGGCGCGCAGCACATCGGCGCCCACGCCCAGCAAGCGCAGCAGGCGCGTGACCTCAATGGCGGGCGCCGCTGCCTGCATGGCGGTGTCGGCATTGATCTGGCGCGGCAGCGTGATGGCGGCCATGGGCGTGCGGTAGCGCACCAGGGCCACGGTCACTTCGCGCTCTTCTTTCAGGATCTCCAGGTCCTCGGCGTCGTTGGCTGTGGCCGTCTCGTGCACCATCCAGACGGATTCGGTGCTGGTGAGGATCAGCCGGTCGAGCACGCAGCCGCAGGGCGCCAGCACGCCACTCACGCGGTAGGGGTGGTCGCCGTGTGCATGCCCTCCTCCCCCCAGCCCATGGCTGCCGACGAACGGGGCCCCCACCAGCGGCGTACCGCCATTGTCGGCCTTGACGATGCTGCGGGCCACCGTGGCGCCCAGCACCGCGTCCATGGGCTGCTGCCACAGCGCGCCCTTGGCAAATTGGACTTCGTAGTGCAACAGATAGTCGGGCGTGGTGCCCACGATGCGAAAACCCTGGTAACTGTCGCCCAGGCTTAAGGGGATGACCTGCGCCACCAGCGGGTTCTTCTGCAGCGCCTGCACCTCCTGCAGCGGGATATTGCCCGTGGGCACGTCGATGTGGAACACGCCCGCCAGGATGAGCTGCAGCGGGCTGCCCTTGGCGCCCACCACCAGGTCGATGCCCGAGAGGTCGCGCTCAAACGCCTTGTCGAGCTGCGTGGCCACCAGCAGCACCAGGGTGATGGCGGCCAGGCCCAGCGTGAGCACCAGCAGGTTCAGCACCGCCGCCAGCGGGCGGGACCACAAGTAGCGCCATGACAGGCGCGCCAGTTTGAAGACTCCTGAATTCATAGCTGCTCGCGCTTATCTATCAAGCGCTGGGCGCCCATTTCATTCAAATCCAGCGTCTGCACACCGGCCAGGGCTTGCACCACACGGTGGTCGTGCGTGGCAATCACCAGACTGGCATCACAGGCGGCAGCGCTTTGCTGCAGCAGCGTTAGCGCGTCGGCAGCGGCCTCGTCGTCCAGGCTGGCCGTGGGCTCGTCGGCCAGCAGCAGTTGTGGCGCCAGCAGCACGGCCCGCGCCAGCGCCACACGCTGCGCCTGCCCGCCCGAAAGCTGGTGCGGCTTGCGTGCCGCCAGCTCGGCTACGCCCACCTGCGCCAGAGCGCGGCGGATGGCTGCATCGTCGCGCGGCAACCCGGCCGCAAAGTAGACCAGCGCCAGGTTGTCGGCCACCGAAAGCGCGCTGCTGAGGTAGAGCTTCTGCGGCAGAAAACCAATGTTGCGCGCGCGCCAGGCATCGATCTCGGCCCCGCGCTGCGTGCCCAGCTGGGTGCCCGCCACAAACAGGTCGCCCCCGCTGGCACCGCGCAGCCCGGCTATCAGCGAAAGCCAAGTCGATTTGCCCGAGCCAGAACGCCCGCGCAGCAGCAAGGTGCCGCCTTGGCGCAAGTCCACGTCGGGGAAGCGCAGCGGCGCAGCGCCGCCCGTGGCGTAGGTATAAGCAAGGCCCCGGGTGCGGATCATGCGGCGGCGCTCTCGGAAGGGTGCGCGCAGTCTGCACAGCGCCCGTGGACCGCAATGTCCACCGCCAGGCTCTCATGCCCAGCCGTGGCCAGCGCCTGCAGCACCTGCTTGAGAGCGGTCTGCACCTTGGCGGAGCCCTGCGACAGGCGGAACTGGCGGTGGCAGTCGTCGCATTCAAAACGTGGGGCGGCGCCCTCTTCGCCTTGGGGGGCCCGTGCGTAACGGGTGACGCGGGCGGCATCGACCTGCTTGTGAAGCAGGCCCGCAGTGGCAAAACGGTCGAGCATGCGGTACACGGTGACCTTGTTGATGGGGGCGCCAGCAGTGGCGAGGGCGGTCTCTACCTCGGGTTCTGAGAGCGCGGCATCAGGACGCGCTTCGTACAGCGCCGCCAGCGCCCGCGTGGCGCGGGTGGCGCGCATACCGGGCGGGAGCGACCAGGGCTGGCGGTGTGGGGGTGAAGAGGTTGGGGCGAAGGGCATGGCGGAATGCAGCGAGCAGGCAAGGCCTGTAACGCAATTGGGTTGCATTATGCATGCGTGCAGACCCTCTCCAGGGGAAGCCTCGCGATCTATCGCAGGCGCTGAAACACTACGACCAGAGGCGGTAGAACCAGTAGCTGTCGTCGTCGCTTTGCACACGCCGCGCCAATTCAGCGGGGCTTTGGCCCGTCACGCGCTGGGCTTCGCGGCACAGGTGGGACTGGTCGGCATAGCCCGCGTCCAGCGCCACGTCTTGCCAGCGCGGAGCCTGGCCGGACGCCTCGCTGCGCTGGCGCGCTTGCATGAGGGTAGCTTCCGCCCGCGACAGCCAGCCCAGTCGCCGCAGCGATTGCCCCGCCCAGATGCGAACGTGGCGCTCCAGGCTGCGCAGGCTGCCCCCAAAGCCCCGGGCCGAAGCATGCAACTGCAGTTCTCGCATCCAGCGGAAGGCCGTGGCGCCGGCCAACTGGGCGCTGGGCTGGGCGTGGCCATGGCCCGCGACAAACTCCTCCAGCAGCACCATCCGCGCGGTGTCGTCCGCCGCAAGCCGGACCTGGTCGCACAAGGCCACCCAATGGGGAGGCAACGCATCTTGTGCAGGCAGCATGCCGTCGACCAGGGCACTGATATCCAGGCCGGCGAGACGGTGAAACGCCTGGGGGTAGAAAACCACACCGAAGGTGCGAACCGGCCCCGGGTTGCGCGTGACCCATGGCCGCGTTTGCGGGCCCAGCAGCAGGGTGGAAGGCAGGGCCTGCTGCACTTGCAGGTCGGGGCCCACCCACTCTGAGCGCCCCTCGAGAAACCATGCAATGCCGCAATACACGGACGCCGGATAGCGGTTGATGCCCTCCCCTTTCTGCGGGGACCCTGTGGTGTCCTTGGTGATGTAGGCGCGAATGCTGCCCGCCAGAGAAGCGGGCGGCAGGGCCACGGTGGCAA
This sequence comes from Acidovorax sp. ACV01, assembly GCF_014851495.1. NCBI lineage: Bacteria > Pseudomonadati > Pseudomonadota > Betaproteobacteria > Burkholderiales > Comamonadaceae > Acidovorax > Acidovorax sp. ACV01. The sequence continues at coordinate 796,479 of NZ_JACUZT010000001.1, read as the reverse complement.
AAGGGAGTTGGAGGCGGATTCGCACAGGCGCTTATCGTAAACAGGCGCAAGGCTGGAACGTCCCACCGGAAACCCGCACGGTTGGCGAAAAAGTTCAAGACAGCCGAACTGGCGCCTTTCAAAATTGCGGCCACCATGCAGCCAGAACAAAGAACCCACACACCCTCTTCGCCTCTCCAAACCACCGTGGGCCAGCCGCTCCTGGCGTCAGCCCGGCCCAGCCACACAGCACTGCTTTGTGGCATTGCGCGGGCCCGGCACCAGTTGCTGGAGGGCGGTGAGATCTTTCAGGACCCGCTGGCGCTGGACATCCTGGGGCCCGCGCAGGCGGCGCAGTTGCGTGAGGCAGTGGACGGAGACGGCCCACAGAGCCGCCGCAAGGACGCGGGGAGCTTCTCACAGGCCATGCGCGGCGCGTTGGTGGTGCGCAGCCGCATTGCCGAAGACACGCTGCACGAAGCGGTGGCAGGCGGTGCCACGCAGTACGTGCTGCTGGGCGCGGGCCTGGACACGTTTGCCCTGCGCAATCGGTGGCCCCAGGGCTTGCGGCGCGTGTTCGAAGTGGACCACCCTGCCACCCAGGAGTGGAAACGGGGTCTCGCATCGCAGGCAGGGCTGGCGATGCCACCGGCTGCCACCTATGTGCCCGTGGATTTCGAACGGCAGGACTTCATGGAGCGGCTGGTGGCCCACGGGTTCCAGCGCCATGAACGCACGGTGTTTGCCTGGCTGGGCGTCACGATGTATCTGGCACCTGCCGCAGTAGAGGCCACGCTGGCGGGCATTGGCGCGCAGGTGGCTCCGGGCAGCGTGGTGGTCTTCGACTACGTGCGCCGGCCAGAGCCTGCGGAATGGGGTCGCCAGCTGGCACTGGCGCTGATGGGGCGGCGGTTTCGCCGCTTGGGCGAGCCTTGGCGATGTGCCATGGGCGATGCTGAACTGTACGGAATGCTGGCCCGACACGGTTTTGACCCCGCCGAGGTCATGACCCCCGCCACGATCAGAAGCACCTTGTTGGCACACCAGCCTGCCACCCTCTTGCAGCGTGCCCTGGGTGGGTTGCTCGGCGGAATCGTGCGGGCCCGTGTCGCGGCGCCAGCTCCTGCGAAACCAGCGTGAACGGCCTAGCAATCGCCATCACCCGTCCGAATGGGTCACGAAGGCTTGAGATACCGCACAAACGTCTTGCGAAACTTCTCCACCTTCGGCCCCACCACAAACGCGCAATATCCCGCGTTGGGGTTGTTGGCAAAGTAATCCTGGTGGTAGGCCTCGGCCACGCTGTAGTTGGCCAGCGGCTTCACCTCAGTGGTGATGGGTGCGCCAAACAGCTTGTCTTGTGACATCTGGCGGACCATGTCGTTGGCGATGTCGCCGTGCTCGGGGGTTTCGTAATAGATGCCGCTGCGGTACTGCGTGCCCACGTCGTTGCCCTGGCGGTTGAGGGTGGTCGGGTCATGAGTGTTGAAGAAGATCTCCAGGATCTCCTGCAGGCTGATCTCGTCGGCATCGAACGTCAGCCGCACCACCTCGGCGTGGCCGGTGTCGCCCTGGCAGATCTGTTCGTAGCTGGGATTGAGGGTGTGGCCGTTGGTGTAGCCGCTTTCCACATCGGTCACGCCGCGCACGCGGTCGAACACGGCTTCGGTGCACCAGAAGCAGCCGCCGCCCAGGGTGATGGTTTGCAAAGTCATGGTGGTCCTTGGGTACAAAACCTGAAGATTATGAATTGACGCTCCAGTTCATGCTTGCTACATTACTAACCGGTCAGTCATTAACGAAATTCACCCCTTGTCCCCCACATCCACCCCACCCAACGCCCCTGCTGGCACCAAACGCGAGCGCCGCAAGGAAGCCCGCCCGGGTGAGCTGCTGGAAGCCGCGCTGGACCTTTTTGTCGAAAAGGGGTTTGCCGCGACGCGGGTGGATGAAGTGGCGGCGCGGGCCGGGGTGTCCAAAGGCACGCTGTTTCTGTATTTCCCCAGCAAGGAAGAGCTGTTCAAGGCCGTGGTGCGCCACAACATCGCGGGCCGCTTTGAAGAGTGGCGTGGGGAGCTGGAGTCCTTTGAGGGCAACACAAGCGAACTGCTGCAGTATTGCTACCAGGTGTGGTGGGAACGCATCGGCGCCACCAAGGCCTCGGGCATCACCAAGCTGATGTTCAGCGAAGCCCAGAATTTCCCGGAGATTACCGAGTTCTACCAGCAGGAAGTGATTTTGCCGGGGCAGGCGCTGATCCGCCGCATCGTCGAGCGCGGCATCGAGCGCGGCGAGTTCCGCCCCGTGCCACTGGACTACATCGTGCACGTGGTGCTGGCGCCCATGATCTTCCTCATGATGTGGAAGCACTCGGTGGGGGCCTGCATTCCAGACTCGCTGGGCCTGCGGCCTGAGTTGTATATCGAGGCGCAGATCGACAACGTGCTGCATGGGCTGCTGGTGCGGCCCCCGGCGTCGCCTCCCATCCCCTCCCCTTCCTCTCCTTCTTTGCCGCCCTCACGCGGTACCTGACCATGAAACGCTGGATTCTCTGGATGGCGGCAGCCGTCGTTGTTGTCTTGCTCGGTGGCGGCGTGTGGCGTGCCATGGCGGCGCGGCAGGCGCAGCAAAAGGCGCTGACCGAAGCCACGGCGCAGCGCGCCCAGGCGCCGCTGCAAGTTGCCGCCGATGAGGTGTTGCCAGTGCGGCGGCAGAACCTCTCGCTCGGGGTGCCGGTGTCCGGGGCCTTGCGGGCGGTGGATTCGGCCATGGTCAAGGCCCGCGTGGGCGGTGAATTGCAAGGTCTCACGGTGCGCGAGGGCGACAGCGTGAAGGCCGGGCAGGAAGTGGCCCGCATCGACCCCACCGAGGCCCGCGCACGGTTGCGCCAGGCGCAGCAGCAGGCCGACGCCGCCAAATCCCAGGTGGAGATCAACCAGCGCCAGTACACCAACAACCGGGCACTGGTGGACCAGGGATTTATCTCGGCCACGGCACTGGTCACCTCGCAGGCCAGCCTCGAGGCGGCCCAATCCAGCTACCAGGCCACCGTGGCAGCGGCCGACGTGGCACGCAAGGCGCTGGAGGACACGGTGCTCAAGAGCCCCATCAGCGGGCTGGTGGCGCAGCGCCTGGCCCAGCCGGGCGAGCGCGTGGCGGTGGACGCCCGCATCATCGAGGTGGTGGACCTGTCGCGGCTGGAGCTCGAGGCACTGCTCAATCCGGCGGATTCGGTCGCGGTGCGGGTGGGCCAAAAGGCGCAACTCACCATCGAGGGCATCGCGGCCCCGGTGCCTGCCACTGTGGTGCGCATCAACCCCAGCGCCCAGGCCGGCAGCCGCACGGTGCCCGTCTACCTGCGGGTGGAGCAGGCCCCCGGCGCCACGCCACTGCGACAAGGCCTGTTTGTGCAGGGCACGCTGGATACCGGGCGGGCCGACGTGCTGGCCGTGCCGCTGGATGCCGTGCGCACCGACAAGCCCGCGCCCTATCTGCAAACACTGAAGGATGGCCGCGTGGCCTATGCAGAGGTCAAGACCGGCACGCGTGCCGTGGTGGGCGGCCAGACCCTGGTGGCGGTGGAAGGTGTGCCCGAAGGCACGGTGGTCGTTGCGGGCCGGATCGGCCAATTGCGCGAGGGCACGGCCGTGGCGGTGGCTGCCGCAGCGGTCCCCACGGCGTTGCCAGCAGCATCCCGCGCAGCCCCCTGATAGCACTGACGCACCATGTGGTTCACCAAAGTCAGTCTGAAAAACCCCGTGTTCGCCACGATGGTGATGCTCGCCATCGTCGTGCTGGGCCTGTTCTCCTACCAGCGCCTCAAGGTCGATCAGTTTCCGAACATCGACTTCCCGGTGGTGGTGGTCACCGTGGACTACCCCGGTGCGTCACCTGAAATCGTCGAGAGCGAAGTCACCAAGAAGATCGAGGAAGGCGTCAACTCGATTGCAGGCATCAACGCCCTCACCTCGCGCAGCTATGAGGGCACGGCCGTTGTCATCATCGAGTTCCAGCTCCACATCGATGGCCGCAAGGCCGCTGAAGACGTGCGCGAGAAGGTCGCCACCGTGCGCCCCTTGCTGCGCACCGAGGTCAAGGAGCCGCGTGTGCTGCGCTTTGACCCAGCCAGCAGGGCCGTGTGGTCGTTGGCCGTGTTGCCAGACGACACGGCGGGTGCCAAGCCGCGCAGCGCCGTCGAACTGACCACCTGGGCCGAGCAGATCCTGAAGAAACGCCTGGAGAACGTGCGCGGCGTGGGCGCCGTGAACCTGGTGGGCGCCACCAAGCGCGAAATCAACATCTACCTGAACCCGCAGGCGCTGGAAGCCTTTGGCGTGACACCCGACCAGGTGGCCACCGCCGTGCGCAACGAGAACCAGGACCTGCCCGTAGGCTCCATCCGGTCCCTCGCGCAGGAGCGCGTGGTGCAGATCGATGCGCGCATGGAGCGCCCTGAAGATTTCGGCAAGATCATCGTGGCCCGCAAAAACGGGGCCCCCGTGCGGCTGGACCAGGTCGCCCGCGTGAACGACGGCGCGCAGGAAGTCGAAAGCCTGGCCCTGTACAACGGCCAGCGCACGCTGCTGCTGTCGGTGCAGAAGTCGCAGGGCGAGAACACCATTGAAGTGGTGGATGGCCTGAGCGCCGCCGTGGTGGAACTGAAAAACCAGCTGCCCCCTGGCGTGCGGCTGGAGACCATTGGCGACAGCGCCCGCCCCATCCGCGTGGCGGTGAACAACGTGCGCCAGACGCTGATTGAGGGCGCCATCCTCACGGTGTTGATCGTCTTCCTGTTCCTGAACTCCTGGCGCTCCACCGTGATCACCGGGCTGACCCTGCCGATTGCGCTGATCGGCACGTTTTTGTTCATGAACATGTTCGGTTTCACCATCAACATGATCACGCTGATGGCGCTCTCGCTGTGCGTGGGCCTGTTGATCGACGATGCCATCGTGGTGCGCGAGAACATCGTGCGCCATGTGCAGATGGGCAAAGGCGCCTACGCGGCAGCCATGGACGGAACGCAGGAGATTGGCCTGGCGGTGCTGGCCACCACGCTGTCCATCGTGGCGGTGTTCATGCCCATCGGCTTCATGGGCGGCATCATCGGCAAGTTTTTCCACGAGTTCGGCATCACCATCGTCGCGGCGGTGATGATCTCGATGTTTGTGAGTTTCACGCTCGACCCCATGCTGTCGAGCATCTGGCACGACCCGAGCATCCACGCCCACGGCCAGAAGACAGAGCCTGTCACCTTCTACGACAAGACCATCGGCCGCGTCACCGGCTGGTTCGACCGTGCCACCGACGCGCTGGCAGAGGGCTACCAGCGCATCCTGCGCTGGTCGCTGGTGCACAAGCTGGCCACGATGGGCATTGCGCTGGCCATTTTTGTGCTGAGCGTCTTCATGGTGCCGCTGCTGGGCACCGAGTTCGTGCCCAAGGCCGATTTCTCTGAAACATCACTCAATTTCTATACCCCCGTGGGCTCGTCGCTCGAAACCACCGAGGCCAAGGCGCGGCAGGTGGAAGGTATCTTGCGCGAGATGCCCGAGGTGCGCTACACGCTGGCCACCATCAACACGGGCAATGCCCAGGGCAAGATCTACGCCAATATCTATGTGCGCCTGGTGGACCGCAAGGACCGCAGCCGCAGCGTGGACCAGATGTCTGACGTGCTGCGCGAGCGCCTCAAGACCGTGCCGGGCATCACCATCACCCACGTGGGCCTGCTCGATGCGGTGGGCGGCCAAAAGCAGGTGGAGTTCTCGCTGCAGGGGTCTGACCTGCAGGAGCTGGAGCGCCTGACGAAGGTGGTCACCGAAAAGATCCGTGACATCCCCGGCCTGGTGGACCTGGACACCAGCGCAAAGCCCGACAAGCCCGTGATCGCCCTCGATGTGCGGCGCGAAGTGGCATCCGACCTGGGCCTTTCCGTGGCACCCATGGCCGCATCGCTGCGCACCTTGGTGGCAGGCACCACGGTGGGCAACTGGCGTGCTCCGGACGACCAGACCTATGACGTGAATGTGCGCCTGGCCCCCGAGGCCCGCACCGCCCCGGCCGACCTGGAGCGCCTGCCCTTTGCCCTGACGGCCGCCGATGGCACCACCCGCATCGTGCGCCTGAACCAGGTGGCCCGCGTGACCGAATCCACCGGTGCCAACCAGATCAACCGGCGCGACCTGACCCGCGAAGTGGCCGTGAACGCCAATGTGGCCCAGCGCTCGGCGGGCGAGGTGTCCAATGACATCAAGAAGGCGCTGGAGAGCGTGAGCTTTCCGCCCGGCTACCGCTACCAGTTCAGCGGCTCCACCAAGAACATGGCGGAATCGTTTGGCTACGCCATCTCGGCGCTGGCCATGGCGATCATCTTCATCTACATGATCCTGGCGAGCCAGTTCAAGAGCTTCCTGCAGCCGCTGGCGCTCATGACCTCGCTGCCGCTCACGCTGATTGGCGTGGTGCTGGCGCTGCTGATGTTCCGCTCCACGCTGTCGATGTTCTCGATCATCGGGGTGGTGATGCTGATGGGCCTGGTGACCAAGAACGCCATCCTGCTGGTGGACTTTGCCATCCGAGCCCGCGAGGAGCATGTGAACGACGAGGGCCAGACCGTGCCGGGCCTGCCCCGTGCGGACGCCCTGTTGCTGGCCGCCCGCGTGCGGTTGCGCCCCATCCTCATGACCACGCTGGCCATGATCTTCGGCATGGTGCCGCTTGCTTTTGCGCTATCGGAAGGCTCGGAGCAGCGCGCCCCCATGGGCCAGGCCGTGATTGGCGGGGTGATCACCTCGTCGCTGCTGACGCTGGTGGTGGTGCCGGTGGTGTATTGCTACATGGACGACTTGGCACAGTGGGCGCTGCGCAAGTTCGGCCGGGCCCCGGCAGCGCCTAAAATCAAGGGTTTGTCCTGATCGTCCCGACACCTGCCTCCTACGGAGAAATTCCATGAACATGCCCCTGAACACGTCCGCCAACATCAGCGATCCTATTGCGCAGTCCCGCTACAACATGATCGAGCAGCAGATCCGCCCCTGGAACGTGCTCGACGCCGATGTGCTCGACCTGCTGGCCGTGGTGCGCCGCGAAGACTTTGTGCCCCCGGCCTACCGCAGCCTGGCGTTCATGGACATTGAAGTGCCCCTGCTGGGCAACGACGCCGAAGAGGCCGTGCGCCTGGGCCACAGCATGCTGCAGCCGCGCGTGGAAGCCCGCATCCTGCAGGACCTGCAGATCAAACCGACCGACCGAGTGCTGGAGATTGGCTCCGGCTCGGGTTACATGGCCGCCCTGCTGGCCCACCGCGCCGAGCGTGTGGTATCCCTCGAAATCAACCCCGAACTGGCCGAAATGGCCCGCGAGAACCTGCGCGATGCGGGCATCCAGAACGCCGATGTGCGCCTGAACGACGGCGCCCGTGACGCCATTCCCGACGGCCCTTTTGACGTGATCGTGCTCAGCGGATCGGTGGCCCAAGTGCCCACCGCCCTGCTCTCACTGCTGCGCGACGGTGGCCGCCTGGGCGGCATTGTGGGTGGCGAACCCGTGATGCGCTTCACGCTGACCCGCCGCACCGGTGACCGTTTCGAGACCACGTCGCCCTGGGACACCATCGCACCACGCCTGGTGAACTTCCCCGAGCCGTCCGGCTTCACGTTCTGAGTCTGATTTCATCCTTCGGAGTTCTGCATGATCGATCACGTCCGCCCCGCCCAGCTGTCTGCCTGGTTTGCCGCCGCACCCGAAGGCAGCCAGCCCCTGGTGCTGGACGTGCGCGAACCCTGGGAGCTGCAGACCGCCAGCGTGCGCGCGGATGGCTTTGAGCTGGTGGCCATCCCCATGGGCGAGCTGGCAGCGCGCCTGGCCGAGCTGGACCCTGCCCGCCCCATTGCCTGCCTGTGCCACCACGGCGCACGCAGCCTGCGCGTGGCCGCGTTCCTGCAGCACAACGGTTTTGAGCAGCTGGCCAATATCACGGGCGGCATCGATGCGTGGTCGCATGAAAACGACCCCGCCGTACCCCGCTACTGATGGAGGGTCGCACGTGCCGCCTCGCCACCCTCTGACCTGTTTCGCTCCCATTTCGAACCGCAGACTCTCCCGAAGGACCCCCATGACACCGCACCGGCCCCGCTCCTTGTCCCTTCTGTCCCTGGCGCTCGGCGCGGCGCTGAGCGCCCCGGTGCACGCCCAGAGCCTGGTGGACCTCGTGGAATCGGCCCGCACTTATGACACGACCTGGCAGTCGGCCCGCGCCCAGCTCGATGCGGCGTCCCGCCGCGCCGACCAGGCCCGCGCGGGCCTGCTGCCCAGCGCCGGTCTCACGGCCGGACTCAGCCGCGCCAATGTGGAGCTGAGCCGCCCGCCCATCGAAAACACCGGCACCACACAGACCCTGGGCGTGCAGGCATCGCAGCCGCTGTACCGTCCCGCCAACCGCATCACGCTGGAGCAAGGCCAGCGCGGCATCGACGTGGCGCAGGCGCAGCTCGACGCCGCCACGCAGGACCTGCTGGTTCGTGTGAGCCAGGCTTACTTTGACGTGCTGGCGGCGCAAGACACCCTGGCCTTCGTGCAGGCACAAAAAGCTGCCGTGTCGGAACAGCTGGCCTCCGCCAAGCGCAACTTCGAGGTGGGCACCACCACCGTCACCGACTCGCGCGAAGCCCAGGCCCGCTACGACCTGGTGGTTGCACAGGAAATCGCCGCTGAAAACGACTTGCGCGTGAAGCGCCTGGCGCTGGACCAGCTGGTGGGCATCACGGGCACCAAGCCCCAGCCACTGGCGCTGCCCGTGCAATTGCCCACGGCGCAGCCCGACAACGTGGCGACCTGGGTCGATACAGCACGCGACCAGCAGCCCGGCGTGCGCCAGGCCGCGATCGCGCTGGACATTGCCCGGCTGGAAATCAAAAAGGCCGAAACCGGCCACCTGCCCACCCTGGACCTGCAAGTGGGCTACAACATCACGCGCAACCCCAACGGAACGATCACGTCGCCCGGCGTGAACAACCGCACCAACAGCGCCAGTGTGGGCGTGGCCTTCAACCTGCCGCTGTTCGCTGGGTTCTCGGTGCAAAACCGTGTCAAGGAAACGCTGGCGCTGGAAGAAAAAGCCGCAGCCGACCTCGAAACCACCCGCCGCAACGTGGCCCAGGCCACGCGCGCCGCCTTCTTTGGCGTGCAGTCCGGCCAGGGCCAGGTGCAGGCCCTGGAAGCGGCCGAAGCCTCCAGCCAGAGCGCGCTGGACGCCAACAAGCTCGGTTACCAGGTGGGTGTGCGCATCAACATCGACGTGCTCAACGCACAAAGCCAGCTGTTCCAGACCAAGCGCGACCTGGCCCAGGCCCGCTACAACGTGCTGCTGGGCACGCTCAAGCTGCGCCAGGCGGCAGGCACGCTGACGCAGCAGGACGTCGAGGCGATCAACGCGCTGCTGGTCAAATAAAGGGGCTATAGGGCAGCACGGCGCAGGGCGAGAGAAGGCCGCTTGCCGGCCCCCGGCTATCCGCTGCCTGTAGCGAGGAACCTCGCCACAAAGTCCGCATGCCCCCGAACCCCGGGCGCTGATTCAGCCAAGCCCAAGCGTTTTTCGCAGGATTGAATCGACGGGGCCTGTGGGCATGCGGTCTTTGCAAGATTGCGGGCGGTGCCAAAAACCCAGCAGCCTCGCTCTGAGAATTTGGTGGCCAGGGCGCGGCCAATGCCCGATGAGACACCGGTCACAACGACAACTGGGGAGTTCGACACAGCGCTGGCTCCTTGGGGGGTGAGGTGGTTATGCAGACGGCTCAGCGGCACACGAGGGCCGTTGGGCACAGTTTCCGGGTCTGCGGACGGGCGATTTCGCCCGTTCACACCGGTGTCTCCCTGGCCTCAAGGGGTTTGTTGTTGTCGGGCCGAATCCGGAACCAGATGGAATACATGGCGGGCAGGAATACAAGCGTCAGAACCGTCCCCGCCAAGGTGCCCCCAATCAGCGTGTACGCAAGAGCCCCCCAAAACACCGAATGGGTCAGAGGGATGAAGGCCAGGATCGCCGCGAGTGCCGTCAGGATCACCGGGCGTGCACGCTGCACGGTCGCCTCAACCACCGCTTGGAACGGTTCCAGTCCCTCTTGCTGGTTGTGATCGATTTGTCCTATCAGGATGAGCGTATTGCGCATCAGGATGCCTGACAGCGCAATCAGGCCCACCAGCGCATTGATGCCGAACGGCTGGCCGAAGACCAGCAGGGTGGGTACTACGCCAATCAGACCTAGCGGGCTCGTCAAAAAGACCATGACCATCGCGGAGATCGAGCGCACCTGGAAGATGATGATGAGCAACGTGGCCGCCAGCATGATGGGAAAGAGTGGCAACATGGCTTGGGTCGCCTTGCCCGACTCCTCGATGGAGCCGGCTTCTTCGATGCGGTAGCCGCCTGGCAACTTGTCCATGACGGGCCGCAGCTGCGCGGTGATGGCGGTGGAAACATCTGGAGGCTGCACGCCATCGGCGATATCGCCATGCACGGTGATCGTCGGCATCCGGTCGCGCCGGCGCAGGACGGGCTCCTCCATGCGCACATCGACTTTCCCAACCTGAGACAGCGGTATGCGTTGGCCATTGGCGCCAGACAGCGTGAAATCCGCAATCCTCGCAGGGTCGAGCCGGACAGCACCCGCCGAGCGGGCCACCACCTGCACCGTGCGAATGTCCTCGCGCACGGCGGTGACAGGCACACCGTTCAGGAAGAACTGCAGTTGCTGCGCCACCGCGCTGGAGGTCAGGCCTAGCGCTTGCAGCCGGTCCTGGTTCAAAGTGAAGTGCAGAGTGGGCGTGCGCGTACCCCAGTCGGTATTGACTGTGCGCATCATCGGACTGGTGGTCATGACCTGTTGCACTTCGGCCGCTATTTCGCGAAGCTTGTCGGTGTCGGGGCCTATGACCCGGTAGGCGACCGGAAACGGTGAATACGGGCCGAACACGAGCTGAGTAACACGCACCCGCGCCTCAGGGGCCAGCCCGTCGGCAACTGCCTGGCGCAGCCGGTGCTTCAACGCATCACGCTCTTCCTGGCTGCCCGTGCTGACCACGATCTTGGCAAACGAAGGGTCGGGAAGCTCTGGGCTCATCGCCAAGTAAAAACGCGGCGCGCCCTGTCCGACATAGGCTGTGACGATGCTGGCTTCTGCCTGCTTCGCCAGCCATGCCTCCACCTTTGCGGTTGCGTCGCTGGTCTGCGTGATCGATGTGCCGTAGGGCATCTGTACCTCGACCAGAACTTCTGGCCGATCCGAGATCGGGAAGAACTGTTTTTTGACGATACCCATGCCGAGGATGGCCACCACGAAAAGACCCACCACGGCGCTGGCGACGAGCCATTTGCGGGCGATCACGCGCCCCAACACCTGGCGCAAGCGGTTGTAGCGCTGCGTGTCATAGATCGCGGCATGGCCTCCCTCGACCTTTTTGAAGTCGGGTAGCAGCTTGACACCCAGGTAGGGCGTGAAAACCACCGCAACGACCCAAGACGCGATGAGCGCAATGCCGACGATCCAGAACATGTTGCTGGTGTATTCGCCCGCAGTCGATGCTGCGAAGCCATTGGGCATGAAACCAACCGCCGTGACCAGTGTGCCGGAGAGCATGGGGGCAGCGGTGTGGCTCCAGGCGTAAGCGGACGCGGCCACACGGCTGTAGCCCTCTTCCATCTTCACGACCATCATTTCGATCGCGATGATGGCGTCATCCACCAAGAGTCCGAGTGCCAGAATCAATGACCCCAGCGTGATGCGGTCGAAGTTCTTGCCCGTCGCAGCCATCACCACGAAGACGATCGCCAAGGTCAGTGGCACGGCAGCCGCGACCACCAGGCCTGCGCGCCAGCCCATGCTGACAAAGCTCACCAGCATGACCACGAGCAGTGCGGCAAAGAACTTGACCATGAACTCATCGACCGAGGCGCTGATGTTGACGGCCTGGTCCGTGACCTTGGTCAGGCCCATGCCCAACGGCAGGTCAGCGTTGATGGCGCTCACCTCACCATCCAGCGCCTTGCCCAGGTCCAGCCCATTCCAGCCCTCGCGCATGACAACGCCGAGCAGCAACGCAGGCTCGCCACCATTGCGGATCATGAAGGTCGCCGGGTCTTCATAGCCGCGCTGGACCGTGGCTATGTCCGACAGCTTGAGGGTACGGCCTTGCGCTGACACCGGCGTGTCGCGGATCTTCTGGAGTTCGTCGAACGGACCATCCAGGCGGACGAACACTTGCGGGCCCTTGGTGTCAACGGACCCTGCAGGTGTCAGGGCGTTCTGGCTGTGGAGTGCCGCGAACACGTCCTGCGGGCTGATGCCCAGAGTGCCCAGGCGTTCGTGCGAAAACTCGACATAGATGCGCTCGGATTGTTCGCCCGTAATGTTGACCTTCTTCACGCCAGGCACATGCAAAAGCCGCTGGCGCAGCGTCTCGGCGTCCCGCACCAGCACGCGCTGTGCCTCGCCCTTCGCCTTGAGCGCGTACAACGCAAACGTCACATCCGCGTATTCGTCGTTGACCATGGGCCCGATCACACCCAACGGTAGGTTGCCCACTTCATCCCCCACCTTTTTGCGGGCTTGGTAGAACTGCTCCTGCACCTGTGAAGGTGGCGTGCTGTCGAGCAACGTCAGCGTCGTGAACGCCAGGCCAGGCCGGGTGTAAGTTTCGGAGCGGTCGTACCAACGCAACTCTTGCAGCCGCTTTTCGATTTTTTCGGCGACCTGGTCCTGCATTTCCTGCGCGGAGGCGCCGGGCCACGCGGTCACGATGGTCATCACCTTCACGGTGAAGGCTGGGTCTTCCGCCCGGCCCAGTTGGAGAAATGCCACCAGTCCCGCCAGCGTGATGAGGGCGATCAGGAACAGGGTGATGGAGCGCTCGCGTACCGCGAGCGCCGACAGGTTGAAGCGGCTTGCGCTCACGGGCGGACTCCTGCTGCAGCGGCATCGGCCCGGTCTGCCACCGTCACTTGATCACCTTCGTGCAACAAATGCGCACCCAGCGCAACGATTTGCTCCCCTTGCTGGAGTTTGCCGGTGATGCGCGCGCCACTGTCCGTCAGGTGGCCGACCACAACGGGCTGCCAGTAGACTTTGGCGGGCGCGCCGCGGATGACCCAGACTCCCGGGCCCTTGCCCATGTCGATCAGCGCGCCAATGGGCACCAGTAGATCGCCAGGCGCAGCAGACGCTGCATCCAGAATCCGGACAGTGACCGTGGCGCCCAGGGGGGCGTTGGCGAGTTCGCCTCTGAGCACATAGCGCGCCTCAAAGGTGCGGGTCAACCGGTCGGCGGCATCCGAAAGCTGCCGCAGTGTGGTGGGCACCACCACGCCCTCTTTGCCAAACAATGTGGCCTGCCCGGCGGAACCGACTGCGGGGCGCACGGTTTCCGGGAGTTGTACGACGGCTTCGCGCGGACCTCCCCGCGCCATTCGCACCACCACTTGAGCGGCGGTCACGACCTGGCCGGGTTCGGCCAGCGTTTCCACCACCACGCCATCGCTGTCTGCCACCAGCTCTGCATAGCGGCGCGCGTTGAGAGCCAGGTCGGCCTGCGCCTCGGCGGCACTGAGTTGGGCTTTCGCAGCGTCCGCCGCCGCCTTGGCCTGATCGTAGGCCGTGGCCGATATCGCGCCCGTGCCCCGCAGATCGCGGTAGCGGGCTTCGTCGCCTTCTGTCTGCAGAGCGCGTGCCCGGGCTGCAGCCACCGCCTCCTGCTGCGCATGGACGGCGAGCCTCAGATCAGCGGGGTCGATGCGCATCAGCACCTGGCCCCGTTTGACGGCCTGCCCTGTGTCAACCAGCCGCTCTAGCACCTTGCCTGGCACGCGAAAGCCCAGGTCGCTCTGAACCCGGGCCGCTACGGTTCCGGTGAAGGTTCGCGACGAGGCGCCGGCCTCTTGGACCGTGGCGACGCGTACTTGCGGTGATTGAGTGCGCGGATCGGGCGGCGACTCATGGCCGCAAGCGATCAGCGCAAACGGCAATGCGCAGAGGACGGCAGAGATAGAAAGGCGGCGCCAAAGCATGAAAGTCCCAGTGACGAAGTGATCAGGACTTTCATTTTGTTTCTTGTGACTAATTTAGTCAATAGTCACAAGCGGATTTTTGGATCAAGGGGACAAACTTCGCAGAACCAAGCTCGACAAATGTGCCGGCGCCTCCTGGTTGTAGTCAAAACTGTGCTGCAACAGCAGAGGGTTGAGATAGGGCCGGATCACGAGGTAGACCGCTAGCGCCGTTTCGTCCACGGGCGTCTTGCGCTCAAAGTCTCCGCTCTGCCGCCCCTCCTGAAGGATGTCCTGAATCAGCTTCTGCGTGCGCTCCTCATAGGCCACGACCGAAGGCCACCGCTCGCTGGCGGCCGACGTGGCAATCTCAAACAGTTTGCGGTCCTGAAAAAACAGGCGCAGGCTTGCCTCAATGATGGTCTTGAACATCCGCCTCAGTTTTTCGGGGGGCAGATCGGTTTGTGCCACCGCCGCCCTCACCTCCCCTTCGATCTCGCGCAGGCAATTGGCGCAAATCATCTCGCCAATGGCCTGCTTCGATTCGAAGAATTTGTAGATGTAGGCCTTGGAGAAGCCGATGGCTCTGGCAAGGTCCGAGACGGTAGTCTTCTCATAGCCGTACCGGCTGAAGTGCTGGGTGGCTGCTGCGACGACTTGGTCTCTCACTTCATGGTCGGCCGGGCCGCGGGTCAGGACAGCCGGGGTGTCTGATTTTTTCATGGATGCAGCTTAGCCGTAGTTTCCTCAATGAACAACCAGTGACCATTTGGTATTATGGTCACAAATTCACACTTGGAAACTGCCATGCCAACCAAACACACCCTCGCCGCACTCACTGCTGCCTGCCTTTTGGCCGGTTGCGCGGTGGGCCCGAACTACGCGCGCCCTCACTGGCACGCGCCGGAACGGTACCCTGGCCAGACGACCGTCGAGCAACGGGCTGCGGCTGGCACGGTGGATCTTGCCGTCTGGTGGGATGGCTTCGGTGATGCGCAGCTGAGCCGGTTTGTGTCACTGGCGCTCGATCAGAACCTTGATGTCGCGCAGGCGTTCGCCCGCGTCACACAGGCGCGTGCAGGGCTGGGGGTCGCGAATGCTGCGCTGCTACCCTCCGGCTACGCCAGCGGCCAGGCCGCCAAGGCATACCAATCCGCGGAGACACCTCTTGGACAAGTCTTGGATTCCACGCCCGATTTCAACCGCCATGGCAGCGCTTACGAAATGAACGGTGGCGCCAGCTGGGAGCTGGACTTGTTCGGAGGCCTGCGCCGTGGGCGCGAAGCCGCACTCGCCGAGTACCAGGCGTCAGAAGCGGCCGCAGTGGCGGTACGGTTGGCTGTGGCCGCGCAAACGGCCGATGTCTACATCACCATCCGAGGACTTCAAACGCGCCTTGACCTCGCAAGGCGGCAGATTCAGACCCAGCAAGAGCTGTTTTCGACGGTCTCGCTCTTGCACAGCAAAGGGCTGGCGGCCGAACTTCAGCGCAGGCAGGCCGAAGGTGCGCTTGCCCAAGTCCGGGCGGCGTTGCCAGTGCTGGAGGCGGGGCTGGACACGGCCATGAACGCCCTGGATGTCATGCTGGGCTCACACCCCGGAACCCACCGGACCGACCTGGCGACTGCTGGGGCCTTTCCCGCCGCTCCGCGAATTGTCAGCACCGGATCGCCGGGCGAATTGCTCACGCGCCGGCCTGACCTGATTGCGGCCGAGCGCCGCCTTGCGGGATCGAACGCGCGCATCGGTATCGCCATGGCCGAGTACTACCCCAAGCTTTCGTTGAGTGGCTTGATCGGCAGTGCGACCTCCCTTTCCGGGGGCAACCTTTTCAGCAGCGGTGCCACGCAGTCCGCTGGCGTGCTGGGCCTGCGCTGGCGATTGTTTGACTTCGGGCGCATCAACGCACAAATCGAGTTGGCCAAAGGCCGGGAAGCCGAGCTGCTGGCCGCATACCGCTTGGCCGCCCTGCGCGCAACACAAGAAGTGGAGGATGCGTTTTCGGCGCTCGTGAAACGCGAAGAGCAGGCGGCGGCGCTGAGCCAAGGGGTTGACTCGCTGGGCCAGGCGCGAGCCGCTTCATTTGCTGCGTATCAGAAAGGTGTGGTGAGCCGGATCGAAGTCCTGCAAGCCGACGAAAGCCTGCTGCGCGTGTCGGATGCGCGGGCACAGGCACGCACAGAGTCTGCCCGTGCTGCGGTGGCGGTGTTCAGGGCCCTCGGTGGGGGCTGGCAGCCTCACCAATCCTGAAGTGGCATGTCCGGTTGCACGATGCCCAAAATGGCCTGCACCGTGGCCCGTGCGGCCCCCCGGTGCGCCGTGGCAAAACGGGTGGCGCGGCCGCTGGCGGCGGCCTGCTGCGTGGCATCCGTCGCCAGCCTGGCCGCCAGGGCCATGCCCGCGGCCATGTCGGGCACGCGCTGGGCGGCCCCCGCCGCACAGGCCAGCTCGGCCGCCTCGGAAAAATTGAAGGTATGGGGGCCCAGCACCACGGGGCAGCCACAGGCGGCGGCCTCGATCAGGTTCTGGCCGCCCAGGGGCGCAAAACTGCCGCCCAGCAAGGCCACATCGGCCAGGCCGTAGTACAGCGCCATTTCTCCCAGTGAATCGCCCAGCCACACGTCGGCCGCCTCGGGCTCTGCCGACCAGTGGGTGCGGCGCGACACGGTGAGTCCGGCGCGCAGGAGCAACTGCTGCACCTCGTCAAACCGCTGGGGGTGGCGCGGCACGATGAGCCACTGCACGCCGCTTGCTTCACTATTGATAGCATTTGGCGCTTTTCCATCAAGCGCTAGAGCCTGTTTTTGCTTGAAATTCTCGATCCACATCGCCTCCTCGCCCTCGCGGCTGCTCGCCAGCAGGACCACGGGGCGCCCGGTGTGGGCGCGCCAGGCCCGGCCCTGGGCAATTTGGGCGGCATCGGGCACCACGTCGAACTTGAGGTTGCCAAACACGCCGCGCACCGGGGCACCGATGGCCCGCAGGCGGGTGGCGTCGTCCTCGGTCTGCGCCCAGGCCGCGGCCAGGCCCCCATAGGCGGGCCGGGCCAGCGCGGCCAGCCGCTGGGCCTTGTGCAGCGACTTTGCGTTGAAACGCGCATTGGCCAGTACCAGCGGCACGCCACGCTGCTGGCAGCCTGCCACCAGGTTGGGCCAGACCTCGGTTTCCATGAGGATGCCGATGGCCGGGCGAAAGGTGCGCAGAAACCGCGCCACGGCGCCGGGCGTATCCCAGGGCTGCCACACCTGCACGTCGCCGGGCAGCAGCAGCTTTTCGCCCTCGGCCCGTCCGGTCGCCGTGCCATGGGTGAGCAACAGGCGCATGCCCGGAAGCTGCTCCCGCAGCTGGGTCAGCAAGATCGCGGCGGCACGGGTTTCGCCCAGCGACACGGCATGGACCCAGACAAATTGCCCCAGCGGGTCGACGCTGTGGTGCGAGACCATGCTGTCCATCGGCACCGGATACCGGCCAAACCGCTCGCCCACCGCATGGGCATAACCGGGCTCGGCCACGGCGCGGCGGCGCAGCTTGCGGCGCAGCAAGGGCTGCGCGCACCAGGTCACCAGCGAATACAGGGCGCGGGCAGCGTTCATTCGGAAAGGATCAGCCGATCAGCTCCACCACGCCGCCCGTCCAGCCACTGTCGCCCCGCGCAGCCCAGACCAGGCAGGCGCTGTCATCGGGCGCGGCTGCCACGCAGTGGCCACCGGGCGCCCAGAAGGCGCTGCGGCCCGCGCTCACATAGCCGCCGGACGGCCCGCTGTAGTTGGCTGCCAGCACCGCCATGTCGTGGTCGCGGGCGTAGCCCTGCAGCAGGGCCGATTCGGCCCCGTAGGCTTTTTCGGAAATCAGCACACCCGCCGCGTACAGCCCAGCGCCCGCATTGCTGGCGGCCAGTGCGTGTTCGGGGTGGGTGATGTCGGCACACACGGCCAGCGCCGTGGGTTCACCGGCCAGCAACAGCACCTGGGCGTCGTCGGTGCCAGCACTGGCGAACCGCTCCTCGCTGGGGTGCAGGTGGCGCTTGCGGTACAGCGCCACACTGCCGTCGGCCCCGAGCACCCAGGCGCCAATGGCCGGCAAGGCGCCCGCCACCACCGGCGCAGCCGGAGCGCCGACCACCAGGGTGATGCCGTGGTGCTGGGCCGCCTGCCGCAAAGGGGTCAGCGCGGGATGGTCGACCGACAGCACGTTGGCCGCCAGCAGCTTCGGTTCATACCCCGTGAGCGACAGCTCGGGAAACACCAGCACCAGCACACGTTCGTGCACCGCCGCCCGCACAAAGGCCAGGTGCGTTTGCACGTTGCGCGCCACATCACCCGGCGCCGAGGGCGACTGGGCAGCGGCAACACGCAAGGGGGTGGACAGTGACGGTTTCATGCGGGACGGTTCAACAACAAAAACGGAAGATGGGCGCGGCGGATTCGACGATACGGCGTCAGTGGCTGGCGGCGCCCACGTGGGCATCAGGCTTGACCCGGTGCAGCAGGGCCAGCATGGCCGCTTCGATGCGGGCCAGGGCCTCGGTGGTGTGGCCCTCAAAGCGCAGCACCAGCACCGGCGTGGTGTTGCTGGCGCGGATCAGGCCAAAACCGTCGGGCCAGTCCACGCGCAGGCCGTCGATGGTGCTGATGATGGCGGGCGCGGCGAAGGTATCGGCCGCCAGGGCCTGCAGCTCGGCGGTGAGGCGGTGCGGTTCGCCCTCGGCGCAGGCCACGTTCAGCTCGGGGGTGGAGAAACTGGTGGGCAGCGCGTTGAGCACGGCGCTCGGGTCGCTGCTCTTGCTCAGGATTTCCAGCAGGCGGCAGCCTGCATAGGTGCCATCGTCAAAGCCGTACCAGCGCTCCTTGAAGAAGATGTGGCCGCTCATCTCTCCGCCCAATGGGGAGTTGGTCTCTTTCATGCGGGCCTTGATGAGTGAGTGGCCGGTCTTGAACATCACCGGCACGCCGCCGGCGGCCGCAATGGCGGGCGCCAGGCGCTGGGTGCACTTCACGTCGAAGATGATCTCGCCGCCGGGCACGCGCGAGAGCACGTCTTGCGCAAACAGCATCATCTGGCGGTCCGGGAAGATATTGGTGCCATCCTTGGTCACTATCCCCAAGCGGTCGCCGTCGCCGTCGAAGGCCAGGCCCAGTTCGGCGTCGCTGCTCTTCAGGGCCTCGATCAGGTCGCGCAGGTTCTCGGGCTTGCTGGGGTCGGGGTGGTGGTTGGGGAAGTTGCCATCGACCTCGGAGAACAGCTCGATCACCTCGCAGCCCAGGGCGCGGAAGATGTCCGGCGCCGACGCACCGGCAATGCCGTTGCCGCAGTCCACCACGATCTTGATCGGGCGGGCCAGCTTCACGTCGCCCACGATGCGCTCGCGGTAGGCAGGCAGCACGTCCACATGGCGCACCGAGCCGCCGGGCAGCAGCCGCCAGGTTTCCTGCTCCATGGTGCTGCGCAGGGCCTGAATCTCTTCGCCATAGATGGCACGGCCATTGAGCACCATCTTGAAGCCGTTGTAGTCCTTGGGGTTGTGGCTGCCCGTGACCTGGATACCGCTGTTGCACAGCGTGCTGGCCGCAAAGTACAAGAGCGGCGTGGTCACCAGGCCCACGTCAATCACCTCGATGCCCGCCTCCACCAAGCCCTGGATCAGCGCACCCGAGATGGCCGGGCCCGACAGACGCCCATCGCGGCCCACCGCCACGGTGGTCTGCCCTTCGGCGCGGGCTGCCGTACCAAAGGCCCGGCCCAGGCCCAGGGCCACTTCTTCATTCAGGGTGGACGGCACGATGCCGCGGATGTCGTAGGCTTTGAAAATGGCGGGTGTGGGCTGCACGCAGGGGGCCTTTCGCGAAGGGGGGTGGACGGGTTTTGGAAGTCCGCTGCATTGTAGGCGCGCCCCCTGGGCCACTTCGGGCATGCGTGCAGGCACATGTCCGAAAACGGCCAGTGAAAACACCCCCGGCTCCTATGATCCGGCCCATGAATCCGCCGACCCCGCCCGCCACTTTGGCCACCGCCCCCCCCCTGGACGAGGGCCGCTATCTGGCCGTGCTGGCGCGCGATGCGCGTTTTGACGGGCACTTCTTCACCGCCGTGACCTCCACCGGCATCTACTGCCGCCCGGTGTGCGCCGTGCGCACGCCACGGCGCGAGAACTGCCGCTTTTTTGTGCTGGCCGCCCAGGCCGAGAGCGCAGGCTTTCGCCCCTGCCTGCGCTGCCGGCCCGAACTGGCCCCGCAGGCGCTGGTGTGGTCGGTGCAGGACGCCAGCGGCATCCTGGTGCAGCAGGCCGTGCGCCTGCTGGATGCGCCCGACCTGTGGCCCGCACCGTCCGCGCGTGGTGAAGGCAGCGCCACGGTGTCCCGGCTGGCCGAGCGCCTGGGCGTGAGCGACCGGCACCTGCGCCGTATTTTTGAGGCGGCCCTGGGCGTTTCGCCCCTGCAATACCTGCAGACGCGCCGGCTCCTAACCGCCAAGCAGCTGCTCACCGACACTCGCATGCCCGTCACCCAGGTGGCCTTGGCCAGCGGTTTTGCGAGCGTGCGGCGATTCAATGCGGCGTTTTCGGGGCACTACGGTCTGAACCCCACACAGCTGCGACGCAGCGGCGCCACCGCCGGGGAGCAGCCCACCAGCACCTTGCGCCTGGCCTGGCGCCCACCCTTTGACGTAACCGCGCTGCTGGCCTTCTTTGAACGGCGGCAATTCCATGGCGTGGAATGGGTGCTCCCGGAAGAGGCGACGCTGCGGCGCACGGTGCGCCTGCAGCATTCCGGTCCGGCCCACACCGGCCTGCCCGGCGAGACCACGGGCTGGTTCAGCGCACGCTTTGACATGGCCCGCCACCAGGTGCTGCTGCAGACCAGCGACAGCCTGTACCCGGTGCTGCCGCTCGTGATCCGCCGCGTGCGTGCCATGCTCGACCTGGACGCCGACCCCGCTGCTATCAACGCCGTGCTGCACCCGTACTTCCCGGACGGGGACGGGCTGCGCGTGCCCGGTGCATTCGACGGCTTCGAGCTGGCCGTGCGCGCCGTGCTGGGCCAGCAGATCACCGTGGCCGCTGCGCGCACCCTGGGCCAGCGGCTGGTGGAACGGCTCGGTGAGCCCATCGCCACGCCCTGGCCCGGACTGAACCGGCTGTTTCCCACCGCCGCCACGCTCGCCGTGGCCGACGGCGACACCCTGGGCCAGCTGGGCATCGTGCGCCAGCGCCAGGCCGCCATCGTGGCGCTGGCCCGCGCGGTGGACAGCGGGGGCCTGGCGCTGCATGCGGGCGCCGACGTGGCAGCCACCACGGCCGCGCTGTGCGCCCTGCCCGGCATTGGTGACTGGACCGCACAGTACATCGCCATGCGCGTGCTGCGCTGGCCCGATGCGTTCCCGGCCGGGGACGTGGCGCTGCACAAGGCTTTGGGCGTGCAAGGGCACAAGAACCCGTCCCGCGCCGCTGCCGAGGCCTCGCAGGCATGGCGGCCCTGGCGCAGCTACGCGGTGCTGCGCGCCTGGGCCGCAGGCACTCTGGTGGGTGCAGTGCCAGCAGCTTCATAACTATCAAATTAATAGCTATTAGCGCTTATTCATCAAGCGCTGGCTGCCAATTTCATCCAAAAACCATTTCCTTCAGCCATGCAATTCCATCCCCATACCGTACAGATGCGCACCTCCACCGCGCTGGGTCCCGTGCGCCTGGCGGCATCGCCCACCGGCCTGGCCGGTGTCTGGTTTGAAGGTCAGCGCCACGAGCCCAGCCTGCAGCTTCATGGCCCCGCCGCCTGGGCTGATGCGGCAGGCCACCCGCTGCTGCAGGAAGCAGCACGCCAGCTTCAGCAGTACCTTCTCGGCGAACGCGCCGGGTTTGACCTGCCGCTGGACCTCTCGGGTGGCACGCCGTTCCAGCAGGAGGTGTGGCGCGCCTTGCTGGCCATCGGCCGTGGCGCCACCACCAGCTACGGCACCTTGAGCCGCCAGCTGGGCCGTCCCCTGGCCGTGCGCGCGGTGGGCGCCGCCGTGGGGCGCAACCCGGTCAGCGTCATCGTGCCCTGCCACCGGGTAGTGGGCACGGACGGCAGCCTTACCGGCTACGCCGGTGGCCTCGACCGCAAAAGGGCCTTGCTGACCCTGGAGAATGCGTACGCCACCGCCACCGGCGCAAGCCACTCCAAAGGAAATGCATGAACAGCCCGGGAACCCAGCCTGTATCGACCTGGATCGGAGAATTCATCCTGCTGGCGGCTTTGTGGGGCGCATCGTTTCTTTTCATGCGAATGGGCGCTGCCGAGTTCAGCCCCCTGCCCATGGTGGGTTTGCGCGTGGCGCTGGCCACCGTGTTCCTGTGGCCCATCATGCTGCGCCAGGGCCACTGGCCCGCGCTGCGCCAGCACTGGCGGCCGATCCTGTTTGCCGGGGTCATCAACTCTGCCATTCCGTTTGCGCTGTTTGCCTGGGCCGTGATGCACATCCAGACCGGGCTGGCCTCCATCCTGAATGCCACGGTGCCACTGTTTGGCGCGCTGGTGGCCTGGGTGTGGCTGGGTGACCGCATCAATCGCCTGCGCTGGGTGGGCCTGGCACTGGGTTTTGTGGGCGTGGCGCTGCTGGCCTGGCGCGCGCCGGCGGGCACCGGCTTCAAGAGCGACAGCGCCGGCTGGGCCATTGCGGCCTGCCTGCTGGCATCGTGCTTCTACGGCCTGTCGGCCAGCTTTGCGCGGCGCTACCTCACGGGCATTCCGCCGCTGGCCACGGCCACCGGCAGCCAGCTGGGCGCGGCGCTGGGCCTGGCCGTGCCCACGCTGTGGTTCTGGCCGGCGCAAATGCCCGGCCTGCACGCCTGGGGCGCCATTGTCGCCATCGCCGTGCTGTGCACGGGCATTGGCTACATCCTGTATTTTCGGCTCATCGAGAGCGCCGGGCCCAGCCGGGCGCTGGCCGTGACCTTCATCGCGCCGGTGTTTGCCGTGCTGTATGGCGCACTGTTCCTGGGGGAGCGCATCACGCCGTGGATGGTTGGCTGCGCCCTGGTGATCGTGTGCGGCACCCTGTTGTCAACGGGACTTATCAGGACACTCAGGCTGGCCCGGCCTGCTTCAGAACGGCCCTAAACTTGGCCCATGGGGTTTTCATCGGGCTTTTGCCATCTGACCAAGTCCGTCAACGGCACGCGGCGCTGCTGTATTGCCACACACATTCCCGGCCGCGCGCCCTGTACCCCCGGGCCTCAAGCCACCCCACCGCAGGTGGGTGCACAGGCGCATTGCCATGGGTAACAACACCCTTCTGGCTGCCACAGCGCTCATGTCGCTGCTGCTGTTGCTGGCCTGGCTGCCGCCGCACGAGTCCTTGCACCCATCGCGCCGCACCTTGCTGCTGCTGGGGTTGGCAGGCGGCCTCGTGTCCTGGATTTCTTTTGAGGCACTGCGCTGGAACGCCCCCGAACTGCGGGTGGTGGCGTACCCCACAGCTGCTGCGTTCCTGGCACTTTTTTTCCGCGTCCCTGCGGCCATCGTCACGGCGCTGATCGCCCTGGTGGCGGCGCTGTCGGCCGATGTGTCCGATGTGGTGCCCGCCAGCGCCGTGCTGGCGGCGGCCGTGGCCACCGGGGTGCTGTGGCGCAAGGTGGGGCACCGCCTGCATGTGCCCAAATGGGCCGCGCTCATCGGGCTGACGCTGACCCTGCCCCTGGCGGTGGCCGGCTGCCTCTGGGCCGCCGGCAGCGCGCCCGACCTGACCCGCAACCTGCCATGGCACCATGGCGCCGGGGTGTTCATGCTGGGCGTAGGCCGGTTGCTGCTGGCCAGCAAGGCGCGCTCCGAGCTTTCGCGCAGCGACATCCAGCAGACACTCGCGCAGCAGGAGCAGCGATTGCGGCTGGTGCTGGACTCCATGGGGGGCGGGCACTGGGAATGGGATGTCGTCCGGCGCGAATTTCGCTGCCACGGCAGCTTCTACGAGACCTTCGGCATCACCGCCGCCGATCTGGCCGCACCGGACCTGTGGCAGCGCTGGTACGCCCGGCGCCACCCGCAGGATGCCGAACGCAATGCCCCCAAGCTGGCGCGGGCCATGGACGGGCTGGAAGACAACTACGAAGCCGAGTTCCGGGTGATGGACACCGAGGGCCAGTGGCGATGGCTCATGTCGCGTGGCACGGTGGCGCGGCGCGACGCGCAGGGCCGCCCGGCGGCCCTCATCGGCATGGACGTGGACATCACCGCCCACCGGGCGGCCGAGGACGCGTTGCGCTCGTCCGAGGCCAAGTACACGACCTTCTACCAGACGCTGCCCGATCCTGCAGGCATCTCCCGCATCTCGGACGGCCGCTACATCGACGTGAACCCCGCGTTCTGCGAGGTGCTGGGCCGCCCGCGGGAAGAGGTGATCGGCCGTACCTCCACCGAGCTGAACATCTGGGCCTCCGAGCAGGAGCGCAAGCGGCTGGTGGAAACCTTCCGCCGCGATGGCAAGGTGGACCGGCTGCCCCTGGTGGCGCAGCGCGCAGGTGGCCGCATCCCGGGGTTGATGTCGGCACGCTCCGTGCTTGTGGATGGCGAGAACTGTTTTGTTTTCGTTTTCCACGACATGACCGAAGCCCACCGCGCCAGCGACGAGCTGCGTGCCCTCAACGGCCTGCTGCAGCAGGCTGGCCGGCTGGCCCGGCTGGGGGCCTGGGAGGACGAGCGCGGCAAGGGCCTGGTCTACTGGTCGGACGTGTGTTTTGACATCCATGGCCTGCCCCCCGGATCGCCGCTGCCCAGCGACTACATCGACCGCCATGTGGCCCCCGCCTACCGTGAGCCACTGCGCGAGCGCTTTCGCCAGAGCATTTTGGAACGCTCCGAGTGGAGCATGGAGATGGAGGTGCAGCACACCGACGGCCGCCTGGTCTGGGTGCGCGCGCGCGGCGAGCCCGTGGTCGAAAACGGCAGGGTCACCCGGGTGCGCGGCGTGATGCAGGACATCGACGAGGCCAAACGCGCCGAACAGCGCCTGCGCCAGTCCGAAGAGCGCTTCTCGCGCATCTTCCACCTCATGCCCTACCCCATGGGCCTGTCGCACCGCAGTGACGGGCGCTATGTGGACATCAACCCAGCCTGGGTGGAGATGCTGGGCATCTCGCGCGAAGAGGCGATCGGCAACACCGCCATCGAGCTGGGCATCTTCACCGAGGTCGACCGCGCGCGCCTGCTGGAGGCCGAGGGTGGCACGGGGCACCTGAGCAGCTACGAAATCACCTTGAACGTGCGCGGCGGCCCACCCCGCACGGTGCTGCAATCCATGCGCGCCACCGAATTCGACGGTGAGCCATGCTGGCTGTTCTCGGTGCACGACATCACCGACCGCAAACGCAACGAAGAGCAGGTGCGCGAGCGCGAGGAACTGCTCTCACTCACCATCTCGGCCGCATCGCTGGGCCTGTGGGACTGGAACCTGCAGACCGGCACCGTCACCGGCGACAGCCGCTGGCGCGCCATGCGGGGCCTGGACACGCCGCGCACCCCGCTGGCACCCATGCAATGGACGGCAGGCATTGCGCCCGACGACATCGACCGCATCACCAGCGAACTGGCCCGCCACATCGCCCACCCGGGCACCCCGTTTGACGCCACCTTGCGCGTGAACCAGGCGGGCGACCCCGCGCGGTGGCTGCGCAATCTGGGCAAGATCGTGGGCTTTGACGAGGCGGGCCGCCCCGCCCGCATGCTGGGGGTGGCCATTGACGTGACGCCCCAGCGCGAGCAAGAGGTGCTGCTGCAGCGGCTGGCCCTGTTCGATGCGCTCACCGGCCTGCCCAACCGTGTGCTGCTGGCCCGCAAGCTGCAGGAATGCATGGACCAGGCCCGCCAGAGCGGCCGGCAGCTGGGCGTGGCCTACCTGGACCTGGATGGCTTTAAGCCCGTGAACGACCGCCTGGGCCACGGGGCGGGCGATCGCCTGCTGGTGGTGGTGGCGGGCCGCTTGACGCGTGCGCTACGTCCCATGGACACGGTGGCGCGCCTGGGCGGAGACGAGTTCGTGATCCTCATGCCCGAGCTGGAATCCGTGGACGGCTGCGAGCGCATGCTGCACCGGGTGATGGAAAGCATCTCGGCGCCTTACACGCTGGACACCGAACGTGTGGTGGTCACCGCCAGCATCGGTTTTACGGTGTTCCCGCAGGACGAAGCCGACGCCGACGCCCTGCTGCGCCACGCCGACCAGGCCATGTATGCCGCCAAGCAGGCTGGGCGCAACCGTTTTCACCAGTTCGACGCTGCGCAGGAACGCGCTTTGCAGCTGCTGCGCGAGCAAGGCCGCCACCTGCGCGATGCACTGGCGGCTGCGCAGTTCACCCTGTACCTGCAACCCAAGGTGGACATGCGCAGCGGCGCCGTGGTGGGCGCCGAAGCGCTGACCCGCTGGCAGCACCCCGAGCGCGGCCTGGTGTCACCGGGCGAGTTCCTGCCGCTGCTGGAAGGCACCGAGTTGGAGATCGACTTTGGCGAATGGGTGATCGAGGCCGCCCTCACTGTCCTGGAGCAGTTGCAGGCGTATGGGTTACCCCTGCCGCTGAGCGTCAACATCGCCGCCCAGCACCTGCAGAACCCCGACTTTGCCGACTGGATGGCCCAGTGCATCGCGCGCCACCCCAGCGTGCCCGGCCACTTGGTGGAGATCGAGATCACCGAAAGCGCTGCGCTCTATGACCTGACCGCCGTGGCGCAAACCCTGACGGCGCTGCGTGCGCTGGGGGTGGTGGTGTCGCTGGACGACTTTGGCACCGGCTACTCGTCGCTGACCTACCTGCGCCGCCTGCCCATGGACACGCTCAAGATCGACCAGAGTTTTGTGCACGGCATGATGGGCGACCCCGGCGACCTGGCCATCGTGCAGGGCGTGATCGGCCTGGCCCGCTCCTTCGGCTACCGCGTGATCGCCGAGGGGGTGGAGACCGTGGAGCAAGGGCAGATGCTGCTGCAGCTTGGCTGCATGCAGGCCCAGGGCTATTGCATTGCCCGGCCCATGCCGCTGGAAGAGTTCATTGGCTGGATACCAAGGTGGCAGCCGCCGGTGGGGTGGCAGCGGCAGCGGCCGGTGTAAATTTTGATTTAAAACAGGCTCTACCGCTTATCCATAAAGCGTTAGCAGCTATCTTTTTAATACCGCTCCAGATTTTCATGCACCGCCGAGGGACCCCCATGAGCATTCGTGAACTGCATGCCCACGAACTGACGCAGCTGCTCACCCTGTACCAGCATCTGCACGAACACGATGACCCGCTACCTCCGGTGCATGAAGTCGAAGCCGTGTGGGCGGAGGCGCTTGCGAATCCGCGTATTCAATACTTTGGGGCCTACGTGGACGGTGCGCTGGTTTCCACCTGCACTCTCACCGTCATTCCAAATCTCACACGCGCCTGCCGACCCTACGGTGTCATCGAAAACGTGGTCACGCATGCGTCACACCGTGGCCAAGGTTGGGGGCACGCGATCCTGACACATGCGCTCGGGCAGGCCTGGCAGCGGTGTTGCTACAAGGTGATGCTGATGACCGGCCGAAAAGACGAAAGCACGCTGCGGTTTTACGAAAAGGCCGGGTTTGACCGCACGGCAAACAGGCTTTTGTCGCCAAACCGGCAACTTAGCCCGTCGCTGTTCCCGCTTCGCCCCGCAATCCGCAGGGCACTGGCAGGTCCTGCCCATGGGCTCCGGTTACCCCACCAGATCCTTCACCTGCTGCAGGGCCGCCGGGTCTTCCATCGTCGTCAGATCGCCGGGATCGCGCCGCTCGGCCACGGCCTGCAGCGCGCGGCGCAGCAGCTTTCCGCTGCGGGTCTTGGGCAGCACAGAGACAAAATACACGCGCGACGGGCGGGCCACGGCGCCGAGCTGCTGGTCCACCTGTTTCATCACCTCGCCTTCGAGCTTGAGGCGTGCAGCCTCATGGGTCAGGCCCGAGGCATCGCGCGCCACGGCAAACGCCATGGCCACCTGGCCTTTGAGGCTGTCGGCCACGCCCACCACGGCCACTTCGGCGATGTTGGGGTGGGAGGCAATGCTTTCCTCGATCTCCCGCGTACCCAGGCGGTGGCCGGCCACGTTGATCACGTCGTCGGTGCGGCCCAGAATGAAGTGGTAGCCGTCGGCATCGCGGATGCCCCAGTCAAAGGTGCTGTAGATCAGGCGGCCGGGGATGCTCTTCCAGTAGGTGTTCACAAACCGCGCATCGTCGCGCCACACGGTTTGCATGCAGCCGGGGGGCAGCGGGCCTTCGATGCCGACCACGCCTTTCTGGTTGGCACCGGTCAGTTCTTCGCCGTTGCTCTCGTCGATCAATTTGACGTGGTAGCCGTACATGGCCTTGCCGGGGCTGCCGAAGCGCGTGGTTTGCTGCTCTACGCCGTTGGCCAGCGTCAGGATGGGCCAGCCGGTTTCGGTCTGCCAGTAGTTGTCGATGATGGGAACGCCAAGCGCATCGCTGATCCACTGCGCCGTGGGCTCGTCCAGCGGCTCGCCCGCCAGCCACAGGGCCTTGAGGGTGGAAACGTTGTATTTCTTGAGCCAGCTCGGGTCCTGCTTCTTGAGCACCCGCACCGCCGTGGGCGCCGAGAACATGTGGGTGACCTGGTACTTCTCGACAACGCTCCACCACACGCCCGCGTCGGGCCGCGTGGGCAGGCCCTCGTACATGATGGTGGTCATGCCCGCAATCAGCGGGCCGTAGACGATGTAGCTGTGCCCCACCACCCAGCCGATGTCGCTGGTGGCGAAGTACACGTCGCCTGCTTTCGCATCAAAGATGTGCTTCATGCTGGCGGCCAGCGCCACGGTGTAGCCGCCTGTGTCGCGCTGCACACCCTTGGGCTTGCCAGTGGTGCCACTGGTGTACAGCGTATAGCTGGGGTGGGTGGATTCGACCCATTCACAGGGCACCACGGTGTTCAGGTGCTGCTCGCGCAGCGCCGCCCAGTCGTGGTCGCGGCCCGGTTGCAGGTGCATGGGCGCCAGGCCCCGGTTGGTCATGAGCACGGCGGCGGGCTTGTGTTTGGAGAGCGCAATAGCCTCGTCCAGCAGCGGCTTGTAGGGCACCACCTTGCCGCCGCGCGAGCCTGCATCGGCGCTGACCACGGCCACCGGCTCGGCGTCTTCAATGCGCGAGGCCAGCGAGCCCGAGGCAAAGCCGCCAAACACCACCGAATGCAGTGCCCCAATGCGCACGCAGGCCAGCATGGCAAAGGCGGCCTCGGCAATCATGGGCATGTAGATAAGCACACGGTCGCCCTTCTTCACCCCCAGCGACAACAACACGGCTGCCATGCGCTGCACCTCGGCATGCAGCTCGGCAAAGCTGTAGCTGCGCTCGGTGTCGGTTTCGGTGGAGATCGCCACCAGCGCACTTTGGCCGGCACGTGTGGCCAGGTGCCGGTCGACCGCGTTGTGGCACAGATTGGTGGTGCCGCCGACAAACCATTTGGCAAATGGCGGGTTGCTGTAGTCGCACACCTGCTGGGGCGGGGTCTTCCATTCAACCAACCCGGCCTGCTCGCGCCAGAAAGTGTCTGGCTGGTCGATGGACTGGCGGTAGAAGTCGGCATATGCGGTCATTGTGGGTGTCTCCTCGGCATCTCTCTCGCCCTGCCACGGCAGCAGGTTTTGAATTCATAATTATTCATAACGGGCTTGCGGCAAACTGACGCATGCCTTCGCACTTGCCATGAATCCACTGCGCTTAGCGGCCTGGTGCCCGCTGCAGTAAAGCGCATGCATCCGGCATCGCCGCCACTTTTTGCACGCGACCCGCCCCCTCCCATCGCTCTTTTGTATGCCCTGAAGCACTCGGCATGCAAGGATTCTTTGGTGACAACGATATCAAAAATAGAAATAACTATTTCAATAAACAACGCATATACTTCAAATCATGTGGTCCACCCTCATCATGACGCTGCCCACGCAGCCCAACGCCGTGCGGCTGCGCATCTGGCGCAATCTCAAGGCACTGGGCTGCGCCGCCCTGCGCGACGGCGCCTATCTGCTGCCGGAAGAACACGCGGGCCTGCTGGCCCCCATTGCCACCGAGGTGCGAGAACACGGCGGGACGGCCATGCTGCTGACCCTCACTGCGCCAGACAGCGCACAGCGCCAGGAGATTGAAGCGTTGTTCGACCGCACGGAGGCCTTCACTCAGTGGCGCGACACGGCCACGGCCTTGCAGGCGGAGCTGGCACAGATCACGGAAACCGAAGCGCGCCGCCGCCTGCGTGGCATTGCCGACGCCCTGCAGGCCTTGCACCGCACCGACTACTACCCCAGCGGCGCCGCCGCGCAGGCCGATGCCGATCTGGCCAGCCTGCGGCAGGTACTGGACGCCTGCTTCTCGCGCGGGGAGCCAACCGCCCTGCCCGCCCATGGCATCGCGCGCCTTCACGCCGCCCAGTTCCAGAACCAGCGCTGGGCCACGCGGGCGCGGCCCTGGGTGGACCGCCTGGCCTGCGCCTGGCTGATCCGCCGCTTCATCGACCCCGGTGCGCGTTTTGTGTGGCTGGCCGATCCGGCATCGCCGCCTGCTGATGTCCTGGGCTTTGACTTTGACGGTGCCCGGTTTACCCACGTGGGTGCCCTGGTGACCTTTGAGGTGCTCATTGCCAGCTTTGGGCTCGAAGCCGACTCCCGCCTGCAGCGCCTGGCCCGCGCCGTGCACTACCTGGACACGGGCGGCATGCCCGTGCCCGAAGCGGCTGGGCTGGAGGCCGTGCTGGCCGGCCTGCGCGAAGTGCATGCCGATGACGACGCCCTCACCCAGGCCGCCGCGCAGGTGTTCGATGCCTTGTACGCCGTGCCGTCCGCCCTCCCTTCCTCGCAGGCCCCGCTGCCCAGCACCGCACCATGACCACCCCCACCTCTGCGCCCGCCACCTCCGCCCTGGACCGCCCCGCCCCCGTCGGCTTTGGCGAGGCTTTCCTGTTCTGGCTCAAGCTCGGTTTCATCAGCTTTGGCGGGCCAGCGGGCCAGATCGCGATCATGCATGCCGAGCTGGTGGAGCGCCGCCGCTGGATCAGCGAAAAGCGCTTTCTGCACGCCCTCAACTACTGCATGCTGCTGCCGGGCCCCGAGGCGCAGCAACTGGCCACCTACATCGGCTGGCTCATGCACCGCACCTGGGGTGGCATCGTGGCCGGAGCGCTGTTTGTGTTGCCCTCGCTGTTCATCCTGATCGCACTGTCGTGGGTGTACCTGCGGTTTGGCGATGTGCCGGTGGTGGCGGGCATCTTCTACGGCATCAAGCCCGCCGTTACCGCGCTGGTGCTGCATGCGGCGCACCGCATTGGCACGCGCGCGCTCAAGAACGGCTGGATGTGGGGCATTGCCGCTGCGTCTTTTGTGGCCATCTTTGCGTTCGACACACCCTTCCCTGCCATCGTGCTTGTGGCGGGCCTCATTGGCTACTTTGGCGCGCAACACTGGCCGGCCGTGTTTGCCCTGGGGGGCGGCCATGCCAACGGCCACAAGGGCTATGGCCCGGCCTTGATCGACGATGACACCCCCACGCCCGCCCATGCGCGCTTCTCGCGCAGCCACCTGGCCAAGGTGCTCGCGGCCGGGCTGGCGCTGTGGCTCGCGGCCATGGCCGCGCTGGTGGCCACGCAGGGCTGGCAGGGCACGCTCACGCAGATGGGCTGGTTCTTCACCAAGGCCGCGCTGCTTACCTTTGGCGGCGCCTATGCCGTGCTGCCCTATGTGTACCAGGGCGCGGTGGAGCAATACCAGTGGCTCAGCGGCCCCCAAATGATCGACGGCCTGGCGCTGGGCGAGACCACCCCCGGCCCGCTGATCATGGTGGTGGCGTTTGTGGGTTTTGTGGGCGCCTGGCTGCAGCAGGTGTGGGGGCCAGATGCGCTATTTGCGGGCGCCGCTGCCGCTGCCGCCGTGGTGACCTTTGTGACCTTCCTGCCCTCGTTCATCTTCATCCTCGCGGGTGGCCCGGTGGTGGAGGCCACCCACGGCAAGCTCGGTTTCACCGCGCCACTGTCGGCCATTACCGCCGCCGTGGTGGGCGTAATCCTCAACCTGGCACTGTTTTTTGCCTACCACCTGCTGTGGCCCAAGGGCTTTGGCGGGGCGTTTGATGCGATCTCGGCCGTGATTGCACTGGGGGCGGGCGTGGCATTGTTCCGCTTCAAAACCGGTGTGCTGCCTTTGCTGGGCGCGTGCGCAGCCGTCGGACTGGCTGTGACTTTTATCAAACCGTGGCTTGCCTGAGCCGCCAGCTATTCATCCAACTTCCAGGAGCCGCACCATGCAAGCACGCCCCCAAGCCCTTCCTTTTGACCCGGCCACACTGCCCGGCCTGTCTGAAAAGCTGCTGCGCAGCCACCACAAGAACAACTATGGCGGCGCGGTGGCGCGGCTCAACGCCATCCGGTCGCAGCTGGCGGGTGTGGACTTTGCTTCGGCCCCCGGCTTTGCACTCAACGGGCTCAAGCGCGAAGAGCTGATCGCCAGCAACTCCATGCTGCTGCACGAGCTGTACTTCGCCAGCCTGGGTGGCCAGGGCGCGGCACCGGCGCCCGGCATGGCGCTGGCCCTGGCGGCCAGCTTTGGCAGCGTGGAGCGCTGGAGCGAAGAGTTCGTCGCCATGGGCAAGGCGCTGGGCGGCGGCTCCGGCTGGGTGCTGCTGGTGTTCCAGCCGCGCGAGGGCACGCTCGTCAACCAGTGGGCCGCCGACCACACCCAGGTGGCAGCGGGAGGTGTGCCCATCCTCGCTCTGGACATGTACGAGCATGCCTACCACCTCGACCACGGCGCAGCAGCGGGTGCCTATGTGGATGCCTTCATGGCAAACATCCACTGGGCCGCCATCTATGAGCGCTACCAGCATGCGGTACACGCCGCGAGTGAAGGGCTGCAAGCGTCCATTCAAGACGCGCAAGCAGCGGCACAACTGATTGATGTGCGCCGCGCCGGTGTGTACAAGGCGGCCACCACGGCCATCCCCAACGCCCGCTGGCGCGACCCTACCGCCATCGACACATGGGCCCCGGAGCTATCTGCCAGCGAAGACGTCGTGGTGTATTGCGTTTATGGCCATGAAGTAGGCCGCTCGACCGCGTTGCGCTTGCGCGCCGCGGGCCTCAACGCGCGGTTTCTGCAAGGTGGCCTGGACGGCTGGGTCGCGTCGGGCCAGCCCGTGCAGCCCAAAACGGCAGTGTCGCCGCCCGTTTAGTGCGCGGTCTGCGGCGCCATGCGCCGCTGCACCTCAGCCGCCAGGTGGGCGAGTGCGGGCAGCGGCCGCACGAACACTTCCAGGGTGGTGATGCGGCCCTGCCCATCCAATTGCAGACGGTCCACACCCCGCACGGTGTGGTGCCCGATGTGTCCCTCAAAGGCAAGGGCCAGCTGGCGCCCGTCCTCGCTCCACAGGCAATCACCATAGGAAAACCGGTCGTACAGGCTGAAGGCCAGGCCCAAAACCCCACCCACGGCGCCCGCGCCGTGCAGTGGTTGGTCGTCCAGCGGCGAATGCAGCAGCACCTCGGGGTGCAGCAGGCTCCCCACCGCACTGAAGTCGCCCGAGGCAAACATATGGCGCCATGCAGCCAGGGTGCGCACGGTGGCTGGGGCTGGGGCTGGAGAAGGAGAAATCCCGGGGTTCAGGGATGGCAGAGAGGTTGTCATGGCAGTGTCCTTGGGCTGGGGTGGAAAGAGCCGTGAATCCTCGCGGTGCCGGGTCATGCGCGCAATCACCTCCGAGGTCATAAAACCCACGGCACCTTGTGCCACCATCGGTGTCCATGTCACCCGTCGCCCCTGCAGCCTCCGACACCACCCCTGCGCGCATCGGCAGTCTGCTGCGGGCATTGCGCGTGCGGCGGCGCCAGAGCCAGTTGGCGCTGGCCATGGACACGGGCGTGTCCCAGCGCCACCTGAGTTGCCTGGAGACCGGCAAGGCCCAGCCCAGCCAGCCCATGCTGCTGGCGTTGCTGGATGCACTGGGCGTGCCTTTGGCGGAACGCAACCAGGCACTGATGGCGGCAGGGTTTGCGCCCCGCTACCCCCGCAGCGACTGGTCCGCCCAAGGCCTGGCCCCGGTGCGCGAGGCCTTGCACCGCCTGCTGGTGGCCCACGAGCCCGCGCCCGCAATGCTGCTGGACGCGCAATGGAACCTGCTGGAAATCAACGCCGCCGTGCCTGCGCTGATGCGCCTCATCGGGTTTTCGCCCCCAGCCGCCGAAGACTCGGAGCCCTTGAACTTGCTGGATCTTCTGCTCGGGCCGCAGGGGCTGAAGCCCTGGATCATCGACGCCCCGCGCATTGCCCAGGCGGTGCGTCGGCGTGCGGGCGCCGAGGCGCCATTCAACCCTGCCCTGGCCCACCGCCTTCAGGCGCTGCCCGAAGAAACCCGGCACCGCAGCGGCCAGCCCAGTGCCGAGCTGTCACCACCGGACTCGCCCGTGCTCCTGCTGCAATTGCGTTCCCAGGCGGGTGTGTTGAGCTTCATCTCCGCCACCACCACCCTCGGATCACCGCTGGACGTGACGCTGGACTCATTGCGCATCGACCACCTGCTGCCAGCGGACAGCACCACCCGCGCAGCGCTGGAGCGGGCTCTCACGTAAGGGGGTGATCTCACTTTCCGTGCAGAAAACCCGGTTAAGAGCTACGGGTTAACCCGCAATTTTTTATTGTCTGGAATTATCAGTAGCGAATACGTAGACTGCAGCAGGCTCGCGACCACGCCAGCCACGGGAGGACCAGCTTGTCTAGCTACTACCTACGTTTCGTTGGCGCCGATACCCTGCCAAAATCGCTATCTAAGCGGGAAGTCGAAGAGTGCTTTGGGCTGAGCATTGAAGACATCCAGGAGCTGCGCCCGCCCCGGTTCAGAGGGACTGCACGCCTTGGCGCTGCAGTCCAACTGGTCATGCTGCGCGCCACCGGGCGGCACCCCGATGCCTTTTCAGGCCTCCCCTCCGTTTTGCTGCGGTACCTGACCTCAGCGCTTGGTATGCATGCGACGGATATCGCTTCGGTGACCTCGCTGTACAAGGACAAGGACACGCGATACGAGCACCAGCTCTGGGCTCGGGAACGTGTCGGCTTCGCGGTAGTAGATGACACCACCAAACCGCTCCTGGCAGATGCTTTGGGGGAGCTTTCCGCCTCAGCGGTATCAGTCGATGACCTGATCCAACAGTCAGAACACTGGCTTTTTGATCGACGGATCGTCCTGCCTGGTGACCGGACACTGCGCGACATGGCGCGCATGGCCTTTGCTGAACAGGAGAATGCAGCAATCGCAGCGGTCCGCACCTGCGCGCCACCCAAACAGGTTCAGGCGGCGCTCTCGCACGCATTCTCAAAGCGATCAGGGCCTGGCGGTCACACAGTGCTGGAGTGGCTGCGCACACCCCCAGGGAAGCACGGGCAGATCACGCTGAGCGAGGTCACCAAGAAAATCGAGTGCCTCAAGTCACTGCAAGTTCACAAGTGGAAGCTGTCGGCGATTCCATTGAATCGTCTCAGGGCGTACAGCCAAGAGGTGATCAATCGTCCACCCTCCGCGACGAAATTTCTCTCTGAGGATCAGCGCGATCTGCGCATCGTCTCTTTCCTGCATGTCACCCTCTTGGATCAAACCGATCTCGCCGCAGACATCGGTGCGCGATGTCTCACAGATCTTTATCACAAGGCCTCTGGCAAGGTCCTAAAGAAGCAGGCCGAAAGTGCTGTGGATCTGCGTGCCGAGCGCGTCAAGCTGAAGGACATTCTCTACGACACGCAGTTGACCGATGCTCAGATCGTCGCGGCGATGCGCGACCTGGTACCCAAGAATGGAGAAAACTTTGCTGGCACGCGGGCTCAATTCGTCCGCGAAACACTGGTGAAGGATCAAGCGCCGCGTATGTCTGCCCTGCTCAATGCCCTCGGAGTCCTGGAGATCAAAGGCGACGAAACGGACAAGGCGCTCAAGCTGCTCAAGACGCTGCGCGATTTGTCCAAACGCGGCATCAGCAGCCTTCCCGAGGGGTTTGATGTGTCGGTCGCGGACCCAAGCTGGCACTCGCTGCTGGAAGGCCCTGATCGCAAGGTTGCTCTTGCAGCTCTCAAAGCAAGCGCAGCGACTTCTTTGAAGAAAGCGATCAAGGGCGGAAAGCTGTGGCTGGAACACAGCAGCCGCCATCGCAACCGTGCCGATCAGCTGATACCCGAAACGCAGTGGGCCGAGAAGCACAAGTCGCTGATCCGAGCTTTGAGCTTGACGGACAATCCAGATAAGTTCCTGGAGCGCGTGCTGGGACGGGTCAAAGCGGGCATCGGCCAACTGGTGCAGGCCGTGGAGGACGGGGCCTTGACCATAGACAGCCAGGGGCATATTCACATTGCACCGATTCAGGCGCTTGAAGTCGAACCCCAGGTCACCAAGACACGCGAGAGCATGTTCAACATGATCGGCGATGCCCAGTTTGGCAACATGCTGGTCGAGATCGACGCAAAAAGCGGCTTTAGCCAGGCTCTGCTAGGCCGCAGAGCCAAAGACATGGCTGAACTGAAGGCCGTCTACGGCGCCCTATACACACACGGAACAGAGAACACTGCCAAAGGTGTATGCGCGATGATCCCAGGCCTGCAGGTGTCTCAGGTCACTATGGCCATGCGTGCAACGGAGGCCAGCGGCCGTTTGCGGGAGGCCAACTCACGGGTCATTGAGTTCCAGCAAAGCATGCCTATTGCCAAACTCTGGGGCCAGGGCGACAAAGCATCCTCTGATTCGATGACGCTCGATACGTCACGGTACCTGCACTCGGCGCGTATGGAATACCGCCGCAAGCAGCATGGTGTTGGCATCTATGTGCACATGCTTGATACCTGGGCACTGTTTCATGACCAGCCTATCGTGATCAATGACCGGCAAGCAGCGCCAGCGGTGGACGGTGTCGAAGCGCACAACTGTTCCCGCCGCGAGGACCAGATCCGACTATCCCTGCTTGCTGTGGACACCCATGGCTACACCAACGCAGCGATGGCCATCGCCAAGTTGCTGGGCTTCGATCTGTGCGTCCGTTTGCGCCAATTGTCGGAACGTAAGATGTTCTTGGCCAGGGGGGACACTGTGCCGGAAGCTTTGGAGCGCCTAACCGTTGGGAAGGTCTCGCTTGGGAAGATTCGAGCCGGATGGATGGACCTACTGCACCTGGTTGCCTCTATCCGGCAAGGGCGCTTGACAGCTGGAGAAGCTATCGCCCGCCTTGGCAGCGCGGCGCGGGGCGATCCCGTGCACGCTGCCGCAGACGAATTGGGCAAGTTGCTGCGTACGATCTTTTTGTGTGACTATTTCACCATTCCCGAGTTTCGCCGCGAGATGCATGCCTTGCTCAACAGGGGCGAATCTGTACACCAGCTGCAGCGCGCTGTGTACCACGGACGTGTAGGAGTCTCACGCGGGCGCAGGGCTGATGAGCTGCGGGCTATCTCAACAGCGCACACCCTGCTGACCAACGTCGTGATCAGCTGGAACACCATGAAGATGCAAGATGTCGTGGATCGCTGGAAGGTGGCCAAACACCCCATAGATGAAAGCTGGCTGCGCCGCATCGGACCCGTGCACTTCGAGCACGTGAATTTTCGGGGGACGATTGCGTTCGACATGGATCCTTACATCGATGCGCTCATTGAGCGCCCAGCCAAGCAGCGTGTGGCACGTTTGCAGTGAATCGGTAATTTGAGCCGCTACCGAGCGAACCAGCCGGAGTCAAGACCAGTGTCGAAGTCCTTGCGCCCCCCACCGTGAGCCCTCGCCCGTGCTCCAAGACGCACTCCTGGACGCGCGCAAGTTTTCAAATGTCAGCTCTTTTTGCGTGCGATTTACCGGGTTAGCAGCTTGCAAACGTCAATAAAATCAACAACTTAGAGTTTTGCTTAAAAAATAGGCACCTCTTTTTGCGTGCGATTTACCGGGTTAGCAGTTCCGGGAAAAACCAGCTGCCCCAACCCCATCCTTCGGATTGCTGCCGCTCCATATGTGGCCGCACAGAACCTCCTGAGCACGACGGGCTCACCAGCGAGCACAACATCTTTCAGAGATCTTGTGACAAGGCTTCCACCAGTCGTTTTTGAATCTGTACATCTGCTGTTGTTGCGTCTGCTCTCGGGCTTACCGCCCATTGAGAGCACTGAACGGCCATTTTCCTCGCTTCAGATGTTGCCAAGCATGAAAGTCGGAAGACTGTCCCAATGATTTTTCTGCTCTTCTCGGCGTAAACACGTTGCCAGAGGCCTGAATGCTTGTTGGCGAAATCTTGCAGCAAACGCGTCAGCGTCCTGGTTAACTCCGCATCATCTTTAGCAACCAAAAGGTCTCCTTTTGGATTGAGTATTTTTGACACATCCATCGCAACTATGCCCCGGTGGCCGGATCCAATCTCTGTCTTGAAAGTCTCCTGAAGTTGTGAACAGGCCTTGCGCAGATTGCCCTCCAGCGCCTGCTCACTGGTCACCCGTTTGCATTCAACCCAAATTTTCCGTCCCTCGATCTTGATTCCAGTGTCGCTGCGAGCATTCAAGATCGCCTCCACGCTCCGAGCTGGGCGATGAGCCATGGCGGCTACGCTTGCTTCGAAAAGGAAATTACGTGCGGCCGTGGATTTTTGGGTCTCGCTGACTATATTGACTGGGCCGTTGACGGCCTTCTTTAGCTTTTCGATTACCGAGGTCAGTTCGAGCGGAGAAACGTCTTGATGGAGAAAGACACGGTCTCTTTCGCGCCCACGGTAATCGTTGTGTTGCCACCCGAGTACGTCGTTGAAACAGTGAACCTCGGATCCACCGCTTGCAATTGATCGACCAAGGCTTTGTGCACGTTGCCTATGGCTTCTGGATAAAACCCAGGCGTTCGGGTGCCCATGGCCATGGCCGCCATGCGATAGATATCCTTTTCATCGGGAAGCCGTTTGCCTTGCTCCATCAGAGCCCTTGCCTCAGCCGATGTTTTCCATGCTTTGAGCGTTCCTGCAG
Organism: Acidovorax sp. ACV01; assembly: GCF_014851495.1. NCBI lineage: Bacteria > Pseudomonadati > Pseudomonadota > Betaproteobacteria > Burkholderiales > Comamonadaceae > Acidovorax > Acidovorax sp. ACV01. Next base: position 757,482 of record NZ_JACUZT010000001.1, on the reverse strand, counting down.
GGTACGAGTCCGGATCCCGGTCGATGATCGTCGAGCAGGTCTGGCATAGCCAGATGATGTTGCCAAAGCCGCGCCGGTCCTCTGCGGTCATTGCTGCGAGATAACGCGGCCCTCCAGGCGATGCCGCATGAATATGCGCGGCGACCCCCACATTGGAGAAGTCAACTTCGCCCACTGGCGCGGAGGTGGTGGCACGGCAATCGGGGTTGGAGCAACGACCCGCCACCCGCTGGTAAGCCTGATTCTTGGTCGGTTTCGTGAAGTCGTCGCGTGCCATGGGATAGTCGCTAGGTTGTATGCAGATACTGTGTGGAGCTTTTTCGCCGACTGACGGCCGACGTGCAAGCAATCAATGGCCGTCCATCGGTTTTTTCTTGCGAGCGGGCCTGGGCGGTGGTTGAAACTGCGCCACCAATCCGCGCAGGGTGTCAGCCTCCGCTTTGTGCTGCGCCACTGCCTGCAGTGCCTGCTGCAGCTCAACGCCTTGCAGTTGGTTCACGCGGGCGCTCTCGGCCAGCGAAGCCCGTGCGCTCTCCAGGTCTGCGGCCAATCGTGTCTGGGCTGCGTTGGCCTCCAGGACCTTTGTATGGTGATCACGCTCCACTTCTGCGAGCTTGCCCCGCAGCTGCTCCAGTTGCTTGTCTACCTGTGTTCGAGCAGTGCGCTCCCGATCAATTTCACGAAGCGCGCGGCGCTCGGCCTCGGCCGCACGGGAGGCCGCCTCATCGATGGCCGCACGCCCCTTGTCAAGTTCAGCACTGAAATGCTGCCTGCTCTTCGATTGTTCCAGCTTCAGCTCATCCACCTGCCTGGACAGCGCCTCACCTCGCGCTGTGCTCGCAGCGTGCGCACGCCGTTCTTGCTCAAGCTCTGCAGCAAGGGCCTGAGCTCGGGTCTCCAGTTCGGTGACTTTGGTCTGTGCGGTCTGTATCTGGGTCTCCAGGACGGCGCTTCGCTGCAGAGCCTCCTGCAGGTCTGCCTTTGCACTCTGGGCCTCTTTGTGCGTCTCGACGCGCAGGACAGCTAGCTCCTCGCGTGCCAACTCCGTTGCCTGGGTCCACAGCACGCTGACCGCCTGGCCTGCGGCCTCTTTAAGCGCCTCCGGTAGATCGGGGTGATCGATCTCTACCCGAGCCTTGCCGCGCAGATCTTCCCAGAACTTGGCCAGCGCTTCGGCTGGGGCGCTCATGGAGCCTTTTCGCACGTGCTGATACAGCTTGCTCGCGGTGGGCGTGATGCCGTACCGGAAAAACAGCAACGCGCACACCTCGCGGTACAGCGCTTTCGTATCGCTGAAACGCTCCCGCAGGGCTTCAACTTCGGCTTGGATTTCGGGTTCTTCGCTCATTTTCAAATAATACAACGTATAACGTATTAATCAATGATTTATTTTCGGATCTCTGGACATAATTAATCTAATGTCCATAGAATTCGGCTCATGAGCAGTTTGATCGTCGCACCAACCGTTTTCGCGCATCTTGAGCCCTTGGACGGCTTGGTGCTACCCGTTCATCTTTCCGGAGAGCGTGGCCGAAATCGTGCCCAGGGCCTGCCCCAGGTCGCGGCCAATGACGACCGCTCTGCGGTTTTGGCTTGGCTGGCGCGCTACAAGGATTCACCGGCCACGCTGGCCAGCTATCGCAAGGAGGCGGAAAGACTGCTGCTTTGGTGTGTGCACCAGCACGGAAAGGCCCTGTCCGATCTGACCCATGAGGATTTCCTGGTCTACGAGTCCTTTCTGAAAGATCCCCAACCGGTTGATCGATGGGTCATGCAGGTCGCGCAGAAGGCTCCTAGGTCCTCGCCCCACTGGCGTCCGTTCGCCAAGCCGCTGGACCGGCAGAGCCAGCGCCAGGCCCTGTCGATCCTCAACAGCCTCTTCAATTGGTTGGTTCAAGCCGGGTATCTGGCAGGCAACCCCTTGGCTCTGCGCCGCCGCAAATCAGTGGCTCGCCCCGCCAAGACCAGCAGGTTCTTGCCGCACGAACACTGGGCGCAAGTACGCGCAACGATTGAGTCCCTTCCCACGAGCACGCCTCGCCTCGCTCTCCAAGCGGCCCGATATCGGTGGCTCTTCTCACTCCTCTACATCGGTGGGCTGCGGATTTCGGAGGTCTGTAACAACTCGATGGGCGACTTTTACTGGCGACGGGGAGCCGACGGACGGGAGCGCTGGTGGCTGGAAATTCGTGGCAAGGGAGAAAAAACCAGAGTGATCCCCGCGACAGACGAGTTGGTCTCAGAGCTGATGCGCTACCGAAAGTCGAATGACCTGGGACCTCTACCTCATGAGGGCGATTCCTCCCCACTGCTCCTGCCGTTGATTGGTGGGTCTAAACCTATGGGACGCAGTGCGGTGCACGAGTTGGTCAAGACCATCTTCCGTGATACCGCAGCCCGCCTGCGCGCGCTAGGTCCTGACCATGAGGCCGCTGCCTCTCATGTAGAGCAGGCCTCAGCCCACTGGATGAGACATACGGCGGGCACTCACCAGAGCGACAACATGGATCTCAAGGCTGTGCGCGACAACCTGGGGCACGCAAATATTTCTACCACCAGCATCTATGTGCACACGGAAGACGATGTGCGCCATGACCAGACCACAAAAGCGCACAAGCTGGGGTGGTCGGTTTGATCGCGAGAAGTTGATCCTGTCGTTCAGTTGCGTGACATGCCATAAAAAGGTACCTCATCGGGAACTGGTTGCAGGTGCTGCTGCAGATATTCGAGTTTCGCCAACAGTTCGTCAAAGGTAATCACCTCCACGTCCTTGCAGGCGTTGCGGAAAACCTCAAAACAACGCAGTTCATGCTCTTCAATAGGGCGTCGTCCAGCAAGCACAACGCATCTGACCACATCCGCCCGGGAGGGGCGCAGAGATGGGTTATCGAAAACATGTGTCTGCCACCGAGTGCGCAACTCACTTTGTTGATGCAGCACCTGGGTGATAGCGCCACTAAGTTCTGAATGAGGGCCGAAAACATGCGGTTTCCTGTACGGCGTGACAAGCATCAAGGGTGCATCTGGGGTTTTGATTTCCACAATGGCAAGCGCTTGACCTTGCTCTTTGAAGAGGAAGTCCCCAATCTGCGCGCCCGACCCTGTCAGGCCTGATCCTTGAGCATGAAACTGCGTGTGAGACAGTTCGACAGGTCGAGCAAAAGCCAAACTCAAGACGAATTTATGCTGTTCAAAGAAACGTTGCCAGAGGTGTTCACCGAGCTTCTTCTCCAGCATATCTCGGTACTTGCCGATCATCGCTGTAAGCGTGGCTCGCTCGATTTCCGCGTGTAGTTTCAAGAGCTCAGTAGGTGCCTCGGCCGCCAACTCATCGACCTGCTTTCGCACTGTCTGAACATTGGCTCGACGCTCCGCGCGCTCGCGACTGGAGGTCTGCGCGGCGCTTTCGCGTCGTACCCGCACCAAAGGTGGAGCAACCCGCTCGATCCGTTGGAACTTCTCGGGATTGATTCTCGTGAGCACGTCGTCATAAACGAGGCCCTGCTGGATCCTTTGGATCAGGCTTCGCCCACGGGTCTTGGTCCTGTTGAAGGCGCGGCGCAGGCTGTCCAGTTCACTCTGGTCGATAAACACCGTGCGCCCATCCAGGCGCATTTCTGTTCTTTTTCCAATGGAAAGAATGTCAGCCTGCTGTACCAGCGACAGGGCCCGCCAAACCGTGTCGAGATCTTTGATAAGGCCAAGCCCGTCACCAGGCAGATCAAAAATGCTCGATGCCAGTCTCAATGCGACGTGAGCTGCCGCGTCCTGCGGGTCGCTTGGCAAATCGCTACGGGCGCCATCTTCGTAAATAACGGTCGTGAAGCGACCATGTTTTGGCTTCAGATAGCGCTTTGTGTGTGGATTCGCATGTATTGGATACATGATGATCCTGTTTGCCAGGATGGTCGCCAGCAAGGGCCGCTCCGATTCGGGTCTTGCTTGCCATATCTGCATGTCCCGGTCGATGGGTTGGAACGTCTTCAAATACAGCTTCTGCGTGGGCTCGCCGTTCTCGGTTGCTTCTTGCAACTTGAACTGCGCCTCCATCACGTCATCGCCACTGAGAATCTGCTGCCCCTCGGCTATCGCTCCCACCTCGGTTTCCATAGTTGTGCCCCTCCATGAATCGCTACCCAATGGTAGGCCATGGACTTCATGGTGAAATCACTCGCACTATGACCGACTCTTTGCACCTTCCAGCCCTGCGCGGCGGCCTGTTTGCACTGCTGGCAGCAGCCCTGTTCGGCATCAGCACGCCTTTGGTACAAAAGTTGGGCGTTGGATTGGGCGCTTTCAGCACGGCGGCGCTCCTGTATGCAGGAGCGGCCCTGATCGGGGTACTGTCGCTGCGGACTGCTGCGCATGAAGCGCGGGTGCAGAGATCCGACATTCCGAGCCTTCTGGCGATGGCTGGCTTTGGCGCGGCGCTGGGGCCGGTGGCCCTGGCCTGGGGCCTGCAGCACACGAGCGGGGCCAGCGCATCGCTCATGCTCACGTTGGAGGCGTTGTTCACCGCGACGCTGGCATGGTGGCTGTACAGCGAAACCATGGACCGCCGCGTGTGGGCCGCCATGCTCTTGCTGCTCGCAGGAGGAATGGCGCTTGTTCTGGACCAGGGCCTACAGGGAGGAGTTCAGCTGATGGGGTTGCTTGCCGTGTTGCTGGCCACGGTCGCCTGGGGGGTAGACAACACTTTGTCCCGTGGACTGGCTGAGCGCGACCCCAGCCAGGTGGTGATGGCCAAGGCTACCTTGGGAGCCGTAGTGACGGCTGCATTGGCGGTTTCGACTGGGGAGCCTTGGCCTTCGTTATCCGCAGCACTAGGACTTCTCGCCGTGGGAGCCACTGGCTACGGCCTGAGTCTGCGCTTTTACCTTCTTGCCCAGCGGGAGTTTGGCGCGGCGCGCACAGGCTCGGTGTTTGCTTTCGCGCCCTTCATCGGTGCTGCCGTGGCCTTCGGTTTCGGGGACCGCTCTGCGGGATGGTTGATGCTGCTGGGCGGGGTATTGATGCTGGCGGGAGTGGTACTGCACTTGGCGGAAAGCCATGGTCACGAGCACACACACGAAGTGCTTGAGCATGAGCATGCCCACCGGCACGACGATGGGCACCATTCACATGTGCACTTTGTGATGCCCAAGGGCAGCCACAGTCACAAGCACACCCATGAACCTATGACCCACGCTCATCCCCATGCTCCTGACGTGCACCATCAACACGTTCACTGAACCCCAGGGATTTTTTGTCTGCTCCCCCGAGGTCACTTGACCGTCAGGTCGGCGACCAGGCGAGCCTTGTAAGCCCTTTCCCGAATAGCATCCTCGCCGTCAGTCGCCCATACAAACGTGCTCTTCCATGCCCAAACCGTTCCATCGATCCGAAGAAACCGTAGGTCACCAGCTTTGCCATCCACGGTTGCGACTTGACGCTCTCCTTCGAAATCCAAGGTGAACGTATGCGTTCCTGGCTTCAACTTGAAGCGCACCATCGTGTTGGGGAGAGTCTCGGCGGCCATTTCGTTATCCGCGCTGATCTTCACAAACCGCCCGCCATCTCCCCAGTTGCGCCGTACGACGTAGACGGTGAGCGCATTCGGATCGGGAGTAAAGCGCTTCGCCTGAGCGTCGGCATTCAGGCTGGGGGCGGGTACCCGAGTGCACGCGACTACTCTGCCCTTACTGGTCTTGTAGCAGTATGGCTCTTCGGCGGAGGGATCGGCCCCAGTAGAGGTAGCACAACCCGCCAGCAGGCTAGCTGCCAGCACAGAGCTGAGGATCACGGAGAGGCGGCGGGTGCCTGAATATGCAGGTATTTTTGTCATGGATCTGTTTTTTTGCTGTGGAGGTTGTTGCGTATTGCCTGAAGCTTCATCAGCGACCCCGGTACCGTCACCCACGGTCTGCCTCCTTGGATTGCATATGGCGGTGCCGCGATTTCGGTGTTTTTCGGTGTTTAAAACGCATTGCCTGTCGATCCCTCAGTCTCTTGGCCAAGCGTCGGCTGTACTTGACTCTCACCGCCATTGGCGGGTGGCGTTTGAGCCAGATACGCCGCAGCCTCCAAAACACAAACACGGAGCTCAACAAGCCGATCCAAATCCAGAACAGCTTGGCAAAGAGCGCGACCTGTGCAGCCTGCATTGACATGGATCGCTCCTTTTTGGCCTCCAGCACAGGCATGTTGCCGATGGGCGGTCCGAACTCGCCGATATGTAGTCAGCTGCTTTGACGTGAACGGACTGCGGAAAGTGGGATCACCTCTGGAGGCGTTGCGAAGGCGATCCCCCCAGCCGGCCTTCGTGTACTACTTCAGCGTGAAGCGGACGGAGGCAACCGACTTGCCGGCCTTCGAGACGGCGACGACGGCTTTGGTACCTGCGGGAACCTTGAAGCTGCCCGACGCTTCCAGCTTGCCGTCGCCGACCTGGAGCTGAACTTCCTGCTTCTCGCTGCCAGCCAGCAGAGTGACCTTGGCTGTCATCCCCGTCACAGCAACGGGCTTCCCGTGGTCGCGCATATAGAGCTGCAGTTTGTCGGCGCTAGCAACGAATTCGTACTCGACCTCCTTGGCTTCTGCAACAGCACCACCGTGCATCGGCTTTAGGTCGTGACCGTGATTGTCCGCAGCGAAGGCTGCGCCCGAGATCGACACTGACAGGGCGAGAATGAGTTGGGAGAGTTTCATGACAGTTCCTTTGGGGTTGGAGAAAAGGGACGGTCCCACGATCAGCGAGCGGGACCGTTTCAACTACGCGGACGCGGACACGTCTGGGGGATGCGAGGGCTCAGCGGACACGTCCTCGTCTTCCTCATCGGGCCGGTGGGCCAGACGGTAAAGAATCGGCAGCACGAGAAGCGTGAGCAGCGTGGACGAGAGAATTCCGCCGATCACCACGGTGGCCAGGGGACGCTGGACTTCAGCGCCGGTGCCTGTCGCAATGGCCATTGGAATGAAGCCCAGCGAGGCCACCAGGGCAGTCATCAGAACCGGCCGTAGCCGGGTGAGCGCGCCGTCACGGATTGCTTCGTCAAGACCAACGCCGCCTTCCCTCAAGCTGCGGATGTACGAAATCATCACCAGACCATTGAGCACGGCCACCCCAGAAAGCGCGATGAAGCCGACAGCCGCAGAGATAGACATCGGAATGTCGCGAAGCCAAAGCGCCAGGATGCCCCCCGTCAAAGCGAATGGGATGCCAGTGAAGACCAGCAGACCATCCTTGACGTTGCCGAACATAGCGAATAGCAGCACGAAAACCAGCAGCAGGGACACCGGCACGACGACCTGCAGGCGCTGCGTGGCCGACTGCAAGTTCTCGAAGGTTCCGCCCCAGCTCGTCCAATAGCCGGTAGGAATCTTGATCTGGGCCAGGCCTTTCTCAGCCTCTGCGACGAAAGAGCCCACATCGCGCCCGCGCACGTTGGTGCTCACGACGATGCGGCGCTTGCCGTTCTCTCGGCTCACCTGGTTGGGGCCAGGAGCAAGCTCGAATGTTGCTACCTCGCCCAGCGGGATGAAGTTCGTTTTGGCCTCTGTCCCATTGGCAGAACGCGGCAGCGGGATAGGAAGGCGCTTCATCCCTTCGAGATCGTTGCGCAGGGATTCAGGCAGACGAACCAGGATGTCGAATCTGCGGTCGCCCTCGAACATAGTGCCGGCCTCGCGTCCACCGATAGCGGTGGCCACGGTGTCTTGAATGTCGGCAACGTTCAGACCATAGCGAGCAGCCTTCTGGCGGTCGATATTCACGGTGAGCATCGGAAGCCCCGTCGTCTGCTCAACCTTCACCTCAGAGGAGCCCTGAATCTTCTGCAGCATTGCGGAGACTTCTTCTGCGGACTTGTTCAGGACATCCATGTCGTCACCGAAGATCTTCACGGCTACGTCACTGCGCACCCCGGAGATCAGCTCGTTAAAGCGCAGCTGAATGGGCTGGGAGAACTCATAGTTGTTGCCCGGGATTTTCCCGATGACTTCCTGAATCGCCGCGAGTAATTCGTCGCGGGTTTTTCGAGGTTCGGGCCATTCGGCCATTGGCTTGAGCATGATGTACCCGTCCGAAATGTTCGGCGGCATGGGGTCCGAGGCAATCTCAGCAGTACCGGTTCTGGCGAAGATGCGCTCGATCTCGGGGAACTTCTCTTTCAAGGTCCTTTCAATCTGCTGCTGCATTTGGACTGACTGGGAAAGGCTGGTGCCTGGGATGCGCAGCGCCTGGATCGCAAAGTCGCCTTCATTGAGATTGGGCACAAATTCGCTGCCCATGCGCGTGGCGATCAACCCGCACAAGACCACAGCAACTGCAGCTGCGGTCAGTACGACCGCCTTGGCGGCCATGACACGGTCGAGCAATGGACCATACAAGCGCTTGGCATGGCCCAGCAGGAAGTTTTCCTTCTCGCTGACCCGATTGCCGATGAACAGGGCCACCGCTGCGGGGATGAATGTCACCGACAGAATCATGGCGCCCAGCAGTGCCGCGACCACCGTGAATGCCATGGGGTGGAACATCTTCCCTTCAACGCCTGTCAGCGCGAAGATGGGCAGGTACACCACCATGATGATGAGCTGTCCGAACAGCAATGGACGCCTTGACTCCTGGGATGCCAAAAATACCTCATGGAAGCGCTCAGCCCGCGTCAGTGGCCGACCGTGGTGCGCTTGTGCATGGGCAAGTCTCCGTACGCAGTTCTCAACGATCACCACCGCTCCGTCGATGATGATGCCGAAGTCCAACGCTCCCAGGCTCATCAGGTTGGCGCTCACCTTGTACTGAACCATACCCGTGAAGGTAAAAAGCATCGACAAGGGGATGACCATTGCCGTGATGATGGCGGCACGGATGTTGCCCAGAAAGAGGAACAGGATCACGATCACCAGAACCGCGCCTTCCAGCAGGTTCTTCTTCACCGTACTGATGGCTTTGTCAACAAGCACGGTACGGTCGTAGACTGTCACCGCGTGTACCCCCTCTGGGAGGCTCTTGTTGACTTCCAACATCTTCTTGTCCACCGCCTGCGAGACAGTCCGGCTGTTCTCGCCGATCAGCATGAACACCGTGCCGAGGACCACTTCGCGCCCGTTGTCTGTTGCAGCACCTGTGCGCAGTTCCCGGCCAATGCCAACTTCTGCCACGTCGCGAACGCGCACAGGAACACCGTTGGCGCTGCTGAGGATCACGTTACCGATGTCTTCCAGCGACTTCACCTGACCAGGTGCACGAATCAGATACTGCTCGCCACGCTTTTCGATATAGCCCGCGCCCACATTGCCGTTGTTGCGGTCCAGCGCAGTGACCACATCCTGCAGTGTCACGCCCAGAGAAGCCAGGCGTTCAGGGATGGGCGCGATCTGGTATTCCTTGGCAAAGCCGCCAATGGAATTGATCTCGGTCACGCCAGGAACATTTCGCAGCTGTGGCTTGATGATCCAGTCCTGAATCTCGCGCAGGTCAGTTGCGGTATAGGGTGAGCCATCGGGCTTCTTCGCCCCGTCCTTGGTTTCGACAGTCCAGAGATAGATTTCGCCCAGCCCGGTCGAGATGGGCCCCAGCGCTGGCGTGATGCCGGCAGGCAGCTTGTCGCGCGCCTCCTGGATACGCTCGTTGACGAGCTGCCGAGCAAAATAGATGTCGGTTCCGTCTTTAAAAATGACGGTCACCTGCGACAGACCGTACCGCGAAAGCGACCTGGTCTGCTCCAGGTTTGGCAGGCCAGCCATGACCGTCTCAATGGGGTATGTAACCCGCTGCTCAGTCTCCAAAGGCGAGTAGCCTGCGGCCTGTGTGTTGATCTGAACCTGGACGTTCGTGATGTCAGGGACCGCATCGATAGGCAGCTTTTGGTAGCTGAAGACGCCAAGCGCCGCCATGCCCAGGGCCGCTAGAAGCACCAACCATCGCTGTTCGATCGAGAATCGAATGAGTTTTTCAAACATGTATGCGCTCCGCGATCAGTGCGTGTGTTCGGCAGATCCCTTGCCGAGTTCAGACTTCACGACGAAGCTGCCGGTCGAGGCGTAGGGCATACCGGCTTTGAGACCCGAGAGGACTTCGACCCGCTTGCCATCGCTTCGGCCCAGCTTCACGGGTTGAGCGATAAAGCCTCCATCAACCTTGAGGAAGACCACCGGCTTTTCCCCGACGTTTTGGACGGCGTCGGCCGAGATGGTTACAGGCGCTGCCGTTTCTTCGGACACCACCTCAACATTGACAAACAGGCCGGGGCGCCAAGCGCCCTTGGGGTTGTCAAGAACCACGCGGGCTTTTGCCGTGCGGGTTTGCTCGCCAATGAGCGCTCCTACAAAAGCGACAGTGCCTGTAGCGGAGGCGTCAAAGGCGGTGGCCTTGATCGTGACCTTTTCGCCCACACGAACCGATGGCAGATCTTTCGCAGGAACATTGATCTCAGCCCACACTTGGGAAAGGTCCGAGATGGTGAAAACCGCAGCATCTTCCTTCACGGCTTCGCCGAGACTAAGGTGCTTCTCGATGACAATGCCATCAAAGGGCGCTCGCAACTCGATACGGTTCAGTCCTGCTACCGACGAGGCGGACAGGCCCATCGCGCTCAGTTTCTGATTGGCGTTGGCTACTGCGACCTCTGCTTCGCTCAAGGCCTGCTTGGCCTGCAGGTAGTCTTGCTCGGCAGACACCTTCTGCTCCCACAGCTTTTTTTCTCGCTCGTAGGTGGTCTTTGCCAGCGTTAAGCGCTTTTGGGCCGTCTGCAGCTCGCTGCGTTGCTCGGAAGCAGTCGGGCTCGCGATCACCGCCAAAACTTGCCCTTTCTTGACCACTTGGCCCAAGCTGGCATTGACGCTTTCCACGACTCCCGCAAGCCGGGGAACAACGTGAGACGTGCGATCTTCGTTCAAGCGTATCTCCCCGGGAAGGAGCAACGCCGTCTTGATGTTGGCTTTCACAGCAGCGTCCAGGCTGATGGATGCAGCCTTTATCTGGGCATCGGTCAGTTCGATCTTTCCTTCTTCCTTGCTCATCACGAACATGAAAGGCTCTGTGGCAGTCTGCGCAATGATCTCGATGTCGAACGCATGGGGTTCAGCAACGATCTCTCGGCTGACAAGACTGTCTTTTTCAGCGGCAAACGTCAGTTTCTGCTTTTCATCTGTCGGGCGGGTCACAGTTGCCGTGACCGTTGCAGCATTCAGGGGCAGCGGTTTATCTTTGTCGGACAGCCAGATTCGCAGTCGAGGCTCGCCACCGTCTTCAGACAACAATGCTTCCAAGCTGAAGTCGCCTTCCTTGAACACGGTACCGCCATGTGGTCCCTTGGCTTCGCTCTTTTCATGGTGTTCACCATCGGCATGCCCCTTGTCATCGTCGTGGCCCTTTTCGCTACCCTTGCCATGGTGCTCGCCGTCGCCGTGTCCCTTGGCCTCGGTATGGCCGCCGTGCCCGTGGCCATCGTCCTCGGTGGCTGCGGCTTTGGGCTTGCCGCCACCTTGCAAGATGAAAGTTCCCGCGCCGACCCCTATTGCGAGGACTACTGCAATGGCGATCAGGTGTTTTTTACTGATGGTGGATTTGCTGGAGTTCGTGTTCATGGTCATGCTCAGTGTTGCGTTGCGATCAGGCCGGGAACCATGCTGGCCCCGAGCAGGCGGTCGATATCAGCCGCCGCACGGTGTGCTTCGCCAAGGGCTTTGAGGTACTGGGATTTGGCTGTGAAGTAAGTGCGTTGGGCATCGAGCACTTCCAGGAAATTGAACTTACCGTTCTCGAAACCAATGGTGGCGGCGTCATAGGCCGACTTCGCACCGGGCAGAACTTCCTGCTGCAGTGACTGAACCTCTGCGGTGATCGTGGAAAGGCGCTCTCGTGCCTGCGCCACTTCGCTGTGCAGGCGCACGGTGGCTGCTTGCAGCTCATCGCGGGCCTTGTCCTCAAGTTTCAGCGCCTCCAGGAGGTTGCCTTGGTTGCGGTCGAAGACGGGAAGAGGCAAAGAGACCCCGAAAAGAAGGACGTTGCGCTGCGTCTCGTTGCTGCGCTGCATGCCGACGCTGACGGTGACATCGGGGACGCGTTTGCTTTGTTCCAGGTCGGTCAAGGCCTTGCGCCGATCCACCTCGATTCGCGCAAGTACCACGCCTGGCGAAGAAGCAATCAGGGGCTGGAGATCGACGAGGCTCGGGACCGAGGGCAGGTTCTCGGCCTTGCCCTCCAGGACGGTGTACGGCGCATCGATCCGTCCCAACAGCGCGAAAAGGCGAGACAGTGCATTGCGTTGTTCGCTTGCGGCCTGGGCGAGTTCGACGCGAACGCCGGCTTCGGCAACCCGGGCCTTGGACTCTTCCACTGGGGATACTTTGCCAGCGGCTACACGCTTTGAGACGGTATCCGTTGAAGATTTGGCCAGCGCTGCGCTGTCTCTGGCCAGTACCAATCGTTCCTGCGCAGTCAGAACATCAAAGTAAGCGGCAGCGACATTGGCCCGCACGGTGGCTTGCAGCTCGGCGAGTTGGGCCTGTGCTTGCTCGCGCGTTTTTTCGGCCGCCTTAGTGCGTGCCGCACGCTTTCCACCCAGTTCCACGGGAAGATTGAGTTGCCAGCTTTGCGTACGTGTTTTGGAGCGTGTGTCTTCCAGCGAGTACGCGAGCTCTGGATTGGGGCGCGAGCGTCCTTGAAGAACCTGTCCTTCGGTTGCCTCCCATTGGCGCTTTGCCGCAGCCACCTCCGGATTTCCCTCCAGGGCTAGTTCGATGGCCTTGGCCAGGGACAAAGGCTCAGCTGCGGCCGCTGCAGCTGACTGAGGTGCTCGTTCGCCAACGGCTGGCCCTGGTGGTAGGCCCTGGGAAAAGGCACCGCCCGAGGCGCTCAGCCATATAGCTGCGGCGCCTGCCGCGAGCTTGATCTTTCTACCGCCGCGCCATGCGTGCGGCATCTCTTGAAGGTAAATACCCTTGAACATCCGATTCTCCAGTGATTTCAAAACACGAGGGAATCGGCGGACTGGCAACCGTGCAGCTGCCTGGCAACTCGTCAGTCACTTCAGCTGCAACACACGCAACTGCTTCCGCCGCGATGGCGGACAAGACTGAAAAAGAAAAGTGAGATGCCCCCGCCGATCAGGCGAGGACGGACCACTGAGGGCGGTCAGGGGGCGTGGGCGTTACAGCCAGCAGACGCTGGCCTGGGGAAGACTCCACACGGCTGTCATGGGAAAAGGCTGGCTTTGCATCTGACCAGCTCAAGGCCCCGATACCCGCGCCATGGCAAACTGAACAGTCAACATCAAATGCAACTGCACCCTGGCTGGACTTTTCGGCCTGACCATTCCCGCCTTTGGCTTCATGCTTGTGTTCGTGATGCCCCAAATGCTGCGACTGCGAGGTTGAGCTCTCATGCATGCAATAAGCTGCCACCGCAGACCAGCTGAACTGGAACGGAAGCAATGCAAGCATAAGAACGGCGATCAAGCGGCACATTTTTGAAGTCTAGCATGCGTCATGAAGGGCGCGCTCGGGCGTGGATGGCCGCTGCGGAGCGCTGGGTTTAGAAATCAGCGAGCGCCGCCGTTCAGGTCCTGAAGAGCCTTCTTTTCAGCTGCAGACATGTTGAGAAATTCCTGTTGAACTTGCTCACGGGTCTTCGTTGCGCCCGTTGCTTTGACAGGCAACGCCCCCCCGCGTGAAAGGGTCGCCAGCGTGCCATCCCGGCGCGCTACTTCGACAGCCTGAAGCACATCGCCACGGGACATTGTGCTCTGCGTGTGGTCGGGATGGGTGGTCATGCCCACTTCGCCGTCGGCGGGATGGTACAGCGACGAGGCAGATGCCAATCCTGGAGCCGCGATAGCGAAGGCAATCAAAGTGAGCGTGAGGGGTTTGCGAACGGTCATGGTGTTGTCCCTTGATTTAAATCAGCCCTCGGCGATTTGCCGGGACTATGCCTTTCGACACAGGGATACTTTAAAAAACCGAGTGCGACAAGGCGCCAACAGCCAGATAACAAATTCGTAAACTACGAACAGGCCGGATTCTTCGAGAATGGCAGCATGAAAATTTTGCTCATCGAAGACGAAGTCAAGCTGGCCGAGTATCTGCGCAAGGGCCTGGGAGAGGCCGGCTACGTGGTGGACGTTGCACACAACGGGGTGGATGGCCTTCACATGGCTCTGGAAGGCGTGCACGATCTGCTGGTCTTGGACGCGATGCTTCCAGGGATCGACGGCTTCAGCCTTTTAACAGCCTTTCGCAAGACCAAGCAGACGCCGGTCTTGATGTTGACAGCAAGGGTCAGCGTCGAGGATCGGGTATTGGGACTCAAGACGGGTGCTGACGACTATCTGGTCAAGCCCTTTGCGTTTTCCGAACTGAGCGCCCGCATTCAGGTGCTGCTCCGGCGGACCCATGGTGCGAGGGATGCCGCAGAGCCCACGCAACTGCGTTTGGCGGACCTTGAATTGGACCTGGTACGGCGCAAAGCGTCCCGGCGTGGTCAGCGTTTGGAGTTGACTGCCAAGGAATTTCTGCTCCTGACGCTGTTTCTGAGAAGAAAAGGGGAAGTGCTTTCTCGCACTGAGATCGCTGAGCAGGTGTGGGATATGAACTTCGACAGCGATACCAGCGTGGTGGAGGTCGCGATCCGGCGCCTCCGTACCAAGATCGATGTGCCGTTTGACACTACGCTGCTCCACACCATTCGCGGCATGGGATATGTCATGGAGGACCGCAACGGATGAAGGCGTTGGCCCAACATCGCTCATTGCGCCAGCGGTTGTCGTGGTGGCTGGCGCTGCAGAGCTTTGCCGGACTCGGGGTGGTCTGTCTGATGGTTTATCTGGTGACCGAGTTCAATTTTCGTGATCGGCAAGAGGAAACGCTGGCACAAAAAGAAACCGTCATTCGGCACTTGCTGCAGGATGGCAAGGAGCATGGGGATTCGGAAGACCTTGCGCACAAACTCGATGACTTCCTTGTTGGGCACGGAGATCTGTCGCTCGAAGTCGCGCAGGCGGACGGGATGGTTATCTACGCCCACGCCCGCAACCAGAGTGCCAAGACGGTATGGCGCCAACGGCAGTTCGAAGTAGCACAGACTGCGGACCAGACTCCCTCAAAGAACTTGCGCGTTCAGCTGTCGCTGGACATTCGAACCGACCACCAGTTGTTGCACCGACTTGCTCTTACCTTGCTGGTCGCAGCCATCGGTGGGGCCATCGTTGTATCGCTGGGCGGATTCTCCCTGGTCAACTTGGGCCTGGCGCCCGTCCGAAGACTGGCCAGTCAGACGCGCGCAGTGTCGGCTGACAATCTACATCAACGTCTCGACAGCGCCGAGCAGCCCCTTGAGCTCGTGCCTCTGATCGACCAGTTCAACGCGCTTCTGGCGCGCATTGAGAAGGCGTATTTACAAATGGAGGGCTTCAATGCGGACGTGGCGCATGAGTTGTGCACGCCTTTGGCCACGCTCATTGCCAACAATGAATTGGCTTTGCTGCGCCCTGAGCGGGCGGATATGCGCGAGGTGCTGGCGTCCAACTTGGAGGAGTTGCACCGCCTGACCGGCATCGTAAATGACATGCTGTTCCTGTCCCAGGCGGATCGGGGTGTGGGAGCGCGCCGCGCGCCCGTGGCGAGCCTTGCATCAGTGGCTGCTGACGTACTGGACTACCACGAGGCCGCGCTGTCCGAGGCAGCTCTCACAGCTAAAGTGGTTGGTGATGCGCATGGCGCCTTCGACGTGCCGTTGCTGCGCCGGGCCCTGTCGAACTTGCTCGGCAACGCCACTCGATACGCGAGCTCTGGCTCAATCGTCCAGATCAACCTCAGAACCACCGATGAGGGTCGTGTGCTGATCAGTGTCACCAACTACGGCAGCACGATCGATCCCGAGATACTTCCGCAGCTGTTTGATCGATTTTTCCGCGCAGATCCTGCGCGCAGCCATGGGCAGAGCAACCATGGCCTCGGTTTGGCCATAGTAGGCGGTATTGCACGCATGCATCAGGGCAAGCCATTCGCATCGTCAGAAAATGGGGTAACGAATGTGGGAATCGAAATTCGCCCGAATTGATGGTGGTTTTCAACGGGGTGGGGTCGATCCTGTGCCCCTGCGACTGGGTACGGACCGTTCAGAAATCCGATTTACC
This sequence comes from Acidovorax sp. ACV01, assembly GCF_014851495.1. Lineage (NCBI taxonomy): Bacteria > Pseudomonadati > Pseudomonadota > Betaproteobacteria > Burkholderiales > Comamonadaceae > Acidovorax > Acidovorax sp. ACV01. The sequence goes on along the minus strand of NZ_JACUZT010000001.1, from coordinate 741,370 downwards.
CAGGACAAAGCAGTCATATTCTTTTTGCTGCTTGACTTTAAAGCCACTTCAAGGTTTCCAATTGGGCTATGAAATCAGAAACAAGCACACCTCCCACCACTGTTGACACCTGCTGCTCCTCGGGCAGTTCCAGTTCCGCAGCAGCGGTCCCTGCAGCCGCAAGCATCCCGGGCCAAGGCAAGCTGTTCCGAATCGCCACCATGGACTGCAGCGCTGAGGAGTCGGAGATCCGGCGGGCGCTGGAACCTCTGGAGGGAATCCGCTCGTTGGGCTTCCAACTCGGCGCGCGCACGCTGAAGATCGATGCGGAGGATCGCGCCTTGCCCCTGGCGCTCGATGCCATCCGCAAGGCGGGCTTCGATCCACAGCCGGTGGTCGCTGCGGTAGACACCCAGGGTAGCCAGGGCCGGGTGTTTCGCATTGCGACCATGGACTGCAGCGCCGAGGAGGCGGAGATTCGCCGGGCGCTGGAGCCTCTGGATGGGATTCGCTCTCTGGGCTTTCAGCTCGGTGCGCGGACGCTGAAGATCGATGCCGACGAAGGCACCTACCCGCTGGCCCTCGACGCCATCCGCAAAGCGGGCTTCGATCCGCAGCCAGTGGCCGGCGCCAATGGCTCCGAGGGCGGACAGGCGGGCGAACCAGCCGAAGGCGACGACCATGGACATGGTTTTGCAGGCGGCATCTCCCGTTTGGTGGCCGCGCTGGTGTTCGCCACGGGGGCTGAGGTCCTCTCGTTCTTTGCTCCAGACCAGATGGCCTGGAAGGTGGTGGGCATGGCCATCGCCGCGCTGGCTATCTGGCTGGCCGGGATCGACACCTACAAGAAAGGCCTTGCGGCGCTGCTGCGCGGCAAGCTGAACATCAATGCGCTGATGTCGGTGGCCGTCACCGGCGCATTCCTCATTGGTCAGTGGCCAGAAGCCGCGATGGTGATGGCTTTGTACGCGATTGCGGAGCTCATCGAAGCCAAGGCAGTGGACCGGGCCCGAAACGCTATCAAGGGCTTGCTGGAACTGGCGCCCGAAGAGGCTTTGGTACTGGGCACCAACGGAGCGTGGACCGCTACACCGGTGGCTTCGGTGGCCATCGGAGCGACCGTGCGCATCAAGCCGGGCGAACGCGTGCCGCTGGACGGTAAGGTGACCAAGGGCAATGGCGCCATCAACCAGGCCCCCGTGACTGGCGAGAGCATCCCCGTGGACAAGGCACCTGGCGACCAGGTGTTCGCCGGCACGATCAACGAGACTGGTGAGCTGGAGTTCGAGGTCACAGCCTTGTCGAGCAACACCACCCTGGCCAGGATCATCCAAGCCGTTGAGCAGGCGCAGGGCACGCGCGCTCCGACGCAGCGCTTTGTGGATCGGTTCGCCTCCATCTACACCCCCGCAGTCTTCGCCATTGCCGTGGCGGTGGCGGTCCTCACTCCTTTCCTGATGGGACTTACCTGGCTGGAGGCGCTCTACAAGGCCCTGGTCCTGCTGGTGATCGCCTGCCCATGCGCTCTGGTCATTTCCACGCCGGTCACGGTGGTCAGCGGATTGGCCGCAGGAGCGCGCCGTGGGATCTTGATCAAGGGCGGAACCTACTTGGAAGATGCCCGGCTTCTGAAGGCGGTGGCGCTGGACAAGACCGGCACCATCACCGAAGGCAAACCCAAGCTGGTGAAGTGGAAGGTGTGGGGTGCCGGTGACGAGGCCGCAGTCCAGCAGATGGCTGCCAGCCTGGCGGCTCGTTCCGACCACCCGGTTTCCAAGGCGATTGTCCAGGGCTTGGATGTAAAGGGTCCAGAAGCAGAAAGCTTCAAGGCCTTGCCTGGGCGCGGCGTCGAAGGCATGGTCAATGGTGTGCGCTTGATGCTGGGCAATCACCGACTGATACATGAGCTAGGACTGTGCGGTCCGGAGCTGGAGGCGGAGCTGGCCACCCATGAAAAACAAGGCCGCACGGTCACTCTCCTGGCGGACGAATCGCGCGTCCTGGCGCTGTTTGCGGTAGCGGACACCATTCGCGAGACGTCGAAGCAGGCCATCGTCGACCTCAAGGCGCTGGGAGTGACGTCGGTGATGCTGACGGGTGACAACACTGCCACGGCAAAGGCCATCGCTGCCCAGGCCGGCATTGACGATGCCCGTGGCGATCTGCTGCCCGAAGCCAAACTCGATGCCATCAAGGAAATGCAAAAGCGCTATGGCGCCACCGGCATGACCGGCGACGGCATCAACGATGCGCCGGCGCTAGCGCAGGCCGACATAGGTTTTGCCATGGGTGCGGCGGGAACCGACACGGCCATGGAAGCAGCCGATGTGGTCATCATGAACGATGACCTGCAGCGCGTCGCCGAGACAGTGCGTCTATCCAAGCGCACCCACGCCATTCTCTGGCAGAACATCACCCTGGCGCTGGGCATCAAGAGCGTCTTCCTGGTGATGGCGGTCGTTGGCACGGCCACCATGTGGATGGCGGTCTTCGCGGACATGGGAGCGAGCTTGCTGGTGGTAGCCAACGGACTGCGTCTGCTTCGCGGTACACGGGTGGAGCCAGCCGCCAAGCCAAGCCGCTCAGAAACCAAGGAGCATGCGCATTCCCACTGAGCGTTCGTCAGCGCGCGCCAAGTCCACCGGTGGGCTTGCGGAGCGCTTACTTGAATGTCCCGCTTTCATTTCTTGGTTTTGGAGACCTCTTGCGCCACTAGGTCAGTCAGCTGTTTGTGGCCAAAACTGGGCAGCGGGCGCCCGTTGACAAAGAAGGTCGGCGTCTTCTCGACCTTGAGGGCGGTCAGGTCCTGCACGTCCTGTAGCACCACGGCGTCCAATGCAGGGGCTGCGATGTCCGCCCGCGCCCGTTGCATGTCCAGCCCCGCCTGTTCAGCCGCCTTGTAGGCCAACTCCAGGTTGGGGGTTCCATGGTCCGCCCACTGCGGCTGTGCGGCCAGCACCGCTTCCAGCACGGCCAGGTACTTGTCCTGCCGCCGGGCCGATTCCAGTAGCTTGACCACCTGCTCCGAGCCTTGGTGGAAAGGCGCGTAGCGGATGACCAGCCGCACTTCGGTGGGGTACTGCTGCATCAGTTCCTTCACCACCGGATAAAAGGCGCGGCAGGTCTCGCAGGCGGGATCGAAGAACTCGACGATGGTCACGGGTGCCTCACGGGGCCCGATCACGGGTGAATGCATGCGGACCAGGCGTTCGGCTTGTCCTGCCACCTGCAGCTCCTGTGCACTTTGCACGCGGCTCTGGTACAGATTCACGCCGACAAGGAAGGCCACAAAGGCCATGCCCAGCACGAGGAAGATGATGAGTTTTCGGTGTTTCATTTGTCTGTTTTTCGCAGATAGAGGGAGAGCGAGACGGCGATGGCAATGAACGCCGCCAGTGAAAGCCAGGGCAACTCAATGCCGTAGAGGATGTCGAGCTTCTGATCGGCGCATGACACGCCGGCGCCGCAGGGGACCCAAGCCTTGGGCACCAGGCCTGCCGCCAAGAGGCTGTGGTAACCAGCCACGACCGCACCCGCCAGCGCCAGAGGCAAGGCATAGACAGCGCCCCGGCGGTCGTCGCTGTAAAAGGCCATTCCAAGAAGCAAGGCCAGCGGGAACATGGCAATGCGCTGGTACCAGCACAAGACGCAAGGAGCCATGCCCATGACTTCGCCGATGAACAACGCACTGCCGGTGGCGGACACAGCCAGCAGCCAGGCGATCAGGAGCAGCACCGAGGGCCGGCTCATCGACGCCTCCTTGAACAACGGTTCTGGCAGGAGGCACCGATCAAGGCACAACTGCGTGTGTAGATTCCAGAGCCATTCGACCCGACAGTGGAGGACATGGAAAGATCCCGAAGGCATGCTAATGAGGCCAGCACACGCTGTGCTGGCACGCTTGGCGGGGATCGGAGACGGTGGTGACCGATGCCCTGGTCAGGCCAGGGCGGGCCACTGCGGGCGTTCGGGGCGACTGACGGACTCTGAAGACGGCCACCCGCGCGTGTCGGTGTAAAAGCGCCCCAGGGGAAAGGCCGGCAGTAGATCGCGTTGCGCCTGAAAGGCTTCGGTGCCCTGCAGATGGCAGGAACCACAGTCCACGCTGGGCGCTGCATCGCCAGCTCGGGTGGATTCATCCATTGCTCCGTCCCGCAGCTGGGCGTGCTCGCAGCAATGCATTGCCACAGGAGGCAAGGAGCCCGGTCCTTCATCTTTGCAGTACGCGCCCACTGCCGCCCAGCACAGTTGCAGCGGCAACAGTACCAAGAGGAAAACAAGCAGTCGGGTGCGGGAGTGCATCCGGAAAATTGTAGTGGCATCCCAGGCGGAACGACCACTTTGGAGCGCCGGCCGATGCCATGCCCGGCAGTGTCGAATCGATCACACAGCCAGGCGCGACAACATAACAAACTTGTAATCCTGCGGTGCGCAAGCTGTCGGCATACGGTCAGCAAACTGTCACACGTGACCCGTCGGCTGGCTAGGAGTTGGTGCAGTTTCCGGGTCACGTGCATTCAAACCCAAGGAGATACACATGACACTGTCAAGATTCATCGGCGCCAACATCAATGTGGGCAAAGCCCAGTGTCAGCACATAAACAGAGTAGCAGTCAGCAGTATGCCAATTACCACGGGCTGCAAAGTGTCTGCTCTCGCCGCCCGTCCCTCGTCAGCTGGTTGTTTATAGAAACTACAAGTGGTTGTCGGACAGAGCCGAAAAGCAGCAGCGCAACTTCTCCCCCAGCTCCTGTTGGACTCCGGTGTCTGACAAGCCCGTTGTTCCATCGCATGCGACCAGGTTTTGCCAACAAGAGTCAGGCCAATCCTCCAGATCGTCATCAAGAGCTATCCACTGCCGGGGTTTTCTGCGCTGAGCGTCCTCTTGAACTTGCACGCCCCGGGGGGTGGTGCGGAACATGGAAAGGTTCCAGGGATCCACGCCATGCACACGCCTGTGGTACGTCCCACCAATAAATCGAGCACGCAAGGAGACAGGAAGGCGTTTGAGGGTTGCGCTGTATCCGGGACGGATGCACCAGGTGCTGCTCAGTACCAAGGCAACGGCTGGGTAGGGTTCAAGCACCGACTCCAGGACAGAGATCCATTCGAACAAGGAATGTCCTGCAGCCTCATACGGACTCATGTGGATGCCTTTGCGGGGATGCCAGAGCACCTTCTCATGGTGGACAACACCATCGAGGTCCAGGTACAGAACGACGTCCGCGCTGCGTGGAGTGGACGCGGGGAGATAAGGGGAATTCTGGTTAGTGGACATAACCGTATGTCGGGATTCTGTTTGGTGGCAATTTGCCCAGCGGGGATGAAGGCAGGTCCAGATCGGACTCAGAACTTACCAACACCCTTCGTACACCTACGAAAACGCTCCGTACTGGGCCTGCAAGAGCAAGCTTCTCAGAACCTCCAGGCCACCGGGCTCATTGAGCACATCGAGAGGCCTCCGATCACCCAATGCTGGGACCACCCCCATGAGCCAGTGATCAAGCCAGGCCTGTGCGTCGAAACCAGTTGGGTCGCCAGACTCATCAACCATGCGCCGCACAAGCATAGTGAGAATAGCGATGTGGTCTTCTAGGGCGATGGGGGCAGAATTCGTGTCCACAAGTTACCGATCAGTCCCGTTAACAATGGCACAGCGGCGTCGCCTGAGTGTCGGATCTTTGGTTGCATCGCCCGAGCGCGCATATTCCCTTGCGGTGATGACAGGAAGAGCGTGCTTGACCTTGATTGTGATGACGCGCTTCGCCTTGCGGGCAGCCTGACCTGTGCGGTGCAATTCCATGGCGCGGGGATCTCTCAAGAGCTGTCGCGAGCTTCGGAGAGCGATTTCATCAAAGTACCTCTCAGAAAAACGTCGCCCACGGGGGCATACTTTCGCAGAGGTCGCACCGGGGGCTTGCTTTGCGCTAATGATAGCAACGAAGTTCAAACTCATCGCGGGGTTGTATCGGTAGGAGAACCAGCGCTGACTCACCAAAGGCCACGCTTGCTCACTTTTACCAGCGCACTGGTAAGGGCCATCAGCGTCTCTGCATCTGTCAGCGCCTCCGCCCCCTTCAACGTGGACGGCAACGAAATTCCAGCGATCTCTTGAGTACGGTTGAGCACCTGCTCGACCAAACTGGTTCGGGGAACAAACATGTAGTGCACTTCACAGTCCAGGCCATGAGCCAAACGTGTAAGCGTATTCAGCGTGATAGTGCCGTTGGCCTCGGCCTGCTCCAGTTTGCGGACTCCCTGTGCCGTCATGCCCAAACGCTCACCTAGCGCTTTGGAACTCATGCCCAAGGCCAATCTCACCGTCTTTGCCCAGCCACACCTGGGCGTGGCATTTCGCTGCAGCTTCGCGAAATCGCAAAACTGCCGATCAAGTTCGGCCAAGCGGGTGAGATTCAGGCGGTTTTTCACGGGGCAAACGAATGAGACAACAGACTGGTTGCCTCTTTAAGCGCATTTGGGCAACCGGTATATTTCCATTGGGAGACGGGCGCACTTGGAACGAAAAAACGCCATCTCTGTTCAGTTATCTTCGCACGCCACGGTCTCGAACGGGACCAATTGGTCTCATATTAACTGGAATGGCGAATGATGCTGCGTTTAAAAAAAGCGACTCTCGGAAAGTTTGGTCCACAGGACATGATGGGTCTGATCACATCACGGGGATGGGAATCCATCTTGCCGGATGCGCTGAATGACAACCACCTTTTGTTGGTGTCAGACCAGCTCCGAGACCTTCTGTCTGGCTCGGGTTGGAGCGGGGATCATGATCCCGCTCGTGCTGCCTTACCGCTCACCCTGTTGCTTCTGACCAAGGCGGGAGCCAAGCGTTCAGGCGACAGCTTGGAAGTGGGTCTGGAAACTCTGCAAGAAGCACTGTGCTTGCTCAGCACTGCCGTGGATCGGGAGATCGTCAATCGGATGCTGCAACGCCAAGATGCCACACCCATTGGCACCGGTCTGATACAAGGGCTTCAAATTCTGGTTCAGCATGCCAAAGAACAGGCCGACTCGGAATGCCACGCCTAGTCTGAAATGATGCCCTTGAAGTCCGCTTTGACGGTCCTGAGGAGTTCATTGACCAAGTTCGTGTCCAGGTCTGGGCAGTACGCGGTAGCAATCAAGGTCAAAGGGTGTATCTGCATCTGCTCGGCCAATACCTCGATGGTGCGGATACTGGGCACTTGATGTCCCTGCTCGATGCGACTGATGTGTCGGCGGCTCGTTGCCAGCAACATGTCTTCCTGAACCAAGCCGCGTGCCGCGCGCAGTTGCTGCAGCGCCCGACCAAAGTCGGCTTGGGGTGGAACACGCTTTCGGGAAGACATCCACCCGATTTCCGTCCAATGAGACTAAAAAGACCACGACCAAATAGTCTCATTGGCTCGCTAACTCGGAAAAATATTTAGCCCTGTTGGAAATCTGTTTCTGAAGTCGCGCTGTGCCCATACTCTTTCTGGATTTTGATGGGGTCCTGCACCCAGAGCACTGCCACGAGTCGAGGCACTTCTGTTGCCTACCTATCTTGGAAGATGCGTTACGGCAGGTGGCAGAGTGCCAAGTCGTGATCACCAGCACCTGGCGCCTGGAGAAGTCCTATGAGGATCTCCTGCAAAGGTTCTCTCCGGACATTGCCGCGATGATCGACGGCGTCACCCCCAGATATTGCGATCTAACGAACGTCCCGAATACGCTAGTAGGCTATCAGCGGGAGGCGGAGTGCCACGCCTGGCTTTGGGCCAACGAAATGCCGCATCGCAGCTGGGTGGCCGTGGATGATCGATCGTGGCTATACCGGCCGTTTTGCAAGTCATTGTTTTTGGTCGATGGCCGCGCGGGGCTAACGCAGGCTACCGGTTCGCAACTTGCAGCTCGTCTTCAAAGCCTTCATTGAAAAGGCAGCCAGGAAGGTAGACGACAGGCCCTCAGATAACAAAGCTGGGGTTCACCGATAGTGAAAATACCTCTCGTCGGAAAAGTGGGGGCCACCTTTCTGCCCCCTCGCTCGGCTCTACTGGAGCTGCGCTTGGCAAGTCGAAGGATGGCTCAGTACGTCAATTCGATCCAGCGCAGTCCATAGCGCTGAATATCGCCCGAATCGGGCCACCAGCCTCCAACTTCCCCTGCATCTGTCTGCGTGAGTTCGAGCCCATCGTCGGTTACCAAGCGGTTGTGCTCTGGGAAATCCAAAACGTAAGCGTCGCCCTCGAAGTCAATGACCGTTTTGACCCCAGACCAACCGAAATGATTGGATCCATTGTTCTTCCCCAGATCAATGAGACCCACCACCTTGCCTACAGATCCCTGAGGCAAGAACTCATCCGGAGCATTCAATTTACGGCCTTCGCCGGAAGCAAAAATCTGCATAGGTGATCTCGTTTGACGCGGTCTGCCCAATGGTAGTCGCAAGTTCTGATTCGCAGGCGCTTCTGGGGAAAGATCGAAGTCTGCTGGATACCTGAAGGCGCGTTGGTGAGTCGAATTTGATTAGTGTACGTTTGTTCACTAAAATATCGAGCATGGCCCGAACCAACCGCGACACGATGCATTTGCTCAGTCTCCGAGCGCTGTATAGGAGTGAGGGATGCTTTCCGTCTTACAGTCGGATCGCTTCCCATCTGGGGTTCAAGGCCAAAAACGCCGCCTTCAAGCTCATCGGCCGACTCATCTCAAGTGGGGTGATCTCACTTTCGGTGCAGATTACCCGGTTAGGATGCTCGGGTTAACCCTAGATTTGTGTTTTCTGAGGCTAGGTGGTCTGCACTCCTGGCAGTCTTTTCAAAGTGTGGTTTGAAGACGAGCTGTCAGTTGTGAACCGGTGGCCTGCGTGAGTCCCGTTCGCCCATCGACCAAAAACAACGACTTGCAGAACGGCCGATAGAGCCACGATCGATCATCCACCGCCACCCATCTGCGATGTGGCACATCGTTGGCCCAAAGCCAGGCATGGCACTCGGCCTCCCGCTCGTACCCCACCAGCGTATTCGGGACGTTCGTTAGATCGCAATATCTGGGGGTAACACCTTCGATCATGGCGGCAATGTCCGGAGAGAACCTTTCCAATAGATCCTCATAGGCCTGTTCCAGGCGCCAGGTGCTGGTGATCACGATCTGGCACTCGGGCATCCACGCAAGGGCATCTACATGAGCCCGTATGAGGCTGCAGGGCATTCGCTGTTCGAATGGGTTCCAATCCTGGAGTCGGTGCTCCAACCCCACCCAACCGTTGCCCTGGTACTGAGTAGCACCTGGTGCATTCGCCCCGGGTACAGCGCAACCCTTAAGCGCCTTCCAGCGTCCTTGCGTGCTCGGTTTATTGGCGGGACATACCACAGACGTGTGCATGGCGTGGACCCATGGAACCTGTCCATGTTCCGCACCACACCCCGGGGCGTGCAAGTTCAAGAAGACGCTCAGCGCAGAAAACCCAAGCAGTGGATAGCGCTCGATGACGATCTGGAAGATTGGCCTGACTCCTGTCGGCAAAACCTGGTCGCATGCGAGGGAACTACGGGCTTATCCAACCCCGAGGTATAACACGAACTGAGGGAAAAATTGCGCAGCTGTCATGTGGCCTTATCGGCCAGAACCCCATAGCAGCTCGCGGGGTACAGTGGACTTAACAACGGTCCAACTATCGAATCTTCATTCGAGAAAACCCCCGCCGCAAGTGTCTTGGATGCAAGGTTAGACGCATCCTGAATGTACATTTTGACGAGCCTTCAATGTACATTTGGACGGTAAACGCATCATTGCTTTCCCATGCATAGTCCGACCATCCCATTTCGCCTAGTCTCCACTCAGCGCGAAGAGCAATTGGCTCAATTCAACGCCAGGAAAGAAATTGCTTGGTTTGGGTTTAGGGGGACGTTCAAAGAGCCAGGCTTGGCGATCATCAATTTCACCAAAATCGAATCTGGCCTTCAGGGAGGTGGAGGAACCTCCGCAATCAATGGCGGTGTTATCGCCGCAGGTTTTGATGCAGCCTTCGTGCTTGCAGGTTTGGGCCACTACGATTCCAAGGTCGTCGTCACCCTGGAGTTGTCGGTCAAATTTTTGTCCCTTGCACTTGTCAGCGAGTCGCTTGCATTCCAAGCGCATCTCGTTCGATCTGCTAAAAACTTCTCGTTCGCCGAGGGCTTTCTCTCTCAGGCAGGTACAGGACCAGCCCAGCATTTGGCAATTGCCACCGCTATGGTGGCGCCTGCGCGCTAGGCACGCGGCGGGAAGGCGCAAGGCGCAAGGCGCCAAAGGTCTCCTTCCCCTCGGCTGAGATGGAGATTTTCGACAGTCGTTCACCCAAGGCGCGAGCGTTCTAGCTCGTAGAGACACCACCAGCACTGAGGTCGTTTGCTGCTTTCCGATCTTCTATGCCGATTGAATTCCGTGAGACCTTGACCTTAACACCGTGGCAAGGTTCATAGTCAAAACGTGAATCAACCAAAGGAGGCTCACATGGTCCATTTCAATGTTCCTGATATGACGTGCGGCACTTGCGCCCAGCGCATTGGTCGTGCAATAGCTCAGGCCCAACTGCCTGGGGGCATCGAAGTAGAAATCGACGCAGCTGCATGTCAGGTACGCATCCCGGCGCAAGCCGGAGAAAGCACTGTGGAGCTTGTCCGCTCAGCGATTGAGCGTGCTGGATACAAAGCAGACGCGGCGGTGAGTCCTGCATCTCGCCGAACAACCGGTGGCTGCTGCTGTGCGTCTCGGTCCACAACCTCTGTTGATGTGAATCAAGGCGCTGCGAACCGTACGTCGTCATGCTGCAGTTGAACCTACAAGGAGACCATCATGCGTCTGAATATCGTCGCTGGGCTGTTGACAACCCTTTTCGTGGCGGGCTGTGCCGTCGCGCAATCTCCAAAACCTGCGGACGAACACGCAGGCCACCACCCCGGTGATGCGCAGAGCGGTGGCGTAACCACCCAGTCTGCCCCGGCAGCTACCACCCCGCCAACACCGGACGCCTTTGATCGTCAGATGAAGGCGATGCAGGAAATGCACAAAAAAATGCAGGCGGCCAAGACTCCCACCGAACGTTCAGCGCTGATGGGGGAACACATGAAGCTCATGCAGTCAGGCATGGCCATGATGGGCGCGGGTAGTTCTGGTGGCATGGGGATGGGAATGATGCAGCAAGGGGCGCAGACCAAACCTGCCATGCCTGCAGCCTCTGGAAACTCGGGTATGGGAGGCATGATGGGCATGCACGCTCAAATGGAGCGCCGTATGGCCATGATGGAACAGATGATGCAAATGATGGTGGACCGCCAAGCAGCCATGCCATCCAAGTAGTCTCACCGCGAACGTTCTTTGCGGGGGCAAGCTATCACTATTCCAAACGCTGGTGAGCTGCGCGAGGCTTGGTGACTCAGTCACTAACCACAGTGCAGTTGCGCCCGAGCGCCTTTGCCCTATAAACAGCTTGATCAGAGCGTTTTAGCAGTCGGGCGAGGAAATCCGCTCCGGTTTGGTGTACTGCACACGCCAGCCCGACACTGACCGTTACTGGCCCTGCCAATGAGCGCACCCGTCTGGCGCATTTGTGCACCCGCTCAGCAATTCTGGCAGCTGCTTCTGCGTCCGCATCAGGTAACCAAAGGACGAATTCTTCCCCACCGTATCGCACCACCAGGTCCGAACCACGTGCGTCTGCCTGTATCTGGCGAGCAAAGTTCACCAGCACCCGGTCGCCCTCGGGATGGCCATGCGCGTCGTTGATCCGTTTGAAGTAGTCCACGTCCACCATCAACAACGACACGTAACTCTGTCGAGAGGCCGTCCGTTGCCACTTCTGCACGATCAATTCCAGCGCACGGCGGTTTTTAAGACCCGTAAGCGGATCAGAGAGACTCAGTTCCGAAAGCTGGCGATTCTGCAATTCAACCTGTTGATTGCTGGCGGCCAAGCGCTGGGCAAGACCCTGGGCCTCTGCACGGGCCTTGATCAACTCGCCTTCGAAACGGCTGCGTTCGCGGGCCACAAAAAAGGCCCATACGATGTGGTCGCCCGTGTCCAGGCGCTTGCTGACCGCATTGACCATGACAGGAACAGTCTCGCCGCCAACACCGCGCAGGTGGAGGAACACTTCGCGCGCACTCTTGGCGTGATGCAGCGTGGGAAACAGGTGGGTCTGGCTGAAAATTCGAGAAGCTGGTGTCAACAGTTCATCCATGGAGTGGCCGAGCCAAAACGCCTCCGTGCCCCCGATCAGGACAAGGAACTCCCCGTTCATCCGCACGATGTGCCCCACCGGGTCCGTGATCATCATCGCGCAAGGGATGTCATCAACCGCCAGCATGTTCTGCCCTCTCGGTTTCGCTCACGCTAAGGAGAGATATCGCTGCATGGCGGCCGTCACCAGGTGCGGATGACTCATGTGGGCGCAGTGTCCGGTCACGTCCAGCACTTCCAGCGTGCTGTCCCTGAGCTTCTTGTGCATGTATTGCCCCACCGAATGGGGCGCCAACGCATCGTTGCCATGCTGCAGGATCAGACTCGGCCGGGTCACGAGCGACAGCTCCTCTCTGGTATCCGCAAAGAAGGTTGCCTGCGCAAAGATACGAGCCATCGTAGGATCGGTTGAGCAGAAACTCTCAGACAACTCTCCGCCCAGACTGTCTGCCTGCGGCGCTCCCGCCACAATGGGTGCGAGGTAGCTGGACCAGCCCATGAAGTTCTGGTCCATGAGGTCCAATAGGCCCTCCAAATCCTGGCGCTCGAACCCTCCAAGGTAGTCCGGAGCGTGATTGAGGTAGCAAGGCGACGGGCCAACCAGAATCAGGCGGTCAAAAAGTGTAGGTCGCTCGATGGAGGCCAGCAGGCCGATGCTGGCGCTGACCGAATGTCCAACAAAATGCACTCCGCGCTCGATGCCCAATGCGTCGCATACATCCAGCAGATCTTGCACGTAGCCTTTCAGACTTGCGTACTTCACGGGGTCAAAGGCGGCCAAGTCTGATTGGCCGCAGCCGACGTAGTCGAACAAGACCTGGCGGCACTTACCTTCAAAGGCCGGAGTGATATGTCGCCACATATGCTGGCTACACCCAAAGCCGTGCGCATAGACGAGCAAAGGGGCGTCCGGGCGAATTGGGTCGATCATATGAACGTTGTTGCGCTTACGAATTTCCACTGTTGTTCTTTCTGGGCGGTCTGCCCGCAGATTTTGCACGCCCGACGCTTGCACCGCGTGTGAAATGTATGCAAGCGTGCACGATTGCGAGCGCGAAACGACAGGTTTATTGGGAGCACTTGGTTGCGCAACGCAGCGTTCAGCCTCCGGATGCCTCTGCTTTCACTCTCCTTGGCTTACGCATCAGCACATAGGCCGCAGGAATCACGAACAAGGACAGCAGCGGCGCCGTCACCATACCGCCCAGCATGGGTGCCGCGATGCGGCTCATGACCTCCGAGCCTGTCCCGCTGCTCCACACGATGGGCACCAGGCCCGCCAGGATGACAGCCACGGTCATTGCCTTGGGTCGCACGCGCAGCACGGCACCTTCCCGAATCGCGTCCAGCAGCTCTTCCAGTGTGGGCTGCCTGCCGTCTGGACATCTCTCTGCGAGTGCCTGCTTGAGGTAGATGAGCATGACCACCCCGAACTCTGCCGCGACCCCCGCCAGGGCGATGAAGCCCACACCGGTGGCGATGGACAGGTTGTAGTTCATCAGGTAGAGGAACCAGATGCCCCCGGTCAACGCGAATGGCAACGTCGCCATGATCAGTCCCGCCTCACCCATGCGCGAGAAGGTCAAGTACAAAAGCACGAAAATGATCAGCAAGGTGGCTGGTACCACCACCTTGAGGCGAGCATTGGCCCGCTCTAGGTACTCGAACTGGCCAGAGTACGTGATGCTGACTCCTGGCTGCAGCTTGATCTGTCGGCTCACCGCGTCGCGCAGGTCATTGGCCACCGATGCCAGATCTCGTCCCCGCACATCAACATACACCCAGCCCGATGGACGGGCGTTCTCACTCTTGAGCATGGGCGGCCCATCGGTGATGGAGATGCTGGCCACCGTTGCCAGCGTGATTTGCTGCCCCATGGGGGTGGAGATGGGCAACTGGGCCAGCCGTTCGGGCGAGTCTCTCCACTCACGCGGGTAGCGCAGGTTGATGGGGAAGCGCGCCAGGCCCTCGACCGTTTCCGAGACGTTTTCTCCACCGATGGCCCCGGAGACCACGGCCTGGATATCGGACACATTCAGCCCGTAGCGCCCCGCGGCCGTGCGATCGATGCGGACATCGACGTAGCGGCCCCCTGTCAGGCGCTCGGCCAGTGACGAGGCCACTCCCGGAATGCCTTTGGCGACCTGCTCGACCTGTGCCGCGATCCCATCGATCACCTGCAGGTCGTTGCCCGTCACCTTGACACCGATGGGGCTCTTGATGCCGGTTGCCAGCATGTCGATTCGGTTGCGAATGGGTGGAATCCAGATGTTGGACAGGCCGGGGATCTTGACGGCCTTGTCCAACTCTTCGATCAGGCCCTCGGGCGTCATTCCTGGACGCCATTGGTCTCTGGGCTTGAGCTTCACCGTGGTCTCGAACATTTCCAGCGGGGCCGGATCGGTGGCGGTCTCTGCGCGGCCCGCCTTGCCGAAGACGCGCTCGACCTCGGGCACCGTCTTGATCATCCGGTTGCTCAATTGCAGAAGCTCCGTGGCTCGCTGTGCCGACAGGCCCGGCAGGGCTGACGGCATGTACAGCAGATCGCCTTCATCCAGCCTGGGCAGGAACTCGCCCCCCAACCGCGACAGGGGCCAGATCGTGGTCGTCAGCGCCAGCACGGCGATGACCAGGGTGGATTTGGGACGATGCAAGACCCACTCAAGGCAAGGTCGGTACACGGCAATCAGCGCGCGGGTGATGGGGTTTTTCTGCTCGTCAGGGATACGCCCCCGGATCCAGTAGCCCATGAGGACCGGGATCAGCGTGACCGAGAGTGCCGCAGCTGCGGCCATCGCGTAGGTCTTCGTGAACGCCAGCGGTCCAAACAAGCGGCCTTCCTGTGCTTCCAGCGTAAAAACGGGCACAAAGGACAACGTGATGATAAGCAGCGAGAAGAACAGCGCGGGGCCCACCTCCTCGGCAGCTTCGGTGATCACTTTCCAGCGTTCTTCCCCCACCAGTTGGCGGTCGGGATGCTTGTGCTGCCAGGCCTCCAGCTTCTTGTGGGCGTTCTCGATCATCACCACAGCTGCATCGACCATGGCGCCCACGGCGATTGCAATCCCGCCCAGGGACATGATGTTGGCGTTGATGCCCTGGTAGCGCATCACCAGAAACGCCGCCATGATCCCCAGCGGCAGAGAAATGATGGCGACCAGCGCAGAACGCAGGTGCCAGAGGAACAAGACACAGACCACCGCCACCACAATGAACTCCTCTACGAGTTTGGTGCTGAGGTTCTGGATCGCCCGCTCGATGAGTGCGCTGCGGTCGTAGGTGGTGACGATCTCCACGCCCTGGGGCAGGCTGCTTTGCAGCTCGCTGAGTTTGGCCTTTACGGCCTGGATCGTTTCCTGGGCGTTCTTGCCAGATCGCAGCACGACCACGCCTCCAGCCACTTCCCCCTCGCCGTCGAGTTCAGCGATGCCGCGCCGCATTTCCGGCCCGATCTGAACGGTGGCGACATCCCCCAGGCGCACAGGCACCCCTGCGCGCGACACCAACGGGATGGCGCGGAAGTCGTCCAGCGTCTTGAGATAGCCGCTGGCGCGCACCATGTACTCGGCGCCGGACAGTTCCAGCACCGATCCCCCCGTTTCCTGGTTGGCATTCATGATGGCCTCGCGCACCTGCCCCTGAGTGAGGCCTTGGGACGCAAGCTTGATGGGGTCGAGCACGACCTGGTACTGCTTGACCATGCCACCGACCGATGCCACCTCGGCCACGTTGGGTAAGCTCTTGAGTTCGAACTTCAGGAACCAGTCCTGCAAGGCGCGAAGCTGGGCCAGGTCGTTTTTGCCGGTGCGATCTACCAGGGCGTACTGGAAGATCCAGCCCACCCCGGTGGCATCTGGGCCCAACGACGACTTGGCCGTGGCGGGTAGTCGGCCCTGCACTTGGTTCATGTACTCCAGCACCCGGGAACGCGCCCAGTACAGGTCCGTGCCATCCTCAAACAGGATGTAGACGAATGAATCGCCAAAGAACGAAAAGCCTCGCACCGTCTTGGCGCCCGGGACGGACAGCATGGTGGTGGACAAGGGGTATGTGACCTGGTTCTCCACGATCTGCGGTGCCTGGCCGGGATAGGAGGTGCGGATGATGACCTGGACATCCGAAAGATCGGGAAGAGCGTCCACGGGGGTGCTGCGCACACCCCACACGCCCCAGGCCGTAAGCATCACGGTCGCCAGCAGAACCAGGAGTCGGTTCGCCACCGACCAGCGGATCAGACGCGCGATCATGGCTTGATCCTTTCCACGGCAGTGATCACGAAGTCCTTGCCTTGCTGCTGGAAGGTGAACTTCACCTGCTGCTCGGGTTTCAGTGCTTTTGCCAGTTCTGGGTTTGCCAACTTGAATGGCATGGTCATGCCGGGCCACTTCAGTTCAGGCACGGCCTCGTGGGTAAGGGTCAGCTCGGTGGGCGTGACCTCATCGACCACCCCTCGCACCGTAAAGCTCTTGGACGCCGGAGCCGCAGAGGCCGAGGAACCCTGTTCAGCGATGGGTTGCGCGCTGCTGCCTGGAGGCAGTGCGGGCATGATGCCTCGCAGGCTGGCTTCCGAGTCGATCAGGAACTGTGCCGAGGCGACCACCTGTTGTCCTGCGGTGAGGCCGCCTTGAATGACGAGGCGGTCATCGATTTCCCCGCCGAGTTGCACCTGGACGGGGTGGTACTTGCCAGGACCGTCCACCACGTAGACCAACGCCCTCTTGCCGGTGCGGATCACCGCTTCGCTGGGCACCAGCAGCGCTGGTTGTGTGCGTCCGGCCAGGACGATCTGCCCGGACATGCCCGCCTTCAGGCGCTGGGTGGGGTTGGGAAGCTCCAGGCGCACGCGCACCGTGCGGGTGTCCCGGTTGGCCTCTGGGAGGATGCTCACGACCCGGGCGTTGAGGGTTTCGCCCGGAAACGCGGCCAATCGGACCTGGGCGTCCTGCCCCAGTTGCAAGGGACCGCTTTGCGCTTCAGGAACGGCCGCTTCGATCCAGACGCTGGCCAGGCCGTTTACGCGCACCAGACTGCCCCCCGAAGAGACCGTCATGCCCTGGCGCACCATCAGTTCAGCCACCATGCCGGCCTGCGGGAAGGTCACCGTGTAGCGGCCCTGAGGTTCGCCCGTGCGCTCCACCTGGGCCACGAGCGAGGCAGGCATGCCCAGCAGCGACAGCCGCTGGCGCGCTGCTGTCGTCAGCGACTCGTCCTTGAGCGCCCGGACCGCGAGAAACTCGCGCTGCGCAGCCACCCACTCTGGCAGCAGTAGATCGGCCAATGGCGCGCCTGCGGCCACCACGTCGCCCGGGGCCCGGGCATAGACGCGTTCCACGAAGCCGCCCGAGCGGGCCTGGACGATGCTCACATCCCGGTCATTGAGCTGGACCGTGCCCAGCACGTCCACATCGGACCCAATGTCTCGCTGCTCTACCAGGGCGGTGCGCAGGCCGAGGGCTTGCACGGCCTGGGCGGAGACGCTCAGGCCGGAGCTTTCCGGAGTGTCCTCATCCGCATACTTGGGTACCAAGGCCATGTCCATGTAGGGGGACTTGCCTGGCTTATCGAACTTCTGCGTCGGCGACATCGGGTCGTACCAGTACAGCACCTTGCGGTCGGCTTTTGCTGCTTCTGTCGATGCGGGACTGGCTCCCAGTGCGTGGTTGTTCGCGGTGCGCCATTGGGAGACGGTCCAGCCGAGGGCGATGCCTGCAGCCACCAGTGCTACGGCCACAACGGTCTTCTTGAAAACGGTATTGGTCATGTGGTTCTCCCTTCAGTCCGCGATCAGGCTGTTCAGGCGGGCAATCACGGTGTCCCGCTGTGCCTGCAGCTCAATGAGTCGCCAGTGCGCCTCCCGCACCTGGGCCCTTGTAGCCAGCACGGCGCTCAAATCGCCCTTGGCAGACTGGTAGTTGGCCAACGCGAGTTCGGCGCGCCCTTGTGCCAAGCCGATGCCAGCCGATTGCAGCCGCTCGATCTGACTGTTCAGTGCCGCCAGCTCTGAGGCGCTGTCCTCCAGCTCCTGTAGGTGCCTGCGGGTCACGTCCTCCTGCTCGGCTTCCAGGCGCTGCAGCTCCAGCTGCTTGGCCTTGATCTGGGGTCCCTGACGCCGCTCCTGTTGCCAGGGAAGATCAAAGGTCACCTGGAAAGACACCATGTCGCCCCAGCGGCGGTCGCGGCGGCTGTAGGCGACTTCCCAGGACCAATCACCCTTGGTTTCTGCCTGGGCTTCGCGCGTTTCCGCCAAGGCCATGGCTTGCATGGCGGGGTACTGCGCGAGTTCCGCGTGGCGGTGTACCTCTGACCGAAGCTGGTCCAAAGGGCGGCTCAGCGGCCCGGGAACTCCCTGCAGCGCCTCGTCGGCGCGGGCGCCAACCCAGCGCCGCAACATCGCCCTGGCCTTGGATCGGTCCCGCTGCAGATCGTCCCTGCGGTCCGACAGCGCAAGAGCCTCCTGCTTGGCCATCAGGAGATCGCCCGCTTGGGCCGTCCCCCCCTCGATGCGGGCGGGCAGGCTGTCCTGCAGGCGCTGGTTCTCACTCAGTAGACCGGTGAGTACCTGATCACGTTGCTCGATAGCCTGGGCCATGATCCAGGCTTGGCTCAGCTCCTGGCGGATCTGCAGACGCTGGACCCCCAGAGTGGCGCGTTCGCGCTCCACCTTGGCCTGGGCGCTGGCGATCTGCGCATCTCGTTTGGCACGGTTGGGAACCTCCTGCATCAGCGCCAGGCGTTGCATGGTCATGGACTCGCGCGTAAGGCTGAAGCGATCCATGCCGCTGATGGGAAAGTTCTCGACCCCGACCGAGAGCTTTGGATCCGGCAGAGTTCCCGCCGACTTCTGGGTACTGCTGGCTGCGTCAATCTGCAGCCGCTGGGCCGTGATACGAGGGCTGTGCTGCTCCGCCAGATCCAAGGCTTCGGCAAACCCCAGGGCGTGGGCCTGGTTGCCTGCAAGGCCGATGCCGGCCAGCAGGAATCCGAGAGCGCAAAGGCGCAGATGGTTGAGGTTGCGCACACGGATGCGCGGCGAGAGAGGATGAATGCGCAGTTGCGCAGGCAGGCGCTCGCAGGGAGCGCCGAAGGAGATGTTGGGCATGATAGTCCTCGAAATGAAGGGGCACGAAGTCAGACCTGCGCGCACGCTGCAAGGCAGCGCACACGCCGTGCACGTTCAATTCCGAAAGACCTGATGGGTCAGATAGATGGGGGGAGAGCCCGCTCGACTGTCCAGCTCTGCGTAGACAGCCCGAGGGTCAATATGGCGTTCTGAGTCCAGGATCACGGGCAGCACATAAGCAACCCAGATGGCGTGAGCCGCGAGCGCCTGCAGATCGAGACCTTGTAGCGAGGGGGAGGACAAGCTGTCGCCATCACAATGGGCTCGACACAGCTGAGGATCTTGCTCATCCATGGTTCCCGCCATAGCGTGGCAATCGGGCATGGAGGGCATGCCGACTGAGTCTTCCATGGCCATGCCCGCTTTTTGCATCGATGCCGCATGGGCTGCGGAGTCCAGCTTGGGACAGGCATAGGCCGCCAACGCGAACTGCATCAGAAGCAACACCGCGACCAGAACGCTGGTTATCCAGCGTCTTTGGCGCAACACGGTGTTCCTGACAGCGATCATGGTGCGAATGGTATCCAGAATGCCAGTCACGGACTTAACCCAGATCAAGTCCGTGCAAGCGGCCCCTCCTCAGCCCTTGCGCAGCCGCAGCGCGTTGGTGATCACCGACGCAGAACTCAGGCTCATCGCCAGGGCCGCAATCATTGGCGACAGCAGCCATCCGGTGAAGGGATACAGCAGCCCTGCGGCGATCGGGATGCCCAGCGCGTTGTAGAGGAAGGCAAACATCAGGTTCTGCTTCATATTGCCCACCGTCGCCTCCGACAATTCCCGCGCAGTGGAAATCCCTCGCAGATCGCCCTTGACCAGGGTGACCTGTGCGCTGTTCATCGCCACGTCGGTGCCGGTGCCCATCGCGATCCCCACATCCGCCTTGGCAAGGGCGGGCGCGTCGTTGATCCCGTCCCCCGCCATGGCGACAACACGGCCTTCGGCCTGCAGCCGCGACACCAGGGCCAGCTTGTCCGCAGGCTTGACTTCGCCATGGACCTCATCAATCCCCAGTTTGGCCCCCACCGCCTTGGCGGTGGTCATGCCGTCGCCCGTGGCCATGACAATGCGCAGTCCCGCCGCATGCAAGGTCGCCAGCGCTTCCGGCGTGCTGGCCTTGATGGCATCCGAGACCGCCAGCAGGCCTTGAAGCTGGCCATCGGCCGCCAGGTACATCACGCTGGCGCCTGTGGCGCGCAAGGCCTCTGCCTGCGCAAGCAGCGGGTTCGCTGAAACCCCAACCTGCTCCATGAGGACCGTGTTGCCCAGGGCGAGCTGGCGTCCAGCGACCTGTCCGCGCACCCCGATGCCCGAGCCGGACTCAAAGTCCTCGGGCTTGTCCAGGGCGAGCCCCTTGGCGCGAGCTGCCTGGACAATGGCATCGGCCAGCGGATGCTCGCTGCCTTGGTCCAGACTGGCCGCCAGGCGCAGAACCTCATCCTCGGACAGACCGGGCATGGCCACTACACGTTCGAAGGAGGGCTTGCCTTCGGTGAGCGTGCCTGTTTTGTCCACGATCAGCGTGTCCACCTTGCGCAGGTTCTCGATGGCTGCCGCGTCCCTGAACAGCACGCCGCTGGTCGCCCCCCGGCCTGTGGCCACCATGATGGACATGGGAGTTGCCAGGCCCAACGCACAAGGGCACGCGATGATCAGCACCGCAACTGCATTGACCAGGCCGTAGACCCAGCGTGGCTCCGGACCGAACAGGCCCCACGCGAAGAGTGTGAGCAACGCGATACCCACCACAGCCATCACGAAGTAGCCCGCCACCTGGTCGGCCATGCGCTGCATGGGGGCCCGTGAGCGCTGTGCCTGCGCAACCATTTGAACGATCTGCGACAGCATGGTGGCGGAGCCCACCCGCTCGGACCGGATCACCAGTGCCCCGTTGGTATTGAGCGTGGCACCGATGACGGCATCACCAGGCCCTTTGACGATGGGCACCGGCTCGCCAGTGAGCATGGCTTCGTCCACCGCGCTGCTCCCCTCGACCACCACACCATCCACAGGAACCTTCTCGCCAGGCCGCACGCGCAAGAGGTCTCCCACATGGACATGGGACAAGGGAACATCACTCTCCTGACCGTTGGCGTCAATACGCCGCGCGGTCTTGGGGGCCAGGCCCAGCAGCGACTTGATGGCGGCCGAAGTCTGCGAGCGCGCCTTCAGCTCCAGCATCTGACCCAGCAGCGTGAGCGAGATGATGACCGCTGCAGCTTCGAAATACACCGCCACGCGCCCCATGGCCTGGAACGAGGCGGGAAACACCCCCGGCGCAACGGTCGCGACCACGCTATAGACAAATGCTGCGCCCGTTCCCAGACCAATCAGCGTCCACATGTTGGGACTGCGGTTCACGACCGACTGCGCACCGCGCAAGAAGAAGGGCCAGCCCGCCCACAGGACGATGGGTACCGTCAGCACCAGTTCAATCCAGCTCTGTGTGACCATCTCGAACCACTGCAACCGGTGCCCAAGCATGGCCAGGACGGTAACCACCACAGTGAGAGGCAGCGTCCACCAGAAGCGATGCCGGAAATCCACGAGCTCGGCGTTTTCTCCCTCATCCAGCGTGGGCAGCATGGGCTCCAGTGTCATGCCGCACTTGGGGCAATTTCCAGGATGGTCCTGTTGCACCTCAGGGTGCATGGGGCAGGTATAGGTTGTGCCCGGTTGCGCCGCTTCGGGCTCAGGCTGAGGCGCGCGCTCGCTGATGGGAGTCGAGAGAAACTTTTGCGGCGCTTCCATGAAGCGTGCTTTGCATTTGGCGCTGCAAAAGTAGTAAGGACGCCCTTCGTGCTCTGTCGAGTGATGCGATTGTTCCGTCACATCCATACCGCAGACAGGATCCTTTAGTCCCGTCGTGGGCAACGACACATGCGTGTGATGCCCTTCATGATGCTGGTGGTCATGATGGACGTGTTCGTGCGGTTGCGCATTCGACATGGATAGCCTCCCTGGGTGTTTTGGCCGTGCAAGATTACTTCTTGCTCGAATCGACGTTGTGGGAGCCGTGCCCCCCGTGTCCGTGGAAAAGGTGCATCAGGGGGCAAGCCAGCAAGAGCAGATACGGCCAGTAGCCCGCGACATGCGACCAGTGCTCTTTGAGAAGAAAAAACATGCCAATGAAAGCGAGCATGACGACTGCGCCAATCAGTCTCTTTCTGCCCATTGAAGCGCTGGCCTTATCCGATTGTCCTGTACTGTGATCGTGGTTCATGGTTTTCTCCATATGAGGTCGTCGAGACAGTGACGAGCCGTATGGAAACAATAAGGCTTAACACGGTGGCAATGTCAAACTGATGACAAGTCCTCTTGACGTGGATCATGTGCCTGCTCAGCCCCCATGCGCACTGCAAACGGCGTCTGAGTAACGCTGCCCTGATTCCCCGACAGCGGTCCAAGGGTCAGGGCAGCGATCGCTGAGTACAGAGAACTATTTCGTGGGTGCTGTGGGTTGCTTGCCATTGCGAACGAGAAACGCATCCAGCACAGCGATTTCCTTTTTTTGCGCGGAAATAATGTCCTGGGCCATGCTGAGTAGTTGGGGATCTTTTCCATCGCGCAATTGGCTCTGCGCCATGTCGATGGCACCTTGATGGTGGATGCGCATCATTTGCGCGAAATCCACATCGGGATTGCCTGACGTCTTCACGGACGCCATCTTGTCGTTGTTCTCTTTCATCATGGACTTAATGTCCATCTTGCCTGCAGGCATCGTCTGATCCATGGCAGCGCCTTTCATGCCAGCGTGTGGGGCAGACTGGGCGTGCAACGACAAGGGAACCACCAACGCGCATGCAAGAAAGGCGGTTGCCGAGACGGTTTTCGAGGGTGGGTGCAGAAATCTCATGGTGGGCTCCTTGAACAGCGTCAATCTGCGTGGGCCATGGCGGCACATTCTTGAGCGCATTTGTGGCAAGCGGCGGCACATGCCTTGCAATGCTCGGCTTCGTGCCTAGCGCACTCATCGCCGCAGGCCTTGCAGATCTGCGCGCACAGCGCACAAATCGCCTCGGCGTATTCGCTTCGGCGCGCCATCACATCGGCAGCTAAGCTGCAAGCGGCCGCACAGTCCGCGTCCAGCGCAATGCAGCGGGCCATCATCTTGACGTCCTCCTCCTTGAGGCACTCTGCGAAACACTGATGGCAAGCCGTCGCGCACGACCGGCAAGCATTGATGCAAGACATGTAGGGGTTCGGGGTGTGAATCATCTGGATCTCCTGATAGGTTTGGATGGCTCAAAAAGTTGAACTTGATCCTACGCAGCGGGCTGCAAGGAGCATCCATCTTCCGCCGCGAGAAGCATTCGGTTCTGTAGGCTCGCGCCGACGATTGACTCAGCCTTCGAGCAATTTGCCGCAATTTCGGTGCAAGATGACGAAGAGGTTTCACGGTCGTAATCTAGATGTCACATTCGACCAAGTAGTCTTCGCCAAGGCTCTTTGTTACGCCTATTCGCACGGCTGCCGTCCAATCACAGCCCTTCAAAGCTGACGTAACCACCATGCAGTGCACTACGGGCCCAGCTGTGGTACCTCTTACGCCACAAGGCGTCAGCGCACACGCGACGATCGGATGCCAGAAAGAACGCCAGATGGTTCGGCTTCCCCAGTGTTTGATCGCGCAGCGAGCATGCGGCCTGCGGCATCGACTTTGATCATGGCCAATCTTGGATGGCTCCAGTAGCGCGTTTTTCCATCCTCCGTCGCAACTCTGGTGGCCGACGCTTCAACGCGCACCTCGTTGTCGGTAGGTGCGGCAAACGTGGTCGCAGACGCCAGCGACGCTGCTGCGACCAACATAGACACAATCATCTTTTTGTACATGGTCTTACTTTCCTCATCAGTCATTAAAACGTCAGCTGGGCCGACGGCTACACGCGGATACAAGACATCAATGGGCGGCGTGTGGAAGAGGATTTTGGGCTACGGGGACGAACGAGAAGCTGTAGTGCGGATGACGTTTTCGAAATATACGGAACATGCAATGTTCATCGGGTGCTTCATCCCGGTGAGGAGACATAGACCGTATCTCGAACCAAATCCCTCTGCACTTTTCACCTCGCCCCAAACCTGTCAAAAGCGTAATCGGGAGGTCACCGCTTCGTAGGGGTGCGGGTTCTAGACTTCTCTCCGTGGCGCAGAAAAACGCCACCTGGATGGACCATATCGGGCATCCGGCGCCACAGGAGACCATCATGAAAATTCGTACTGCCATCCTCGTCGCCAGTCTCGCTGCATTCGCTACAGCGTCCTTCGCTACTTCGGTCTACCACGCAAGCCCAAGTCAGGAAGAAGGCGTGAGTCTGGCCCCCGACCACCTGGGCAACGCAGTCAGCCGTCAAGCTGTCGAAAGCACCGTACTGGCCGCGCAAAAGGACGGTTCTCTGTACTGGATCAGCCGTGGTTACCCGGCTACTTATCCGCTCGTCCCTGGCCCCAAGCTGACAAAGACCCGCCAGCAAGTCTTGGATGAGTTGCAGGCCGCCAAGCGCAATCCCGTGACCAGCGATGGCATGCGCGATCTCGGAGGCGAGGCAGGTTGGGTCAACGCCAGCCAACTGCCCTGAACCCCGAACCATCCCCACTCCCGCGAATCTCCAAGACCGGCCTGCGGCTGCACTCAAACCATCTCCATTTATCAAGAAGGAAATCCCATCATGAAACTCAAGTCCACCCTCATCGTCCTCTCTCTTATCGCAGCCCCTGCATTTGCTTCGGACCAAGTGGTCAGTAAGACGCGCGAGCAAGTCCGTGCTGAATTGGCGCAGGCTCAGCAGAGCGGCGACATGCTCGCCTTTGGCGAATCGGGTCTTACGCTCAAGCAGATCAATCCTGGCGCCTATCCCGTGGCTACTTCGACTCAGGTCGGCAAATCCCGAGAGCAAGTGCGGGACGAGCTGGAGCAGGCTATCCGTACAGGCGACATCATGGTGGCCGGTGAATTCGGCGTCAAACGCAATGAACTGATGTCAGGCCGCTATCCCATCGTGACAGGCAAATCGCTGAAGACACGTGACCAGGTAAAGAGCGAGCTGGCACGCGCCATCCGCGAAGGCGAAGTCGTCGCTGTGGGCGAAGACGGCCGCAAGCTCAACGAAATCTATCCGGACCGCTATCACGCAGCGCAGCATGCGGCCATGGCCACCACCTCGGACGAATCCTCCAAGGCGCCACGGTTTCAGTGAGTTTTCCCAGGGGGTCAGCGGCTGAGCTGGAGGAGCCTTGCCAAAAAAGGGCCGCCTCCAGCTTGAATGCAAAGCATGCCCACGGCCCCGACAGCAGGTGCGCACGACCGTTGTCTTACAACTCGCTCAGGATCAGACCTGCATGTTCATCACATCGGTGTAGGCCTGGACAATTCGATTGCGGCTTTGCAAGGTCGCCTGGAACGCAATATTCGACTTGACTCCAGCGAGCATGGTCCCTTCCAAGCTGACCGTGGGGTTGCCAAGTGTGACCTCTCGACTCAGCCGACCCGATTCACCTTGCAATTGGCTTGTGATTGTCAGCGCCTGCTTCATGGCGTCTAGAAAACCGCCCCCTTGGATGCTCGGTGCTGTGGACACAGAGTTTCCCAACAAACCGACTGGCGACAGACCAACCAATGGCTTGGTAGTGACGTTCATGTCGAGGACCTCATGGTTGGACGAAGAATTTGCGAAGTGCCGCCTTGGAGATCTCTACCAAGGTGATGGTCCATAGTAGTTACTGGCGCCAGACCTGGATCGTTTTTGGGCGCAGGGTTTCAGCCGCTAGTCCCTCCGTTCGGGATAACAGGAAATTCATCTTGCCGACATCGCCGAGAATCGAACCCGAGGCTCAAGGAGCGAAACCCAGGCGAACCGCACCATGCAAAAAAACCGGGTCTCACAGCTGCTGCGAAATCTCCAGCAGCGGCTTGATACTGGAACCAAAACGGCTCATCAAAGCGTGGTTCTGCTCCAGTTGGCTATACGGCAGGTACCGGATTCCCAACTCCGAAACGCGGGAGAATGCAGGCCTTTGAAGTTGTTCAGCGACCTTGTCTCTGCGATTGTCTGGAGCCACAAGAAACAATGCACAGTTACCTGCAACCGACGTGCCCAAGGCCAGGTCGAGCATTCGCACGATCCCCGAATAGATGGACGTGGTGTGCTCGACTTCAAATGCGGCCGCGACCTGCGATGTCTGAGTATCAATCCATACGACATCAATGAGTCGAATCGACTCCAGTCCCCTGTCCACGCTGGCAGGCAACTGCGCCAGACATCCGTCTCCCAAAAGGCCGCTGCCGTAGGAGCGACCCCGGTCGTTGGACGCTATCCAGACATCAAACCCGAGAGACTTGCCCAGATCGCGCAATGAAGCCTGAATACCCGTGTGGGTCGCATCGCTTTCGGTCGCCTGGGACATCTCCCGTTGCGATGCGGTGGATTCCAGCCGCACACGTTCAAGGTCTTCTTGCCAGAGTGTCGCCGTCGCCGCATCCATTGCTTGTGGCGGCGCTGCATATCGGCCACTGCCAATGTCAAACATGAGTCCCGCAATCGCACCGAGATCATTCGATAGTTTCAGCCGGTACTGCGCGTTCAAGCGCAGCAAGCCCTCCCGCATAGAAAGATAGTGGTCCCAACGTCCGAGCTTCACGCGCCCGCCAGTCACTGCGTTGAAACCATTGACAATGGCAGTGTTAAAGGGAGAGAGCAGCGTTGGGTGGATGAAATACAGCAAGTTGGCGACTGCTGGGCCCAAGCCTTTGATGCCGATTGCATCGATGCGCTGTATGGCGGCAACGACGTCTTCTGCGCAATCGCAGTGATCGCAGGTGTGAAGGAGATCTGCGAAGGCGAGCTGGTTACTCGTGTTCTCGTAGATGTCCGGAATCCTCAGCTTGGGTTTCCAGAGGAACGCGTGGTCCGCACCTTTGAAAATTTGGCGCTGCTCTGCCACGGAACCCACGATCGTCTCCAGCGAGGAGCCTCGGTAGGCGTTGCCAAACGTTCCTCCCCGGATGTCCTCCACCACCTGTGCAATGCCTCTGCGTATGGAGCGGAAGTTCTTGATCCTCTGATCCCACAGGAACCAGCTGTTGTAGGTGCTGCTCGGATCCGCCTTCCAGCAGTCAATAAGGGTTGCAAAGGGGTCATGCATTTGTCGTGAAGTGCTTGCCAATGGTCTGTGCACTGGGGAAATACATCGAAAAACAGGTCCTGCCATCGGCCGAACTCACTGAGATGCGGCCCCGGTGTGCATGAACAATCGCCTGGGTGATGGACAAGCCCAAGCCTGCACCGTCGGAATCCAGTTGCTTGCGCGACTTGTCTGCCCGAAAGAAACGGTCAAACAGGCGGGGGATCATCTGCGCATCGATAGAAGGTCCAGTGTTGACTACATCCACGGTGGTTCCGTGAACGTCCCCTTGAATGTCAACGACCACCTGTTCTCCAGGGGGGGTGTAGCGAACGGCGTTGGACAAGAGATTGCTCAGCGCCCGGCGAAGCATCAACCGGTCGCCAGTGATCTCCGCCGTTCCGATCAGTTGCAGCCGGACCCGCTTTTCTTCGGCAAGTGCCTCGTAGAAATCAAACAAGGCCTGTGCTTCATCATGAACTGCGATTCTCTCCGTGCTGGGAAGAATAAGCCCGTGGTCAGCCTTGACCAGGAACAACATGTCAGCCACCATGCGGGCCAAACGCTGGTACTCCTCGGCGTTGGAGGCCAGTATGTCCTGGTACTCCTCGGAGGAGCGAGCTTGGCTAAGCGTGACCTGGGTCTGCGTCATCAGATTGTTGATGGGCGTTCGCAGCTCGTGAGCCAGGTCCGAAGAAAACTCGGACAGCCGGTCGAACTCCTCCTTGAGCCGCCGGAGCATCTCGTTGAGAGTGGTCGCCAAGTCTGCCATTTCCACTGGAAACTCCTGGGTTGGCATCCGCTCGTCCAGTCGCTGTGCCGTGATGGCCATGGCGCGAGATCTCATGGCCCGAAGGGGGGCCAAGCCATTCTTTGCGGCCCACCAGCCCAGGACCCCGGCCACTAGAGTGGCCAACGCCACATAGCCCACAAGCACCCAAATCAATTCGTACATGAAGTGCTTGTGGTGGGCAATGTCTACAGCTACCCAGACCTGCAGCGGCGGCTCGGCGGAACCCGGCAACGTCACGAGTGCCGACATCCCTCGGTATTCCCGCCCCTTCGTTTTCCAGGAGGCAACCCCCAGGCGGGCCCTCTGGGCCAGGGCATGGAGATCATCTGGAAACTGGAAATCCGTGGTCGCGTAAAGCGTGGCCCTGTCACGGAAAACGCTGACAAAAAGGCCCTCATGGCTGTGCAAGACGTCGTCCAGACGCATTTTGAGGTCTTCAGGTGACGTGGATTTTCCTATCACCTCACGTGTGAGGTGGATCTTGTCGCGCAGGGCATCGCGATCCAGTTCCACAAAATGGCGATCGATAGAAATGGCGACGATGGTCCCCAAGCCAACGAGCACAAGCCCAGAAGCCAGCGTAAAAAAGGCCGTCAGCCGTGTCGTCAGCGAGTGCCGGGCTTTCACGGAATCTCCTGTGGCGCTTCAAGCACATACCCCATGCCTCGCACCGTCTGGATCAGTTTGGCGTCATAGGCATCGTCAATTTTGGCCCGAAGCCTACGCATTGCCACCTCGACCACGTTGGAGTCGCTGTCGAAATTCATATCCCACACCTGCGACGCGATCAGAGAGCGAGGCAAAACCTCTCCTTGGCGACGCATCAGCAGTTCCAGCAGACCGAATTCCTTGGGCGTGAGGTCGACGCGTTTGCCGGACCTGCTGACTCGACGCCGCAGAAGATCCAGTTCAAGATCGGCCACCTGCAGAATGGTCACCTCGGCGCCACTACGGCCGCGCCGCAGTATGGTCCGGGCCCTTGCCAGCAATTCGGCAAAAGAAAACGGCTTGACCAGATAGTCGTCTGCGCCTAATTCCAGCCCCTTGATCCGGTCTTGCACCTGATCCTTGGCCGTGAGAAATAGCACGGGCATCTCAAGGCCACGGCGACGCATATTGGTGAGGACCTGCCAGCCGTCCATCCGAGGAAGCATCACATCCAGGATTACCAGATCGTAGTCTTCCTCTTGAACCATACGCAGACCATCGACACCGTTGTGGACTAGATCAGCGTTGAATCCCGCTTCCCGCAAGCCTTGGCGCAGGTACTCCCCGGTTTTGATTTCGTCCTCAACGATCAGTATCTTCACGAGACCTCCTTGGCGCTGCGAGTGGCCGCCAGTGTGCCCGCAGATTTGCGCCTTTCTTGAACATGACAAAGATGTAATTGAGGCGTTATCTATTTGGAAGCCATTGACTCACACAATGCGTTGCATCAAAACGCATGGTGAATCTATGAGAAATTCCTGGCTTTCACGACTTAACTCAATCCCCTGGCTGGCCGCTGCACTGCTGGCGCCTTCGCTAGCCTTTGCTCAGATGCCAGACGGTGCACCCCCGAAAGTGGACTACCAACTTTCGTACCGATCAGCTCTGACAGGCTATGAGGTCTACAAAGAGCAATCCGTCCAGCCCTGGAAGGCTGCCAACGACAAGGTAGGCGAAATTGGAGGATGGCGCGCCTATGCCAAGGAAATGCGCCAGCCCGCACCCGCAGCGGACCAGGGCCAACCAGCCCAAGGCCATGACGCACACCACGGGGGCAAACAATGATCCGTACCCTTCGCATGCCCCGCGCCAAACTAGTGATCGCTGTTGCCGCAGTGGCGGTCTTGTCTGGCTGCGCCAGCGTGAATCTGGAGCAAAACCTCTCCAGCGCCAACGCGGCGACAAGCGGTTTCACGGACGGCGGACTTACTCTGGCCCGGGACCGGAATGAGCAAGATGCCTTGCGCCAACGCGCCTCGGACCTGTTGGCCAAACCGCTCAGTCAACAAGATGCCGTTCAACTCGCTCTGGTCAATAGCCCGTCCCTGCAAGCCATCGTGGCTCAAAACTGGGCGGACGCTTCCACGGCGGCCCAGTCCGGCCGCATCGCCAACCCTATTCTGAGCCTGGAGCGCGTTCGGCTAGGCAGCGAGACGGAGATCGGACGCCTCCTTTCCTTCGGTCTGCTTGACCTGCTGACCTTGCCCATGCGCAAAGGTATCGCCGAGCAGCGTGTCAAACAGACTCAGCTGCGCCTCAGCAGCGATGTAGTGGACCAGGTGACCCAAGTGCGCCAAGCCTGGGTCCGCGCTGTTGCCGCGCAACAGACGTTGACTTACACCCAACAGGTTGTCGCAAGCGCTCAAGCCAGCGCCGAGTTGGCCAAGCGCATGCAGGCAGTCGGTAATTTCAACAAGCTTGACCGTGCACGCCAGCAAGCGTTCTATGCCGACACAGCGACCCAGCTGGCCACCGCCCAGCACGGGGTCACAGCGGCCCGTGAAGAGCTGGTGCGGATGCTGGGCCTTGATGACAACCAAGCCCAGCAGCTCAAGTTGCCTGAGCGCCTGCCGACGCTGCCCAAGGAGCCGCTGTCCCCAGCAGATGCTGGCCGTCAGGCGTCCAAGGGGCGGCTGGATCTTCAGATCGCGAAGGCCGACTATGACGCAGCCGCACGCGCGCAAGGCTGGAACACGATCACGACCTTCACGGACATTGAACTGGGTGTACGGCGCGACTCTGTCTTCGATGCAGCCGAGAACACCCACTCGACGCGGCGCGGCTTCGAGATCAGTCTGCAGCTGCCGATCTTCGATTGGGGGGGCATGCGACGCGATTCCATGAACGCGCAAACCCTGGCCGCTGCCAACCGCCTGGAGGCCACAGCCCGCGCGGCGGGCTCGAACTTGCGCGAGAGCTATTCCGCGTACCGCACGGCGTATGACATCGCGCGCCACCACCGCGACGAGGTGATCCCTCTGCGAAAAACCATTTCTGAAGAAAACCAGCTTCGCTACAACGGGATGCTGATCAGCGTCTTTGAGTTGCTTGCCGACTCCCGCGACCAGGTGAACTCAGTGATGGCGGCTCTGAACGCCGAACAGCAGTTTTGGCTAGCGGACGCAGCCCTTCAAGCCTCCCTCATCGGCAAACCCACCAGCGCAGGTGTCTCGGGCGGTGGCGCAGCCGCAGCCGAAGCTGGTGCAGGTCACTGATCCCTCAAGGAAACCAACATGAATTCAAGAAGAGATTTTTTCCGATTTGCTGGCATTGCTGGGGGGGCTGTGGCCGCAGCGAGTGTGAGCCGGGTGGCGATGGCCGCTCTGCCAGAGCCAGTGTTCCAGACGAGTGCAGACACCATGGCGCCGCTGGTGCCCAATTCGGGGCGCCCCTACAACCCCGTGGTCACGCTCAACGGCTGGACGCTGCCGTGGCGCATGAACCAGGGGGTCAAAGAGTTCCACTTGGTGGCAGAACCCGTGGTGCGCGAAATGGCGCCCGGTTTCAAGGCCCACCTGTGGGGATACAACGGCCAGAGCCCAGGTCCCACCATCGAGGTGGTGGAAGGCGACCGCGTCCGCATTTTTGTGACCAACAAACTGCCCGAGCACACCAGTATCCACTGGCACGGGCAGCGTTTGCCTAATGGCATGGACGGCGTGGCGGGCTTGAATCAGCCAGCGATCCAGTCCGGCAAAACCTTCGTCTACGAGTTCGTTGCGCGCCGTCCGGGGACATTCATGTACCACCCCCATGCCGACGAAATGACCCAGATGGCCATGGGCATGATGGGTTTTTGGATCACGCATCCCAAGACCAAACATCCGCTGATCGACGAAGTGAACCGGGACTTCTGTTTCCTCCTGAGCGCCTACGACATCGAGCCCGGCGCCGCGACGCCCAAGGTCGCGGAAATGCTGAACTTCAATTTGTGGACCTGGAACAGCCGCATCTTTCCTGGCATCGATTCCTTGAACGTCCGGCTCAATGACAAGGTGCGGATTCGCATCGGTAATCTCACCATGACCAACCACCCGATGCATTTGCACGGACACGAGTTTCTGGTAACGGGCACGGACGGCGGTCCCACGCCCAAGAGCACCCGTCTCTATGAAGTGACAACCGACGTGGCCGTGGGCCAGATGCGCCAGATTGAGTTCCTCGCGGACGAAGAAGGCGACTGGGCGTTCCACTGCCACAAGAGCCACCACACCATGAATGCAATGGGTCACGACATTCCCACCATGATTGGCGTGGACCACCGCGGCGTTGCCAAGAAGATCAACAACCTGATCCCCGACTACATGGTCATGGGCGAGCGCGGCATGGCAGACATGACGGAAATGGAAATGCCCATTCCGGACAACACCATCCCGATGATGACCGGAGAAGGCCCGTTCGGCTCGGTCGAAATGGGCGGAATGTTCAGCGTCCTCAAAGTACGCCGCGACCAGAAGCCGGGCGACTACAAAAACCCGGGTTGGTACAAAAACCCGGAGGGCACGGTGGCCTACGAGTACACCGGTCCGATGGCGGAGCCTGCCCGCTTCAAGGCGGAAGGCGGCCAATCCATGCCCCGCAAAGAGAAGTCCAGTTCGGACACCGTCGTCAAGGTCAAAAAGCCGTCCTCGCACGGCGGCCACTGATCGCCTGCTTTCCCCATCAACAACCCAAGGTAAATATGAAACGCACCCTTTCCCTGATCGCTGCCTCAACCCTGGTGGCTCTGTCTTTCAACAGCTTTGCGGGTGGCAACCACGGTGGTGGTCACGACGGCGGCGGCGCCCACGGCCATGGCAGCGCTGAATCAGCTATTGGCCAGCCCGGCAAAGCTGCCAAGGTGACCCGTACGATCAACGTGGACATGGCGGACACCATGCGCTTCACGCCTGCAGCGATTTCCGTCAAGCAGGGCGAAACGGTCAAGTTCGTGATCAAGAACAGTGGCCAGGTCAAACACGAGTTCAGCTTGGGCACCGATGCCGAACTCAAGGAACACTACGAGACGATGAAGAAGTTCCCGGATATGGAGCATGACGAACCCAGCAAAGTGTCGCTGGCCCCAGGCAAGCAAGGCGAAATCATCTGGCAGTTCACAAAGGCTGGTGAAGTCAAGTTTGCCTGCCTTTACCCAGGCCATTACGACGCGGGCATGAAGGGCCAGGTCACGGTGGTGAAGAAGTAAGCGGAAAAGCCTTCTACGCGATTGAACAAGGAGTTCCTATGAAAAACGCAAACAGTCTTTTGATCGGCGCGATGTTGTCGCTGGCCGCACTCATGCCGTTGTCAGCCACGGCGCAAGCCTCTGGAGACGCCGGAAGAGCCGCAACCACGGCCGCAGCCTCCATGACCGATGGAGAGGTGCGCAAGATCGACAAGGACGCCGGAAAAATCACCATCAAGCATGGCGACATCAAGCACTTGGAGATG
Source organism: Acidovorax sp. ACV01 (assembly GCF_014851495.1). Classification (NCBI taxonomy): domain Bacteria; kingdom Pseudomonadati; phylum Pseudomonadota; class Betaproteobacteria; order Burkholderiales; family Comamonadaceae; genus Acidovorax; species Acidovorax sp. ACV01. The sequence goes on along the minus strand of NZ_JACUZT010000001.1, from coordinate 707,744 downwards.
CCGGGGATGACCATGGTGTTCACAGCCAAGGACAAGGCCCTGCTCGACAAGGCGCAGGCCGGCGACAAGATCCGCTTCATGGTGATCAACGAGGGCGGAAAGATGGTCGTCACTGCCATCGAGCCTGCCAAGTAAGCGCAAAAAGTGTCTCGCTACGCCCTCAAGAAAAGGGGGCGTTCTTCTGTTCGCACGTCAACCCACCAAGGAAAAATCATGAAAACGCTCCTTATTGCCCTCGCCATGACAGCAGCATCGTCCGCATTCGCCGCTGGCGACACCCAGGAAGCCACGCCCTATACCAACTCCAAGGCGCAAGCGCATGGCGAAGACCACAAGAAAGCCCGTCCTGCAACCGGTGTGAAGCAGATCAAGGATGGCGGTACAGCGCGAGGTGAAGGCTCTGGCCTTGCGGACACCAGCAAGGCCGAAGCCCGTGGTCAGGAAAAGGCCAATGCGCGTGAAGCCATGCCGCACAAGGAAGCCACTCCGGGCTCCACGCCTAAGTAATGCAAACAGGTGGGCCACAAGCGTGGCCCGCCCAAGTACGGGCTGGCCGCAATCGTGGTGCAAGGTGATGGCTCTGCAAGCCACCTCACGGCCTAGTTCAATGCCCGCTCCGATGCACGTGTACGCCACGCATCCATGTCATGAGATCCAAATGACTGGTTGTCGGCTTGTTGGTTACCCCAGAGTGAGCGGGGGTGGCCTTGGCACCGCGACGCTTCGGTTTGACAAAGCTAGCACTGTGATTGGGGGCCGAGGGACTGTCTGCGGCGAGGTTTTCCAGAATCGCGCAATGGGCATGTTCGTCACCTGCGCACACAGAAACCAACTGCTCTAACGCCGATTTCATCTCGACAATTTCCCGTAGCTTTTCCTCCAGATCTGCCAGATGGCGCTCGGCAATCCCTTTTACCTGCCGACTGGTGCAGTGTGTGTCGCCCCATTGGCCGATCAGCTCTGCAATCTGGGGCATGGAGAAGCCGAGGCGGCGCGACTGCCGGATGAAGCGCAGTACCGAGACTTCACGTTCACCGTATTTTCGATAGCCGGCCTCGCTGCGTTCGGCTTCCGGCAACAAACCTGTTTGCTCGTAGTGGCGGATCATCTTGGCCGATACGCCTGCCGCCTTGGCTGCATCGCCGATGTTCATGAGTGTGGTCACGGATGCTCCTGTGCAATGGAATAACACGGTAGCAAGGACTTTCGTCCTTACCACCGTGTCAATGTCAAGCGCTCTGAATATTACGTTCTGTAAAGCCTAGATCAGGCGGGCGGATATCCAGCTTCGGTCAGTACCTCGACCAGTGTCTTGCGATCTTCCGCACTTTGCACAGTGACCATACGTTTGGACATGTCCACCTGCACTTTGCATTCAGGGTCTGTCATCTGCAGCGTCTGGCTCACCATCCCAGCGCAGTGTCCGCATGTCATGTCGGGGAGTTGGAATTCATGCATTTTTCGCCTCTTGGAAAAAGTTAAGAGGCTTTCAGTCTCCGGTTTGCCACTGGGGCAAGGTCAAGTGGCCAGATAGATATCCAAACAAGGAGCGCCGGCTCGCTTGCGTCTCCCATCGTGTCAACCCTGAAAGTTCGAACTCTGCCGGTTAACGCCGGAGTTGAACACCACATGGAGATTGCTATGAATACCTCTGCCCATGAAGCGGGGCCGTCCGCCTCACTATCGATCGCACACCTGAATCTTCCGATACTTGGCATGACCTGCGGCTCTTGCGTTGGACGGGTTGAAAAGGCTCTCAAAGCCGTCCCTGGGGTCCGTGAGGTGACCGTGAATATTGCTACTGAGCGCGCCTCCGTGGTTGCCGCCTCAACGGTGCCGGTCCCGGCCTTGGCTGCGGCTGTCGAAAAGGCTGGATACGCAATAGCGGAAGAGTCCGTGGAGCTGTTGATCGGTGGGATGACCTGCGCGTCGTGCGTGGGACGTGTCGAAAAAGCGCTGAAGGGTGTACCAGGCGTCAAGCACGCGGAAGTCAATCTAGCCACGGAGCGTGCGCAGGTTCGTTTTGATGCAGGATTGCCTCCCGAGCGCCTGGTAGCCGCCGTTGTAAAGGCGGGCTATGAGGCACAGGTTGCGGATACGAGCACTTCCACTGAACACGACAAGCAGTCAGCGCCCTGGTGGCCTGTCGCTCTCGCCGCTGGTCTGTCCTTCCCCCTGGTATTGCCCATGCTTGGCATGCTGTTCGGTCAAGACTGGACACTCAACGGCTGGATTCAACTGGCCTTGGCCACCCCTGTGCAGTTCTGGCTGGGCGCGAGGTTCTACCGCGCTGGCTGGAAAGCTCTTGGTGCAGGCGCAGGCAACATGGATCTGCTGGTCGCATTGGGTACGTCGGCCGGGTACGGCTTGAGCTTGTACCTGCTGTTCAAGCACGCTGAGCACGGGACGCCCCACCTGTACTTTGAAGCCTCCGCTGTCATCGTCACGCTAGTCCTTCTCGGGAAGTGGCTGGAAGCCCGAGCCAAGCGGCAAACCACAGAAGCGATCCGGGCGCTAAATGCGCTGCGCCCAGAAATTGCGCGTGTGCGCACTGATGCCGGTGACATTGATCTACCACTCTCACGCGTGAAAGTAGGTGATATGGTGGTTGTCCGCCCCGGGGAGAGAGTCCCGGTAGACGGCTCGGTGATCGAAGGCGCAAGCCAGGTGGATGAGTCATTGATCACCGGGGAGAGCCTGCCTGTGGCGAAGCACGTCGGTGATAAGGTGACGGGAGGCTCCGTGAACGCGGAGGGCTTGTTGTTGGTACGGACGACTGCGATAGGCGCAGAGTCAACTCTGTCGCGCATCGTGCGGATGGTTGAGTCGGCGCAGGCGAAGAAGGCTCCCATCCAGCGGATTGTGAATGAAGTGAGTGCGGTCTTTGTGCCCGTGGTGCTCGGCCTTGCTGCCATCACCCTGGTGGGCTGGGGACTTGCAACTGGCAACTGGGAACAGGCGATCCTCAATGCTGTCGCGGTACTTGTCATTGCGTGCCCTTGTGCGCTGGGTTTGGCGACTCCCACCGCGATCATGGCGGGCACCGGCGTTGCAGCACGCCACGGTATTCTGATCAAGGATGCAGAAGCACTGGAGGTTGCCCACCACATCGACACCGTGGCGTTCGACAAGACCGGCACCCTGACCGAGGGGAAGCCCACTTTGACGGCTGCGATGCCTGCCGAAGGCCTCCAGGATCAGTTGCTGCCGTTTGCTGCGGCCATTCAGAACGGCAGCGAGCATCCACTGGCCAAGGCCGTGATGGACGCTGCACGCACCCAGGGTGTGACCGTTCCTCGTGCCACTGAGGTCACAGCGGTAGCTGGCAGAGGCATGTCTGCTGTCATCAAAGGACGCCAGATCCGCCTCGGGAGTACACGTTACATGGAGGAGTTGGATGTCAACATGGCCAGTCTGACCGGGGCTGCAGTACAGATGCAACAAGAGGGCCGCACAGTATCCTGGTTGGCTGACGTGACTGATGCGCCAGAAGTGATGGGTTTATTGGCATTTGGAGACACAGTGAAGCCCAGCTCACAACAGGCCATTGCCCAACTGCATGCTCTGGGCATCCAGACCGTCTTGGTCACCGGGGACAACAAGGGAAGCGCAAGCGCAGTAGCCAGCGCGTTGGGCATCGATCAGGTTCGTGCTGATGTGCTGCCGGAAGGCAAGGCGGATATCGTGGCGCAGCTCAAGTCAGGTGGCAGGCACGTTGCGATGGTGGGTGACGGCATCAACGACGCGCCCGCTCTGGCTGCGGCGAATGTGGGAATTGCCATGTCCACGGGCACCGACGTGGCCATGCATGCTGCGGGGATCACGCTGATGCATGGTGACCCCGCGTTGATCGCAGATGCCATCGACATCTCTCGGCGCACGTACGCAAAGATCCGTCAGAACCTTTTCTGGGCATTCGCGTACAACGTGGTCGGGATCCCCTTGGCTGCATTTGGCTTGTTGAATCCCATGGTGGCGGGAGCAGCTATGGCCCTCAGCAGCGTGAGTGTGGTGACCAATGCGTTGCTGCTGCGTTCTTGGAAGAGGTAAGGACTAGCGCCAGATCCGACAACGGATCCTGTCAGATGTAGACCGCGTATGTCCATCGCTATCCGGTCGAACTCAAGAGGTTCTGTGAACGTGCTGATGGTGCACATCTGGTGCGTGGGGGTGAGCGTGGGTCATAGGCACTCGATTTTCTTGGTGACCTCGCTCAGCGTGAGCTGCCCGTGCTTCCCTGGGGGTGTGCGCAGCCACTCCAGCACTGTGTGACCGCCGGGCCCTGATCGCTTTGAGAATGCGTGCGAGAGAGCCGCCAGAACCTGTTTGGGTGGCGCACAGGTGCGGACCGCTGCGATTGCTGCATTCTCCTGTTCAGCAAATGCCGTGCGCGCCATGTCGCGCAGTGTCCGGTCACCAGGCAGGACGATCCGTCGATCAAAAAGCCAGTGTTCTGACTGTTGGATCAGGTCATCGACTGATACCGCTGAGGCGGAAAGCTCCCCCAAAGCATCTGCCAGGAGCGGTTTGGTGGTGTCATCTACTACCGCGAAGCCGACACGTTCCCGAGCCCAGAGCTGGTGCTCGTATCGCGTGTCCTTGTCCTTGTACAGCGAGGTCACCGAAGCGATATCCGTCGCATGCATACCAAGCGCTGAGGTCAGGTACCGCAGCAAAACGGAGGGGAGGCCTGAAAAGGCATCGGGGTGCCGCCCGGTGGCGCGCAGCATGACCAGTTGGACTGCAGCGCCAAGGCGTGCAGTCCCTCTGAACCGGGGCGGGCGCAGCTCCTGGATGTCTTCAATGCTCAGCCCAAAGCACTCTTCGACTTCCCGCTTAGATAGCGATTTTGGCAGGGTATCGGCGCCAACGAAACATAGGTAGTAGCTAGACAAGCTGGTCCTCCCGTGGCTGGCGTGGTCGCAAGCCTGCTGCAGTCTACGTATTCGCTACTGATAATTCCAGACAATAAAAAATTGCGGGTTAACCCGTAGCTCTTAACCGGGTTTTCTGCACGGAAAGTGAGATCACCCCGTAAGCGAGGAATTCCGCTTGCCCGTGCCTTTTGCTACTATTTTTATAGCCATCAGCGCTTTATAGACAAACGCTAGATGCCAAAAAGACCAAAAATTCGGCTACTTGATCAGCCCGAGCACATCCTTGAACGCCGGGTGCTCGCTGCTGCCCAGCCATTCAAACGCCACCATCTCGGTCGTCACCAGCTCGGCGCCCGCGCCGGCCAGGCGGTCGAATGCGGCATCGCGGTTGCGCTCAGTGCGCGAGCCGCAGGCGTCGGTCACCACCCACACTTCGAACTCGTCTTCCAGCAGGTCGAGCGCGGTTTGCAGCAGGCAGACATGGGCTTCGCAACCGGCGATCACGATGGTGCCGCGCTCGTCGCCCTGGGCTGCGGCAGGTTTTTGCAGGTGTTTGGGCAGGCTGCGCGCGTTGCCGCCCTGCTGGGGCTTTGCCGGCGGGCGCAGCCATTCGCCCAGACCTTCCTCGGCGGCGCTGAAGTGCATCTTGGCCAGGGTTTTCTGGCACAGGGCACGCAGCGCGGCGTCGTTGGCCCCGAGGCGCGAAGGGTTCTGCTCGGTGCCCCACACGGGCACGTCCAGCATGCGGGCAATCTCGGCCAGGCGGCGGGCGTTGGCCAGCACGGCGGGGCCTTCGTGGATGGCGGGCATCAGGCGCTCCTGGTAGTCGACCAGGACGAGTTGGGATTCGGTGGCGTCAAGCAGCATGGTGGGACCGTTTCTGTGTTCGTTGAATCGCTGTGCGGGCGCAGCGAGGAAGGCAATGGCACATTGTCGCAGCCCGAGCCCGGGGTTTTCAGGTGCGAAGGACGGACTGCAGCGCCGTGGCCAGCGGCCCGGCCATGGCCACGGCGTTGCTCGGGTGAGGGATGCAGTCCGTGCTCCACACCTCCCCCACCCCGGCTTCATGCAGCACCTGCAGCGCATCGCCCGCAAACAGCGCATGCGTCACAGCCACATCCACCGAGGCGGCGCCCGCCTGCAGCAGCAACCGCGCGGCCAGCGCCAGCGTGCGGCCGGTGCTGGCCATGTCGTCCAGCAGCACCACCGCCCTCCCCTGAGCGTTGAGCGCGGGCAGTTCGATGGCCACATGGCGGTCGCCATGGCGCACCTTGGTGCACACGGCATGGTCAAAGCCGTGGCGCGCGGCGGCCTGGGCGATCCACTGGGCGGATTCGCCATCGGGCCCCACCAGCAAAGCATTGGGGCTGCGCTGGGCAATCAGGTCGGCCAGCGGCTCGGCACCGCTGAGCACCACGGCCTGCGGCACGGGGATGGCCTGCTCCAGCCGTTCGATGCGGTGCAGGTGCGGGTCCACGGTGACCACCGCGTCGAACAGCCCGGCCAGAAACCCGCCCACCACCTGCTGGCTCACGGCCTCGCCGGGGTGGAAGGCGATGTCCTGCCGCATATAGGCCAGGTACGGCGCCACCAGCGTGAGGTGCTGCACACCCAGGCTGCGGGCCGTGCGCGCGGCCAGCAGCAGTTCCACCAGCTTTTCATTGGGCTGGTGCAGGCTGCGCAGCAGCACCACCCGCCGGGGCAGGCGGCCCGCCGCGTTGACGGGCAAACGCAGCTTGAGTTCACCATCGGGGAAACGGTGGCGCTCGATGGCCTGGGCAGTCATGCCAGCTGCCTGCGCCAGGCGCACCGCAGGAGCCTCCTCGTCGGCAAAGTACAGCAGACACGCTTGGTGGGAGGCAACAGTCACTGTCAGAACTCCACAAAAACCTTGGGCACCTCGTCGGCGGTCCCCAGGCGGTAGCCGGTGTCACGCTCGCACGCATGGCGCGCAAACTCCAGGTCGGCCGGGTAGCTGGCGTGCACGCGGTACAGTAGGTCGCCCGCCGCCACGGTGTCGCCCAGTTTGTGCATCAGGTCCACCCCTGCGCCCGGCACCTTGGGCGCCCCGGCCAACCGGGCCACGCGGGCGATCTGGTAGTTGTCGATGCCCGCCACCACGCCGCTGGCGGGGGCCACCACGTCCAATGTCAGTACACCCAGTGCCGGGTGGTTGTGGTCAAACCCGGTGCTACCCTGGGCGGCGATGATGGCGTTCATGCGCGCCAGCGCCCGGCCGGAATCAAGAATGTCGCGGGCAATCGCATAGCCGTCGCCGCCGCGCACATCGGGGTCGCACTCGATCAGGCGCCCGGCCAGGCGCAGCGCCTTCTGCCGCAGGTCGTCGGGCGCGCGCGGGTCGTTCTGCAGCACGCGCATCACGTCGCGCGCCTCCAGCACCGGGCCCACGCCGTTGCCCACGGGCTGGCGGCCGTCGGTAATGACCACGTCCAGCGACAGGCCCATGCGCCGCGCCACATATTCAAACAGCCGCCGCAGACGCTGCGCCTCAGGCATGGACCGCACCTTGGCCGTGGGGCCGATGGGAATGTCTAGCACCAGGTGGGTGGCGCCGGCCGCCACCTTTTTGGACAGGATGGACGCCACCATCTGCCCGGCCGAGTCGATGGACAGCGGCCGCTCCACCGAGATCAGCACGTCGTCAGCGGGCGAGAGGTTGGCGGTGCCGCCCCAGGCCAGGCAGCCCCGGTAGTCGCGCACGATATCGGCCAGCTGCTCCAGCGGCAGCTCTACCTTGGCCAGCACCTCCATGGTGTCGGCCGTGCCTGCGGGGGATGTGATGGCGCGGGACGAGGTCTTGGGGCACAACATGCCGTGCGCCGCCACGATGGGCACGACCAGCATGGTGGTGCGGTTGCCGGGGATGCCGCCAATGCAATGCTTGTCCACCACCAGCGGTTCGTGCCAGTCCAGCCGCCGGCCGCTAGCCACCATGGCATCGGTCAGGAAGAAGACCTCCTCCCGGTCCAGCTCGTTGCGGTGGCAAGCCACCACAAAGGCGGTGAGTTCGATCTTGGAATACCGGTGGTCGGCAATGTCGCGCACGATGGCGCCAAAGTCCTCGCGCGTGAGGCGCTCGCTGGCGATCTTGCGGAACAGCGCGCCCATGGACTCGGGCGGCTCGGCCTGGGCCACCGACACGGTGTGGCCGTTGTCCACGCCGAGCTGGGCAAACGCGTCTTCCGACAGGCCCAGCTCATGGCAGCCCACGATGGCAGGGTCGTCCACCACGTTCACCGTGGCCAGGATGCGGCGGCCGTTGGCGCGAACCTCGATCTTGGACAGGGCCTGGAAGCCCTCGGCCCGGTATACGGCGCAGTCGCGGTGCAGGTAGGCGACGTTTTCTCGCCAGGTGTCGATCGCCACACGGCGCAGGGCCAATTGAGACCGGGGCGGCGCATCGGCAGTGGCGACGAACACGGGTGGCGGGGATGCAGGTGAAGAGGAAGACGGCTCGGCATGCATCACTCCAGCCTAACCCCAAAGCGCGCGCCCACGCCTCAGGAAGACCCCGCGCCACCGCGTTGACCGGGCGGAAATTTCAAGCAGCATGACCTGGGTCAAGTTTCCCGCCGTCCGTTGTCCGTCACCCCGGCTGCAAGCGCAGCAGCTGCCCCTGCGGGCTGTCGGTCACCATATAGAGCAAACCATCGGGGCCCTGGCGCACGTCGCGCAGGCGCTCACCATGGCCTTGCAGCAGTTTTTCCTCACGCTGCACCCTGCCGCCCGCCACTTCCAGCCGGTGCAGGGTTCCAAATTTGAGCGAACCCACAAACAGGCTGCCCTGCCACGCTGGGCCATAGCGCGTGCTGGTCAGAAAAGCCATGCCCGATGGCGCAATGGACGGCACCCAGTAGTGCAGCGGCTGCTCCATCCCCGCCTTGGCGGTGCCCTCGCCCATCTTGCCGCCGCCATAGTTCTCGCCATAAGTAATCACCGGCCACCCGTAGTTGCGGCCCGGCTGGGGCAGATTGATCTCGTCGCCGCCTTGTGGGCCGTGTTCGTGCATCCACAACTTGCCGTCCGGCCCCAGCGTGGCGCCCTGGGGGTTGCGGTGGCCGTAGCTCCAGATCTCGGGCAAGGCGCCGGGCTGTTTGGCGAACGGGTTGTCGGGCGGCACGGCGCCGTCGGGGGTGATGCGGACGATCTTGCCGTGGTGGTTGTCGAGTTTTTGCGCGTCGTCCTTGCGCTGGTAGCGCTCGCCCAGCGCCAGGAACAGGTTGCCATCCGCCGCCTGCACAATGCGGCAGCCGAAATGTTGGGCGCTTTCCACCTTAGGCTGCTGGCTGAAGATCACCTTGACGTCCTGCAGGCTGCGCGTGTCTTCCGACAGCGTGGCCCGGGCCAGCGCCGTGCTGTTGCCGCGCGCGCCACCCGCCGCGGGTTCGGAAAAACAAAAGAAGATGCGGCGGTTGCGGGCAAAGCCCGTGTCCGCCACCAGGTCCAGCAGGCCCCCCTGGCCGCCTGCAGCCACAGCGGGCACGCCCGACAGCGCGGGGCCGACCTGCCCGCTGGCACTGACGACCCGCATCCTCCCCGGCCGCTCGGTGACAAGAAACTGTCCCTGCGGCAAAAAGGCCACCGCCCAAGGGTGGTCCAGCCCCTTGGCCACCGGCACCAGCGACACGGCCGGTGAAGTGTTTTGGGCACCGCTGTTGCCGTGGACACCCAGTACTATCAAAAAGATAGCTATTTGCGCTTTATGAGCAAGCGACAGCGGCATTTTTCTCTTGAAATCCATCAACCTGTGCTCCTGAAAAGCAATAAAAATCGAACGTAACAGATGCCACCTGATGGACCCCATTTCAGGGGGCATGCGCGCCGCATCCAGGGCCTTCCAATGATCGGGTGGAGCCGGGGCATTTGATTTACTTCAACGAAATCAACAGCTTGCAAAAGTGATTATTTTCGATAAGTAAGCATTGCGTGTTACCCTTCGCCTCCATGTCCCGATGGCTTTGCATACTCCTCCTGGCCTGCGCCACCTCCGCCCAGGCTGCGCCGCAAGCGGCAAACCCCGACGATATGGACCGTTTCATCACGGACAAAGGCCTGCTGACGCGGCTGGAAGACGTGAGCCACAAGGTTGCTGACAAGGCCCATACGGTGGCTGACCGGGCATCTGGCCTGGTGGTCAACGCCATGGGGTTCCTGGGCGTGCCCTACAAGCGCGGTGGCAACAGCGCTGAAACCGGCTTTGACTGCAGCGGCTTCGTGCGCGCCATGTATGAGCAGACCGTGGGCCTCTTGCTGCCCCGTCGGGCTGACCAACAGGCCGCCGCCACCCAGGTCATCGACAAAAAAGAACTCCAGCCCGGCGATTTGGTATTTTTCAACACCATGCGCCGCAACTTCAGCCATGTGGGTATTTACGTGGGGGACAACAAGTTCATCCACGCCCCCCGCAGTGGTGCCGAGATTCGCGTGGAAGACATGGGCGTGTCCTACTGGGCCCGCCGCTTCAACGGCGCACGCCGCGTGGCAGGATCTGCCAGCGACGATACGGCGCCATCCAAGTAGTACCGGCCGGCGGCCGTCCCACCGTCCAGCCCGCGATATCCGGCCTAGCCGGAGGCCGTGCGAACTGTTTCGCAGAGATGGCCCCTGATGTCTTATAGCAAGCTGCTCGATGCGCAGGTTGCTGCCCGGGCTACTTCTTGATTTCGTACACCGTTTCAGTGCTGCGGATCGGGCCACCCACCACATTCACCGGCCGGACGGACGGGTCGCGCAGCATGGCCTTGGCGGTGGCCATGTCCGCCTGATAGCGTGCCCGGGCCTGTGATTCGCAGCTCCTGCGCTCGGCCGAGCCCATGGCGCGGCATTCCTCCAGGCTGACCTTGAGGCCACCTCCGGCCTCACGAATGGCCGTCTGGTAGCGCTGCTGGGGCGTGGTGTCTGGCGCTGCCCCGCGCGCCAGCGACGCCTCGTCTCCATTTTGCGCAGCGGCTGTGGTGGGCACCACGGCGGCACCGCCCAGCGCTAGAGCGGCCACAAACACCAGGGAGAAAGAGCGGGTCTTGAGGTTTTTTGTCATCGGTCTTCTTTTCAGTGCAGACGCTCCAATGTACGACCCCACCACGCGCTGGCATGGCAAGCCCCCGCCGCGCTACGATGTCGGACACCGCCCACAACCTGCTGCCATGACCGCCGTCCCACACACACCGCACGACAAGGCCAGCCTGCGCCGCCTGCTGTCGCAGCGCAACCAGGAGCCCGGCAACACAGCGGCCATTGATGCCGCCATCGAGCAGGCCTTTGTGCGCAATGTCGCGATTCTGGTGCTGGATATGTGTGGCTTCTCGCGCATCACGGCGCGCCATGGCGTTATCCATTTTTTGGCCATGGTGCACCAGATGGAACAAGCCGCGCGCCCCGCGATCAGTGGCAACGGCGGCGAGGTCATCAAACAGGAGGCAGACAACCTCTTTGCAGTGTTCGCCACGGCCGAGCAGGCGCTGGAAGCAGCCCTGGACACGCTGCGCGCCCTGGAGGCCATGAATGCCGTACTACCGCCCGAGCGCGCGCTTTTGGTCAGCGCAGGCATTGGCTACGGCCCCACGCTCGTCATTGCCAGCGAAGACCTGTTTGGTCCAGAAATGAATTGCGCATGCAAGCTGGGCGAGGACATCGCCGGCGCAGGCGACATCCTGCTCACCCATGCTGCCCATGCCAGCCTTCCAGCCAACCGCTACGCCTGCTCTGAGGAAGCCCACGAAATCTCGGGCCTGGTGCTGCAGTCCTACCGTTTTGGGCAGTGCCTGTTCGACCGCCCCTGGCGCAGCGCATGACCAAGGGGCTGACGGAGGGGACGCTTACAGGGCGCTTTGTCCGACAAGTCCACCGCTGCCCCGTCTTTAGAGTCAGCGCATCGCCGTCGTAGCAACAACACAGGGGAAAAAATCATGATGTCATTGATAGGAACGCTGGTGGTCGGTTTGGTGGTGGGTCTTCTGGCCCGCGCGTTCAAGCCGGGGGATGACAAGCTGGGGTGGATCATGACGGCGTTGTTGGGGGTGGCGGGTTCATTTCTTGCCACCTACCTGGGGATGGCCATGGGCTGGTACCAGCAGGGCGAGGCAGCCGGATGGATTGCCTCGGTGGTGGGCGCCATGCTGCTGCTGGCGGTTTACAGCCTGGTAAAAGGCAAAAGCTGATGAAATGATGGCCCACGGCCACCGTGGGTTGCCGGTCCAGTTTCACCCCAATCTCATCCGATACACCTGATCCATGCCCACTTCCTTGCAGATGGCGGCCGGCAATCCAGCCTTGGCCGCAGCCGTGCAACGCAGCCGCAAACTGCTGCATCGGCGTGCCCTGGTGGCCGCAGCGGCCAGCGCCTTGCCCGTACCTGGCCTTGACTGGGCGGTGGATGCCGCCCTGCTTTCCCGCCTGCTGCCGCAGATCAATTCCGAGTTTGGCTTGTCGGCCGCACAAATTGACCAGCTCGACCCCAACAAGCGCGAGCAGGTGCAAAAAGCCGTAGGGCTGGTGGGCTCGGTGCTCATCGGCAAGCTGATCACGCGCGAGCTGGTCATCCGGGCCACGCAGACCGTGGGCCTTCGCCTCACCACCAAACAGGCAGCCAAATATGTCCCCATCGCGGGCCAAGCCGTGGCGGCCACCATTGGCTATGCCACGCTGCGCTACCTGGGCGAGCAGCACCTGAAGGACTGCGTCCGCGTCGTGCAGGAGGCGCACCTGCAACTGCCCGCGCCGAAGCGCTCCCGTTAAAAACCGGCGAGAAGGCCACACCGGCAGCCATTTTTTGCCGCGGTGTGGCTCCTGGGTCGCGCCGGGCTACTCCGCTGCGCAGACGAAGCTGCTCGCCTCCTCCACACTGCCTGATCCCTTGTAGCGCGCAAACTTGGGATATGCACACAGCGGACGGGTGCGGTGGGGGAAATCGGTGCTGCTGGGGAGTGCCTTTGCGATGATCGAATCGGGCGCAATGCCCTTCTCCACCCAATCCACCATGGCCTGCACCGAGTCGAAATTGTCGGTCGCCGGCCCGCCTGAGCAATGGTTCATCCCTGGAACCATGAAGGCCCGCGCAAAACCCTGCGTGGCGGCCACGCCCCCATTGTTGGCCGCCAGGCGTTCGTAGTAGTCGATGGTGTCGAACGCCGAGAAGATCGGGTCGGACATGCCATGGATGAAGAGGAGCTTGCCACCCCGCTGTTGGTAGGCCGCCAGCTTGTCGTCGGCGTAGGTGTCGTAGATGGCTGAATACGCTGCCATGCGCGATGGGTCCGTGTCGAAATTGAACGTCAGCGGGTTGAACGTGAGGTCGGGCGGTGTGAAGAACTCATTGATCAGCGCATCGACCATCAGCGTGACGTAACGCGCATCGGGCGTCGCCGTGGACGAGTTGCCCAAGGTCCAGGAGCGCCAGCCGGGCGCGCCCAGTCCGGCATCCCAGGGTTGGCCGGTGTACAGCGCCGTGCCTGCCGAGTTGCGGGGGCCCGCAAACACCTTCTTGAGCGCCCCCACCTGTGCGGACGACAGACAACTGTCCGTCTTCTCGCCACTGCATTGCAACGTCGCCGGGTCGAACGCCTTGCAGGCGCTGAAGTTCTGGGCCAGGCCGTCCACCACCCCATCGGCCGCATCGCAGGTGGCGTTGACGGCGTTGGCCACCAGCTTGAGGTCGCTGTTGCTCAACGCCTTCGACAGGATGCGCTTGCCGCCCGCATCCTGTGGCGCAATGGCGGTGAACTGGATGGTGTTCCACATGGCCGCCACGGTGGCGCCGCTTGATACGCGCATCGCAGGCGCACCGGCCGTGATTCCGTCGAAATAGTCGGGGAACCGCTGCGAGAACATCATTGCCTGGCGCCCTCCGCCTGAGCAGCCCGAAAAGTACGAACGGTCCGGCTTGCGGCCATACAGCGCACTGATGAGCGACTTGGAGGCCACGGCCGTCTTGTCATAGGAGTTGTAGGCATGGTCGATGCGGGCCTGCGGGTCGGCCCCGAAGCTGGCCGAGGTGCCGCTGTGCCCCGCATCGGTGGAAACCACCGCAAAGCCCTGGCCCAGCGGCGACGGCGTGCCGCCCGAGATGCTGGAGCTGAGCGAGGTGTCGCGCAGGATGCCGTCATTGCCCCCACCCCCGATGAACAGGAACCGCCCATTCCACTGGTCGGGCAGGCTCAGTTGAAAGCCGATGGCGTAGTTCTTGCCGTCCACCCCCACGCGGGGATGGATGCTGCCGGTGACCACACAGTGCCCGGGCAGGAAGGCCCCTGTGGCGGCACCGCCCGGGCGCTTGGTGCCCGCCTCTACGTAGCTCGCCACGAGCGTGGTGGCCGCCAGCCCCGCTTTGGAGGGCAGCGCGGCGCAGGCGGCTGCCGAGGAGACCGGTTGGGCTTGTGCATCACCGTGGCCACCACCGCAGGCGGCCATCAGCAGGGCCATGGCGAGTGCGGCAGGGCCAATGTTGCGGCGCAGTCGGGCGATGGGGGCTGTTGCTGTTGCAGATGCAGGCGGCAGAGCCCGCCGGGCATGGTCAAAGGGCATGGTGGATGTCTCCTGAAGCTGTTGTGATTGCGAGGGGCGTTGCGAGCATTCGCCGGGCATGGCTGCGCCCGGGCACCTGCCGCCGGTGCGGGTGCTGTGGGAACGGCAGGTCGTGCTTGGGGCGGCGTCAGCCGCTCCATCGGCGGTCAGCCCATCAATCCGCCTTGAAACCCGTGGCCGCCACCGCTTTGCCCCAGGTCACGGTGTCGGCGGCGATGGTGCGGGCAAAGTCCTGCTGGCTGGTGCCCGTCACGCGGAAACCCGCCTCTTCCATCTTGGCCTTGCCCTCTGGCGATTGCACGGCCCGCACGATGTCGGCATTGAGCTTGGCGACGATCTCCGGCGGCGTCTTGGCCGGCGCCACGATGCCGAACCACGACGAGAACTCCAGGTTGGCGTAGCCCTGCTCCTTGATGGTGGGCACGTCCGGCAGCGTGTTGGTGCGGGTGGCGCCCGTGGTGCCCAGCGCGGCCAGCTTGCCGGCCTTCACGTTGGGGGCGGCCAGGCCCACGCTGGCGAATACCCCTTGCACATCGCCGCTGAACAGGCCGCCCAGCGCATCCGCCGTGTTCTTGTAGTGCACCGGCTCGGGCTTGAGCTTGACCGCATCGCCAAACATGAAGGCGCCGAAATGCCCGGGCGTGCCCGCGCCGAAGGTGGCCAGGAACAGGCCCTTTTGCTGCTTGGTCCAGTCCACGAACTCCTTCACGTTGCGCGCCGGCACCTTTTGCGGGTTGACCAGCAGCACGAAGTCGGAGGTGACCACCTGGCTAACAGCCGTGAAGTCCTTGGCCGGGTCGTAGGGCAGCTTGTTGTAGCTGCTGGGTGCAATGCTGAGCTGGCCCGTTTCGCCCAGCATCAGCGTGTACCCGTCAGGCGCGGCGCGCGCGGCTTCGCTGGCGGCGATCAGACCGCCGGCGCCGGGCTTGTTGTCCACGATCACGCCGGCATTGCCCCAGCCTTCGGACAGCTTTTGCGCCAGCAGGCGCGCCACGATGTCCGGCCCCGTGCCCGCCGGAAAGCCGACGATGATGCGCACGGGCTTGTTGGGGTACGTGGCAGCCCCTTGCGCCTGGGCACCGGCCCAGGGCATCAGCCCGGCGAGCAGGGCGGCGGCCAGAAGGGCGCGGCGTGGCGTGGCGATGAAAGAGGTGGGCTTGGCAGTGGTCTTCATGGATGTCTCCAGGGTTCTTGTACGTTGGGAAGATTCAAAAATTCAGAAATTGCCCGGGGTGCCGGGCGCTAGCGCAGCTCGAAAAAGCGCATGGCCACCGCCTCCGGGTAGCGCGCGCCGGTGCCCACAAACATGCGCTCGGCAATCCAGCCAAGCGCCGTGGAGGCGGTCTCGAAGCTCGGGCTGCAGCGGAAGTAGATCTGCGCCGGGTCCACCGGCTCGCCGCGCACCAGGCGGGCGATCAGCTCGGCCGGGCCGGAGCGCACCGCCCGGTTCTGCACATAGATGAGATCGCCGCCATCGGTTTCGAGCACGTAGCGGGCGTCCAGCTCCGACAGCCGGTCGCTCACGATGAGCTGGAAGTCCGCGCCACCGGGCAGCACCCGGGCGCTCCAGCCATCGCCGGTGGCGGTGCCGCCCAGGATGGGGATCAAGCGCCGCAACCCGTGCACGGTGTGGCCCACCTCCTGGGGGGTGCCGACCTCCACGCGCAGGTCGGCAAAAAAACGGAATTGCGGCTCGGGCAGGGGGATGAGGTCAGACATGGGACCTAGCGTAAGTCCCGTTGCCACCCAAGCCTGTCATCCCAGAGGATGACGGGATAACCCGGGCTTTCGGCAACAGAATCGGGGGCGTTTTCAGCGCACACTCCACGCTTTCGGCAACGAACACTCCAATTTCCGACTTTTCCCATGCGGCAGTGGCTCCCCCCTTCCCTGCAGAAAGCACCCGGCCGACAGGTGCTGCAAAACCCCGCCAGCGAAACCCTGGCGAGCATGGTCCACCGCCTGGGCGGCAATGGCTTTGCAACCGGGCTGCTGCAGGACCTGGAGCCCGTGTTGCCTGCGGCATCGTGGTCGGTGTACCGCACAGGCCACCGCTGCAAGCCCACGCTGTTCATGTCGGCCAGCCGGGGCGTGCCCGACACCACGCAGGACTGTTGGTGGGCCTATCTGTCGGGCCCCTACCGCAGCGATAGCACCTGGGGCCGGGCTTTTGATGAAGCGCCGTTTGCCCAGCCCGAGACGCGGCTGTGCCACGTCACGGCCACCGAGGTGGAGGGCGAACACCGTGCCCGGGTGTATGAGGCCCACGGCGTGGCCGAGCGTGTGTCGGTGGTCGAATACGAAAGCGATGGCTCGGTGTTCGCCGTCAACTTCTACCGCCACCAGCACCAGCGGGCGTTCAGCGACCGGCAGATCGGCGCGTTCGAGTCCGTGGCGCCCGTGCTGCTGGCCCTCACGCGCAAACACATTGTTCTGTCGCACCCGTTTCCACCTGCTGCCACGGCTGCCTGGCGAACAGAGGACAGCCGCCCAGGCCCGGCAACGTTGACCGTGAATACATCGGGCGCCCCCGCACTCCTGCCAGCCGGCGCCGCACTCGCCCCGCTGGCCGCCGATGGGCTGCCGGTGCTCCGCATGCGCCTGATGCGCCTGCAGTCCGAGCTGACCGACCGCGAACTGGACGTGTGCGCCCGGCTGCTGCAGGGCATGACGCACGAGGGCATCGCCAGCGATCTGGGCCTGAGCGTGCCCACCGTCAAGACCTACCGCAACCGCGCCTTTGCGCGCCTGGGCATCCACTTTCGCAACGAGCTGTTTGCGCGGGTGCTGGGCGGATAGAAAGGGCCTCCCCCGCTCTCACAATCTCAGACGCCCGGCAACCATGGCGGTGGTCGCCGCCGGATGGTCTGCGCCTTCACGATGGCAGTGCTCGTCTGCGCCTTGTCGGCAATGCGGTCCAGCACGCCGTCGAGCTGCTCGATGGAACGCACATACACCCGGGCGACAAAGCAGTCGTCGCCGGTGACCTTGTCGCACTCGCAGAACTCCGGCGTCTCCTGGATCAACTTCTCCACCGCCGCCAGCTGGCCCGGCAGCGGCTTGATACGCACGATGGCCTGCAGCTGATAGCCCAGAGCGCGCGGTTCGATGTCCACCGTGAACGCGCGGACCACCCCGCGCTCCTCGAGCCGCCGCAGCCGCTCGGACACGCTGGGCGACGACAGGCCCACACGTTCGCCCAGCACCTTGAGTGAAGTGCGGGAGTCCTGGTGCAGCACGGTCAGGATGGCCTGGTCGATGGAATCCATGGCAAGCAGCTCCTCAAAGTCAATGGTTGCCTCAGATTATGAGGGTTTACTGAATAAATGCCTTTCTTCATCCATTCCACGCACAGGCCCGTTTTCCTATAGTCATTCCATCAACTCACGGATGGAGTGACCCCATGGACAAGAAGACGCAAGGCACGCTGGAGATGGGCACCGCCATGGCCATATCGGGCACCATCGGCTGGTTTGTCGTGGAATCCGGCCTGCCAGCACTGAACGTGGTGTTCTGGCGCTGCGTGTTCGGCGCGGCCACGCTGGCGGCCGTGTGCGCCGCCATGGGCCTGCTGCGCGGCGTGTTGACCTGGCGCACGGCAGTGTGGGCGGCCCTGGGGGGCGTGGCCATCGTCACCAACTGGCTGCTGCTGTTTGGGGCGTATTCGCACGCTTCCATTTCGATCGCCACGGCGGTCTACAACACCCAGCCCTTCATGCTGGTGGTGTTTGGCGCCCTGCTCTTTGGCGAGCGCATCACCCCGGCCAAGCTCGGCTGGCTGGCCCTGGCATTCGGCGGCATGCTGCTCATCGTGCAGGCCCGGCCCGGCGCGAGCCAGGGTGGCACACACTATGCGCTGGGCATCGCCATGGCGCTCGGGGCGGCCTTCTTCTGGGCCATAGCCTCGGTGATCGCCAAGCGGCTCACCGGCACGCCGCCCCACCTCATCGCCCTGGTCCAGGTCTGCGTGGGCGTGCTCCTGCTGGCGCCGTTTGCCAACCTGGGCACGCCACCGCAGGATGCCCGCACCTGGCTGCTGCTGGTCACGGTGGGCGTGGTGCACACGGGCCTCATGTACATCCTGCTGTACGGCGCGGTGCAGAAGCTGCCCACCTACCTGCAGGGCGCGCTGTCCTTCATCTATCCAGTGGTGGCGATTGGCGTGGACTTTGTCGCGTTTGGTCACCGGCTGCAGCCTGCCCAGTGGCTGGGAGCCGCCGCCATCCTGCTCGCTGCGGCCGCCATGCACCTGCAAGGCAGCCGGCCCCGGGCGACGACCGCCGCACAACCGGCGGCACAAGGGGCCAAATAGCGCCGCATCCCGCCAGGCCCAGCCCACGGGCACGGCACAATCACCGGCCAGTGACACACCCCGGTGACCTCCCTTCCCCCGCCGAGCCGCCCGCACCGCCGCGATCCGACCGCCAGGCGGTGATCGCCGCCTGGGTGACCGCCCTGCGCCGCCAGGCCAATGCAGTAGCGCTGAAGGCCCTGCCCCCGCTGACGGACGCCGAGGCCGCGCGCGTGATGGCGCTGATGCGGGGCGACGAGACCGACACAGAGACCGCCCCGCCGCCGGCCGGGCGCACCGCGCCACCGCCCGGCATCGCCACCGGGCACTTCCGCCCGCGCATCACGCTGATGACGCTGGGCCGGGGCGACGGCCTGCTGGGCCTCAAGCCCCAGGGCAAGATGGGGCCGCGCGGCGACAGCGTGACGCTGGCCCAGATCGACTGGACCTACCGCACCGACGACACACTCCCAGGCGCCATCGCCTGGCAGGCGCCTGCGCCCACGTCCATCCTCAACTCGCGCCCCGCCCCGCTGCAGGACCTGTACGACACCGGCGGTCCCGTGGTGCGCATGCAGCGCGATGTGGCGGCCGAGTCGGACGCCATGGACCTGGTGTGGGACCTGGGCCTGCTGCCCGTGGACGCCCGCTCGCTGCAATGGCGCAACCGCGATGCCGCAGCCAGCCTGGGCCCGCTGTGGACGCTGGCGCAGGAGGCCTTCTTTGGCGACTTCTGGGCCGAACAGATCCCCAAACTCCGCGCCAGAGGCTGGAGCGTGGTGGTGCAGCCCGGCTTTGCGCACGAAAGCGTGCCCGTGTTGCGCTGGAAGCTGCACATCGCCCCCGACACCGGCGAACTGCTGGGCAAGGAAGTGGATGGCCCACTCGGCCCACGCGAGCGCCCCGTGCAAAAACTGCAGCTGCCCGAGCGCGAAGGCGCCTGGTTGCTCAGCCTGGGTATCGAGATCGACGGCGAAACGCTGGACCTGGCCCCCATGCTGGCCGACCTGCTGCGCCGCGACGCGCGCTGGCTCAATGCCCGGCAGATGGCCGCCATTGACGACATTGCCATCATTTCGCTGCGCGCCCCGGGCGGCAAACGCATCGACGCGCCCGCCGGGCCGCTCAAAGCCATCGTGGGGGCCATGGTCGATCTGCTGACCGACCCGACCCGCAACCAGCGCAAGGACGGCGACCCGCTGCACCTGGGTGCGTGGGAGGCCCGCCGTATCGAGGCACTGCGTGCCGGGCTGGTGCTGGCCCACCGCGTGGGCACGGTCAATGGCTGGAACAACGATTGGCAGTTGCAGGGTGATCTGGGCCTGGCGCAGCTGGCCCGGCGCCTGCGCACCATCGGCACGCCCCAGCCCGTGGCCGCACCGCAGGGTTTGCAGGTGCAACTGCGCCCCTATCAACTGGAAGGCCTGGCCTGGTTGCAGTATCTGCGCGCCCAGGGGCTGGGCGGCATCCTGGCCGACGACATGGGCCTGGGCAAAACCGCGCAGGCGCTGGCCCACGTACTGCTCGAAAAGGAGGCCGGGCGCCTCACCCGCCCGGCCCTCGTGGTGCTGCCCACCTCGCTGCTCTTCAACTGGCAGGCCGAGGCCGCGCGCATGGCCCCCGGCCTGCGCGTGCTGGCACTGCATGGCGCCAGCCGAGGCCAGCGCTATCTGCAGATGGCCGACCACGACCTGGTGCTGACCACCTACCCGCTGCTCTGGCGCGACGTGGAGGCGCTGGCCGCACAGCCGTTCCATCTGCTGATCCTGGACGAAGCGCAGATGGTGAAAAACGCCGGCAGCCGCAGCGCCCGCGCCTTGCGCAAGCTGCAGGCTCCGCACCTGCTGTGCCTGACGGGCACGCCGCTCGAAAACCACCTGGGCGAGCTGTGGGCCCAGTTCGACTTTTTGATGCCCGGCTTTCTGGGCGATGTGCGCAGCTTCAACGCCCGCTGGCGCAAGCCCATCGAGGAAAACGGTGAAACCCTGCGCGCCCAGCTCCTGTCGCAGCGCGTGCGCCCCTTCATCCTGCGCCGCCGCAAGCAGGACGTGGCCACTGAGCTGCCGCCGCGCACCGAGGTCATCCAGCGCGTGCAGTTGCAAGGCAGGCAGCGCGAGCTGTACGAGGCCGTGCGCACCACGGCCGACAAGCAGGTGCGCCGCGCGCTCGAGCGCCAGAGCTTCGACGGCGCGCAGATCACCATCCTCGACGCCCTGCTCAAGCTGCGCCAGGTCTGCTGCGACCCCAGATTGGTCAAAGGCACCACAAAAACGGCGCAGACGATGGAGCGCGCCAAGCTCGAACTGCTGGCCGACATGCTGCCCGCCCTGGTCGACGAAGGGCGCCGCGTGCTGGTGTTCTCCCAATTCACCGAAATGCTCGCGCTGGCGGCCGAGCTGCTCGACACCCTGGCCCTGCCCTACCTCACCCTCACAGGCCAGACACCGCCCCGCCAGCGCGGCGCGGTGGTGCGGCAGTTCCAGGCAAGGGACGAGACCAGCGCCCCCATCCTGCTCGTCAGCCTCAAGGCCGGGGGCCTCGGCCTGAACCTCACCGCCGCCGACACCGTGATCCACCTCGACCCCTGGTGGAACCCCGCCGTGGAAGAGCAGGCCACCGCCCGCGCCCACCGCATCGGGCAGGACCAGCCCGTGTTTGTCTACAAGCTGGTGGTGGAAGGCAGCATCGAAGAACGCATGCTGGAGCTGCAAGCCCGCAAGGCCGCGCTGGCCCAGGGCGTGCTGGGCCATGACGCCGAAGGCGCGGTCAAATTCAGCGAGGCCGACCTGCACGCCCTGCTGGCGCCACTCACCGAACCAGCCAACAACCCGCTGGGCATTCCGGGCGAAGACGCGCTGCGCTGGGGCGGCACGGGCAAACGGCGGCCCCGGCCATTGCAGCCGCCTGAAATTTAATTGTTTTTGGCCGCTAGCGCCTATCCAGAAAGCGCTATTAGCTATATTTGTAATAGCATTTATCTTTACTACAAGCGATGAAGCGCCGACGCGGAAGATCCCTGGTCGCGGTGCTGAGAGGCCGTTTCAGCGACGGCTCAGCCACCTCACCCAGCGGGTGGCCAACGCTTCTCGCCCCGCAGGCTCACAACGCCGCAGAAGCCCGCAACCCGCCCCACACCTTGCGCACTACCGCGGTCAGCACCAGCAACCCCACACCGCCAATCAACACCGCAATACCCAGCGCCAAACCCACCAGGCCTGGCCGCAGGCTGCGGTCAGCAATCGACTCGGTGGGGCGCGTGGGGTTCACCCACACCAACACCGGCGTGCCCGTGCGCTGTGCGCCCTTTAGCCGTCGGCCCAGTTGCTCTTGAAAGCTGCCGATGTTGTCGGGCCGTTCGTGAATGGCTGCGCGCTGCCCGGTGTAGGTCACGCCGCCCACCTCGTAGCGATAGCGCACTGAAACGCTGTGCGTAGCGCCTCCTTTGCTCCCGCGGTGGCTCTGCAGCGTGGCCGATTCAACCTGCGCAGCTACCGGTTGCCAGCTTTGCATGCGCGCCCAGTCATAGATGGCAGGGGCCACCATGAACAAAAATATGGCAATGCCCGCTGCAGCAAAGGGCACGGCGAACAAGGCAAGTACCCAAATACCTCCCGGCAGCTTTTCGCGCCTTGGTGCCGCGCGTCGGGAGGTTGCAGCGCGTGTCACGGCAGGCGCTCATACGTGGCCTTGGAGGGCACGTCTGCATTCGAAAAATACGGGTCCGGGTCCAGGCTCAACACCTTGCCCTGCTGGGTGATGGCGTAGGCGCTGCCCGCGTCACGGCGCGGGCTGTTCGACACATAAAACCGCGCCTTATCCGCACGCCATGTGCCGCGCGTCAGCGCATCGCGCAGGGCTTTCTGCACAGCGCCCTCAGAGGCTGCGGCGCCACCGGATGTTGTCAGGTCGAGGTTAATGACCTGGGCATCGGCCTGGATTGCCAGCACCTGGCCGGCCAGGAACTTCGGCGGCGGCGCGCCGTTGATGCTGGCCACCTTCCAGCGGCCCACCAGAGGGTGGGTGGCCTGTGGATCGGCGGCCCAGGCGGCCGACCCCATGCCCACGGTGGAGGCGAACAAGGCCAGCAACAAGGCCTTGCGGAACCCTGCCGTGCGTGTGCGGCGGACGTGTGGCATCAATGAATCTCCTCCCGAGCGATGGGCTTTGTTTTGGTGGTGTGGGCGCTGGCGGCAAACCGCGTGCAGTCTAAAAGATGGGGGCGCGATCAATTCCCCACGCCGACTGGGAGATTTTTCACTGTTTTTGGCCTCCTGCGCACGATATTCATGCGCTAGCAGCTATCAAATAGAGAGCAAACCCGCACTCGGCACACCTCGGTGGCTTGGCGCAAAATTCAAAAGCAAGCTTCGGAGTGCGCCCCGCCCACCCCATCCCTAGAGTGCATGGCATCGCAATCCACCTTGTGAGCCATCCACCATGAACCTGGACACCCTCCACCGCAGCGCCAACGCCCTGGCCCAACCTTTCACCGCCATGCCCAGCCGTGCCACCCCCTCCGCCAAGGCTGCACAAGCCGCCGCCACCCAGACCGACCCGCGCTGGGCGGCGGTGGTGGCGCGCAGCGCGGCGGCGGACGGCCGCTTCTGGTATTCGGTGCAGACCACGGGTGTGTACTGCCGCCCCAGTTGCGCGGCGCGCCCCCCCCGGCCCGAGAACGTGCGGTTCCATGCCAGCTGCGCGGAGGCTGAAGCAGCCGGCTTTCGCCCCTGCCAGCGCTGCAGGCCCCATCAGCCCACGGCGCTGTCGCACCATGCCGCGCTGGTCACCGAAGCCTGCCGCATCATCGAAGGCGCTGCGGCGGACGGTGCGCCCACCCTCGATGCGCTGGCCGCGCAAGTGGGCCTGAGCGCATCGCACCTGCACCGCATCTTCAAGCAGGCCACGGGCCTCACGCCCAAGGCCTATGCAGCCGCCCAGCGCGCGCAGCGCCTGCGCAGCGCGCTCGGCGAGCAGCCCACGGCCTCGGTGACGGATGCGATCTACGGCGCGGGCTACCAGTCCAGCAGCCGCTTTTACGAACAGTCGGCCCAGGTACTGGGGATGACGCCCAGCCACTACCGTGCAGGCGGTGCGGCGCAGGACATCCGGTTTGCCATTGGCCAGTGCTCGCTGGGTGCCATCTTGGTGGCGCAAAGCGACCGGGGCATCTGCGCGATCTTGCTGGGGGACGATGCCGACACCCTGGCGCGCGACCTGCAGGACCGGTTTGCGCACGCCAACCTGATCGGCGGCGATGCCGCGTTTGAAGCCCTGGTGGCGCAGGTGGTGGCGTTTGTCGAGGCCCCGGGCCTGGGGCTGAACCTGCCGCTGGATGTGCGCGGCACGGTGTTTCAGCAGCGGGTGTGGCAGGCGCTGCAAACCATTCCCCCGGGGCAGACCGCCAGCTATGCCGAGGTGGCCCAGCGCATCGGCGCGCCCACCGCCGTGCGGGCCGTGGCGCAGGCCTGTGCGGCCAATGCGCTGGCGGTGGCCATTCCCTGCCACAGGGTGGTGAAAAGCGATGGTGCGCTGTCGGGCTACCGTTGGGGCGTGGAGCGCAAACGTGCGCTGCTGACGCGTGAAGCCGCGCCAGAGCCCGCACAACCGCTGGCGGAGAAGGTGGCATGAGCGCTGTCCCGCTGTCCCACCAGCCCGGTCTGAAGAACGACGACTGGGCGCAGCGTGCGGCTGCCATCGACTGGTCAACAACCACCGAGGCCCTGCGCCAGCAAGGCAACGCGGTACTGCCGCAACTGCTCAGCGCCACCGAATGCGCCGCGCTGGCCCGCCTGTACGGCAACACGGATGAGAGCACCTTCCGCAGCCGCGTGGTGATGCAGCGCCACGGATTCGGCCAGGGCGAATACCGGTACTTCAGCTACCCCCTGCCCAGCCTGGTCGCCGGGCTGCGCGAGACGCTGTACCCGCACCTGGCGCCCATCGCCAACCAGTGGAACACGGCCATGGGCATCGATGTGCGCTACCCCACGCACCATGCCGACTTCATCGCCCGCTGCCACGCCGCAGGCCAGGTGCGCCCCACCCCGCTGCTGCTGCAGTACGCCGCTGGCGACTACAACTGCCTGCACCAGGACCTGTATGGCGAGCATGTGTTCCCGCTGCAGGTGGCGATTCTGCTGTCGGAGCCAGGGCGCGACTTCACCGGCGGTGAGTTCGTGCTGACCGAGCAGCGCCCGCGCATGCAGTCGCGGGCCGAGGTGGTGCCACTGCAGCGCGGTGACGCCGTGGTGTTTGCCGTACACCACCGTCCCGTTCAAGGCACACGTGGGCCCTACCGCGTGCAGATGCGCCATGGCGTGAGCCGTTTGCGCAGCGGGCAGCGGCACACGCTGGGCGTGATCTTTCACGATGCTGAATGATGTTCCCCCTGTGCCGCTTCGCGCCTTCCCCTCCGGGGACGCCAGTGGCGACGGCTGCGGGCAACACTGCCGCCATGGATTGCCACCTTTATGAGCCTCAGTCTTTTCGACGATCCACCCCAACCCATTCAGCCGCCAGAAGTGCTGGAGCCCGGCGCCATGGTGCTGCGCGGTTTTGCGCTCGCGCAGGCGGCCGACCTGCTTGCGGCTGTGCAGCAGGTCACGGCCCAGGCGCCCTTCAGGCACCTCATCACGCCCGGTGGCCTGCGCATGTCGGTGACCATGACCAACTGCGGAAAATTGGGTTGGGTCAGCGACCGCAGCGGCTACCGCTACGACCCCACCGACCCCGACAGCGGCCAGCCCTGGCCAGCCATGCCACCGCTGTTTCGCCAGATGGCGCTTGATGCTGCTGCGGCAGCAGGCTTCCCTGGCTTTGCGCCCGATGCCTGCCTGGTCAACCGCTATGCGCCCGGCACCCGGCTGTCGCTGCACCAGGACCGGGACGAGGGCAACTATGCGCACCCCATCGTGTCCGTGTCGCTGGGCATTCCGGCCGTGTTCCTGTGGGGCGGTGCCCAGCGGGCCGACAAGGCACGGCGCATTGCGCTGGTGCACGGCGATGTGGTGGTGTGGGGCGGCCCGGCACGGCTGCGGTTTCACGGCGTGCTGCCCTTGCCCGAAGGCGCGCACCCGCTGACAGGCGCGCACCGCATCAACCTCACGTTTCGCAAGGCGGGCTAAGAACCTGTTCAAAATCTTTTCGGGGATCGCATTGGAGTGCCATCGTGATGGACGTGGATGCTTCGGATGCGCCGCATGGGCTCGTGCCCATGCAAGCAGCCGGGGCTTCCAATCGCCCGATTTCACTCCAACCCTTCGGGCAAGTGCCTTGTCGGGCGGTCTGCTGTGTTGCGACGCTTGCCAATAGCCGAGCTATTGGCTGCACCCCGCGCCTTGCATCCCATCCCGGCAAGGCACTTGTGCGGCCCTGAAAAGATCTGGAACAGGTTCTAAGGGCGGTGAACTTCAGCGGATGGGGTAGCCCGTCCAGCCGCCGATGGACGCCAGCATGCGGTCGGCCTCCGCGCGCCCTTGCAGGTCCTGGGCGATGGTGATCTTTTTGCCGTTGCGCAGTGCAGCCTCGATGCGGAAATACACCTGGCGCCGGCCATTGGTCTCCACCGCGTAGCTCTCCACCACGTTCAGCCGGGCGATGTCGTGTGCGGGGACCTGGTGCCATTGCAGCATCAGGCCCAGCAGGCGCCGCTCGGTGCGCAGGCCGCCGTGGTCCAGCCGCACCCGCAGGCTGTTGGCCAGCGCATAAAAGCTGCTGATCAGCACCGCCCCACCCATGCCCCCAAAAAGCAGTCGGAACAGCCAGGGCGCCACATCCACCTGGGCCTCCTGTTCCCAGGGCACGAGCAGGCCCACGGCCAGAAACACACACCCGACCAACCCCAGGGCCAGCTTGAGCCCCCACCACCGCCCCGCCGGAAAATACATCTGCACGCCACCGGGAATGCGTTCCACCTTGCCGGGTGTGCCCCCAGCCACGGTGCGCTGCGGCGACGTTTTTCGCCCTGCCCGCGACGGCGCCCGCAGCAGGTGCACCAGCATGCCCACGCCAAAGCCACCAAACACCACCACAAACACCATCTGGAATGCCAGCAGGCCGGGCCGCAAGCTGCGGTCGATCACGGCCTCTGCGGGGTTGGAGGCACTCACCCAGATGGGCACCGGCTGCCCGTTCTGCAGCGCATGTTCCAGCCGCTCACCCAGCGCCTCCTGAAAGTCCCCCAGATTGTCCCCACCACTGCCGATGGCTACGCGGTCGCCTTCGTACTCGCGGCCCGCCACTTGGTACCGGTAGCGCGCCGTGACGTGATACGTGGTGGACTTGCTGCTGCGGCTTGTGTTGAGCTGCGCAGAGACCAGAGTAGCCTGCGCCGGTTGCCAGAACTGCATGCGCGACCAGTCGTACAAGGTGGGCAACACGCCCAGCAGTAGCATGCCCACGCCCACCGCGGCAAAGGGCAGTGCAAACAGGCCGAACCACCACGAGCCCGCCCGCTTGCGGTCCGAGCCAGAGGCAACAGGGGTTTCGTTGCGGGTGTTTTTGGAGGTGTTTCTTGCCATCGTTTTAATGGGTGGGTGCCATTGCGCTGAACCCGGCTGAACGGCCAACTCGGGCCACCTTATCTTGGCGGACTGGCAGGCAGACGAGGTTGCAGCCAGATTCTGCTGCGCACATTTCGCCTGTGCAATCCCTGGCACGATCCATGTTTTGAAGATAAATTTGGCCTCCAGCGCTTGTTGGATAAGCGCCATTAGCTACCAAAAATGTAGCATAACTCCACCATGTTGCACGCACCAGGTGGATGCCGGACATTGCGGTGTTTGCCAAAATGTCGCCATGGCACAACCCCATCCCGCTGCAACACCGCCCTCGGCGCCCTCGCCCCTGCCGGCCCGCCCCCCACGCTTTTGGCTCATGAAGTCGGAACCCGAGGAGTGCTCCATCGACGACGCCTTGTCTGCCCCGGGCGCCACCGTGCCCTGGACCGGTGTGCGCAACTACCAGGCCCGCAACTTCATGCGCGACGGCATGCAGGTGGGTGATGGCGTGCTGTTCTACCACTCCAGCTGCCCCGAACCAGGCATTGTCGGCATTGCGCGTGTGGCCAGCGGCACGCGGGCCGACCCCACGCAGTTTGACCCTGCGTCGCCGTACTACGACCCCAAATCTCCCGCCGACACACCCCGCTGGCTGCTGCTGGATGTGCAGGCGCAGCGCAAGACGCGGGTGGTCGGCCTGGCGGAGCTGCGGGAACACGCGGATCTGGCGCAGATGCGGGTGCTGCAGCGCGGAAACCGCCTGTCGATCACGCCGGTGGAACCCGTCGAGTGGAGCGTGATCCTGGGGATGCTGGAGCAGCCCGCGGCGGCACCCCGCGGCTAGAAGGGCCGGGGCTATCCTTGGCACCGGCTGGCGCTGCCTGCCCTCTCGTCCCGGCACCGTGGACTTGGTGCGGACGACACAGTCTGATGCGGGCCCTGGCACGCAGCGCACCGGTAGGAACGTACTGACGGGCCTCTGCTTTTCCGTCTGACATCCGTCAGGCCAGCCGACGCGCACTGTGGTTCCTTTCACCACCTAGGAGCACGAAATGCGCACAGCAAGCAATGAGCTCATCCAACTGGAAAAGAGATTCTGGCAATCGATGGTCGATGAGGACACGGACACTGCCCTCTCCATGCTCGACGAGCCGGCACTGATGGTCAGCAGCCACGGGGCCATGCAGTTTGACCACGCCACCTACCGGCAGATGGCGGAACAGGGCCCGATGGTGATCAAGTCCTTCGAGCTGAGCAACATGAACGTGCTGTTTCCCGACGAAAACACAGCCGTTCTGACCTACCACGCGCGGCAGGCCCTCACGCCCCGTGGAAAGCCGGAAGAAATCCAGCAGGAAATGACAGACTCGTCCGTCTGGATGCGCAAGGACGGCGGGTGGCGCTGCGTGATGCACACGGAAACGCCATTGGACGCCCAAAAGCACTGACCTCGCCACCCGGGAGCCCGCCACGCACCGCGCCGCGAACGGGCGGCCTACTAGGGTTGCTGGGGCGGCTCGGGTTGCTGTGGTTGCTGCACAGCGACCGCCGCGCGCGCCTGGGCGTGCAGCTTGGCCAGAAACTCCCGGTCCAGCAACAGCCAGAGCATCACGGGTGCCAACGCGGTAAAGATGAACAGATTGAAGTGGTACAAAAACGCCACCACGTCGGCCACCCAGCCGGGCAACCCCGTCTGCGCAAACACCTCGGGCCCAGCCCGGTTGAAGACATCGTTGCACCACTGCAGGGCCACATTGAGCGCCTGGATCGGCAGCATGGCCACAGAACCAATCAGCAGCTTGCGCACCCAGCCACGGGGAAACGAGGCCAGCACCAATGCCCACAGGATCACGATGCCGTAGCCCAGCAGGCGGTAGTCCACCAGGGGGGCGAGCTTGCCCGACTTGAACTGGCTGTTTTGCACGGAAACCACCTTGAGCGTGGTGTTCAACACCCCCGTGGTTTCTTTCTGGGTGTAGCTCAATGCCCAGTGAAACAGGGTGGAAGCCGCCTCGCCCGCCATGAAAAACACGGGCTTGGAGAGCTGTGGCGACAGGTAGTACCACAGCGGCATCAGGCACAGCAGGCTGACAATGGCAATGAGCAGGAAACGTCCGACCGAACTAAGCTGCATTTGGAATGGCGGGTTGGGGAGGTTGTTGTCGGGCGATCCAGCGGATCCAGAGCATCCAGACCACCAGCACATCCAGCATGATGAGTGCCTGCCAGAGGTACAGGTGGGCAAACTCGAACACGGTCATGTTCCACTTGCCCAGGTAATACAGGCTGATGATGCGCAGCAGGTTGACGACCTGCACCGCCGCAATGCCAATGGCGATGCCGGCGAGCTTGTGTTTCCAGTTCGAGGGAAACGCGATCATGCCGGCGATGAGGATGATCGCCGCCTCCACCCCGTTGCAGCCCGCCTCGATGGACACCGCAAAACCCGTAGCCTTGCTCATCAGGATGCGGCCGTGGTGCGCCACATCCGAGTCGAGCGGGGTCATGAGCGCCGCGCTGGCGGTTGCGAGCAGGCTGGTCCAGGGCTCGATGGCGACCCGTTGCACGTCATCGAGCATGTCGATGCGAAAGAGGACCGCCAATACGGCGATGAAAATCAGAAAAAATCGGACCATACGTCGATGAGAAGAACCTGGTGAAGCGCGCACCAAAGCGCCAGGAATGCGGCAGGCGGCAAGGCCGTGGGAATGCGGACCTGTTCACACAGGCGCCGCAAAGAATATCAGAAGCCACCGGCAATCCACAAAGCCTAAATGGCACTGGCAAGCGGCCCTGAGAACCTGTTCAAAGATTCGGAGCGGCGTACACCAGCACCTTGAGGGCGCGTTCCGGGTCCACGTCCGCAAACGCGGCCGGGTTGGCCACCCGTTCCACAAATTGCAGCTCAGGCGCCAGCTCCTGCATCTGCTCTTGCAGGAAGCCCACGCCCAACTCGGGCGCGTTCAGGCACAGCAGTGCGTGGCCACCGGGTGCCAGCAGGTCGGGCAGGCGGCGCATCAGCCGTGCGTAGTCCTTGGTGGCCACGAAGCTGCCCTTCTGGTAGCTGGGCGGGTCCACGATGACCAGGCCATACGGCCCGCTGCGGGTGATCTTGCCCCAGCTGCTGAAAATGTCATGCGCCAGAAAGCTGGCGCCGGTGGTGAGGCCGTTGAGCTGGTGGTTCTGCTGGCCCACGGCAATGGCGCCATGGCTCATGTCCACATTGACGACCTGCCTGGCCCCTGCCTGCAGCGCCACCACCGAGAACGCGCAGGTGTAGGCAAACAGGTTCAGCACCTTGAGGCCATAGCGGTCCGTGCTGCGTGCAGCGGCAAAGGCGTCCACCCAGCGGCGGCCTTCGGCCATGTCAAGGAACAGGCCGTGGTTCTGGCCGCGCAGCACATGCACCTTGAATGTCAGGCCGTACTCCGTCACCGCATGCGGCTCGGGCACGGCGCCCGCCATCAACCGTGTCTCGGTGCGGCCCTGGGTGCGAAGTTGTTCGTTGCGGCACTGGAACACCCAGTTCAGCGGCTGGCCGGGGGCAAGCTGCTCGCAGCGCGCGGCCAGTGCAGCGCCCACCGTTGCAAGCTGGGCTTCGGTGTCCTCGCCCGCAGGCAGGAAGCTGGTGAGCATGTAGACCGGCGGATAGGCGTCCAGCGTCCATTGCTCACAACCGGGGTGGCGCCCGCCCCGGCCGTGGAAGATGCGCTGTGCATCCGTGGGCAAAGGCATGTGGGCGATGGCGTCGAGCAGGGCTTGCATGGGGATCAAAGGCGTGTGTTGGGGCTGCGGCAGAGTGGCTTCGGCACATCGGCCGCCACGGGGCCGGCCAACGTGCGTTGCGAGGGTGCCGAGGTTACCCGCTTGTGACGCCCCCCTGCAGCATCAGCGCCACATGCAACAGCAGCATCACCGTCTTGCCGTCCTGGATGGTGCTCGCGTGGATTCCGGCGATGGCGTCGGCCAGGGGCATTTCAATGACTTCGATGTCCTCCCCTTCCTGGGCCAGGCCGCCGCCCTCGCGGATGCGGTCCTGCGGTGCGTACTCGGCCACAAAAAAGTGCACTTTCTCGGTGACCGAGCCTGGGCTCATATAGGCCTCGAACACCTTGCGCGGCTGGCGGATGCGGTAGCCGGTTTCTTCTTCCGCTTCACGGCGGATGCAGGTCTCGGGGTCGTCGCCATCCAGCAAGCCCGCGCAGGCCTCAATCAGATAGCCGTCGGCGCCTCCGTTGATGAACGCAGGCAGGCGGAACTGCCGCGTCAGCACCACGGTGCGGCGCTGCGGGTCAAACAGCAGCAGCGTGGCGCCGTTGCCCCGGTCGTAGGCCTCGCGGCTCTGGCGCTGCCACTGGCCGTCGCGGCGGCGCAGTTCAAACGTGATCTTGCGCAGCACATACCAGTCGTTGGAGAGCAGTTGCACATCCAGCAGCCGCACATGGTCTGCCTGCGCGGCGATGGGAGGTGGTGGTGGACGGCTCATGCGGCAGCTCCTTCGCCAGCGGCCAGCCGCATCGGAAGTTCATCCACGTGGTGGACCACGGGCAGGCCCCGCGCCCGGGCCCGCTCCACGTCCATGTCTGCGCCGCGCGATGCGCCGGGCAGCCGCAACACGGCGTCGCAGCGGGCCAGCAGCCGCTCGGCCACGGGGTATTGGTAGGCGTGGAACACCGCGTCGCCAGGCTCTTGCCCGCCCGCCGCATGGATGATGGGCAGGGCCAGCCACTCTCCCAGCAGCGGCAAATGGCCACGTTCGTAGATGGGCAGCGCTGCGGCTTCAAGCCGTTCGCGGTTGGCGGCGATCCGGGCGGGGTCGCCGGCGGTGCCCGAGAGATAAGGACCGGCGATCAAAACGAGCCAAGGAGAGTCGGCCGGGGGCGCAATGGACATGGTTTCTCCGAAAAATTACAATCGTGCAGTATCATGCACTTTCAGGCAGTTTCGCGCAACCACTGACACCCATCCGCACACAATACGGGCCCATATGCTCACCACCCAACGCAAGCAACTCATCCTCCACCGGCTTCAGCACGACGGCCAGATCGTGGCCCGTGCACTCAGTGAAGAGCTGGGCATCTCCGAAGACACGGTGCGGCGCGACCTGCGTGAACTGGCGGCCGAAGGGCGGTTGCAACGGGTGCATGGCGGTGCCCTGCCCGCTTCTGCCGCCGTGGGCAGCCTGCAAGTGCGCGCGCAACTTGCCACCGACGAAAAGCGTGAGCTGGGCCGCGCCGGGGCCGCGCTGGTGCAGCCTGGGCAGGTGGTGATCATCGATGGCGGCACCACATCGCTGCAGGTAGTGCAGCACCTTCCGCTGGACCTGCGCGCCACCGTGGTCACCCACAGCCCCAGCGTGGCCGTGGCGTTGGCGGACCACCTGCAGGTGGAGGTGTTGATGCTGGGCGGCCGCCTGTTCCGCCACTCGATGGTGAACGTGGGCGCCAGCGTGACCGAAGCCGCCATGAGGCTGCGCGCAGACCTGTACCTGATGGGCGTGACGGGTGTGCATGCCGACGCTGGCTTGACCACCGGCGATTTCGAGGAGGCCGCCGTCAAGCGCACGCTGCATGCGCGCGCCGCAGAAACCGTGGTGCTGGCCTCCATCGACAAGCTCGGAGCCGCCTCCCCCTTCGGCATTGCGGCGCTCAAGGAGCTGGCGACGCTGGTCGTGCCAGCGGCCACACCGGGCAAGGTTGTCGCCAGCCTGCGGGCGGCGGGGGCCAAGGTCGTCAGCGCCCGGCCGTGATGGCCGCCTGCCGGTGCTTGCTGCCGCTTGCGCGCAAATAGTCGACCAACGTCTGGGCAAAGCCTGAGCGCTCGGCCCCCTTGCGCACGCAGACCTGCAAGTCGCGCTGTGCCCAGGGTTCGTCCATCTCCACCACCACGGGCGGCTCGCTCAGGCCAGCCACCTGCATGGCTGCACCGCGTGGCACCATGCCAATCCCCACGCCCGCCCCTACCATGCGGCAGACGGCCTCGAAGCTGCGCACCTGAATGCGCACGTCCAGGTGCCGGCCCAGTGCGGCGGCGGCATTCATCGTGAAGGTATGGATGGCCGAGCCCGCGTGCAGCATGACAAAGGCGTGGTCGAGTACCTCCGCAAATCCCACCTTCGCACGCCCCGCCAGCGCATGGCCCACCGGGACGATGAGCACCAGGCGGTCCTGCCGGTAGGGTGACAACTCCACACCCGCACCCGTGCCACTGTCGGCCAGCACACCCACCTCGATCTCGCCGCTGGCCACTGCGACCACGATCTCTGCACTGGTGCGCTCCTCCAGGCTCACGCTGACCTGCGGATGCCGCTTCAAGAAACCCGCCAGGTCGTCCGGCAGAAAGGTGTGGGTGGCGTGCGTGTTGGCCCACAGGCTCACATGGCCGCGGATGCCGGTGGCAAAAGGCGACAGATTGGCGTGCATCTGCTCGATGCTGGCCAGCACCTGCCGCGCATTGCGCAGCAGCGCCTCGCCCGCGCGCGTGAGAGCAAGGCCCCGCGTCTGGCGCTCGAACAGTGTGGTGTTCAGCGCCTCCTCCAGCCGCCGCAGCCGGTGGCTGGCGGACGACGGCGCCAGGTAGGCGCGTGCAGCGCCGCGCGTGAGGTTGCGCTCCTCCGCCATGGCAACGAAGAGGCGCAGATCGGTGAGGTCGTAGTTCAAGGGCGGCCTGGCATCGTTCGTCTATGACGAACGTATGGTTGTGGGATGGGCAATTGTGCACGCCCTCCTGCCAAGGCACCATGCAGCCTCTATTCATTACATGCCGATCCAAAGCACGCACAGCGTTCGAATATCTCGCACGATCAGAGCGCGCTGCTTTGCCGCACAAATCCCCCATGCCCTGGAAGAACTGGTCCGCCGAACGCCTTGGTCTTGCCCTCGCCATCCTGGCGGCACTGGGCTTTTCGTTCAAGGCCATCTTTGTGAAGCTGGCCTACGCTGTGCCGCAGGCGGTACCGGTGGATTCGGTCACCTTGTTGTGTCTGCGCATGGCGTTTTCCGTGCCGGTGTTCGCCTGGGTCGGCTGGCGCGCCAGCCGCCATCTGGCACCCCTGAGCGGGCGCGACTGGCTGGCCATCGTCGCGCTGGGGCTGCTGGGCTACTACGGCGCCAGCATCCTCGACTTCATCGGCCTGCAGTACATCACTGCCAGCCTGGAGCGGCTGATCCTGTTCACCTACCCCACGCTCACCATCGTGATCGGTGTGCTCTTCATGGGCAAGCGGGCATCCCGCCGCGAAATGGGGGCGCTGCTGCTGTCCTACGCCGGCATCGGCCTGGCCTTTGCGCACGACCTGCAGATCGCGGGCGACACCCGCGCCGTGTTCCTCGGCGCAGGCTTCGTGTTCGGCTCGGCGGTGTCGTACGCGTTCTACCAGGCCGGCAGCGAGCCCGCCATCCGCAGGCTGGGCGCTGCACGCTTCACCGCCCTGGCCATGCTGGTCTCCACCGGCGCGACGCTGCTGCACTTCGTGGTGTCGCAACCGATGGGCGCCCTGGTGCAACCGGCGCCGGTCTACCTGCACGCGCTGGGCATGGCGGTGTTTTCCACCGTGCTGCCGGTGTTCATGACATCGGCGGCCATCCGCCGCATCGGCGCAGCCCAAACCGCGCTGGTGGGCACGCTGGGCCCCATCCTCACGATCTTCTTTGGTTGCTGGCTGCTGGACGAGCCGCTGTCCTGGCCGCAGATGGCGGGGGCCGCGCTGGTGCTGGCGGGGGTTCTGCTCATCAGCAAACGCGGCGCGCCGGCGGTGCTCCAAGCGAAAGAGGGATCGACTTCGCCCGCATCCGTTGAATCCACCGTCAGACCGACCTGACCCCTCGCGGCGGTCGGCTCCTAGGGGCGGCGCGCACTTCCTTCCAGTCAGCGCCTAGGCCGCAAAGGTGCCTGTGCCTGTGGTCACGCTCGCGGGCTTACTTCAACCCCAGCCGCGTCAGCTTCTTGATCAACCCCACCCGCGAGATCCCCAGCCGCCGTGCCGCCTCAGACTGGTTGCCCGCCACCGCCGCCATGGTGTCGCGCACCATGCGCACTTCCAGCTCCATCAGCGCCGCGTCCAGCGGGCCGGTGCTGCCGGGCGGGGCCAGCGGGGTGGTTTTGAGGTTCGCTGCGGTGTCGCTCACGTCGGGCATATCGCCGCTGGCCAGTTGCAGCAGCTCGGCATCCACCTCGCGCTGTTCGGGCATCAGCAGGGCCCCGGCGGACTCCACCACAGCCTTGAGCTCGCGCACGTTGCCCGGCCACTCGCGCGCCATCAGCCATGCCAAGGCGCTGGCCGACAGGCTGGCGCGGTGCGCCACACGGTGCAGAAACCGCGTGGCCAGCAGCGGGATGTCGGCGGGCCGCTCGGCCAGCGACGGGGTGCGCAACACCACGCCCTTGAGGCGGTAGAACAGGTCTTCGCGGAACGTACCGTCGCGCACCATCGCTTCCAGGTCGCGGTGGGTAGCGGCCACCACGCGGGTGTCGGCGCGCTTGGGCACACGTCCGCCCACGGGGACGAAAGTGCCCTCTTGCAAAAAGCGCAGTAGCTTGACCTGCATGGGCGGCGGCATTTCGCCCACCTCGTCCAGAAACAGCGTTCCGCCGTGCGCGGCCTCCACCAGGCCGGGCTGGTCGCGGTAGGCGCCGGTGAAGCTGCCCTTCATGTGCCCGAAAAGCTCACTCTCCAGCAGCTCGGCCGACAACGCGCCGCAGTGGATGGCGACAAAGGCCTCGCTGCGGCGGGCGCTGCAGGCGTGCAAGGCGCGGGCCACCAGCTCTTTGCCGGTGCCGGTGGGGCCCAGCACCAGCACGCTGACCTGGGTGGGCGCCACACGGCGCACCAGGGCGCGCAGTTGCACCGTGGCGGCCGCCTGCCCCACCATGCCCAAATCGTCCAGCGACTGCCCTGCGCGCAGGGCGGCCAGTTCGGCATCCAGCCGCGCCTTGCGCAGCCCGCGTGCCACCACAAACCGCAGCATGTCGGGGTCGATGGGCTTGGTCAGAAAGTCCCAGGCGCCCAGCTCAGTGGCGCGCAGGGCCAGTGCGTGGTCACCGTGGCCGGTCAGCACCACCACGGGCACGCGTGCAAAACGTGGAATCAGCTCCAGGCCGATCTCTGGGTCCATGTGCGGCGGCATGGCCAGGTCCAGCAGCACCAGTTCGGGCTGCTGTTTGGCAAACGCGGCCAGGGCCTGGTCGCCATCGCCCGCCAGCGTCACGGTGTGGCCCAGGTTGCGCAAAAAGGCTCCGCCCAGCCGCTGGAAGGCTGCCTCGTCATCGACCAGCAGCACATGGCCGTTCTGCGGCTCGCCTGCTGGCGCGGCGTCTTGCCCTGCATCTGGCTGGGCGTCGGCTGCGTTGTCTGTGGTGTTGGCGGTCATGGCAGTCGTTGCGTCGTCGTCAAAGGAAAGCGCAGCGTGAAACACGTGCTCCACGGCGGCCGCTCGGTCAGTGCCACCGAGCCACCATGCGCGGCCATGATGCGGGCCACGATGGCCAGGCCCAGCCCGGTGCCACCGGGGCTGCGGGATGCAAAAGGCTCGAACAGGCGGCTCTTGATTTCGTCGGGCACGCCGGGGCCGGCGTCGCAGATGTGCAGCAGCACGGCGTTGTCGGTGGTTTCCGCGTCGATGTGCACGGGGCTGTGTGTTGCCGGCGCTGCTTCAACGCCATCGGCCTCGGACGCCATCGCGATGCGTGCGTTCTCCAGCAAATTGGTCAGCGCCTGGTCCACGCGCCGGGGGTCGGCCTGCAGCACCAGCGGCTGGGCCAGGCCCACGCCCAGGGTCACGTCGGGCAACCGCAAGGCCGCGTTGCGCACGTGGGCTGCCAGGTCCAGCTCACGGGGCACCAGCTTCCAGGGCTTGGCAAAGTCCAGCAGGTCGTGCGTCAGGTTGGCAATGCGCGCCACCTGGTCGGCCACCTCGCGCCGCGTGTCACTGGGCGCCGCGGCCACGGCCATCGAGATGATGTTGAGCGGGTTGCGGATGTCGTGCGCCACCGTGGCGGCCAGCGCGCCCAGCTCGGCCAGCCGCGCCTGCAACTGGCGCTCGCGTTCGCGGGCGGCAAACTGCTGGGCCTGCTCTACGCGCGCTGCGGCTTCAGCCACCACCGTGCCAAACAGCTCGGCCACATGGCGCGGCCCGGGCGGTGCAGCGTCCCAGCCCTGCAGCGTGGTCTGCCAGCCTTGCTCGCCCGGGGTGCACACCAGCTGCGGGGTGCTGCCGGGTGGCGTTGATGGCGCTGATGACGTGGAGGGTGTTGTGGATGCGGATGGAGCGCCAATTTGCACCTCCACCTGCGTCCCAATGCGTGCACTCAGCAGCGTGGCGGCCTGCTGCGCCAGGGCCTCGGGCGTCTCCGCCGACAGCAACGCGTTGCGCCAGGCGCCCAGGTCGGCAATCGATACCTCGCCCCCCGGGTACACCAGCCGCTCGGCCACGCGGCGCACCGGGCCGTTGAGCGCCAGCACACTGGCCGCTACCGCCAGACCACCCAGCCAGCGCGACTCGAACGGCAGCAACGGCGTGAGCGCCAGCACCACCGCCCCCAGCGCCAGCAGCAGCGCCCATACCAGCGCGCGGCGTGCCCAGGCGTTGGCCACAAACACACCGTAGCGCAAGATGCCGTAGACCAGAATCAGCGAGTACAGCGGCAGGCCCAGCAGCGGAAACGGATAGATCGGCAAATCCAGCACCGCAATGCCGTAGCCCGCCAGGCACAGCAGGCCCCACAGGCACGACGCGGTGACGGCGGCGATCTGACGAAACTTCTGCCCGTCGCCCGACCGGCGCGCGCGCAGCAGTGCCAGCAGCAGCACCGCCACGCCGCCAATGCCCAGAATGACCCAGGCCATGCTGGCGATGGTGCCCACCGGGTCGGCCACCGCAATAAAGCCAATGTCGCGGTGATGAATCAAGTGCCCCGGCACCAGGATGATGGAAACCACCGACGCAGTCGCGCCCAGCGCATAGGCCACTGCGACACCCCAGCGCCCCAGGTCGACACGGCAAAACACCGTGCAGAAATGAAAGAACAGCGCAGAGGTAAATGGCGCCGTAGCCAGCAAGCGCATCGCCACCAGTTCGGTCTCAGGCCCCAGCCAGTTGGGCAGCTCGTTGCCCACCATCCACAGCGAGATGCCGATCAAAAACGCCGCCAGCAGCCGGGCACCCGCCACGCGGTCAGCCCAGGCCAACAGCAGGGCTGCCAGCACCAGCGTTTCGAGCACCGAGAACCCGAGGACGGCGTGGATCAGCATGGGCAGACGGTAGTGGTGATCATGGCGTGACCTGTTCCTGGCGTTAACGGTAGGGGCTGCGCGCACTGTAAACCAAGTATGCAGCCAGCTAAGCAAATTTCAATGAAATCAAGCACTTGCAGCGGCCGCAGAGGCTGGCCCGGGTTTCGCAATAGAGAGTGCAACCGCCACTCTTGCAAAGCCCGCCATGTTTGCCCTTTTCACCCCAGCGCCCCGCCACTGCACCGCCAACCCAGCACACGCAATGCCAGTGTTGGACTTGCCTGCCCTGGCCGGCGCCGCCGCCTGGGCGCGCTTGCCCGCCGCCGTGCAACGCCGCTTTGGCATCGCCCACGCCGACGTCAGCTACCACGGCCACATGGACCTGCGCTGCTCGCTGATCGGCCACGTCTACGCCGCGCTGACCCGGGCCTGGGGCGGCCCGCTGACCCACATCAATACCACGGCCCTGCCCGCCACAGTGAACGTCAGCCACAATGGGCGCGGCGGTGTGGTGTGGGAGCGGCGCTTTCACACCGGCACTGGCACCGATAACGGTACCAACAGCGGCACCGACAACGGCGCAGACCGCACCGTTCGGTCCACCAAGGAGCTGGGCACCGACGGCACCCTGCTGGAGCGCACCGACGGCGGCCTGGCCATGTCGCTGGACGTGCTGGAAGAAGACGGCGCGCTGGTGTTCCGCAGCCGCCGCTTCTGGTGGGTGGTGGCGGGCCTGCGCATCCCCGTGCCGACCTGGCTGACCCCCGGCACCTGCCGCGTCGCCCACACCGACCTGGGCGCAGGCCAGTTCCGCTTCACGCTGAGCATGGTGCACCCGCTGTGGGGCGAAACCTTCCACCAATCCGGCGTGTTCACCGATCCCGTCATCGATCCCATGACCGACGACTGCGCCGACCCCGCTGGCACCCATTCTTCTACCCACTGAGGCCTTCACACCATGACCGCCATGAACACCATCTTTCTGCTGCTCTCCATCCAGGCCGCCCTGGGCGCGTTTGACAACCTGTGGCACCACGAGCTGCAGGCCCGGCTGCCGCAGCGCACTTCCGCGCGGTACGAACTCTCGCTCCACGCCGCGCGCGAGGCCATCTACGGCGTCGTCTTTGTCGGCCTGGCCTGGTTTGAATGGCGCGGCGCCTTTGCCGCCGTGCTGGCGGCCCTGCTGCACGTTGAGCTGGGCATCACCCTGGCCGACTTTCTGGAAGAAGACCGCACCCGCCGCCTGCCGCCGTTCGAGCGTGTGCTGCACACCGTGCTGACCATCAGCTACGGCCTCTTCCTGGGCCTGATCGCCCCCGTGCTGTGGGCCTGGGTGCAGCTACCCACCGCCATGGTGCTGGCCCCGCACGGCTGGGTGTCGTGGCTGTTCACAGCCTACGCCATCGGCGTGTGGGCCTGGAGCGTGCGCAACGTGGCGGCCGCCATCAAGCTCTACCGCACAGCACCGCCAACACAGCCCAGCGCTTTGCACGCCCGTGGCCTCCAACCCCAGCCAGCCACCCTGGTCACTGGCGCCACCGGTTTTGTGGGCAGCGCGCTGGTCGCCGACCTGGTGCGCGACGGCCAGCGGGTGATCGTGTTGACCCGCGACGCCCTGCAGGCCCGCGCCAGCTTTGGCCCCAGCGTGTGGGTGGTGGACACGCTGGACGCGATTCCGTCAGAGACGGCCATCGACGCAGTGGTCAACCTGGCAGGCGCCCGCGTGCTGGGCATGCCGTGGACCCAGGCGCGCAGACGCCAACTGCTGGCCAGCCGTGTCGACACCACCGTGGCCGTCGTTAGCCTGATGCGCCGCCTGCAAAAGGCCCCACGCGTGCTGGTCAGCGCGTCGGCCGTGGGCTTCTACGGCGTATCACCCAATGCGTCGATGGAGCCCTTGGACGAAACCGCCCCACCCCGCCCGGGCGAGTTCCAGTCCGACCTGTGCGCGGCCATCGAGCACGAGGCGCGACGCGCCGAAGCCCTGGGCGTGCGGGTGGTGCGCATGCGGTTTGGTGTGGTGCTGGGGCACGGCGGTGGCGCCTACCCTATGCAAGCGCTGGCCGCACGCCTGGGCTTGGGCGCCGTGCTGGGGCATGGTCGCCAACCTGCGCCTTGGGTTCATCTGGCCGATGCGGTGGGGCTGGTGCGGTTTGCGATGGCGCACCAACCCCTGCAGGGCCCCGTCAATGCCGTGGCGCCTGAGGCGGTGACGCAGGCCACGTTTGCGCAGGCCCTGGCTGCATCGTTTGGGCGACGGGCCTGGCTGCGCATGCCGGGGCTGCCATTGCGGACCATGCTGGGAGAGATGTCTACGCTGTTGCTGGACGGGAAAAACGCCGTGCCGAGCGCTGCGCTGGGCCATCGCTATCCATTTGTGCACCCTCAACTCGGCGGCGCACTTGCGGTCCTTGCGCGGGCCAAAGTGACGCGATCTGCACCAGCTCTGCAAAATACTGGTCAAAACAGGCTCTAGCGCTTATTGGAAAAGCGCCATAAGCTATCAAAAATGAAGCACCCAGTGACGCCCCGCCAAGTACCGTCACCGCTGCAGCAACCGGCGCGGGTCCGGTCACACCTTGCTCACAAACAGGTTTGCCACTCTGGGCGTGTCTGGCTTGGCGTTGACCGCATCTCGCGCGGCCTCAATCGCCTGCAGCAAGCTCTTGTCCTCATCGCTACCCGGGCCCTGCTGCACCTCGTCCTGTGATCAGCACCACCCACTTGTCGACGGCGACAATGTGGAGCCCCCATCACACGGGGCTATGTGAAAAGACCAACGCTAGACAGGAAGCCCTCAATGAGCAAGGCAGGCATTCAATCCAATCGTGGAGATGGCTATCAGACGCTGGTTGCCTTTGAATGGGCACTCACCGTTCTCGATGATCCAACCTTTGAATGGCTTGAGGTCGATGCCGCGACGCTAAAGGTTGATGACGTAGTCATCGGCAAAACAGACGGTTCAAAGATTTGCTGCCAATGCAAAAAGAACCAAACAGAGCATCAGGCGTGGTCAGTGACGGATCTGGCTGGCGAACTTCAAAAAACCAGCCTCATGCTTGCCAGTGACCCGAAGACCTCTGTACGTTTCTATTCCCGAAGTCCCTTCGGGGAATTGGCAGCCTTGCGGGAGTTCAGCACCACCTATGCCGACGAGGCCAACTACCAAGCAAACTTGGGGCAGGCAACGGGGACGACAGATGCAAAACTGAAAACCCAGCTTGCGCATCACACGCCGACACTTTCCACCTACGACTTCCTTCGTCGCACCACATTTGAATCCAGTCCAGAGCTGGATCGCATGGAAGCACTGCTCCGCGAGCGCCTGCGTCGGTTGGCAAGCAACCCAGATGCTGCATTCAATGCCCTTTGGACGCGCCTTGACCAGCTCGGCTTTCGCGCTGACGGTCAGAACGGACAAAACGCCGCGGTACAACACCGCCTGACCAAAGCCGACCTTCAGTCCATCCTTCATGCTGCAGGTTCCATGCTGGCATTGCCCATGGATGTGGCCGAAGTTCGCTCTGCGTTTGGAAGCACGTCCTCCATCGGCAGAAAGTGGCGCCGAGATATTGCTGGCGAAACCGTTTCGACACCCTTAGTAGCTGAAATCCTGGCTGCGATTGAATCAAAGCCCTCGTCCATTTTGCTGACCGGCCAGCCAGGCGCTGGCAAAACATGCGTGATGCTGGCCTTGCAGGAAGCGCTTGAGCAGCAAGCCCAGTCCCGTTCAGATCGTTTTCCCATATTTATCCAATCCCGCGAATTTGCGGACCTAGACACTGCGCAAGATCGCCAGGCGCAAGGGCTGCCACAAAACTGGGTTGAGCGCACGGCACGCATGGCTGAAGAAGCCCATGTGGTGGTGGTCATTGATTCGCTCGATGTGCTTTCCATCGCCCGCGAACACAAGGTGCTGGACTACTTTCTTGCTCAGATGGATCGCCTGCTGAGGCTGCCCAATGTAACGGTCACAACCGCTTGCCGCGACTTTGACCGCCAATATGACAGACGGATTGCCCAACGGAAATGGAGCAACGAATTCAAGTGCCAACCGTTGAACTGGGAGACAGAAATTGCCCCTCTGCTCGCGAGACAAGGCATCGATACTTCCAGTTTGGATGACGCCACCCGGCAGCTGATTCAGAACCCGCGTGAACTGGCCTTGTATGTGGAACTGGCAGGCCAAGACGGTAGCTTCAACGTGGTGACCAGCCAAGCATTGGCTCAAAGGTACCTAGACACCATTGTTCAAGCCAACGATGAACTGGGTGATGCCGCCATGCAGGCTATCGAGGCCATCGCAACAGAAATGCTGAGGCATCGCAGCCTGTCAGTACCGCCGCAGCGGTTGGCAGCGTCCGATTTGGTCCGCAGGTCTCTACTGAGTCACAACGTCTTGCAGATAGCCCAAGACGGGAAACTGACCTTCGGGCACCAAACTTTGCTTGATGTACTAGTCATCAGTGATGCCCTACGTCACGGCAAGACATTGAATGCTTTTATTCAAGACTTGCCGCCAGTGCCTTTCGTGCGCCCCAGCATCCGCAGTTTTGTGGCCCAACTGGCCGCTGGTGATAGGAAGACATTTCGCAGCCAATTGCGTACCGCACTCACCCAGAAACATGCATTTCACATCCGTCGCCTAGTAGCGGAATGCTTCGCTGAGCAAATACCTCGGGACGATGACTGGCAGCTGATTCGCGATTTGCGAGCGCTACATCCAGAAGTCTTCCAAGTCATCTATACCAAAGCTATTCGACTGGAATGGCATCACTTCTGGATGAAGCATTTGGTGCCCGAGTTGAAACGTCAACGGGACAGTGAAGCAATGACAAGGCATGTTCACCGTGTCTCATTTTGGAAAAATGATGATGTGGGGGGAGTAGTGGACTTCTGGACAGAAGCGCTAGCGACAGATTGGGTGGACCGCGCGCACTTGGCTGACCAATTGACCTCTGCCATCGCAAGCATGGATCAAATGCATGAAGGTCAGATGTCTTCATTGTTGAAATCCTTGCTGAGCATGCCGAGGGGAAAACGCAGTTTTCTCGGCAAGGCTTTAGCCCGTTGTATTACCGCAGGAGGGCTCGACGACGAAGTACTGTGGAAGTACATCGCAGAGGAGGTCAGCAATGATGATTTGATGGGATACCAATGGGACAAGAATCTACATTGCGAGCCGCATGAATTTGGCAATTCGAATGATCGCTTCTTGCGGCGGCGTATGCGGGATTCTGTCTCCCTGCTGAACTTGGCCGTAGATGCTCTGGAGCGGTGGAGCCAAATTCAAGCATTGCGATACGGAAATCGAAGGTTTCGGACTAGCTTCTTGCGTGAAACGTCCTATGAGAACACTCATAGTCAGACCGGTCTTAGGCATGTTGGCAGCGGAAGGATCTTTATGGATGCCATCGAGGCAGCGGTAATCGACCATGCTGCGCTCAACTCGGATTGGTGGCAACGGAATCGCCACCGCCTTTGCTCCCATGCAGAAGGTTCACTGCGGTACTTCGCCATATTGGCTTGTACAGCAACGCCAATCAGCAATCTGGATGTAATCGGCCTTATGGTGTGCGATGCAGAACTTCTTGAATCCGAGTTGTCCTTCGAACTGGGAACGCTGATACAGACAACTTTCCATGAGTTGGACTCAGGCATCCAGGATGCAGTCGAGGCGCGCATTTTGGGTATCCCTCATGAAGACTCCAGCGAAACGGGGCATCCTATTTGGAGACTGCACCAACAAGCCCAATTGATTCTGTCCATCCCTGGGTACCTCCGAA
The DNA here is from genome assembly GCF_014851495.1 of Acidovorax sp. ACV01. Taxonomy (NCBI): domain Bacteria; kingdom Pseudomonadati; phylum Pseudomonadota; class Betaproteobacteria; order Burkholderiales; family Comamonadaceae; genus Acidovorax; species Acidovorax sp. ACV01. The sequence continues at coordinate 663,522 of NZ_JACUZT010000001.1, read as the reverse complement.
GCCCTGCAAGCCAAGCCGTGGTGGATAAAGTCGAATGCTTGACCTGGCCTCTTGTAAGGCAGGCACGCATTGGCTCTGGTGGTGGATGGGTTGCACCACCATTTACCTTTGAGGTTTTCTTGAATTGCAGTGACCTGGCTGTACAGAAATTACTCGGCCACTATGACGGCTACCCAAAAAACACCTTCGATGACTTTTTGATTGGGGGGGAACGAGAGGTTGGAGTTCAACTTCAAGAAGCCTCAGCACGCAATCCATCCCGATTCATCGCCTTTTTACTTAGCTATTGGGGAAAAATACCCAAGAATTTCCGTGGCAGCGTTATGGATGGAGTTGCAAACTACCTTTCGATCCGCTATGGCAATTTGCAGCCTAGTGGAACTTGGGCACCCGTAGAAGAAGCTGATGCTGCGATGCTGATTCAATCCATGCTGAGTACGCTCGAAAAATACCCAGAACAATGGCATCACAGCCGTGAGGCGGCAAAAGCTTTGGAAGCCTGCGCGAATGTAGTTCGCGACACGTTGACAGCAGAAAGGCTGGTGGCATTAACCACCGGCTTTTTGGCAATGGTTGAGAAAGAATCCGTTTCGGGGGATTCAGTTGACTTGTTAACCATTGGTATCAATATGGCAAAAGGCAATGCTGTCGATGCCTTGATGATTTTGGCTACAACTCTTCAAGAAAACAACACCTCGTGGCCCCGACTTCTAGCGCCGACTCTAAGCAGCTTTGCGGACGATGCTCACCCTGCAGTTCGGGCAGTCATGCTTCGGCGCTTGCCCTATTTGCAAAGCCTTGCTCCGGAATTTGGCTGGCAACTGTTTGACATCGCCATGCAACAGACCGCTCCTGGGCTCTGGAAGATGGCTGAACCTTGTTTGTACTACGCATATCACCAGAGGTTTGAGATGGTCAAGCCTTGGCTTTCTCAGCTGGCTGCCACCGGCATTGGCAAAGATCTGGAAACCTGGGGTCGTATTGCTGCGCTCGCTGCACTAAGCGGCAAGTTGGATTTCAACCTGTTGCTTGAGCAGCTAAAAGCCGTGAATATGGTTGAGGCTTGGCGAGGCGCTGCAAGTGTGTGGAGCCACCCCGAGAATTACCATGGTCATTCACAGCAATGTTGCGTCGGTCTTGAAGTTGGCATGTCTCCAGAGAACCCAAATGCAGCCGCTGTTGCCCGCAAGTTGCGACACCTGTTCAGGGAGACTTCATCGTTGGTGGTCGTACCCCATTCGGTAATCAAACGCTGTTTTGAGCTTCTCGAAAAGGAAACTGAATCCAATCGGCCGGAACTATACGGGTTTGATGCATGGCTAAACGCGGTGTCTCACCGTGAGCCAGAAGTGGCGCTGGCAGTTAGCGAAATCTTCCTGGAGTTTGTGCAACGTACTAGGCCCCACCTGTACGACCACGAAAACAATCTTACTCAACTGCTGACCCATCTTTTTGCCCATGCAGAAGAGGTTGAGGAGTCGGATGGCGGGGCCATGATTCAACGCGTCGTAGCGCTCCAAGACAAATTACTTGCCATCGACGTGAATGGCATCAGTGAATGGCTGAAGGCAGCGGAAAGACAGTGACTGCCTGTGACAGTTCTATTGGGCACTCACAGTCTAAGCAGTCAAATGCTTGCAATTTCGACGGAGCGTTCAAGGCCGAAAGCTCAAGTGCCAAAGAGAACCGCCCGCCTTTGCACACCGGTCCGGCACCCAGAGAGCCCACTGGCCTCCCCTACGGCAAATTTTCCCGAAAAATCACCTGACTCCGCGTAGTCTCCACCCCATTCGTCGGCTCCCGCCCATCCCGCACATTCGCAAAAATCCGCACGCAGTTCATCACCGCGCCCTGCGGGTTCTGGGTGATCACCGCGTCCATCGTCCCATCGATCAGCAGCGCCCGCGTATCCGGCGTGAGGCCGTGGCCGATGAACACGATCTTGCGGTCCGCACCAGCCTCTTTCAGCGCCCGGCCGATGCCTTCCGCCCCGCCGCCGATGTTGTAGATGCCTGCTAAATCGTCATGCTGCTCCAACAGCGCGCGGGCTTGGCGGTAGTTGCGTTCGGCGTCGTCCTGGCCTTCGCGCACGCCCACCACCTGCACCAGGGGGAACTGCTCTTCAAACAGGTGCAAAAAGCCCGCTTCGCGCTCCTCGTGGGCGCGGTAGCGCAGTGATCCCACAATCATCGCCACATGCGCCTTGCGGCTGTGGGCCAGGGGGCCCATGAAGCGGGCGATCAAATAGGCGGCGGTGCGGCCTGCGGCGCGGTTGTCCAGGCCCACGTAGGCCACGCGGCGCGAGTTGGACAAGTCCGATATCAGCGTGACGGTGGGCACGCCCTGCTCTGCCAGCTGGGCCACGGCCTCGCGCACCACGGGGTGCTCCAGCGCCATGAAGGCGATGCCGTCGCAGCGCTTGCCGTAGTGCAGCAGCGCTTTGGCCAGCGCGTCGGGGTTGAAGCTCTCGATGTACGCCGCCTGGCAGCGCACGTTGAACGGTGCCCAGTGGTCCTGCGCGTAGCCGATCACGTCGCCCAGCATTTGCAGAAAGCGGTTGCTGCCCTCGGGGATCAGCACCATCAGGCGCAAGGGTTGCGGTTGCAGCGCTGCGTGCAGTTCGGCCTGCGGCAGGTAGCCCAGGGTGGCAGCGGCCTGCAGCACCCGCTGCGCGGTGGCGTTGCGCACGCCCGATCGCTGGTTCAGCACCCTATCGACCGTGGCGGTGGAGACGCCGGACAGCTGGGCGATGTCGGGGATGCGCGGGCTGCGGGGACTGCTGGGGTTGGACGGGTTTTGGGCCATGTCAATTCAATCAAAAACCATCATCTAGTTTGCTGGTATTTGATGGATTCCGCGGATAGTATCACTGGGCGTTCGGTGCTGAAAGGCATCAGAAACCATCAGTACAAACCCTAGGTTGTGACGGCTGGCACGCTCGCCAAGCCGATCACGCAGGAGACAAAGACATGCCTGGTATTTCCGCTCACGATCACGCTCGCCTGCGCCCACAGGGCAAGCCGCCAGCTTTTGGCCGCCGCGCCAGCACTCGCTGATTGACGCGCACGGCTGCCCCGCTCATGACCTACGAGTTCGACTTTGCCAGCGTGCTGGCCAACTGGCCCCAGTTTCTGGAAGGGGCGTGGATGACCATCCTGCTGTCCTTCCCGGCCACGGTGATTGGTTTTGTGGGCGGCACGCTGCTGGCCATTGGCCGCCGCAGCGACCAGCGCTGGCTTGTCAAGGCATGCGGTGCGTATGTGGAGGTGCTGCGCAACACGCCGCTGCTGGTGCAGGTGTTTCTGGTGTTCTTTGGCCTGGCCAGCCTGGGCTTCAAGGTATCGGCGTTTGCTGCGGCGCTGCTGACGCTGGTGATCAACGTGGCGGCCTACACCTGCGAAATCATGCGGGCGGGCATGGATTCGATCCACAAGGGCCAGATCGAGGCGGCCGAGTGCCTGGGCCTCACGCGCCGGCAGGTGTACTGGCACGTGGTGCTGCGCCCGGCGATGGAGAAGGTGTACCCCGCGCTCACCAGCCAGTTCGTGCTGCTGATGCTGGCATCGTCCATCACCTCGCAGATTTCGGTCGAAGAACTCACGGCCGTGGCGGCGCGGGTGCAGTCCGAGACCTTTCGCCCGTTTGAGGCTTACATCCTGGTGGCGGTGGCGTACCTGGCTTTGTCGCTGCTGATGCGGCTGGGGCTGTGGGTGTTCGGGCAGATGGTGTTCACGCGCCAACGCAAACTAGGGAGCGCCAAATGATCGACGGTGGCCTGAACTCCTATCACCTGCAGTACCTGATGTGGGGCGCGCTGTGGACCATCGGCCTGTCGCTGATTGCGTTTGTGGGCGGTGGCCTGGCCGGGGGCGTGATTGCGCTGTGCCGCGTCAGCCCGATCAAGGCGGTGCGCTGGGCGACCATTGCGTGGATCCAGATCATCCAGGGCACGCCGCTGCTGGTGGTGCTGTTCCTGTGTTACTTCGGCCTGTCCATTGCGGGCTTGGAGCTGCCCGCCATCGTGGCGGCCAGCATCGCGATGATTGTTTACGTCAGCGCATACCTGGGCGAGATCTGGCGCGGGTGCATCGAGTCGGTGCCGCGCACGCAGTGGGAGGCGGCCGAGTGCCTGGCCCTGTCGCGCACCCAGCGCATGCGGCTGGTGGTGCTGCCGCAGGCAGTGCGCATTGCCACGCCGCCCACGGTGGGCTTCATGGTGCAGATCGTGAAGAACACCTCGCTGGCGTCCATCGTGGGGTTTATCGAGCTGGTGCGTGCCGGGCAGCTCATCAACAACTCGATCTTTCAGCCTTTTACCGTGTACCTGCTGATCGCCGTCGTCTACTTTGCGATGTGCTACCCGCTGTCGGTGTGGAGCCGCAAGCTGGAGCAGCGCCAGCAGTTTGGAAACCGTGGCACAGCCACTGTGCCTGTGACCACCGCATGAAACGAGAAGACACCATGAACCTCGCCCAAGACGCTGCTGTGCACCCTTTTGCGCAAGCTGCTCTGTCTGCACAACAACTACGACAACGACAACAGCCCGTGGTTGAACTGAAAGACGTCCACAAGAGCTTTGGCAGCAACCAGGTGCTCAAGGGCGTGTCGTTTGCCATTCCCAAGGGCCAGGTGGTGGCCATCATCGGCAAAAGCGGCTCGGGCAAGAGCACGGCACTGCGCTGCATCGACCGGCTGGAGATCATCGACAGCGGCACCATCAACGTCTGCGGCCACGCGGTGCACGACCCCGCCATCGACCTGCGACAGCTGCGCCAGGACGTGGGCATCGTGTTCCAGAGCTACAACCTCTTCCCGCACCTGACGGTGGAGCAGAACATCACGCTGGCCCCCAAGGCCGTGAAGAACATGCCCGCGGCCAAGGCGCGCGAGATTGCCGCCCGCACGCTGCAGCAGGTGGGCCTGGCCGACAAGGCGCAGGCCTACCCCGAGCAGTTGTCGGGCGGGCAGCAGCAGCGCGTAGCCATTGCCCGGTCGCTGGCGATGGAGCCGCAGGTGATGCTGTTCGACGAGGTGACATCGGCGCTAGACCCGCAGCTCACTGGCGAGGTGCTGCGCGTGATCGAAGCCCTGGCCCAGGGCGGCATGACCATGGTGCTGGTCACCCACGAAATGGAGTTTGCCGCCCGGGTAGCCGACACCATCATCTACATGCACGAAGGCAAGGTGTGGGAGACGGGCCCGGGCGCGATGCTCAAGAACCCGCAGACCGCCGAGCTGCGCGACTTTCTTTCTCACGGGCTCTGAGTTTCAGCTTCAGCCCTGCCCCTTTCGATTCCGTATCCAAAAACCACCAGGAGACAACCACCATGACCGCTTCCCTCTTCTTCCGCCGCACCTTGCTGGCTGTGGGCGCCGCCGCCCTGTGCGTGCCCGCCATGGCCGAGCTGGCCGACATCAAGTCCGCCGGCAAGTTGCGCGTGGGCATCGACTTTGGCGCGCCGTTCTATGGCTACGTGGACGACAAGATGAAGCCCGTGGGCTCGGACGTGGAAGCGGCCGAGCTGCTGGCCAAGGACCTGGGCCTGACGCTGGAGATCGTGAACACGACGAACTCGGCACGCATCCCCAACCTGCTGTCCAACAAGGTGGACCTGATCATCTCGTCGCTGTCGATCACGCCCGAGCGCCAGAAGGCGGTGGACTTTTCCATCCCCTACGGCGCTATCCAGGCTGCAGTGGGCGCACCCAAGAGCCTCAAGCTCACCAGCATTGACGACCTGGCCGGCAAGACCGTGGCCGTGACGCGTGGTGGCCCGCAGGACAAGATCGTGACCGAGCGCGCGCCGCAGGCCAAGGTGGTGCGGTTTGATGACGAGTCCGCCTCCATCACCGCAGCTGCCACGGGCCAGGCCGACATCGTGGCCATCACGCCGCCGATCATCGCGGCCATCGCCAAGAAGAACCCGTCGCGCGACTTCGAGACCAAGTTCATCCTGCAGTCGTACCAGCTGGGCGTGGCGATGCGCAAGGGCCAGCCCGAGCTGATGGCCGCCGTGAACGGCTGGATCAAGACCAACCTGGCCAACGGCAAGCTCAACGACATCCATGTGAAGTACGCGGGCGTGCCGATCCCCAAAGAAATCATCGACGGCGCGAAGTAAGTAAATAAAGCAAGCCTGCAACCTGGGCGGCGCCTGACGGGCCCCGCCCGGCTGCGCCCTGCCCTGACGCATCACCACCAAAGGAAATTCTTATGAGCCGTCATTTCGGCGCCATCCGCCAACTTGGCTATGTGGTCCACGACATCGAAGCCGCCATGGACTACTGGAGCAAGACCCTGGGCGTGGGCCCCTGGTTCTACAACCCGAAGGTTCCGATCAAGAACTACGTTTACAAGGGCGAATCGTACGAGCCGCACAACTCGGTGGCGCTGGCCAACTCGGGCTATGTGCAGGTCGAGCTGATCCAGACGCGCAACGACGTGCCATCCATGTACCGCGACTTTCTGCAGGCCGGGCGCACCGGGTTGCAGCACGTGGCGTACTGGACGAGCGACTACGACGCCGACCTGGCGCGGCTGACGGCCCAGGGCTTCAAGACGGTGATGAGCGGCGAGGTGGGCGAAAAAGGCCGCTTTGTCTACTTCGATACCGAATACCACCCCGGCACGGTGATCGAGCTGTCGGAGGTGGCCGGCCCCAAGGGGCGCATGTTCGACCTGATCCGTTCGGAGTCGGAGACCTGGGACGGCACGACGGACCCGGTGCGGCCGTTCCCGGATCTCTCCAAGATCTGATGAAAGCCTGAAGAAGGTCTGAGTTTTGAGCCAAATTGGCCTCTAGCGCTTTTTCCATAAGCACTCTCAGCTATCAAAACAGTAGTAGCACACCCCATGTCCCCAGACCGCTTTGAAGCCACCTACCTGATCGAAACCCCGCTGGACCCGGCTCACGTGGCCGAAGTGCTGGCAGGCGAACAGTCGTGCGGCACCTTCACCCGGGTCGAGGGCGAGACCGACGCACTGCGCGAACGCGCCCGCGCCACGGTCGAATCGGTGGAGCTGCTGGACGTGGCGCCCGCCCCTTCGCTGCCCAACGGGTGGATGCAGCGGCGCGGCATGTTCGACACGCCGCAGACCTGGCAGCGGGCCCGGCTGCGCGTGAGCTTTCCGTGCGACAACATCGGGCCCAACCTGCCAACGCTGGCCGCCACGGTGTCGGGCAATCTGTACGACCTGGGCGAGGTCACCGGCCTGCGCCTGGAGTCGATGAAGCTGCCCAGCGCCTACCGCGCCCAGTTCGACATGCCCCGCCACGGCATCGCCGGCACCCGCGCGCTGACCGGCGTGCAGGGCCGCCCGCTGATCGGCACCATCATCAAACCCAACGTGGGCTTGTCGGCCGAAGAAACCGGCGACCTGGCGGGACGCCTGTGCGCTGCCGGGGTGGACTTCATCAAGGACGACGAGGTCTGCGCCAACCCCGTTCACGCCCCGCTGGCCGACCGCGTCAAGGCCGTGATGCGCCGGGTGCGCGCCCACCAAGACAAGACCGGCAAGCTGGTGATGGTGGCCTTCAACATCACCGACGAAACCGACGCCATGCGCCGCCACGCCGACCTGATTGCCGCCGAGGGTGGCAGTTGTGTGATGGTCAGCCTGAACTGGTGCGGCTACTCCGCCGTGCAAACCCTGCGCCGCCACACGCCGCTGGCGCTGCACGGCCACCGCAACGGTTACGGCGCGCTGTCGCGCCACCCGCTGCTGGGCTTTTCGTTCAACGCCTGGCAGACGCTGTGGCGCCTGGCGGGCGTGGACCACATGCATGTGCACGGCCTGCAGGGCAAGTTCTCGCAGACCGACGAGGAAGTGATCGAGTCGGCCCACGACACGCTGGCCCCGCTGTGTGATGGGCTGGACGACCGCGTGTTGCCCGCCTTCTCCAACGGCCAGTGGGCCGGCACCGTGCCCGCCACGTGGGACAGCATCCAGTCCAACGACCTGCTGTTCATGTCTGGCGGCGGCATCCTGGCGCACCCGGACGGCCCCGCTGCGGGCGTGGCCAGCCTGCAGCAGGCCTGGGACGCGGTGCAAAAGGGCGAGACCCTGGCCCAGCGCGCCACCCACGCATCCGAGCTGCGCCGGGCCATCGAATTCTTCGGCAAGAAATAAACGATGACGACGACGGCCCCTCTGTACGGCTGGTACGGCGACGACTTCACAGGCGCCACCGACACGCTGGCCGTGCTGGCCCAGGCCGGCCTGCGCTCGATGTTGTTCATGGGCGTACCCAGCGCCGAGGCCCTGGCCGCTGCCGGGCCGCTCGATGCGGTGGGCATCGCGGGCGCTGCGCGCGCCATGCCGCCAGAGGCCATGCGGGCCGAGATGTCCGCTGTAGGCCGCTTCTTTGAAAAGCTGGCGCCGCCGGTGCTGCACTACAAGGTGTGCTCCACCTTCGACAGCGCCCCGCATGTCGGCAACATCGCTTGCGGCATTCAGACCCTGCACCCGTTCGTGAACAACCGCTGGGTGCCCATCGTGGGCGGGCAGCCCAGCCTGGGGCGCTACTGCGCGTTCAGCAACCTGTTCGCTGCCGCAGGCACGGGCGGCGCCGTGCACCGCATCGACCGGCATCCCACCATGCGCCAGCATCCGGTCACGCCCATGGGCGAGGCCGACCTCCGGCTCCATCTGGCGCGCCAGGGGCTGGATGGCATCACCGCCCTGCACTACCCGCTGTATGACGCCACCAACGACACCGACACCACCACCACCGTCGCCCTGGACGCCGCCCTGCAGGCCCTGCTGGCGCATGGCGCAGCGGCCCACGCCATGGCGCCCACCTTGCTGGACCTGACCACGCCCGGCCAATTGGCCACCGTGGGCCGCCTGCTGTGGCAGCAGTCCCAACACGCCCGGTTGCTGGCGGTGGGCTCCAGCGCCGTGGCCCAGGCACTGGTAGCCCACTGGGGCAAGCCGGCGTCCACAGCCACTGCACCGCTGGCGCCCGCCAACGGGCCGGTGTTGGCCTGGGCGGGCAGCTTGTCCCCCCTGACTGCCGCGCAGGTGCAGGCCGCCACCGCATACCACCGCATCGCAGTGGACGCCCAGCGGCTGTGCAGCGACACGGCCTACGCGCAGGGTCTGCAGGACGCCCTGTGCGCAGGGCTGCAGAGCGGACAGAACGTGCTGGCCTTCACCGGCCCCACGGACGGCGCGCCGCTGGCCGCTGCGGCTTCGTCCACCGACGTCGCCCAGGCCAGCGCCGATCTGATCACCCGCGTGGTGCAAGCCCGCGCAGAACACGGCGCGCCACTGCGCCGCATCGGCATTGCTGGCGGTGACACGTCAAGCCACGCAGTCCAGGCGCTGCAGTTGTTGGGGCTGTCGTACAAGACCACGGTCTGCCCGGGCGTCACGCTGAGCAGCGCGCACAGCGCAGACCCGTCACGCCATGGGCTGGAGTTGATGCTCAAGGGCGGACAGATGGGGGGAGCGGATCTGTTCGAAAGGCTGCTCGGCACTGCCTGACGGAGACATCCAGGCGATAAAAAGCCCGCGCATGGCGGGCTCCTTATGGAAAGGCTTAGCGGCAGGCAAACCTGCAGCTATTCCTTTAAACGCGTGGAACGGGAGTTCCCGAGTTCACGCACAGCGCCAGGTTCAGCGCCTTGATGGCCGTCTTGTAGTCCTCGCGCTCGATCACGAACTGCATGTTCACCTGCCGCAGGGTCTGGGACACGCAGTTCACGTTGACCCGCGCATCGGCCAGCGCCTGTGCGGCCTTGGCCAGCACGCCAGGGATGCCGATGTTGGAGCCGATGGTGCACACAATCGCGCTGGGCTTGATCGTCACGATCTGGTAGCCCTCCTGCAGCTCCGCCACCAGCTCGGGCGTGACCTGGTTGTCCCACACCAGATGGGCGATGGAATTGGCGTTGGTCGCCTTCAGGATGTAGCTCACATCGTGCTTGCAGAACACGTTCATCAGGCCCGCATCAAAGCCCACCGTGCCCACCATGCTGGGGTCGTGGATCTCGATCAGCGTGACCTTGTCGGTGCCGGTCACGATCTCCACACGCGCGCGCTCACCCACGAAGTCCTTGGTGATCAGCGTGCCGGGGTGGTCGGGCTCGAAGGTGTTCTTGAGGCGGATGGGAATGCCCGCCAACTCCATGGGCTTGGCAGCCTTGGGGTGGATGGCTTCCATGCCCACGTCGGCCAGCTGGTCGGCCACGTCGTAGTTGGTGGCGCCCACCACGATGGCGTTTTCCAGGCCCACGAGGTTGGGGTCGGCGGACGACAGGTGAAATTCCTTGTGGATCACGGCCTCGGCGGGGCGCACTTCCACGGCGATCTTGCTGAACGTGACCTCGGAATAACCGCGGTCAAACTCGCGCATGATGCCTTCGGTGCCCTTGGTGTAGCCGGTGGCCACCACCACCTTGTCGCTCAGGTTGAGGCCCTTGAAGCTTTGCGCGATGCGCTCGTCGATGGTCCAGGCTTCGTTGTCTTCAAAGCCGGCCAGATCCATCAGGATGGCATTCACGCCGTTGGCCTTGAGGATCTCGACCGAGTTGAAGGCGCTGTGCGACTCGCCGATGGAGGCCAGCACTTCACGCGCAGCCAGCAGAACGTCGTGGCGGCTCAGGTAACCGCTGGCCAGCACGTGCTGCATGGCGCCCAGGTACTCGCGCGCCTGGCCGATGCGCTGGTCGATGAAGGCATCCGCCACATCGAGCGGCAGGCCAATGTCGGCGTAACCTGCGTTGAGATTTTTCAGGCTGACCGCCAAACCCGTCAAGGCATCCTGGTAACCCTTGCCTTCCGCAAACAAGGCATAAATGCCGCGCTCACCCGTCTTCTTGTGCTCCAGCAGCTGGTTCGTCACGCCTGAATAGGCCGACACCACGTAGATGCGGCCGTAAATGCGTTTGGGGTCGTGCAGCACGATGTGGCGCAGCACATCGCCAAAAGCGGTCATGGAAGTGCCGCCGATTTTCTCGACAGAGATCTTGGAGGAGTTGACGTCTGACATGGGCAAGCTCAGAGGAGCAAAAAAGATTGGGAGGCCGGGCGGATGTTCTGCCCCATGGATAGCGGCAGAAAACCCTCTATTTTCCACGACTTTTGTCGGGGCACTTTGGCGCGGGCCTGAAGGACCGCGCCTCAACATGAACGGGTTCTAAGGCCCATGTGTTTTACCGGGCCATCGCGTCCGCCTCGGCCTCAGGCCATAGCCTGGGAAACAAAAAGCGCAGCGCATGTTGCGGCAGCCCAAACCGCACCTTCCCTTGCGGCGAATCGGACACAAGCAGCCCGCGCCGCACCAGCGCACCCAACGCATCGGTGGCGCCCCGGTCGCTCATGCCCAGCATGGACTTGAAGTCGCCGCGCGCCATCTCTTCGCCGCTCAGAAACAGGTAGTGCAACCCGCGCAGCGACTCTTGCCGCGCGCCCGATTTTTCTACCGTGGCTTCGAACACCAGGCAGGCTTCGATGCGGGCCTTCAAGGTTTTGAAGTCCAGCATGTCAGTCATGAGGCCCACCTGGTCCTGACACACATCGAGCACATAGTCGGCCCAGGCGACCAGAGCCTGTTCGCTCAAGTTGCCGCGCCCGTCCAGATCGCCACGGCGCGCGCTGTCGGCGTCGGCAAGCAGCGCGTAATACTGCTCGGTGCTGCGTGCAAAACCTCGCAGGGGCGACCACAGCCCCCCGGTGTAGCCCAGCGCACTCAGCAAGGTATGCGTGTGCAACCGCATGACACGCCCATTGCCATCCACAAATGGGTGCACCCAGCCCAGACGCTGGTGCGCGCACGCCATGGCCACCAGCGCGGCTTCGCCCCGGCGCACACCGCTGTAGCAGGCCGCCCATCGCTCAAGAAACTGCGGCACGCTAGCCCAAGCCGGAGCCACATGCTGGCCCACCTGCACTTCGCGCTGGCGCAAGGCACCGGGTGCGATGGGTTCGTTTTCCGCCGTTACCAGGTCGGAGGATGGCAGCCGACCAAACAGCTCGCGGTGGAGCACCTGCCCCGCATCCACCGAATACAAGGCGCGAGCCCCCCCCACCCCGGCGTAACGTTGCTCCAAGGCGCTCTCCGCCTCTATGTGGGCCACGGCCAGGCGCTGCTTGGCGGCGAGCACTGCGTCTTGCGAAAAATCCTTGCGCAGCGCCTGCTCGATCTCGTGCGGACGCGTGTGCTGGCCCTCGATGCGGTTGGTGTAGTAGGAATTCATGCTGCGCAGCAGAGTGCGCAACTCGGGCGGCACCCGAGTGCCCGCCAACAATGTGGCGGCGCGGGACAGGTCGTGCGCCTTGGTCAGCAAAGGCTCCATCCGCGCATCGGATGGAAGCAAGGGCTCGAACTGATGGGGCGATGTGTACATGGCTGTATTTTGCCAACTTTATGACAATTACAAATGATTGATTTAATTAAATATTTATCAATTTATGCCAAGAATTTTGCCAACATTTAAGCCAACTAGAATTACCGCCACGCACCCCGTCAAAACAACGCGGCATAGCCAAAGAAAAGCCGCGCAGCCCTTTCGGAATCTGCGCGGCCAGCTACTGAATCAGTAGCAACCTCCAGGAGGGTCAGCTCACTTCTTTTGCGGCGGCACGTCCGTGCAAGAACCGTGCGCAATCTCCGCCGCCATGCCAATGCTCTCGCCCAGCGTGGGGTGCGGGTGGATGGTCTTGCCGATGTCCACAGCGTCGGCGCCCATCTCGATGGCCAGCGCAATCTCGCCGATCATGTCGCCGGCGTGCGTGCCGACCATGCCACCGCCGAGGATCTTGCCGTGGCCATGGGCTTCGGGCGAGTCGTCGAACAGCAGTTTGGTGACGCCTTCGTCGCGGCCGTTGGCAATGGCGCGGCCTGAGGCCGTCCAGGGGAACAGGCCCTTCTTGACCTTGATGCCCTGGGCCTTGGCTTGGTCTTCGGTCAGGCCGACCCATGCCACTTCGGGGTCGGTGTAGGCCACGCTGGGGATCACGCGGGCATTGAAAGCGGCGGCTGCCAGCTCCTTGTTGCCCTGCAGTTCACCCGCGATGACTTCTGCCGCCACATGCGCTTCATGCACCGCCTTGTGCGCCAGCATGGGCTGGCCCACGATGTCGCCGATGGCGAAAATGTGGGGCACGTTGGTGCGCATCTGGATGTCGACGTTGATGAAGCCACGGTCCGCCACGGCGACGCCAGCCTTGTCGGCGGCGATCTTCTTGCCGTTGGGCGTGCGGCCCACGGCCTGCAGGACCAGGTCGTACACCTGGGGCGCGGGGGCAGTGCCACCCTCTTCCGCGGCGGCAAACGTCACCTCAATGCCTTCGGGCGTGGCCTTGGCCCCCACCGTCTTGGTCTTGAGCATGATGTTGTCGAAACGCTTGGCGTTCATCTTCTGCCAGATCTTGACGAGGTCGCGGTCGGCGCCCTGCATCAGGCCGTCCATCATTTCGACCACATCCAGGCGCGCGCCCAGCGTGCTGTACACCGTGCCCATTTCGAGGCCGATGATGCCGCCGCCCAGAATGAGCATGCGCTTGGGCACTTCCTTGAGCGCCAGGGCGCCGGTGGAGTCGACCACGCGTGGATCGTCGGGCATGAAAGGCAGGCGCACGGCCTGGCTGCCGGCGGCGATGATGGCGTTCTTGAAGGCGATGACCTTCTTGGTGCCCGTCTTTTCTTGCGCGGTGCCGGTGGTTTCTTCCACTTCGAGGTGGTTGGCGCCGACGAAGCTGCCGTAGCCGCGCACGGTGGTGACCTTGCGCATCTTGGCCATGGCGGCCAGGCCGCCGGTCAGCTTGCCGATGACTTTTTCCTTGTGGCCGCGCAGCTTGTCGATGTCGAGCGAGGGCTCGCCGAAGCTCACGCCCAGGTCGGCCATGTGGCTGACTTCGTCCATGACGGCCGCCACGTGCAGCAGCGCCTTGGAAGGGATGCAGCCCACGTTCAGGCACACGCCACCCAGGGTGGCGTAGCGCTCGACGATGATGACCTTGAGGCCCAGGTCGGCCGCGCGGAAGGCAGCCGAATAACCGCCAGGGCCGCCGCCGAGCACGAGCACGTCGCAGTCCAGATCGGCAGTTCCGCCGAAGCTGGACGCTTCGAATTTAGGAGCTGCTGGCGCTTGCGTGGCGTGCGCTGGAGCCGATTTTTGTTCAGATACAGCAGGTGCTGCAGCAGGCGCAGGCGCAGGCGCCTGCGCGGCAGACGCCGCATCCGACGTTTCGAGCGTGAGCACCACCGAGCCTTCGGCGATCTTGTCGCCGAGCTTCACTTTCAGCTCCTTCACCACGCCGGCGTGGCTGGACGGGATCTCCATGGAGGCCTTGTCGGACTCCACGGTGATCAGGCTTTGTTCGGCCTTGATGGTGTCGCCGGGTTTGACCAGCACTTCGATGATTGCCACTTCGGCGAAATCGCCGATGTCGGGCACCTTGATGTCGATGATTGCCATGGTGTGTCTTGCCCTTCCGTTACATCACGATGCGGCGGAAGTCCGCCAGCAGCGAGGCAAAGTACACGTTGAAGCGCGCGGCGGCAGCGCCGTCGATCACGCGGTGGTCCCAGCTGAGCGACAGGGGCAGCATGAGGCGGGGCGCGAACTGCTTGCCGTCCCACTTCGGCTCGATGCTGCTCTTGCACACGCCCATGATGGCGACTTCGGGCGCGTTGATGATGGGCGTGAAGTAACGCCCGCCAATGCCGCCCAGCGAGCTGATGGAGAAGCAGCCACCGGTCATGTCGGCCGGGCCGAGCTTGCCGTCGCGGGCCTTCTTGGCCAGGTCGCCCATCTCTTGCGAGATCTGGACGATGCCCTTCTTGTCGGCGTCGCGGATGACGGGCACAACGAGGCCGTTGGGCGTGTCGGCCGCAAAACCGATGTGGAAGTATTGCTTGAGCACCAGCTGGTCGCCGTCGAGCGAGCTGTTGAACTCGGGGAACTTCTTGAGCGCGGCCACGGCGGCCTTGATCATGAAGGCGAGCATGGTGACCTTGATGCCGCTCTTCTCGTTCTCTTTATTGAACTGCACGCGGAAGGCTTCGAGGTCGGTGATGTCCGCGTCGTCGTGGTTGGTGACGTGCGGGATGACGACCCAGTTGCGGTGCAGGTTGGCGCCGCTGATCTTCTTGATGCGCGAGAGGTCCTTGCGCTCCACCGGGCCGAACTTGGTGAAGTCCACCTTGGGCCAGGGCAGCAGATCGAGGCCGACGCCGGAGCCACCAGCGCTGGCCACCGGAGCCTTGGCAGCCTGCGCCTTGGTCTGGGCGGCGCCGCTCATCACCTGCTTGGTGAAGGCCTGCACATCGTCTTGCGTGATGCGGCCCTTGTGGCCAGTGCCTTTGAGTTCTTCGAGTGGCACACCGAGTTCGCGGGCGAACTTGCGCACAGACGGGCTGGCGTGGGGCAAGCCGGCCGTGGGCGTACCGGGCTGGTGCGCGGGCACGGCGGCTGTGGCGGCCGCCGGGGCTGCGGCAGCAGCTACCGCAGGGGCCGGCGCAGAAGCGGCAACCGCAGGGCTTGCAGGAGCCACCGCTGCCGGGGCCGGAGCAGCTACGGGGGCACTGCCCGCCACGCCTTCCAGCATGGCCACCAGATCACCGATGTTGACGGTGTCGCCGATCTTGACCTTGAGCTCCTTGACCACGCCAGCGGCGGGCGAAGGGATCTCCATCGATGCCTTGTCGGACTCGACGGTGAAGAGCGATTGTTCGAGCTTGATGGTGTCGCCGACCTTGACCAGCAGCTCAATGACGGCCACGTCCTTGAAGTCGCCGATGTCGGGCACGCGCACTTCCACTGGGCCTGCTGCTGCAGCCGGGGCTGCAGCAGGTGCAGCAGCCGCCGGGGCTGGGGCAGCCTTCGATGCGGGGGCTGCGGCAGGTGCCGGCGCAGCCGATGCGGGGGCTGGCGCTGGCGCAGCGCCCTGCACTTCCAGCGTCAGCACCACCGAGCCTTGCTTGACCTTGTCGCCAATCTGTACGCGCAGTTCCTTGACCACGCCTGCGTGGCTGGAGGGAATCTCCATCGACGCCTTGTCGGACTCCACCGTGATCAGCGATTGCTCAGCCTTGACGGTATCGCCGGGCTTCACGAGCAACTCGATCACGCCCACTTCGTCGAAATCCCCGATGTCCGGGACTTGAATGTCTACCAATGCCATTGTTTGTCTCCGGTTCTGTTATGCGTACAGCGGGTTGATCTTGTCAGCCTGGATGTTGTACTTGGCAATCGCCTCGGCCACCTTGGTGGCAGGCAGCACGCCGTCTTCGCTCAGCGCCTTGAGTGCGGCGACAACGATGTAGTGGCGGTTGATCTCGAAGTGCTCGCGCAGCTTGCTGCGGAAATCGCTGCGGCCAAAACCGTCGGTGCCCAGCACCTTGTAGGTACGGCCCTTGGGGACGAACGGGCGAATCTGCTCGGCGTAAGCCTTCATGTAGTCGGTGGATGCCACCACGGGGCCGCTGCTGGCGCCCAGCTGCTGCGCCACAAATGGCACGCGCGGTGTCTCCAGCGGGTGCAGCAGGTTCCAGCGGTCGGCGTCCTGGCCGTCGCGGGTGAGCTCGTTGAAGCTCGGGCAGCTCCACACGTCGGCCTGCACACCCCAGTCGGAGGCCAGCAATTCTTGCGCAAAGAACGATTCGCGCAGGATGGTGCCCGAGCCCAGCAGTTGCACGCGGGGTGCGCTGGCGCTGTCCACACCGGGCTTGCACAGGTACATGCCCTTGATGATCTGCTCTTCGGTGCCGGGTGTGAGGCCCGGCATCGCGTAGTTTTCGTTCAGCAGCGTGAGGTAGTAGTACACGTTCTCCTGCAGCTCCACCATGCGCTTGAGGCCATGCTGCATGATCACAGCCACTTCGTGCGCGAAGGTGGGGTCGTAGCTCACGCAGTTCGGGATGGTGTTGGCCAGGATGTGGCTGTGACCATCTTCGTGCTGCAGGCCTTCGCCGTTGAGGGTGGTACGGCCCGAGGTGCCGCCCAAGAGGAAGCCGCGCGCCTGCATATCGCCGGCAGCCCACGCCAAATCGCCGATGCGCTGGAAACCGAACATCGAGTAGTACACGTAGAACGGGATCATGATCCGGTTGTTCGTGCTGTACGACGTGGCCGCGGCGATCCAGCTGCTCATGCCACCGGCTTCGTTGATGCCTTCCTGCAAGATCTGGCCGGCCTTGTCTTCCTTGTAGTACATGACCTGGTCCTTGTCGACCGGGGTGTACTGCTGGCCTGCGGGGTTGTAGATGCCAATCTGGCGGAACAGGCCTTCCATGCCGAAAGTGCGGGCTTCGTCCACGAGGATTGGCACCACACGGGGGCCCAGGGCCTGATCACGCAGCAGCTGCGTGAGGAAGCGCACGTAGGCTTGCGTGGTGGAGATTTCGCGGCCTTCGGGCGTAGGCTCCAGGATAGCCTTGAAGGTGTCCAGTGCGGGCACGGTGAAGCTCTCGTCGGCCTTCACGCGGCGGTGTGGCAGGTAGCCGCCCAAGGCCTTGCGGCGCTCGTGCAGGTACTTCATTTCCGGGGTGTCGTCGGCCGGCTTGTAGAACGGCAGCTCGGCAAGCTGGCTGTCCGGGACCGGGATGTTGAAGCGGTCGCGGAAGGCCTTGATGTCTTCGTCGCTGAGCTTCTTGGTCTGATGGACGGTGTTCTTGGCCTCGCCAATCTTGCCCATGCCAAAACCCTTGACGGTCTTGATCAGCAGGACGGAAGGCTGGCCGCCGTGGTTCTGCGCGGCATGGAAGGCCGCGTACACCTTTTGCGAATCATGGCCGCCGCGCTGCAGGTTCCAGATCTCGTCGTCGGTCATGTGCTCAACCATCTTGAGCGTGCGTGGATCGCGGCCGAAGAAGTTCTTGCGGACGTAGGCACCGTCGTTGGCCTTCATGGCCTGGTAGTCGCCGTCGTTCGTGTCCATCATGAGCTTGCGCAGCGCGCCGTCGTGGTCCTTGGCCAGCAGCGCGTCCCAGCCCTTGCCCCAGATCAGCTTGATGACGTTCCAGCCAGAACCGCGGAACTCGCCTTCAAGCTCCTGGATGATCTTGCCGTTGCCACGCACGGGGCCGTCCAGCCGCTGCAGGTTGCAGTTGATGACGAACACCAGGTTGTCGAGCTTCTCGCGCGCGGCGAGGCCAATGGCGCCCAGGGATTCGACCTCGTCCATCTCACCGTCGCCGCAGAACACCCAGACCTTGCGGTTCTCGGTATTGGCGATGCCACGGGCGTGCAGGTACTTGAGGAAACGCGCCTGGTAGATAGCCATCAGCGGGCCCAGGCCCATGGACACGGTGGGGAACTGCCAGAACTCGGGCATGAGCTTGGGGTGCGGGTAGCTCGACAGGCCCTTGCCATCCACTTCCTGGCGGAAGTTGAGCAATTGGTCTTCGCTCAGGCGGCCTTCGAGGTAGGCGCGGGCATAGATGCCAGGCGACACGTGGCCCTGGATGTAGAGCAGGTCACCGCCGTGGTTCTCGCTCTCGGCATGCCAGAAATGGTTGAAGCCAGCTCCGAACATGCTGGCCAGCGAAGCAAAGGAGCCGATGTGGCCGCCCAGGTCACCGCCCTCGGGTGGATGGTGGCGGTTGGCCTTGACCACCATGGCCATGGCGTTCCAGCGCATGTAGGCGCGCAAGCGCTGTTCGATTTCGAGGTTGCCGGGGCTGCGTGCCTCCATGCCGGGCTCGATGGTGTTCACGTAGCCGGTGTTGGCCGAGAACGGCAGGTCCACGCTGTTCTGGCGGGCATGTTCCAGCAATTGCTCCAACAGGTAGTGGGCGCGCTCGGCCCCCTCTTTGTCGATGACGGCGGACAGCGCATCCATCCACTCACGGGTTTCCTGCTGGTCGATGTCGGTGGCGGGCGCGTTACCGTTTCCGGCCTGGGGGTCGGGCTGAGCTGACATGCTTTGTCTCCTGTAGGTGTGGCAGCAATTTAGTACGTTGGCTCTAGTTTCGCATATTTTTCTGCAATTTCAAATGGTGCCCATGCATTTCATATTGCAAGAAAATGCTGCAAACGCACATTACCCATGGCCGCGATGGCGGGCCACGGCTCCCCTACACTTGGAGGATGGACTCCCTGCCCCCTCACCCCTCCTCCACGGCCATGGTCGTGGCAGCGCCCGCCCGCTGGTGGCGCAAGTGGTGGCGCGGGTTGTCGCCCACCCGGCAGGACCGGTTCGCGGCGCTGGCGCCCCTGGCCGCGGTGCTGATGTTTCTGGCTGCCATCGTGGCGGCGTTCTGGTATTTGCGCGCCGAAGAGGCCGAGCGCGAACAAGAAGCCCTACGGCGTGACGTGGAATACGCGCAACAGCGCGTGCGCCTGCGGCTGCTGGAGCGGCAGGAACAGCTCATGCGCATTGCACGCGACCTGTCGAACCAGGAGCTGGAACGCGCGGAGTTTGTAAGCCGTGCCGAGAGCCTGATCAGCCAATACCCCGAACTGCAGGCGATCACCTGGATCGACGAGCGCCGCCGCATCCGTGCCAGCCATGCAGCGCCCACGCTGGCCAGCAGCGAGTTGCGCATTGCCGGCGAAGTGCTCAAACCCGGCGACACGGCCGACACCTTTGGCCTGGCCCGCGACCTGCAACAGCCGGTGTACGCCCAGCCGGCCGCAACCTCGGGCGATTCAACCCCGTTGCTCCAGTTGCAGGTGCCTTTGAACAACCAGGGCAAATTCAGCGGGGTGGTGCTGGGCGAATACTCCATCGACAGCCTGCTGCGCTATGGCACGCCCACCGAGGTGCTGGCGCGCTACGCCGTCACGCTGCTCGATGGCAAGAACCAGGTGCTGGCCGGAACCCCTCTGGGCCCACGCAACACGGCCACCCAGCTTCTGCCGTGGACGACTCGCGCCAACGAATACGAGGTGCCCGTCTCTCCGGTGGGCAACGGGCTGGTGCTCAAGGCACAGGCCTACCGCACCTCGCTGGGCGTGGTGGGCAGCGGGCTGTTCTGGCTGGTGGGCACGCTTTCGGCCATGACGGCCTGGATGCTGATCGCCACCTGGCGCCACACCCGCCGCCGCATGCAAGCCCAGCAGGCCCTGGTTGCCGAGACGAACTTCCGCCGCGCGATGGAGAACTCCATCCTGACAGGCATGCGCGCGCTGGACATGGAAGGCCGCATCACCTACGTGAACGCCGCTTTCTGTCAGATGACCGGCTGGAGCGAGGCCGAATTGGTGGGCCTGAAAGCGCCCTTCCCTTACTGGCCCGACTCCGACCACGAGGCCTTGCACGCCAAGCTGCGCGACGAACTGTCGGGCAAAACCATCGTCGGCGGTTTTCAGGTGCGGGTGCGGCGCAAAAGCGGCACCCTGTTCGATGCGCGGCTTTATGTGTCGCCCTTGATCGATGCGCACGGCCAGCAGACGGGCTGGATGACCTCGATGACCGACATCACCGAGCCCAACCGCATCCGCGAACAGCTTTCCGCATCGCACGAGCGCTTCACCATCGTGCTGGAGTCGCTCGACGCCTCGGTCTCCGTGGCACCGCTGGGCAGCGAAGAACTGCTGTTCGCCAACAAGCTCTACCGCCAATGGTTCGGCTCGCAGACGGGTGGGCACCTGCAGCTGGTGGCGCAGGCCGGCGTGGTGCCCGTGGCGGGCACGGAGCACACGGGCATGGACGACGAAGACGGGCTCATGGGCCTGCCCACCGACCCGCTCACCAGTGCCCGCACCGAGAACGCTGAAATCTACCTGCCCGACCTGGGAAAGTGGCTCGAAGTGCGCTCGCGCTACCTCAACTGGGTGGATGGCCGCCTGGCCCAGATGGTGATTGCCACCGACATCACCCCCCGCCGCCAGGCCGAGGAACAGGCGGCGCGCCAGGCCGAGCGCGCCCAATCCGTCAGCCGCCTCATCACCATGGGCGAGATGGCCTCCAGCGTGGCGCACGAACTCAACCAGCCGCTCACGGCCATCAACAATTACTGCAGCGGCATGGTCTCGCGCATCCAGAGCGGCCAGCTGACCGAGGAAGCCCTGCTCACGGCGCTGCAGAAGACCGCCCACCAGGCCCAGCGCGCGGGTCAGATCATCCAGCGCATCCGGGCCTTTGTGAAAAAGAGCGAGCCCAACCGCACCCTGGCCGACGTGCATTCGATGGTCAACGAAGCCGTGGAGCTGGCCGACATCGAGCTGCGCCGGCACAACGTGCGCCTGACGCACTATGTGGCCGCCCGCTTGCCGCCCGTGATGGTGGACACCATCCTGATCGAGCAGGTGCTGGTCAACCTCATGAAGAACGGCGCCGAAGCCATCCAGCACGCCAACCGCCCACCTTCGGGTCGCAGCGTGGAGCTGCGCGTGGTGCCCAAGCACATCGAAGACCGCGAAGTGGTGGAGTTCTCGGTGCAGGACACCGGCAAGGGCCTCGCCCCCGAGGTGCTGGAGCGCCTGTTCGAAGCCTTCTTCTCCACCAAGGAAGAAGGCATGGGCATGGGCCTCAATCTGTGCCGCAGCATCGTCGAGTCACACCAGGGCAGGATGCTGGCGGAGAACCTCTACAATGGATCAGAGGTCACGGGCTGCAGGTTCTCCTTCTGGCTGCCGCTTGCCAAGCCTGCTGATGCCACTACAAATTCTGTAGCAAACAATCAAAAACCAAGGACAATTGCATGAGCTTGATTCCGAAAAAAGGCACTGTCTACGTTGTTGACGACGACGAGGCAGTTCGCGATTCCCTGCAGTGGCTGCTGGAAGGCAAGGACTATCGGGTGCGTTGCTTTGATTCGGCCGAGACGTTTCTCTCACGCTACGACCCGCGCGAAGTCGCCTGCCTGATTGTGGACATCCGCATGGGCGGCATGACGGGCCTGGAGCTGCAGGACCGCCTGATCGAGCGCAAGTCCCCCTTGCCCATCGTGTTCATCACCGGCCACGGCGACGTGCCCATGGCCGTGAACACCATGAAAAAAGGCGCGCTGGATTTCATCCAAAAGCCTTTTGACGAGGAAGAACTGGTGGGCCTCGTCGAGCGCATGCTCGACCACGCCCGCGAAGCCTTCGCCGGCTATCAGCAGGCCGC
Source organism: Acidovorax sp. ACV01 (assembly GCF_014851495.1). NCBI lineage: Bacteria > Pseudomonadati > Pseudomonadota > Betaproteobacteria > Burkholderiales > Comamonadaceae > Acidovorax > Acidovorax sp. ACV01. Next base: position 641,513 of record NZ_JACUZT010000001.1, on the reverse strand, counting down.
GAGCCGCGATGCCCTGCTGTCCAAGCTCACCAGCCGCGAAGCCCAGGTGCTCGAACGCATCGTGGCCGGTCGCCTGAACAAGCAGATCGCCGACGACCTGGGCATCAGCATCAAGACGGTGGAGGCGCACCGCGCCAACATCATGGAAAAGCTCAACGCCAACACCGTGGCCGATCTGCTCAAGATCGCTCTCGGCCAGAATGCCCCCAAGGGCTGATACTCATATTTTGATAGCTGCTAGCGCTTATCAATAAAGCGCCAGAGTCCAATTCGATTGATATTTTCTGACATGACAGCCCAACCCATCGACGGCAACGCCCTTTCCCGCCAACTGCGCGCCGACGTGGCGCAACGCGCCGCTGCCCTGGCGGCACGCGGCGTCAAGCCCGGCCTGGCCGTCGTCCTGGTGGGCGACAACCCTGCCAGCCAGGTGTATGTGCGCAACAAGGTCAAGGCCTGCGAAGACAGCGGCTTGTACTCCGTCCTCGAAAAGTACGAGGCCGACATGACCGAAGCCGCGCTGCTGGCCCGCGTGGAAGCACTCAACAACGACCCGGCCATCCACGGCATCCTGGTGCAGTTGCCCCTGCCCAAACACATTGATGCGCAGAAAGTGATCGAAGCCATCTCGCCCGCCAAGGATGTGGACGGCTTTCACATCGCCAGCGCCGGGGCCCTGATGACCGGCATGCCCGGCTTCTGGCCCTGCACACCCTATGGCTGCATGAAGATGCTGGAAAGCATCGGCTACGACCTCAAGGGCAAACACGCCGTGGTCATCGGCCGCAGCAACATCGTGGGCAAGCCCATGGCGCTGATGCTGCTGGGCCAGAACGCCACCGTCACCATTTGCCACAGCGCCACCCAGGATCTCAAGGCGCAAACCCTGCAGGCCGATGTGATCGTGGCCGCAGTGGGCAAACGCAATGTGTTGACCGCCGACATGGTCAAGCCTGGCGCCGTGGTGATCGACGTGGGCATGAACCGCAACGACGAAGGCAAGCTCTGCGGCGACGTGGACTTTGACGGCGTCAAGGAAGTGGCCGGCTGGATCACCCCCGTGCCTGGCGGGGTTGGCCCCATGACCATTACCATGCTGCTGGTGAACACCATCGAAGCCGCCGAGCGCACCGCAGCGCACTGACCTGGGTCAGTGCCGTCGATGCCGGCTGCTTTGCAACTTGAACCTGCGCCATCTGGCGCCATCTGATTTCGCATGAGCAACGCCCTTCTCGACTTCTCGGACCTCCCCCATTTCGACCGCATCACACCGCAGGACGTGGCGCCTGCGGTGGATGTACTGCTTGAGCGCGCCAACGCGGCGCTGGAGGCCGTCACCGCCCCCGACTTTCCGGCCCGCTGGGACGCGATTGCGAAAGTGCTGGATGTGGCCACCGAGCGACTGGGCACTGCCTGGGGCAGCATCAGCCACCTCAACAGCGTGGCCGACACCCCCGAACTGCGCGCAGCCTACAACGCCGCCTTGCCCCGGGTCACCGAGTTCTGGACGCGCCTGGGTGCCGATGAACGCCTGTACGCCAAATACAAGGCCATCGACCCCGCCACCTTGACGGCGGAACAGCGTCAGGCCCACCTGAACGCGGTGCGCAACTTTGTGTTGAGCGGCGCAGAACTGACCGGTGCCGCCAAGGAACGCTTTGCGCAGATCCAGGAGCGCCAGGCCGAGCTGAGCCAGAAATTCAGCGAAAACGCCCTCGATGCCACCGACGCCTACGCCTACTACGCCACGGCCGAAGAACTGGAAGGCATTCCAGACGATGTGCAACAGGCCGCGCTGGCCGCAGCACAGGCAGACGGCAAGGAAGGCTACAAGTTCACCCTGAAGATGCCTTGCTATCTGCCGGTCATGCAGTTTGCCGCGCGCAGCGAACTGCGCGAGAAGCTCTACCGTGCCTATGTGACCCGTGCCTCCGACCAGGCTGAGGGCGACGCGCGCAAATTCGACAACACGGCACTGATCAGCGAAATCCTGGCACTGCGCCGCGAAGAGGCTCAACTGCTGGGCTACGCCAATTTTGGTGAAGTGTCCGTGGTGCCCAAGATGGCCCAGTCACCGGCGCAGGTGATCACCTTCCTGCGTGACCTGGCCCGCCGCGCCCGCCCCTACGCCGAGAAGGACATCGCCGACCTGCGCGCGTTTGCCGCCGAACACCTGGGTCTTGCCGATCCGCAGGCCTGGGACTGGCCCTACATTTCCGAAAAACTCAAGGAAGCGCGTTACGCCTTCAGCGAGCAGGAGGTCAAGAAGTACTTCACGGCGCCCAAGGTGCTGGCGGGCCTGTTCAAGATCATCGAAACCCTGTTCGAGGTGTCCATCCGACGCGACACAGCTGCTGTCTGGCACCCGGCCGTCGAGTTTTACCGCATCGAGCGCGCGCATCCGGAAGGTACCCACAAGGGCCCCCAGCTGGTAGGCCAGTTCTACCTCGACCAGCCCGCACGCACCGGCAAGCGTGGCGGCGCCTGGATGGATGATGTGCGCACACGCTGGTTGCGCCCCGACACGGGCGTGCTGCAGACCCCGGTGGCGCACCTGGTGTGCAACTTCGCCAGTGGTGTGGACGGCAAACCGCCACTGCTCACGCACGACGACGTAATCACCCTCTTCCACGAGTTTGGCCACGGCCTGCACCACATGCTGACCCAGGTGAACGAGCGTGACGTCTCGGGCATCGGCGGCGTGGAGTGGGATGCGGTGGAGCTGCCCAGCCAGTTCATGGAGAACTTCTGCTGGGAATGGGATGTGCTCAAGCACATGACGGCCCATGTGGACACGGGAGAGCCCCTGCCCCGCGCGCTGTTCGACAAGATGATTGCCGCCAAGAACTACCAGAGCGGCATGCAGACGCTGCGCCAGATCGAGTTCTCGCTGTTCGACATGCTGCTGCACACCGAACACGACCCGGCCCAGGACATCATGCCCCTTCTGGACCAGGTGCGCCGCGAAGTGGCCGTGCTGCAACCCCCGGCATTCAGCCGCACTGCACACACTTTCAGCCATATTTTTGCGGGCGGGTATGCCGCTGGCTACTACAGCTACAAATGGGCCGAGGTACTGAGTGCAGACGCCTATGCTGCTTTCGAGGAAACCTCTGGGAGCGATGGCCTGCCCAGCATCGAAACGGGCCGCCGCTATCGCCAGGCCATCCTGGAAGCCGGCGGCAGCCGCCCTGCGATGGAATCGTTCAAGGCCTTCCGGGGCCGCGAGCCCAGCCTGGACGCCCTGCTGCGCCACCAGGGCATGGCCGAAGAGTCAACAGCCTGAACCGAACCATGGCCCTGGCGTGCACACCCTGCGCTCTAGGCCTGATGACCACGAAGGAGTGAGGAGAATGAACATGCACAAGCCGTTGACCGCCCCCCTGCTGGCGTCCTTGCTGATGACGCTGGCGTGCGCCAGCGTGCAGGCGCAAGGCGTTTACCGCATCGTCGGCCCGGATGGCAAGGTGACGTTTTCGGACCGCCCACCCGCCGACGCCAACGCGCAACCTGCCCGCGCGGCCACCGAGGCACCCGCTGCCGCCAACGGCGCGCTGCCCTACGAACTGCGCCAGATCGCCAACCGCTTTCCTGTCACGATCTACACCGGCAACGACTGCCCGCCTTGCACCTCCGCGCGCAACCTGCTCACTTCTCGGGGTGTTCCCTTCACCGAGCGCACCGTGTCCAGCAACGAGGACATCGCGGCGCTTCAACGGCTGAGCGGCGGTACCGGCCTGCCCTTTGGCACCATCGGCGGCCAGCAGCTCGCAGGCTTTTCTGAAGGGGAATGGGTCCAATACCTGGACGCGGCGGGTTACCCCAAACAATCGGCTCTGCCCAGAAACTACCGCCAACCTGCGCCCACGCCGCTGGTTGCCGTGAAAGCGACAGCAGAACCTGCAACGACTCCCGCATCGTCAGACCCAGCCACTCCCACAGCGCCTTCCAGGGCGCGTCCGCGTCCCCCCGCACCCGTCAACGATGGACCGACACCCAGCAATCCGGCGGGTATCCGGTTCTAAGCCACGCAATTCGCGGGAAACCTGCCAGCTCCAAACCGGGAACAAGCTGGCGTGGGCTGTCAAAACAAAGGGGCCTTTTCAGGCCCCTTTTCCTTTGCGCGCAAAATGTTTGCTGAAGCCAGGAATCAGTATGTGAGCGTCTTGACGCCTTGCGCCGTGCCCAGCAGGCAGACCGACGCCTTCTGGTGGGCAAAGACTCCCACCGTCACCACACCGGGCCATTGGTTGATATCGGACTCGAACGCCAGCGGATCTGTGATCGAGAGCCCGCGGACATCCAGGATGTATTGACCGTTGTCGGTCACCAGGGGCTGCCCGTCCCGCAGCCGCAACTGTGCCTGGCCACCCATCGCCGCAAAACGCCGCGCAATGTGGTTGGCCGCCATTGGGATCACCTCAACCGGCAAAGGAAACTGCCCCAACGCCTGAACCAGCTTGGATTCGTCGGCAATGCACACAAAGCGGCTCGCCAGTGCAGCGACGATCTTCTCGCGCGTCAGCGCAGCGCCACCGCCCTTGACCATATGGCCTTTGCCATCGATCTCGTCGGCACCGTCGATGTAGACCGACAGCGCTGGAACCTCGTTGGCATCCAACACTGCAATCCCCAGCGCCTTCAGCCGCTCCGTGCTGGCCACCGAGCTGGATACAGCTCCCTTGATCTGGTCCTTGATGGTGGCCAGCGCATCGATGAACTTGTTGACGGTGGAGCCGGTGCCTACGCCCACAATCTCGCCAGGCACTACATATTGCAGCGCCGCTTGGCCTACCAGGGTCTTGAGTTCGTCTTGGGTCAGGGAAGGAGTGGTCGTCATGGGAGAAAATCAGGGGTAATCCTTGAATTATCCCTCCATGTCCCTGATCCCCTACGCCCTCACCCGCCCCTTTCTCTTTGGCCTGGATGCCGAGACCGCCCACGAACTCACCATGGACATGCTGGCGCGCGGGCAGCGCACACCGTTGCAGTGGGCCTGGTGCAATGAAACCGTGGACGATCCCGTGGAACTGGCGGGCTTGACCTTTCCCAACCGCGTCGGGATGGCAGCAGGCCTGGACAAGAACGCCCGCTGCATCGACGCCCTGGGCGCGATGGGCTTCGGCTTTGTGGAGGTGGGCACGGTGACACCCAAGGCGCAGCCGGGAAACCCCAAGCCGCGCATGTTCCGCCTGCCCGAAGCCCGCGCGCTGATCAACCGTCTGGGTTTCAATAACGAAGGCCTGGACGCCTTCTTGCACAACGTACAGCAGGCGCGCTTTCGATCACATAGTCGCAAACATCCCCTCCTGTTGGGCCTCAACATCGGAAAGAACGCCACCACCCCCATCGAGAATGCCACCAGCGACTACCTGGCCTGCCTGGAAGGCGTCTACCCCCACGCCGACTACGTGACGGTCAACATCAGTTCACCCAACACCCAGAACCTGCGCGCACTGCAAAGCGATGCGGCCCTGGATGCCTTGCTGGGTGCTATCGCCGAGCGGCGTGAGGCTCTGGCAACACAGCATGGTCGCCGCGTGCCGGTGTTTGTGAAGATTGCCCCCGACCTTGATGAAGCCCAGGTGTCCGTGATCGCCGCCACACTGCAGCGCCATGGGATGGACGGCGTGATCGCCACCAACACCACCATCAGCCGCACTGCGGTACAGGGCCTGCGCCATGCCGGGGAAACCGGCGGCCTGAGCGGAGCCCCGGTGCTAGAGGCAAGCAACCAGGTCATTCGTCAACTGCGCGCCGCGCTGGGCAGCCGCTTTCCCATCATCGGCGTGGGCGGCATCATGAGTGCCGAGGATGCGGTCAGCAAGGTCCGCGCGGGCGCCGACGTGGTGCAGATCTATACCGGACTGATCTATGAAGGCCCTGCATTGGTGGTGAAGGCAGCAAAGGCCATCAAGGCCATGGGTTGAGTCCAGGCTGCCCCATTGACCCGGAAACAAAAAAGAGCCGCTGTGGTCAGCGGCTCTTTTCAATTTACGAGAAGCAGGCGCCTCTGAACAGAGGCATGCAGCACCCGCCTAGCGTCGGAGCCGCATCAGCATGGGCAGCACCACGCCCGCCCATCGGATCAGGCGGCGCGGCCCTGCCACCAAGGCAACCCCTGCCATGGCCGCAACTGCCAGGGGATGCTCCCGCGCGAACCCTGCGGCGCGAAGCACCAAGGATTCGTCAATGCCGCCCGCCCCCGGTTCACGCTGCACCAAGGCCAGCGACTGTGCCCGCGCAGCCCTGCGGGCGCGCAGGCGGTCTCGCTGCATGGCAATGCGGTCAAGAAGCCTCTGCTGTTCGGCAGTAGGCGGGGGAACGACGGGCTGAGGCGCTACGGAGGGGGATGGATGGGATGTCGCCATTACAAACGCTCCTTGATGTCACGCCAGTCCTGCGCGAGCTCGCGGCGCGTGAGAGCAAAGCCGTTGCCCGCCTTCTGCGCGACGGAAATGAGCGACATCAGTGTGGCAGCCCAACCCACGGTCCAGACAGCCGCAACCAGCCAGGCCACCAGGGTGCGATGGGGCGTATCCCAAAAATTCACGAGCACCGCCAACGAGAGCATGATCAATGCCACCACCGTGAGCCCTGCCACCACAATGGTCAGCACCAGCATCTGCTGCAGCCGCTGTTTCTGATCCTGCCACTCCAGCCGGGCGAGGTCCATGCGGTCTTCGGCAGCGATGGCGCCTTCGATCACATTGGCACGCCAACGGGCCACCAGTGACTCCAGCCCCAGAAGGGAAAGCCAGTTCATGCGCAGCCCCTGTGTTGTGCGACCGAGCCCTGCCAGCCAAGATCAGCGGCGCGCAAGCAGGAAGCCCACCAGCGCACCCACGGCCAGCGCGGCACCTGCCACGCGCCATGGCTCATCGTGTGCATAGCGGTCGGCCGCAAGGGCAGCGTCCTTGGCCTGGCGGGCGGCATCTTGCGCCGCACGCACTGCCGACTCGCGCACGTTGTGCATGCCATCGTCAAGGCGCTGGCGCAGCAGCTTGATTTCCGGGACCGCATCAAGATCTTTGTTGGCCAGGAGCCCACGCAGATCAGAAACCAGCTTTTCCAGTTCGCCCTGGGTCGTGGTGGTGTCGGAAGCAGTCATACAAGCCTTTCTTTAAGCAACAAAAAAATCAGTCAGCGCTGTCGGCATGGCCTAGCAGAGCACCGGTTCATCTTAGCCATCCGCCCTGTTCCCCTTCGTAGGACGGGGTCTCAAGAGGTTACCGATTGCAAATGGCTTGCCACAGATCAAACGAGTGCGGCCACATGTTCGGCAATCGCCAGAGAGCTTGTCAACCCCGGGGACTCAATGCCAAACAGGTTGACCAGGCCAGGGATGCCGTGGATTGATGGCCCCTGGATCACAAAGTCCGCTGCGAGCTCATTTGGGCCGTGAATCTTGGGACGTATGCCCGCATAGCCAGGTGCGAGCGCTCCATCGCGCAACGCGGGCCAGTACTTGCGGACTTCGGCGTAGAACGCATCCCCACGTGCGGGGTCTACCAGCAGGTCATCTGGCGAATCCACCCACTGCACGTCGGGGCCAAACTTGGCCTGTCCCCCCAGATCGAGTGTCAGATGCACGCCCAGGCCTGCGGCCTCGGGCACAGGGTAGATCAAACGGCTGAAGGGGGCCTTGCCAGACAGCGTGAAATAGCTGCCTTTGGCGTAGCGGGCAGGGGGCACCTGTTCGGCAGCCAACCCCACAAATCGGCGAGCCAGCCCAGGGGCATGCAGACCTGCTGCATTAACCACAGCGCGCGCTCGCAAGCGGGTGCCGTCCAATGCTTCCAAATTTATAGCATCTTGCGCGCATTCTGCTTGCGCCAGGGGCGAATTCAGCACCACAAGTCCCCCTGCGTGCTCCAGATCGCCCTGCAACGCGAGCATCAGGGCGTGGCTGTCCACAATGCCAGTACTGGGCGAAAACAACGCAGCAACACATTCCAGCGCGGGCTCCATGGCCTGGGCGTCATGGCGGCCCAGCCAACGCAGATCCGGCACGCCGTTGGCTTGGGCCCGCGCCTGGATGGACTCAAGGCTTGGTAACTGACCCGACGAAGTTGCCACCAGGAGCTTGCCGCAGCGGCGATGGGGCACGCTGCGCTCCGCACAGTAGGCATACAACATGTCTCTTCCACGCACGCACAGCGTGGCCTTCAACGAGCCGGTGGGGTAGTACAGCCCGGCATGGATCACCTCACTGTTGCGCGAACTGATACCCGTCCCGATCGCGTCCGCAGACTCCAGCACTATCACTTCACGCCCCTGCAAAGCCAGCGCCCGCGCTACGGCCAGGCCCACCACGCCGGCGCCGACCACCACACAATCCGCCTGATTTGTCATGGCCTTTCCTTTCAATGCGCTGCGCCCTCAGACCTGCTCGAACCCGTCAAGCACATTGACGGCGTTGGTGCCCAGTTCTGCGGCCGCATAACCACCTTCCAGCACAAAGACGGTGGGCAGGCCCAGCCGCGCGAGGCGCTCACCCAACCGGGTGAAATCGGCGGACGCCAGCGCAAACTTGGAGATGGGGTCGCCCTCAAAGGCGTCGAGCCCGAGGGAGATCACCAGGGCGTCAGCCCCCTGGCGGGCAATCCGCGCGCAGGCACTTTCCAGCGCATCGAACCAGGTGGCTGCACTGGTGCCCGCAGGCAGCGGCAGGTTCAGATTGAAGCCTGCGCCCTCGCCCACCCCGGTTTCGTCCGCATGGCCCAGATAAAACGGGTACTCGGTGCGTGGATCGCCATGAATGCTGATGAACAGCACATCGGCCCGGTCGTAGAAGATGCTTTGTGTTCCATTGCCATGGTGGTAATCCACATCGAGCAACGCCACACGCTGTGCCCTCTGGTTGCGCAGCACCTGTGCGGCCACGGCGGCATTGTTCAAAAAGCAATAGCCGCCCATGAAGTCCGGTCCGGCATGGTGGCCCGGCGGCCGTGTGCAGCAAAACGCCGCGCGGGCTCCTTGGGCCACCCGTGTCGCAGCGCTGGCGGCAGCATCGGCCCCCGCCTTGGCTGCAGCCCAGGTACCAGACGCCATGGGGGTGCCGTTGTCCATGGAGTACAGACCCAGACGGGCCACAAAGTTCTCAGGCTCCAGATCGCTGCGCAGGGTACGAACGGGCCAGACCGACGGGAACGGCTGCGCACCCGCATTGGCAGCGTCAAGTGCCAGCCATTGCTGCCAGGCCGTCTTCAGGAAGGCCAGATAACGCGGCGCATGCACCTGCGACAACACGGGGCCGCTGTCCAAGTCCGGGGCCATCAGGCCATGGCCACGCACCCGCAGCGCCTCTTCGACATAGTCCACGCGTGCCGGTTTCTCAAAACAGGGCACGCGTTCACCGCGAAAGAACTCATGGACGGGGGCATGCCCCTGGTGAAACGGGTTGTGGAAGGTGATCATGGGTCGGGGCGTATCGACAGCGGCAAAGAGGCCAGAGAACAAACAGCGCGGCGCCAGAAAACACAGCCGCCGTGGCATATAAAGTCTGACACTTTAGCCGCCCTGCAAGGTGCCGCCGCGGAAACAGCTGCCTATGCCCACGCCCATGAAAAAACCCCTGCAGACCAAAATCTGCAGGGGTTTTCAAATTGGTGGGTGATACATGGATCGAACATGTGACCCCTGCCGTGTGAAGGCAGTGCTCTACCGCTGAGCTAATCACCCGACGTTGGCACCCTGAAGCAGAGTGCTTTCGCAAGAAGTCAAAAGCGTGGTGGGTGATACATGGATCGAACATGTGACCCCTGCCGTGTGAAGGCAGTGCTCTACCGCTGAGCTAATCACCCGTGTCGCTGTGACAGCCTTCGATTATGGCACAGCTTTTCAGGCTGCCTGAACAGTTCGCCAAATTGTTTTGCCGCCACTGGCCTTGTCAATTTGCGCCAGGAGCTCCGCGTGGGCCGTCTGCTCCTGCTCGCTGGCGCGCAGGACAGGGAGGCTCAGCGCTCGCAGGTCGATGGCTGCGACCTTCAGGCCATCACCGCTGTCCTGCGCATCGTCGGCGATCAGCAGGGCATCCTGGCCGCGCGTGAGATTGATGTACACATCGGCCAGCAGTTCCGCATCCAGCAAGGCGCCGTGCAAGGTCCGGCCGGAGTTGTCCACGCCCAGGCGGTCGCACAGGGCATCGAGCGAATTGCGCTTGCCGGGGTACATCTCCTTGGCCATGGCCAGCGTGTCGGTGACGCTCTCCACATAGGTGCGGAACGCGGGGCGTCCCACCAGTTCCAGCTCCTTGTTCAGAAAGCCCACATCGAAAGCAGCGTTGTGGATGATGATCTCGGCGCCCTGAAGGTACTGCACGATGTCGCCCACAACTTCGGCAAATTTGGGCTTGTCCTTCAGGAACTCGTTGCTGATACCGTGCACCTTCAGCGCATCTTCGTGGCTGTCGCGACCCGGATTGAAGTACAGGTGCAGGTTGTTGCCAGTCAGCTTGCGGTTGAGCAGCTCCACGCAGCCCAGTTCAATGATGCGGTCCCCGCCTTCGGCCGAGAGGCCGGTGGTTTCGGTGTCGAGAACGATCTGGCGGGTCATACGTGTCCCCACGCTCGGCACTTCGTGGCCTCGCTGCCCCCCAAGGGGGCGCGAGCTTGCTTGGGGCGGCTCGGCGCTGCGCTCATCTAGTGGTTCTCCTTGGCGTGGTTGATCGTGTACTTGGGAATTTCCACGGTCACATCGGTTTGCGCCAGGATGGCCTGGCACGACAGGCGCGATTGTGGCTCCAGGCCCCAGGCGCGGTCCAGCAGGTCTTCTTCCTCTTCTTCCGCCTCGTTGAGCGAATTCAGCCCCTGGCGCACGATGACGTGGCAGGTGGTACAGGCGCAGCTCATGTCGCAGGCATGCTCGATGTTGATGTGGTTGTCGAGCAAGGCTTCGCAGATTGACGTGCCTGCGGGGGCCGTGATTTCGGTGCCTGCAGGGCAGTATTCGGGATGGGGAAGAATTTTGATGACGGGCATGGGGTGGCTTTTTGTTCGAAGAGATGCGTTCGGCGGGCTCAGAGGGCCTGCACGTTCTTGCCAGCCAGGGCCTGGTGAATGCCCCGGTTCATGCGCAAGGCGGCAAACGCCTCGGTACCCTTGGCCAGGGCATCGGTAGCGGCTTCGATGACAGCGGCATCGTCGGAATCGCGCTGGTGGCGCAGGGCCACCATCAAGGCATCGATGGCGGCGCGCTCCTGCGGGCTCAGCACATCGCCATCCGCATCGAGCGCGCTCTGGGTGGCGATGAGCATGCGGTCGGCGTCCACACGGGCTTCGACCACAGCGCGGGCTTTCATGTCCTGCGCGGCCGTTGCAAACCCGTCCTGCAGCATGCGCGCGATCTGGTCATCGGAGAGGCCATACGACGGCTTCACGTCAATGCGCGCCTCCACACCGCTGCCCTGCTCCTTCGCATTCACGCTCAGGAGGCCATCGGCATCGACGGTGAAGGTCACGCGGATGCGCGCTGCCCCTGCGGCCATGGGCGGAATGCCACGCAGCTCAAAACGCGCGAGGCTGCGGCAGTCTTGCACCAGGTCGCGTTCACCCTGCACCACATGGATCGCCAAGGCGGTCTGACCATCCTTGTAGGTGGTGAAGTCTTGCGCCTTGGCGGTGGGAATGGTCTCGTTGCGCGCCACGATGCGCTCCACCAGCCCGCCCATGGTTTCGATGCCCAGCGACAGTGGAATCACATCGAGCAGCAGCAGGTCCCCCGCCGTGTTGTTGCCCGCCAGCTGGTTGGCCTGGATGGCAGCACCCAGGGCCACTACCTCGTCGGGGTTGAGGTTGGTGAGCGGCGGTTTGGCGAAAAATTCCTCCACGGCGCGCTGCACCTGCGGCATGCGGGTGGAGCCTCCCACCATCACCACCCCCTGAACCTCGTCACGGGCCAGATGGGCGTCGCGCAAGGCACGGCGCACTGCGGCCATGGAGCGTGCCGTCAAGTCGGCCGTGATCGCCTCAAAATCCGAACTTTTGACATCCAATCGTGCTTCAGCGCTTGATAGTAAAGCGCCAAATGCTACCAAATCAGTAGCAGTCAAGGCTTCCTTGCAGGCGCGGGCAGCCATGCGCACGGCGGATTTGTCCGCTGCAGTGATCGCCTGAAGTCCCAGCTGTTGCAGCACCCAGTCGGCCAGCACGGCGTCGTAGTCATCCCCGCCCAAGGCCGAATCGCCCCCCGTGGAAATGACTTCAAAAACGCCCTGCGTCAGACGCAGGATCGAGATGTCGAAAGTGCCCCCGCCCAGGTCATACACGGCGTAGACCCCCTCGCTGGCATTGTCCAGTCCATAGGCAATCGCAGCCGCCGTAGGCTCGTTGATCAGGCGGAGCAGATGGATGCCCGCCAGCTTGGCCGCATCCTTGGTGGCCTGGCGCTGGGCGTCGTCGAAGTAGGCGGGCACGGTGATCACCGCGCCATACAGATCGTCATTGAAGGTGTCTTCGGCCCGGTAGCGCAGGGTCGCCAGAATCTCGGCGCTGACCTCGACGGGCGACTTGTGGCCATCCACCGTCGCAAGGCTGACCATACCCTCTGCGCCCTCGCCACCGGCGGTAACAAAGTCGTAGGGCAGCTTGCCCGCTTCCGCCACGTCTTTCAGGCCACGCCCCATAAAACGCTTGGCAGAGGCAATGGTGTTGCGAGCATCCTTGGCCTGCGCAGCCACGGCGTCGTATCCGATCTGGCGCCTGCCCTTTTCGAGGTAACGGACTACCGAAGGCAGCAGTACCCTGCCCTGCGCGTCGGGCAGGCATTCGGACACACCATTGCGCACGGCGGCAACCAAAGAATGGGTGGTGCCCAGGTCGATGCCTACGGCGATGCGCCGCTGGTGTGGGTCGGGGGATTGGCCGGGTTCGGAAATCTGCAGAAGCGCCATGAAATTTCGGGTCTCAACGTGGTGGGGCACACCATCACATCAGCAAGCGACATGGGGGCCCCAAGGGGAAAGCAAATCCGCTCTATTGTCCCAGTTGCTCTCGGCGGCGTTCAATATCGTCCGCAAATCGCGCAATGAACATGAGGGCTCTGACCTGGCGGGCCGCGCCTGCGTAGTCCTGCTGCTGGTCGATGAGTTGCTCGCACTGTGCCAGCGCGGCGCGGCGGGCCTGGGCGACACCATCGTCCAGCGCATCGAGTTCGCTCTCGGCGCGGGCATCTTCCAGCGCCTCGCGCCACTCCATCTGCTGCATCAAAAACGCAGCAGGCATAGCCGTGTTGTCCTCGGCGCGGATGGGCGCACCATGCAGTTCACACAGGTAGGCGGCGCGGCGCATCGGGTCTTTCAGGCGCTGGTAGGCCTCGTTGATGCGCACGGACCACTGCATGGCCACGCGCTGCGCCGCCGCACCCTGCGCCGCAAACTTGTCGGGGTGGGCTTCGCGCTGCAGCTCTTTCCAGCGCGCGTCGATGGCATTGCGCTCCTGCGCAAAGCGGCGCGAGATGCCAAACAGTTCAAAGTCGTCAGATTGCAGGTTCATGCGCGGAGCAACGGGGGGCGAAACATCCAAGAAAAAACCGCCAGCACGCAGCGCGATGGCGGTTTGACGGCACGAAGGCGGCAGGCGCTCAAACGCGGAAACTCTCCCCACAACCGCAGCGGTCACGCTCGTTGGGGTTGTTGAACTTGAAGCCCTCATTGAGGCCCTCGCGTACGAAGTCCAGCTCCGTGCCGTCGATGTAGGCCAGGCTCTTGGGATCGATCAGCACCTTGACGCCGTGGTTTTCAAACACGATGTCCTCGGGCTCGCTGTCGTCCACATATTCGAGCTTGTAGGCAAGCCCCGAGCATCCGGTCGTCTTGACCCCCAGGCGCACGCCCAGGCCCTTGCCTCGGCGGGACAAGTAGCGGTTGACGTGCCGGGCAGCGGCTTCTGTCAGCGTGATGGCCATATCTCTCTCGGTTGCTCAGGCAGCGGCTGTTGCAGTAGCTGCGTGCTTGGTCTTGTAGTCGAGCACGGCAGCCTTGATGGCATCTTCGGCCAGGATGGAGCAGTGGATCTTGACGGGCGGCAGAGCCAGCTCTTCGGCGATCTCGCTGTTCTTGAGGGCCGCCGCCTGATCCAACGTCTTGCCCTTGACCCACTCGGTCACGAGCGACGACGAGGCGATGGCCGAGCCGCAGCCATAGGTCTTAAAACGCGCATCTTCGATCACGCCGGTTTCAGGGTTCACCTTGATCTGCAGCTTCATCACGTCGCCGCAGGCAGGCGCGCCGACCATGCCGGTGCCCACAGAATCGTCACCCTTGTCGAACGAACCCACGTTGCGGGGGTTTTCGTAATGGTCAACCACTTTTTCTGAGTAAGCCATGATGTGTACCTCTTCAATTCTTTCAAAATCTTCAGGGATTCAGTGCGCTGACCACTGGATGGTGCTGATGTCGATGCCGTCCTGGTACATCTCCCACAGCGGGCTGAGTTCACGCAGGCGGGCCACGTTCTCACGGATGGTGGCAATGGCGTAGTCGATCTCTTCCTCGGTGGTGAAACGGCCGATGGTCATGCGCAAGCTGCTATGGGCCAACTCGTCGCTGCGACCCAGGGCGCGCAGCACATAGCTGGGCTCCAGGCTGGCCGAGGTGCAGGCTGAACCCGACGACACCGCCAAACCCTTGATCCCCATGATGAGCGATTCGCCTTCGACGAAATTGAAGCTCATGTTCAGGTTCTGCGGCACGCGGCGCTCCATGCTGCCGTTGATGTAGACCTGCTCGATGTCTTTCAGGCCGTCCAGCAGGCGTTGCTGCAGGGCCTGGGCCTTGGCATTGCTCTCGGCCATTTCTTCCTTGGCGATGCGAAAGGCTTCGCCCATGCCCACGATCTGGTGCGTGGGCAAGGTGCCCGAACGCATGCCACGCTCGTGGCCACCACCGTGCATCTGCGCTTCCAGCCGAACGCGCGGCTTGCGGCGCACATACAGGGCACCGATGCCCTTGGGGCCATAAGTCTTGTGGGCCGTCATGCTCATCAGATCGACGGGCAAGGTGGCCATGTCGATGGCAACCCGGCCCGTGGCCTGCGCGGCATCCACATGCAGCAGGATGCCCTTTTCGCGGCACAGCGCGCCGATGGCAGGAATGTCCTGGATGACGCCGATTTCGTTGTTCACGAACAGGATGCTGATCAGCACGGTGTCCGGGCGGATGGCGGCCTTGAGCGCATCCATGTTGACCAGCCCGTCGTCCTGCACATCCAGGTAAGTGGCCTCAAAACCCTGGCGCTCCAGCTCGCGCATGGTGTCCAGCACCGCCTTGTGCTCGGTCTTGAGCGTGATGAGATGCTTGCCCTTGCCCTTGTAGAACTGCGCAGCCCCTTTGAGCGCCAGATTGATGGACTCGGTCGCACCACTGGTCCAGACAATCTCGCGGGGGTCGGCTCCGATCAGGTCGGCCACCTGCACGCGCGCTTTCTCGACCGCTTCTTCAGCCTCCCAGCCCCAGGCGTGGCTGCGCGATGCCGGGTTGCCGAAATGTTCGCGCAACCAGGGAATCATGGCATCCACCACACGGGGATCCACGGGGGTGGTAGCACCATAGTCGAGATAGATGGGAAAGTGCGGGGTCATGTCCATGGCTGGCTCAGTGATGGTTGCTGGCTGGCAAACTCAGTAAGAAACAAAAACGAGGCTTGAAAACTGTTCAGGGCGGTGCCGACCCCAGGGCCGACACAAGCCCTTGGGCTATCAGGATTTGGCGAAAACGTTGCCCAGTGCGAACACGGAATTCGGAGCATTCACGCGGATGGGCTTGACCACCGGCGTCGTCGAGATGGCGCGGCGCACGACGGGCTTGTCTTCGATCTGCACGCCTTTGGCGATCTGCTCGTCCACGAGCTTTTGCAGGGTGACGGAATCCAGGAACTCCACCATGCGCTGGTTGAGCGATGCCCACAGCTCATGCGTCATGCAACGGCCGGCTTCGCCCAGGCAGTTTTCCTTGCCGCCGCACTGCGTGGCGTCAATGGGCTCGTCCACCGAGACAATGATGTCAGCCACCGTGATGTCACCGGCCTTGCGAGCAAGTGTGTAACCACCACCAGGACCACGGGTAGATTCCACCAGCTCATGGCGGCGAAGCTTGCCGAAAAGCTGCTCCAGGTACGACAGCGAAATCTGCTGACGCTGGCTGATGGCCGCAAGGGTAACGGGCCCATTGTTCTGGCGCAGGGCCAGGTCAATCATGGCGGTGACCGCAAAACGGCCTTTGGTTGTGAGACGCATCGCAAGCTCCTTGTGCTAAGGCTTGTTCGTTGTAGAAACCGCCTTCGCTGGCTGATGGCCAGCAAGGCACCGTCTCCGCCCCTTACTCCGAACAGTCGCCTGCCACGGAGCCCTTCATCGCTGGGCTGTTTTCTTGAGTATTTTGTAGGAGTATAACACAAATCCCTATCGATTCTGTCGGGTTAAAAAACCAACTAGTTTTAAATCGACTTGATAGTTATTTCCAATTGTTCACTCGCCCATTACAAGGCCACCGAATCATTGCCGTGTGCACCAAATGCCTGGTCCTTGAGCCGCGTGAGCTGGTCCCGTACCCTTGCCGCCTGCTCGAATTCCAAGTTGCGCGCGTGTTCCAGCATGAGTTTTTCGAGCCGCTTGATCTCGCGCGCCACATCTTTTTCTGACATGTCCTCCACCTTGGCGCGCTGCAGGGCTTCCTGCTCCAGCCGCTGCGCATCCTTTCCGGCCTTCTCGCTGTAAACCCCGTCAATCAGGTCTCTTACCCGCTTGACAATGCTGCGCGGCGTGATTCCGTGTGCCTCGTTGTGTGCGATCTGCTTGATGCGCCGACGTTCCGTCTCGCCCATGGCTTTTTTCATGGACTCCGTGATGCGGTCTGCATAAAGGATGGCCCGGCCATTGAGATTGCGCGCCGCGCGGCCAATGGTCTGGATCAGGCTGCGCTCAGCCCGCAGGAAGCCTTCCTTGTCGGCATCCAGGATCGCCACCAGGGACACCTCAGGGATGTCCAGCCCCTCCCGCAGCAGGTTGATGCCCACCAGCACATCAAAAGCACCCAGGCGCAGGTCACGAATGATCTCCACACGCTCCACTGTGTCCACATCGCTGTGCAGGTAGCGCACCTTCACGCCGTTATCCGTCAGGTAGTCGGTCAGCTGCTCCGCCATGCGCTTCGTCAGGGTAGTAATGAGTACGCGTTCATGCTTTTCGACACGAATGCGTATTTCTTGCAGCACATCATCCACTTGATGCGTTGCGGGCCGCACTTCCACCTCAGGGTCCACCAGTCCGGTGGGGCGCACCACCTGGTCCACGATCTGGCCGGAGTGAGTGCGCTCGTAGTCCGCGGGCGTGGCGGTGACAAAGATCACCTGCCGCATGCGCTGTTCGAACTCCTCGAACTTGAGCGGCCGGTTGTCCAGCGCCGATGGCAGGCGAAAGCCATACTCCACCAGCGTGGTCTTGCGCGAACGGTCGCCGCTGTACATGGCATTGAGCTGGCCGATCATCTGGTGGCTTTCATCCAGGAACATCAGCGCGTTCTTGGGCATGTAGTCGGTCAGCGTGCTTGGCGGGTCGCCCGGCGCGGCACCCGACAGGTGGCGCGTGTAGTTCTCGATGCCCTTGCAGTGCCCTACTTCGCTGAGCATCTCCAGGTCAAACCGCGTGCGCTGCTCCAGCCGCTGCGCTTCCACCAGCTTGCCGTCGGCCAGCAACTGCTTGAGGCGGTCGGCCAGTTCGATCTTGATGGTCTCCACGGCGGCCAGCACCTTGTCGCGCGGCGTCACGTAGTGGCTGCTGGGGTACACGGTGAAACGCGGGATCTTCTGCTTGACGCGGCCCGTGAGCGGGTCGAACAGCTGCAGGCTCTCGATCTCGTCGTCGAACAGCTCGATGCGGATGGCCAGCTCTGAGTGCTCTGCCGGGAACACGTCGATAGTGTCGCCCCGCACACGGAACTTGCCGCGCGAGAAGTCGGCCTCGTTGCGCTGGTACTGCATGCGGATCAGCTGGGCGATCACGTCGCGCTGACCCAGCTTATCGCCCGAGCGCAAGGTCATCACCATGCGGTGGTAGCTCTCGGGCTCACCAATGCCGTAGATGGCCGAGACGGTGGCCACGATCACCACGTCGGTGCGCTCCATCAGGCTCTTGGTGCACGACAGCCGCATCTGCTCGATGTGCTCGTTGATCGCGCTGTCCTTCTCGATGAACAGGTCGCGCTGGGGCACATACGCCTCGGGCTGGTAGTAGTCGTAGTAGCTCACGAAATACTCCACGGCATTCTTGGGGAAGAACTCGCGGAACTCGCTGTACAGCTGCGCAGCCAGGGTCTTGTTGGGTGCGAAGATGATGGCCGGACGCCCCATGCGGGCGATCACGTTGGCCATGGTGAAGGTCTTGCCAGAACCCGTCACACCCAGCAGCGTCTGGAAGGTTTCTCCGTCGTTCAAGCCTTCCACCAACTTGTTGATGGCCTCAGGCTGGTCGCCCGCCGGTGGATACGGCTGGAACAATTCAAAGGGGGAATTGGGGAAATGGACGAATTCGCCGTCTTGCTTTTCCGTTATGACTTCTGTGATATCCGGCATGGGTGCAGTCAACGATTGGGGGGTAGCGGCCGTTAAAATCGGCGGAACCCGGCACAGTACACCACGCCCGGATTCTTCGCTACTGACAACCTTTCAAGGATTTTCATGTCTCTTTTCACCGCCGTCGAAATGGCCCCCCGCGACCCCATCCTGGGCCTCAACGAGCAATTCAACGCCGACACCAACCCCAACAAGGTCAACCTGGGCGTCGGCGTTTATTTCGACGACAACGGCAAGCTGCCCTTGCTGCAATGTGTGCAGGCCGCAGAAAAGACCATGATGTCCACCCCCACGGCCCGTGGCTACCTGCCCATCGACGGCATCGTGGCCTATGACAACGCCGTCAAGGCTTTGGTATTCGGTGCGGACAGCGAACCCGTCACTTCTGGCCGCGTGGCCACCGTGCAAGCCGTGGGTGGTACGGGCGGCCTCAAGATCGGCGCTGACTTTCTCAAGAAACTCAGCCCCAACGCCAAGGTTCTGATCTCCGATCCCAGCTGGGAAAACCACCGCGCGCTGTTCACCAATGCCGGCTTCGAAGTCGATACCTACGCCTACTACGACGCCGAAAAGCGCGGCGTGAACTTTGAAGGCTTTCTGGCCAGCCTGAATGCTGCCGCCCCCGGCACCATCGTCGTGCTGCACGCCTGCTGCCACAACCCCACCGGCTACGACATCACGCCCGCCCAGTGGGACCAGGTGATTGCCGCCGTCAAGGCCAAGGGCCTGACGCCTTTCCTCGATATGGCCTACCAGGGCTTCGGCCACGGCATCGCCGAAGACGGCGCCGTGATCGGCAAGTTTGTGGCTGCAGGCCTGAACTTCTTCGTCTCCACATCTTTCAGCAAGAGCTTCAGCCTGTACGGCGAGCGCGTGGGTGGCCTGTCGGTGCTGTGCGCCGACAAGGAAGAAGCCTCGCGCGTGCTGAGCCAGCTCAAAATCGTCATCCGCACCAACTACTCCAACCCACCCATCCACGGTGGCGCAGTGGTGGCCGCCGTGCTGAACAATCCCGAGCTGCGCGCGATGTGGGAACAAGAGCTGGCCGAAATGCGCGTGCGCATCAAGGCCATGCGCCAGAAGCTGGTCGATGGCCTCAAGGCCGCCGGTGTGAAGCAGGACATGAGCTTCATCACCACGCAGATCGGCATGTTCAGCTACTCGGGCCTGACCAAGGACCAGATGGTGCGTCTGCGCAATGAGTTCGGCGTGTACGGCACTGACACCGGCCGCATGTGCGTGGCCGCGCTCAACAGCAAGAACATCGACTACGTCTGCCAGTCCATTGCGAAAGTGGTCTGAGTTGGACACTGAAGCGGCGCTCGCGCGCCGCTTTGTGAGCGAAACGCTCCAGAACCCGCACAACGCGGCCCTTCTGGGGCGTTTGCCGTTTCTGGGCCTGCCGGATGTCTGGCTGGTGGCAGGTTGTCTGTTCCAGACGGTGTGGAACCTGCATTCCGGACTGAATCCCACGGCGCACATCAAGGACTACGACCTGTTCTATTTCGATGCGTCGGACCTGTCCGAAGCCGCCGAACAGGCCGTGCAAGCCCGCGTCACCGCCCTCTTTTCCGACCTGCCGATCACCGTGGAAGCCAAGAACCAGGCCCGGGTACACCTCTGGTACGAACGCTGGTTTGGTTACCCCTATGCGCCGCTGCAGTCGGCCCGCAACGGCATCGAGCGTTTTCTGGTGCCCTGCACCTGCGTGGGCCTGCAGCCTGCCGCCGACCCGGGTGTTGAGGAGCCCATGCTCTACGCGCCCTACGGGCTTGAAGAGCTGTATGCGGGACTGCTGCGCCCCAACCCTGCCTGTCCACATCTGCCGCTGTTCCAGGCCAAGGCGGAAAGCTATTGCGGACGCTGGCCGTGGCTGACGATCCGGGCGGGTGACATGCCTGCCTGATCGGTGACGCCGCTAGTTTTCAAGCTTTTTTGGCCTCTAGCGCTTTATCCATAACCGCCACCAGCTATCAAAAAAGAAGCAATTCAAACAATCTGGCGCCCTACCCCATCACCCCCAAAGCACCGACCGCATCGAGATCGATGCCGACTGGTAGCCCGTGTTGAAGAAGCGCGGCATCTCGCTGGGCAACACGGCCCCCGCCGCGTACAACAACGGCAGATAGTGCTCGTGCGTGGGGTGCGCCTGTTTGGCCACGGCACCCAGTTTCTGGAAGTCCTGCAGGGCGCCGAGCTGGCCTTGCTTGATCTGCTCCTGTACCACGGTGTCGAACTCGGTGGCCCAGTCGTACGCCTCGTTGGCGGCCGTGCCACGGCGCGTGAGACGCAGGTTGTGCACCACATTGCCGCTGCCCACGATCAACACGCCCCGCTCACGCAGCGCCTTCAATTGCTGGCCCAGCGCGTAGTGCTCGGCCGGGGCGCGGCTGTAGTCCATGCTCAGCTGCATCACCGGGATCTGTGCCTTTGGAAACATGGGCTTGAGCACCGACCAGGTGCCGTGGTCCAGGCCCCATTCGCCCTCATCCACGCCCAGGGCGCCTCCGGTGGCGGGCGATTTGAGCTCCCCCGCCAGGCTGCGCGCCACCTGCGGCGCACCAGGCGCGGGGTATTGCTGGTCGAACAGTGCCTGCGGAAATCCACCAAAGTCGTGGATCGTCTTGGGGTTGGCCATGCCGGTCAGCTGCCAGCCGCCAGGCGTGAGCCAGTGGGCCGACACACACAGGATGAGCTGCGGCTGAACGGCGCGGGCCGCCAACTCTGCCCCCAAGGCCTGCCAGCTGCGTCGCCAGGCGTTGTCCTCGATGGCGTTCATGGGGCTGCCGTGGCCCACAAACAGCACGGGCATGCGGGGTGACTGCTTGAGCGCCTGCAAAGCGGGTGCCGTGGCGGCGCTGCTCAGGGACGTGGTCATGAAAGCTCCCGGAAAGGCGGCCAGGCCTGTGAGGGCGGCCAAAGAGGTTCTGCGTTGCATGGGTCAGGGAGCGTAACAAATTATGTATAACGCAGGGAGTGAGCCCGCGCGCCCTACGAAGTTCCAGCGCCGCACCTTCCATTCAAAACCACAACACCGAGACAACCCTGAGCCCATGACCACCGCCCTGCCCCAGCCCCTGCGCAACACCCGTGTCCTGAGCCTTGCGCTGAACCTGCCCGGCCCCGCCGCCCTGATGCGCTGCGCGCGCATGGGTGCTGAATGCACCAAGCTCGAACCGCCCCCGCCCCCCGGCTACCCCAGTGCCGACCCCATGGGCATCTACAGCCCGGCGGCCTATGCCACGCTGCACAGCGGCGTGCGTGTGGTGCATGCCCACCTCAAGACCACAGAAGGCCAGGCCACGCTGCACGAGGAACTGGCCCGCACCGATGTGCTGATCACCTCGTTCCGCCCCTCGGCGCTCACCAAGCTGGGCCTCTCCTGGGAGGCGCTGCAAGCGAAGTACCCGCGCCTGTCGCTGGTGCGCATCGTGGGCGCAGCGGCCGAGCGCGCGGAAGAGCCTGGCCACGACCTCACCTATTTGGCCGATGCGGGCCTGGTGACCGGCACCGAGATGCCCCCTACCCTTTACGCCGACATGGGCGGCGCCCTGATGGCCAGCGAGGCCGTGCTGCAGGCCCTGCTGGAACGCGCGCACACCGGCAGCGGCGCGTGCATTGAAGTGGCGCTGGCCGATGCCGCCGCCTGGCTGGCCCAGCCGCGCGACTGGGGCCTGACCACACCCGAGGGCGACGTGGGCGGCAACCACGCTGGCTACCGCATCTACCCGTGCGCCGACGGCCGTGTGGCGGTGGCCGCGCTGGAACCCCACTTTGCCGCCAGCCTGTGCGCCGCCGCAGGCCTGCCCGCCACGGGCGACCCGCAGGTGCTGCGCGCCCGTGCCACCCACACGGCTGTGGCGGCGTTCCTGCGCACACAGACACGCGCACAGCTGGATGCGCTGGCGGTCGGCCAGGACATTCCCTTGCACACCCTGGCCTGAGAACCCCTTTCGCCGATGCAGAAACAGGGCACCGTCATCCGCTGGGACGCCACCCGCGCCTTCGGCTTTATCCGCAGCCCGGACACCTCGGCCGATGTGTTCTTTCACGTGCGGGACTACCGTGGCAGCGCTGCGCCCCGCGAAGGGCTGGCCGTGGTGTACGAAGAAATCCATGTGGGCGGCAAAGGGCCTCGGGCCATGGCCGTGCAGCCCATGGCCCAGCAAGGGGCCGCACCCCAGCCCCGCCCATCGGCCAAATCACCCCCACTGCGGGCTCGACACGAACCGGCGCAGCGGGCTACCAAGCCGCGAACCCAACGCCATCGGCGCCCCGCAGACGCCAGCAGCCCGCCAACTCCCGCAGGCCCGGCGCTGGTGCTGATGCTGGGCTGGGTGGCGCTGCTGGCCTGGGGCTTCTGGGCCGGTCAGCTGCCATGGTGGGTGCTGGGAGCGGCCCTGGCCGTCAACCTCCTCACCTTTCTGGTCTACGCCATCGACAAAAGCGCCGCGCAAAACGGCCAGTGGCGCACCAAGGAAAGCCACCTGCACCTGCTGGGCCTGGCAGGCGGATGGCCGGGCGCATGGTTTGCCCAGCAATGGCTGCGGCACAAGTCCCGCAAGGTGGAGTTCCGCACGGTCTACTGGGCCACCGTGGTGCTGCACTGTGCGGCGCTTGGGGCCTGGGTGGGCGGGTGGCTTCGATAGATGCGCCGCAACTGGAAAATCGCATATCAATTTTGATAGCTGCTCGCGCTTTATGGATAAGCGCCAGAGGCTGTTTTAGTCATATTTCTGGCACTTCCCCTGCGCCGCAAGGGGCGCTGACGCGCAGATTGCCCGCTGGCCTACACCACGCGCCGGGGCCACGGTTTTCAATCGAAAAGGTCTGAAACACCTCGGGAGAAGCCCATGAAACCCCTCGTTCTTGATTCCACCATGACCAACATGGGCGGCGTTTTCTATCCCACCGGCCACGTGTTTGCGCTCTTCCCCGACGAAGACTGCGTGCGTCAGGCGGCCACGGCGCTGCAAGCCGCTGGCCACCAAGGCGAAACCGCCTACGCCAGTCCCGAAGTCATACTGCAGGAGATCGTGCACACGCTGGGCACGGCAGATGCGCCGCTTCCGTCGGTCGGTGCCGAAGGTGACATGGTGCGCCGCATTGCCGACCTGGCCAGCAAGGGCCACCACGGCCTGCTGATCGCCATGGCCGACAAGGACGACGCTGAGACCTTGGTCGCCGCCATTGCTCCCGAGGGCGCGGTCACTGCGTTTTACTACCGCACCTTCATCATCGAAGACCTGATCTCGCAGCCCCAAGACGACGGCCCGCAGTCCGTACTGGTGGGAACCCACGCTGCGGCGCCGTAAACATCGGCGTCAGCCAGACCGGGCAACACAAAGGCGGCGCCAGCGGTGGCCCGCCGTGCGCGGGTGCGCATCGGCATGGCGCCCATTCCCCGCAGACACGAGGGGTTGCCAAACTTTGCATGCGCTGGCAAATTGATCGCTATATAGTGGGCCGGAAGCGCCGCACCGCAGAATCAGCCACTGATTCCAGGACAACACTGGACCGCAGGCATTGACACAGTGTGCGGACACACCGATGAGGGCGCGCCGGATGGGGCCACCAGGCATCACTGGCGCACGCAGCTTGGCACGAGGCGAGGGACCCATCCATGGATGTATTGCAGCCGGTCGAGCGAAGGCCTGTGCCGTTGACGTTGCGGGTGACCTGGCCTTTCATCACGATGGTGTTGCTGCTGGCGGTGTGCGCCACGGCCAGCCTGCATGTCTTGTCCACGGTGCGTGCCTTCGTCGCCGGCGAAAGCCTGTGGACCAAAGGCCAGAAAGACGCCATCTATTTCCTGAACCAGTACGCCATCAACGGCTCCCCCCAGGCCTTTGAGGGATTCACCCGCGCCATGGAGATCCCGCTGGGCGACCGGGCAGCCCGGCTGGCCCTGGAGTCAGGCCAGGTGCAGATCGATGTGGCGCGCGACGGTTTTCTGCGCGGTGGCAACCACCCCGATGACATTGACGGCCTGATCTGGCTGTTGCGCTACTTCGACGACTTTGATCTGGTGAAGAAGCCGGTAGACCAATGGCTGGTGGGCGACGAGTACATCCGTGCACTGCGCGAGCTGTCGCACGAGATCCACCAGCGCAACACCGCCGGCACGGCGGATGCCCCGACGCGCGAACGGTGGCAGAACACCATCCGCGAGATCAACGCAGGCGTGACCCCGGCGGCCCGGAACTTCAGCGAGGCCCTGGGCGAAAGCTCACGCCACATCGTGCTCCTGCTGATGTGGACCAACATGGGCATGGCCCTGGTGCTGATCCTGCTGACCCTGTGGCACACGCGCACGTTGCTGGCCCAGCGCCAGAATGCAGAGCGCGCCCTGGAGGCCGAACGGGAACAGGCGCGCACCACACTGGCCGCCATTGGCGATGCCGTGGTGACGACCAACATCCACGGCGAGGTCACCTACATGAACCCTGCCGCAGAAACCTTGCTGGCCCGCCCGGCCGCCCAGGCGACCGGGCAACCACTGGCGCAGTTGCTGGTCTTTGAGGATGACGCGCCGCCCCTGTCTGCCGACACCCTGGTGCAGACGCTGCTGCTCAGCGATGGTGCCGCCAAGGGCAACATCCACCGCACGCTGGTGCGCCCGGACCAGAGCATCGTTCCGGTGAGGCTGGTGGGCTCTCCCATCCGGCACCGGGGCGTGCTGACCGGGGCGGTGCTGGCGCTGCACGACGTCACGCGCGAGCAGCATTATGTGGAGCAGCTCTCGTGGCAGGCCAGCCATGATGCGCTGACGGGGCTGGTGAACCGGCGCGAATTCGAGCACCGGCTCGAAGCCCTGCTCGGCCACCCGCGCCAGCCGGGCCGCGAAGGCTCTCTGCTTTACGTGGACATGGACCAGTTCAAGCTCATCAACGACACCTGTGGCCACCAGGCCGGTGACGAAATGCTGCGCGAGGTCTGTCGCATGCTGCAAAGCCATCTGCGCGAAGGCGACACGCTGGCGCGGCTGGGCGGGGACGAATTCGGCATTCTGCTCAAGGACTGCCCCGCGGGCCCCTCTGCGCGCATTGCAGAACAATTGCGCCAGGCTGGCCAGGACCTGCGCCTGGCCTGGGAAGGCCAGCAGCTCACCACAGGCCTCAGCATCGGCATGGTGCAGCTCATCCCTGCGCTCACCTCCATCCAGGAAGCCATGCGCGTGGCCGACATGGCCTGCTACCGCGCCAAGGAAGGCGGGCGCAACCGGGTGTTCATCTACCAGCCCGAAGACATCGAGATGACCCGGCGCGAAGGCGACATGGACTGGGTGCGGCGGCTGCGGCTGGCGCTCGAGCACAACCGCTTCCAGCTGCATGCGCAAGCCATCCGTGCGCTGCAAGGCACCGGCGAAGAGGGCCTGCACATGGAGGTGCTGCTGCGGCTGCGTGAGGAGGAAGGGGGCCAGCTGGTGGCGCCCGGCACCTTCATTCCGGCCGCCGAGCACTACGGGATGATGCCGTCCATCGACCGCTGGGTGATCCGGCACACGCTGCTGGCGCTGGCGCAGCACCAGCGCACCCCCGGAGCCCTGCCGCTGCACACCTGCGCCATCAACCTGTCGGGCACCAGCCTGGGGGATGACAGCCTGCTCAAGTTCATCCGCACCGCGCTCACGGAATCCGGGCTGGACCCCGCACTGCTGTGCTTCGAGATCACCGAAACCAGCGCCATCTCGCACCTGCCCAATGCGGTGCGCCTGATGAAAGAGCTGCAGCAACTGGGCTGCCGCTTCGCGCTCGACGACTTCGGCGCGGGCATGTCGTCCTTCACCTACCTCAAGCACCTGCCAGTGAACTACCTCAAGATCGATGGCGCCTTCGTCAAGGACATCTTGCTAGACCCCACCAACCATGCCATGGTGGAAATGATCCACCGCATTGGCCACGTGATGGGCAAGCAGACAATTGCCGAGTTTGCCGAGTCCGAAGCCATCGTGGACGCGTTGCGGATCATCGGTGTGAATTACGCCCAAGGCTATGCGGTGGCAAAGCCCGTGCCACTCTCGGAATGCCTGGCCGGGGGCTATACGACCGCCTGACCACCGCCCGGGCCTGGCGCGCGCCTGAGTCCGGCCACCCCGCCGATGCCGTTGGCGCGGCATCCCAGCCCGCCGTTTCAGCCTGCAGATGCAATGGGCAAATGGGCGCTTTGCCCGCCGCCACGCAGGCAGCGGACTATCGCGCTTTCTTGAACGGTTTGCCGCCAGCCGCCGGCTTGGCCGCGCCCCCGGTCACGCGCGGTGGCAGGCCCGTGTGTTGTGTCAGGATGCGGCCCTTGGTGGGCTGCTGCACCGTGCGCGATGCAGGCGCCACGGCGGGCTTGGCCCCGGTCGGGGTCGAGTTCTTGCGCCGCGCGCTCTGGTAGCCGCCGTCGGTCAGCGGCTGGAAGGTTGGAATCAGGTGGTGCTTGCCATTGCCGATGAGATCGGCACGGCCCATGGTCTTGAGAGCCTCGCGCAGCAGCGGCCAGTTGTTCGGGTCGTGGTAGCGCAGGAAGGCCTTGTGCAGGCGGCGGCGCTTTTCGCCACGCACAATGTCCACCGTCTCGCTCTCGCGCGTGATCTTGCGCAGCGGGTTCTTGTTGCTGTGGTACATGGCCGTGGCGGTGGCCATGGGGCTCGGATAGAAGGTCTGCACCTGGTCGGCGCGAAAGCCGTTCTTTTTCAACCAGACGGCGAGGTTCATCATGTCCTCGTCGCTCGTGCCCGGGTGGGCTGCGATGAAGTACGGAATCAGGAACTGCTTCTTGCCCGCCTCTTCGCTGAACTTCTCGAACATCTGCTTGAACTTGTCATAGCTGCCGATGCCCGGCTTCATCATCTTGGTCAGCGGCCCTTGCTCGGTGTGCTCGGGCGCGATCTTCAGGTAGCCGCCCACGTGGTGCTGCACCAGCTCTTTCACGTATTCGGGCGACTTCACCGCCAGGTCGTAGCGCAGGCCGGAGCCGATCAGGATCTTCTTGATGCCCTTGAGCGCACGGCCACGGCGGTAGATCTTGATCAGCGGGCCGTGGTCGGTGGTGAGGTTCTGGCAGATGCCGGGGTACACGCAGCTCGGCTTTCGGCAGGCCGCCTCGATCTCGGGGCTGCGGCAACCCAGGCGGTACATGTTGGCAGTGGGGCCGCCCAGGTCGCTGATGGTGCCGGTGAAGCCCTTGACCTTGTCGCGGATGTCCTCGATCTCCTGGATGATCGAATCCTCGGACCGGCTCTGGATGATGCGGCCCTCGTGCTCGGTGATGGAGCAGAAGGTGCAGCCACCAAAGCAGCCGCGCATGATGTTGATCGAAAACCGGATCATCTCCCACGCGGGGATCTTGGTCACGCCGTCATGGCCGCCGTTCTCGTCGGCGTAGCTCGGGTGGGGGCCGCGGGCATAGTGCAGGTCGAACACGTAGTCCATCTCGGCCGTGGTCAGCGGAATGGGGGGCGGGTTGATCCACACGTCGCGCGCCGTCACGCCCTCCCCGTGCGCCTGCACCAGCGCACGGGCGTTGCCTGGGTTGGTCTCCAGGTGCAGCACGCGGTTGGCGTGGGCGTACAGCACCGGGTCGCTTTTCACCTGTTCGTAGCTGGGCAGGCGGATCACGCTCTTGTCGCGTGGGGGCACCTTGAGCTTGGCCTTGAGCGCCGGGTTGGCCACGAACAGCATGGGCTGGATGGCGGGGTTGGGCTCGGCCGTTTTTGGGTCTTTTTGGTCCCCAGCGCTTGATCCACCTGCGCTACCAGCTACTGAATCAGGAGCATCATCCTTGCTGCAGGTGCTGCCCTGGGCGGCGGCCTGTTCGCTGGTGGTCATGTAGGGGTTGATGTGCGATTCCACGCGGCCCGGCTCGTCCACGCTGGTGGAGTCGATCTCGAACCAGCCCTTGCCGCTTTCGTCATCAGGCCGGCGCACAAAGGCCGTGCCGCGCACGTCGGTGATCTGCTCGACCGGCTCACGCGCTGCAATGCGATGCGCCACCTCGACCAGCGCGCGTTCGGCATTGCCATACAGCAGCAGGTCGCACTTGGCATCCACCACGATGGAGCGGCGCACCTTGTCACTCCAGTAGTCGTAGTGGGCGATGCGGCGCAGGCTGCCTTCGATGCCGCCCAAGATGATGGGCACGTCCTTGAACGCCTCGCGGCAGCGCTGGCTGTAGACGATAGCGGCGCGGTCGGGCCGCTTGCCGCCTACGTCGCCGGGCGTGTAGGCATCGTCGCTGCGGATCTTCCGGTCGGCCGTGTACCGGTTGATCATCGAGTCCATGTTGCCGGCTGTCACACCCCAGAACAGATTGGGCTTGCCTAGCACCTTGAAGGGCTCAGCGCTTTGCCAATCGGGCTGGGCGATGATGCCCACGCGAAAGCCCTGGGCTTCCAGCGTGCGGCCGATCACGGCCATGCCGAAGCTCGGGTGGTCCACATACGCGTCGCCCGTCACCAGGATGATGTCGCAGCTGTCCCAGCCCAGTTTTTCCATCTCCGCGCGGCTCATCGGTAAAAACGGGGCCGTGCCAAAGCGCTTGGCCCAGTACGGTCGGTAGCTGGCCAATGGCTTTGCGGCGCGCGCAAAAAAGGAGACGTCAACGGGGGCGTTCATGCAAAGGAGGGTCGCGGCCGGCCCAATGCGATGGGGCCTCGTGGGGCGCGGCTGTGGTGGTTAACCCGCGATTTTACGGCGGCATGCCCTTTTTGTCGCTGCTTGCGTGTTGCCCTTGCACGGTGGAGGTCTTGATAGGCATCAGGCATATACTTGCCAAAGTCAATTAATTGCATGACAAAGGCATTCATGACCACAATCCTCAATACCCCCCAGCCCACCCCCGCAACCGCGCTGCCCCCTGCCAGCGCCGTGAAGGCGGTGCGGCGCTTCAACCGCTTCTTGACCCGCCGCGTGGGTGTGCTGGACCCGTACCTGGGCAGCAACCTGTCGCTCACCGATGTGCGCGTGCTGTACGAACTGGCCCACCGCGAGGCGCCTGTGGCCAGCGAACTGGCGCGCGACCTGGGCCTGGACGGCGGCTACCTGAGCCGCATCCTGCGCCGGTTTGAAACAGCCGGCTGGATCACCCGCAGTGCCAGCGCCAGGGATGCGCGCCAGAGCGTACTCGCCCTCACGCCGCTTGGGCGCGACGTGTTCGAGCCGCTGCAGCAGCGCTCACGCGACGAGGCCGCTGCTCTGCTGGCCCCCCTGCCCCCTGCACGCCAGCAGGAGCTGGTGGATGCCATGGGACGCATCGAAACCTTGCTCGACCCGGCCTTGGCCAACCTATCGGGACCTCGCGTGGCCGTGCTGCGCGACCCGGTTCCCGGCGACATCGGCTGGGTGGTGCAGCAGCACGGCGAAATCTACTGGCGCGAGTACGGCTGGGACAGCCGATTTGAAGCCCTGGTGGCCGACATCGCCGCGCAGTTTGTGCGCAAGTTCCAGCCAGCGTGGGAGCGTTGCTGGGTGGCAGAGCTGGACGGCGAACGCGTGGGCGCCGTGTTCGTGGTGCGCAAATCGGCCACCACGGCCCAGCTGCGCATGCTGATCCTGTCGCCCAAAGCACGCGGACTGGGCCTGGGCGCACGCCTGACCGACGAGTGCATCGCGTTCGCCCGGGCCAAGGGCTACAAGAAGATGGTGCTGTGGACCAACAGTTGCCTGACTGCCGCACGTGGCATCTATGCCAAGCGGGGGTTCAAGCTGGCCAAGTCTGAACCGTATGAGGGATTTGGCCAGCAGCTGGTGGGGGAGACATGGGAGCTCAAGCTGTAAACCACTCCCAGCGGGCTGCATCACGCCACCCGGATGCCCAGCTCGCTGATCAGCATTGCGGCCTGCTCGGCCGAGAGAATGGCCCCTTTGAACGACTGTGCCAATTGGGCAATCCGCAGCCCGCCGAGATCCACCGAGCGCAGGTCGGCCCCGTCAAAGCGCGCATTCTTGAGGTGCGCATCGCGCAGGCTTCCGCCCTCGAAAACGGCATCGCGAAAATCGCACCCCGCCAGATCGGCGTCCGACAAGTCCAGCTGCTCCACCGCCTGCTTGCGAAACGAAATGCCGCGCAGGTCGGCCCCCACCAGCAACGAATCATGAAAACTCAGCCCCAGTGTTTCGGCCTCCCGAAAATGCGCGCCCGTGAGCTTGACCTCTGCAAAACATGCCGAAGCGAGGCTGGAACGGACCCACGACGTGTTGTTGAGATCGCAGCGATGAAAGCGCGCATCGGTCAGGTCCGCCAGGT
Organism: Acidovorax sp. ACV01; assembly: GCF_014851495.1. Taxonomy (NCBI): domain Bacteria; kingdom Pseudomonadati; phylum Pseudomonadota; class Betaproteobacteria; order Burkholderiales; family Comamonadaceae; genus Acidovorax; species Acidovorax sp. ACV01. The sequence goes on along the minus strand of NZ_JACUZT010000001.1, from coordinate 610,716 downwards.
GGAACTGGGTCTGCCCCGCGCGGCAGTCGAGCCAGCGCGTGCCTGCGAGGCCCGCCCTCTCCAGCGACACCTCCCGCAGCGAACAGCCGATGAACTGCGCACCCTGGAGCGCTAACCCTGATAAATCCGCGCCATCGAAGACACAGTGTTCAAAGTGCAAAACAGGATGCCCGTCGGCGCAAAGCGCCTGCAACTCTGTCCTGGACAAAGTCTGGCCAGTGATGCATTGGGGCTCGGTTGATGAAGTAAGTCTGAGGTTCATGGCAGTTGCTGGCAACGAATTGGGCGGTCGGCGGGATGAATCGGAACTTGGAAGCAGGGAAAACCACGCCGTTTTGGCGCGTGCACCGTCAATGGCTGACGCTTTTGGAACACAGGTTCACGACCAGTACGCCCGCCACGATCAACCCCAGCCCCAAGAGGGCGGGCAGATCCAGCCGCTGCCCGTAGTGCAGCCAGCCCACGGTGGATACCAGCACGATGCCCACCCCCGACCAGATCGCGTAGGCAATGCCCACCGGCAGGGTCTTGAGCGTGAGCGAGAGCAGGTAGAAGGACACGGCATATGCCACCACGGTGATCACGCCAGGCACCAGCCGCGTGAATCCATCGGAAGCTTTCAGCGCCGTGGTGCCCAGTACCTCCAGCACGATCGCAGTGCCCAGCAGCAGATAGGCGCTGGCGGATGCGCCCCCGCTCATGGCCGCCCCCCGCCGCAAAGCTTCAGAAGAATGTCCAGGATGGCAGCCTTGCGCGGCCCATCCAGCGCATAGACATCGAGCATCTGTGCAAACCAGAACCCATCCCCCGCCAAGCGGCAGGCCATCAACACGTTGGCTGCGTGTGGATCATCCCCATCAGCCTTCAACGCCACCGCCATGGCCGCATGCCACCGCTCCCGGCACGGCGCTGATGTGAGAGCCAGCAAGCCGATGGCCCGCTGGGTTTCCACCTGGTGGCTGTCCGAGCCACTGTCAAAACAGGTTCTGATGTAGGCCCGCGCGTGGCGCCCCGGCGTGTCGTCTTCCTGCTTCAGCGCTTTTTCGAAACTCTGCTCGAACTCCTCGAAAAGTTGGTCCGACAGGGCGTCGAGCAGTGCTTGTTTGCTGCGGTAGTGATGCTGCAGCCCGCCTTTGGTCACGCCCGCCCGCTGGGCGACAGCATCGAGGGTGACGGCGTGGAGGCCTTCCCTTACCAACAGCTCACGGACCACGCCCAGCAATTGGCTGCGGATGAGTTCAGGTTGCTTCTGTCTACGATGTGCTTCAGTCATTTACAAACCATCCAGATGGATTGTTTATTGTAGCAATGAGCCCATCACAAGGTGCACAGGAAGCCCTTATGCCAACGTGTGGACTTTCCTCGCTTGCATGGCCCGCGTGCACCTTAAAGCCGTGGCGTCTGAACAGGGCGGGTGGCATGGCCACCTGGCGCTGAATACATGGCCCACCCGTTCACGTGGGCCGCGGCTGGTAAGGGAGATGCGAGCTGAGGCTGTACGATCGCCAGTTGGCACCTTACGTCGGCAACTACACAAAGAAGAACGCATGCACCGCGCAGCCTGGCCTCCATTGATGAACTGAACGCCCGCAGCGTGAGCTGCCGCTGCGCTTTGGGCGCACGCGGTCGCAACGTTGCCCTTGCTGGCCCCCGCCCGGGCCAGCGCTTTGCTTTTCCCGTCGATTCCCGTTGCCCTGGTTCAATGCCGGGGCGCGGAGGACGGGAAGCCGCACGTTTTTCATTCTGGATACCGGTATGCAACTTCTCGACACACTGGTGGCGCGCGCCATCCCTTGGGTGCCTCGCGCACTGATCCACAAAATCTCTCGCCGCTACATCGCAGGCGACACCCTCGCCGAAGCCCTGGTGCGCGTGCAACAGCTCAACGCGCAAGGTTTCGCCGTGACGCTCGACGTACTGGGCGAAACCATCTCAACCCTGCCGGAGGCACAGGCCACGGCCGATGCCTACATCGAGGTGCTCCATGCCGTCCAGGCCCAGGGACTACAGGCCAACATTTCGATCAAGCCTTCTGCACTTGGGCTGCTGCTCGGTGCGCAGCAGTGCGAACAACTGATTCTGCGCATTCTTGAGATCGCGGAGCGCCATCAGAACTCCGTCTGCCTGGACATGGAGGACGCCAGTTGCACCCAAAAGGAAATCGAATTGTTCGGGCGCTTGAGGGCACGGTTTGGCAACGTCGGGCTGGCATTGCAGGCATATTTACTGCGCACCTACCAGGACATTGAACCGCTGATGCAAAGGGCCCACACCTTGCGCATCTGCAAGGGCATCTATGTGGAGGATCGCTCGCACCTCGTGCACGATGCATGGAACGACCGCAGCGCCATCAACGAGCACTTCCTGAAGCATGTCGTGCGCTGTTTCGAAGCAGGAAGCTTCGTCGGCATCGCCACACACGACGCTGCATTGATCGCGCGCATCGTCGAGCGGGTGCGCAGCGATGGCATCGACCGGAGCCAGTTTGAATTTCAGATGCTGCTGGGCGTGTGTGAACCCTTGCGCGACAAGCTGCGGGGGATGGGCTTCAATGTGCGCATCTATGTGCCCTTTGGCAAGGACTGGTACGGGTACAGCACACGAAGGCTGAACGAGAACCCCCGCATCGCAGGGCATATTGCCAAAGCGCTGATCGGACTCTGACGGTACCCCACAAAAAATGGTCCCTCAGGACCATTTTTTGTGAAGCGGTGGTGCGGCCACCACCGGCTGGCAGACGGGGCGGCTACCACTCCCCCACTTCGCGCACCCGCTGGGCCAGGTCCGGGATGGCATCGTCATCCGTGGCCGCAGTTGCCACCACGGGCGCAACCACCACATCCGCCACACCTGGCTGCACGCGCTGCGGCATGAAGCGGCCAAATACATGGCTGACAAGGGTGGCGGGCAACGGGGCGGAGAAAGGCGTGGCAAACATGGTGTTCCTCTTTTAATGGCCTGGGTGCTTTCAAATTGGTAGCACGAGCGTAGGCCACATCAACAAGCCGCCAGTGTAGGAACACAAGCCAATGCCATGTGTGACAGAACGCACAAACAACAGCCTGCGTTGGATCAACATTGTTACAAGACGCAGCGGGCGTGAATTCCGTCACGTTTTGGCCCCGCGGGCCGCGCCTTAAACTCGGCGCCCAATGCCCTACACCCTGGCTGTGCCTGCGCACAGTGAACTCATCATCAAGAAGAGCCGCTTCATCGGCTGCGTGCAGCCCATGGCCGACCGCGCCAGTGCTCAGGCGGCCGTGGATGCACTGTGGAAGCAACACCCCGGCGCCGCACACATCTGCTGGGCCTTGCTGGCGGGCGGCCAGTCCGCCGCGGTGGACGACGGCGAACCCGGCGGCACAGCCGGTCGCCCCATGCTCGACGTGCTTCGCCACCAAGACCTGGAAGGCGTGCAAGCGACCGTGGTGCGCTACTTTGGCGGCGTCAAGCTGGGCGCGGGTGGACTGGTGCGCGCCTACACCGACACCGTTGCCCAGGCACTGCTCACCGCCCCCAAGGCCACGCTGCAGCGCATGAAAACGCTGCAATGCCATGTGCCCTATGCGATGGAGGGCCTGCTGCGCCGAGAGATCGAAACGGCTGCTGCCGAGCTGGTAGGCGTACAGCACGGCACGCTTGTCACGCTGCAGCTACGGCTGCCCGAGGCCCGGGCCACTGCCTTTGTGCTGCGCATCAACAACCAGGGCCAGGGCCGTGTGGGCTGGACCGAGCCCGAGGCCTGAACCCGCCAGCAAAGCCCGGGCAGACCCGGGGCAGCGTCCAGAACAAATGCCTTTGCGCCTACAAGCACTCCCCCGGCAGGCCGCCACACTCAGAGTTTTACCGGGCTTCCAAGGAGAACCCCCATGAGCCAACCGCTCGACACCATCATCATTGGCGCAGGCACTGCAGGCTTGGCCGCCCTGCGCGAAGTGCGTAAACGCACGGACCGCTACCTCATCGTCAACGAAGGCCCCTGGGGCACCACCTGCGCGCGCGTGGGCTGCATGCCCTCCAAGGCGTTGATCGAGGCGGCCAACGCCTTTCACCTGCGCCACGCCTTTGAAGAATTCGGCCTGCGGGGCGCCAACGCCTTGACGGCCGACCTGCCCGCCGTGCTGCAGCGTGTGCGTGCCCTGCGCGACAACTTTGTGGCCGGCGCCATCAAGGCCACCGACGACCTGGGGAGCGCCCGCATTGCAGGCCGCGCAAGCCTCCTGGGGGCCAATTCCGTGGACATCGACGGCACCGCCTACCCCACCCGCAGCATCATCATCGCCACCGGGTCACGCCCCAGCGTGCCAGAAGAATGGCTGGCATTCGGCGACCGCATGCTCACCACCGACACCCTGTTCGAGCAACCCACCCTCGGCCCCCGCATTGCCGTGATCGGCATGGGCCCTATCGGCGTAGAGATCTCCCAGGCGCTGGCCCGGCTCGGATTGCAGGTGGCCGCCTTCACCACCAGCCACACCCTGGCGGGCCTGGGCAACCCCGTCCTCAACGCCGAATTGACGGCGCTGCTCAAGCAAGAAATGGTGCTGCACATGGGCGCCAAAGCACAACTGCGCGAAGTGCCCGGCGGCATCGAAGTGAGCAGCGGCCCCCACCGCGTTGTGGTGGACCAGGTCATCGCCGCCATGGGCCGGGTGCCCAATATCGAGCACCTGGGCCTGGACACTCTGGGCGTGCCACTGGACAAACGCGGCATGCCCTCCGTAGACCCACAAACCCAGCAGATCGGCAACCTGCCCGTGTTTCTGGCGGGAGACGCCACCACCCGTGCGCCCCTGCTGCACGAGGCTGCCGACGAGGGCCACATTGCAGGCATGAACGCCCTGGCCCCCACCCCCACTCGCTTTCGGCGCCGCACCCCGCTGGGCATTGTGTTCTGCGACCCCAACATCGCCACCGTGGGCCAGCGCTTTGCCGACATGGATCCCGCCCACACAGTCACTGGCACCACCAGCTTTGACAACCAGGGCCGCGCCCGCACATCGCAGCAGAACCACGGGCGCATCTGCATCCACGCAGACCAAGCCACCGGCCGCCTGCTCGGCGCCGAAATGTGCGCCCCGCAAGGTGAACACATGGCCCACCTGCTCGCGCTGGCCATCCAGCAAAAACTTACCGTGCACGACCTCCTGGGGATGCCGTTCTACCACCCCACGCTGGAAGAAGGCTTACGCACTGCGCTGCGGGATACAGCGCGGCAATTGCCCAAGGGGCGCGAGTCTGATTTGGCTGCGTGTACAGCCATTGGTGTGGCGGCACTGGAGTAAGTGCTACTGCGACGGCCCCAAGATGTAACACCCCTCAAGCCCGCTACCCAAACTGCCGATACCAATCCACCACCCCAAGGAATCACCATGGACGTCGCCCTTGCCAACAGCATCGTCAACACCGCCACCGCGCTGGCCAGTGCCAAGACGTCGGATGCCCTGAACATGGTGGTGCTCAAAAAGGCGCTCGACATGCAGGCCGTATCTGCCGCCACCATGATCGACGCCATGCAGCAATCCATGCCCCAGCCCGGCCTGGCCACCAGCGGGACCCTGGGCACCAACGTCAACACTTTCGCCTGAGCGCCTTTTCCCCAAGGCCCCAAGCATCCTCCGTTTGCGCAGGTAGATCAACGCAAACGCGCAGGCGAGAGCCCTTCCAGCACCACACCCTCGCGCACCAGCTCCTCGGCCAACGGCTCGCGGCGCAATAGCTGGCGGGCCAGCAGCGAGGCACCCGCCGCGCTTTGAATCCCATACCCGCCCTGCCCGGCCAGCCAGAAGAAACCGTGCACGTGATTGTCCCAGCCGATCACCATGTCCCCGTCGGGCACAAACGAACGCAGGCCTGCCCAGGTATGGGAGGGGCGGCGGATCTGGAAGATCGTTTTTTCCTCAATGTGATAGATGCCCGTGGCCACGTCCAGCTCTTCAGGCACCACGTCGTGCGGATGTGTCGGTTCGGCGTTGGCGGGCGAGCCCAGCAGCTGGCCCGCATCGGGCTTGAAGTAAAAACTCTCGTCAATGCCGATTACGGCAGGCCAGTGGGTGGCGTCCATGCCCTCGGGCACGGCAAACGTGAAGGCGGTGCGGCGGCGCGGCTCCAGGCCAATGGGTGGCACGCCTGCCAGGCCCGCCACCACGTCGGCCCAGGCGCCTGCGGCGTTCACGATGGTTGTGGCTTGCAGCACCCGGCCATCGGCCAGCGTCACCAACCAGCCGTCGCCCTCACGCTGCAGGGCCGTGACCTCGGCATTCGCCAGCACCTGGCCGCCGCGCTGGCGCAGGCCGCGCAGGTAGCCTTGGTGCAGCGCGTGCACGTCGATGTCAGAGGCTTCGGGCTCGCTCATGCCTGCGGCCACGGCCTCGGGTTTCAGGCACGGTAGCTGGGCCAGCAATGCGCCCTGTTCCACCCATTCCACGTTGGGGGAGATGGCATGGGCTTCTGCATAGGCCTGTTTCAGCAGGTCGAGCTGGTCAGGCCCGGCCACATAGACCACGCCACGGGGCGAGAGGATGGGGTCGGCGCCAAATTCGGGCGGCGGCGCGTCGTAAAACGCACGGCTCGCCCGCGTCAGCGCCTGGATGTTCGGCGTGCCGTAGGTGGCCATGTACAACGCTGCCGAACGGCCGGTGGTGTGATAGCCGGGTTGCGATTCGCGCTCCAGCAACAGCACGCTGGAGGCCTCACACCCAACGCTCTCTTGCACAAGCTGCCACGCCACCGAGGCCCCCGCAATGCCCGCGCCAATGACGATGGTGTCCACTGATTGCATGGTTTGTCTCCTGGCTCGATTTACACCGCTGACACTTGCACAGCCGACGCCGCCCGGTCATCGCGCGGCAGGCTGCGGGCATCACGTGGATCCGGAGCACCGGTCACGATGGAGGTCAGCGCGGGCTCGGCGTGTGTTTGCATCAATTTGGCCAGGTCAGGCCGTGGGCGGGCCAGCCCGGCAATGCCTTTGAAAGCTTGCTCCATCGCATGGCCCACGCCCAGCGTGTGGCGGTCGGCGCGAAAGCGCCCCACGATCTGCAGGCCAAACGGCATGCCCGCATCGTCCAGCCCACACGGCAGGCTCAGCGCCGGGTGGGTAGTGAGCGTGGTCACATAGGTCAGCGCCAGCCAGCGGTAGTAGTTGGCCTGCGGCTCGCCGTTGATGTGGCTGACAAACAGCTGGGTCCAGGCAAAGGGCGATACGGGCGTGGTGGGCGCCAGGATCACGTCGTAGTTCTCGTACAGCTTCTGGAAGCGCGCCAGGATGCGCGTCTGCTCGGCCTGCGCCCAGGCGCTGTCCAGCAGGGTCATCGCAGCGCCCATTTCGTAGTTGGCGCGGGTGTTGGGGCCCAGACTGGCAGGGTCGCGCTCATAGGCTTCGCGCGTGCTGGCCACAAAGGCTTCGGCGCGCAGCACGTCAAAGCAGCGATGCACGTCGCCCAGGTCGATGTCGATGGCGTCGCAGCGGGCAAACAGGTGCTTCATGGCCTGCACCTTCTGGCGGAACACGGCGCGGATACCGTTGTCCACCGCGCAGGCGCCAAAGTCCTCGGTGTATGCCACGCGCAGGCGGCTCAGGTCTACCGTGTCGGGCAGCAAGAAGCTCATCGGATCCAGCGGGTAGCTCAGCGGGTCGCCCGCCGACATGCCCGCAGTGGCGGCCAGTTGCAGGCAGGCTTCTTCCACCGTGCGGCCCATGGGGCCCACCACCGAAATCGGGGTCCAGCCCAGCAGCTTGCGTGAGCTGGGCACCACGCCGGGCGAGGGCCGGAAGCCCACCACCCCGCAAATGGATGCCGGGATGCGCAACGAGCCGCCCGTGTCCGACCCCGTGCACACCGGCAGCATGTCGCACGCCAGCGCAGCGGCCGAGCCGCCCGACGAGCCTCCGGCATTCAGATTGGGGTTGAACGGGTTGCCCGTGGCGCCCCACACCGTGTTGCGCGAATTGGCGCCCGCCCCCATCTCGGGGATGTTGGTCTTGCCCGCCACGATGGCGCCCGCCGCACGCAGGCGTGCCACCAGCACGTTGTCCTCCGCCGGTATGTTGCTGCGGTAGATCTCCGAGCCATAGGTGGTCAGCAGCCCGGCCGTGGCTTCGAGGTCCTTCACGCCCAGCGGCAGGCCATGCAGCAAGCCCAGCGGCTCGCCGCGCAATACCGCCTGCTCGGCCGCCTGGGCCTCCGTGCGGGCGCGGTCGTAGCAGGTGGCGGTGATGGCGTTCACATGCGGGTTGACGGCCTCAATGCGTTCAATGCACGCATCCAGCAGTTCCACCGGAGAAATTTCGCGCGTGCCGATGCGGTGGCGCAGTTCGTTGGTAGTCAGCTCGACCAGGGTGCTAGGTGCAGTCGTCATGTCGAATTTGTCTCCTTTTTCTTGCTGGCCTTGTGGGAATCGATCAGTCTGCCGTGATGGCCGCACGCTGCGCGACGGCGCGCATCAACGGCAGTTCCTTGTCGATCAGCTCGCTCACGGCTTTGGCGGAAGCATAGGTGGGTTCAAACCCCACGGCGATCAGTTTGTCGCGGGTTTCGGGGTCTGCCACCACCTGCGCCAGCGTCAGCTCCAGCCGCGCCTTCACCGCTGGCGGCAATCCGCGTGGCGCCATCATGGCCAGCCAAGTGTCCATCTCCACGCCGGGGTAGCCACTTTCGGCCAGGGTGGGCACCTTGGGCAGCAGGGCCGAACGCTTGCCCGCTGTCACGGCAATGGCCTTGATCTTGCCGTCCTTGAGTTGCGGCAGCGCGGCCGACACGGTGTCGACCGTGAACGGAATCTGCCCACCCATCAGGTCCACCATGGCGGGCGCACTGCCCTTGTAGGGCACGTGCTGAATCTTGAGGCCCGCCGCGTGGAAGAACATCTCGCCCGCAAACTGCGACGTGGTGCCCGCGCCATACGAGCCGTACGAGTACTTGTCGGGCGCGGCCTTCACCATGGCCACAAACTGCTTCACGTCGCTGACCGGCACATCCTTGTTGGCCAGCAGGATCAGGCTGGTGCGCCCTGCAATTCCGATGGGCTCAAAACTCTTGACCGGGTCGTACGGCAGCTTGGCGCGCACGGCGGGGTTCACGGTGAAGGTGGTGCCCGAACTCATCAGCAGCGTGTAGCCATCGGGCGCGGCCTTGGCCACATACGCCGCGCCAATGGTGGTGCCTGCCCCCGCGCGGTTGTCGATGACCACGCTCTGGCCCAGCTTGTCGCCCAGCTTCTTGCCGATGAGGCGGCCCAGCACATCCGTGGCGCCACCGGGCGGGAACGGAATCACCAGCGTGATGGGCTTGCTGGGAAAAACAGCCTCTTGCGCCACAGCTGGGCCCCACGCAGCGGCCCCCAAGGCACAGAGGATGGCGGACGACAAAAGCAGTTGCTTGCGGTTCATGGGGTTCTCTCCAAAAGGTGACAAAGGTTGGGGAATAGACGAATCGGGGAGATGAGAAAAATCAGCCTTGCGCAGCAAGCACGGCCCGCCCGCGCTGCACAAAGCCCTGGTACTGCGCATCGGGCACCAGCAGGCCGCCCGTGGCCCACACCAAGTGGGTGGTGTTGTGCAGCACCGCATCCACGCCGGTGCTGCGCAGCCAAGCCTGCCCAGCCGGGGTGCCCGTGAGCATGGCCGGGCCGCTGAAGCCTGCCGCAGCCGAGGGCTCGATGCGCTCGCCCAGGGCATCCAGCACCAGCACCAGCTGCGCAAACAAGGTGTCGTCGGCCACGGTGAATACGCCCGACAGCAGCGGCCGCATCAGCTCGGCCGCCAGCAGCGACGCACGCGGTACGGCCAGGCCATCGGCCTCGGTGCGGTTGGTCAGGCCCCAGTCGTACACCGAAGGGTGCTGCCCCACACCCTGCGTTGCATCGGCCAGCATCTGCACCAAAAAACACGGCGACTGCACTGGCTCCGCAAAAAAGCAATGCACATGTGGCCCCAGCAACTGCCGCAGGCCAAACGTGATGCCCGCTGGCGCGCCACCCACCCCGCAAGGCAGGTACACGATGAGCGGGTGCTCGGCATCCACCGCCACGCCCTGTTCTGCCAACTGTTTTTGCAGGTGCAGCGCCGCCGCGCTGTAGCCCAGCAACAGCGAGAACGATTGCTCGTCGTCCACAAAGTGGCACAGGGGGTTGTGGGCGGCCTCGGCACGGCCTGCGGCCACGGCGCGTTCGTAGTCGCCTGTGTGCTCCACCACCTGCACGCCGCGCTGGCGCAGGCGGTCTTTTTTCCACTCCTTGGCGTCGGCCGACATGTGCACCGTGGCCTGGAAACCCAGGGCCGATGCCACGACGCCGATGCTCATCCCCAGGTTGCCCGTGGAGCCCACCGCCACTTGGTAACGGCCCAGCACCTCGCGCGCCGCCGGGGTGGCCAGCGCGCGGTAGTCACCGCCGGGCAACACCAGCCCGTGCTCCAGCGCCAGCCGCTCGGCAAACTCCAGCACCTCGTGCATGCCACCCCGGGCCTTGATGGAGCCCGCCACGGGCAGGCTGTGGTCAGCCTTGATGAACAGGCAGCCTTGCGCTTCGGCCATGCCCAGTGCAGGCGCCAGCGCCGCAGCAGGCAGCAGGGGCGACTCCACCACGCCCCCGGTGGCCGCCAGCTCGGGAAAGACGTCCGCCAGCAACCCGGCAAACCGGGCCAGCCGGGTGGTAGCGGCCTGCGTATCATCCAGACTAATGCTGCGCCCCAGTGCCTGCAACGCCGCCGGGGGATGCGCCTGCCGGGCCGGGTTGGTCCACAGCGCGGGCTGGGCATTGCGCAGATGGTTGGCCAGCATCGCATCCATAGCAGGGGTTCGTTCAGCAGGCGTCATACAGATTCATTCAGTTCGTTGAAGTCTTGCCTGCATTCTTCGCCGGTCATGCCACTGTCACAAGCCATTTATAGTGAGCGCAGCATTAGTATTAATAATGGACATTCGCCTCTCCCCCTCCCTGCTGGCCTGGCTGCGCAGTTTTGATGCAGCGGCCCGCCACGGCAGCTTTACCAAGGCGGCAGCCGAGCTGTGCATCACCCAGGGCGCCGTCAGCCAGCAGGTCAAGCAGCTCGAAGACTGGCTGCGCCGCCCGCTGTTCTTGCGCACCCCACGCGCCCTGGTGCCCATGCCCGAGGGCAAATGGCTGGCCGTGGTGCTGCGCGAGAGCTTCGACGCCATAGAAAGCACCCTGGCCCAGATGCGCCAGCCACCCGAGGCCGCCACCGCCACCTTGAGCTGCTCACCCTCCTTCGCCATGAGCTGGCTCACGCCCCGCCTGGGCGACTTCTTTCGCCAGCACCCGCACACCGGCCTGCGAGTGTTTGGCGAATTCCACACGCTGGACCGCACCCGCATGGTGCGCGATGGCATCGAAGCCGCCGTGCGCTTCGACCTGGGCGGCTACCGCGACCTGAACGCCACCGTGTTCCTGGACGAATGGCTCATCCCCGTGGCCAGCCCCGAATTCCTGGCCCGCCACCCGCCCATCACCCAGCCGCAAGACCTGCACGGCGACTGGCTGCTGCACGATGGCAGCGCCTGGGACGGCGCCGACACGTATGAAGAATGGCAACACTGGTTTGCCCAGGTGGGCGCCACACCGCCGCCCTGGGCAGGCGGGCAGCAGTTCAACCTGTCGCAACTGGCCCTGGGCGCCGCCCTGGCCGGCCAAGGCATTGCCATGGGCCGCGCCGCGCTGGTGCTGCAGGACGTGAAGGCGGGGCGTTTGGTGCCGCTGCTGGGGCACAGCGTGTTGTCGCGGGCGGCGTATTCGTTTGTGACCACCGCACACCCCAGCCCGGTGATGGAACTGGTGCGGGAATGGTTGGGGGATGAGGCGCAGCGGTTTTGCCAGCAACGAAGCCAGACGCTGCCCGCACCCACCGAATGATTGCTTTCTTCCCGTGGCCTTTTTTCAACGCAGGCTGTCGTCAGGGAGTGACTTGCGAGGAAGTGCCTGCACCACCGTCGTCACCAGTTCCTCCACCGAAGCGTCTGAGCGCAGCTCGATAACAGGACAGCTTCGCGCCCCCAGCCAGGCCCGTTGCCTTGCCAGGCTTCTGCCCGGCAACAAGCCCTCATCGTACTGAGCCGCCCACTCCAGAAATGCGGGGTTCACATGGCCGAAGCGCTCCGTCTCCCGGCGCTGAAGGCGCGCAACGCGCGTCGGGGTATCCAGACAAAGGAAGACGATGAGATCGAAACAATCCTCCAGATCGCGCCCCCACTCGGCCACAGATCCGGCCAGCACAGCCACATTGCTGGCGCGAAGATCGTTCAGAAGCAGAGACAGGCGTTCGGAGCGATCGCGCTTGGTGGTGAACGGCGGTGACGTGGGCAGCCAGTAATAGTCATCGGATTCAAGATGCACCCCGCCCAGCACGGCAGCAAGGGCCGCAGCCAATGTGGAGGTGCCGGAGCCTGACGCGCCGGTGATATGGATGCGCAACATGTGAATGGTTCTCCGGAGCCAAGTAGGTCGGGTTAGCGAAGCGTAACCCGACGCTTTGGGCCTATGCGAGCTGTCGGGTTACGCCCTGCGGGCTAACCCAACCTACGGACCGCCAAGTGCGGTGCGGTGATGTGCGACAGAGCAAGCCATGCCCAGCGCACAGAATTTTGAGTTTTTTGGCCTCTATCGCTCGATTCAAAAGCGCTATCAGCTACATTTTTGATAGCATTTTCTTTTCAAAAAAAACAGGTACGCCGCCACTGCACAGGTTCAAAACCTCGGGGTCTTTCCGCTGAAGGACGGGTCGTACTTGCGCATTTGCGTCAAGTCGTCACGGTTGCGCACGCCACAGGTCTTGTACTGCTCGTGCAATATGGCCATGGCGCCACGGTCCAGTTCCACGCCCAGGCCGGGGGTCGTCGGCACCACCACCGAGCCTTTGTTGAAACGGATGCGCCCGCCCTTGACGACTTCTTCCTCTTGCCAGGGATAGTGGGTGTCACAGGCGTAGGTCAGGTTGGGGACGCTCGCTGCCACATGGGTCATGGCCATCAGGCTGATGCCCAAGTGGGAGTTGGAGTGCATCGACATGCCCAGCCCCCACAGCCGGCACATGCGCGCCAGCGTCTGGGTGGCGCGCAGGCCGCCCCAGTAGTGGTGGTCAGACAGCAGCACTTTCACCGAACCCATTTCGCAGCCCTTGCGAAAATCCTCCATGGTGGTGATGACCATGTTGGTCGCCAGCGGCAGCTTGGTGTGTTTCGCGAGTTCGGCCATGTCTGCAAGGCCCGGCGTGGGGTCTTCGTAGTACTCCAGGATGTCGTCCAGTGCCGGGGCCGCGGCGATGCTGGCCGCCAGCGACCAGTTGGCGTTCGGGTCCAGCCGCAGCGGCACGCCGGGGAAGGCCTTGGCAAGGGCCTGCATGCAGGCCACCTCGTGCGCGGGCTCGAACACGCCGCCCTTGAGTTTGATGCTCTGAAAACCATACAAGTCGATCATGCGCTGCGCCTGCGCCACGATCTGCGCGGGGCTGATGCCTTCGCCCCAGGCGTCGGGGGCATACGGCATGTCGATGTGTTCGGCGTATTTGAAGAACAGGTAGGCGCTGTACGGAACGGCATCGCGCACCTTGCCGCCCAACAGGTCCACCACCGGCGCACCAACAATCTGTCCCTGTAGATCGAGCATGCCGACCTCGAAGGTGCTGATCACTTTGGGTACGTTCTTGATGGCGTGGGAGCCCGGCGCCAGCTCAAACTCGATGGCGCCGGGCACCGCCTTGACGGTGGCGCGCACGCGCTCTTCCATGGTGTTGAGGGCGAAGGGCGACAGGCCGATCAGCAGCGGCGTGGCCTGCGCCAGGATCTGGAGCATCGGTTCATCGCCATAGGTCTCGGAGATGCCAACCCGGCCGTCGCTGGTTTCGATCTCGACGATGGCGCGCAACGCCCAGGGTTCGTGGATACCGGCTGCGTTGAGCAACGGACCGTCGCGAAAAGCGATGGGCGTGACCAAAACGCTGGTGATAGTGGTGTCGCGTGCCATGAAAACGTGTTCTTTCAACAGGGCTGGGTGGTTCGATCAAAAAAGCCGTGGAGCGACAGCTTTGAAGCGCCCGCACAATCGGTTGTGCTGTGCTGTGCGGCCGGGTTACTGGGCAACCGGCGCAGTCCGCGCAGCCTGGGGCGAGCCATCAATCGACGGTGGCGCCGACTTTCTGGACGAGGTCGCCCAGGCGGGTGACATCTTTTTGGGTGACGGCGGCCAGCTCGGCGGGGGTGCTGCCCACGACCTGCATACCGAACTGGGTCTCCAGCTTGTTCTTAAGTTCGGGGGCGTTCAGCGCCTTGATGATCGCGGTGTTCAGCCGGGTGATCACGTCCTTGGGGGTGCCCTTGGGCGCGTACACGGCCTGCCAGGACACCAGGTCCAGGCCGGGGAAACCCGCCTCTGCGGTGGTGGGCACGTCCGGTGCCAGCGGCGAGCGCGCCTTGGTGGTGACGGCCAAAAACTTCAGCTTGCCGGCTTTTACCAACGGCATGCCGGCGGTGAGTTGGTCAAACAGAAATGGCACGTTGCCAGCGGCCACGTCCTGCAACGCCTGCGGACTGCCCTTGTAGGCGATGTGCTGCATGGGCACCTTGATCAACTCGGCCATCTGCGCACCGGTCAAGTGGGTGGAGGTGCCCGCACCGGACGACGCATAGGAGGCCTTGTCAGGGTTCTTCTTGATCCAGGCCACCAGCTCTTGCACCGAGTTCACGCCCAGGTCGCTGTTGACCATCAGCACATTGGGAACATAGGCAATCAAGGTGATCGGCTCAAAGTCCTTCACCGGGTCATACGGCAGCTTCTTGTACAGCCCGGCATTGATGGCATGGGTGCTGATCGTTCCGCCAATGAGGGTGTAGCCGTCGGCGGGCGACTTGGCGACGGACTGAACGCCGATCACGCCGCCCGCGCCGGGGCGATTGTCGACCACCACCGACTGCTTCAAGGCCAGCGACAGCTCTTGCCCCACCACACGGGCCACTACATCGGTGGAGCCCCCCGCAGCGAAAGGAACCACCCAGGTGATGGGCTTGGCGGTAGGCCAGTCGGCAGCCTGCGCGCCGATGGCGGCCAGGCTAAGGGCGCTGCAGGCAGCAAGCAGGGTCAGGCGACGGCTGGCACGGTGCATGGTTTGTCTCCATAGGGATGTGGTTTTATCGGAGCATTAAAGCACTAATGTATTAGTGCGTCAATTTTGCCTCCCTCTAAAATCTCGCATCGGCTCTTATCCCCATGAAAACATTCCACAAGTTCGACCGGACCCGCCAAGCAGCCCCTCAGGTCTTTGAATGGCTGCGCGAGGTCATCCTCTCTCTGGAACTGGCACCGGGAACGCCGCTGTCGCGGGCCGAATTGGCCGAACGTTTTGCGCTGAGCCAGACCCCCGTGCGTGACGCCCTGATCAAACTGAGCGAGGAAGGCCTGGTGGACATCTATCCCCAGCACGCTACCTTGGTCAGCCGCATCGACATCGCATCGGCCACTCAGGCGCACTTCCTGCGCTGCGCCATCGAACTGGAAGTGGTTCGCACCCTGGCCTTGACCGACGATGCCGTGCTGCACGCCAAACTCTCCGCCCAGGTGGATCTGCAGGCGGCCTTGGCAACGGCCGATACCGAAGACTTCATCGCGTCGGACCAAGCGTTCCACCGCCTGATGTACGACGCCGCCGGGGTGCCGGATCTGTACGAACTGGTGCGCCAGCGCAGTGGCCACCTGGACCGGCTGCGCCGGCTCGATCTACCGTCACCGGGCAAAGCGGCGCGGGTGGTGCGCGACCACCGCGCGATCGTGGAGGCACTGGCCGCACACGACCCCGACGCCGCGCAGGCAGCGCTGCGTGCGCACCTCTCGGGCACCCTGGGCCATGTGGCCGACATCCGGGCACGGTATCCCCACTACGTGGCTGCGTAACTCCGTCGTCACCGCCTGGCTGATGCAGCACGCTCGCAGGCTTTGCCAAAGCAGCAGGCACTGGCAGCCCAATGCACGGTTCAACGCTCCCTGCGGGATGGGTCGGCTCGCATGACACAGGGCCGTCGAGCACTGGCCGTGACGCAACGAGGGGTGCCTCCCCGCTCTGTCGATTCCCAAGGCGAAAGGACCACAGCCTTCCCCTTCGCTCGTGGTGGTTTCTCAGAAGCCGAGAGCGCATTCAGCATGGAATTTTGATTATTAAAATACTCTTATTTAATAAAAAGAGTATAAATAGCATCATGTCTACTGATCTTGTCCCCACCCTCGCCGCCGCCCGCAAGGCCCACCAGATGACGCAGGCCCAGCTTGCCGAGAGCGCTGGCCTCAGCCGCATGACGGTGCAGCGCACCGAAGGCGGCGACCTGGACCCGCGCTATTCCACCCTGGCCGAGATGGCCCGCGTGCTGGGCATGGACATCATCGCCGTGCCCAGCAGCCTGCGGCCCAGCCTGGAGGCGTTCATCCAGTCGGGGGGCAAGTTTCTGGGCCAGCCGGAAGGTGTGGATGCACCGCCCTCGGTGGTGGACGGCCTGCGGCGCTGACCGTAGCGGCACCCCGCACATCCCTCCGGCCCGCACCCCATGAGCACCTCCATCCGCTACCTGCGCCTGTACCTGCACCGGCCTGCGCAGGCAGACGGCGCGCCGGGCGATTCAAGCACGACAGCAAGCCGCCGTGAGGCCATCGGCTACCTCTCGCAATATGGCGACATCCTGCGCGTGTCGTTTGACGACAGCTACATCCGCAACCCGCAGCGCCCCACCCTGTCGCTCAGCTTTCAGGGTGCCGACGAGGCGGCCACGCAGCAGATCCTGGCATCAGCACGCGATGCGCGGCTGGTGCGCACCGATGGGCGCTGGCCGGTGTATTTTCAGAACCTGCTGCCCGAGGGCCACAACCGCGAGCGGCTTGCGCGTGAGCGTGGCTGCAGCCCCGATGACGAGTTTGAGCTGCTGGCCGCCGCGGGCCACGACCTGATGGGCGCGCTGGAGGTGGAGCCCGTGCCCGCGAAAGACGGCATCCCGGACGTGGTGCGGCACTGGCACACCACCCAAGGGCTGGACGTGCTGGAGCCGGGCTTTGTCGAATTCCCCGTCGAAGACGCGGCGTCCCTGCCCGGCGCGGTCACCAAGTTCAGCGCGGTGCAGGACGGGCGCCGCTACACCGTGCACCGCCAGGGCGCGGCGGGCAGCGTGATCCTGAAGCTGCCCACCACCTCCCACCCCGACCTGGTGGCCAACGAGTTCACGGGCTACCAGCTGTGCAAGGCGCTGGGTCTGCACTGCGCCGACGTGCGCGTCATTACCCGCGCCGAGGCGGACCTGCCCGACACCGTGCCCTTCAACGAGATATTGGCCGTGCAGCGTTTTGACCACCTGCCCGGCGGCGCCCGCGTGCACATGGAAGAGTTCAACCAGGTGCTGGGCTACACCCCACGGCAGAAATACGGCAAGGGCGCTCTGCAAGACTGGGCCACCATGCTGCGCGTGCTCAACCGCCTGAGCCGCCAGCCGGTGCTGGACACGCGCGAGTTCCTGGCGCGCATGGTGGCCTTCATCCTGATGGGCAACACTGACGCCCACCTGAAGAACTGGGCCCTGGTGTACCCCGACGGGCGCGTGCCCCAGCTGGCGCCGGTATACGACCCGGTGTGTGTGGCCGCGTTTTTTGAGGGTGTGCCCGACCACCAGTACGCAGTGAACCGCGCCATCGACAAAACGCTGCGGGCGCTGACCTGGGATGACATGGAGGGCCTGATGAAATCCGCCGGGCTGCTGCGCGTGCCCCGGCACCTGGCCTTATTGCGCGATACGGTGGCGCGTGCCAAAGAAGACTGGCCGAGCCTGCTGGAGAACGCCCCGGAGTCTGTGCGCAACGTGGTGGCGCAGCGGCTTGCAGGCGGTGTTGCCTTGGCCCGGTGATGGCGGGCCACGCTGCAAAATCGGCAGGCCTGCGGGCAGGGTTCGGCCCGGGCCGCACCTTTTGACCCCGACCAGTTTTTGGATTCGTTGCACCCATGCTCCCCCACATCCCGCCAGCCACCACGCCACCTGCTTCTGGCTCCTTGCCGCCCGATGCGGAGAGGGGCGCCCTGCAGGTGCCACACCTCAAACGCTGCTGGTCACGCTGGATGGCCGCGCGCCAGGGCGTGGTGTTCGAGGGCGCCCAGGGAGAAGCCCACCGCACGCAGATCGTGCTGGCTGCGCTGGGCGTGGGACTGGAGCAGACCATGCACCACGTGCTGCGCGAGGCCCCGGAGTTCGCTGCCTTCGAGGACTGGATCGTGCGCACGGCGGGCGCGCCCAACGCCGCCACCGTGGCGCGGATTCAAGCGCTTGTGGATGGCGGGCCGCCCCCTGAAGCGGCGCTGCAGCTGCAGGCCCGGATCGACGCGATGGAACCCGTGCTGGATGCGGACGACCTGGCGCACTGGGACGAGCATGGCTATGTGGTGGTGCGCCAGGCCGCCACGCCAGAACACAGCGCCGCCGCCGCGCAGGCGGTGTGGCAGGCCGTGCGCGCTGACCCTGCAGATGCGGCGTCCTGGTACACCCACGCCCCGCGCAACACCATGGTGCAGCTGTTCCAGCACCCGGCGTTCGAGGCCAACCGGCGCTCCCTGCGCATCCACAAGGCATTTGCGCAGCTGTGGGGCACGGCAGACCTGTGGCGTAGCACCGACCGCTGCGGCTTCAACCCGCCGGAGCGCCCCGGCCACCCCTACGGAGGCCAGGGTATGCACTGGGATGTAAGCCTGCGCCCACCCATCCCCTTTGCCACCCAGGGCATCCTGTACCTGACGGACACGCCGCCCGAACAAGGCGCCCTCACCCTGGTGCCGGGCTTTCACCGCCGGGCGGGCGACTGGCTGGCCCACCTGCCCTCTGCTGCCGACCCACGCCAGCAAGACCTGCATGCGCTGGGCGCCACACCCGTCGGCGCAGGCGCGGGTGACCTGGTGATCTGGCACCAGGCCCTGCCCCATGGCCCCAGCCCCAACCGGGGCACACGGCCCCGGCTGGTGCAGTACATCAACCTGTCACCGGCCCACGTGCCCTGCCACGACATCTGGGTCTGAGAGGCTGAGAGTCTTTTATCCATGCCCGCCTTGCACGCCAAAACGCCCCGGCTCGTCGTTGCAAATGCTCGCCATAGCCCGAGCTATGGCTGTGCTTTGCGCCTAGATCCGAGCCGTTTTGGCGCGCCTTTCGGGCTCGGCTAAAAAACTCTCAGCCTCTGAGGTGCGGCGAGAGGTGGTGCACCGCCCCCAACAACCACAAAACTCATAGCAATAAAACCATACAGATAAAGCGCTAGCGGTCATTTCCGATTGAACCGGGCTTGCTAACTCACCGTGGCCGCTGTGCCTTGGCCTTTCGGCGCGCCTCGTAGCGCCGCATCAGCGGCGTCACCGACACCCCGTGCAGCAGCACCGACGCCACCACCACCGCCAGCGTGATCGCCAGCAGGCGCTGCGCAATCACCGGGTGCAGGTCGTGCGTGATGGCATACATGAGGTAGTAGATGGAGCCAATGCCCCGGATGCCAAACCAGGCGATGAGGCGGCGCTGCGAGCGCTCTACCTTGGCGCCCACCAGCCCCATATACACGGCGAGTGGGCGGATGACGAGCAGCAGCACGGGCACAAACCACAGCACCTCGGTACCAAAGTCCACCACCGAGAGCAGCGCGCCCACCACCAGCACCACGGTCACTTCGGCCAGGCGTTCCAACTGGGCGTTGAAGCGCTCGACCGATTCCATCATGTGGCCCGGCGCCTGTGCGGCCAGGGGGGCTGCGCCATCTGTATTGGCGCTTTGCGCAGGCGATGCCACGGATACCAGCGGCTCCGCCGCCGCGCGCCGCAGCGCCAGCCCGGCAGCAAACACGGCCAGGAAGCCGTAGGTGTGGCACAACAAGGCCACGCCATAGGCCAGCGCGATGAGCCCCAGCACCATGAACTCGTCCGGGCCCAATGCCTCGCGGTGGCGGATGCGCAGGTACAGAATGGCCCGTCCCACCGCCACACCCAGCGCGTAGCCGATCCCCAGGCCGCCCGCCACGGCCCAGAGCACGTCCACCGCCCACCAGCGCCAGCCACTCTCGCCCAGGTCGTGCAGCGACATCAACCCCAGGCCCAGCATCACCAGCGGAAACGCCGCCCCGTCGTTCAGGCCGCCTTCGCCCGTCAGGCCAAAACGCAGGCGGTCGCGGTCTTGCGGGTCTGACACCTGCACATCGGACGCGAGCACCGGATCGGTGGGTGCCAGGATGGCCCCCAGCAGCACGGCAGCGCCCAGCGGCAGGTGCAGCAGCCACACGCCCACGGCGGTGATGGCGCCCACGGTGATCAGCATCGAGACGGTAGCCAGCTGCAGCGGAATGCGCCAGCGCCGGTCCCGCAGCGGCAGCTCCAGCTTCAGGCCCACGGTAAACAGCGAGATGAGCACGGCGATCTCGGTCAGCCGCTCCAGCAGCGGGGCATCGCCCACCGGGTCCAGCACCAGCAGGCCCAGCCCCCAGGGGCCAATGCCCACGCCCACGGCCAGGTACAGGATGGCGGAGCTGAGCGGCACGCGCGCGATGAAGGAGCTGGTCAGCGTCATCACGACCAGCAGCAGGCCGACCAGCACAAAGCCCAGGGCGGGAAGCAGTTCAGCGGTCATGGGACACGGACTGAAGGTGGGAAGGGTGGCATTCGCATCCGGCCACTGTGCGCGCCACCCGCGCCCACCACTGCCGGGGTGCCGCCCCCCGGGCTGTCAGCGGATGTCGCCAATCGGGGCAACGTTTTTGTCGTGTCCCTTGGCATCCCATGAACTTCTGAACCCTCTTCAAGGCGTGGCTCCGTCGCCACCCTATTTACTTCAAAATTAATAGCTGCCAGCGCTTTACCATCCAGCGCCAGGCCCTGTTTTTATGAAAAATATTACATCTCTACAGGGCAACCCGGGGCTGGCGCGGCCAAAGTCTGGGTACCCTTGGCCGATAGGACCGCAGGTTTCGGGGTGAATACCTCGCCCCGAAAACCCCCTTCCCCGAACGACCGCCAAAAAGGACGCCCATGGCCAAGATCCTGGAAGTGAAATACGAGAACCAGGCCGACGCCCGCGTGTGCGAGGTCGCGCACGAGAGCCAGGCGGACCTGTGCTGGCACGAGGTGGCCTACGCCACGCAGGCCAGTGGTGATGCCATCTGGTTCTTTGTGGCCTATGCCAACCAGGCCAGCTTCAAGGTCTACCGCGTCAAGCACTCCAGCCAGGCAGACCTGAAGCTCTTCAAGGTGAGCACCCCGGAGCAGGCCGGCTGGCGCACCAAGGACCACCTGCTGATCGGCAAGCTGGGCAAATAAGCGCGGCCCATCCAGAGCCTGTTCAGGCGCTGCTGGCGCCGTTGCCGGGCGTTGCCGGATGGTGGCGCCTCATCCCCCCACGCACTTTTGCACCTGCTCACCCAGGCCCGTGGCGCCCAGGCGCATCACGTCGCCGGGCTTGAGGAACCAGGGTGTGGGCTTTTGCCCCAGCCCGACGCCTGCGGGCGTGCCGGTCAGGACCACGTCGCCCGGCTCCAGCGTCATGAACTGGCTGATGTAGGACACCACGGTGGGCACGCCAAAGATGAAGTTGCGGGTGCTGCCGTTCTGCACACGCTGGCCGTTCACTTCCAGCCACAGGTCGATGGCGTGCGGGTCGGGCACCTCGTCGGCCGTCACCAGCCAGGGGCCAAGGGGCGCAAAGGTGTCGTAGCCCTTGCCCTTGTCCCACTGGCCGCCGCGCTCGATCTGCCAGGCGCGTTCAGACACATCGTTGGCCAGCACATAGCCCGCCACATGCTGCAGCGCATCGGCCTCAGCCACCTGGCGCGCGCGGGTGCCGATGACGATGCCCAGCTCTACTTCCCAGTCGGTCTTGGTGGCGCCGGGCGGAATGCGCACGTCGTCATTGGGGCCGCTGAGCGCCGTCACGGCCTTCATGAACAACACGGGCTCGGCGGGCGGCTGCATACCCGCCTCTTTGGCGTGGTCGGCGTAGTTGAGCCCCACACACACGATCTTGCCCACGACCCCCACCGGACTGCCCAGTCGCGGCGTGCCGTAGACGGCCGGCAGGCGGCTCGCATCCAGCGCGGCCAGCGCAGACAGGGTGCGCGGGTTGAGCTGGGCCGGGCCCAGGTCGGGCAGGAGCATCGACAGGTCGCGCAGCGTGCCGGTGGCATCGATCAGCCCGGGGCGCTCTGCGCCGGGCTGGCCATAGCGGATGAGTTTCATGGCGGGAAATCCTTTGGGAGGTCGATAAAAGGTGGCAGCGGCCGCAAGCGCCGAGCTGCGCCGACACGCAGCATAGCGACACGCGCCCCTCTGCGCTGACGCCAATCACCGGCCCCGCCTTGCCGCAATGCGAGGCCCGCAACCCTGCGCAGGCCGCGTGGCCCGCGTAACATGGCGCGGATGCGCCGCACCACCGGCCGCGCATCTCAAAAACTCCTGATTCAATAGCTGCTAGCGCTTACCAGATAAGCGCCAGCGGCCATTTTTACCCACTTTCGCCATGGCCACTGCCACCGATCTTCCCTCCCCGCCCCCCGAATCCCCACACCGGCCCCAGCCCCGCAACCCGGCCGACCTGTTCTGGTCCTTCACCTGGCTGGCCCTGCAAGGTTTTGGCGGCGTGCTGGCCGTGGTGCAGCGTGAGCTGGTGGAGAAAAAGTGCTGGATGACGAACGAGGAGTTTGTCGAGGACTGGGCCGTGGCGCAGATCATGCCCGGGCCCAACGTGGTCAACCTCAGCATCATGATCGGCGACCGCTACTTTGGCCTGCGCGGCGCGTTCGCGGCGCTGGCGGGCATGCTGACGTTTCCGTTGGTCCTGGTGCTGGCCCTGGCCGTGGTCTATGCCGAGTTCTCCAGCCACCCGGCCGTGGCCGGTGCGCTGCGCGGCATGGGCGCCGTGGCAGCGGGGCTGATCGCCGGGGTGGGCATCAAGCTGTTTGTCTCGATCAGGAACCACCCCCTGGGCCGCCCGCTGTGTGTGGCGTTTGCGGCGCTGACCATCGTGGCCATGGCGTGGCTGAGGCTGCCGCTGCTCTGGATCCTGCCGGTGATCGGTGGTGCGGCCTGCCTGCTGACCTGGAGAAAGCTCGCGCCATGAACGCTGCCACCACCCTCACCACGCCGTTGCTGGCACTGAGCGCGGGCGACTGGCTCAACCTGTTCCTGTACTACATGTCGCTGTCGCTGCTGGCCGTGGGCGGCGCCATCGCCACCGCGCCCGACATGCACCGCTTCCTGGTCGAGCGCCAGGCTTGGCTGACCGACCCGCAGTTCAACGCGTCGATCGCCATCGCCCAGGCCGCACCCGGCCCCAACGTGCTGTTCATTGCCTTGCTGGGCTGGAACGTGGGCATCAACGCAGGCGGCCCCGGCCTGGCCGGCTGGCTGCTGGGCGCTTTGGGCATGGCGGTGTGCATGCTGGGCGTGATGCTGCCCAGCAGCCTGCTCACCTGGACCGCCACCCGCTGGGGACACCGCAACCGCGAGCGGCGCGGCGTGCGCGCCTTCAAGCAGGGCATGGCGCCGGTGGTCATCGGCCTGCTGCTGGCCACGTCGTGGGTGCTGGCCCGCGCCCACGGCGAGTGGACGACCGACTGGCCCCTGTGGCTGCTGACCGCCGTGACCGTGGTGCTGGTATGGCGTACCAAACTGCACCTGCTGTGGATGCTGGGGGCGGGGGCTGTACTGGGGGCGGTGGGATGGGTATGAAACGCTCCGCACGGCCAGGGGCATTGACATTGAGCGCAGCCCCCATTTTCGGACATGGCCCATGGTTTTTGCCCGCGGTGGCGCCCACCCGCCGTGTCGTGGAATGATCAGCAGCGGGGCCGCGAGGTGGTGAGCCCTGGCACGGCCCCGATTTCGCTTTCCAGGTAGTCCATGAAGGCTCTTGCACGCATGGGTTGGTATCGCCGCGAGGGATACACAAGACGCAGCGTCTGGGCCGCCGCCTGCCAGCGCGGCAGTATGCGTACCAGCTTGCCGTCATCCAGCAGGTCTTGCACCAGCCAGGCTGGGGTCATCGCTATGCCCCAGCCGTCGCACACGGACTGGCGAATCGACAAGGCACTGTTGATCGAATACCGCCCTCTCAATGCGACGTGGCGCGACCCGTCAGGACCAGCCACTTCCACGGTCGCGCCAGACTCCAACCAGGCAAAGCGGATGAACTCGTGCCTTTGCAGGTCGTCGATATGCTCAATCGCGCCGTGCTGCGCCAGGTAGTCGGGTGATGCAACGAAGAAGCGCTCCGATGTCGCCAGATCCCGCGCAACGGCACTGGCCGGCAGTGCGCCACCGAGGCGGATGGCCAGATCGACCCCCTCTTCCACCAGGTCGACGAAGCGGTCATTGAGGACCAACTCAACTTCGACTTTGGGGTGCAGGCGAACGAAGCATTGCGTTATCCGGTGGAGGTGCATTTCTCCCAGCCCAAGCGGCGCGTTGACCCGCAACAGGCCTGCCACTTGAGCGCTCAAACCGCAGGCGTCGGCGCGGGCATCGGCGTACTCTTCGAGGATCTGTTTGGCGCGCTCGTAGAAACGCAGGCCCGCCTCCGTGGGCGTGAACTTCGTGGTGGTTCTCTCGATCAGCCGCACCGCAAGGTCGCGTTCCAATGCCGCAATGATCTTGCTGACTGTGGGCTGGGTAACGCCCAACTCACGCGCAGCTGCTGACAGATTTCCCAACTCGATGGCGCGCACCATGATCTGCATGCTGCGAAAAACGTCCATGGTCATTCCATTTTCGAATGAGGCTAGGTCGATTTTATCTTCTACCCACTGCAGGCGAATGAGCAAATACTTTGTGGACGGTGCGCTTGAGACGCATGTTTTGAATCCACAAGGTGCATTGAATGAAATTCCACCCTCGCTACGCTCCGGTCATCTTTGGAGGCCTGCTGTCCACCATCATGGTGTCCGTCGTGTCGGGCCTGCTGTTGTTTCTGAACGAAGGCTTTCACCCAGGATTCGCGGCGGTATGGCTGAAAAACTTTCTGTCCACCTGGCCAGTGGTTTTTCCCACCGCCCTCGTCGTAGCACCCTGGGTGCGTCGCATCGTTGCGAACCTGACCCTGCCCATTCCTTAATCTTGACGCCGTGCCATGACACACAACCCTGAAATTTCCGCTGTTCCCGTGATCAGGAAACTCGCCCGCATCACTGGAAAACCGCAACACGCCGTCGCTTTGCGCGAGGCGCTGCAGACACTGGAAACCCACACCCGCACGGAGGTCGGTTGTCTTGAGTTCACATTCTTTCAGGCGCTGTCAAATCCCGATGCATTTGTGCTGATCGAGACGTTCTCGAGCCAGGAGGCGCTGGATCTGCACATGAGACTGCCCCATACGCAGGCATTCTTCAAAGCGCAGCTGGTGATTGGCGTTGATGTGGAGAGCCTGGGCTGATACCGCCCGTCGGAAACCGATACCTACCAGCTTTGCGACAAGCAGCTAGCTCCGGACAACCGGTATGACGGGGGAAGGGGTTGGCAGCGCCGAAGGCTGGCCAGGCGCTTGCGCTCCTGTCCAGCAGCACACTCAGACAACCCGCTCAGCTGATCCGGCGCCCGTTTTCCGCGTACACGGCGAGGTAGATCGCGTCCGAGCCAATGTAGGGCGCCTTGTTGCCAAAGCCCACGTTGAAGTCGCCAAACGACAGCGACCGGATGCTGGCCAGGCCTGCGCGCAGGCGGTCGCGCGTGAGGTCCTTGCCTGCGTTCTTGAGGCCCTCGATCATGATCTGGCCGTTGAGCCAGCCTTCGAGCGCGCTGCCGCTGTTCATGAACGCCACGTTCGCGCCCGTGGCTTTCAGGGTGCTCTGGAACCTGCGCACCACCACCGATTTCTGGGAGTTGGCATCCGGGAACACCTGCACCAGTGCCAGGCCACGCGTGGACGCGGCCAGCTTGGGCAGCTCGGAAGAGATCACCGTGACCGACAGGCCCGCCAGCGGCACGCCCTGCGCCTTGGCGCGAAAAGCCTGCACGAAGGTGGTGTTGGCCGTGCCCGTGGTGGCCAGCAGCACGGCGCCCGGGCGCTCGGCGGCCACCTTGTCGGCCAGTTCAGCGCCGTTCTTGCCGTCCACGGCCAGTGCAAACTCGCCGCCGCGCTCGACCTTGATCTCGTCCAGCGCGCGGGACATGTCCTTGAGCACTTCCTTCCCAAAGGGGTTGTCCAGGTACACCACGGCAATGCGCTTGAGGCCCATGTCCACGATCTGCTTGACCAGGCGCTGCGTCTCTTCGCGGTAGGTCGGCCGCAGGAAGAACACATGCCGGTTCTCGGGCGCACGCAGCGAGGTGGCGCCAGTCACCGGCCCCACGGTGGGAATGCCCTTGGATTCAATCAGCGGCAGGATGGCCGCGGTGTTGGCCGTGCCCAGCGGCGAGATGAGCGCGAACACAGATTGGGCCTCCACCATGTCGGTCACGTTCTTGAGGGTACGGCTGGCCACGTAGCCGTCGTCCTTGGGGTCCATGCGGATCTCGCGGCCGTGCACGCCACCGGCGGCATTCACCTCGGCGAACGCGGCCTTCATGCCCGCCACCTGCTCGATGCCAGCCTGGCCCAGGGGCCCGGTCAGTGCGATGGAACAACCCAGGTTGATGGTCCGGGCGGTCAACGCCTCTTCGGCCGCCACGGCGGTGTGGGCCCAGGCAGGCAGACCGGTGGCAGCAACGGCCTGGGTGGCACGCAAGAGAAAGTGACGACGGCTCATGATATGGGATGCCCCGAGAAAAGAACGATGGGGGAGCCTAGCGACACATTGGACATTTTGCTGTCAGTTCTGCGACAGAAAATGCACCAAAAAAGTGCAAAGAGATCCGGGAGCTACCTGGCAACAAACATCCAACGGCGCTCAGGGCCACCGGGCGGCACGGCCCCACCACGACGGATAGCCCACACACGCTGCACGCTCTCGGACTCACAGTGAGTCAGCAGATCACCCCGTAACACCGTTTGAGCTTTGCGTCGCTGCGCCCACCACAAAAAAAGGGGCGCTTACGCGCCCCCACCATCTGTGCCTGGTCCATTGCGATTGCGCGACCTACATGCCCTTGCGACGCATACCCAGGCCGACGATGACCATCAGCCCAGCCAGCAAGATCATCGCCCATTCGGAAAGCGTCGGGATGGAAGTCGTGGGCGGCACGAATCCATCCATGTTATTGGTGAAGGTACACGCGATAGCCGCCCCTGCTGCGGTGGCCGCAGCATCCAGCGTGACCGTGCGCGTCCCCAGGTTGTTCGCCTGTGTTCCACCTGCACCAAGGCCGGTGCAACTGATGGAGGCCAGGGTATAGCCTACCGGAGGCGCTGCTTCCGTGATCGTGGTGCTGGTACCTGCTGCAGCCAGTGTCTGCGCACTTCCAGATACGGCCACACCGGACATCACGGTCGTAATGGATTGGTTGGCAAACCCGTTGCTACCGCTGAAATCGAAGGTACCTCCACCACCGTTGGAGATCTTTGTGACCCGGATCACCGGCAAAGCAGCAGTTGGAGTGCATGCACCAGGGATGGCAATTGCATTCGCATTCGTGGTGACGGTACCGCCCGCAGCCAAGGCTCGGCCTGCCAAGGTAGCACCCGCGCCCATGGTGATGCCCGCAACATCAACGATTGTTCCGAAGAACGTGGAGTTCGCACCCAGTGTCGTCGCGGCGGTGGGCGCCCAAAAGACATCGCCCGCGCAAGCGCCATTCAGGGTGACAATGGATCCAGCAGCGGTGTTCAGCGCCGCAGTTGCAGCACCCGCTCCGGGTCTGAAGACATAGACACCGCCGCCATTGAGGGTCAGTGTTGACCCAATGCTCATGGCGCCCGTACTGGAATAGCAGCCAGGTGGGATGACGCCAGGCGTACCTCCGCCGACAACGGCCGCACTCAGATCCACTGACGAGCCAAGAGAGATGCATGTACCCAACTGCGCATCCAAATCCGCCAATGCGGTGTTTTGGTCGCTGATCTCTGTAGTGCACGGGGTCTTTGTAATGCCGCTGAAGGCAGGTAGTGTCCCAGAGGCGGTTGAGTAACACACCGAGCCTGTGACAACCGTCGGAGCGCCTGTGCCGGAGAGCGTACTGGAGACAATTCCGAAATTTGCGGCAGTTCCAAGCGGCGGCGCTGTCGCAGCCCATGCAACATTGCTGCACGCCATTGACAGCAGCGAAACAAGCCCCAGGCACAACAGCAAGGTGGGATTTTTTCGACCGGATTTGGACTGAAGGGGGGCAGCATCGCGTGTGGCGTACCCTGATTTGGTGAGGGTGGCAGTGCTGTCGGATGGCATGGTGTTAAACCTCTGTGGTGACTTCAAAGTCCTTGATCAACCAAGTAGTTACTTAGTCGGACCACAGTACTGCGCTTCGCTGCCCAGCGGTGCGATTTCCCAGACTTATGCCCGCTGCGCCCGTTATTCGGGCCATTGGCCTACACCCTTTCCCCGGTAGCGTTACAAATGGGCGCGACCTTGGGGAAGCCTTTCACGAATCGGTTCTGGTTGTGCCACAGCGATGCCTGAACCAAAACAGCGCGTTTGTTCAAAAAGCAATACGGTTCAACGCCGAGCGACTACCGCTATCAAACGCACTTGTGGCTTGCCGCCCAACATCAGCAAAATATGCATGCAAAGCCAGAGACTGGCAACATGCCCCTTTGAGGTATCAAGCGTTGATCATGCGTGCGAAGGAACAGACTGCTTGACTGGCCGCAGACTCATGCGGTGTATCTAAAGCGCCCACTCATACTGCATACACCTCGGCACGATGCCGGGAAAAATTTTGAGCAGCGGCTTAGGGACTGTGCGGTACAGCCACCCAGCCCCGTAAATCGCACAGGGGTTGGCACTTCGGTCCATCCAGACAATGAACCAGGGAGACCCACGCATGTCCGACGGACTACCCGCTTATCGCCGCCACAGTGCCCTTGGCGTCGTCATGGCATTGAGCGCATTTGTGGGGCTGGGTGCGGCTCCACAGGCCTGGGCGGAGGGCAGCCGTACGCTGTATCCGTCCACCTACCCTACCAGCGGCGGCACCTGCGCCAACACGCTCAACCGGGGATGCCGCGCCAATCTGGACCTGCAGCCAGGCAACCGCTACGTGGGCAAGGTCCAGCGCCGCACTTTCCTGTATGTCTACGTGGAGGCTGGCGAATACGTGCTGTTGGGCTCCAGCAACCGCACTACCGGGGGCGACATCCTGGTGTACAACCCGCAGGATTTCGGCACGCCGGGCGATGAGACCCTACCGGCCAACGCTGATTTTTCCTGTGCCTCCAACACACCGCCCTCGGGCAGTTTTGGTGGCGGCACCCTGGGTCAGCTGAACACGCGCACTCAGGAGCTGGCCGGGCCCCACAGCGCAGACGGCAGCGCCACAGTCACCAATGGGTTCGCACCCTGCGCCTACCGCGTTCCATCGTCCGGGGTGTACGGCGTGCAGTTCATGCCCGCCAGCAGTGGCCCCACCAACCTCAACGGCGACGTTTTCAACCCCCGCGTCAGCAGCAGCACTGCCGCTGCATGGGACGTCACGGTGCGGGCGTCCGCCAGCAGCCTCGGCAACCTCGATGGCCGCCTGTTCACTTACGCCTGGGTGGGCTTCACGGGGATCAACAACCGGCCCGTCTATTCGCGCCACGACTACGTGACGCTTGACGGTTACCGCTACTCGCAGGCACTGGCGGGGCTCGATCCGAACGGCTTTGCGCTGTACGCCAACCGGCTGGGGTTTCTGGACAACGGGCAGCCTCTTTACAAGGGCGTGCGCGGCAGCGATTCGTTTGTGACGAACCTGGCAGCAGGCCTGTCGGCCCAGCGGCCTGAGTTTCCGATTTTCTTCAGCAGCATTGCCCCGTCGGCCCCCCATGCAGCCGAAGTGGACAAGGTGCTCACGGCGCTGCGCATTCCGCTCACGCCCCAGCCTCCCTCGCTGTCGGCCGTCACATTCAGCGGACGCCCGCCCAGCGTCGGTTCACGCACCGTGCCGGGTTCAGGGGGCACGTTCCGGCTTTCGATCGCCGGAGCCTCCACCTTCCAGATCGTCGTGAGCCGTGATGGCGTGGACTTCAGCCCCTCCAACACGGCCAATGCGGTCATCACGGGCATCGCCGCCACGGGCACGCAGGATGTGCTGTGGGATGGCAACGATGCCTCCGGCACCGCCTTCCCGTCCGGTGCTGCGCCCTATGCCTACCGCGCGTTGGCGCGTGCCGGCGAGATCCATTTGCCCATGATCGATACCGAGAACAACGGCAACGGCACCAGCACCGCCACGGCGACCTTTGGCGGTGGCCCCACCATCACCAAGCTGAACGGACCGCAGGCGGGCAATACCACCGTGTATTTTGATGACCGGGGTTATGTCACCCAAAGCGGCACCCTTGTGGGCCAGCTGAACGGAACCCTCTGCCCCAGCTCACCGCCACCCGCCTCCACCCCTGCGCAGGCACTGGGCGGTGCGGATTCGACGCTGGCCTATGGTGCCTCGCCACAGCTGTACCGCTGGTGGCCCCCCGGTGCCAATGCCAACGCCGACTGTGCCGCCACCGGCGGGTGGGGGGATGCCAAGGGGCTGGACCTCTGGACCTACATCACGTCCCCGGCCGGCAATGGCGTGCTCTGGATTGACCCGCTCCTGCGGGACACCGCCGCATCCATCTTTGTGCCTGCTGCGGCAAGGCCGGGCAGCGTGGTGCAAGGGCGCCTGGCGTTTGCGAACCGTGGCGCGGACACGGCCACGGGGCTGCAATACACCCTGACCTTGGACCGCAGCTGTACCGACACCGTGGTGAGCTTTGCCAATCTGCCCACCGGCGCGTCCGCATCGTGCGTGGACACGCTGGGCCAAGGCCGCTACGTGTTCTCGGGCTTCCCGGCCACGCTCGCGGGTGGCGCGTCGGTGCTCGGTGCCGACCCTGCGGCGCCCCTGGTGTTCTCGTACGCCGCTCCGGCGGGAGGAACCGTGACCGCCGTCGCCACGGTGGCCGGCCCCGCGCCCGACGACGTGCCCGCCAACAATTCGGCCACAGGCACCACGGTGATCAGCCCGGTGGATGTGCAAACCACCGCCAGCGCGCCCCTGACGGCGCTCGCTGGCGAGTCGGTAACGGTCCTGGCAACGTTTGCCAACCTGAGCGGTACCGCGGCGACCCCCTGGACCCCCGCGATCGCCATCGGGGCTGCGCTGAACTGCCCCGCTGCCGTGCAACTGGTGAGCGCTCCGCCCGGGGTGACCATGGCCGGCTTCGACACTGCAACCTGTGCCGTGGCCCTTTTGGGCGTGCCCCCCACCTTGGCCGACGGGCAGATCCTGTCGCTGAGCTTCCGCTACCAGGCACCCGCCCTGGGGCAAGTGCCCATCACCACCACGGTGGCCACCCCGGGGGATGCACACACCGGCAACAACAGTGCCACGGCCACTACCACCATCGCGGTGGTGAACATGGTCATCAGCCTGTCGGGCATGCCTTTGCAAGCAATCTCCGGGCAGCCCTATTCCGGGACGTTTTCTTGCACCAATGCCGGACTTCTGGATGCCGTGGGCGGCACGCGCTGCGCAATCGACTCCGGGTTGCCCCCTGGCTTAAGCCAG
Organism: Acidovorax sp. ACV01; assembly: GCF_014851495.1. Lineage (NCBI taxonomy): Bacteria > Pseudomonadati > Pseudomonadota > Betaproteobacteria > Burkholderiales > Comamonadaceae > Acidovorax > Acidovorax sp. ACV01. The sequence continues at coordinate 579,107 of NZ_JACUZT010000001.1, read as the reverse complement.
ACAGGCTGTGTGCTGGACCGCACGAATGCGGCCTGGTTGGCGGGGGACACGGTGCCGGCGGGCGCCACCGTGATCTGCCGCGTGGCGGGTACGCCCGTGACCATCGCGCAGATGGTGATTGTGGCCAGCACCGCCGCCGTGGGCGAGGCCATCCTGTCTGACAACACCGCCACCCAGGGCCTGGCCGTGGTGCCCTTGCAATCCATCCCTACACTCACGCAGCCTGCAACCATGGCGCTGGCGGCGCTGCTTTTCCTCATGGCGGTGCGCCTGCGCCCCCGGCGCAAAGAACAATGACCGGGCACTCCAGAAAGATGGGAGCGCCCCAGCAATTGAGGATGTGTCAGGTGCGCTGGCGCAGCGCCTCGTACAGGCACACGCCGCTGGCCACCGACACGTTCAGGCTCTCCACAGCGCCCTTCATCGGAATGCTGACCAGCTCATCACAGGTCTTGCGCGTGAGCTGGCGCATGCCGTCGCCTTCCGCGCCCAGCACCAGGGCTACGGGGCCTTTCAAGTCCACCTGGTAGACGGTCTTGGGCGCGTCGTCGCTGGTGCCGATGCACCAGATGTTGCGTTCCTTCAATTCGCCCAGCGTGCGCGCCAGATTGGTGACCATGAAATACGGCATGGTCTCGGCCGCGCCGCTGGCCACCTTGGCCACCGTGGCATTGATGCCCACGGCATGGTCCTTGGGGGCAATCACGGCATGCGCGCCCGCGCCATCGGCCACGCGCAGGCAGGCGCCCAGGTTGTGCGGGTCGGTCACGCCGTCGAGCACCAGCAGCAAAGGCTGTTCGATACCGGCGGCTTCAAGGTTTTCCAGCAATTCGTCGAGGGAGGTGACCTGGGCCACGGGCTCCACGCGCGCGGCCACCCCTTGGTGGCCATGGCTGCCAGCCAGCTTGGCGATGCGCACGCTGTCGGCTTCGATCAGGCGGGCACCGGCTTCGCGGGCGCGGTCGAGGAACTGGCGCATGCGGGCATCGCGCCGCGTGACCTCGTAGTAAATCTCGATGATGGATTTCGGCGCGGTCTTCAAACGCACGCCCACGGCGTGAAAGCCGAAGAGAACTTTGGGGCTGGACATGGACGGATTATCCGCTGGCGCAGGGCACTGGCTTTAGGAAACTATCAATTTGATAGCTATTAGCGCTTGATGGATAAGCGCCAGAGGCCAAAAACATTCAAAACCTGGCTTTCCCCATCCCTCTCAGCGCTGCAAATGGCGCTTACACCACCCGCCCGGCCTCGATGGTGATGCGCCGCTCGCACTGCTCGGCGATGGCGCGGTCATGGGTGACCAGCACCAGCGTTGTACCCTGTTCCCGGTTCAGGTCGAACATGAGCTTCATGATGGTCTCGCCAGTGGCAAAGTCGAGACTGCCGGTCGGCTCGTCGGCCAGCAGCACGGCCGGCTGGACCACAAAGGCCCGCGCCAGCGCCACGCGCTGTTGCTCGCCACCCGAGAGCACCTTGGGGTAGTGCGAAAGGCGCTGGCCCAGCCCCACGCGGGCCAGCATGTCGGCGGCGGCCTTGCGGGCATCGCGGCGGTTGGCCAGCTCCAGCGGCAACATCACGTTCTCCAGCGCCGTGAGGTTGCCCATGAGCTGAAAGCTCTGGAACACAAAGCCCACCTTCTGGGCGCGCAGCGCCGCGCGGGCATCCTCGTCAATGGCAAAGAGGTCATGGCCATCGAGCCGCACCGTGCCACGGCTGGGGGTGTCGAGCCCCGCGATGATGGACAGCAAGGTGCTCTTGCCAGAGCCCGAGGCGCCCACGATGGCGGCAGTTTCCCTGGCAGCCAGGCGGAAATCGATATCCCGCAGAATGTCGAGGGTTCCGGTGGAATCCGTCACCGACTTGAAGACATGCTCCACGGCAATGATGGGTGTGGCGGGCGGTGTCTTGGGCAATGGGGAGGATTCGGACATGAAAGGCTCTTTACTTTGATTCGATATCTGCAGCAACGGCGCCACTTTATCCTGAGCGCATCGGTCGGCCTGGTGGTGGGGCTTTCGGCGCCACACGCCTTCGCTCAGGCGGCCCCGAAGACGGCAGCTGCGCAGGCACGGCAGCCGGTGGTTCTGGTGCTGGGAGATTCGCTGAGCGCCGAATATGGCCTTGCGCGCGGCACGGGCTGGGTGGCCTTGCTCGAAAAACAGCTGGCCCAGGAAAAACTGACGGCCACCGTGGTCAACGCCAGCGTGAGCGGCGAAACCACCTCGGGTGGCCGCGCGCGCCTGGCGGCGCTGCTGGCGCAGCACAAGCCGAGCCATGTGGTGATTGAACTGGGGGGCAACGATGCCCTGCGCGGGCTGCCGCTCAAGAATACCGAGGAGAATCTGGTCTGGATGACCCAGGCAGCCCAAAACGCGGGGGCCAAGGTGCTGTTGGTGGGAATGCAGGTGCCGCCCAACTATGGCACCGACTATGCGAACCGGTTCGCGGGCCTGTTTACCACGGTGGCCAAGGCCCAGAAGGTAGCCGTGGTGCCTTTCTTCCTGAAAGGTGTGGCCGACGGGCCCGATCCGACCCGCCTGTTCCAGCCTGACCGCATCCATCCGCGCGCCGAGGCGCATCCGCAGATGCTGGCCAACGTGTGGCCGGAACTCAAAAAACTGCTGCGCTGAAGCGCAGCGGGCGCGTCAGCCGCCAGGGGCGCTTGCAGGCTGATCGGGTGCCCCCGCTTCGCCCGCTGGCTGGTCGTCTGCGGGCTGGTTACCCTGCGGATCGTCCGACCTTTGTTGTGTTTTGGATCTCAGCTTCTCTTCCTTTTTTTTCTTTTTGGCGAGTTCGCGCTGGCGTTTTTCGTATCCGTAGTTGGGTGTTGCCAAGGTAATTGCTTCCTGAAGTAGAGACTCACTGTAACAGGATGGGCCTTTTTCAGGCTCCCGCCGAGATGGTATTGGGTGGGGTTACTGATGCGCGGTACGCATGCCAGCTGGCAAAGCCCAGCACCGGGCCGGCCAGAAGCAGTCCGACACCCCAGAACCAGAGCGAAAGCGCCACGATGGTGGTGATGAGGGCTCCCCAGAGCAACATGACCAAGGGGTTCTCCAGCACCACACGCATGCTGGTAATGCCGGCGGTCAGGGCGTCGGTATCGCGGTCCAGAATCATCGGGATGGACACCACGGAGGTGGAAAATACCAGCGCGGCAAACATACCGCCCACCAAGGCGTACACCGCCACAAAGCTCCAGTTCTGCGGGTTGAAAATCGCTTGCAGCACGCCCGTGGTGGAGGGCATGCCGGTGTTGAAAAACACGGCAAACACCACCAGCGACGCGCGCCCCCACAGCAGCTCCAGCACCACCAGCACCAGCACCAGCATGCCCATGCTGCCCATGTGGCTGTCCCAGCACGTGAGCGACTCGCTCAGCGCGGGCTGGAGCCCCGCCTCGCGCCTGCGACTGGTGTCGTAAAGCCCCATGGCCAGAAAAGGACCGAGCAGCAGGCAGCCACTGGCCAGCGACATGGTGTATTCGGGCCGTGTGCGGAACACCCAGCCCAACACCAGCGCCATGCCCCAGAAGCACACGCCATAGAACACGGCAATGCCGGGGGCGGCGCGCACATCCTGCAAGCCCTTGGCCAGCCAGCGGAACGGATCGGCCAACCCCAGCCGCCGCAGGGTGGCGGGCTGGGCCGCCTGGGCATCCGGTGCAGGTGGCCTGGCCGGGTCGGCAGAGTCAGGAGCGGGGTTGGAGGGTGTGGCGTTCATGCAGGCGGGGCGTGGAAATGGCAGCGGCAAAACCGCTATCTCTCACACTAAGCCACCTCAGTGCCCTGCGCCACTGCGGAAACTACCACCCCGCCCCCAAAGACAAGACTCACACCACCGGAAAGGCGTGCTCCATGGCTTGCTGGAGATCCCGCCGCAGGTCCTCCACCGCTTCCAGTCCAATCGAAAACCGCACCAGCGTGCCTGGTTTGAGATGGGTGGGCGGGCGGCTCCGCATGCCAGCGATGTTGTAGGGCACCACCAGGCTCATGGGGCCGCCCCAGCTGTAGCCCAGCTTGAACAGGCGCAGGCCGTCACAGAAAGCATCCACCTGCTGCTGCGTATAGCGCGCATCGATCATCACGCTGAACAGCCCCGCCGCAGCGCCCTGCCCCGCACGCGCTGCACCGCACAGCGCTTTCCAGTGCGCGTGGCCAGGCGCTCCCTCCAGCGCGGGGTGCAACACCTGCGCGATGGCAGGCTGGTGCTGCAGCCACAGCGCCAGGCTGCGCGCCGCCTCGTCATGGGCACGGTAGCGCAGGCCGATGCTGGGCAGCGAGCGCAACACGGCTTCCACATCGTTCACGCCCACGCCCAGGCCCAGCCGCATGTGGGTGAGCTTGATCTTCATGTGCAGGCCCGGGTCCCGCGTCACGACACTGCCCATGAGCACATCGCCCCCGCCACTCGGGTATTTGGTGAGCGCGTGGGCAGAGATATCCACCCCAAGGCTGCCGTCACCGGTCAGGTCAAACGGCGCAAAGGCCAGCCCTGCACCCCAGGTGTTGTCCAGCGCCGTGACCACGCCCCGCGCGCGGCAGATGCGCACCTGTTCGCACAGGTCCGGAAACTCCATGCTGACGGAACCTGGTGCCTCCAGCCACACCAGCCGGGTGGCGGGCGTGATGCGGACCGCCAGGTCGGTCGGATCCAGCGGGTCATAGAACACATGGGTAATGCCAAAACGCGCCAATTCGCCGCTGGCGAGGTCCTTGCCCGGGCCGTAGGCGTTGTCGGGAATCAGCACTTCATCCCCGGGCTTGAGCAACGCCAGGGCCACGTTGGCAATGGCCGCCAGGCCGCTGGGCACGAGCAGGCACTGAAGGCCGCCCTCCAGTGCACACAGGCGCTCTTCCAGGATGAAGGTGGTGGGCGTGCCATGCAGCCCGTAGGTGTAGCCGCTTTTGTCCTTCCATTCGCGTGAGCGCATGGCCGCGACGTTGGGGAAGATGACCGTGGAGGCCTTGTAGACCCCCGGCTGAGGTGCTACGAACCCTGCAGGCGGAACGTAGTCGTGGTGGACGATGCGGGTGGCGAGGTCGGTGTCATGCTCTTTCATGCCAGCCATGGTAGCGCGCCGCCAGGGCGTGAACCCGGGCGGCGCGTGGCGTCTGCAGTGCGGACTGCAGCGCAGGGGCCGAGGTCAGCCCGCGTTTCAGCTGGCGCTCACCACCAGCTGGTTGTTCACAGAACTCACGCCATTCACGGCCTTGGCGATGCCTTCGGCGCGCTCACGGGCCACGGTGGAGGGTGCGGGGCCCTTCAAGGTGACACGGCCATTGGCCGTATCGACATTGATCTTCACCGCGCTCAGGTCGGGGTCCTTGGCAAGGCTGGCGCTGATCTGCGCGGTGATTTCTGCGTCACTCAGAAAAACCATGCCCTTGTTGGCGGCTTCCTTCACCGAAGATTCGGCGTTCGCAGCACCCTGCTCCACCTTGGTTTCGGCGTTCTGCATGGCGCTTTCTGCCTTGGCACGGGCTTCGGCGGCGGCCTGCTCGGTTTTTGCGACGGCAGAGTCCAGGCGCTGGCCCGCAGTGGGCTCTTCCTTCTTGCCGCAGGCAGACAGGCCCAGGGCCAGGGCGCTCACGGCCAGGATGGTTGCAATACGGTGTGCAGGACGCTGGGAAATCATCAGGTTGTTCATGCGGAAACTCCTTGCGGTAAAAACATGGCGAGACTGTAAACGCTGGCCGGGAGGCGCTAGGTCGGATGCGACCTAGGCGCCTGTAGGACGATGCCGACAATTTCGAGAATCTGGCAGCAGTGGCCCAGGCGCGACAATGTACCCATGTTTTTTTCCGCTGTGTCGTTGACCCGTTGGCTTCCGTTTCTTTCCTGGCCGCGGCCCGACCGCACCTTGATCAAAGGCGAATTCTGGGCTGGCATGACGGTGGGGCTGATGCTCGTCCCGCAGGGGGTTGCCTATGCGGCGCTGGCCGGCATGCCTTTGGTGACGGGCATCTATGCCTCCCTGATCCCCGCGCTGGTGGCGGTGCTGTTCAGCGCCTCCACACGCCTGGGCGTGGGCCCCACCGCGCTCACCAGCCTGCTGATTGGGGCCTCGCTCACCGGGCTGGCCGAGCCGGGCAGCGTGCAATGGGTGGCCATGGCGGCATGGATCGCCCTCCTGTCGGGGCTGCTGCAGCTGGTGATGGGGCTGGCGCGCTTTGGCTGGCTGCTCAATCTGGTGACGTCTCCGGTGCTCAGCGGGTTTACCCAGGCCGCGGCGCTGTTGATCCTGGGCTCACAACTGGCTGCACTCACCGGGTTGCGCTCAGACTGGGGGGCACTGCTGTCCACGCCCTCGCCTGGACTGTTTGATCTGACTGCGGCCGCCTTTGGCCTGGGCAGCCTGGCGCTGCTGATGCTGGCGCGCCGCTGGCGGCCGAACTTTCCTGCGGCCATCGTGGTGGTGGGGGCGGCTGGCGCGTTGAGCTGGGCGCTGGACTACGCCAGCGCTGGCGGGGCCGTGGTGGGCACATTGCCCTCGGGTCTGCCTGCCCCGTACTGGCCCGGTGCTCTGCCGTGGTCCAGCTTCTCCGCACTGGTGATGCCGGTGCTGGTTGTCACGCTGGTGAGTTTTCTGGAGACCGCATCGAGCGCCAAGGTAGAAAGCCAGCGGTCCGGCGAGCGCTGGAACGAAAACCAGGATCTGATCGGGCAGGGCTTGGCCAAGATCAGCAGCGGGCTGTGCGGCAGCTTTGCGACCAGTGCCTCGTTCTCACGCTCGGCCATCAACCTGTATGCGGGCGCCAAGAGCGGCTGGGCCACACTGTTTGCGATTGCCCTGGTGCTGGTGGTGCTGCTGTGGCTGACCCCGGCGCTGTATCACGTGCCGCAGTCGGTGCTGGCCGCCGTAGTAGTTACCGCCGTGACCAGCCTCATCAAACCAGGCACGCTGCTGCGCCTGTGGCGGGTTTCGCGGGTGGAGGCCGTGATCGGCGGCGTGACCTTCGCACTGACGCTGGCCACAGCCCCGCGCATGTACTGGGGCGTGCTGGTGGGCCTGCTGATGAACCTGAGCCACTTCCTGTACCAGCGGCTGCACCCCCGCATCATCGAGGTGGGCCTGCACCCGGATGGCAGCCTGCGCGACCGCCACCTGTGGCATCTGCCCGCCCTTGCCCCCCGGCTGCTGGCCCTGCGCATGGATGCCGAGCTGGATTTTGCGTCCGCCAGCGCCCTCGAGCGGCGTGTCACCGAACACCTGGCCAGCCATCCCGACGTGGTGCACCTGTGCCTGATGGCCCAGCCCATCAACCGCATCGACGTGACGGGCGTAGAGACTTTTGCGCAGTTGCTGGCACTGCTGCAATCGCGGGGTGGCACGCTGCACCTCAGTGGCCTCAAACTGCCTGCGGAGCAGGTGCTGCGCCAGGCAGGTTTGCTGGAGCCCAGCATCGGCCTGGCGATGTACCGCACGGACGGCGAAGCGTTGGTGGCGTTGCAGCAGTTGCCGCAGCCCGTGAAACGGGTTTGAAGCCGGGGCCTTCCACCCCCATTTTCCCAGCGCTGCTGCGGGTTTCACCTAGACCTGGGGCCAGGGGCTTTCTTACCGGCGCACTGGTACACTTCATCAACTTTCTTTGCTCCATTTGTGTCTGACTCTGCGGCCTCTCATCTGGTAGATCTGCGCGACCTTCGCCTGGATACTGCCCACGCGCTGGTGGCTCAGGCCGGCGGCAGCGAAGCAGCATTGCACCGCGAGGTGCCCTCGCGCTACCTGCAAGGCCTGATCGACGGCCTGTGCGAACTCTCCCTCAAAGACCCTCTCACCGGCCTGGCCAACCGCCGGCACTTCCGTGCCGTGCTGGAACGCGAAATCGACCGTGTCACCCGCTCGGGCGAGGCAGCGTTGCTGCTGATGCTGGACATCGACCACTTCAAGAAAGTGAACGACACGCACGGCCATCTGGCCGGCGACATCGTGCTGCAGTCGGTGGCGCGCACGCTCAGTGCCTGCGTGCGCCCCATGGACACGCTGGCGCGGTACGGCGGCGAAGAATTTGCCGTGGTGCTCCCTGCATGCCAAGCTGGCTTTGGCCGCGTGGTTGCCGAGCGCATCCGGCGCGCGGTTGCCAACACCCCCATCAAGGTCTCCGGCTCTGTGGAGCTCAATGTTTCAGTCAGCATTGGCGGTGCCTTTGCCATGCAGTGGATCCGCTCCACCACCTTGCTGTGGACCGACCGTGCCGACCACCAGCTCTACCAAGCCAAGGCAGAAGGCCGCAACCGCGTCAGCATCGAGGAGCAACCCGACAGCACGGTCAGTGCCGAAGAGAAAAGCCTGTTGTTTGGCCCGCTCTACACCCCCTCGGGTTGGGGCGACCTGCCCCCGCTGGACCCCAACCCAACAGGCAGCGCCTACTGAAAGTTAGATGATGAGCGACGCGCTGTCCCCTCCCCCACCCACATCGCCAGCAGCCCCTGCAGGCTTGGCCACGCCACACGTCCCCAGTCCTGGGGGGGCCCGCATCATTGCCGTCACCAGCGGCAAGGGCGGGGTTGGCAAGACCTTCGTTTCGGCCAACCTGGCAGCAGCCCTCACCCGGCGTGGCCAGCGCGTGCTGGTGCTGGACGCCGACCTGGGCCTGGCCAACCTGGATGTGGTGCTGAACCTGCACCCCAAGATCACCCTGCACGACGTCTTCACCGGCAAAGCCACCCTCGAAGAAGCCGTGATCCAGGCCCCGGGCGGCTTCGACGTGCTGCTGGCAGGCTCGGGCATGGTCGAGTATTCGCGCCTGACGCCTGAGGTGCGCAACCAGTTCCTGAGCGTGATCCAAGCGCTCACGCCCCAGTACGACGTAGTGCTGCTGGACACCGGCGCCGGTATCTCCGACGTGGTGCTGTTCTCCATTTCACTGGCCTCCGAGGTGCTCATCGTGGCCACGCCCGAACCCACCTCGCTGACCGACGCCTACGCCGCCATCAAGGTGCTGGCCATGCAGCAAAAACGCCAGCATGTGCGCATGGTCATCAACCAGGCCGCACGCCCGGGCGACGGCCGTGCCATCACCAGCCAGCTGCAGCAGGTGCTGGACCGCTTTGTGACCACCGAATCCGGCCGCCCCATGCGCCTGATTCACATGGGCGACATTCCGGCCGACCCTTCGGTGCGCGATGCCGTGATGCGCCGGCAGTTGCTGCTGCTGCAAACCCCGGGCTGCCCTGCGGCCCTGGCCATCGCCCAACTGGCCAACAAAATCGAAACCACGCTGCTGACACCGGCCGCCTGAGAAACCCGCAGGCACCGCCGCCGCACAGCGGCGCGGTGCGCTGCGCGGAACCCCAAGAAGTTGCCTTGATCCGAGTGGAAACGCGACCCCATTGCGCTGATTTGCCGTGAACCCCATCGACACCGTCCTGAACATCTCCTGCTACAAGTTCGTGCCTTTGCCCGATGCAGCAGCACTGCGCGAGGTGCTGCATGGGCGCGCCACTGCGACGGGCCTCAAGGGCACCATCTTGTTGGCCGAGGAAGGTATCAATTTCTTTCTGGCAGGACCGGCCGAGGCCGTGCGGGGTTTTGTCGATGCGCTGCGCACCGATGCCCGTTTTGCCGATCTGGAACCCAAGGAGAGCTGGTCGGCCACGGTGCCGTTTCGCAAGATGCTGGTCAAGGTCAAGCGCGAGATCATTCGCATGGACCACCCCACCATCCAACCCGCCCAGGGCCGGGCGCCGTCGGTGGACCCCGTCACCCTGCACCGCTGGCTGGCACAAGGGCATGACGACGAAGGGCGCGAGGTGGTGACGCTAGACACGCGCAACGCCTTCGAGGTGGACCGCGGCACTTTCGACAACGCCATCGACTGGCGCATCGACAAGTTCACCGAGTTCCCGCCCGCCCTGCGGGCACACAAGAGCGAGCTGCAGGACAAAACCGTGGTGAGCTTCTGCACCGGCGGCATCCGCTGCGAGAAGGCGGCGATCCTGATGCGCGAAGAAGGCCTCTCGCATGTCTACCAGCTCGAAGGCGGGATTCTCAAGTACTTTGAGCTCACCGATGGCGCGCACTACCACGGCGGCTGTTTTGTGTTCGATGAACGCAGGGTGCTGGGGGCAGACCTTTCGACCGACCCCGAGCCTGCCAGCAGCGAAAACGCTATTAATAAGTGAGCTATCAGCGCTTATCTATCAAGCGCCAGATGCCAATTTTGCTTGGAATTTCAAAAATTCAAGCCAACAACCTTGCCCAGGTCAGGCCTTGAAGCGGCGCTCCGGCAACGGAATCCACTCCACCTCGCCCGGCACCTGCCCCATGGCCTGCGCATCCCAGTCACTGGCCGCCTGCACGATGCGGTCCTTGCGGCTGGAGACAAAGTTCCACCACATGTGGCGCGGCGCATCCAGTGCATCGCCACCAATCACCATCAGGCGCACGGCGCTGTCACCCGCAGCAAGGTGTGTGGCCCGCCCTGGTTCCACCACTGCCAGAAGCTGTGGGTCCACTGTGTCCCCGTTGAGCTGGACCGGTGCATCCACGGTGTAGACCGCCATCTCCGGGACGAGCGCGGGGATCTCCAGTGTGGCGCCCGCAGGCAACTGCACATCGAGGTACAGCGTGCGCGAATAGGTGGCAACAGGAGAGGTCTGCCCGAAGGCTTCCCCAATCAGCACCCGCACGGTGGCATCTCCCACCTGCACCTGCGGAATGGCAGCGGCAGGCGTGTGCACAAACGAAGGATCGGCCTCTTCATGGGCCACCGGCAAAGCAGCCCACAGCTGGATGCCATGGTTCACATAGGCCTGGTTTGCGAGATTCTGCGGACGGCGCTCGGAATGCACGATGCCGCGCCCCGCCGTCATCCAGTTGATGGCCCCAGGCTCGATCTGCTGCACGTAGCCCAGGCTGTCGCGGTGCATGATGGCGCCCGAGAACAGGTAGGTCACCGTGGCCAGGCCGATGTGGGGGTGGGGCCGCACATCGTGGCCCGCATCGGGCTCCACCGTCACCGGCCCAAAGTGGTCAAAGAACAGGAAAGGCCCCACGGCCTGGCGCTGCACCGCCGGCAAAAGGCGCCGCACCGTGAAACCACCGCCCAGGTCCTTGGCGTGGCCCGAAAGACGCAGGGGCGCGTTCATGACAACACTCCCATCGCATCCATAGTAGGGACAAGGCAAAAACAGTGATTCATCGGGGGCTCCTTGAGGGCTGGACAACAACGTCGCCAGCCTACCAGCTTCAGCTGCCCAGCTTGGCGGCCATGTCCGCAACACGCTGGCCAAACTGCTTGCCGGTCTCCAGATCGCCAGGGAACATCTCGGCGGCCGAGGCATCCGACGGCGACTGCGACATGGCGCCACTGAAGGAACCAATCCAGTTCACGTCGTTGCGCGTGGCGGCCTTGGAGTTGGCGGGCATCATGCCGTTGCCCACCCAGACGCCGCCGTGCTGCATGGCCAGGTGGAACAGGTAGTCCAGCGTGATCTGCTTGTCGCCATTGGTGCTGGCGCTGTTGGTGAAGCCCGCAAACAGCTTGTTCTTCCAGGCCTGGCTGAACCAGGGCTTGGACGACGCATCGGCAAACTTCTTGAACTGCCAGCTAGGGCCGGCCATGTAGGTGGGGGTGCCAAAGATGATGGCGCTGGCACCTGCCAGCGTTTCCCAGCCGCCTTCGGGCAGGTTGCCCTCGGCACCAATGGCGATTAACTGGGCGCCAGCGCCCTCTGCCACGGCCTGTGCAAGGCGCTGTGTGTGACCGTAACCCGAGTGATAAACAACTGCGATGTGTGCCATGAGAGAACTCCTGTGGAAACAAGTGGGAACGAGGGAAAAACAGACCTACGGAAAAACGGATGGGACGCCTGCAGCGGCCGTCCCGCAGTCAACAACAGGCTCTTCGCCTCAGATCAGCGGCCAGACTGGCGCGCATCCAGGCTCCAGCCGCCCGCGCCAAACGCTGCGAGCGCCAGCAGGCCACCGGTCACGCCCACGTTCTTGAAGAACAGGAGCTGCTGCATCATTTGTTTGTCGGCGGGCAAATTCCAGAACGCATGGAAGAAGAAGCTCGCCACCAGCGTGAAGAACGCCAGTGCCAGGGCCGCAAAACGTGTACCAAAGCCAAAGATCAGTGCCAGGCTGCCCAGCACTTCCACCGCTGCGGCCACGGCGGCAGCCACGGTGGGCATGGGCAGGCCTACGGACGTGATGTAGCCGACGGTGCCAGCAAAGCCGGTGAGCTTGCTGATGCCCGCAGGCAGAAACAGGGCGGCCAGCAGCAAGCGCGATGCCAGGGCCAGGGGGTTTTGCAAAGATGTGAACATGGTGAAGAACTCCGGTGAAGGGGGTTGAAAAATGAATGTCGAATGTCAGGCGGCCAGATCAAACACCAGCACCTCGGCGTCGTGGCCATCGGTCAACGACAAGGCGGTTTCTTGCTCCATCAGCACGGCATCGCCGCCCGACAGCACATTGCCATTGGCCCGCAGCACCCCGCGCACCAGGTGCACATAGGTCTTGCGTGCCGGGTCCAGTGTCAGCGCGACAGCCTCTTCGCCATCGAGCAGGCCAGCATACAAGGCTGCATCGGCATGGATCGTCACCGAGTCTTGCGCCCCATCGGGCGAGGCCACCAGGCGCAGTGCGCCGCGTTTTTGCGCTTCGGCGAACGTCTTTTGCTCATAGCTGGGTGGAATGCCACGCACATTCGGCTCGATCCAGATCTGCAGGAAGTGTGTGGTCTGCCCAGCCGCGTGGTTGAACTCGCTGTGCTGCACCCCGGTGCCCGCGCTCATGCGCTGCACATCGCCAGGCGGGATGCCCTTGATATTGCCCATGCTGTCCTTGTGGGCCAGTTCGCCCGACAGCACGTAGCTGATGATTTCCATGTCGCGGTGGCCATGGGTGCCAAAGCCGGTGCCAGGGGCAATGCGGTCTTCGTTGATGACGCGCAGGTTGCCAAAGCCCATGTGGGCCGGGTCGTAGTAGCCGGCGAACGAGAAGCTGTGGAAAGAGTTGAGCCAGCCATGGTCGGCGTGGCCCCGGTCTTGCGATTTGCGAACAGTCAGCATGTGAGTGCTCCTTTCAAGCCCCGACTGTAGAACTGCAGGGTGCTGCGCGGGCGCTGATGAATTGATGGCAATGTTCAAATAATCTGAACTAACATGGCGCCACCATGCAAAACGCACGCGATGTCCTCACCCCCGATGCGCTGACCATGCTGCAGGTGATTGCGGAGGCGGGCAGCTTTGCCGCCGCCGCACGGCAACTGGGTTTGGTGCCCAGCGCCCTCACCTACCGCGTGCGGCAGATTGAAGACGCACTGGATGTGCTGCTGTTCGACCGCAGTGCACGCCAGGCCAAGCCCACCGAAGCCGGTGCGGAGCTGCTGCGCGAGGGCGTGCGGCTGCTGCAGGAGATTGATGCCGTGGCCCATCGTGTGCGCCGCGTGGCCACGGGCTGGGAGCCCCAGCTCACCATTTCGGTCGATGGCGCGGTCTCGCCCCACACCATGCTGGAACTGGTGGACGCGTTCTATGCCATGGCGCCCCCCACGCGGCTGAAGCTGCGCGACGGCATCATGACCGGCACGCTGGAGGCGCTGACCTCGGGCCGGGCCGACCTGGCCATCGGCGTATCGGTGCTCGGCGCCAGTGTGGCCGGCCTGCAGCAGGCGCCCCTGGGCGACCTGCTGTTCATCTATGTGGTGGCACCCCACCATCCCCTGGCCTCGGCGCCCGAGCCCATCACCGATGCCATGCTGCTGCAGCACCGTGCCGTGGCCGTGGCCGATTCGGCCACGCGCGGTGGCGCCACGATGGGCCTGCTCGGCGGGCAGGACGTGCTGACCGTGGACACCATGCAGGCTAAGGTGCGTGTGCAGCTGCGCGGCCTGGGCGGCGGCTTTCTGCCCGAGCCCATGGTGCGCCCCTATGTCGAAGCAGGCCGGCTGGTGGCCCGCCGCGTGGCCCGCCCTGACCGCAATGTGCGCGTGAACTACGCCTGGGGCGGCCCCGGCTTCACCGCACCGGGGCGGGCACTGCAGTGGTGGCTCAACCAGCTGCAAAGCCCGGCCACTCGCCGCGCTCTGCTGGAAAACCACCATCATTTCTGACCCAGCGCACGCGCCCGCACGCTGTGGCGCGTGTAGAGTGGTTCCTGTTGGTTTTGCATTGCATTTCACTTGCCGACCGTCACCGAAAGGCCTTCCATGAGCAAACCTGATCCTCTTCCCGCCAAACGGCTCCGACGCAACAGCGCCCCCATGCCTGCAGCCCCTGCGGCACCCACCGCGCGCTCCGGCAAGCCCCAGCGCCATTTCGCCATCATCGGCGCCGGCGTGGCTGGCATAGCCTGCGCACGCACCCTGGTGCAGGCTGGGCACCGCGTGACGGTGTTCGAGAAATCCTCCCAGGCCGGCGGCCGCACCGCCACCATCGACTCCCCTTTTGGCAACTTTGACGCTGGCGCCCAGTACTTCACCGTGCGCGACCCGCGCTTTGCCCGCGCCATCGACACCGTGCCCGGCATCTGCAAGCGCTGGAGCGCCAATTCCGTGCAGGTGCTCGACGCCGCAGGGCGTGTGGCTGCCGCGGGCCTGCCCCACCGCGAAGCGCACTGGGTGGCCAGCCCGGGCATGCAGTCCCTCGTGGGCGCCTGGGCCGAGCCGCTGCTGCAGGCCGGCCAGCTCATCACCCACACCCGTGTCACGGCCATCGAGCCCGATTCCCTGAATGCCCCCGGCTGGCAACTGCGCACCGAGGGACCTGCGGGTGCCCAGCGTGTCTATGCCGGGTTCGACGCGGTGTTGCTGGCCCAGCCTTCGGTGCCCGCACAGGCCCTGCTGGCCAGCTCCGCAGTGGACACCCCGTTGACCGATGCCCTCTCCAAGGTGGCCATTGCCCCGTGCTGGACGCTCATGCTGGCCTACCCGCACGCCGTGCGCCCCGGCCTGACCACGCTGGGTCCGCAGTGGAACGCCGCGCGCAGCACGCACCACCGCATTGCCTGGCTGGCGCGCGAGTCGTCCAAGCCCGGCCGCAACGTCGTGGAGCGCTGGACGGTGCAGGCCAGCCCTGCCTGGTCGGCCGAACACCTGGAAGATGACGAAGCCCGCGTGCAGGCCAAGCTCATCAAGGCCTTTGCCGAAGTCACGGGCATCCGTGCCACCCCCGCGCATGCCGACACGCGCCGCTGGCGCTATGCGCAGACGACCCACCCACTGGGCAAGAGCCACCTGTGGGACGCCACCATGGGCCTGGGCGCCTGTGGCGACTGGTGCCTGGGCCACCGGGTGGAAGATGCCTTCGTGTCAGGACTCGAACTGGCACTCGCCGTGGCATGACGGAGGACGGCGCGGCCTCCGGGGCCCGCTACATCGGACGGTTTGCGCCCTCGCCCACGGGTCCGCTGCACGCGGGCTCGCTGGTGGCGGCGCTGGCCAGCTGGCTGGACGCACGGGCCCAGCAAGGGCAATGGCTCGTGCGCATGGAAGATGTGGACGCGCCGCGCTGCGTGCCGGGTGCAGACGAATTCATCCTGCAGCAGCTGGCCACCTGCGGCCTGGTGCCCGACGCCCCTCCCCAATGGCAATCCGCCCGCAGCCCGCTCTACCAGCGGGCCCTGGACCAATTGGTGGCGCAGGGCCACGCCTACCCCTGCGCCTGCTCGCGCAAGGACATCGAAGACGCCCATACCGCGCAGGGCCACACCCGCGAGCGACATGCCGCACTGCCCTACCCGGGCACCTGCCGCCAGGGGCTGCGGGGCCGCACCGGACGTTCGTGGCGGTTCAACGTCACAGATTTCAAGCAAAAACAGGCCCTTGCGCTTTATGGCAATGCGCTGACAGCTACAAATACTGCAGCAAATCACCTGCTGCAATGGCACGACCGCCGACTGGGCGAACAACACCAGGATGTCACGCAGGCCGTGGGGGATTTCATCCTGCGCCGGGCCGACGGGCTCTGGGCCTATCAGTTGGCGGTGGTGGTGGACGACGCCGACCAGGGCATCACCGACGTGGTGCGCGGCGAAGACCTGGCAGACAACACCCCGCGCCAGATCCTGCTGCAGCAGGCCCTGGGCGTGCCCACGCCCCGCTACCTGCACACACCGCTGGTATGTGGCGACAACGGCGAAAAACTCTCCAAGCAGAACGGCGCACGCGCGCTGGACCTGGCCGACCCGCTGCAGGCCCTGGCCAGCGCCGCGCAGGTGCTGGGCCTGCCACCACTGCCAAATCCACACATTCGTTGCATCTCGGACGCGCTAACCCTGTGGGTCGCAGCGTGGCGACGAAACTACAATGGCGCACCGTGACCGAACTGACCACCGCTTCTGCCCCCACCGCTGCGCCCGCAGCAGCCCCCGCGACCACACCTGGCGGGGCTCCCGCTGGCGTGACCCATCCCAAAACCATCAAGAGCTTCGTGCGCCGTGCTGGCCGCACCACCACCGGCCAGGCCAAGGCCTTTGAAGACCTGGGCCCCCGCTTCGTGCTGCCCTATGTGCCCGCGCCGCTCGATGCCACCGCTGCCTTTGGTCGCACAGCCCCGCTGATTCTCGAAATCGGCTTTGGCATGGGCGAGGCCACGGCCCACATCGCCCGCGTGCGCCTTGGCGACAACTTCCTGTGCTGCGAGGTGCATGAGCCCGGCGTGGGCGCGCTGCTCAAACGCATTGGCGAGCAGGAGCTGGCCAACATTCGCATCCTGCAGCACGATGCCGTGGAGGTGATCGACCACATGTTGCCCGAGGGCAGCCTCGATGGTGTGCACATCTTCTTCCCCGACCCCTGGCACAAGACCAAACACAACAAGCGCCGCCTGATCCAGTCCCCCCTGGTGGCCAAGCTGGCGGCTCGCCTCAAGCCCGGCGGTTACCTGCACTGCGCCACCGACTGGCAGCCCTATGCCGAGCAGATGCTGCAGGTGCTGGGCGCCGAACCCCTGCTGCAGAACACCGCCACAGGCTTTGCCCCGCAGCCCGACTACCGGCCCCTGACCAAGTTCGAGAACCGTGGCCTGCGGCTGGGGCACGGCGTGTGGGATGTTGTGTTCCTACGACGACATTGACAACCAGCCCCCACTGCTCCACCGTACACCCCAATGAAGCCCATTCTCCAGAACCTGGTCGAAATGACTGGCCACCGCGACCACTTGCGGTTGGAGGTGTCGGTGCTGTCCACGCTGCAAACGCTCAGCAGCATTGTTGAAGTGCGTGCGCTGGAGCTGTTCACCGACGGTGGCGTGCCCCATGTGCGCCCCCGCAGCTGGGTTGAGGACGGGCAACTGGTGTCCACCGATTCCGAAGCCGCCGCAGACCCCCGCCGCGAGACACTGGACAAATACCCCGCCCTGCGCGATTGCATTGCCAACCACGGCGACAGTGCCCTGGCATCGCCCCGCCGGGGCCGCCATGTGCTCTGGCTGCCGGTGTGGATGCATGACAAGGTCAACACCTGCCTGGAGATCACGCAGTCCCGCTCTTTCTCGGCGCACAAGCTGGAAGTGCTCAAGGGCGTGTTTCAGGTTTACCAGAACTACCAGAGCCTGCTCGACTACAGCGAACGCGACGCCCTCACAGGCCTGTTCAACCGCAAGACCTTCGACGAACAGTTCTCGCGCCACGCGCTGAACGGTCTGGCCAGTGGCCGCTCGGGCACCGTGACCGAATCGATCGCCCCCGAAGAAGGCTCGTTGCCCGGGGAGCCGGTGCAGCAATGGCTGGCCGTGGTGGACATCGACCACTTCAAGCTGGTCAACGACCGCTTCGGCCATCTGTATGGCGACGAAGTGCTGATCCTGATTGCCAACATCCTGCGCAGCTCGTTCCGCAGCCACGACCGCATCTTCCGCTTTGGCGGCGAAGAATTTGTGGTGCTGCTGCGCTCCACCACACTGAGCACAGCGCACCGGGTGTTCAACCGCTTCCGGCTTGCGGTGCAGGAATACCACTTTCCGCAGGTCGGCCAGGTCACCGTCAGCCTGGGCTTTGTCAGCACCAACCGAGGCTCACCCGTGGAGATTCTGGGCCAGGCCGACCAGGCGCTTTACTACGCCAAGGAACACGGCCGCAATCAGGTCTGTTTTTATGACGACCTGGTGGCCAGCGGGCAACTGGCCGCCAAGGTGGCCAACGACGACGTCGAACTGTTCTGAACGCCCCGCCTGACGGGGCACTCGCATCGAAACGGGCACGAAACAGGCGCCACTGCCCGCTTTCAGCGCATCAGTTCATCGACGTCAGGATCGCCTCCACGTCCACCGCATCCCGCTGCGCAGCCGGCAGAAACTGCTCCGCATACTCCCGCCAGACCCCGCTGCGCAGGAAGAAGCGGAACACCTCAGCATCGATGTGGCGCTCTCGCACCATGTGGCCCATGATCTTGAGCGATTCGGACAGTGTCTTGGGCGGCTTGTAGGGCCGGTCTGACGCCGTCAGCGCCTCGAAGATATCGGCCAGCGTCATCACGCGGTCTGCCAGCGTGAGATCCGAAGCCTTCAGGCGCCGGGGATAGCCTGTGCCGTCCAGTTTTTCGTGGTGCGAGCCCGCAATCGACGGCACCCGCGCCAGATGCGGCGGGAACGGCAGGCCGCTGAGCATGACGATGGTCTGAACAATGTGGTCGTTGATCTTGAAACGGTCTTCTGCGGTGAGGGTCCCGCGCTGGATCGACAGGTTGTGCAACTCGCCCAGGTGGGCTTCCTGCGGTGGCAGCACCATGTCAAAACCCCAGAGATTGGCCGGGTTGCCGACCTCCACGGGCGGCTTGCGGGCGCCCCAGCGCACGATGTGCTCTGGCCGGTCCGCCAGCAGGGGTTCGTTGGCGGGCAAGGGGCGCACCGGCACGGGGGCCAGCCGCATCTTCTCGGCCGCCGACAGGCCCAGCCGGTTGTCAAAATGCCGCTGCCACACCTGCCGCCCGATGGTGGTCAGCCGCTGGATGTCGGCATCTGCCATGAATTCGCCACCCACATTGCTGCGGGCCACGAAGGCAAACTCTTCCTGCAGCCGGTCGCGCCGCTGCAAAAGCTCACGCTGCAGCCGCACCGGGTCCACGCCGGACACGTACTGCTTCCAGTAATCCAGCTCCGCATCGCGCCACAGCACTTCAAAGCGCATGCGCACCTCGTGGATGCGGTTGTAGAGCGCCTCCAGCTTGGTGGCCTTGTCGATGATGTGCTCGGGGCTGGTGACCTTGCCGCAGTCGTGCAGCCAGGCGCCCAGGCGGAATTCATAGCGCTCAGCATCGGTCATGGCCACCGGGGCAAACGGACCCTCCTCGGCCTCGCACAGGCGCTGCATCAGGGACTCCGCCAGCTGGGGCACCCGCTCGCAGTGCCCGCCGGTGTAGGGACTCTTGGCGTCGATCGCGTCGGCCAGCAGGCGGATGACGGCGTCGAACAGCTTCTTTTGCCCTTCGATCAGGCTGCGCGTCTCGATGGCCACCGACAGCGTGCCCGAGAGCTTCTCGACAAACGCCCGAAAGTGGACATCGTCCTGCTGCTGGTCCGCACGGTAACGGAGCACCAGCAGGCCCAGCGGCTGGCCGTCGCGCGTGCGCAACTGCACGCGCAGCACGGGCTGGGGGGTGGTCTGGTCGTCGTCTTCGTGCCGGTCGTCGTCCTGCGGCTCGGCAGGATTGATGAAAAACACCATGGGCAGGTGCTCCGGGTAGCGCGACTGCTGCTCAGGGTCTTCGCAGTACCGCGCCGTGCGCAGCAGGCCTGCGCGCTGCGCCTCCACCAGGTACACCGCACCGCCGGTGCAGCTGGTGGCGCGCACCAGTTCGTAGAGCACGCTCGACAGCATGAGGTCCATGCGCGACTCGGCGCTGATGTGGTGGGTGATGTGCAGGAACTCCTGGATGGTGTCGGACATGCGGTCCATCACCTGGCCCAGCGCACGCACCTCGCGGACCGGCGACATGCGGCGTTGCGCAGGCCGCCGAAAATCAAACCGCGCCAACGCCTGCGCCTGCGTGGCCAACCCCGACAGGCTGCGCCCCACACGCCTCCCGGCCAGCCAGCCAAAGGGCAGCATCAGCGCGATGAGTCCCAGGGACAGCCACACCTGGCGCTGCAGGTTTTCGTTCACGTCCGCCAGCAGCTCCCGGGTGGGGATGGCCATCAGGATGTGCAGCCCCTCCCAGCGCTGCGACTTGAGTGGCATGACCTTGGCCAGCCACTCCTCGCCACCCGCCACAAAGCGGCGCGAAGGCCCCTCCTTCACCCCGAAACTGCGCAGGGCCTGCAGGCTGGGCACCCCCAGGCCATCGAGCGTGCGCAGCTTGAGGCTGGGCTGGTTGCCGTCACGCACCAGCACGCGGGACATGTCCGGGTAGGCCAGCACGCGCTGGTCCTGGTCCACCACGGCGATCTCGGTGCGCGGCATCAGCCGCAGCTCACCAATCTCCCGGCCCAGGTCGGTGAGCGCCACATCCAGGCCGATCACGGCGCGGCCGTCCTCGCTGGGCTGGCTCAGCGTGATGCCCACCTCCTGTGTGGTGAAGAACACATAGGGTGCGGTGAGGACCTGCGCGTTCTTTTCGGCTGCCTCGGCATACCAGGGGCGCGACCGGGGGTCATATCGGTAGCCGGGGCGTACGGCGGAATCGAGCAGGTGCAGTTGTGCGTCGTAGTAGTTCCACCGTCCGACCAGGCCTGCTGGCCCCGCCGCGCTGCGCTCGCGCGCCATCGATTGCACCAGGAACGCAGCCTCCGCAGGCGCCTCCAGCCGCGCACGGAGCGCAGCGTTGCGCAGCGGGCGCATGAGCAAAAATTGCCCATCGGAATAGCCGATGAAGACCGCCGACAGCAACGGGTTCTGCTCTAGCAGACGCACAAACACCGGCAGGCGACGCAGCCGCGCCGGGAGGGTGGTGGCCGAAGCAATGGGATCAAACGCCAGCAACCGGATCGTGGCATCCGCCGGGTCCACGATGTGGTGCACCCGTTCGCTGATCAACAGGCTGATGTGCTGCGCACTGTCGTCCGACGCGGCGATGATGGCCTGCCGGGCGCCGGTGCCCACCTGGTACACCAGCAGCACCGTAAGCAGCAGCATGGCAGACACCACCACCGACGCAATCACCACTTCGAACGGAACGGTGATGCGCCGCCACCAGGGCAACTCGGCAGCCCCCGGATCAGACGAGCTCGGCCGGGTGCCATGGGCAGGCACCGGCTCTCGCGGGCTTTCGCGCAGGGGGTCCATGCGCTTGAATGTAGGGGGAAAGCCGGTTTTCCGTCATCCCCTTTTTGGCAGACAAGGCCACCAGCACATCAGTCACACCACAGCGGCCTGCGCCACTGTGACCCTGTGACGACCCGAACGTGTTTACGTTCTCAGGGGATCAGCCCAGTTGTTGCGTGACCCAGCCCGTCACCGAGGCCAGCGCCGCTGGCAGCTTGGAGGCATCGGTGCCGCCGGCCATGGCCATGTCGGGCTTGCCGCCGCCCTTGCCGCCCACTTGCTGGGCCACAAAGTTGACCAGTTCGCCGGCCTTGACCTTGCCCACGCTGTCGGCGGTGACGCCTGCAGCGATCTGCACCTTATCGCCGTCCACGGCGGCCAGCACGATGGCAGCGGTTTTGAGCTTGTCCTTGAGCTTGTCCATGGTGTCGCGCAGTGTCTTGGCGTCGGCGCCAGGCAGCGCGGCGGCCAGAACCTTGAGGCCCTTCACATCCACGGCCTGGTTCACCAACTCATCGCCCTGGTTGGAGGCCAGCTTGCCCTTCAGGGCCGCCACTTCCTTTTCGAGAGCGCGTGCGTTGTCCAGCGCCTGGCTGATGCGGCCATTGAGTTCAGCCACCGGCGCCTTGAGGGTGCTGGCGGCCTGGTTCACGGTGTCTTCCAGGTTCTGCAGATAGGCCAGCGCGTTCGCGCCCGTCACCGCCTCGATGCGGCGGATGCCCGCAGCCACGCCGCCCTCACCCACCACCTTGAACAGGCCGATGTCGCCCGTGCGCTGCACGTGCGTGCCACCGCACAGCTCGCGGCTGGTGCCGATGTCGAGCACGCGCACGGTTTCGCCGTACTTCTCGCCAAACAGCATCATGGCGCCGGTCTTCTGGGCCGATTCGATGTCCATCACGCGCGCCTGCGTGGGCTGGTTGGACAGGATTTCTTCGTTGACGCGGCGTTCGATCTCGCGGATTTCAGCCGCGGTGACGGCGCCGTTGTGTGTGAAGTCAAAACGCGTGCGATCGGCATTCACCAGGCTGCCCTTTTGCTGCACATGGCTGCCCAGCACTTCGCGCAGCGCCTTGTGCATGATGTGCGTGACCGAGTGGTTGCGCACGGTGGCTGCGCGCACGGCGGTGTTCACCTGGGCCTGCACCGTGTCGCCCACGTTCAGCGTGCCCTCTTCAAGCATGCCGTGGTGGCCGAACACATCGGCCTTGATCTTGAGCGTGTCGCCCACCGCAAAGCGGGCGGAGCCACTGGTGATGGTGCCTTCGTCACCTACCTGGCCGCCGCTTTCGGCGTAGAACGGGGTGGTGTCCAGCACCAACACACCGTTTTGACCAGCCTTTAGGGCTACAGCGCTTGTCCCATCTACGTAGATAGCTATGATTTTTGCAGTCTCAGCCAGATTTTCATAGCCGGTGAACGCGTTGGCTGCACCGGTGTACTCCAGCGCCTTGTCCATCTTGAACTTGCCGGCTGCGCGGGCCTGGGCCTTCTGCTTTTCCATGGCGGTCTTGAACCCGGCCTCGTCCACCTCGACGTCGCGTTCGCGGCACACGTCGTTGGTCAGGTCGAGCGGGAAGCCGTAGGTATCGTGCAGTTTGAACGCCACATCACCGGGCAGCACCTTGGCGCCGCCGTCCAGGGTGGCGTCCAGGATTTCCATGCCATTGGCCAGCGTTTCAAAGAAGCGCTCTTCTTCCACCTTCAGCACCTCGGTGATGCGCTGTTCCTGCTCGCGCAGGGACGGGTAGGCATCGCCCATCACACGCACCAGGTCGGCCACCAGCTTGTGGAAGAACGGCGTCTTCTTGCCCAGCTTGTAGCCGTGGCGGATGGCGCGGCGCACGATGCGGCGCTGCACGTAGCCGCGGCCTTCGTTGCTGGGGATCACGCCGTCGCTCACCAGGAAGGCGGTGGCACGGATGTGGTCGGCGATCACGCGCAGGCTCTTGTGGTTCAGGTCGGCCACGCTGGTCTCGCGGCCAGCGGCCTTGATCAGCGCATCGAACAGGTCGATCTCGTAGTTGCTGTGCACGTGCTGCAGGATGGCCGCCAGACGCTCCAGGCCCATGCCGGTGTCCACGCAGGGCGCGGGCAACGGGGTCACGGCGCCGGTTTCGTCCATGTTGAATTGCATGAACACGTTGTTCCAGATCTCGATGAAGCGGTCGCCGTCTTCATCGGGGCTGCCGGGCGGGCCACCGGCAATGTGCGGACCGTGGTCGTAGAAAATTTCGCTGCACGGGCCGCAGGGGCCGGTGTCGGCCATCATCCAGAAGTTGTCGGACTTGTAGCGGCCACCCTTGTTGTCGCCGATGCGGATCACGCGCTCGGGTGGCAAGCCGATTTCCTTGGTCCAGATGTCGTAGGCCTCGTCGTCTTCTTGGTACACCGTGGCCAACAGGCGCTCGGGCGGCAGCTTGTAGACCTCCGTCAGCAGTTCCCAGGCCCACTTGAGCGATTCACGCTTGAAGTAGTCGCCAAACGACCAGTTGCCCAGCATCTCGAAGAAGGTGTGGTGGCGCGCGGTGTAGCCCACGTTTTCCAGGTCGTTGTGCTTGCCGCCCGCACGCAGGCACGCCTGAACCGACACCGCACGGTTGTACGAGCGCTTGTCGGTGCCCAGGAACACGTCCTTGAACTGCACCATGCCCGAGTTGGTGAACATCAGCGTGGGGTCGTTGCCCGGCACCAGGGGACTCGACGGCACCACGGTGTGGCCCTTGGAGACGAAGAAGTCCAGGAAGGACTTGCGGATGTCAGCGACAGAAAAAGTGGGAGTGCTCATGGTGTTATGGAGTGGTTGCACGGAGCAGGCAGGCCGCAGGACCCGCGCCTGCGCGTTGCCTGTCGCTGCCCCTATGGGGACCAACCTTTCATTATAGGTTTGCAGTCTGGTGGTCCGTGGCTGGAGGGCGACAGGGCGGGGATAGACGCCACCAATCCACGTTCCAACGAATGCTGAAAAATCCGCTTGCGCACTTTAAATATCTTGTTAATATATTAATAACCACAACCCACCCACCGACCCAAGGAGCCCCTCGTGAACCCACAACCCCGCTGGCAAGGCATCTTCCCCGCCATCACCACCAAGTTCCACGCCGACGAGTCCATCGACGCCGAAGGCACGGCCCGCCACATCGACTTCCAGATCCGCAACGGCATCCATGGGCTGGTCACTTGCGGGTCGCTGGGTGAAGCCAGCACGCTCAGCCTGGAAGAAAAGCTGCAGGTCGCCAAGATTGCGCTGGAAGCTGCCGATGGCCGCGTGCCCGTGCTGGCCAATGTGTCTGAAACCAGCACCCGCGATGCTCTGCGCTACATCGACGGTGGCAACAAGCTGGGCGTGGCCGGCTACATGGTCATGCCCTCGGTGATCTACGTGGCCGACGCCCGCGAGGCCATGGCCAACGTGCGCGCCATGGCGGGCGCCGCCCAGCGCCCCCTGATGGTCTACAACAACCCCGTGGCCTACCGCGTGGACCTGAAACCCGAACACATGGTGGAGCTGGCCGACTGCGAGTGGATCGCCGCCATCAAGGAAAGCACCGGCGACATCCGCCGCATCACCGACCTGCGCAACACCCTGGGCGACCGCTACCAGCTCTTCCTGGGCGTGGACGACCTGGCCTACGAAGGCCTGGCCCTGGGCTGCGACGGCCTGCTGGCCGGCGTGGGCTGCGCCTTCCCGCGCGAAACCGTGGCGCTGTACGACCTGATGAAGGCGGGCAAATTTGCCGAGGCGTTGCCGCTGTACCAGTGGATGACGCCCATGCTGCACCTGGATGTGTCCAATAAGCTGGTGCAAAACCTCAAGCTCATCGACGCACTGGTGGGTGTGGGCACCGAACACATGCGCCGCCCACGCCTGCCGCTGGTGGGCGAGGAACGCGCATTTGTGGAGAGTGTGGTGCGCAAGGCCCTGGCCACGCGCCCTACAAAATACCAGTCTGTCGCCTGAGACACTGAGCGCCCTACTTCACCACCACCAGAGCACCATGCAACGCATCCACGTGATCGACTCCCACACCGGCGGCGAGCCGACCCGGCTTGTCATCGA
This sequence comes from Acidovorax sp. ACV01, assembly GCF_014851495.1. Taxonomy (NCBI): domain Bacteria; kingdom Pseudomonadati; phylum Pseudomonadota; class Betaproteobacteria; order Burkholderiales; family Comamonadaceae; genus Acidovorax; species Acidovorax sp. ACV01. Next base: position 553,893 of record NZ_JACUZT010000001.1, on the reverse strand, counting down.
TGGTTTTCCGGACCTGGGCACTGGCACCATGGCCGAGCGGCGTGCGCTGCTGGCCGAGCGCCACGATGCCTGGCGGGCCGCCACCGTGCTGGAGCCGCGTGGCAGCGATGTGGTGGTGGGGGCCCTTCTGTGTGCGCCACAAGACCAGGCCAACGCGGCGGGTGTGATCTTCTTCAACAACAGCGGCTACCTGGGCATGTGTGGCCACGGCACCATCGGGCTGATTGCATCGCTCGCCTACCTGGGCCGCATCACGCCCGGTGAGCACCGCATCGAGACACCCGTGGGCATCGTCACCACCACCCTGCACGCCGATGGATCGGTCAGCGTGCGCAACGTGCCCGCCTACCGGCTGCACCACGCATTGGCCATCGAGGTGCCCGGCTACGGCCGCGTGGTGGGTGATGTGGCCTGGGGCGGCAACTGGTTCTTCCTGATCTCTGACCACGGCCAGCGTGTAGCCAGTGACAACCTTGAGGCGTTGATGAACTACAGCTGCGCCGTGCAGCAGGCCCTCAAAGACCAGGGCATTCGGGGCGACAACGGCGGCGAGATTGACCACATCGAGCTGTTTGCCGACGACGACCAGGCCGATGACCCCGCCGATAGTCGCAACTATGTGCTGTGTCCCGGCAAGGCGTATGACCGATCACCCTGCGGCACGGGCACCAGCGCCAAGGTGGCCTGCCTGGCGGCCGACGGCAAGCTGGCACCGGGCGCACTCTGGCGCCAGGCCAGCATCATCGGCAGCCAGTTCGAGGCCAGCTACACGCTGCAGGACGATGGCAAGGTCATCCCCACCTTGCGGGGCCGCGCGCACATGAGCGCCGATGCCACACTGCTCATCGAAGACAGCGACCCCTTTGGCTGGGGAATCCGGCTGTAATCCGCAGCTCGTTCCGAAACACACGCGCGCCATGCAACACACCGACGTTCTCGTCATTGGCGCTGGCATCGTGGGTGCCGCCTGCGCCCATGCGCTGGTGTTGGCCGGGCTGTCGGTGCGTGTCATCGATGCGCGCCTCGGCGGCGCCACGGCAGCGGGCATGGGCCACCTGGTGGTGATGGACGACAACCCGGCAGAACTGGCGCTGAGCCAGACATCGCTGGACCTCTGGCACGCCTGGGCGCCCCACATGGACGCGGGCTGCGCGTTCACCCCTTGCGGCACGCTCTGGCTCGCTGCCAACGATGCCGAACTGCAGGCTGCGCATGACAAACGCACCACCCTGCAAGCGCATGGCATCGCCTGCGAGATGCTCGACGCGGCCGCCCTGGCCCGCGCAGAACCCGCACTGCGCCCCCGTTTGGCGGGCGCGCTCAAGGTGCAGGGCGACAGCGTGGTCTACGCCCCGCGCGCAGCCCAGTGGCTGCTGGACCAGGCCGCAGCCCACGGGCGCCTTGTGTTTGAGCAAGCCGAAGCCCTGCAGATCGAGGGTCACACTGTCACTTTGCGCGATGGCAGCCAGCGCAGGGCAAGCGCCATCGTGCTGGCCAGCGGCATCCACGCCCCGCAGCTGTGCCCTGGCCTGCCGCTGCGCCCCAAAAAGGGCCACCTTGTCATCACCGACCGCTACCCGGGCACCGTGCACCACCAGCTGGTGGAGCTGGGCTATATCACCAGCGCCCACCACAGCGACGGTACCTCGGTGGCCTTCAACGTGCAGCCCCGGCCCACGGGGCAGCTGCTGATTGGCTCGTCGCGCGAGTTCGACACCACCGATCCTGCCGTCAACAACGCCGTGCTGGCACGCATGCTGCAACGTGCGCTCGACTACCTGCCCGGCCTGACCGACCTTAACGCCATTCGCACCTGGACCGGCTTTCGCGCAGCCACACCCGACAGCCTACCGCTGATTGGCGCGCACCCCGAACACCCGCACCTGTGGCTGGCCGTGGGCCATGAAGGGCTGGGCGTGACCACGGCGCCTACTACCGCGCAGTTGCTGGCGGCACAGATCGCAGGCGACACACCGGCGATCGACCCCACGCCCTATGCACCTGCACGCTTTGCGGGCCTGACCACACCATGACCCCCTTTGCCCCCACCCTTGTGCAGATCGTCGTGAATGGCACGCCCCTGCAGGTGCCCGCAGGGACCAGCGTCGCCGCCGCGCTCGCGCAGCAAACACCGGGCACCACCCGCACCTCGGTCACCGGCGAGGCGCGGGCGCCGCTGTGTGGCATGGGCGTGTGCCACGAATGCAGGGTGCGCATCCATGGCCGCACCCGTCTGGCGTGCCAGACGGTCTGCGTCGAGGGCATGCAAATTCACACCGATGTCGGTACAGCCCCTGGGAGTGCAACGCCATGACCGAGCAACACTCGAAGCACGAGCGCTGCGACATCCTCATCATCGGCGCAGGCCCTGCCGGTTTGGCCGCAGCCCTGGCTGCTGCGCCCAGCGGTGCGTCGATCACCATCGTGGATGACAACCCGCAGCCCGGTGGGCAGATCTGGCGCGCTGGCCCCCAGGTGGCCTTGCCCGCCCTGGCGCAGCAGCACCTCGCGGCCCTGGCCCGGCATACCAACATCCGCCTGCTGCCCGGCACCCGTGTGGTGGGCCTGGGGGGCACCCAACCCATCCAACCCGGCGGCAAGGCCCCTGCCCTGCTGCTGGAAGACGCCGACCGGGGCTGGACGCAGCACAGCCACCGCATCGTGCTGTGCACCGGGGCGCGCGAGCTGCTGCTGCCTTTCCCAGGGTGGACACTGCCCGGTGTGACAGGCGCGGGCGCTTTGCAGGCCCTCATCAAGGCAGGGCTCGACGTGCGCGGCCAGCGCATCGTCATTGCTGGCACCGGCCCGCTGCTGCTGGCCGCTGCTGCCACCGCCACCCAAGCGGGCGCCACCGTAGTGCGCCTGGCGGAACAAGCGCCATGGAGCGCGCTCGCAGGCTTTGCGGCGCAATTGCCGCGCTGGCCCGCCAAGGCCATGCAGGCCCTGACGCTGCTCCACACCCGTTTGCGTGCCAGTACCTATGTGCTGGAGGCACAAGGCACCACCCAGGTGCAGTCCGTGCGGCTGCGCAAAGGGCAGCACGCAGAAGAAACCATCGCCTGCGACCGCGTGGCCTGCGGGTTCGGGCTGGTGCCCAACACCCATTTGGGGCAGATGCTGGGCTGCGCCCTGGGCGGGCCGCTGAGCGGTGGCCAGGGCCTGGCCGTGGATGCCCACATGCGCACCAGCGTGCCCGGTGTGTTCGCTGCCGGTGAAAGCACCGGCTTTGGCGGCAGCGAACGTGCACTGGTTCAGGGCGCCATGGCAGGCCACGCTGCGGCGGGACAGGTGCCACAGGCCCAGGCGCTGCGCCCCCAGCTGGCGCGCTGGGAGGGCTTTGCACAGGCGCTGCAGGCCTCGTTCGCACTGAACGGGGCACTCAAGACACTGGCGCGGCCCGACACCCTGGTGTGCCGCTGCGAAGACGTGCCCTACGCCGCTCTGACCGGGCGCCAGGGCTGGATCGACGCCAAGCTCCACACCCGCTGCGGCATGGGCGCCTGCCAGGGCCGCATCTGCGGCGCGGCCACGCAGCACCTGTTTGGCTGGACGCCCGCGCCCCCACGGCACCTGCTGGCGCCCGCGCGCATTGGCACGCTGGCCGCGTGCACACCCGCGCCCACCAGCGAGCCCGTCACGCCCTCGGGCTGACGGGCGCACCGCCAGTTTTCCCACGCCATCCTTTTCAGGGCTTACCCGCACCCCGCAGGCATCTATTTTGCTTTTAAATATATTTGTTAGATATTAAACAACACGCGGTTGCTTCTTCCATCGGCAAGCCCTCCCCCCGGAACCACACCATGCCCACGCTCACCAGTCCACCAGCCCCGCAAGCTCCATCGCCGCCCGCCCCCGTCCGCTGGGTGCTGGCGTTGTCCACGCAGGTGTTGCGCGTCGAGCGGCACCTGCTTACCTCACTGATGACCCTGCTGGTGCTGCTGATCCTGCTCAACGTGGTCACACGCTACTCCGGCATGCCAATCTATTGGATTGACGAGGCGGCGGTGTACACCGTGGTCTGGCTGACGTTTGTGGGAGCCTCGGTCATGACACGCCTGCGCATGGACTTTGCCGTGGGCATGCTCACCGACCAGATGGGTCCCCGGGGTGCCAAGGTGGCCAAGGTGGTCGCTACATCTGGGGTGCTGCTGTTTGGCCTGGCCATGCTGGTGATGTGCTGGGTGTGGATGGACCCCATCGGCATTGCGCGCTACGGATTTGACGCCAAGGAGTTTGCGGCCGACAGCTTCAACTTCATCTACACCGAGCGCACCCAGACGCTGAACTGGCCCACCTGGGTGCTGCAGCTGATCCTGCCGGTCTTCTCGGCCACATTCAGCGTGCATGCGCTGGCCAACCTGCTCGAAGACCTGGGTGCTGCGGAGCGCGTGAAGCACGCAGGCTTTGACGTGGTCAACGCCGACGCCGTGAACTGACCCTCCGCCACACCCGCACCACCCGCCCGGAGCCCCACCATGATCACCACACTGTTCTTCCTCGCCGCCTTGTTGGTGGGTGTGCCCATTGGGGTGTGCCTGTGCCTGTCGGGCGCGGTGTACATCCTCAGCATCGGCAGCCCGGTGCTGTTCCAGTCGTTCCCCATGCAGATGTTTGGCGGGGTGGACAGCTACGGCCTCATCGCCATTCCGCTGTTCATCCTGATCGGCGAGATCATGAACAGCGGCGGCATCACGCGCCGGCTGGTGGACCTGTCGATGGCCTTCATCGGCTCGGTCAAGGGAGGCCTCGCCTACGTCAACATCCTGGCCAACATGCTGGTGTCTTCCATCATTGGCTCGGCCACCGCGCAGGTGGCCATCATGTCGCAGGTCATGGTTCCCGAGATGGTCAAGCAAGGCTATGACAAGACCTTTGCGGCCGGCCTCACGGTGTATGGCGGCATGCTGGGGCCGATCATCCCGCCCTCGGTGATGTTTGTGGTGTTCAGCGTACTCGCCCAGGTGGCTGTGGGCGACATGCTGATTGCGGGCATCCTGCCCGGCGTGCTGCTCACGCTGATGTTCTTCATCGTGATCGCCCTCATGGGCTTCATCTACGACTACCCCCGCAGCGAAAAGCGCACGCTGGCCCAGCGCGCACGCACCATCGTGCAGGCCAGCCCCACGCTGTTGATTCCCATCGTCATCGTGGGCTCCATCCTGAGCGGCCTGGCCAACCCCACCGAAGCCGCGGCCGTGGGCGCACTGGCCTCGGCCCTGGTGGGCCGCTATGTGACCAAGGAGTTCCGCTTCAGCGCCATGCCCGCCATCCTGCTGCGCTCGGCCATCTACTCGGCCATCGTGCTGTTTTTGGTGGCCGCTGCTGCGGTGTTCTCGTGGTTGCTGATCTACGGCAAGGTGCCCCAGATGGTGGCGGCCTGGGTGCAGACCGTGGCGCACGACCCGGTCACCTTTTTGCTGCTGGTCAACGTGATCCTGCTGGTCATCGGCACCGTCATCGACGGCATCCCCGGGCTCATCATGACCGTGCCCATCCTGCTGCCCATTGCCACCGACGTGTACCACATCGACCCACGCCACTTTGGCGTGGTGGTGGTGGTCAACCTGGTGCTGGGGCTGATGACGCCCCCGGTGGGCCTGAGCTTCTTTGTCGCGTCCGCCGTGACCGGGGCCAAGCCCGGAAAGATGTTCATCGTCACGCTGCCATTTTTCATCATCAGCTGCGTGGCGCTGGTGGTGCTGTCGTTGTTCCCCAGCCTGTCGCTCGGCTTGCTCAAGTAACCCGCCTTTGCGGCGCCGCATACCCCGTTCCCCTCCCGCTGCCCCCAACCCTCCCACCGTCCTTCTATCCGGAGATCACCATGACGACCACGCCCGCCCACACTGTCACCCGCCGCCATTTCATCCAGCGCCACGCCGTGGCCGCCGCCACCGTCACGGGGCTGGGCTTTCCGGCGCTGGTGCGCGCAGCCGATGCCAAGGAGTTCCGCCTCGGCCTGATCACACCCGCTGGCCACTCGTGGAACCGTGCCGCGCTGCAGTTTGGCGAAGCCTTGAAGAAGGAAACCGATGGCCGCCTGAGTGTCACGGTCTTCCACTCGGGCCAGCTGGGCAACGAGGCCGCCATGATGCAACAGCTGCAGTCGGGCGCGCTCGACATGGGCTGGATCCAGGCGGCAGAGCTGGGCTCGCGCGTGTCCAGCATCGCGGCCATCAATGCACCGTATCTGGTGCGCTCCACCCCCGCCGTGGCCAAACTGGTCAAGCACCCTTCTGCCACCAAGCTGCTGGAGGCGTTGCCGCGCGAGACTGGCACCATTGGCCTGGGCTGGGGCATCACCGGCATGCGCGCCGTGTTCTCCACCAAGGACATCACCGTGCCCACCGACATCAAGGGCATGAAGCTGCGCATCAACCCCACGCCCGTGTACCGCGACTTCTACCAGATGCTCGGGGCCGCCCCCACGCCCATCCCCACGCCCCAGGTGTTTGACGCGATGAGCAACGGCCAGGTGGACGGGCTGGAGGCGGACATCGAGTTCTCCTGGAACCAGCGTTTCGACAAGGTCGCCAAGACGCTGCTGCAGATGAACGCCCTCTTCATGCCGTTTGCGCCACTGGTGTCCGGCCGCATCTGGCAAGGGCTGGATGCCAAGGACAAAGAGATCATCCGCAAGCTGGTGGCCCAGTCGCTCGATGCGCAGATCAACGACATCGTGACCACCGAGGCGGGCCTGATCGAGAAGTTCAAGGGCACGTCCATCGCCTTCAAGACGGCATCGTCCTTCAACCCCGACGGCATCATCCAGGAGTTCGACAAGCTGTGGCTGCCCAAGGCGCCGCAGATTGCCGAGCTGCGCAAGGCGGGCGCCGGATTGGCGTGACTCCCCCTGAGTCGCCTTCGGCGCCTGCCCCCTCTCTCGCTGCGCGGGAGGGGGACGCACCCGGTGGCCCTGCAAAGCCGGTTCCACGGGTGCACTGGCTTATGCCGCGCCAGTTTCGCCGGGTACGGGGCATAGAAGAACGAGGGGCCGGGGGCCTTAAGATGCCGTGCGCAAGCCCCTGCCCTGATCATCAAACAACCCCGCCATGACACTCCGCCGCCCTTCCCCCCTGCAAGACCCCGCGCCCAAGCGGCGCGCGGCGGACGTGGCCTACGACGCCATCGAGACCATGATCTCCACGCTGCAGCTGCAGCCCGGCAGCCCCGTGGTAGAGGCCGAAATCGCCGAGAGCACGGGCCTGGGGCGCACACCGGTGCGCGAGGCGCTGCTGCGCATGGTGTCGATCGGGCTCATCGTGCAGCAGCCCCGGCGCGGGCTGCTGGTGTCGCACATCGACCTGGCCGATCACCTGGACGTGATCCAAACCCGCCGCGTGCTGGAGCGCCTGCTGGCCTCCAACGCCGCACGCCGCGCCACCGCGCCGCAGCGCCAGGCCATCGTGCGCTGTGCTGAAAACATGGTGCAAGCCGCAGCACGTGGCCACCTCGACGACTACATGCTGGCCGACCATGAGCTGGACCTCGTCACCCACCAGGCCAGCCAGAACCATTCCGCCGTCAAATGCGTGCAACCGCTCATCGTGCAGTGCCGCCGCTTCTGGTACGCCTACCAGCACGAAGGTGAGGTGTCGGAAGGCGCCCGCGCGCACATGCAACTGGCCCAGGGCATCGCCAGTGGTGACGAAGCCCAGGCCATGGCGGGCGCGGAGCAGCTGATGGAATACCTGGAGCGGTTTGCGCGGCGCATCATTGACCGGTAGTAACAGGCGCCGCCACAACAGCAGCAGCAGCAGGGGCAATTCGGGCTTCAGCGGGTTTAGCTATTATTTTTATAGCTACTAGCGCTTTACCAATAAGCGCTAGCGGCCAAAAGAACTTGCAAACTGCTGCTCCAACGGAGGCAGCGAGCCTATTCCGCCACCTGCTGGCCCAGCACGATGCGCTGCTCCAGAAAGCGCCATATGCGCTCGTCCTGGCTGAACGCCACGTTAAACCGCAGCCAGCCTGTGGGGCGCGGCTCCACCAGGAACAGCTGACCGGGGCCGAGCATGATCCCCGCACCCGTAGCCTCTTTCGACAGCTCGGCACTGTCGGGCAGGTCGGGGTGCCGGGCCCACAGGTACATACCCGCCTCGGGCTCGTGGAACAGCTCGAACCCCAGGTTCAGCAAGCGCCGCCCCACCGTGCGGTGCGCGTCGGCCAGGCGTTCGCGCAGCGACTTGAGGTGCTTGCGCCAGCGCCCATCGGTCACCACGCCAAAGGTGATGCGCTCGGTGATCTCTGACGAGGTCAGACCCGAGATCATCTTGAGCTGCACCAGCTCATCGAGCAGATCGCGCCGCGCCGCCAGAAAGCCGGTGCGCAGGTTGGGCGATATCGTCTTGGAGAAACTGCCCAGGTAAATCACGCGGTTGAGCTGGTCCAGGCTGGCCAGCGAGGGGCGCACGCCGGTGTCCATGTCGGCGTAGATGTCGTTTTCCACCAGCATGAAGTTGTGCTGCTCGGCCAGCTGAAGCAGCCGGTGCAGGTGCGCCACCGACGCCACCGAGCAGGTGGGGCTTTGCAGGCGTGGCTGGGTGAAAAACACTGTGGGCTTGTGCTCGGCCAGCAGGGCCTCCAGCGCCACCAGGTCGTAGCCTGTGGCCGTGCGTGGCACGCCCACAGGATGGCCCCCCGCAAAGCGCAGCATGAACAACAGGTTGGGGTAACCCGGGTCATCCACCAGCACGACATCACCGGGCTTGACGAGGCGGCGCGCCACCAGGTCCAGCGCCTGGCTGGAGCCCTGGGTCAGCAGCACCTGGTCGGCGTCCACGGCCAGGTGGTGTTCGGCCAATGACTCGGCCACCACCATGCGCAACGCCATGTGGCCGTGCGGCAGACCATAGCCGTCCAGCTCCGGGCCATCGGACGACAGCTGGCGCATGCTGCGTTTGACGGCATCGCCAAACAGCCAGTCGTGCGGCAGCCAGCCGCACCCTGGTTTCATCGGCAGGTTGCGGTTCTCGAAAATCTGCTTGAGGTACCAGCGCGCATCAAAACGGGGCACCGGCCGCTCGGGCGCACCAGCGCCGGGCGCGGCCCCTTCATCGCCCCGCCGCTTCACGAAAAAGCCTGCGTTGGCGCGCGACACCAGCCAGCCCTGTGCCACCAGGCGGTCGTAGGCCTCAACCACCGTGAACACGCTCACGCCGTGGGCGGCCGCAAAAGCTCGGATGGAGGGAAGCTTGGCGCCAGGTTTGAGCACCTGCCCAGCAATGAGGCCGCGCAAGCCATCAACGATCTGGCTGACCAGCGGTGTCTGAAGATCCGGGCTGAGAGTGAGCATCAAAAGAGCAAGAAAAGGGGCCAAATTGTGCACCGGACCCGCAGATCCCAGCTCAGGGATTGCGTGTACAGGACCGGGCACCTGCACAGCGCGCATCCTTCCGTGGTGCCGAGTGCCTGGAGGGACCGCGGGCAGAGCCCCCATCAGATCCCCTCCAACCTGCCTCTATTGTCCGCCAGCCTCGCATGCCCATCCCGGAGGCCGCCACGCGATTTTCCGGGCCGGTGGCAAGCGGCACATTGCGCAGTTTCAGCACGATGTTTTCAACCCTTGGGACCAGTCTGCAGGCGCCTTCAGCCCGGGTAGTCCCGCCGGCGAAAAGGCCTGTCCGATGTGAACGGTAGCGCAAGACCGACGGGCGGTATTCAGCCTTTTGTCACCAATAACGGCCATCGGATTGCGCCCACCGTCTGTCCTTTTTCGGCCTTCTGGATATGCACGCACACGTTCCCCAGCGATAGGCTTGCCCCCCAACCCGCCTGGCACCGATCACGCTGAGCCGGGTTTGAAAACCAACACCCAACACATTGAGGGACACCCATGCTGACACGGACGCCTGACCGAACTTCTTCACGGATTTTTCAGCCCAAGCCCTGGGCCCTGGCCTTGGGACTTTGCCTGGGCGGAGCCACGGGCCATGCACTGGCAGAAACCGCCCACACCCCACCGGCAGGCTACAAGCCCTGCGCCATCGAGGGGCAGAAATGCAGCTTCAGCGGCACGGCCAATGTGGTTTATGGAGCGGGCACCACCTGGACCAGCCCCCGCAGCTTCACCAACGGTGCGAACTGCAGCAACGCCACATTTGGCGACCCTTTGTGGGGCGTGCAAAAGGCTTGTTATGCCAGTGCCCCAGCGTCACCGCCAGCTCCTGCGCCGGTGCTGGGCGCGCCTCCATCGGGCTACACCTTGTGCGCCGTCGAGGGGCAGCAATGCAGCTTCAGCGGCACCGCCAAGGTGGTCTATGGGGCTGGAACAACCTGGACTGCCGCGCGCCCATTCACCAACAACGTGATGTGCAACAACGCCACTTTTGGCGACCCCCTGAATGGCGTGAAAAAGGCGTGCTACGCCAGCAGCCCCGTCCCAACACCAGCACCACCGGCTCCTCCGCCAACGCCCCCGGCACCGCCGGCTCCACCAGCGCCTCCGCCAGCACCAGCTCCCGGTGGCTCCGTAACGTATTACTTCTCGGACTGCCAGGCAGGCGCGGCCACCGGTTGCGTGCCGGGAAGCAATTCCAACCCCGGCACCCAAGCCGCCCCCAAGCAAAACCTCACAGGAATTAACGTCAACACCCTGCCTGCTGGCGCGGCATTGCGCTTCGCACGCGGTGGTGCGTGGGTGGTGGGCATCACCACGTTCGAGAACATGAACGTCCGCGCAGATGCCCCCCTCACGTTCGATGCATATGGCGCAGGGCCTGCGCCGTTGCTGACCACCAACAACAACGGGATTGCCCCCTTCGAGCTGGGAGGGCGATACAGCAACACATCGAACGATGGCGGGTATGCATTCCGCAATCTCCGAATCCACGGATCCAACAACTCGGCCTGGGGCTTCTGGTTGAACGGCAATGTCCGCGACGTCGTGATCGAGAACGTGGAGATATCCGGCTTCCAGATCGCCATCCACTCGCAGGCACGCGCGCCCCATGGCGTGAACAACGTATTGATCCGCAACAACCACATCCATCACAACGCCAGCATGGGCATCCTGGGCCAGTTCCGGAACAGCGTGATCGAGGGCAACCTGATCGAGGCCAACAACTTCAGCGGCAGCGGCTTCAACCACGGCACCTATCTCTCAGGCAGCAGCGGACTGAGTGGCACCAACGTCACCCTGCGTAACAACCGCTACATTCGCAATTCCGTGGTCAACGGCGTCTGCCAGGGGGGCAACATGACCTTCCACGGCCAGATGGACGGTGTGCTGATTGAAGGCAACCGGATCGAGCAGGATGCTGCGACGGACGGCTGCTGGGAGATGTCGATCACGCAGGGGTACGACTCGGCCGAGTGGTTCCGCAACTTCGTGGTGCGCAACAACAAGCTCATCAATGCCGGCAACACCGGCATGGCCGTGCAGTCGGCACCCGGCATCGTGATCGAGGGCAACGTCGTCATCAACACACAGACGACGTTTCAAGTAGCCATCAACGTGGGCCACACCGAATTCCAGAACGGTGATGTCCCCGATGGAAACGCCGTGGTGCGCAACAACGTAGCGTGTTTTCCGACACCCCACGCAAGCAGCACCGTGGTGCGCGTGATTGCACCGAACAGCGTGGTCACGAACAACACCGTGGTGACAGGAGTGGCTGCAACGACCGGGGTTTGCGCCCGGTAGAGGATAGCTTCGCGCCTCGGTGAGCATGGGCCTCGCAGCACGCTGCGAGGCCTTTTTTGTCTTCATGCACCATTTTGGAAGATGGCAAGCGGCCCGCCGCTGCATCCTGGCTCCAGACCCTCTGTCCTCTGAACGCCTTGGTTTGCCCACTGATCCGCGCTGGGAATTGCACTACGGCCGCGCAAACGGGGGCGCATTGTGCACCGACTTGGCGCGCGCCAGATCAGGGATTGCCTGTACAGGACCCAGGCCCTGCACAGTGCACGCAAAACAGCATGCCGGTGTACATGGACGATAGGTTGCGTGACTTTCAGAATTCACCCATTCCTTCATTTCGTGTTCATCACACATGTCCACCGCCATGCAGCAAGACCGCCACTTCACCAACGCCGCCCTCCTCACCCGCCGCCATGCCGCCGTGGCCCGTGGCGTCGGTCAGGCCCATGAAATCTTCGTCCAGAAAGCACGCAACGCCGAGCTGTGGGATGTGGAAGGCCGCCGCTTCATCGACTTTGCCGGGGGCATCGCCGTGCTCAACACCGGCCACCTGCACGCCGGCGTGATCGCCGCCGTGAAGGCCCAGCTGGACCTGTACACCCACACCTGCTTTCAAGTGGTGGCGTACGAGCCCTACGTGGAAGTGTGCGAGCGCCTGAACACCCTGGCGCCGGGTGCATTTGCCAAGAAGAGCCTGTTGCTGACCACTGGTGCCGAGGCCGTGGAGAACGCCATCAAGATCGCCCGCGCCTACACCAAGCGTGCTGGCGTGATCGCTTTCACGGGTGGCTACCACGGCCGCACCAACCTCACACTGGGCCTGACGGGCAAGGTGGTGCCGTACAAGACGGGTTTTGGGCCGTTTCCGGGCGAGGTGTACCACGCGCTGTTCCCCAATGCGCTGCATGGCGTCAGCGTGGAGCAGGCGCTGCACTCGGTGGAGCTGATCTTCAAGAACGACATCGAGCCCGAGCGTGTGGCAGCCTTCATCCTTGAACCCGTGCAGGGCGAAGGTGGCTTTTACGTGGCGCCACCCGAATTCATCACCGGCCTCAAGGCCCTGGCAGACCGCCATGGCATCCTGCTGATCGCCGACGAAGTGCAGACCGGGGCAGGCCGCACCGGCACCTGGTTTGCTTGCGAGCAATGGCCGGTGGCACCCGACCTCATCACCACCGCCAAGTCGCTGGCGGGCGGTTTTCCACTGTCGGGGGTGGTGGGCCGTGCCGACGTCATCGACGCCCCTGCGGCCGGTGGCCTGGGCGGCACCTATGCAGGCAGCCCCGTCGCCTGTGCGGCAGCGCTGGCCGTGATCGAAGCCTTTGAAAGAGAAAGCCTGCTGGCCCGCAGCCAGGACATGGGCGCTCTGCTGGTCAGGGCACTGAAAGAAATGGCCGCCAAAGTACCCGCCATCGGCGATGTGCGCGGCCTGGGGGCGATGGTGGCGATCGAGCTGTTCGAAGACGGCGATGTTCACCGCCCCGACGCCGCGTTAACCAAGAAGGTCGTTGCCGAAGCGGCCAAGCGTGGCCTCATCTTGCTGTCCTGCGGAACCTATGGCAACGTGATCCGCATCCTGGTGCCGCTGACCGCCTCCAACGAGCTGCTCGACGAGGGCCTGGCCATCCTGGCCGACAGCTTTGCCGCATTGAGCTGATATGCGGCCCGACCTTCATTCTGCTTACAAGGTGCCCCCGACCATGAACCCATCAGCAGAACCCCTGGTCCGCTTCAGCGGTGTACAAAAGACGTACGACGGTGAACAACTGGTGGTGCGGGCGCTGGACCTGGACATCCAGCGCGGCGAGTTTCTGAGCCTGCTCGGGCCCTCGGGCTCTGGCAAGACCACCACGCTGATGATGCTGGCGGGTTTTGAATCTCCCACTGCGGGCGACATCCTGCTCGATGGCAAGCAGATCACGCGCACGCCACCCCACAAGCGCAACTTTGGCATGGTGTTCCAGAACTACGCGCTGTTCCCGCACCTCACCGTGGGGCAGAACGTGGCCTACCCGCTCACCGTGCGCAAGGTGCCCAAGGCCGAGCAGGCCGACCGCGTGAAGAAGGCCCTGGACATGGTGCGCCTGACGGGCATGGCAGACCGCCTGCCCTCGCGCCTGTCGGGCGGCCAGCAGCAGCGCGTGGCGCTGGCGCGCGCCCTGGTGTTCAACCCCCAGCTCGTGCTGATGGACGAACCCCTGGGTGCCCTGGACAAGCAGCTGCGCGAACACATGCAGATTGAGCTGAAAGAGCTGCACCGCCAGCTCGGCGTGACCTTTGTGTACGTGACCCACGACCAGGGCGAGGCCCTGACCATGAGCGACCGCGTGGCCGTGTTCAACGAAGGCATCATCCAGCAGCTGGCCGATGTGGAGACGTTGTATGAAGCTCCGTCCAACCGCTTTGTGGCCGGTTTTGTGGGCGACAGCACGGTGCTCACGGGCACCCTGCAAGGCGCAGGCACCGAGGCGGCCATCCAGTTGCCCGGCGGCCACCTGCTGCCTGGCGTCAACGTGAACCAGGCCGCCCGGGGCGCCCCCGTACAAGCCTGCGTGCGGCCCGAGCGCGTGGTGCTGCACCCGCACTCGCAATACCCCAAGGTCTCAGCCGTTCCGGCGACTGTGGCGCGCACCATTTACTACGGCGACCACCAACGCCTGATGTGCGACCTGGGCCATGGCCAGGAGCAAGCCATTGTGAAACTGGCCCTCACCCCCACCGGCACGGGCATCCAGCCGCAGCCGGGCGATGCTGTGCTGCTGGAGTTCCCACCGGCCTCCACGCGCATCTATGCCGTGTGAACACCGCCCCATTCCTCTTTTCCGCTCCCCTGTACCCAAGTTCCCTTTCCCTGTTCCTCCACAACCCCAAGGAAAAACTGCACCATGAAAAAGAGCCTTATCGCCTGCGCATCCCTGGCCGCCTGCCTGGCACTGCCCAGCTTTGCGCAGCAGCAACTTACCGTCGTGAACTTTGGTGGCGCCAACGCCAACGCGCAGAAGAAAGCGTTCTATGAGCCCTACGAAAAGCTGGGCAACAAGATCGTGGCCGTGGAATACAACGGCGAGCAGGCCAAGGTCAAAGCCATGGTCGAGGCCAAGAAGGTGACCTGGGACGTGGTGGAGCTGGAGTCGCCAGACGCCGCACGCGGCTGCGACGAAGGCCTGTATGAAAAGCTCGACTACAGCAAGATCGTGAGCAAGGCCGACCTGCTGCCCGCTGCTGTGTCCGACTGCGCCGTGGGCATCTTCGTGTGGTCCACCGTCATGGCCTACAACGGCGACAAGCTCAAGACTGCCCCCACCAGCTGGGCCGACTTCTGGGACACCAAGAAGATCCCCGGCAAGCGTGGCATGCGCAAGGGCGCGCGCTACAACCTCGAATTCGCACTGATGGCCGATGGCGTGAAGCCCGCCGACGTGTACAAGGTGCTGGCCACCAAAGACGGTGCCGACCGCGCCTTCAAGAAGCTGACCGAACTCAAGCCCAACATCCAATGGTGGGAAGCCGGTGCCCAGGCACCGCAGTTCCTCGTGGCGGGCGACGTGGTGTTGACCACCGTGTTCAACGGCCGCATCGACGCCGCCAACCGCGAGGGCCGCAACCTCAAGATCTACTGGCCCGGCGGCATCTATGACCTGGATTACTGGGCCATCCCCAAGGGCACACCGAACAAGGACGCTGCGGTCAAGTTCATTGCCTACACCATGCAGACCGCCAACCAGGCCGCCTACGCGCAGAACATCGCCTACGGCCCGGCCAACACCACCGCCCTCGCCAAGCTGGACAAGAAGGTGCTGGACGACCTGCCCACCTCTGCCAGCAATGCCAAGGAAGCTATCCAGTTCGGCGTGAGCTTCTGGGCCGACCAGGGTGAGGCGCTGGAGAAGCGCTTCGCCGCCTGGGCCACCCAGTAAGTCAACTGCACCCGGAGCGCAAGACACCATGCAAGCATCTTCTGCCATCGCCCCTGCCGTCCTTGCCCGGGACGCACAAGCACCCGGCGCACTGCGCAAAGCGCTGTCGCGTGCCGAGGCACGGCGCAAATGGCGGGCCTTTGCCCTGACCCTGCCCTTGCTGGTGTTCTTGCTGCTCACGCTGCTGGTCCCCATTGCTGCGCTGCTGCAGCGCGGCGTGGAGAATCCCGAGGTGGCCAACACGCTGCCGGCCACCATCGAGGCGCTGCACGGCTGGGACCGCCACGAGGCACCGGGTCCGGCCGCCTATGCCGCGCTCATGAAAGACCTGGCCCGCCTGCCTGACAGCTCTGACGCTGGCGCGCTGGCGCGCAGGCTGAACTCGGAAGTGCCCGGCGCGCGCTCGATGGTGATGGGCGCCTTCCGCGCCCTGCCCATGCAAGGCGCACCCGAATCCATCCGCGACCAGCTGATCGACAAAGATGCGCGCTGGGGCGAAGCACCTTTCTGGCGTGCGATTGCCAAAAACGGCGCGCGCTGGACGCCCGACTACCTGCTCGCCTCGGTGGACCTGCAGCGCGATGCGCTGGGCCATGTCGAGCGCATGCCCGAGGAGCAGCGCGCGTTTGGCGGAATTTTGCTGCGCACCTTTCACATCAGCTTTGTGGTGACGCTGTTTTGCCTGCTGCTGGGCTACCCGCTGGCCTGGTGGCTGGCCTCACTGCCCGCGCGCCAGGCCAATGTGCTGATGATCCTGGTGCTGGTGCCGTTCTGGACGTCCATCCTGGTGCGGGTGGCCGCATGGATCGTGCTGCTGCAGTCCGAAGGCCTCGTCAATCGCGGGTTGATGGGCCTGGGCCTGATCGAGCAGCCACTTGCGCTGCTGTTCAACCGAACGGGCGTTGTGATTGCGATGGTGCACATCCTGCTGCCCTTCATGGTCTTGCCGCTGTACAGCGTGATGAAAAGCGTGCCCCCCACCTACCTGCGCGCAGCGGTTTCGCTGGGCAGCTCGCCCATCGCCGCGTTCTTTCGGGTGTATGTGCCACAAACCTACCCGGGCGTGGGCGCGGGTGCGCTGCTGGTGTTCATCCTGGCCATCGGCTACTACGTCACCCCCGCGCTGCTGGGCGGCGCCGACGACCAGATGCTGAGCTACTACATCGCCCGCTATACCAATGTGGAAGTGAACTGGGGCATGGCCTGTGCACTGGGCGCCCTGCTGCTGGCCGCCACGCTGGTGCTGTACGGCGTGTACCGCCGCATTGGCAAAGCCGAATTGAGTCTGGGCTGATCAATCCCTCCAAAGCCGAAAGTCGCTGACCATGTTTCGCCTGCCCCAATTCCCCCTGTACGCCACATTGGCCGACAAGCTCGGCTGGTGGGCCGTGCGCGCCCTGTGCGTCGCCGTGCTGGTGTTCCTGCTGGCCCCCATCCTGGTGATGGTGCCACTGTCGTTCTCCGAGAGTTCGTTCCTGGCCTACCCCATCCCGGGCTGGTCGCTCAAGTGGTACCGCAACCTGTTCGAGTCGGCCGAGTGGGCCCGCGCCACGCGCAACAGCTTCATCGTGGCGCCTGCGGCCACGTTGATCGCCACGGCCCTGGGCACGCTGGCGGCGGTGGGGCTGTCGCGGGCAGACTTCCGCTTCAAAGGCCTGCTCATGAGCATCCTGATTGCCCCCATGGTGGTGCCGATCATCGTGGTGGGCGTGGCGACCTACCTGTACTTCGCGCCGCTGGGCCTGGCCGACAGCTACTTCGGCCTCATCATCGTGCACGCAGCCCTGGGTGCCCCCTTTGTGCTGACCACCGTGCTGGCCACGCTGGCGGGTTTCAACCACAACCTGGTGCGCGCCTCGCTGAGCCTGGGTGAGACACCGTTCAACACCTTCTTTCGCGTCACGCTGCCGGTGATTGCACCGGGCGTGATATCCGGCGCACTGTTTGCGTTTGCCACGTCCTTTGATGAAGTGGTGGTCACCCTCTTCCTGGCCGGGGCCGACCAGTCCACGCTGCCGCGCCAGATGTTCAACGGCATCCGCGAGAACATTTCGCCCACCATTGCCGCCGTGGCCACACTGCTCATCCTCTTTACCACCAGCCTGCTGCTGGCGCTGGAGTGGCTGCGCACGCGCAGGGGCTGAGCATGCGCAAAGCTTTGATGAAGCACGCCCTTGGGGTGTCGTGTTGCCTGGTGTTGGCCGCGAGCCCCGCGCTTGGCCAGACGCTGACAGTGGCCAATTTTGGCGGCGCCAATGCCAAAGCCCAGCAATGGGCCTTCTATGCGCCTTTTGAAGCCACCCCCAACGCCAAGGGTGCCAAGGTGCAAGGCGTTGAATACACGGGCGACCTGGCCCAGGTGGGCGCCATGGTCCAGCGCGGCAAGCCTGAATGGGATGTGGTGGAGGTGGAATCCGCCGATCTGGCAAATGGCTGCGCCGCAGGACACTTCGAGCGCATTGACCGCACGGGCGTGCCCCACGCCAGCATGCTGCTACCCGGCACGGTGCAAGACTGCGGACTTGGGGCCTTCGTGTGGTCTACCGTGCTGGCCTTCGACAGCCAGCGTTTTGGCAAGGAAGTGCCCAAGAGCTGGGCCGACTTCTGGGACACCAAACGCTTCCCCGGCAAACGCGGCATGCGCAAAGGCCTGCGCTACAACCTGGAGATCGCACTGCTGGCCGACGGCGTGCACCGCCGCGATGTCTATGCCCAGTTGAACGGTGAGGCCGGCGTGGCACGCGCGCTCAAGAAGCTGGAACAACTCAAGCCCCACATCGTGTGGTGGGAGTCGGGTGCACAAGGGCCGCAGAACCTGCTCGACGGCACGGTAAGCATGACAACGGCCTTCAACGGGCGCGTGGCTGCAGCCAATGCAGCCACCCAGTCCTTGCGCCTGTCCATCGTCTGGATGGATGCGATCTACGAGATGGACTACTGGGCCATCGTGCGGGGCACGCCACGGCAGGCGATGGCGCTGGACTTCATTCGCTTTGCCACGTCGGAAGCCGCACAGCTCGCTTTTTCGCAGGCGATTCCCTACGGCCCCACCCACATGGGTGCCATCCTGCGCTATGAAGAAAATCGCCCCCGGTCTGCAGAACCGGCAGGAGGTGGCTCATCGCACACACCGTTGGTCGACCTGTCGATGGCCCCCAGCGACCTGCCCTCCGCCCCCGCCAACCTGCGCAGGTCCCTGGCCTTTGACGCCGGTTTCTGGCGCACGCAGGGCGCTTCGGTAGAGCGCCGCTGGGCGGCAGGCGCGCCATGATCCGAAAAACACTGCAGGCGGTCAGCGCCATGAAGGTCTGGGTGCGCCTGATGTGCACGCTGGGCTTGCTGCTGGCCCTGCTGGCGGGCGTGGGCCTTGTGGCGGCGCAGCGCATCCTGGTGCTCCATGAAACGCTGGACCACTACACACGCAACACCACGCCATCGTTGCAGGCCGTCAAGTCCTGGCAGGAGAAGCTGGCCGCCATCCGGATCCTGCAGGCACAGCACCTCATGACCGTCTCCGCCGCCGAGATGGACCCTCTGGAAAAGGGCATTGACGAAGCCCATGCCCAGCTGCGCAGCAGCCTCGCCGAACATGAACAGCGCCTGACGGGCGAGGAAGACCGGGCCTTGTGGATGGCGGTGGCCGACGTGACGCAAACGGCCATGGCCTACTGGGACAAGCTGCGCGCCGTATCGCGGGAGTCGCTCTCCGACCCCACCCGGGCAGAAGAAGCGCGGCGCCTGTTCACCGGCCGGTCGCAGCGCTTGTTTGTGGCCAGTGCAGCGGCGGTGGAACAGCAATGGCAGTTCACCACCGACGCGGCGAATGCGCTGGCCGCCAAAGGTCGGGCTACCTATGTGTTCTCCATGGCCCTGCTCGCGGGCAGCTGCACCTTGGCGCTGCTGCTGGGCACAGGCCTGGCCGCGATGGTCATCCGCTCCATCACGCGGCAATTGGGGGGCGAGCCGGTCGATGTGGCGCACATGGCGCTGACCATCGCCCAGGGCGACCTGAGCGCAGCACCCCCCGCCGGGTCGGCGCGCGCCCTGCCGGGCAGTGTCATGGCGGCCATGGCCACCATGCGCGGCCACCTGGCGGCCCTGGTCGGCGATGTGCGCAACAGCAGCGAGAGCATTGCCACCGGCTCGGCAGAGCTGGCCACCGGCAACCTCCACCTGAGCCAGCGCACCGAAGAACAGGCCAGCCACCTGCAGCAAACCGCCGCTGCCGTGTCCGTCTTGACCGATTCGGTGCGGGACAGCACGGTCAAGGCCGAGCAGGCCCATCGCCTCGCAGACGGGGCCTCTGGCGCAGCGGCAGACAGCGGACATGCCGTGCAGCAGATGGTGGACACCATGGAAGACATCTCCACCTCGTCCAAGACCATCAGCGACATCACGGCAGTGATTGACGGTATTGCGTTCCAGACCAACATCCTCGCGCTCAACGCTGCCGTGGAAGCCGCGCGCGCTGGCGAGCAAGGCCGGGGCTTTGCCGTGGTAGCCACCGAAGTGCGCTCGCTGGCCCAGCGCAGTGCCGAGGCAGCCCGAGAGATCAAGCGGCTCATTCACCACAACGTGGACAAGGTGGCGCAGGGCCACCAGCATGTGCAGCAGGCAGGGGCTTCGGTGCGCGCCATCGTCTCGCAGGTGCAGGAGATAAGCGCCATGATCGGCGACATGCACCACGCCATGGCGCGCCAGTACGAAGGCATCCGCGAGATCAGCGGCACCATGGCACGGCTGGACGAAACCACCTTGCAAAACGCGGCCCTGGCGGAACAAGGCACAGCCGCCACCCAGAGCCTGCAAGGCCAGGCGGCACGTCTGGCCGAGCTGGTCAGCATCTTTCAGCTGCCTCAGGGCCCTGCAACGCAGGCGACACCCGCCCGCACCGCCCGTGATAGCCTGCCCGTCGCCCCGCATCCACGCACCGCACTGCCCGCACTTTGGCGCTGACAGCGCCCTCTTTTTGCCGTTATTTCACCTGCATCCGGAGACCCCATGGACATGAAGACTTCCCCCCTCGCACTGCTCAACGACCCCACGCTGCTCAAGACCGACGGCCTCATCCATGGCCAGTGGGTGGCGGGCAGCAGCCGCTTTGACGTGAACGACCCGGCCACAGGCCTCAAGCTGGCCGATGTGGCCAACCTGGGCCCCGCCGACGCCGAGGCAGCGATTGCCGCGGCCAATGCGGCCTGGGGCCCCTGGAAGACCAAGACCGCCAAGGAGCGCAGCATCGTCCTGCGCAAGTGGTTCGACCTGCTGATGGCCAACCAGGACGACCTGGGCCGCATCATGACGGCCGAACAAGGCAAGCCGCTGGCCGAAGCCAAGGGCGAGGTCGCCTATGGCGCCAGCTTTGTGGAATGGTTCGCCGAAGAGGCCAAGCGCGTGAACGGCGAGGTGTTGCCCCAGTTCGACAACAGCCGCCGCCTGATGGTGCTCAAACAACCCATTGGCGTATGTGCCGCCATCACACCGTGGAACTTCCCGCTGGCCATGATCACCCGCAAGGTGGCCCCTGCCCTGGCTGCGGGCTGCACCGTGGTCATCAAGCCCGCCGAGTTGACACCGCTCACCGCCCTGGCCGCCGCAGAGCTGGCCCTGCGTGCGGGCATCCCTGCCGGCGTGTTCAACATCCTGCCCGCCGACAGCGACAACTCCATTGCCATCGGCAAGGTACTTTGCGCAAGTGATGTGGTGCGCCACATCAGCTTCACCGGCAGCACCGAGGTGGGCCGCATCCTGATGGCGCAATCGGCGCCCACGGTCAAGAAAATGTCGCTGGAGCTGGGTGGCAACGCGCCCTTTCTGGTGTTCGACGACGCGGACATCGACAGCGCCGTGGAAGGCGCCTTTGCCAGCAAGTACCGCAACGCGGGCCAGACCTGCGTGTGCACCAACCGTTTTTATGTGCAGGAAGGCGTGTACGACGAGTTCGTGGCCAAGTTCGCCGCCAAGGTGAAAACCGCCAAGGTGGGCAATGGCTTTGAAGCCGGCGTGAACCAGGGCCCGCTGATCGAGGAAGCCGCGCTGGCGAAAGTTCAGCGCCATGTGGACGATGCGCTGGCCAAGGGTGGCCAGGTGGTGGCTGGCGGCCAGCGCCTGAAAACGCTGGGCTCGGGCCAGTTCTTCGAGCCCACGGTGGTGGCCAACGCCACGGCCGACATGCTGTGCGCGCGCGAGGAAACATTTGGCCCCTTTGCGCCGGTCTTCAAGTTCAAGACCGAGCAGGAAGCCATCGACGCGGCCAACAACACCGAGTTTGGCCTGGCCAGCTACTTCTACAGCCGCGACGTGGGCCGCATCTTCCGCGTGACCGAGGCGCTGGAATACGGCATGGTCGGCGCCAACGTGGGCATCCTGGCCACCGAGCATGTGCCCTTTGGTGGCGTCAAGCAGTCGGGCCTGGGCCGCGAGGGGTCGCACTACGGCATGGACGACTATGTGGAGATCAAGTATCTGTGCCTGGGAGACATTCAGAAGTAATTGGGCCCCAGTCTTGCTACGTCACAAACGAAGCCGGGTACCTCAATACCCGTCTGGTCGTTCGATGGATGTCGCAGCCGTTCAACTGCACGGAAGAAATCTTCCATCGCAGCCCGAGAGATGCCTCTAAATTCATTGCGTATCGTTAGACGGCGGGCGCACTGGAGCCTTGGAGGTCAGCGTTAAAGATACGAAGCTTCATAACTAAACAGAAAGCCAATAATGATAAATATCGACTTGTGCAGGGTGGGAATTCTGGGGGCCACTATGGTCACCGCATTGCTTTCGGGCTGCGGTGGTGGCAGTGGCAGTTCTGCGGTATCGAATGCCGATGTGACCGCAGCCAGCTCAACTGCTGACGAGGCTATGACCCAGGCCAAAGCGGTTGCGGTCGCGACGTGGAATCCCCTGGCCAACGAAGGGGCCTCGTTCACGGTGACAGGCCCGCAAACCGTGCGATACGGGGCAGGCACGCTCTGGGTGGAGAAGATCCTGACGGGCACCGGGCAATGTACCAATGCATTCTTCGGCCGCGACCCGGTGGCAGGCACCAAGAAGTTGTGCCAGGTGCTGGTGGGCGATATTCCACCGACCGGTTTCAACCTGTGCGCAGCGGAATCAAAGAAATGTGAATTCAGCGGGTCGGCCCAGGTGGTTTACGGCGCGCGCACCAGCTGGACCAGCCCCCGCAGTTTCTCCGGCGGCGCGGCCTGCAACAACACCACTTTCGGCGATCCGCTGCGGGGTGTGGTCAAGTCTTGTTACTTCCAGGCGGCTGCAGCCCCCGTGACCTGGGCTCCCATCGCATCCGAAGGACAGACCTTTTCCGTCAGCGGCACCAAGGTCGTTCGTTTTGGCGTGAGCTGGGCCGGAGTGTGGGTAAGCAAGAACGTTACCGGCGCGGCCACGTGCGATGCGACCTTCTTCGGCAATGATCCGAAGCCGGGCAATGCCAAAACCTGTGAAGTAAGTTCCGAGGTGGTACCTGTCCCTTCGCCTGCGCCGGCAACGCCCGCCATCACCTGGGCCCCCTTGGCCACGGAAGGCCAGGCCTTCACGCTCAACGGTACGAAGGTGGTGCGTTTGGGGGTCGCGTGGGCCGATGTATGGGTCACCAAGACCGTCACAGCTTCCGGCACCTGCAGCACGACGTTTTTCGGCAGCGATCCCAAACCCGGCAGCGGAAAAACCTGCGAGGTAAGTTCCCAAGTGGTCACAGACCCCACGCCAACGCCCACACCTGTGCCGCAACCCCCCTCCCCCCCGGCATCCGCCCCCACGCCAATGAACCCTGGTCTCGTGACGGTGAACACCAGTCTGATTCCCAAGGGCACGTTCGCCGGGTGGGACAAGGACATGCTGATTCCCACCACCGAACAGCCGACGCCATCGGACATCGGCGCGTTCCGCACCGGCTGCCAGTTCTCGCACATGGCTTTTGATGACCCGATCGTCTACCCCGGGCAGCCCGGCAAGTCGCATCTGCACACGTTCTTCGGCAACAAGCTGACAAATGCGAACTCCACCGCCCAGAGCCTGGCCACCACCGGCAACAGCACCTGCCGCGGAGGCACGATCAACCGCTCGGCATATTGGGTGCCGTCGATGATCGACACACGCGACGGCCGCCCGCTGACGCCCATGTTCGAGAGCAACTTCTACTACAAGACTGGATATGGAGTGCCAGCATCGTCGATCCAGGCCATGCCGTCGGGCTTACGCATGGTGGCAGGTGATGCAAAGGGCAATCCTGATCTGCCCAGTGGCGCGGCCATGTACGCCTGCATATGGGAGGGAGGCAACTCCAACTGGTCCAACTCCATCCCCTCATGCCCCAAGACAGGCACCTCCTGGCTCGTCCAAGGGGTTGACTTTCCGCAATGCTGGGACGGCGTGAACCTGGACTCGCCGGACCACAAGAGCCATATGGCCAACCCAGTCGGCGTAGGGGCTAACAACACCGGCCACTGCCCGGCCACCCATCCTGTGGCAATTCCAGCGATTGCATACCAGATCCTGTACGAGGTCAAAGTGTCCGGCGAAACCAAGTACTGGCGCCTCAGCAGCGACGACTACGACCTGACCAAACCGGCCGGCTACAGCGGCCACGGCGACTGGTTCAATGGCTGGAAGTCCGAGATCGTGGACGTCTGGGTAAAGAACTGTGATCGCGCGCAGAAAGACTGTCACTCTCACCTTCTGGGCGACGGGCGTGCCATGGTGATCCCCTGATGCCGGGTAGCACTACTGCATCTGGCGTTTGCTGGGCAGCAGCCCTGTGCATCGCCGTCGCGTTGCAGACATCGTCCGCTGCCGGTGGCGGCGCATCCGGCACGGTGCGCGCTGCGCCCGATGCCGAACTGCAACGTGCTGTCGCCCGCGCTGACTTGTGCAGTGCAGGCAACGCCAAGGGCGTGGGATTGCGCGGTATCTACTTCGAACGCGCCCTCGACCAAGGCCTGCCCTTGTTGGTGCGCACCGACGGCACGGTGGATTTCGACGCTTCGTTCGATTGGCTGCCCCAACAACCGACCGGTCGTCGCCCCGCCTCAGCGCGTTGGCAAGGCTGGGTCAAGCCCATGGTGTCGGGCCACTACCGATTCCATGCGGACCAGCCAACCGCCAGTATCACTGTCGCGCGCCAGCCCCTGGCGGGGCCCAGCGCCAGCGCCGACGCGACGATCGAATTGACCGCCGGACGCTTCTACCCGATCACTCTTGAGGTGCAGCACCTGGACCACATCAACGGCCGTCTGCGCCTTGAGTGGACCACGCCGTACGGCGCGCGATTCGTGGTGCCGCAGGCTCTGCTGTTCATGCCCACTGAAAGCGTGGCTGCTACTAATTTTGATAGCAAATAGCGCTTTCTGGATAAGCGCCAGCGGCCAAAAACACTTAAAAAAATCCCAACATCGTCAGCGAAACAGTACCGCCTTCACACGCAGGCCCGCCCACACCGCGAAGAACACCGCCGCCCCAAACACCCAGCCCGACAGTGCCCCAGCCATGCCGCCGGACAACAGCGTGCCAATGGTGCAGCCCAGCCCCGTCATCGCACCCCAGCCCAGCAACACGCCGCCCGACAGGCCGCGCACGGCGTCGCGCCACGTGGGCCAGCGCGGCGCAAACTGGTGGCTGGCCAGGGCAGCTACAAACGCCCCCGTCACCAGCCCCGCCAGCAGCAAGGCATTGGGAGTGAACCAGGTGGACTGCGGCGCGGTGGCGCAGCCCGCAAAACCGTCGAGCCCATCGAGCCGATCAGGAATCCAGCCCTGCCCCTGCGCCCACTGGCGGGCCGCACTGCCCAGCGTGGCCGTCACGCCCAATGGTCGCATGCGGACAACCGCGAAGGCGCCCATCAGCCCCACGGCCAGTCCTCCAACCCAGTAGTGCCAGCGCCCTGTCCACAGGTTGCGCCACACGGTGCCTAACCCGGGCACGGCAGGCCCGATACCCGGTGCCGACGTGATGGCGGCGTCCCGTGCAAAGCCACGCCACAGCCAGGCAGCCACCAGGGCCAACCCGCCAAGTTGCACCAGCAAGGCACCGCCATACCCCAGGTGGGCGGGCAACCAGACCACGGGCGCATCGGCAACACTCAGGCTGTACAAGGGGTTCCAGGTCTTGAAACCCAGGATGAAGCCCAGCGCCGACCCGACAAGCGCAAACGGCGACACCGTTGACCCCTCGGCCAGTCGGTACCAGTGCGCGCTGATGCACGAGCCCGACACCACCATGCCCGCGCCAAACGACAGCCCAGCCGCTACCAGCACCCAGCTCACGGGGCCGATGTGCATGTCAGGCGGCAGCTTGCCCGGCTGGGGCACCGGCAGCCAGCTGCCCAGCACCACGGTATAGCCCACCACCCCCACTGCCAGCGCCAGCACAATCGCCAGCAGCCCGCGCGGGTTGCGGTCTTCCAACCAGTCGCGCGCATGGCAGTAAAAGCAAAAGCGCGAGCGCTGCAGCACCAGCCCCAACACCGCACCCGTGACCAGCGCAAAAACGAGCGTGCGCCCGCCGGGCAGGTCCCGCAGTGCCTGGGCCGCCCAAACCAATACCGCCAGCAGCGCCAAGCTTCCTGCGTGAGAGAAATTGATCTTGTATGTCATTGCACCTCACCCATAAAAAAGCCCGCACAAGGCGGGCTGTAAAGGAGACCCCCTACCAAAAATCAAAAACTCTCTTTGTTCTGCATTGCACCTTCTTCCCAAAAGGTTCTGTCGGTCAACCCATTCACTTCGCAGCCCAGATGGTGCCCGTCGGGTTGGTGATGGGCACGCCCACCGAGTTGCCGTATTCCGTCCACGAGCCGTCGTAGTTCTTCACGCTGTAGCCCAGGATCTTGGACAGCGCAAACCAGGTGTGGCTGGAGCGCTCGCCGATACGGCAGTAGGTGATGATGGGCTTGCTGCCGTCCAGGCCTGCGCTGGCGTAGAGCTTTTTGAGGTCTTCAGCCGACTTGAAGGTGCCGTCTTCCTTGACTGCCTGGCCCCAGGGCACGTTGGCCGCGCCAGGGATGTGACCGGCGCGGATACTCAGCTCGGGCACACCCGCCGGGGCAAAAATCTTGCCGGAGTATTCGTCGGCCGAGCGGATGTCCACCAGCTTCGCGTTGCTCTTGCCTTCGGCGGCTGCCAGTGCGTCCGACAGGCGGGCGCGCAGGTCGGTATTCACCTTGGTCACCTTGTAGCTGGTGGCTGCCAAATCCGGTACGCGGTTATTCAGCGGCTGGTTCTCCGCCTCCCACTTCTTGCGGCCGCCGTCGAGCAGCTTCACGTTCTTGACACCATAGATGTCAAACACCCACGCTCCCCATGCTGCAAACCAGTTGTTGGTGTCGCCGTACAGCACCACGGTGGTGTCTTGCGATACACCCGCCTTGGACAACAGCGCCTCAAAGGCCTCCTTGCCCACGATGTCGCGGCGCACGCGGTCGTTCAGATCCTGGTGCCACGAGAAGTTGACCGCACCCGGCACATGGCCGCGCTCATAAAGGCCAGGGTTCACGCTCACTTCGACGATGCGCACCTGCTGGTTATCGAGGTTCTGTGCCAGCCACTCGGTGGAGACCAGGGGTCCTGCGGGAATGGGGGTGGCGGCAAATACCGCACTGCAGACCAGCATGGCGCTGCCCAGCGCGGAGGCGCGGAGCCACGTGCGCGCCGTTTGCGCAAAAGTGGTTGTGGATGGTGCGGTGAGCATCGTCTTCCTTTCCGTGTCGTTGAAATGCCGGGGCTTGCGGCACCCGGTACACGGAATTTAGAAGGGCCCAGTCCTTGGCCCAACCAAACAAAACGACTATGAATATGCGGAATCAACGCTTGCTGGCGAAGCGCCACATGATGGCAGGCAACCCGCGCAATACACGCAGTGCGAAGAGATAAAGCCGGAGGGGAGTTGGGGAAAAGCTGGTCAGCCTGGGAGGGCTGGAGCGGGTGAAGGGAATCGAACCCTCGTATGAAGCTTGGGAAGCTGCCGTTCTACCATTGAACTACACCCGCCTTCTGTAACCCGTTGATTGACAACGGTATTTCAGTCTGGCCATTGAAGACATCCGGTGGGCCTGCGCCGCTTCAGAGTTTCAACTGCAGCCGTATTGTAGCCACGCGGCAGCATGCCCGGACCGGGCTTGGCCGAAGGTGTGCAGCCCCGGGTTTCCACGGCCATCGGCAGGCATCAGACCGGAGGCAGCACAATGGAGCCCTTCACAACTCTCAGCGAAAGAAGGAAAGACCCCATGCAACTGAGCGACGACCGCACGCAGGCCACCCTGGCAATCAACAAAACGCTCACAGCGCCGGAGATCGAAAATCTGATTCGTGAGCTGGCCATGTTGCGCTCGCAGATGACACCCGAAGTCACCCCAGCCCCCCAAGACAGCAGTGGGAGCGGAGTCCCGGTGATGTCGCAGGACAACCCGACTCTCGCCATCCAGTACCCGCTGGAAGACGCCCATGTCACCGTGTACCTGCGCAGCATTGGCTTGGGCTGGACCGCTTGGCGGCTACACCCCGATACCCAGCGGGCGCTGGCCGAATTCTTCAATTCGCGGCTTCCGAAAAGCGCTCCAGCAAAGGGCAAGCCCATTCCGTTTCGCTGATCCTGCCGTGGCAAAGCCGCCCGCAGCCCGCAGCCCGCGGGCGTTTGGCCGTCTAGGCCATTCAGCCGGAAATTGCCCGGTTGCGGGAGGCCCCACCCGCCAGGGCTGGCAAACCGGTGCTGGCACCAGCACCCCCCAGGTTGAACTGCGCAATCGCAGACACCATCTGGTGCGCCTGCGTCTGCAGGCTGCTGGCCGCAGCAGCCATTTCTTCCACCAACGCGGCATTCTGCTGCGTGGTCTGGTCCAGTTGCGTCACCGCTTCTCCCACCTGGCCCACACCAGCGGTCTGCTCGCTGCTGGCGGCGCTGATTTCGGAAACCATGTCGGCCACGCGCTGGATAGAGCTGACAACCTCCTGCATCGTGGTGCCCGCCTGATCGGCCAGCACCGAGCCCTGCTGCACCATGGCGTTGCTGGCACCGATCAGTTCCTTGATGGCCTTGGCTTCTGCGGCCGTGCGCTGGGCCAGGTTGCGCACTTCGGCAGCCACCACGGCAAAACCACGCCCCTGCTCGCCCGCACGCGCGGCTTCGACTGCCGCATTGAGTGCCAGGATGTTGGTCTGAAAGGCAATGCCATCAATCACACCGATGATGTCGGCAATCTTCTGGCTACTGGTGTTGATGTTCTGCATGGTGCTGACCACTTTGGACACCACGTCACCGCCCTGGGCGGCCACTCGGCTGGCACCCACGGCCAGCTGGTTGGCCTGGCTGGCGCTGTCGGCGTTGTGGCGGATGGTGGCACCCAGCTGCTCCATGCTGGCCGCCGTTTCCTCCAGCGAGCTGGCCTGGCTTTCGGTGCGGCCCGACAGGTCCTGGTTGCCCTGCGCGATTTCAGTGCTGGCGGCGGACACACTTTCGGCGCTGGTGCGCACGGTGCTCAGGCTATCGACCAAGCGAACGCGAAAGCCCTCCATGGCCTGGGCCAGACTGCCGATTTCGTCACGGGATTTCAGGGACACGGCGTGCGTGAGGTCGCCCTGCGCCAGGTAACCCAGCGCCGTGCTCAGTTGTTGCACGGGTGCCCCCACCAGGCGGCGTGTGGCCACCACGAGCACCACGGCGAGCAATACCAAGGCCACCAACACCCCCAGCCACAACCAGGTCAGCACACTGCGGGCTTCGCCCATCATTTCAGACTGCGGCGCCTCGGCCACGATGGCCCAACTCCAAGGCTTGTAGCGCTGCACCGCCACAAAACGCGTGGCATTGTCGCCATCGCCGCTGCGGCGTGGCGACCAGGCCGATTCAAAATCCCCGCTTTGCTCCACGCCCGTCAGCGACGCCAGCCAGGCTTTGGCATCGTCCACTTTCTCATCGATCTTGGGTGCCGCATTGGCGCCCGGCAGCCCGAAAACACTGCCCCGTGCAGGGCCAGAGGAAATGTTGACCGCGTAGACAGCGCCTGTGGCAAATAGTTTTTGCCCCGCCATCACGGTGTTGAGTTTGCCCAGGATGGGGGCGATGTCCGAACCAATGAACAGGATGCCGATGGTCCGATTGCCCTCGCGAATGGGCTCGTACACCGTCATGTACTCACGGCCGAACAGGTTGGCGCGGCCGATGAAGGTTTTGCCTTCGTTCATCAACTCATAGGCAGGGTGTTTGCGGTCGAGCAGGGTCTTGTAGGCACGGTCGCCGTCCTGCTTCTTGAGCGAGGTGGTCACGCGGATGAAGTCGTCGCCCGAACGCGCGAAGATGGTGGCTACCGCGCCCATGCTGTCCTTGGAAAACCGGTCCACCACCTCGAAATTTCCGTTGACCGAAGCACCCTGAAACGCCAGCGTCGCCTCAGGCTTGCCGTCGGCCCCGGGTACCTCGCTCAGCGAGAAATTGCCCGGGAAGTTGGCCTTGAACAGCGTGAAATCCCGCTTGGCCTGCTCTTGTGCGGTTTCATCGAACATCTGCACCAGCGTACGCAGCTGGGCCGCGTATTGCTGCGCATCACCACGCGCAAGGTGCCCAAAGTTCTGCCAGAGCAAGGCGCTGACGATGCCCATCGTGATGATGAGCACCAGAAGAAGGCTGAGCAGTGCCGTCAGCGAAAGCTTGAACGCGACCGAGCGATGGGGTGTGGTGGGGTTCACTGTTGTTTTCATTTTTCAGCTCCCAGGCCCTCTGCCCAGAATGGGTAACCAAGTTACCTTATCTGTGTTCAAAACCAAAATTCCACCCAATGCCCTGCCCGCGCAAGGGACTCCCGGAATGGGCGGGCATGCGCCAACAGCGGTGATGTGGCCTAAGCCGGCAAATCGAGCCGCTGCGCGCTCTCAAACGCGCGGGGTTCGCGCGTGACAGGGTCCATGAACTCCAGCGACCGCGCCAAAAGCTGCAGCGGCCGCGAATAATCTCCTTCAGGCGGATCGTTCACGACCGGATAGAACGGGTCGTTGCGCAGCGGCAGCCCCAGGGCCGCCATATGCACGCGCAACTGGTGGCGCTTGCCCGTGACGGGCGACAGGCGATAACGCGCCCAATCGCCTGCGCTGGCCACCTGCAGCACGTGCATCTGCGTGTGGCTGTTGGGTTCGCCAGGTACTTCCTGCATGCGGAAGAACTGCGGGCTTTCCTCCAAACGGCTGAGGTGCTCGCGCGGAAACAGAAGGTCTTCGCGCCAGGGCGCTATCGCGTCGTAATGTTTGGTGATCTGGCGGTCGCGGAATAAGGCCTGGTAGGCCCCGCGTGTGCGCTGCTGCACCGACAGCAGCACCAGCCCCGCCGTATCCCGGTCAATGCGATGCAAAGGCGACAGTTCTGGTAGCCCCAGATGACGCTTGAGGCGCACCAGCAGTGTGTTGTGCAGATAGCGGCCGGACGGTGTTACCGGCATGAAATGGGGCTTGTCAGCCACCACGAGATGCTCGTCCTGGTACAGCACCGTTTCTGCGAACGGCAAGACGGGTTCGGCAGGCAGGCTGCGGTAGTAGTACACCCGCAGGCTGCCTTCAAACGGGCGCCCAGGCGCCACGGGTTCGCCACGTTCGTCCACCACGTCGCCCGCCTCCATGCGTTGCAACCATTCGTCGCGGGTGACCACCGGCAGACGCTGCGCCAGAAAATCCAGCATGCTGCCGTGCCCGTGGGTGGGCAGCACCACGCAGCTGGGCCCCACGCCATCGCGCATGGGCGGGGCGTGGGCATGGCGGGGGTTGTGCATATTGCGCGGATTTTAGGGCGCGCTGGCGCGGGTATCGCCCTGTAGGACAAGGGCGGCAGTTGCTGCTACACCGCCACATCGCACGCCGATGCGGGCTAGCATGAACCCAAGAGGCCCTGTGCCGCGTGAGCCAACGCTGCACCCACGCATTCCCCGTGCAACGAATCGTTCTGCGGAACGCGGCCATAACCCATTCGCCTTTCATGCCATCACCACCTGCCCCGCCTTCTGCCGATCTGCCGAGCGCTGCCGCGACCATCGGCCACACCGTGCCTGCCCCGGGCGTTGGGCAACGTTGTGCACGGTGGGTGCTGATGGCTCTGGGGCTGGTGGCGGTGTTGCTGCTGGTCCTCGGCGCCTTGCTGGCCGTGATCGACTGGAACCGCGCAAAACCCTGGGTCAACGACAAAGTCAGCGAAGCCACGGGCCGGCACTTTGCCATTGAGGGCGACTTGTCGGCAGCGTGGCGCTGGCCCCAACCCCTGGAAGAAGGATGGCACCGATGGATACCCGGCGTGACGGTCAAGGCCGAGCGCCTGGTGATGGATCACCCCGTGGGGTTTGCGCCGCCATTTCAGCGCGCCGATGGCAAAGCACCTTCCAAGGGCAAAGCGGATCTGCCTGATGCCTCCAGCATGGCCCGCATTGGCAGCGCCACTGCCACGGTGCGCCTGCTGCCCCTTCTGGGGCGGCACCTGTCGATCGACACGGTAGCACTCATCGACCCCCAGGTGGCGCTGGCCCGCACGGCCGATGGCACCAACAACTGGACCTTTGAGCGCAAGGACGGACCCAGGAGCGGGTGGAGCGTTGATGTAGACCAGCTGGTGGTGCACCAGGGAGTGCTGGCCTATGCCGACGCCCTCAAAGACCTGGACCTTAAGGCGCGTATTGACACGACGGGGCCCGTTGCCCCTGCAAGTGCGGTCGCAAGGGCCCCGGCCAGTGCGGCCGATCAGGCTGCAACACCACCTGCAGTCGCCGCCACAGAGGCCACACCCTATGGCCTGCGCTTTGAACTGCAAGGCCGCTATGCCCAGGCCCGGATCGAGGGACGGGGACGAGCGGGCCAGGTGATCAGCCTGCGCAACAAGGTGGTGAATTACCCGCTGCAGATCGATGCCAGCGCAGGCAGCGTGGCACTCTCGGCCGAGGGGGTGCTGGCCAACCCCGGGGCGCTCTCGGGGCTGGATTTTCAGGTGTTCCTCAAAGGCGGCAGCATGGCCGACCTGTACGACCTGACCGGGCTGGTGCTGCCCAATACCCCGGCGTTCGAAACACGCGGACGGCTGACCGGCAGCCTGGCGCCCGAACGCGCGGTGTGGGAGTACAGCGATTTTCGCGGCAAGGTGGGCCAGAGTGATCTGCAGGGGTCGCTGAAATACACCTCGGGCAAACCACGCCCCCGGCTCACCGGCACCATGACATCCAACCAGCTGCGCCTGGCAGACCTGGGGCCGACGCTGGGCACCCGCCAGTCCGGCAACACACCACGCAGCCGCAGCCAGGGCGGCAAGGTGCTGCCAGACTCGCAATTTGCGGCTGAGCGTTGGAATGCCATGGACATGGACATCGTGTTCAAGGGCCGCCACATCATCCGCCCCGAGAGCCTGCCGCTGCAGGACTTGAGCACGCGCGCTGTGATGGAGAACGCGCAGCTCAGGCTGGCGCCCCTCACGTTTGGCGTGGCAGACGGCAAGATCGAATCGCAGGTCACCATCGATGGACGCACAGCCCCCCTCAAGGCGCAGATACGCGGCACCGTGCAGGGCTTGCAACTGTCTGCGCTGTTCCCCAAGGTGCAGCTCATGAAGAAGAGCCTTGGACGCATGGACGGAGCCATCGCCCTGGAGAGCACCGGCAACAGCATGGCCGGGCTGCTGGGCCACGGCACGGGCGAGATGCGCCTGTATGTGCGCGAGGGCACGCTGAGCAAGCAGATGCTGGACCTGGCCGCCCTCAACGTGGGCAGCATCATTGTGGGCAAGCTCTTTGGCGAAAACAAGGAAGTGCACCTGCGCTGCGCGGTGGCGGACTTCACCGTGGTGGACGGCCTGGCCACCACACGCATCGTGAAGATGAGCACCGACGATGCCGTGGTGGAGGCCACGGGCACCATCGACCTGGGGACCGAGGCCCTGGACCTGCGCATCAAGCCCGAGTCATTGCAATGGAAGTTCTTTTCGCTGCGTTCACCCCTGTATGTGAGGGGCACGTTTGGCAACCCGGATGTGGGCGTCGAAGCCGGCCCGCTGCTGCTGCGCGCGGGCGCTGCGGTGGTAGCCGCCGTGGTGGCTCCCGCCGCGCTGGCCCTGGTACCCATCACCGTGCCTGCAGCGGACGACGACACCCATTGCAAGCCGCTGCTGAACCTGGCCCAGCAGCCTGTCAAGCCCGGCGTACAGGGGGCAGCCGGCACGGCCTCGCAGCCCGCGCGGCAGGCCGCCAGCAAGACAGCCCCTTCGCGCTGATCGGTATCGGCTACAACGTTGGGGGCGCGGAATAATCGCGTTCATGAAAATTGCAAAGATTCTGGGCCTCACCCTGCTGGCGGCGCTCGTGGCGGGCCTGCTGCTTCCGGAGCGTATCCAGATCCCTGTGGCCGGGGCATCGGCGAAGGACTGGCACCCCCAGTCCTTCTGGTTCGAGCCCTGGGGCAGCTCGGGTGTGCACAAGGGCATCGACATCTTTGGCCAGGCGGGCATGCCGGTGCTGAGCACCACGGACGGCGTCGTGCTGTTTACAGGGGAGATCGCCAAAGGCGGCAAGGTGGTGCTGGTGCTCGGGCCGCGCTGGCGGCTGCATTACTTTGCGCACCTGGACTCGATCCGAACCGGGGCCCTGTCCTTCGTGGCGTCTGGTGAGGCGATTGGCACGCTGGGCGCCAGCGGCAACGCGCAGGGCAAACCGCCTCACCTGCACTATTCGATCGTGCGCATGCTGCCCGCACCGTGGAAGGTGGATGGCGCAACGCAGGGCTACAAAAAAGCGTTTTTCATCGACCCCCACGCTTATCTGCGCGAGCGGTAGCCGCTGGAGTCAGGCCTCTGATCTCAACACCTTGTTTCGCAGCGCTTCGCACACATCGCAGACAACCAGCGTAGCCGCTCAGGGGGTTGCCACTTGCCTTCAATGAAAGTCCCGGCTGCCCTGCAGTGCCTGGGCCATGCGCCCAAGCAGCGGGGTGAGGTCCTTGAAACGCTGGGCCACCAGGTGGCGGACCACCGTCGGCACCGGGTTCTCTGAGGGAGGCGATGGGGTGCGACCGGGGGTGGCATCCCCCCCCTCCGGCGCGCTGCACTGCCACATGCCTTCCACCGCCAGCAGCTGTGAGCGCAGCAGCGCATTGCGCCAAGTGTCCACCAGCGCAGGCCACACGATCACGTTGACGGGGCCCGTCTCGTCTTCCAGCGTGACGAACATCGTGCCTTTGGCGGTACCGGGGCGCTGGCGCACGGTGACGATGCCGCAGGCGCGCACCTTGCGGCCGTGGGGCACGGTGTTCAACTGCAGGGCGGTCTGCAGGCGCCAGCGGTCCAGGCGCGGGCGCAGCAGGGACAGCGGGTGGCGGCGCAGGGTGAGACCGGTGGCGGCGTAGTCGAACAGGATTTCCTCCCCTTCGGGCGCGGCTGGCAAGGCAAGCGGCGCTTCGTGCACGGGCACATCGCGCAGCAACGCGGGTGCGGTGTGCTGCGCGGCAGCGTCCCACATCTGTTGGCGCCGGTGGCCCGAAAGGCTGGCCAAGGCATCGGCAGCGGCCAGGGCCTGCAGGTCTTGCTGGCTCAGGTGGGCACGCAGGGCCAGGTCTTCGGTATTGGCAAAGCCAGGGCCTGCGACGCGGACTTGCACTAGGCGTTTGGCAGCCTCTTCCTGCAGGCTGCCCACCAGCCGCAGGCCCAGGCGCACGGCAGGCTGCGGTAGCAGTGGCGTGGGCAACCCCTTGGCAGGCCGCAGGTATTCAGCCGGGCCTTCCAGCGTGCAATCGTGGTGGCTGAGGGTCACGTCGATGGGCAGCACGCGCACGCCGTGGCGGCGCGCATCCTGCACCAGTTGCGAGGCGGTGTAAAAGCCCATGGGCAGCGAGTTGAGCAGCGCCGCCAGAAAACACGCGGGCTCGTGGCATTTGAGCCAGCTGCTGGCATAGGCCAGCAATGCAAAGCTGTGGGCGTGGCTTTCAGGAAAGCCGTATTCGCCGAAGCCCAACATCTGCTGGAAGATACGGTCGGCGAATTCGGCGGCATAACCATGGGCGACCATGCCGTCTTTCAACGGCTTTTCAAACCGGTGCACGCCCCCTTTGCGCTTCCAGGCCGCCATTGAGCGGCGCAGGTCATCGGCTTGGCCCGGCGTGAAACCGGCGGCATCGATGGAGATCTGCATCACCTGTTCCTGGAAGATAGGCACACCCAGCGTGCGTTCGAGTGCGTTGCGCAGCTCCGGGTACTCCAACGGAAAAGGCTCCGTGCTGCCCGCACTGCGCATCTGCCGCTCGACCTCTCGCGCCTTCAGATAAGGATGCACCATGCCACCCTGGATAGGCCCGGGCCGCACGATGGCCACCTCCACCACCAGATCGTAGAACTTGCGGGGCCGCAGGCGCGGCAGCATGCTCATCTGCGCGCGGCTCTCGATCTGGAACACGCCCACAGTGTCGGCGGCGCAGATCATGTCGTAGGTGGCAGGGTCTTCGGGCGGAATGCCCTTGAGGTCCCAGCGCTCACCGCGCAAGGCATCGCGCAGATCCAGGCAGCGGCGCAAGGCACTGAGCATGCCCAGGGCCAGCACATCGACCTTGAGCAAGCCCATGGTGTCCAGGTCATCCTTGTCCCACTGGATGACGGAACGATCCTCCATGCTCGCGGGCTCCACCGGCACCAGGCGCGTGAGCTTGCCCTGCGTGAGCACAAAACCGCCCACATGCTGGCTCAGGTGGCGCGGAAAGCCTTTCAGGTCCGCCGCCAGTTCCAGCCACAGCGTGGCCGTGTGCCGGTGCAGCGGTGCGCCCAGGCTTTCAGCCAGTTCCTGCAGCCGGTCCGTGGCGAACTGTTCGTCAAACCAGTGGTGGTCCTTGGCAAAGGCATCGACCAAGGCCGGCGCCACACCCAGTGCCTTGCCCACATCGCGCAGGGCACTGCGCGTGCGGTAGGTGGTGACCACCGCAGCGATGGCGGCGCGCTCGCGGCCGTATTTTTCGTAGATGTACTGGATGACCTCCTCGCGCCGGTCGTGCTCGAAGTCCACGTCAATGTCGGGCGGCTCTTTGCGCTCTTTGCTGATGAAGCGCTCGAACAGCAGGTTGGTGTTCTCGGGCGGGACGGCCGTGATGCCCAGCATGTAGCAGACCACCGAATTCGCAGCCGAGCCACGGCCCTGGCACAGGATGTTCTGGCTGCGTGCGTAGCGCACGATGTCATGCACCGTGAGGAAGTACATCTCGTACTGGCAGTGTGCGATCAGATCCAGCTCTTTGCGGATCTGCACCCACACCTTCTCTGGCGCGCCTTGCGGGTATTCGCCCTGCACGCCCACATCCACCAGCCAGGCCAGGGCCTGTGCGGGTGTCATGCCGGCGGGCACCGTCTCCAGCGGGTACTGGTACTTGATTTCATCCAGGCGGAAAGTGCAGCGCCCCGCCACCGTGAGCGTGGCGTCCAGCAACTCGGGCGGGTAGATGCCCGCCAGCCGCACGCGCCGGCGCAGGTGGCGCTCGGCATTGGGCTGCAGCGCAAAACCACATTCACCCACGCTGCAGCCCAGGCGCACGGCGGTGATCACGTCCTGCAGCGGCTTGCGCGAACGGGCGTGCATGTGCACATCACCCGCTGCCACCAGTGGCAAGCCCAGCGCCGTGCCCGCACGCTGCAGCGTGGCCAGCCACAGGCTGTCGTCCGGGGCCAGGTGCAGCTCGACCGCCAGCCAGAGGTGGCCGTCAAAATATGAGTCAAATTGGCCCCTAGCGCTTGATAGACAAGCGCTAACAGCTATCAAATCAGAAGCATCAAAGCCATGCCGACATGGGGACAGCAACAATTCGCACCCCTTCAAGGTCCCCCATGGGCTGGCCGCGCCCACGTGGTACTGCCCCTTGGGTGCGGCCGCGCGGGCAGCGGTGATGAACTCGCACAGATTGCCCCAGCCCTCGGCATCCCGCGCCAGCACCACCACCCGCAGATCGCCCCACACAAACTCGCTGCCCACGATGAGGTGCAAGCCGCATTCCAGGGCCGCTTCCCAGGCGCGTACCACGCCTGCCACCGAGCATTCGTCCGTCAGCGCCAGGGCCTGGTAGCCCAACGCCAGTGCGCGCTCCACGAGTTCTTGGGGGTGCGATGCCCCCCGCTGGAAGCTGAAGTTGGACAGGCAGTGCAGCTCGGCATAGCCCGGCAGTACGGCTGGAGTCGGCCGCCCAGGCGGGGCCGCCGTGGAACGCCCCGCCAAGGCAGTTGCAGAAGATGCGGAAGATGCAGAGGACGGTATCAGCCCCATAAAAGCTCCGCTGGCATCACCCAAACACCCCATGCAGGAACCAGCGATGGGGCCGCACGGCGGCTGGGGGGCCATCAGACCCGGCTGGCTCCGGCGCCAGCCGCTCGCGGAACACCCACACCAGCCCCGCGACGTCGTTGTGCGCCACAAAGTAGTCGCGCAAGGCCAGCGCCCCCCCACCGGGGGCTGGGCCTGCGCCCTCCTCGGCCGCAGACCACCAGCCTGCCTCGAAGCGGTGGGGCCCGGCGAGCAGGCGCAGCAGGCCATGGTGGCAGGGGCGGTTGCCCTGCACGGCCAGCCGCCGGGGCGGGTTCAGCAGCCAGGTGGGCAGCAGCAGGGCATCGGGGGCCGCATCGAGGAGCCTGTCAGAAACGCTGGTGAGGGCATTCCGGGCTGCAGCGTGCTTTGTCACCGCTGCCGTGAGACGCAGCACCTCGGCCGCAGGGCGCCATTGCTGCATGCATTCGGGGCGGTGGTCGGCCTGCAGCACCGGGGCCTGCACATGGTCAGTCCCCAGGCGGGCTGACAGGCGCTCCAGCAGCTGGTGCAAGGCCTCACCCTGAACGCCGGTGGGATCACCACCGCCAAGATCATCGGGCGGCAGCAGGCTCGCGCTGCGGTGTGGAAGTGGTGCCGCCTCCAGCAGGCGCAGCGTGATCTGGTTGGCTGGCGCGGCCAGCGTGGTGCGTGCTAGGTTCTCAGACAGCAGGCGCCGCAGGTGCCCCATGTCCTGCGTGGCCTGGGCCGTGCGAACCTGCAGCGCTTGCGTGGGGGCGATGTCCACGCCATCGATGCGCCGCAGGTCGTGGCGCCAGGCCAGTTCCAGGCCCAGCACGCCCTGCTGCCGCGCTTGCAGCCAGCCTTGCAGGGCGCAAAGGCAGCGGCTGGTACTCCAGAGCAAGGCATCGGCCGACTCTGCCAGCGCCGGCAGCTCGCCCGTCAGCACAAACTGCTCAGGCAGCTCCACCCAGGCGTGGGCCTCGGGGGCATCCCCCAGGGCCTGGTCCAGCACCCGAAGCACCGCCGCACCAAAACGCCGCGACACCCCGGCGCGCGGCAGCGCCCGCAATGCCCCCCAGGTGCGGCAGCCCATGCGCTCCAGGCTGGCCACATGCGGGCGCACGGCCGTCAGCGTGTGCAGGGGCAGGCCCAGCGGCCCCTGCGCAGAAAGCGCATGCCCCGCCAAGGCCATCCGCAGCCGGGCGTGCGCCACCAGGGCTGTGGGGCCACTGCCCCAAGCCACCGGCGCGCCAGGCGGTTGGGCGCCCGCCACCAACCCTGCTCCTGCAGGCCCACGTTCGACTGCGCCCTGGGTAGCTGTGGGGTCCATGCCCCTGGCAGATGCCTCGGCCCAGGCCTGCAGCACCTGGGCCAGCAGCACCTCGCGCCCACCCCACAGCCGCTCGGTGGAGGACACCTCCAGCAGCACGGCCTCTGCATCCACCAGTGCCACACGCGGGGTAAAGCGCAAAGCCCACCAGCCTGCCGCGGCAGCTTGCACCGACGCCCCGGGCGGCAGTGAAGACTCATCGCACCAGGGCCATGGCAGCGCGATCCAGTGCATGCCCCCTCCCCTCTGGCCTTATAGCCAGCTCCCCCAGCGCCCCCAGCGGTGGGCGCATGGCTAACACCCCGGGGGCCTTGGCTGCGGGGAAAGTGCTGGCCACCACCTGCGCTGAGCGTCGGCGCTCGGCCTGTGCCGCCAGCACCTGGGCCAACCGGGAATGGCAACCCGGCAGATCCAGACCCTGCGCCAGGGGCGGCCCCCGGCGCTTGAGGATGTGCACCTGCATACCGGGGAATGTGGATACACCTCCCGGCATGGCCATCCCCAGCACCTGCAGCCGCAGCAAGGCTGGTGAGGCCTGGTGCGCAGCACTGGCCGGGCGAAACACCCACAGCAGTTGCCGTTGCTGTGCTGCTGCCAGTTGCAGCCTGCGCAGGGCTGCGGGCTGCACCTGCGGCAGCCAGGCCATCACGGCCAGCACCTCCCGGCAGCGCAGCGCCTGTTCTGCAGCCCACAGTGCGGTGGCGGCATCGGCCCGCACCACACACAGCCGGTCGGCCGCCAGCCCCTGGGCCTGCAGCGCGGGTCCAAAAGGCTCACAAGGCGGCGCGACCACCACCACCGCACCCGAGCGCCGGGCCGTGGCCTGCACCAGGGCGGGCAGCACCAACTGCCATTCGTGCAGGCCCGCCACGGGCTGCAGCACCTCGTTCAGCGCCCCGACCGGCCAGCCCCCGCCAGGCAACTGCGCATCCAGAGGACCATAGCCCGTGGACTGCGCCGACTGCTGGCCCGCACCCAATGCGTCCGCATGCCAGACACCGGGCACGGCGAATGGCAGATCGGACGCGACAACCCGCAGGGAGTGGCGTGGCGCAGACATGGTGAAGACAAAGAGGAGAACGATTTGAATACTGTAAATATAACCAGTATTTTGAAGCCATGGGGTACCTGGCGAGGAAGACTTTGGGGTGAGAGGCTTTGCACAGCGGTGCATCCCCGGCCATATAAATCTGGGCCAATGCACGCCACGCTCCCTACAATGGGCCGGACAAAAAAAGAGAGGGTCCGTTGAATGAAAACAATCCAATCGGCAGCAGTCGCCCTGTTGCTGCTCCTGTCCGGCAACACGTTCGCAGCCTATACGCTCTACTTTTTTGAAAGCGGTGGCAATGTGGTCGCCAGTGGCAACGGGAGCATGAATCTGGGGGCCCTCTCGCCTGCGGGCAGCGGGCCTCTGTTCCCCGGAGTCATTGCCTCGGCTGGGTTGGTCTTCACCGGCACGGCAGGTACCGTGGACGCCTACCTGGGGATATCCGGCCCGCCAGCGTTCGGAGGCGGAGGCCCTGTCGGGGCGGATGCAGGATCTGGCAACATGGTGGGCCTGGACAGCACAGGGCCCGGTTTTGTCTTCGCCCCGACAGGCTACGTCTCGGGCTCTGCGCTGACGTCCTCGGCCACCTGGACTGCGACCTCACTCGCCAGTCTGGGACTCACACCGGGCACCTATCTCTGGACCTGGGGCACGGGCCCGACAGCGGATTCATTCACGGTCCACATCGGCATCGCGCCACCCGCATCCATTCCCACGCTCTCTGAATGGGGGCTGCTGATTCTGGTGGTGCTCATGGCTGGTTGGGCGACGCGCCATCGACTCTCGCGGCGAAACGTAGTGGGCTGACCACTCTCTTCAAAGCCTCCGAACGGCCCAATCACACCAATCCGCCACTGCCGCATCTGCCGGCGTGGCGCGGTCTGCCAGTTGCGGCCAGCGGCGATGGCTGGCATTCAGGATGCTTTGCAGTTGCCACAGCGCTTCTCTCCCCACCAGCGCCACTTCGGCCATGCCGATGGCATCACCCTGCAACTGGGCCATGAGCTCGCCCTGCTGCCGGGGATGTGAGCCGGCCTCCAGCAAGGCCTTTTGCAGAGCCAACAGCCGCGCGTCGAGGAATACAAAGGCGCTTCCCGGCAGTGCCTTGGCGCTGGTTTCGGGGGGCAGTGCGACCTTGAGCTGGTCCCAGCATTCAAAAGCTTCGGCCAGCAAGTCGATCTGGCGCGAGGCGTCGTTGCCCAGCGGCATGAGGGCGGACTCCCGGGCGACCTCTTCCTGCAGCAGGGGCAGGATGTGCGCCACCAGGGCCGCAGGGAACTTGCGGTGGTTCAGCCGCAGCACCAGCGACAGGCGCTGCGCGGGCATGTCTTCGTATTTTTCGTAGAACGCAGCCACCACCTCGGCCAGCAGCAAGATACGTCCCAGGGCGGAGATATCGGCACCTGCCAGGCCACGCGGGTAGCCGCTTCCATCCATGCGCTCGTGATGCTCCAGCACAGCGACCTCAACGGCCTTGGGGTAGACCTGGGTATCGCGAATCATGAGCATGGCGGTGATGGGGTGTGCCACCAGATGCTTGCGCTGCGCACCAACCACCTTGTGGTCGGGATCGATCCAGGCCGGGTCCATGTGCAGCACACCCAGGTCATGCAGCAAGGCCGCAGCGGCGAGGTTGGCGCAATCGCGCTCCGCCAGTCCGCTCTTGATGCCCAGAAACACGGCCACGGCCATCATCTGGAGGCTGTGCTGAAAAAGCTCGGGCCGCTGGTCGCGCATCACGGTGAGCTTGCAGGCCATGGATGAAGGCAAGGGCAGCGAACGCAGCGGCGCCAGCAGCCGGGCTGCAGAACCCAACGCTTCTGCCAGCAGATTGAACAGCACTTCCTGCTCGCTCATGGCCTGCCCTGCCGCCAACAAAGCGGGTACGTCTACGGGATTCTCGATGGACAGATGGCGGTCAATGGGCTCGCGCAGCTTGTGCTGCACCAGGCGGTCGTACAGCCGGCTGTCAATGCGTGCGCCTTTTTCAACCAGCTTGATGCCGTTGTCGGTGTAAATGGCTGCGTCAGCGACCACGGTGCGCTGGTCAGCCATATCGGTCAACGCACGCAAGTAGTGGGGGCTGTCCGCAACGTCGATGCCCGCGGGCACAAGAGGATCTGTCATGCAGGAAACACAAAAGCTTACCTTGGACTATATGACGTTCCCCTTCGAAGCATCCACGAAAAATGCCAGACACATACGCAGCCTTGAGCCAGATCAAGACCTCGGCAACAGCCCACTGATCACCCAGGCCAAGGACTCAAAGATCAGGCATTTACCTGTGCTGGTCATTTCCAAAACGATTGAGCACTATTTCTGATAAACGCCCCATTCATCGGATGCAAAAGATGCCCCAGGCCCCGGTTTGCCATTTTTATTTGGGTAAACCCTAAAGATCGCCGAGAAGATTGTTTCCAATACTGGAACAGTTAGTTTGCGACCCGGTGGTTTTTCTTCCGCTTCCACCCGCGTACAGTTCAACCCATCGATGAGCCGAACCCGCAAGGCGACTCACCGAACCCGGTTTGAAGCAGCTTTCCTCTCTCGCTCTTTGTTCCGGTTTTTTTGAGACGCTTTTTTAACTTCAAGGATTTTCATCATGAACAACACCGCACGTTTCCTCTCCATCGCCGCCGTTGCCGCTTTCGCTTCTTTCGGTGCCCAGGCTGACGAAGCCGATGCTTCGCAGTTCGCCACCAAGTTCGACACGAACCGCACCCGCGCTGAAGTGGCTGCTGAAGCCGCTACCGTGGCACAGACCCGCTCCATTGAGCCTGCTGGCTCGCGTGTGGTGACTTACAAGTCCACCGCTGACCGCGCTGCTGTGCGCAGCCAGGCTGCGGATGCCGTGCGCACCGGCCAGATCCCTTCGGGTGAGCGTGGTTGATTCTTGTTGAATCCACGGTTCACACGTTTTCGTATTCCCAAGTACCTCGTCCCCATTTTTTGAATTTCACTGGAGTTTCACCATGAACAAGACTGCACGTTTCCTCTCTATCGCCGCCGTTGCCGCTTTCGCTTCTTTCGGTGCCCAGGCTGACGAAGCCGATGCTTCGCAATTTGCCACCAAGTTCGACACGAACCGCACCCGCGCTGA
Source organism: Acidovorax sp. ACV01 (assembly GCF_014851495.1). Taxonomy (NCBI): domain Bacteria; kingdom Pseudomonadati; phylum Pseudomonadota; class Betaproteobacteria; order Burkholderiales; family Comamonadaceae; genus Acidovorax; species Acidovorax sp. ACV01. Next base: position 510,614 of record NZ_JACUZT010000001.1, on the reverse strand, counting down.
AGTGGCTGCTGAAGCCACTACCGTGGCACAGACCCGCTCCATTGAACCTGCTGGCTCGCGTGTGGTGACTTACAAGTCCACCGCTGACCGTGCTGCGGTGCGTGCCCAGGCTGCTGAAGCCCTGCGCACGGGCCAGATCCCTTCGGGCGAATTCAGCGCCATGTAAAGAATGCGGGCCTTCCCGTGGCGGTGGCATTTCACGGTCGTGGATGCCGCCACCATGTGGAAGTGTTTCCCCACACACGACGTGCAACGACGATTGCATGCATAAAAACGGGCTCCCATGTGGGAGCCTGTTTTTTTGGGCGCGCGCCGCTGGCTGTCGTCCCAAAATAGAAGAACACCTGTTGGTGCTGCCCACACCTCCAAGCCCTATGGCCCTAGCAGCGCCTGAAGCAGCGGCATTTTCCACACATGGGAAGCCGTTTCGTAGATACCGAAACCAGCAGAAAAATCTCCATACACCCAGGAAAACCCGCGCTCCTCGGCGGCCTGGCGCACCAGGCGGGCGTGGCGAGCACGAAGTTCGACAGGGATGTCCTGGTAGGACACAAAATCCCGCACCCATACGGGGTACCTGTTTTCCAGTGACCAGGTTTTTGCAATATCCAGTGGCAAAGCCATCAACTGCAATTCCTGGGCGCTGCAGCAGGTCGTTCCACGCCACTGCTCAGCCCCGGAGATACCGGGAACCCCTTGGCGGGTGAAACGAAACGGCTCGACATGGGTGATGCCCACAATGAGGTGCCTGTCGCCCGGTACCTCCAACTGGGGCAGGCCAATGGCATCGGCCCAGCCCAGCACCAGGACCCGCGTTGGATTGCTCTTGCGAATGGCTTTCAAGAGTGACGTTGCTTGCCTGTTTTTCAGCGTGCTGGCAGCGCCCTGCGCGAAGGAGACTTCAAACAACAATCGCTGGGGACGGCTGGCATAGCGCCGGGCCAGGTGCTGCCAGATCAGCACGGACTGGCGATGCCTGGCCTGTGCGGCTGACAAGCTCTCTTCCCGCATCTGCGGGCTGCCTGCGTGCTCCGTGCCACCATCCTGCACGCCGAGCACCACGTGCAGCCCCCGTGCGAGCAGCGCTTCGATGGTTTCGTCCAGCAAGGCGAGACGCGATTCCTGGCTGGATTCCACCATCCAGGCTGCATGCAGCGAGGACTGCGGCACCGTCAACCGCACCGTCCGGAACCCGGCCCTGGCAATCGTCTCGGCGGTGGAACTGCTCTCCGAAAGCGAGGTGGAGGTTTCCAGCGCGGCGTCGAGCCTGATTCCCCGCGACAAGGCGGCTGCTGCCACCCATGCCTGCCGCGAAGCACCCGACTGCGTCCCCAGCGGATACGGCGGCGGGCCGGAAGGCAGTGGTGCTTGTGCGTGCCCGACCCCACACCAAAGCATCGCCAGCAAAAAACCCCAGCGTGCCCAGGAAGAAGGAATCAGGACCATGTTCAAGGCCCCAGCAGCGCATCCAGCAGGGAGCGATGCCATTGGCGCTTCACCACGTCGTAGATACCCGAGTCCAGGGGTGGATCCTGCACATTGAAGTTGGCTGCAAAATCTGCATGCGACCAGGACATGCCACGGGCTTCCGCCGCGTCGCGCATCTGGCGAAGATAGCGGGCCCGCGAGTCCATGGGCGCCGTACTGGCCGCACCGAAAGACCCAAGCCAGACGGGATAGCGGTGCACGTCGGACCATGCTTTGGCGCGATCCAGGTTGCGCGCCAGCTCCAGGCGCTGCCGCTCGTTGCAGCACGGGGTTCCCAGCCATTCCTCGGAACCTGCAAACCAGGGAGAGCCCTGGCTTGTGAACGTCTGCGGTTCGCGGTTGTGGATCGTGACCATCAGGTGGGCATCACGGGGCAATGACAGGTACGGCAGATTCGCAGCATCGTTACGCATGGGTGCGATGACAATGATCCGGCTGGGATTGCTTTGCCGGATCACGGCCACGGTCACTGCAGCCAGGCGGTTCCACTCCTGCGCATCTCCCTGCGGTGCGTTGTACAACTCGAACAGCAAGCGGTCGGAGCGATGGGCATGGCGCTGTGCCAGCTGCCTCCAGATATTGACGAAGCGTGTGCGGACAACGGCCGCAGCCACGGGGGTTTCCCCTTCGTGCAAGGCCCAGCCGTTGAGCTGGCTGTAGAAGCTCATGTTCATCACGACCCGCAAATCGTGGGCCAGCAAGGCTTCCACCACACGGTCAATGCGCCGGGCAAACGCCTCGTCGAGAACAGCTTGCGGCCCTGCAGAAGCATGGTTGCTCCAGCGCACGGAGAGGCGCACGCTGCGAAAGCCGGCTTTGGCGAGCGTCTCGATCCACTGCTCGTCCATGCGCAGTCCCCAGTCGCCCTCGCGCGGGGCCGCAAAGACAGCCAGGTTGACACCGCGTGACAATGCCGCCGCAGCGGCCCAGGCCTTGCGGGACCCCCCGCGCTCCACCCCCAGCGGCGGGAAGACAGGGGATGATCCAATGGACGCACGATCCGCCTGAGCACTTGCCAGTGACGCCGTCGCGCACAAGAGCAGCAAGGAGCACAGCAGCGCCTGGAAAGCCCCCCGCAGTACGGAGTGCGGCTTGTCCAGCATACGCACAGGTTTCACGCGCTCGGGCATGTGTGAAGCACTTGTTGCATCTCAAGGACACGTGTGGCATCAGGCAGCAGTGGATCCCCCGTCCAGCGTGGCAGCATGGGTTGGAGCCGCTCAAGGCTCCGCCGAAAATGATTGCATGCCAGCGACCAATCGGGTGGGATGGGGTCGGCAAGCGCATTGGCGGACGCTGGGGTCCGCTCCATCAGCGCCTTGCCCAAGGCATAACGAGCGGAAGCATGCCGAAGCTGCCCCCTGCGATCGCCGGAAAGGCCCGGCTCCAGAGCGTCCATGGCCAAGACCGCTGGGGCCAAGGCCTGCACCGCCCGGTCGGCCGACCCAGCAGCCAACAGGAGTTCTCCAAGCGACTGAGAGGCCTCTGCCCAATGCAACTGCAACAGGCGTTGGTCTGGAGCACCTTTCAACAGGGTGTGCAGTAAGTCCCGTGCACGCTGGCCGCTTACCAAGGCATCAGCACTCCTCCCGGCCCGCCAAAGTGCTTCGCCCAGGTGGCGATGTACCAGCGCCAGGTCCAGCTGCAGGTGAACACTGCGCGGTTGTGCCTGCAGGAGGATTTCCAGCAGCCCGCGTCCTTTTCCGAAAGCACTTGCCGCCTGCTCCACACTGCGTATGGCTGGCAGATCGGCGTGCAAGAAACGCTGGCCACGCCGCACGTGGTTGTCCGCCAGCGCCTGGGCCACCATCCCATCTGAAGGACGCTCCTCATGCATCAACTCCAGCAGGTCCCGAGAAGATTGAAGGGCATCCTCCATCGCTGGCCCCTCTTCTTTCAGGCTGAGGGTGTGAGCCATATCCAACTGCGTGCTGGCCAATAACCAGCGCCCCTCCCAGGAGCCAGGATCTTCCTGGCTGACCTCCCGCGCCTCGACCAAGGCCTGGCCAGCCAGCACCCGTGCTTCCAGCGGCCGGCCCTCCTGTGCCAACAGGCGCGCCCATGCGCCGCGGGCTGCGGCTCTGGAATGGCGAGCCTGGCGCAGCGCTTTCCCAGTCAAACCCAGGTGCACGGCGCGATCCACCGCCGCAACCGCTGCACCATAACTTCGCATCGCACCAACACGGTCATCCAGATGCACGCCCTGCGGTCCGCCCTGCACCCGCGCAATGCGCAGATGGGAACGCCCCAACTCGGCATGCAATGCAGCGTCGGCACCAGTGGCCTTCGCTGCCAGCCCACTCACTTGGTCCAGGGCCATCCGGACCAGCGCCTGCTGCCCTTGGGCAGAGCCCAATGGCTCTTGCCCTGCCTCCATCCGCACCAGTACCGCTTCGAGCCCGTTGCGGGCACTGGTGAGCAACTGCATCTCCACGCTTGCCTTGCGGGTTGCCTCAGACCAGGCATGCCAACCCCACCACAGCCCCCCAAGTCCCATCAGAACGGCTGCCACCCATGCCCCTGCCCACATCCGGGGGTTGCGATGGGTAAAGCTGGCCGTACGCCCAAGCCTCTGTCGCTGTGCCCCCGCCAGCAGGCTTTCCATATAGCGACGCAAATCCTCGGAGAGCACTTGCGCGCTCGCATGGCGTTGCGCAGGTTCTTTGCTCAGCGCCTTCATTACCATCACATCCAGACTCCCTTTGAGCGCTCGGCGAACGGCACCGGCGGTGGCCAGGCTGGGACGAAGGGGCGGGGTCTCGCAGATCGCCTTGCGCACCTCCAGATCGTCGGCGCAGTCATCCAGCCGATAAGGAGTCCGCCCCGTCAGCAACTGGTACAGGAGTACACCGAGCGAATACACATCACTGGCAGGCGTGATTTTCTGGCCTCGCACTTGCTCAGGGCTGGCACATGCCAGGGTCATGACCCGTACCGTGGTGGCCGTGCCTGCCACAAGTGGATCGCCCAGGTTTTTGGCGATACCGAAATCGACCAGCTTGACATCCCCTTGATCGGTGACCAGCACGTTGTCCGGCTTCAAATCCCGATGGACGACACCTTGTCCATGCGCATAGTGCACGGCATGGCACAGAGTCCTGAACAGTTCGATTCTCTGGACCAGCGTCAATTCGTGATGCCTGCAATAGACATCAATCGGCACCCCCTGAACCAACTCCATCACCAGGTACGGCACGCCGTCGGCAACACCGCCGTCCAGCAGTCGTGCCAGATGGGGGTGTTCGAGCCTGGCCAGTATCTGGCGCTCTGCCAGAAAGCGCGATGCCAAGGCCCCGTCCACCAGCCCGTCTCGCATCAGCTTGACGGCTACATCCGGGCTCGGGTAGCCGTCCAGATGCTCTGCGCGATACACCTGCCCCATCCCTCCGCGGGCAATCAGTTCGACGAGACGGTACCGGCCTACCTCGCGCCCCAACCAACCGACCCCGAACCGGGCAGCCACTGCCTCCGCCAGGAACACGCCGGATCCGGCATCGAGAAGTCGGCTCTCCGCATGGCCTGCGGCACTCAGGGCCTGCAGCTCCAGAAGTTCTTCGGCATCACCTGCGTGCCGCTGCAAAAACGCCTGCTGTTGCTCGGCAGGCAGCTCCAGCGCGTCGGCCAGGATGACCTTCATGCGCTGCCAGCGCAATGCTTGCGCTGCAGTACCCCGCTCCGCCACACCAGTCACGGCTTCAGTTCACGCAGCAGCCAGGCGCGCGCTGTAGACCACTCCCGCTTGACCGTGGCCTCGGACACTTTCAGCGCCTCGGCGGTCTGCTCCACCGACAAACCACCAAAGAAACGCAATTCCACCACCCGGCCCTGCCGTGCATCCAGTTGCTCCAGGCGCACCAGCGCCTGGTCGAGGTGCAGCAGGCTTTGCCACTGGTCGCCCGAGGGGCAAGTCAGCATTTCATCGGGCGATTCCTCCTGCATGGAATCCAGGCTCTTGTCCGTGGCGCCGAAGCCACGCTTCATCGCATCGCGGCTCCGGGCATGGTCCACAAGAATGCGCCGCATCAACGTGGACATCCAGCCAAAAAATTGGCTGCGCGAGGACCACGCATTGCCGCGTTGCTCGCCCAGTCGCATGAAGGCCTCGTGCACCAGTGCGGTCCTCTGCAGCACATGGTCGTCGCGTTCTCCCCGCATGTGAAACTGGGCGATGCGTTTCAGGTCTGCGTAGACCAGCGGGACCAGCTTCTCCAACGCCTGGTCCTTCCCTTCGGACCAGGCATTCAGTAGCTGCGTAATAGGAGGATGGGACAAGGCAATCGTTGGCATGGCGAACCCGGATTTGTTCGGCGCGATCATAGGGGTGTTTTCAGCCCTCTTTTCTCGATCACGATTTGATGCCTTCAAAGCCGCAGCCTGCCGGGGCGGCCCTCAACAAGCCTAGGGCCTGCGCCACAGATTGAGCGCGAACTTGCCCAGAAAAACACCGACTGCAAGGACAAGAAAGCCTGGAAAGAAGATTCCACCTCCATCGGCCTCCACACCTGCAGCCTTGTAGCCAGGCATGCCAGCGGAACCAGGAGCGTACTCAGGCCCCCAGTAGAGCCCAGCGGCTGCGGCGAGCAGCCAAAGGGCAGCGCCAAGACATGCCAGAGCTATTGCACCCATAACCAAGGCCATCATTCGCATGGGATGACTTCTCTCGCAGCAGGAAGGGAGACGCCGCCAGAGCGACACGGCCGTCTTTGCACCGTAGCGTCCGACAGCAGCCGCGCCGGTTTCATGGGCTGCGGGTGATACACAGCGCGATGGAGCACTGAAATTTTCGGATCATGGAATTTCGGCCACAGCCATGGGATGCTAAAAAATGAACTCCGCACAGTCTCCTATGTTGTTGTCTGCACATGCAGGCGGCTCGACTTGCAGCGGTGCAAGGCGTTGTAATACTCCAGGCGCCGGCCGTTGGCGCCATAGGCGATGGACTCTATGCGCAGCAGCGGTTCGGGGTCCTCGAGCTGCAGCAGCCCGCAAGTCTCGGCGTCGGGCAGCACGGCGTCGATCCAGCGCTCGGCGCGCACCAGGCGCACGCCGTACTGGCGGCGCAGCACGTCGTACAGTGAGCGGTCGTCTAGGCGCATGCGGTGCAGGCCGGGCGCGAGGTCCGCGGGCACCACGGTTTCCACCAGCAGGCGCAGTTCACCGTCGACGCTGCGCAGCCGCTTGAGCGCGACCACCTGGGTGTCGTCCGTGAGCCCCAGCGCGCTGATCTCCTGTGGTGTGGGGTCACGCAGCTGTTGCACGAGGACCTGGGTGCGTACCGAGCGGCCCTTGCGCTCCATTTCGTCGGAGAAGCCGAGCACGGTGGAGACGAAATCCTCGTCGCGCTCGCGCGCCGCAACAAACGCGCCGCGGCCCTTGATCTTGTAGATCAGGTTGTTGCGCACCAGGTCGGCCAGCGCCTCGCGTACCACGATGCGCGAGATGCCGAACTGCTCGCCCAGCTCCGCTTCGGAGGGCAGCTTGGCCCCAATGGCCAGTTCGCCCTGCAGTATCTGCAGGCGCAGGGCATCGCGGAACTGCGCCCACAGGGGCGATTCGGAGTTGCGGTCGAGCAGGGGCTGGAGTTCGGTCGGTGAATTCACGTCAGGTCGGGCTCAGGGCCGGGTGCTTGGTCAATGATGCATGGAAAGCCAGCGCTGCATCGGAATCGGGGACTGCGGGGGCCAGGCGCACGCCATGGCGCTCGCGCAGTGCGGTGGTGCAATTGTGCAGTTCCTGCTGTTCGCGCTCCGCATCCCAACCCAGCGCCTGTGCGGCGATGCCCGCCATTTCGGCCAGTGCCGCGTCCGTGACGAGGCCGCGAATGGCCTGCAGCGTGCGCCGGATCACCAGGTCGTCGAGGTGGATTACGCCGGTTTCGGTGCACAGCCAGGCCACCTCCGCCGCCGAGTAGTCGGGTGCATGCTGCAGCGGCACGTCGCCGGCCACCTTGAAATGCTGGGCCATGCGCAAGGCCTGGGTGCCGTAGCGGCGCAGCAGTGCCTGGGCGCGGACACGGCCCAGGCCGGAATCCTGGGCGATACGGTCGATGAAGCGCTCCGTTGCTTCCGCACCCTGCGGCATGTCCGTTCCACCGCCAATGGGCAGCTGCCGGGTCGAAGCCGTGCGCCCGCGCCCCAGCAGGCGCAGCACCTCGTCGGTTGCCTCCTCGGCCAGCGCGCGAAAGGTGGTCCACTTGCCCCCCACCAGACCCACGACCGGGATATCGCGCAATGGCGAGGGAGGGTCGATCACCACCGAATGGTCGCGCGAGATCTGTCCCGGCTTGTCGGCGTCCGAGCGCGCCAGCGGCCGCACGCCCACATAGGTGTAGACCACGTCGCGGCGGCCGAAGGCCAGGTTGGGAAACACCTCGCCCAGCACCTCGAGCAGGTAGTCCACCTCGGCCGGTTCGGTGGTGATCTGGTCCGGGTCGTCCACGGGGATGTCGGTGGAACCGACCAGCACACGGCCGAGGAACGGGTAGACGATGCACACGCGCCCGTCGAGCGCTTCGAAGTACGCCATGCGCCCACAAAGCGCGTCGCGCAGCGCCGGGTGGTCGAGCACCAGGTGCGAGCCCTTGGTGCCCATCACGCGCGGCACGGCGCCGCCGAGCAGCGCGGTGCTGCGGTCCAGCCACGCACCGCTGGCATTCACTACGCTGTCAGCGGTGACTTGCACGACCTCGCCCGTGATCTCATCGCGCAGCGTGATGGTTTTGCCCGCACAGCCCGTCACGCGGCAGTGGTTGGTGGCGGCCGAACGCGGCTCGTCGCGGCAGGCGTCGCGCATCAGCTCCAGCACCAACCATTCGGGGTGGCTGATCCAGGCGTCGAAGAAGGTGGCCGTCCAGCGCACCGCCGCGCGAAACAGCAGGCGGTCCGCCGGCTGCACGCGGCCGATGCGGTGGTTGGGCATCACACGCTGGCGCCGGCCCAGCAGGTCGTACAGGCGCAGACCCGTGGCCACCGCCAGCAAGCCGCGCGTGCGCTGGGGCGGTGTGCGGCCCAAAAACTTGAGTGCGCTGCTCATCAACCCGCCAAAAAAGCTCGATAGCGGCACCACGGTCATTAAAGGCTGTACCAGATGCGGCGCGTTGCGCAGCAGCAGGTTGCGCTCGCGCGTGGCCTCGGCCACCAATGAGAAGCTGCCGCTCTCCAGATAGCGCAGGCCGCCGTGGATCATGCGCGAAGGCGCGCTGCTGGCACCGGCGCTGAAGTCGCCCTTGTCGACGATGAGGCAGTCCACGCCCTGCAAAGAAAGATCTCGGAACACGCCCACGCCGTTGACGCCGGCGCCGACGATCACGGTCGAGAAATGCCGGCCCGCCACGGCGGCCGGGCGCACGAAGGGCGATGGGGAGAAGCTGCTGGCGCTGTTCATGGCAACACCTCCACGCTGGGCGAGGGTGCCGCCGCGCGCTGCGGTGGTGTTTGCTGTGGCTGCGGCAACGGCGGCGGGGCTGCGCTGCCCGCCCGGTGGCCAAACACGGGCGCCATGGTGTCGATCAATTCGTTGAAGGCAGCGTTGTAGTCCGCATGGGCCCGCGCCTGGCGGGCATCGGGTTCGACCGTGTCGCAGGGCGCGCGCAAAGGCTCCGTATCCATACCGCGCGACATCGCTGCGTAGATCGCCGCGCCGCGCGCACCGGTCTCATCGTCGGCGCAACGCTCCACCGGCCGCCCGAGCAGGCCGGCCAGCAGGCGTACCAGGCGCGTGTCGCTGGCGCCACCACCCAGGATGGTGGACTCCGACACCGCAAGCCCCGCCGCCGCCAGGCGCGCCGTGTGGCGCACATGCAGCGCCGCCGTGGCATCGACCACCGCGCGGGCCATGTCGCCGCGCGTGTGGTGGCTCTTGAGGCCGACAAACCCCGCGGTGACACCGCCACCGCCGTTCACGAAAGGCAAAAATCGCAGTCCGCCCGCGCCCAGCGGCACCGACATCGCCAGGTCGACCACCGCCCGCGCATCCGGCAGCCCCAGCACACCGGCCAGCCAGGCGATGTTGGCCATCGACGAGGGGCTGTTCTCCATGTACAGGCGCCGGTTGGTGGGGCCGAAGTTGACGGTGCCAGCCACGCGGGGCTGTGGCTCCATCACCGGGCCGATGACAGCGTTGACGCACCAGGTACCCAGCACCGACACCGTGCGGCCGCGTTCTTCGGCGCAGATGGCGGTCATCGAGGCCAGCAGGTCGATCGCGCCCATGGCCACGGGGATGCCCGCGGGCAGGCCGTGCGCCGCGGCCGCGAGGGGTTGTACCGTACCGATGGGCTTGCCGCTTTGCACCAGCGGCCCAAAAGCCTGCGATGACAAGCCAGCAATGCCCGAGGCGGCAAACGCCGTCGATGACCAGGTACCCGTTGCCAGCGAAAGCAGCCCTGCCGTGCTCGCATCGCTGGCATCGGTGGCGATCTCGCCCGTGAGCAGAAAGCCCACGTAGTCCTTCGCGAACATCAGGCGCTGCACGGCGCCGCTGCGCACCGCATCGCTGCCGAGCAGCTCGGCCGCAATCACGGTGGGCTGGCCCGGCCAGGGCTGGCAACCGACATCGGCCAGCAGCCGCTCGCCATGGCTGCGCGCCAGCGACTGCGCCCGCGCGTCGGCCCGCTGGTCAGTGGAGGCTACGGCCCGGCCGCCCACCAGTTCCTGGTCAGTCCCCAGCGCGTACAGCCCCGCGCCGTGCCCGGTGCAGCCGATGGCGCGGACATCGCCCACGCGGTTGCCCAGCTGGTGCGACACGTCGCGCAGCACGGTGGCCAGGGCCGAGCGGATCACGGGGGCGGGCACCTCGCACCCGCCCCCAGGCAGGCGGTTGTGCAGCAGGGGCATGCGGGACAGGGCCACGGTGCGGCCGGTCGCGGCCTCCAGGGCCAGGGCTTTGAGGCTGCTCGACCCCAGGTCGATGCCGATGAGTATGTTGGTCTTCATGTCATAACAGCTTCTGCCGGATCAGGCGGTAGTTCCAGTAGTGTTTCCCCTAACTAGCTGGTGAATCGATCCATGATTACATTCTACCTGTCATAACAACTGTCGTGACACCAAGAACCCGACGCTGCTGTCAATGAGCAGCATCGCAAGCTGTGCACTCAACAAAGAGGAGACAAAACATGAGGCGTAATTTCTTGAAGTCCGCGGCCGCTGCCGGTATCGGTCTGGCCGGTACCACCGCATTCGCGCAGCAGCAGGCAGCCGCCGCACCCGCAGCGGGGGCCGGCCTGCGCGGCAACGCGAGCGACGTCTACGTGATGAACGTGATGGTCTCGGGTGTGGAGTACTGGTTTCCGGTCTACGAAATGATGAAGCAGCTCGGCCGCACGCTGGGCGTAAAGACCCGCTACACCGGCACGCCTGAGTACGACGTGAACAAGCAGCTGGCGTCGTTTGAGCAAGAACTGGCCCGCAAGCCCGCCGGCATCCTGCTGCACCCCATGAACCCCGACCCGTTCATCGAGCCCATCAACCGCGCAGCGGCCATGGGCATCCCGGTGGTCACGTTCGCGGCCGATTCGCCCAACTCCAAGCGCACGTCTTTCATCACGTCGGACAACGACCGCGAGGGTGCGCAGGCCGCCGACGCCATTGCGGCATCGATGGGTGGCAAGGGCGAATTCGCCGTGCTGGAGAACCCCGGCCAGGACAACCACGACCGCCGCATCGCCGCATTTGTCAACCGCATGAAGACCAAGCACCCCGGCATGAAGCTGGTGGGCCGCGCCGCCAGCAACCAGGACCCCAACAAGGCCTACCAAGCCGTGCAGAGCTTGGTGCAAGCCAACCCCAACCTGGGGGCCTTGTTCATGCCCGAGGCCAATTCGGCACTGGGTGCGGCGCAAGCCAAGGTGGAGTCCAAGAAAAACATCAAGGTGATGTGCTGCGACGTGAACGCCAAGATCCTGGACATGATCAAGTCCGGCGACGTGTTCGGTGCCATCAACCCCAACCAGGGCATGCAGGGCTACATGGGGATGATGATGTTGTTCCTGGCCAAGAACCCCGGCCTCATCGACCCGATGAACGATGCCAAGCGCAACGGCGCCAACCCCATGGCCGTGCCCTTCCTGGACAACGGCCTGGCCGTGGTCAGCAAGGCCAACGCCGACGACTTCTATTGGGACAAGTACCTCACCCGCCGCGGTACCAAGGGCATCAACGAGTGAGCAACAACGCCATGGGCTCTTCATTGCTCGAGTTGCGCGGCATCAGCAAGCGCTTCGGCGCTGCGCATGCGCTCTCGGGCGTGGATTTTTCGCTGCACAGGGGCGAGATCCATGCACTGTGCGGCGAGAACGGCGCGGGCAAGTCCACGCTGATGAACATCATCGATGGCATCCACCAGCCGGACGCGGGCGAGATCGTGCTCGAAGGCCAGGTGGTGACCATCGATGGTCCGGCCCAGGCCATGCGCCTGGGTATCGGCCTGGTGCACCAGGAGATCGCCCTGTGCGGCGACGCCACCGTGGCCGAAAACATCTTCATGCCGGAGATCAACGCCGGCAAACAGGCGTGGATGGACTACGGCAGCCTCAATGCACGGGCCGCAAAGGTGCTGGCGCGCCTGGGCCAGGACATCGACCCCGCTGCCCGGGTGAGCGATCTCTCCATCTCCAGCCAGCAGCTGATCGAGATCGCCAAGGCACTCACGCTCGACTGCAAGGTGCTGATCCTCGACGAGCCAACGGCCGCGCTCACCGACAACGAGTCGGCAGCGCTGTTCCGCGTGCTGCACGACCTCAAGGACCAGGGCATCGGCATCATCTACATCAGCCATCGCATGGCCGAAATTTTTGCGCACTGCACCCGCGTAACCGTGCTGCGCGACGGACGCAATGTGCATTCGGGCCCGCTGGCCGAGCTGAACGCGGACGACCTGGTGCGCCGCATGGTCGGCCGCGACCTGGGCAGCTATTACCCACCCAAGCAGCAGGATGCCGACCGCGGCGAGCATGTGCTCGAAGTGGCCGACCTGGCTGACGGAGAGCGGGTGCACGGCGTGTCTTTCACCCTGCAGCGCGGGGAGATTCTGGGCATCGCCGGGCTCATGGGCGCCGGGCGCAGCGAACTGGCGCAGACCCTGTGTGGCCTGCGCCCTGCCACGGCCGGCAGCGTGCGCCTGCGCGGCAAGCCACTCACCGTCCGCAAATACAGCGATGCGCTGCGCGCCGGCATCGCCTACCTCAGCGAGGACCGCAAGGCGGCAGGCGTGTACCTGGACCTGCCCATCGCCCAGAACATCGCGGCGATGGCGCTGGCGCGCGTGAGCTCGCGATTCGGCCTGCTGCAGCGCGCGGCCGAGCACCGGCTGGCGCAGGAGCTGGGCACGCGCCTCAAGCTCAAGTCCGACGGTGTGCAGATCGAGGTGGCCAGCCTGTCGGGCGGCAACCAGCAGAAGGTGGCCATTGCCAAGCTGCTGGCCACCAACCCGGCGGTGCTGCTGATGGACGAACCCACGCGCGGCGTGGACGTGGGCGCCAAGTCAGAGATCCACCACATCCTGCGCGACCTGGCCTGCCAGGGCGTGGGCGTGGTGGTGATCTCCTCGGAGCTGCCCGAGATCATCGGACTGTGCGACCGGGCCCTGGTGATCCGTGACGGCCGCATCGCGGGCGAGGTGCAAGGCAAAGACATGACCGAAGAGGCCCTGCTGCGGCTGGCCTCTGGACTGGAACGACAAGAGGAGATGGCATGAATCACCCCGCACAACTTGACGCCGGCATCGTGGCCGGCCTGCAGCCCCCGCGCGAGGCCCCGGGAGGGCCCGGGAAACCCGGCGGCACCAAGCTCACCAGCATGCGCGAGATGGGCCTTCTGGTCATCATCGTCGCGCTGTGCGTGGGCATGAGCTTCGCGTCGCCGTATTTCCTCACGTGGGACAACATCCGCGCCATGCTGCTGTCGTTCTCCATCGAGGGCATCGTGGTGGTGGGCATGACCATCTTGCTGATCGTTGGCGGCATCGACCTGTCGGTCGGCTCCGTGGTGTGTTTTTCCATGGTGGTCACAGGCAAGCTTTTCCTGATGGGGTTCGACCCGTGGACGGCCGGGCTCATCGCGATTGCCGCCAGCGCGCTCATCGGCGCCATGATTGGCGGCTGCGTAGTGCGCATTGGGCTCAACCACTTCATCGCCTCGCTGGCCTTCATGGTCATCGTGCGCGGCCTGTGCCTTGCGCTCACGCAGGGCACGCCCCAATCGCTGTTCTCGCTGCCCGCCGAGTTCAAGTTCATCGGCCAGGGCACTTTGTTTGGCATTCCGGCGGTGATCCTGATCTTCCTCACCATCGTGGTGGTCAGCGACTTCGTGCTGCGCCGCGCGAGCCTGCTGCGCCGCGTGTTCTACACCGGCAGCAACGAGAAGGCGGCGCTGTACTCCGGCATCCGCGTAGGCCATGTGAAGTTCTGGGTCACGGTGCTGTGCGCAGCCTCGGCCGGCCTGGCCGGCGTGATCTACACCGCGCGCTTCGGCGCAGCCACGCCCACCTTTGGCGTGGGCATGGAACTCAACGTGATTGCGGCGGCCGTGATCGGCGGCGCCAGCTTGAAGGGCGGCTCGGGCACGGTGCTGGGCGCCGTGCTCGGTCTGGCCCTGCTCTCGGTGGTGACCAGCTCGCTGATCTTGCTCGACGTATCGCCGTATTGGCAGGACGTGATCAAGGGCCTGATCCTGCTGGCCGCCGTAACCATCGACCACCTCATGAACACCCGAAAGACTAAGCGATGAATGCCGTGCTGAACGCAGAGATGAAGACCACCACCCTCGGGCCCTCGGGCATTGAATGCTCGGCCATTGGCCTCGGAACCTGGGCCATGGGCGGATGGATGTGGGGCGGGCAGGACAGCGCTGCTGCCACCGAGGCCATTGCCGCTTCGCTCGACGCCGGTGTGACGCTGATCGACACTGCGCCCGCCTATGGCCTGGGCGCTTCCGAGAACATCGTCGGCGCCGCGCTGAAGGGCCGCCGCCACGAAGCCGTGATCGCCACCAAGTGTGGGCTGGTGTGGCACACCCAAAAGGGCACGCACTTCTTTGATGAAGACGGCCACCCGGTGTACCGCTACCTCGGCCGCGAGTCGATTTTTCATGAGGCCGAGGAGAGCCTGAAGCGCCTGCAGACCGACTACATCGACCTGTACATCACGCACTGGCAGGATGCGACCACTCCGGTCGAGGAGACCATGGACGCGCTGCTCACCCTCAAGAAGCAGGGAAAGATCCGCGCCATCGGCGTGAGCAACGTGAGCGCCGAGACGCTGTCGGAATACCTGCGCTATGGCCCGGTGGACGCGGCGCAGGAGCGCTACAGCCTGATCGACCGCGAGATCGAGCACACGCTAACGCCCCTGTGCAGCCAACACAACGTGGCGATGCTCGGTTATTCCTCCTTGGCGCTGGGCCTGCTGGCCGGCCCCATCGACCCGGCGCGTGTGTTCACCGGCGACGACCAGCGCGCCACCAACCCGCGTTTCAGCACGGCCAACCGGGCCAAGCTCAAGGCATTCTTTGAGGAGCTTGAACCCGTGCGCAACCAGATCGGCTGCTCGTTCGGCCAACTGATGATTGCCTGGACGGTGGCCAGCGGCAATGTGTCGGTGGCGCTGTGCGGTGCCCGCATACGCCAGCAAGCCGTGGAGAACGCGGCGGCCGGCGCCATCGACATCCCGCGCGAGGCCGTGCAGCGCATCGACGATGCCGCAGCCCGCCACCTGCGTGCGCTGGGCTGATATCGCCCGCTTCTCTTTCCCCGTCTCTCTTTCCAATTTCACAAGGACCTCTTCGTATGCCGAAGGACAAGACCGCGCGCCTGAACCGTTTGCTCACCAACGGGCGTTGCCTGGATATCGCGCTCGACCACGGCGTCTGCAACGAACCCTCGTTCCTCAATGGCCTGGAGGACATGCCCCAGGTGATGGATAAGCTCGTGGCCGCCGGGCCCGATGCGATCCAGCTCAACTACGGCCAGGCCGACCTGCTGCAGGACCGCCCGGGCCGCGACAAGCCCGCGCTGGTGATGCGCATCGACATGGGCAACCCCTACAACGCCACCGCCCACCGCGTGATGTGGGCCGTGCTGCAGAACGAGCACGACCCTGTCCTGCCCGCCGTGCAGCGCGACGCCGCCTGTGTGGTGGTCAACCTGTTCATGCTGCCCAACGAGCCCGACCTGTTTCGCCAGTGCGTCGCCAACATCGCCCGCGTTCGCGCCGACTGCGACCGCTACGGCATGCCGCTGATGATCGAGCCGCTGGTCATGCGCCCGCACAGCGACCAGGGCGGCTACATGGTCGATGGCGACGCCGAGAAGATCGTCACCCTGGTGCGCCTGGCGCGTGAAATGGGCGCCGACATCGTGAAGGCCGACCCCACTACGGACCCCACGGACTTCCACCGCGTGGTGCAAGCCGCGCGCTGCCCGGTGCTGGTGCGTGGCGGCGGCCGCGAGGACCTGCAGCAGGTGTTTGCGCGCTCGCGGGTGCTCATGGACCAGGGCGCCTCGGGCATGGTTTATGGACGCAACGTGTACCAGCACGCCAACCCCTCGGCGGTGGTGAATGCGCTGATGTCCATGATCCACCGCGGCGCCAGCGCTGCCGAGGCATGGCGCCTGTACGAATCCACGCCGGCCTGACCCTCCATGAAAACGCCCTGGATCCTCGCAGCAGCGCTGTTTTCGGCGAGCGCACTGGCACAGGGTACGCCGGTGCGTATCGGGGTAATCGGCCCCTTCACCGGCGGCTCGGCCGATGTCGGCACCACCATGCTCAACGGCATCCGCATGGCTGTGGACGAGATCAATGCAGTGGGCGGCTACCTGGGGCGCCCGCTGGAACTGGACATCAAGGACGACTTCGCAGACCCCGAAAAGGGGTTGACGGCCGCCAAAGAGCTGGTGGCCCAGAAGGTGGTGGCCACCATCGGCGTGTGCGACAACGGCGTGGGCATGAAGGTGGTGGACGTCTTCCAGCAAGCGAAGGTGCCGCTCGTGATCCCCTGTGCCACGGGCACGCCGCTCACCGCCAAGGTTCCGCCGGCGCAGAGTTTCATCTTCCGCACCTCCGCTCGCGATGCGATCCAGGCGTCGTTCATCGTCGACGACATTCTCAAGCGCGGCTGGGGTCGGGTGGCTGTGTTTGCCGACACCACGGACTACGGCAGTGCCGGTTTGCACGACGTCACTCAAGCCCTGGCGCAACAGGGCGTCAAACCCGTATACGTAGCGCGCGTCGCAGCCAGCGCAAAGGAAGTGACGGCGCAGCTGGCCGAGGCCAGGGCAGCCCACGCCAACGTCATCCTGAGCTACGCCGCAGGCCCTGAGGCCGCCACCATTGCCAACGGCCGCAAGACCCTGGGCTGGAAAGTTCCTCAGGTGGGTGCCTGGCCCCTCTCGTTTCCGAACTACATTGACGGCGCCTACGGCGGCGCGGAGGGCTCGCTCATGGCGCAGACCTTTATTGCCGAGCCGAGCAACGAGCGCCGCGCCGCCTTCCTCAGCACCTATGCCCGCAAGTTCAGCATGTCGCGCATCCGCGTGCCCGTGGCAGCGGCCCAGGCGTACGACGCGACTTACCTGCTGACCTACGCCTTGCTCGGCATCCACAACGGAGACCTGAGTGGCCCGGCAGTCAAGCACGCGCTGGAGACGATTCCCCGCGTCTTCTACGGAGTGGTTGCCACGTACGAAAAGCCCTTTTCGCCAGAGGACAAGGAGGCCATCAGCCAGAACATGCTGGTAGTCGGGCTGGTGCGCAATTCCGTCGTCACCTTCGCCTATCCCGAGGATGCGCGCCGCAACCTGTTCGTGCAAAGAAAGAAGTAAGTCCCCCAGCGCGCCCGGCCGTCTGGTCCTGGGCGCCCCTGGCGACCGGTGCCGTAACAGGCACACCGTGGGCCTGTCCCGCCACCGCAATGGGTAAGAAGAAAACAAGAAGAGAGGGAGCGAGGGAGAAGAAAGAAAAAGAGCCCTGCGGCCGGTGGCACATGCGCCATCGGCCGGGAGCGCCTGCGCGGGTTCGCGTGCGCTCGAGCTACAGCGGCCTGTCGGAAAGACCGAGAAAAAAGGTCCGGTGAGGACCCACCCTAACCAGGAGACAACGATGAAGATCCGGTACTACTTGCTGGCACTGTTGCTGCCGTTCGCCACCTTGATGACCCACGCGGCGATCACGGGCGTGAGCCCGATGACCACCTTGAACACGATGGTGACCACGGTCACGCGGGCCGGCGAGGCGACGCTGGCGCTGCAAGGCCCGGGCCTGGGCAACCTCACCTACACCTCGGCCGAGCTCTTCAAGCCGGTCTCCATGATCACCCGCGCCTCGGGCGATGTGCCGGCCACCTACCCGGGCCGCAAGGACTACGGGTTGAACGTGGGCATCATGCTCAACGGCTACTTCCTCACGTCCTTTGCGCCGGACAGCGGGCTGGGCCCTGGGGGCTTTCTGCTGTACGACGTGTCCAACCCGCGCGCCATCGTGCTGGTAAAAAAGATCTACGAGCCCGAGGGGCGCACCAAGGAGTTCCGCGAGGCACACTCCTTCGGCACCGCGAAGATCGGCGGCAAGCAATACGTGGTGGTGCCCAGCATCAAGGGCGTCGAGTTCTGGGACTTCACCGACATCAACAACATCCAGCAGGTCAAGAAGCTGGCGCTACCCACCGTGAACGGTGGCGACTACGCCAACGTGGCCTGGCAGCTGTGGTGGCAGGCGCCGTATCTGTATGTGGCCTCTGCCAACGACGGGGTATACATCGTGGACGCCAGCGACCCGGTCAACGCCGTGATCGCGAACCGCGGCGCCGGCAAGCCCAACCCCGTGCCCACGGGCGAACTGGGCGGTTTTCGTGTGGGGCCCATCTTCACCATGGGCAACCACATGGTGCTGACCTCGATGGACAACACCGATGGCTTTGCCAGCCTGGATATTTCCGACCCGCTCAACCCCAAGGTGCTCGACACCGTGGGCTCCAACCCCAACTACTACGCCACCTGTTTTGATGGCAAAAACCTGCACGCATCAGCACGCGGCAATGGCGCCAAGATGTACAGCTATGACCTGTCCGACCGTACACAGTTCGTGGTGGAAGACAACCGGCTCGTGATCGACGAGCAGCTGTACTGCGGCACGCAGGACCACTACGTGTTCCAGGGCGCGCAGTTCAAGGTGCACAAGGTGGACGTGAGCAACCCGCTCAACCACGTCGAGGTAGGCCAGGGCAGCCTGTTCGCCACCAACCATCCTGACTACTCACACTCCGACCACGGCCAGGTCGCGCCCATGGGCAACCTGCTGTTCATCGGCAACGACCACGGTTCGGGCAGCGGTTTCGTCGTGCACCAGACGGCGCGCGACACCACGCCACCCGCCGTCAAGCAGACATCGCCCACGAACGGCGCCAAGCAACAGGCACTGACCTCGCGCATCGGTGTGGGCCTCACCGACAGCATCCTGCCCGAGAGCGTGACCGCCAGCACCTTCATCGTGCGGCCGGTCAACGGCAACACGCTGGCCGGCACCTACAGCGTGCAGCTGGGCATCATCAATTTCCACCCTGCACAGCCCCTGGCAGCTGGCACCAGCTACGAAATTCTGCTGACGGCCGGAGGAGTGAAGGACTATGCGGGCAACGGCATCGCTACAGAGTACAGGGCTGTTTTCCACACCGGCAACGCCACCGACATCAGCCTGAGCAACCACTGGCCGCTGACCAGCGCGCTGACCGATGAGATCGGTGCGAACAACGGTACGGCCTCGGCGGCCGACCGCTTCGAGGGCCTGGGCCTGAACTTCGCGCAGCGCACAGGCGGCGTCGCGCTCAAGAACGACAGCGTGGCCACTGCCCTGGGCGGCACGGCATCGGTCGCGTTCTACATGAAGACCACCCAGGCAGGCTCGGTGAGCCCCTGGACCGCGCCAGGCATTTTTGGGCGCGACCAGGCCAACGGCGCCGACGACGTGTTCTGGGGCTGGCTCGACAACACCGGGCGCGTGAACCTGTCGGTGGGCAACGTCGCGGCCAACAACCCCGGCACACGTTCCACCGCCCCGGTCAACGATGGCGCCTGGCACCATGTGGTGATGACACGCGACGCCGCGTCGGGCGCGCAGACGGTGTACATCGACGGCACCAAGACCAGCTCGACCGGGCTCACCGGGACCAAAGGCCTGTCCAACAAGTTCACGCTGCTCGGGCAGATACAGGGCAATGCCGACTTCTTCCGCGGCAGCCTGGCCGACGTGCGGGTCTATGGCCGCGTGCTCAGCGATGCCGACGTGGCGCAACTGCGCTCGCAGGCCATCATTGGCGACGTTGCCGTAAGCGGTTCCCCGCAGCTGGTCAATGGGCAGCTGAGCTTCGACCCGACCCGCCTGGGCGGCGGCACGGGCCTCACCTACCGGTGGAATTTTGGCAACGGCACGCAGACCAACTTCTCAGCCCAGGCCAATGCGAGCTACGCCTACAACCGCCCGGGCCACTACACCGTGACCCTGACGGTGCGCGACGCGGCGGGCCGGGAGACCTTCTACACCTACAACGTGACCGTGGTCTTCCCGGTAACGGCCACGGCACCAACGCACTCGAGCAACATCGTGGGCGACGCCAACAGCGTGTATGCGGTGAACCCAGACAGCGGCACGGTGGCCGCCATCGATGCGGTGTCGCTGGCCAAGCGCTGGGAAACGCGTGTGGGCGACGAACCCAAAACCCTGGCGCGCGCGCCGGATGGCCGCATCTGGGTCGCGGTGCAGGGAGAGGACAAGCTGGTGGCGCTGAACCCCGCGGACGGCAGCATTTCGACCACGATCACGCTGGCCTACGGCAGCGGACCGTACGGCGTGGCCTTTACGCCCAATGGCGCCAAGGGGCTGCTGACGCTGGAGAGCAAGTCCACGCTCATTGCCTTCGACCCCGCCAACGGCAACACCACGGGCACGCTCGCGCTGGAAGGCGATCTGCGCGGCGTTGCCGTGGCGGCTGATTCGCAGACGGCGTACATCACACGCTTCAAGTCCAGGATGACGGGCGGGCAACTGCACAAGGTGGGCCTGAGCAGCATGGCGCTGGTGTCCACCATCGTTCTACCAGTGGACACCACCACGGTCGACACCGAGAACAGCTCGCGCGGCGTGGCCAACTACCTGAGCCAGGTGGTGATCTCGCCCGACGGCGGCCGCGCGGTGCTGCCGGGCAAGAAGGACAACATCGTGCGCGGGCGCTTTCGCGACGGCAACGACCTGCCACACGACCAGACCGTGCGCTCCATCCTGTCGCAGGTGGACCTGTCGCAGGGCACGCATTTGCTGGCCGAGCAGATCGACTTCGACGACCGGGCACCGGCGCGTGCGGCCCTGTATTCCCCGGTGGGCGACTACCTGTTTGTCGCGCAGATGGAGGGCAACAACATCGCCATCGTCGATGCCTACACCCGCGCCGTGCGCGGCGAGATCAATGCCAGCAGCGCGCCGCACGGACTGTACCTGGATGCCTCGCGCAAGCGGCTGTTCGTGAATAACTTCCTCGCGCGCTCGGTCACCGTGCACGACGTGGCCGATGTGCTGGCATCGCGCAGCGCGGCGGCGGTCTTTGTGCAGAACGTGGCCACGGTGGCGCAAGAGCCCCTGGCGGCCGCGGCACTGCGCGGCAAGCAGGTGTTCTACAACGCGGCCGACCGGCGCATGAGCAAGGACAACTACATGTCGTGCGCAAGCTGCCACGCCGATGGCGGCGACGACGGCATGGTGTGGGACTTCACCCAACGTGGCGAGGGCCTGCGCCGCACCATCAGCCTGCAGGGCCGGCGCGGCCTGGGCCACGGCAAGCTGCACTGGAGTGCCAACTTCGACGAGGTGCAGGACTTCGAGAACGACATGCGCAGCGCGTTTGGGGGCACGGGCTTTTTGAGCGACGCCGACTTTGCCGCCACGTCCGACCCGCTGGGCGCGCCCAAGGCCGGGCGCAATGCGCAGCTCGACGACCTCGCGGCTTACCTTACTTCGCTGAACAAGTACATGCGCAGCCCGGCGCGTGCGGCCGACGGCAATCTCACGGTAGAGGCGGCACGCGGGCAGACCCTGTTTGGCAGTGCCAACTGCGCCAGCTGCCACGCGGGCGGCACGCTCACCGATGGGCTGCGGCATGACGTGGGCACGATCCAGCCATCGTCCGGCAAGGGCGGCAACCAGCCGCTGGCCGGCCTGGGTTTTGACACGCCCACGCTGATCGGCAGCTGGGCCGCCAAGTCCTACCTGCACAACGGCCAGAAGGCGAGCGTGCTGGAAGTGATGGCGGGGGGCCACGGCAATGCCGGCAGCCTGCCTGCTGCCGACCGGCAGGCGCTGGCCGAGTACGTGCGCTCGCTCGATACGGCGACGGACTTCACCACGCGCCTGCGCTCGGCCCACAGCACGCTGTGCGTCAACATCCGCGGCGCGTCACCCAACAGCGGTGTGGTCGCAATCCAGTGGCCTTGCGGCACGGCGGCCAACGAGACCTTTACGATGCGCACCGTGGCGGGCGGTTTTGTACAACTGGTGGCGCGGCACAGCAACCTGTGCCTGGCACAGGACAGCGCGGCGGCGAGTGGTGCTGGCGTGGTGCAACTGGCTTGCAGCACGGGCAACACGGCGCAGTGGAGCATGGTGGGGTCGACGCTGCGCAACCGCGCATCGGGGGCCTGCCTGGATGTGCCCAACAACTCGACGGCGCAGGATATTCCACTGGTCACCTGGACCTGCAACGGCGGCAACAACCAGAACTGGACCCAGTTGCCCTGACCAGGCGGCGCTGCAGCGCCGCCCCAAGGTCCGGCCTGCGAGGCCCGCAGTCGCCAAGCGACTGCGGGCTTTTTTTGTGCGCGCCAGTTCCGCACCAATATTTCCAAAACTGGAACAGTCAGTTCGCGACCAGATGGTTTTTCTCTGAACACCTCAGGCGTACAGTTCAACCCATCGATGAGCCGAACCCGCAAGGCGACTCACCGAACCCGGTTCAGAGAGGTTTTTGTCCCGGTTTTTGAGACGCTTTTTTGATCTTCCAAGGATTTTCATAATGAACACGACTGCACGCTTCCTCTCCATCGCCGCTGTTGCTGCTTTTGCATCGTTCGGCGCCCACGCCGATGAGGCCGATGGCTCGCAATTCGCCCTGAAGTTCGAGACCAACCGCACACGCGCCGAAGTCGCTGCCGAGGCCTCAGTGACGGCCCGCACGCACAGCATGGAACCCGCTGGTTCCCGCGTGGTGACTTACCAATCGACGGCAGACCGCGCCGCGGTGCGTGCCCAGGCTGCCGAAGCCCTGCGCACCGGCAAGATCTCGTCGGGCGAAGCAAGCTACCTGTAATCCGCACCGCCCCGCACCAAGCCCCCTACCCCATTTGATCGGAGAATCACCATGAACAACACCGCACGTTTCCTGTCCATTGCCGCCGTTGCCGCTTTCGCCTCCTTTGGTGCCTATGCCGATGAAGCCGACAACTCACAGTTCGCCCTGAAGTTCGAGACCAACCGCACCCGCGCTGAAGTGGCTGCCGAAGCCGCTGTGGAGGCCCGCACACACAGCATGGAGCCTGCCGGCTCCCGCGTAGCGACCTACCTGTCGAAGGCCGACCGCGCCGCCGTGCGCGCCGCTGCGGCCGAAGCCGTGCGCACTGGCCAGATCCCTTCGGGCGAGATCGGCGTTCTGTAATCCACGCAAGGCAACGCTGCAGACCGCACTGCAGCCTCCATGCAAAAGGCCGGAGCCCCTCACGGTGCCCCGGCCTTTTTTGTATTGTTCGCCGCGCGCCCGTGAAGGGCGCGGCAGCACACCGATCACTGCAGCACGGTCACGCCGGTCTTGGCCTGCAGCGATTCGAAGCTCACGCCGGGTGCCAGCTCCACGAGCCTGAGGCCTTCGGGCGTCACGTCCAGCACGGCCAGGTCGGTGATGATGCGGTCCACCACGCCCACGCCTGTGAGGGGCAGCGTGCACTGGGGCAGGATCTTCATGTCTTCCGTGCCGTCTTTCTTCTTCGCAACATGCTCCATGAGCACGATTACGCGCTTGACGCCTGCCACCAAGTCCATCGCGCCGCCCATGCCCTTGACCATCTTGCCGGGGATCATCCAGTTGGCCAGGTCGCCCTTTTCGCTGACCTGCATCGCACCAAGGATCGACAGGTTGATCTTGCCGCCACGGATCATGGCAAACGACTGGTCGCTGCCAAAGATCGACGAGCCCTTGATCGTGGTAACGGTCTGCTTGCCAGCGTTGATGAGATCCGGGTCCACCCTGTCTTCGGTGGGGAACGGGCCGATGCCCAGCATGCCGTTCTCGGACTGCAGCCACACTTCCTTGCCACCGGTGAAATTGGCCACCAGCGTGGGGATGCCGATGCCCAGGTTCACATAGAAACCGTCTTCGAGTTCTTGCGCCGCGCGGGCGGCCATCTGGTCTTGGGTCCACGGCATGTTCAGGCTCCTGCTTTCTCAGTGATCGTGCGTTTTTCGATGCGCTTTTCGGGGTTGGCATTGAGCACGATGCGGTGCACATAAATGCCGGGCAGATGGACGTCGTCTGGGGCAAGTTCGCCAACTTCCACAATGCGCTCCACTTCCACAATGCAGACCTTGCCGGCAGTGGCCGCCGCAGGGTTGAAGTTGCGCGCGGTGAGGTTGAAACGCAGGTTGCCGGACTTGTCGGCCACATCGGCCTTGATGAGCGAGACCTCGGGCACCAGCGAGCGCTCCATCACATAGGTTTCGCCGTCAAATTCGCGCA
Source organism: Acidovorax sp. ACV01 (assembly GCF_014851495.1). Taxonomy (NCBI): domain Bacteria; kingdom Pseudomonadati; phylum Pseudomonadota; class Betaproteobacteria; order Burkholderiales; family Comamonadaceae; genus Acidovorax; species Acidovorax sp. ACV01. Next base: position 486,366 of record NZ_JACUZT010000001.1, on the reverse strand, counting down.
GTTCCTTGCCATCGGCCACGATGGTGCCTACACCCGTCTTGGTAAAGAAAGCCGGGATGCCAGCGCCGCCAGCGCGCAGCTTCTCGGCCAGCGTGCCCTGGGGCGTGAACTCCAACTCCAGTTCGCCCGCCAGGTACTGGCGCTCGAACTCCTTGTTCTCGCCCACATAGGACGAAATCATCTTTTTGATTTGTCGAGTCTCCAGCAGCTTGCCCAGGCCGAAGCCATCCACACCTGCGTTGTTGGAGATCACGGTGAGGTTCTTGGCGCCGGAGTCGCGCAAAGCGTCGATCAGCGCTTCTGGAATGCCACACAAACCGAAGCCACCCACGGCCATGAGTTGGCCGTCTGCAACCACGCCCTTCAAGGCTTCGGCTGCGGAGGGGAATAACTTGTTCACCACGATCTCCTTGTGAATTTGGATGCGCTACGATACTACGTACCCGATTAAGTAGTATTCCGTAAAGACTTGCACTATGGACGTTGATTACCGACTCGCTTTTGACATGGCCCCCGTGGGCCTGGTGCTGTCACGCAATCGCACCATGGTCGATTGCAACCGCCAGGTCTGCGAGATGTTCGGCGCCTCGCGCGAGGTGCTCATTGGCCAGTCGTTCCAGGTACTCTACCCAAGCGCCGACGAATACGAACGCCTGGGCGCACACATGGAACCCATCCTGAACGCCAAGGGCCACTACGCCGACAACCGCATCATGAAACGTGCCAACGGGGAGGTGTTCTGGTGCCATGTTTCAGGCCGTGCGCTCAATCGCGACGCTCCCCATGAATCGGGCATCTGGAGCTTTGAAGACCTCAGTTCGCAGCGCCCCGTCAAGGCCGAGCTGACGGGCCGCGAGCGCGAGGTGGCCGCACGCTTGCTGGAGGGCTTGACCTCCAAGGAAATCGGCCGGGCGCTGGAGATCAGCCACCGCACGGTGGAGATCTACCGTGCCCGCCTCATGCGCAAGTACAACGCGTCCACCGCAGCGGACCTGGTGCACAAACTGCTCGCGGGGGGCTGAAGGCGGCGACTGGGTTCAGCCCTTCTTGGGCCCGTCGATCACCTCAGCCGCTGTACGGAACGCCTCCACGGCCGTGGGCAAGCCACAGTAGATGCTGGCGTGCAGCAGCACTTCCTGGATTTCTTGCGCGGTGGCGCCGTTGTTGAGTGCGCCGCGCACATGGCCCTTGAGCTCGTGTTGCTTGCCCAAAGCGGTCAAGAAAGCCACGGTGATCAGGCTGCGTGTCTTCAGGTCGAGCCCCGGACGCTGCCACACATCGCCCCAGGCATTGCGGGTGATGAACTCCTGAATCGGCTGGGTGAATTCCGTGGCGTTGCCAAAGGCTTTGGCCACGAAGTCCTCGCCCATGACCTGCTTGCGCGTGGCCAGGCCTTTGTCGAAGTCCTTGGTGGATGGGGGTTGCGTCATGCGGGCTCTCCAATACGGTTGGGGCCGCCATGTTAGCCGCAGCGCCTGGGCAAAAAGCACAACGCCACTTGCCGTCCCCCACGTGGGGCAGGCAAGTGGCGCGGTCAATGGCTCCGCCGTTGGCTTATGCAGCCGCGAGATCGAAACGATCAAGGTTCATGACCTTGGTCCAGACGCACACAAAGTCCTGCACGAACACCGCCTGCGCATCGCTGCTGCCATACACCTCGGCCAGGGCGCGCAGTTGCGAGTTGGAGCCGAACACCAGGTCGGCCACCGTGCCCGTCCACTTCGGGGTGCCGCCGCTGCGGTCCACGCCTTCCAGCACGCCGGGGGCCGAGGCAGACTTCTGCCACTTGGTGCGCATGTCCAGCAGGTTCACGAAGAAGTCGTTGCTCAGGGTCTGCGGGCGCTGCGTGAACACACCGTGCGCGGCGGACGACGCCACGTTCGCCCCCAGCACGCGCAGGCCGCCGACGAGCACCGTCATCTCCGGCCCGGTCAGCGTGAGCTGGTTGGCACGGTCGATCAACAACTCGGACACGGCGCCTTCCAGGCCCGGCTTCACGTAGTTGCGGAAACCATCGGCCACAGGCTCCATGACTTCGAACGATGGCACATCGGTCTGCTCTTGCGATGCATCGGTGCGGCCCGGAGTGAACGGTACCGTCACGTCCTGCCCGGCCTTCTTCGCTGCGGCTTCCACCGCGGCGCCACCGGCCAGCACAATCAGGTCGGCCAGCGAGATCTTCTTGCCGCTGCCGCTGGTCTGTTGCGCTGCATTGAACGCCTGCTGAATCGCTTCGAGCTGGCCCAGCACCTTGGCCAGTTGCGCGGGCTGGTTCACCTCCCAGTCCTTTTGCGGCGCCAGGCGGATGCGGGCACCGTTGGCACCGCCGCGCTTGTCGCCACCCCGGAAGGTGGAGGCCGAGGCCCAGGCCGTGGACACCAGCTCGGCGATCGACAAGCCCGAGGCGAGCACCTTTGCCTTGAGCGCCGCAACATCCTGCGCGTCGACCAGCGCATGGTCCACATCCGGCACCGGGTCTTGCCACACCAGCACTTCGGCCGGCACGTCCGCGCCCAGATAGCGCGAGCGCGGGCCCATGTCGCGGTGGGTCAGCTTGAACCAGGCGCGGGCAAACGCATCGGCGAACTGCTCGGGGTGCTCGAGGAAGCGGCGCGAGATCTTCTCGTAGGCCGGGTCGAAGCGCAGCGACAAATCGGTGGTCAGCATGGTGGGCAGCAGCTTCTTGGACGGGTCGTGCGCATGCGGGATGGACGCTTCGGCATTCTTGGCCGTCCACTGGTGCGCGCCGGCAGGGCTCTTGGTCAGCTCCCATTCAAAGCCGAACAGGTTCTCGAAGAAGTTGTTGCTCCACTTCGTGGGTGTGGTGGTCCAGGTGACTTCCAGGCCGCTGGTGATGGCGTCGCCACCAAAGCCGCTGCCGTGCTTGCTGATCCAGCCGAAGCCCTGATCCTCGATGCCGCCGCCTTCGGGCTCCAGGCCCACCAGGGCCGCGTCGCCTGCGCCGTGGGTCTTGCCGAAGGTGTGGCCGCCGGCGATCAGCGCCACGGTTTCTTCGTCATCCATGGCCATGCGGGCAAAGGTGTCGCGGATGTCGCGCGCTGCGGCCAGGGGGTCGGGGTTGCCGTTGGGGCCTTCGGGGTTGACGTAGATCAGGCCCATCTGCACGGCGGCCAGGGGCTTGGCCAGGTCGCGCTCGCCGCTGTAGCGCTTGTCGCCGCCGAGCCATGTGGTCTCTGCGCCCCAGTACACGTTTTCATCGGGTTCCCACACGTCGGGGCGGCCACCGGCAAAGCCGAAGGTCTTGAAGCCCATGGATTCGAGCGCGACGTTGCCGGTCAGGATCAACAGGTCGGCCCACGAGATCTTGCGGCCGTATTTTTGCTTGATGGGCCACAGCAGGCGGCGGGCCTTGTCCAGGTTGGCGTTGTCGGGCCAGCTGTTCAGGGGCGCAAAACGCTGCTGCCCTGCTCCGGCGCCACCCCGGCCATCGGCCAGGCGGTAGGTGCCGGCGCTGTGCCAGGCCATGCGCACGAACAGCGGGCCGTAGTGGCCGAAGTCGGCTGGCCACCAGTCCTGCGAGTCGGTCATCAGCGCGTGCAGGTCGGCCTTCACCGCGGCCAGGTCCAGGCTCTTGAACTCCTCGGCGTAGTTGAAGCCGTCGCCCATGGGGTCGACAAGGGGCGAGCTTTGGTTCAGGGGGCGCAGATTCAGCTGGTTGGGCCACCAGTCGGCGTTGCCACGGCCCTTGGGCGCGGCGGCCTGGGTGTGATCGAAGGGGCACTTTGCGTCTGTCGTCATGGGTCACTCCTTGTTATGGCTGATGAACGGCTCCGATCCTAAGAAATGCGCACCCCATTGAAAAGACAATCATCTTCATCAAGGCGATAGTTTTTATTGAAAACTGGCGAACTTCAGCGGAGCTTCAGGCACCCCGCAACCACAGGTATCGAACAGCACGGAGCGCACCCAGCGATGCCCCGCGGAGCGGTGGGTACGTTCGTGCCAGGCGGCAGTTTTCACGAATCCCGGTATGGCCACCGGCGGCTCCATGACGACCAGCCCCGGCGCATCGGCCACCACCCGTTGCGGCACAACCGCGATCAGGTCGCTGGTGCGCAGAATCTGCGGCAGCACCAGAAAGCTGGTGATCGACAGCGCCACCCGGCGTGACCGGCCCAGGCGTGCCAGCGCCTCGTCCGTCACGCCGCAGAAGCTGCCGCCGGTGTACGAGATGAGTGCATGGTCCAGCGCACAGAAACGGTCGAGCGACAGCACACCAGCCTGGGCATCCGGATGCCCTTCGCGCATCACGCAGACATAGCGCTCGTCGAACAGGTGGCGGGCGTACAGGTCGGGCGCCGTGTTCTCCGGGCTGATCAGGGCCAGCTCGATGTCGCCGCGCTCCAGCCGCTCGTACATCGGCAAGTGCTGGGCGGGCACCACGGCCACACGCACGCCGGGCGCATGCCGCCGAAGCCGGGCCAGGAACGGCACGACCACCACCTGCAGCGCATAGTCGGTGGAAGCGAGGTGGAGGGTCATCTGCGCCGTTGCCGGGTCGAACGCCCGCGGCTGCAGCAAGGATTCGATCCCGCCCAGCAACTCCTTGACGGGCGCGGCCAGCTCCTGCGCCCGCAAGGTGGGCGTGATGCCGCGCTGCGTGCGCACGAACAGCGGGTCATCAAAACTCTCGCGCAGCCGGGTCAGCATGCCGCTCACCGCCGGCTGGGTCAGGGACAGGCGCTGCGCGGCGCGGGTCACGCTGCGTTCGTCCAGCAGCGCATCCAGGGCCTTGAGCAGATTGAGGTCCATGGATCTGATATCTATTTTCATGATTTCAAAAATAAGAAATATCGATTTGGTTTATGGCTGGATCGTACCCACCATCCTCACCGTGCGTGGCCACTGCGTCCTTTGGCCCTCCCTTCTTCACTCCCTTTTTCCATCGCCTACAAGAAAGAAAGCTGCATGTCTGCCCTGTTCACCCCGTTCCAACTTAAGAGCGTTACCCTGCGCAACCGCATCGCCATCCCGCCGATGTGCCAGTACAGCGCCACCGACGGCCTGACCAATGAATGGCACCAGGCGCACTACGCCGGCCTCGCACGCGGCGGCGCCGGCCTGGTCATCGTGGAAGCCACCGGCGTGTCGCCCGAAGGCCGCATCACCCCGGCCTGCACCGGCCTGTGGAACGACCAGCAGGTCGAAGGCCTGGCCCGCATCGCCGCCAACATCAAGGCCGCCGGCGCCGTGCCCGGCATTCAGATCGGCCACGCCGGCCGCAAGGCCAGCGCCCAGCGCCCGTGGGAAGGCGACGACCACATTCCCGAAGGCGATCCGCGTGCCTGGCAGCCCATCGCCCCGTCCGCCATTGCCTATGGCGGCGACCTGCCCCGCGTGCCCAAGGCCATGACACTGGAAGACATTGCCCGGGTGCAGGCCGACTTCGTCGCCGCCGCCCGCCGCGCGCTGGCCGCCGGCTTCGAATGGCTGGAACTGCACTTTGCCCACGGCTACCTGGCGCAAAGCTTCTTCTCGCCCCACAGCAACCAGCGCACCGACCAGTACGGCGGCAGCTTCGACAACCGCGCGCGCTTTTTGCTGGAAACCGTGGAGGCCGTGCGCAAGGTCTGGCCCGCACACCTGCCGCTCACGGCCCGCTTCGGCGTGATCGAATACGACGGCCGCGACGAGGAGACCGTGGCCGAATCCATCGAGCTGGTGCGCCAGATGCGCGAGCGCGGCCTGGACATGGTCAACGTGAGCGCGAATTTCGTGATCGCCGAGACCCAGATCCCCTGGGCCACGCCGGCATTCCTGGCCCCGGTGGCCCAGCGTGTGCGCCAGGAGGCCGGTCTGCCCGTGGCTTCGTCCTGGGGCATCGATGATCCTCAGGTCGCCGAGCGCTCAGTGGCCGACGGCCAGATGGACCTGGTGATGATCGGCCGCGCCCACCTGTCGAACCCGCACTACACCTACCATCTGGCGCAGGTGCTGGGCGAGCCCAAGCCCGAATGGACCACGCTGCCCGCGCCGTATGCCCACTGGCTCTCGCGCTACCGGGGCGCGGCCAAGGTCGCTGCAGTGCAATAGCCCGCAAAGACGGCGCGTACCCCTCCCTACCGCCGTCCCGGCCGCCCTGTGCCGCCGCCCCTCAGCGCGCGGCCAGGCGGTGTAGCGGCAGACCCGGCGCATCCAGCTGCGCGCGCAGCACCTGGCCGTGGGTCGAGTTGGTGACGTAGACCGTGCGGCCACCCTCGCCGCCAAAGGCGAGGTTGGTGGTCGACGCCCCCGCCGGTCCGCGCAGCACCAACTCGGGTTCGGCCCGGTGGTTGAGCACCCAGACATGGCCCAGGCCCGGGTTGGCCACCAGCAACCGGCCCTGCGCATCCACGGCCAGCCCATCGGGGCCGCTGGGCCCGTAGGACGTGAAGAACTGCCCCACCTTGGCCACGCTGCCGTCGGGCAGCAGCGGCACCCGCCACACGCAGTTGCCGCGCGTGGCGGCCAGGTACAGCACGCGCCCGTCGGGCGACAGGGCCACGCCGTTGGGGCTGGGCACATTGGCCAGCAGCAGGTCGAGCTGGCCGTTCGGGCGCAGGCGGTACAGGCGGCCGCTAGGGTCGTGCAGGCCGCTCTGGCCCTGGTCGGTGAAATACAGGTTGCCGTCGGCGTCGAAGATCAAATCGTTCACGCCCTTGAAGCGCTCGCTGTTGCGGCGCTCCAGGTGCGGCGTGACGGTGCCGGTGGCCACATCCAGGCGCATGAGGCCGTTCTTGTAGTCGGTGATCAGCAACGTGCCGGCGTCCATGAACTTCATGCCGTTGGGCTCGCCGTCGTACTCGGCCACCAAGCTCCAGGCGCCCTGGGGGTCTATGCGGAAGATGCGGCCCCAGGGGATGTCGGTCACGTACAGGTGGCCTGCGTCGTCGAACACCGGACCCTCCAGAAACGAATCGGTGACGGTGCCGCCGCGGTTGGCGTCGGCCCACTCGCTGCGCTCGCGGCGGCGAAAGTGGTCGGGCATGGAGGTGAACACATCCAGGTCACGGACCTGGGGTGGTTGCAGCAGAAACATGGCGGTGTCTTTCTTGTTGTTCAGGCAGGAGAGCCGAAACCATACCGCCGCGCCGGGTTGTCGACGAGGCGGCCCCCACCGCATCCATGCGGCATGGCATCGCGCAACGGCAGGACCATGGGCGATCAGTCCAGCTTGATGTTGCCCTTGCGCACCACATCGCCCCACTTGCTGTCTTCCTTCTTGAGGAAGGCAGCGAACTCGGCGGGCGTGGAGCCCACGGGCTGCGCGCCCATGTCGGCCAGGCGCTGCTTGAGCTCGTCTTCCTTCATCACCTCCTGCACCGCTTGGCGCAGCTTGGCAGCGATGGGTTCGGGCGTGCCTGCGGGCAGGAACATGCCGTTCCATTCATATGCTTCGTAGCCAGGGATCACCGTCTCGGCCACCGTGGGCACGTCGGGCAGGCGCTTGGACCGTTCGGGTGCCGACACGGCCAGCGCGCGCAGCTTGCCGCCCGACACGTGCGGGTAGGTGGCCGCCACGGTACCGAACATGAAATCCACCTGGCCGGCCATCACGTCGGTGATGGCGGGGCCGCCGCTCTTGTAGGGCACGTGCACCATGTCCAGGTTCAGCTGCTGGCGCATCAGCTCGGCCGCCAGGCGCTGCACCGTGCCGCTGCCGCCCGAGGCGAAGTTGAGCTTGCCCGGCGCCGCCTTGGCCCGGGCGACCAGGTCGTTGATGTTCATGAGCGGCGAGTCCGCCTTCACGATGAGCACGTTGGGCGCCAGCAGCACCAGCGACAGCGGCTGCAGCGCGTTGGCGGCATATGGCATCTTGGGGAACAGGTGCGGGTTGATGGAGTACGGCGTGGCGTCGTACAGCACCGTGTAGCCATCAGGGCTGGCCTTTGCCACGTAGCTCGCGCCGATGGTGCCGCTGGCGCCGGCCTTGTTGTCCACGATCACGCTGGTGCCCAGCCTGGCACCCAGGCGCGTGGCCAACACGCGGGCCACGGCGTCGGCCGCACCGCCGGGCGCATACGGCACGACGATGGTGATCGGGCGCTCGGGGAACGCGGCATGGGCCAGGCCGGCAGCCAGGGCGCAGGCGGTGATCAGGGGTTTGAGAAAACGCAACATGTCTTGTCTCCGATCCATCGTTCATGCGGGCATTCAGCCCAAATGCTATCAATAACATAGCTATAACCGCTTGATGGACAAGAGGTAGAGGCCATTTTTTATTAAAAATCTTGTTCGCCGGGCTTTCCCTGCCATGCCTACGCGGCACGCATCGCTGGCGTCTCGCGGGCCAGCACTGCCAGCAGGTTCGTGGCCGCGCCCACGCCCATGTTCACGTAGGCGTCGCTCGTCACGCCGCCGATGTGCGGGCTGAGGATGAAATTCTTCTCGCCCTGGAACGGGTGGCCGGCCACCATGGGCTCCACCGCAAAGCTGTCCAGGCCCGCCGCCATCACCTGGCCCGAGCGCACGGCTGCGAGCAGCGCGGCTTCGTCGATGAGGCCACCGCGGGCTGTGTTGACCACGATCACGCCGCGCTTGCACTGTGCGAGCGTGGCGGCGTTGAGCATGCCGCGGTTGTCGTCGGTCAGCGGGCAGTGCAGGGACACGGCATCCGCCTCGCGCCAGATGGTCTCCAGGCTCACGCTCTGCACGTAGTCGGGCAGATTCTTGGCGAACGGGTCGAAACCGATCACGCGCATGCCCAACGCATCGGCCATCTTCGCAAAGCGCAGGCCGATGGCGCCCAGGCCCACCAGGCCCACCGTGCGGCCGCCCAGCTCCAGGCTCTTGTGCGTGGCCTTGTCCCAGTGGCCGGCATGCATGCGCGCATCCAGCTGTACCACGGACTTGGCGCAGGCCAGCAGCAGCGCCAGCGCCTGCTCGGCCACGGCCGCGGCATTGGCGCCCACGGCGGCCACCACCTCGATGCCGCGCGCCTTGGCCGCCACCTTGTCGATGGTGTCGGTGCCGCTGCCGTGCTTGGAGATCACCTTGAGCGAAGGCGCCGCGTCCATCACGGCCGGGCCCACCTTGCCGTAGCGCACGATGATGGCCACCGGGTCGTGTTGCTTGGCCAGGGCGACCATGTCGTCTTCGGTCGGCGTCTTGCCGGCGTAGATGACTTCATAGCCGGTGAGCAGGCCGAGCGCCTGCTGCGCCAGGTCGGCGCCCGTGACGATGATGGTGGGGTTGGTGCTCACAGCGATTCCCCTTCCGCCAGGACACCCGCCGCACGCAGCGCTGCGGGCAGCCACTTGGAGGCCGTGTCGCCACGGGCGATGGCCTCAATGCGGGCGGCCTCGTCGGCCACCTTCTTGTCGGCCAGGGCCATCATGCCGGGGGCCTTGGCGCGCTCGATCACGACCACGCCGTCGGCATCGCCCACCACCAGGTCACCCGGGTTCACGGTCGCGCCGCCGGCAGAGATGGGGTGGTTGATGCGGCCGGGCACGTACTTGGTGGGGCCGGCAGGGTTGAAGCCCGCGCTGAACACCGGGAAGTCCAGCTCCAGGATCTCCAGCTTGTCGCGGATGGCGGCGTCCACGATCACGCCGGCCAGGCCGCGCTTCTTGCAGGCGCTGAGCATCAGCGTGCCCATGAGGGCGGCGGTCAGGTCGCCCTTGCCGTCGATCACCAGCACGTCGCCCGGCTGGGCCAGCGCAATGGCGGCGTGGATCATGAGGTTGTCGCCGGGGCGCACTTCCACGGTGAAGGCAGGGCCTGCCACCTTCATGCTCTGGTGCACCGGCGCCACGCGGCCGTGCATCGTGCCGCGGCGGCCCGCCACGTCGGCCAGGATGGCGGCCTGGAAGGTCGCGGCTTTGCTCACGACGTCGGCGCTCACGCGCTCGATGTCGCGGATGATTTCGGGGAGTTGGCTCATGGTGAATTCCTTGTAGAGAGCACGAAAAACGGTGGGGCCTGCGCGGCGGCGGCGATGAAAGCCGTGGCCACTGCGCAATGCCCACGCCGCAGCGCGACCGCGGAGGTAGTGAGGCTGCAGGCGTTGCGCCTGGAAAAATGGGCAGGTAACGCGTGGTACGCGGGTGTAGGGCGCGGGTCGTACAAACCCTGCGGCTGTCGATTTCCCCGGATTGGCATTCCACCGGAAAGCTGGGCGGGGAGCCGCAGGCAGTGCTGTACACGGCAAGGCTCCCCGAGGACTGGGTCTGTTGAGGGCAAAGCCGTATCAGTCCAGGCTGGCGCCCGAGTCCTTGACGATCTTGCCCCAGCGCGGCACTTCGGTGCGCAGCAGCTGGCCGAACTGATCGGCCGAGCCGCCCAGGATGTCGCCGCCTTCGGAGCGCAGCTTGTCAGCCACTTCGGCATGCTGCAGTGCCTGGTTGATGGCCTTGTTCAGCTGCGCCACGATGGGTGCGGGCGTGCCGGCGGGCGCCAGCATGCCGAACCAGGTCACGGCCTCGAAGCCCTTGTAGCCGGACTCGGCCAGCGTGGGCACATCCGGCAGTTGCGACGAGCGCTTGGCCGACGTGATGGCCAGCACCTTGAGCTTGCCGTTGCGCACCTGGCCCAGCAGCGTGGGCACGGAGGACATGTACAGATCGATCTGCCCGCCCACCAGGTCGGTCATGGCCTGGGCCGCGCCCTTGTAGGGGATGTGGCGCAGCTTGATGCCCGCCGCGTTCTCGGCCAGCTCGCCGGCCAGGTGGGCCACCGTGCCGTTGCCCGAGTAGCCCAGGGTGAGCGCGTCAGGCTTGCCCTTGGATGCAGCCACCACGTCGGCAAAGGTCTTGTACGGCGAATTGGCCGGCGCAGCGATCACGATGGGCGACGACGACACCAGTGCCACGGGCACCAGGTCCTTGATGGGGTCGTAGGGCAGCTTGGGGTACAGCGTGGGGTTGATCGCCAGGTTGCTGGTCTGGCCCATGACCAGCGTGTAGCCATCGGGGGCCGACTTGGCCGCGGCGTCCACGCCCAGGTTGCCGCCTGCGCCGGGGCGGTTGTCCACGATCACGTTCCACTTGTTCTGGTCCGTGAGCTTTTGCGCCACGGTGCGCGCGATCATGTCGGTGCCGCCACCGGGTGGGAACGGCACGATCAGGCGGATGGGCTTGTTCGGGTAGGCGGCCTGCGCCAGGGCTGCGCCAGCGGGTACGGCCAGGGCGGCAAGGCCCAGCACCGCGTGGCACAGGTGCGCGCCGACGGCACGCGAAAGCGATGGAAAAGCTGGCATGGATTTGTCTCCGTTTTATGGTGGTTCGTCACGCCGGTCTGCAGAACCTGCGAGGGCCCGGCGCCGTGGCCGCGACTTTACGCAGACGTTTCAACCCATACAATGGCGTTGCGCACAATGGAACGAATGGCACCATGAGCAACAGCCCCAGCAAACCCGCGCGTCCTGCAGCCCACCGAGCACCGGCGCCCAAGCCACCGGCCCCGGTGCCAGCGCCAAAGGCCGCAGAGGCCGCAGACTCCGAGCCTGCGACGGGTGTGATCGCCGTCACCCGGGCCCTGCAGGTGCTGGAGGCTTTTGCCCTGGGCGAATCCAGCCTGCCGCTGGCCGAGCTGAGCCGCCGCTGCGGCCTGCACAAGACCACGGTGCTGCGCTTGGCGCGCACGTTGGCGCAGTCGGGCTTCATGGTGCAGCGCGAGGACGGCGACTGGCGCCTGGGCCCTGCCGCGGGCTGGCTGGGCGCGCGTTACCAGGCGGGCTTTGATGTGCAGAACGTGCTGGAGCCCGCGCTGCGCGAGCTGACCCACGCCACGGGCGAAAGCGCGGCCTTCTACGTGCGCGAAGGCCAGGTGCGGACCTGCCTGGTGCGCGTGGAGGGCCCGCAGGCACTGCGCCACCACGCCCGCATGGGCGAAGGGCTGCCGCTGGACAAAGGCTCCCCGGGCCGCGTGATCCTGGCGTTCTCGGGCGAGCCCGGCAAGGCCTATGAGGACATCCGCAAGAAGGGCTACCACTGGTCCATCGGCGAACGCGAGCAAGGCGTGGCCACGGTGTCGGCGCCGGTGTTCGGCATGCACTGGCGCCTGATGGGGTCCGTGTGCATCTCGGGCCCCGCATCGCGCCTGCCCGCTGAAAAACTCGAAGCCCTGGCCCAGACCGTGATCGCCGCGGCCACGCAGCTGTCGTATGCGCTGGCGGGCAACACGGCAGCCCCTGCGCAAAGCCCGGTGCGGGCCACGCACTGGCATCCTTGAGCTCCCCCTGAGCCGCCTGGCGGCGTCTTCCCCCGGAGGGGGACGCACCCGGTGGACCGGCGAAGCCGGATCCACGGGTGCACTGGTGGGGGCGGCGCCAGTTTCATGCGCGCAGCGCAACGCGGTGCATCGCGGATACTGGCATCCACGACACAACACAGCCAAGGAGACCTTCGTGAGCCGCTATCCCTTCCCTGACCTGAACACCCTGCCCGAAGACATCCGCGCACGCATCGTGGAAGTGCAGGAAAAGGCCGGCTTCATCCCCAACGTGTTCCTGGCGTTCGCGCGCCGCCCGGCCGAGTGGCGCGCCTTCTTTGCGTACCACGACGCGCTCATGCTCAAGGAAGAAGGCAGCCTGACCAAGGGCGAGCGCGAGATGATCGTCACCACCACCAGCGCCGCCAACCAGTGCCTGTACTGCGTGGTGGCCCACGGCGCCATCCTGCGCATCTACGAGAAAAAGCCGCTCATTGCCGACCAGGTGGCGGTCAACCACCGCAAGGCCGACATCAGCCCGCGCGAGCGCGCGATGCTCGACTTTGCGATGAAGGTGTGCCAGCGCTCGCACGAGATCGAGGACGCCGACTTCGAGGCCCTGCACCCGCACGGCTTCGACGACGAGGACATCTGGGACATCGCGGCCATCACCGCGTTCTTCGGACTGTCCAACCGCATGGCCAGCTTTGCCGGGATGCAGCCCAACCCCGAGTTCTATCTGATGGGTCGCGTGCCCAAACAGAAGTGAGTGCTGCGGGCCATTTACTATCGATTTAATAGCTTCCAGCGCTTATCCATTAAGCGCCAGAGGCCAATTCCATTCAAATTTTCAGTCCGCCGTGACCAGCACCCGCATCCAGTCCGGCAAGGGCGCTGCTTTCTGCTGCGGAAAGTCCACCCAGATGGTGGTGGCGCCACCCGCTGCGCAGATGACGCCCGGCTGGTCCACCCGCTCCATCGTGCCCCAGGTCTCGAACGTGGTGCGGCCCGGGTCGCTCACGTAGAGCTTGAGCAACACGTCGGCCGGGTATTCGAGCTGCTTGTAGAAATTGCAGAACGCATTGACGATGACCGGCCCCTGTCCGCGCGGGTCGGGGTTGCAGCCCACCGAGACCATCCAATCGATGCGCGCGGTTTCCAGGTAGCGGAAGTACACCGTGTTGTTGACATGGCCCATGGCGTCCATGTCGCCCCAGCGCACGGGGAACCGCATCTCAAAGACCAGCTTCTTGATTTCGGGAATTTCAAGCTTCATCGGTAGTCCAGGTTGTTGGCACGTCCACGCGCTCCGCAACTGGCACGCCCCAATGCCAGTGCCACCGTGGAACTGGCTCTGCCAGGCCACCGGTGGCGTCCCCTTCGGGGGATGGCGCGCAGCGCCTCAGGGGGGCATCCTATACAGCAAAGCCGTCGTCCGCCGCAATCACCGCACCATTGATGAAATGGCTCTGGTCGCTGGCCAGCATGACCAGCAAGGCATCCAGGTCTTGCGCGTTGCCCACGCGCTTGCGGGGCAGCATGTCGATGAGCTTCTTGCCCTGCTCGGTTTGCCAGTGGTGGTGGTTGATCTCGGTATCGATGTAGCCAGGGCATATCGCGTTCACGTTGATGCCAAACTTGCCCCACTCCATGGCCATGGCGCGGGTCATCTGCACCACGGCGGCCTTGCTCATGCAGTAGGCGCCGATCTGCGGCAGCACCTTGAGGCCTGCCATCGAGGCGATGTTGATGATGCGCCCCCCCGTGAAGCTGCCCGGCGCGGCACCGCGCGAGCGAGCCAGCATGCGCTTGCCGACCTCCTGAGCCACGAAGAAGGCGCCCTTCACGTTGGTGTCGAAGATGAAGTCGTAGTCCTCCGGCGTCACGTCCTGGATACGCTGCGTGGTGCTCACGCCCGAGTTGTTGACCAGGATGTCGATGGAGCCCATCTCGGTCTCGGCGTGTGCCACGGCGGACTTGATCGAGTCGTGGTCGGTCACGTCGAGTTCGATCACATGGGCGTCACCGCCCTCGCCTTCGATGCGTGCACGCAGCTCCTTGAGCTTTTCGACCCGGCGGCTGGCCAGCACCACGCCGGCGCCCGCGCGGGCCAGCGTACGGGCAAACTGTGCGCCCAGGCCGCTGGAGGCACCTGTGATGAAGGCCACGCGGCCGGACAAGTCGATGCTGTATGCCATTTAGAGTCTCCCTACTGGATCAAAATAGAACGGTCGTTCGATTGTCTGTATTCCGTGAATACAATCAGTCGCCAGCCAGACAGGGCATTGCACCCTGCTCTGTAGAAAATAGCCCATTATCAAACGCCCGACGAGAAGCCCATGACCAATGAAGAAATCCTCGCCCAATACGGCCCCCGCGAATCCATGGAATACGACGTCGTCGTCGTCGGCGGTGGCCCGGGCGGCTTGGCCACTGCGATCCGCCTGAAGCAATTGGCGGCTGAAAAAGGCCAGGATGTCTCGGTCGTGGTGCTGGAAAAAGGCTCCGAACCCGGCGCGCACATTCTCTCGGGCGCCATCATGGACCCCAAGGCGCTGACCGAACTGATCCCCGACTGGAAAAAGCGCGGCGCTCCGCTGAACCAGCCCGTGACCGACGACGCCTATATCTTCCTGGGCGAAAAATCGGGCTTTCGCGTGCCCAACATGTTCCTGCCGCCGTTTGCGCACAACCACGGCAACTACATCATCAGCCTGGGCAACCTGACCAGGTGGCTGGGTGAACAGGCCGAAGCCCTGGGCGTGGAAATCTTCCCCGGGTTCACCGCCGCAGAAGTGCTCTACAACGACAACGGCTCCGTCAAGGGCGTGGCCACCGGCAATCTGGGCATCGGCAAGGATGGCGAGCCCACCGAAAACTTCCAGCTGGGCATGGAGCTGCTGGGCAAGTACACCGTGTTTGCCGAAGGCGCACGCGGCCACCTGGGCAAGCAGCTGATCGCCAAGTTCCACCTCGACAAGGACCGCGACCCGCAGAGCTTCGGCATTGGCGTGAAGGAACTGTGGGAGATCGACCCCAAGAAGCACCAGCCCGGCTTTGTGATGCACACCGCCGGCTGGCCCATGGAGAACGACACCTACGGCGGCGCCTTCCTGTACCACCTGGAGGGCAACAAGGTGGCCCTGGGCTTCGTCACGGGCCTGGGCTACACCAACCCGTACCTCAGCCCGTTCGAGGAATTCCAGCGCTGGAAGACCCACCCGAACGTCCGCTACTACTTTGAGAACGAAAAAGGCGAGATCACGGCCAAGCGCCTGTCGTATGGCGCACGCGCCATCAACGCCAGCGGCATCAACGCCCTGCCCAAGACGGTCTTCCCGGGTGGCGCCCTGGTGGGCTGCAATGCGGGCTACCTGAACGTGGGCCGCATCAAGGGCAGCCACGCCGCCATCAAGACCGGCATGCTGGCCGCCGAGGCCGCTTACGACGCCATCGTGGCGGGCCGCCAGCACGACGAACTGACGGCCTACCCCAAGGCCTTCGAGGAAAGCTGGCTCTACACCGAGCTGAACAAAGACCGCAACTTCAAGAACTGGTTCAAGTACGGCCTGACCACGGCCACGCTGATGAACGGTTTCGAGCAGTTCGTGCTGCGCGGCCACATCCCCTGGACCCTGCACCGCGACAAGCCCGACCACGCGTATCTGAAGCCCGCGGCCGAGTGCAAGCCCATCGTCTACCCCAAGCCCGATGGCAAGCTCACGTTCGACCGCCTCTCCAGCGTGTTCATCAGCAACACCAACCACGAAGAGAACCAGCCGGCCCACCTCACGCTCAAGGACGCGAGCGTGCCGGTCAACATCAACCTGGCCAAGTACGCCGGCCCTGAGGCGCGCTACTGCCCCGCGGGCGTGTACGAGTTTGTGCCCGACGTGGCCAAGGGCGGCGATGCGCAACGCCTGCAGATCAACGCGCAAAACTGCGTGCACTGCAAGACTTGCGACATCAAGGACCCGACGCAGAACATCGTGTGGGTCACGCCCGAAGGTGGCGGTGGCCCGAACTACGCGGGCATGTAGTCACATCAAAATTCATAGCGCCTGGCGCTTTATGGGCCTGCGCTGCAGGCCTTTTTTATTGAATTTCTTGGATCAAACCGCTGCACGAACGAGCTGAAACTGCCCCATGGCACCGGCCAGGCGGTGTGCCTGGTCCTTGAGGCTCTGGGCCGCGGCAGCGCCCTCCTCTACCAGCGCGGCGTTCTGTTGCGTCATGTGGTCGAGTTGGTCCACGGCCTGGCTCACCTGGCCGATCTGCGTGCTCTGTTCGCTGCTGGCCTCGTTGATCTCGGACATCAGCGTGGTCACGCGCTCCACGCTCTGCACGATGTCGCCCATGGTGGAGCCTGCCGTCACCACCAGCCTCGCGCCGTCGCTCACCTTCTCGACGCTGGTGGAGATCAGCGCCTTGATCTCGCGCGCCGCGTTGGCGCTGCGCCCTGCCAGCCCCCGCACCTCGCTGGCCACCACCGCAAAACCGCGTCCCTGCTCGCCTGCGCGGGCAGCCTCGACGGCCGCATTGAGCGCCAGGATGTTGGTCTGGAACGCAATGCCATCGATGATGCCCACGATGTCGGCAATCTTCTTGCTGCTGGCGTTGATCTCTTCCATGGTCTTCACCACCTGGCTGACCACCTCGCCGCCCTTGCTGGCCACTTGTGTCGCATTCAGGGCCAGCGCATTGGCCTGGCGCGTGCTGTCCGCATTGGCCGCCACCATCTGTGCCAGCTGGGCAATGCTCGCCGCCGTCTGCTGCAGGTTGCTGGCGGCATGTTCGGTGCGTGCGCTCAGGTCGGTGTTGCCCGCCGCCACCTCGGAACTGGCCACGTGGATGGACTCCCCCGAGTCACGCACCTCGGTCACCACGTAGTGCAGGGACTCGACCATCTTGTCCAGCGCCGTGAGCAACTGGCCGATTTCATCGGTGCGCTGCGTCTGCATGCGCACGGTCAGGTCGCCATGTGCCACCAGGTCCGCAGCCTCGCAGGCCTGGCGCAGCGGCAGCACGATGGAGCGCCGCAATAGCCAGCCAAACAGCGCCGACAGCCCCACCACCACCAGCACCGCGATGGCACTGATCCACTGTGCGCGCGAGGCGTCGCTGATCATGGCGTCCGCCGCCTGGAGGGACGCCTGCTCGGACGCCCCGAGCAACTGATCAATGGCCCGCAGGTATTGCGTCAGTGCGGCGGCGTGGTCCTGCAGCTCCTTCTGGCTGATGATCTTGGCCTCCAGGGCGTTCTGCACCAGGGCGTCGCGCAGCGCCGCGTATTGCTGCCGCTGCGCCTGGGCCTCGGCCCACAGGGGTTTGGTGTGCTCGGCTGTGGATGCACCTGCCAAAGCCTCTTCGATGCGCTTGCGCATCGCGTCTTCGGTCGCCAGTTGCTTGCGGATCTCTGCCACCAGGGGAAATACGTCGGAGGACACCGTGGTGCGCAACGCAATCTGGCCAATGGTGACCGACTGCGTCTTCCAGTCGCGCACCGAGCGTTCAATGGGCAGTTGCTCGCTGGCAAGCAACGTGGCCTGGCGGCGGGTGCCCTCGCCGGTCATCCACGTCATCGCTCCCAGCAGTGCCACGGCGCAGCCCAGCAGGCCAAAGCTGGCCGCAAGCTTCTGCCCCACGCTCAGGTTGCGTCGGCCACCAGCGGGCGCAGCCTCTGCCGATGCAGGGCCGGAGCGGGAAGCGCCTGCAGGCGCATCCGACGCAGAGGCGCCGCTCGCCGTGGGGGCCGTACGCGGCTGCGCGTACCGTTCGGCATGGGAAGTGGCTGGCAGATAGTTCATGAATTTCTCCTGGTTGCATCCCACTGACCGCAAAGCAGCATGGGAAAGAACGCAAACGCCGTGCCACTGCGCAGGGCCGGAGGCAACGCGCCTCCGGCTTGCGCGTCAATGCACGGCGCACTCTTCACCGTAGCCGCCACCACCGGGAGTCGATATCTCGAACACATCGCCGGGCTCCATCAGTGCCGCACCGATATGGCCCAGTTCTTCCACCTGGCCGTTGGCACGCAGCACACGGTTGGCGCCGGGCCGGCCGGGTTGGCCGCCTGCCATGCCAAAGGCGGGGTTAAGCCGGCCGTTGGAAAGGATGCTGGCCGTCATGGCCTCCAGAAAGCGCACGCGCCGCACGCCGCCATCGCCACCCGCCCAGCGGCCTGCTCCGCCAGAACCGCGCTGGATCTCGTAGCTGTCGAGCACCACGGGGAAGCGGAACTCCAGCACCTCGGGGTCGGTCAGGCGCGAATTGGTCATGTGCGTCTGGACCACGCTGGTGCCGTCAAACCCGCGCACCGTGCGGCCTGAAGCATCGAACACCGCACCCGCACCGCTGCCGCCGGCAATGGTTTCGTAGTACTGGTACTGCGCATTGCCAAAGGTGAAGTTGTTCATGGTGGGCTGGCTGCCCGCCATCACGCCCAGGGCGCCGAACAGCGCATTGGTGATGCAGGTGGAGGTCTCGACGTTGCCCGCCACCACCGAGGCCGGCGGATTCGGGTTGAGCATGGAGCCCTGCGGGATGATCACCTGCAGCGGCTTCAGGCACCCGGCGTTCAGCGGAATGTCGTCGTCCACCAGCGTACGGAACACGTACAGCACCGCGGCCATGCACACCGCACGCGGCGCGTTGAAGTTGTTGGTCTGCTGCGCGCTGGTGCCCGCAAAGTCGATCACCGCGCTGCGCTCGGCCACGTTGACCTTCACGGACACGCTGATCTGCGCGCCGTTGTCCAGCGGCAGGGTGAACTGCCCGTCCTTGAGCTGCGTGATCACGCGGCGCACGGACTCTTCGGCGTTGTCCTGCACATGGCGCATGTAGGCCTGCACGACATCCAGGCTGAACTGGTCCACCATCTTCGAGAGTTCCTGCACGCCTTTTTCGTTGGCGGCGATTTGCGCACGCAGGTCGGCCAGGTTCTGCTGGGGGTTGCGGCTGGGATACGACGTGGTGCCGCCGCCCGTCGTCAGCAGGCTGCGCACTTCTTCTTCCAGAAAGATGCCCCGGTCCACCAGCTTCACGTTGTTGATCTGCACACCCTCTTCGTCGATGCGCGTGGAGAACGGTGGCATCGAGCCCGGCGTGGTGCCGCCGATGTCGGCATGGTGGCCCCGACTGCCCACATAGAACGTGGGCTCGGAGCCCTCGGCCACGTACACCGGGGTGATCACCGTCACATCGGGCAGATGGGTGCCACCGTGGTACGGGTCGTTGAGCATGTACACATCGCCCGGGTGCATCTTGCCCGCGTTCTCGCGGATCACGGTCTTGATGCTCTCGCCCATGGAGCCCAGGTGCACCGGCATGTGCGGCGCGTTGGCAATCAGGTTGCCGGTGGCATCGAACAGCGCGCAGCTGAAGTCCAGGCGCTCCTTGATGTTCACCGAGTACGCCGTGTTCTGCAGCTGCAGGCCCATCTGCTCGGCGATGTTCATGAACAGGTTGTTGAACACCTCCAGCAGCACCGGGTCCACCGTGGTGCCGGCCGCGTATTGCACCTTGCGGGCCGTGACGCGGTCCAGCACCAGGTGATCCAGGTCGGTCAGGCGGGCGGACCAGCCGGGCTCCACCACCGTGGTGGTGTTCTTCTCGGCAATGATGGCCGGACCGGGAATCACATCGCCGGGGTGCAGGTCTTCGCGCACCACCAGCGCGGCGTCGTGCCACTCGCTGCCCGAGTACATCTTTACCGTTTCGCGCAGCGGGTGCTTGCGGTGCGGGTGCACCGCCAGGCGCGGCTCTGCAGGAGCGTCGCCTGCAATCATGGCCTCCACCGAGACGGCCTCCACCACCAGCCCTTTGCCCGCCATCAGGAAGGCAAAGCGCTGGCGGTAGGCCGTCTCAAAGGCCGACTGGATACTGGCCATGTCGCCAAACGGCACCACCAGGGCTGAATCGGTGCCTTCGTAGCGCACATGCACGTTGTGGCGCACCTGCACCGGGTTGACGCTGACCTGCTGGCGCTCCAGCTCGGCCTGGGCTGCGGAGCCCAGGGTGTCCAGGCGTTCGGCAATCAGCGGCAGCGACGCGGTGGCCAGCGGCATCTCCACCGCTTGCTCGCGGATCACGGTCTGGTCGGCCAGGCCCATGCCGTAAGCGCTCAACACCCCGGCCAGCGGATGGACGAACACACGGGTCATGCCGAGGGCATCGGCCACCAGACAAGCGTGCTGGCCACCCGCACCACCAAAACACTGCAGGGTGTAGCGCGTCACGTCGTAGCCCCGCGCCACGCTGATTTTCTTGATGGCGTTGGCCATCTGCTGGACGGCAATCTGGATGAAACCCTCGGCCACTTCTTCGGGTTTGCGCTGGGTCTGGGCGGCGATGGCTTCAAACCGCGCGCGCACTGCGTCGGCATCCAGTGTTTCGTTGGCTGCAGGGCCAAACACGCTGGGGAAGTAACGTGGCTGCACCTTGCCCACCATCACATTGGCATCGGTCACAGCCAGTGGCCCGCCCCGGCGGTAGCTCACCGGACCCGGGTTGGCACCCGCACTTTCAGGGCCTACGCGAAAACGGGCACCGTCATAGGCCAGCACCGAGCCGCCGCCGGCGGCCACTGTGTGGATACTCATCATGGGCGCACGCATGCGCACACCCGCCACATGGGTCTCGAACTCGCGCTCGAACGCACCGGCGTAGTGGCTCACATCGGTGGACGTGCCGCCCATGTCAAAGCCAATGACTTTTTCGTGCCCCGCCAGCCCTGCAGTGCGCGCCATGCCCACAATGCCGCCCGCGGGGCCAGACAGAATCGCGTCCTTGCCCTGAAACGTTCCGGCATCGGTGAGCCCACCCGAAGATTGCATGAAGAACAGCTTCACACCCGGCATCTCGCTGGCCACCTGCTCCACATAGCGGCGCAAGATGGGCGACAGGTAGGCATCCACCACTGTCGTGTCGCCCCGGCTCACGAACTTCATCATGGGGCTGGTTTCGTGCGAGGTGCTGATCTGCGTGAAACCCACTTCCCGGGCAATGCGCTGGGCAGCCTGCTCGTGTTGGGTGTAGCGGTAGCCGTGCATGAAAACGACGGCCACGCTGCGCAGGCCACGCGCGTAAGCCGCCAGCAGGTCACCCCGCAGGCTGGGCTCATCCAGTGCCTGCAACACGTCGCCATGGGCGCCCACACGTTCGCGCGCCTCGATCACCTCGGTGTACAAAAGCTCGGGCAACTGGATATGGCGGTCGAACAGGCGTGGGCGGTTCTGGTAGGCAATGCGAAGCGCATCGCGAAAACCGCGCGTGGTCACCAGCAGTGTGGGCTCGCCCTTGCGCTCCAGCAGCGCATTCGTGGCCACGGTGGTGCCCATCTTCACGCATTCCACCAGCGCGGGTGTAACAGGCTCACCGGGTTTGAGACCCAGCAGGTGGCGGATGCCCGCCACGGCGGCATCCTTGTACTGCTCAGGGTTTTCCGACAGCAGCTTGTGGGTGGTCAGCGAGCCATCGGGCCGCTTGGCCACGATGTCGGTGAATGTGCCCCCACGGTCAATCCAGAACTGCCAGCGGGGGATGTGGGTGGAGGGTGCAAGTTGGGTCATGGTGTGATGGTTTGCAAAGGTGAAAAGAAAGTGTTCGGTGCGCCGCTCAGGCCGCCAGGGCCAGGGAGGAAGGGGCCAAAACCGGTGTTCGGGCCAACGCCTCCAGCACCGCATGCACCGAAGGGATGGAAGGTGCCGTCGCTATCGCCCGGTCTGCATCGCACCAGGGGCGGTCCAGCGCCGCGATCCAGGGCATCACGACATGGATGTCCGAGGGCGGCAGGGTTTGCATGCTGTCCAACACGATGTTCAGCTCCTGCGCCAGGCGCGTACCCGGCGCAAAGCGCCAGTGGTACTGGCCGCAACCCAGGCGCACGGCGCGGCTGTCTTTTTCTGTCATGGCCACGAGCCAGGGGCAGTGAAACTCCGAGCACGCGGGATCCGGAGGATCGGCGAGGCAGAAGCTGTAGACGTTTTCATAGGTGCGGCCAAAGTGGCGCACCAGGGTTTCGGCAATGGCGTCGCGGCCGTGGGCCACGGGCGGAAAACCCATGTCGCCCTGCCGCACATCCATGCGCAACAGTGCGCCGCCAGCGAAGGCCCGCTCCATCAGGTGGGGCCGGTTGCCATCCTTGGCCAGCAGATACATCTCAATGGTGTCTGAAGGGGTTTGCATGGTGATTCCTTGGTGATTGCCGTGTGCTTGCTGGATGATTCCTGCGACGACCTAGCGCTGCGTGTAGTACGGGATGAAGAGCTGGTTGGCCTCGCTCCCCACGGACCGCACCCATTCGCGGGAAAACCGCTCGCCCAGGCGTTTGAGCTCGGTGTCAAGCACGGCCGAAGGGGGTTCGACCTTGATGCCCTTGCGCTGCAGCTCGGTCACCGATTCCTCGGCCACCGCAGCGCTCATCGTCCACCCCCGTTTTTCGGCCTCGGCCGCAGCCTGACTGACGGCCTGGCGTACCGGGGCGGGCAGTGCATCAAACGCCTGCTGGTTCACAAAGACGATGTTCTTGGGGAACCAGGCGTTGATGCCGTAGTACTGCTTGATCTGGCCCCAGACCTGGTTTTCCACGCCAGTCAGGGCCGAGGTGATCATCGAGTCCAGCTTTCCGGCCGCCAAGGCCTGGTTGACCTCGACCATGGGCACATCCACCGGCGTGGCACCGAGCAACTCGGCAATGCGCACCGTGCCCGGGTTGTAGGTGCGCATGCGGGTGCCCTTGAAATCCACCGACGAACGCACCGAGGCCGTGGTGAACAGCCCCTGTGGGGGCCAGGGCACGGCATACAGTGCCTTGAGCCCCTTGCGCGCCATGTGCACTTCGATCAGCGGACGCTGCACATCCCACATGCGCCGCGCGTCGGCATAGCTGCGCACCACAAAAGGCACGGAATCGGCCCCTGCCAGGGGAATTTCGCGCACCAGGCTGGTCATGATGGTCTCCCCCGCCTGGGCCTTTCCGTCCTGCACCGCCTGCGGGATTTCCCCCAGCTTGAACAAGGCATTGTTGGCATGCACCTCGATGCGCAGTGCGCCTGCCGAAGCACGCTCCACATCCTGCGCAAACTGGACAACGTTGCGCGTATGAAACGACTCAGCACGGTAGCCCGTGGCCAGCTTCCACTGGGTCTGGGCGTGCACCACCGGGGCCACGGCAAGCGCGGCCAACAAGACCATGTTCTTCATGGCAAGCTCCTGAAGGGGGGGAAGTGGACGCCAGCGCAGACCGGGTGCGCTGGAGGGCACAGTGAAAAGCCGGGTGGCTGGCTACTTCGACTGCCCCATGACAAGGTCAGGGACGATGGTGACGATCTGCGGGAAGGCCGTGATCAGGCCGATGCAGACCACCAGGCACAGGAAGAACGGTATGGCCGCCTTGGCAATGAGGTTGCTGTCCTTGCCCGTCATGTTCTGCAGCACGAAGAGGTTGAAGCCCACAGGTGGCGTGACCTCGGCGATCTCCACCAGCAGGATCACGAAGATGCCAAACCAGATGAGATCAAAGCCCGCCTTTTCGATCATGGGCATGACCACGGCAGCGGTCAGCACGATCATGCTGATGCCATCCAGCGCGGTGCCCAGGACCAGGTACACCCCCACCAGGCAGGCAATCAGCGCATAGGGCGACAGGTGCATGGAGTCCACCCATTCGGCCAGCTCGCGTGGGATGCCGGTAAAAGCCATGGTCTTGGTCAAGAAGGCAGCACCCGCCAGGATGAACATGATCATGCAGCTGGTGCGGGCCGAGCCCGCCAGGCCTTCCTTGAAGTTCTGCCAGGTCAGGGCCTTGCACCATGCGGCCAGGGCCAGTGCCCCCACCACGCCATACGCAGCACATTCCGTGGCCGTCGCCCAGCCGGCCACCAAGGACCAGCAGATGAACACGATCAGCAGCGCGCAGGGAATCAGGTTGCGCGACAGGTGCAGCTTTTCGCGGAACGTGGTGGGTGGTTCGTCCACAGGCATGCGTTCCTTGTTGCGCACCGACCACCAGGCGATGTAGCCGGAGAACAGCAGCATCAGCAGCAGCCCTGGCAGAAAGCCAGCCAGGAAGATGCGAATGATGGAGGCATCGGCCGCCACCGCATACACCACCATGGTGATGGACGGGGGAATCAGAATGCCCAGAGTACCGGCGGTGGCCAGCGAACCGATGGCGATGCCCTCGTCGTAGCCGCGTTTCTTGAGCGCAGGCAGCGAGACCTTGGCAATGGTGGCGCAAGTGGCTGCCGACGAGCCCGAGACCGAGCCGAAAATGCCGCAGCCCAGGATGGTGGTATGGAACAGCCGCCCGGGCACCTTGCCCAGCCAGGGGGCCAGCCCAGTGAACATGTCTTCACTCAAGCGGGTGCGAAACAGGATTTCACCCATCCAGATGAACAGGGGCAGCGCGGCCAGTTCCCAGCTGGCATTGCTCTCCCAAAACGCGGAGAAGAGGTTCAGCCCGGGCTGGCTGTTGGTGAAGTAGGCCTGGCCGACCCATCCGCAGATGGCCAGCGTCATGGCGATCCAGACACCGCCGGACAGCATGAGGAGCATGAGCAGCAGCAGGAAAGCGCCGATGGAAAGAATGTCCATGGTGATGCTCCTTAAAGGTCCGAAGAAAAGTCACCCTTGGCGTGGCGCTCTTCCACCAGCCGCACAAAGGTAGGAATGCCGCCCCGCACCACGATCCACCATTCATCGATGACAGCCACGAAGAACAGCAGGGAGCCCAAGGCAAAGCTCAGTTGCGGGATCCAGATGGGGATCGCCCACAGCCCCTGGGCCAGTTCATGGAACTGCCAACTCTCATAGGTGAAGATGCAGGCCCACCAGGTCAGGTAGCCGATGGCTAGCGCCGCGATGCTCAAGCAGGCCACTTCGTATTTGCGGCGCATGCCGGGCGAGAGCTTTTCCAGCACCAGCGTCACGCGCACGAAATCGCCGTGCTTGAAGGCATGCGCCATGGTGAGAAAAGCCGCCGCCGCGCACAGCCAGGCCACCACGTCGTTGATGGCGCCAGTGGGAAACCCGAACTGGCGCCCCAGGGACTGCACCACCATCAGCACGCAGATGACCGCAATGCAGGCGGCACCCACGGCACCGGCGGCAAGGTAGGCACCGTCCAGCATGCGCCGCAGCAGGTGCGGCGGCATCTTCACCGTGGCCGCATCGCCCACGGCCAAAGGGGTTTGAGACAGGATAGACACGTCCATCTCACTTCTTGTTGTAGGCGTCGATGACAGCCCTGCCCTCATCGCCAGCGGTCTTGATCCAGTCCGCGGTCATGCGCTCACCGACGGCCTTGAGCTCTGCCTTCAGGCTCGTGGCGCTCACATCCACCTGCATGCCCTTGGCTGCCAGTTCCTTCAGATATTCCTGGTCTTTCTTCTCGCTCATGGCCCAACCCCGTTGTTCGGCCACGGCAGCCTGGGCCAGCAGGGATTCCTGGGTGGGCTTGTCCAGCGCGTCGAACGCCTTCTGGTTCACCACCACGGCATTGCGGGGCAGCCAGGCCGCCACACCGTAGAAGTACTTCACGGTCTCGTACAGCTTGCTGTCCACACCACTGGCGCTGGAGGTGAGGAAGTTGTCCACCGTGCCCGTGGCCAATGCTGCGGACAGCTCCGCCAGCTGGATGGTGACGGGCTGCGCACCCACCGCCGTGGCGATGTACGAGGTGGCTGGGTTGTAGGCACGCATCTTCGTGCCCTTGAGATCCTTCAACGCCGTGACGGGCTTGACCGAGTACAGACTCTGTGCAGGCCATGGCACGGTGTACAAAAGCTTCATGCCCTGTGCACCCAGCGTCTTGACCAGCAGCGGGCGCGAGGCCTGGTCCAGGCGCTTGGAGTCCGCATAGCTCGTCGCCAGGAACGGAATGGAGTCCACGCCGTAGACGGGCGCCTCGTTGGCAGCGCCCGACAAAATGAACTCACCCAAAGCCACCTGGCCGGACTGCACCGTGCGCTTGATCTCGTTGGCCTTGAACAGCGAGGCATTGGGATGCACCGCGATCTTGAGCTTGCCCCCCGTCGCCTTGTCCACGTCCTGCACGAACTGCTGCAGGTTCTGCACCTGGAAGGTGTTCACGGCATAGCCGGACGGCAGATCCCACTTGACCTGGGCCTGCGAGAGTCCCGCCAAGGCAACGGCGCAGAGACCAAAAGTAATTTTTTTCATGGGGTAGCTCCTTGTTTAAAAACTGGCAAGTTGGTGGTTGAGAAGGTCTGTGACCAGCATGCAACCCGGCGCATGCGTGATGCAGAACGCGGGCTGGGCGTTCAAGATGGCCGATTGCGGTGTCACGCCGCAGGCCCAGAAAACAGGGATCTCACCGGGCATCAGCGCTACAGCGTCCCCGTAGTCGGGATGGGCCAGATCGGCGATGCCGATCAGGGCGGGGTCACCGATATGCACAGGGGCTCCATGCACATTGGGAAAACGCGAGGTGACTTGCACGGCACGGATCACCTCCGCGGCGGGCATGGGACGCATGGTGACCACCATGGCACCGCCGAAGGGGCCGGCGGGCTCGGTCTGCAGGTTGGTGCGGAACATGGCCACGTTCTTGCCTTCATCAATGTGGCGCAGGCGGATGCCTGCTTCGATCAACGCCGATTCGAACGAGAACGAGCAGCCGAGAATGAAGGTGACCAGGTCCGGCCGCCAGAGGCTGGCAATGTCCGCCACCTCCTCCGACATTTCACCGTGGCGCCAAACACGGTACAGCGGCACATCGCTGCGGATGTCGATGCCTTTGCCCAGCGAAGGCAGGGCGAACTGGCCAGGCTCGCTGACCGCCAGCACGGGGCATGGCTTGGGGTTGCGTTGGCAGAACCGCAGGAAGTCACTGGCAAGCACCTCGGGCAGGATGACCACGTTGCCTTGAACATGGCCGTCTGCGAGACCGCTGGTGTGCGATGTCCACAGTCCTTTTCGGATGGTGTCGCGGACATGGTTCGGGTTGCTGGTGCCCTCAGGGCCAAACACCGCGAGCGAATTTTCTTGAGCTAAGTCCACCGTATTTCCTTGCATTGAGAAAAGTCAATTGCATGACGTTGGACGGATTGTGTTGGGGTGTAACTGCGCTGGCAAATTCAAAAAATTTCTCTCAGCTCATCGATTTTTTCGATGCACTTCATTGGGGCGAGGCAAACCAACTTGGTGCTTAGGGTTAACCCTTGTGATTGCTGCAAGGGTTAACCCGGGCCCTTGAAAGGAGCATCTGAACCAGCGCAGTCGCACGGAACCCCGCACGCATTTCAATGCGAAGTCCTCAATGCGGAAGCGGAAATGCAGACAGCGCAACGGAAGTGCGCGCAGCAGAAAAAAGGAGCGTGCGTGGTCCTCGCGCTCAGGCGCGGGCCTTGCGCGTCTTGGGCTGCGGTGGTTGTGCCTCGATGAAGCTGAGCGCGGATCGCACGATCGCCTCCATTGCCGGGGATGAGGGGTCCTCGCGGTAGCTCACATGAATGGGCAGTGGCCGCAGGACGATGTCGCAGGCCAACGCGCGCAGATCCGGGAACGCCAGCATCCGCTCCACCGCCAGGCGCGGCAGGGTGGCCACACCAAATCCACCCTGTACCAGCTGCACCATGGCGGAGATCGAGGAAATGGTGTGCACGCAGCGCGGCTCCACCTGCGCCTGGCGCAGCGTGTCCAGCAGGTACACATGGGGCTGGGAGCCGCGCTGAAAGGTCAGGATGTCGGTGCCGGCAAAGTCTTCAGGCGCATAGCGGCGCTTGCGGTGGATCTTGCTGTTGCCGACGAACACCATTTCCATGGGCGTCAGCGCCTGGCTGCGGATACCGTCCGCCGATGCGGGCAGGGCCGCAAACACGGCATCCAGCGTGCCCCGTCGGATCTGGTCGAGCAGCACGGGCGTGGACTCGACCGTGAGCTCCAGCTCCAGCAGCGGGTTGTCCTTGCGCAGTTGTTCCACCCAGGGGATGAGCCACGAGTGGAGCACCGACTCAATCGCGCCCAGGCGGATCGACACTTCCAGCGGGCCGCCCGAGCCCATCTCGGTCTTGAGCTGGCGCTGCAGTTCCAGCATGCGTTTCGCATACGTGAGAAACCGGGTGCCCGCCACGGTGAGCTTGAAATGTTTGTCGCGCCGGTCCAGCAGCAGCACACCGAGTTCTTCCTCCAGCGCCGCCACGCGGCTGGACATGGCCGACTGGGTCAGAAAGAGTTTTTCCGCCGCGCGCGTCACGCTCTTGAGGGAGGCAACCCAATAAAAGGCTTCGACAAAACGCAGGTTCATGGTGGTGGTTCTCCGGCCGTGCTGGCACGCTTCAAGCCCTCTGGCTGCGCACCGTGGTGGTGCAACCCACCGAAACCAGCGCAAAAGGCGGGGCCATTCTGCCGTTGATCTGCATGCCCTACAGCCTCTGAACCGCAGAGACAGAACGCGGCGGGTGTTCCTTGATGCCTGAGCGTTGGAATTGGCACCTGATGCAGTTACTATTAAACTGATAGCTATTAGCGCTTTACAGACAAGCGCCAACGGCCATTTTTAATCAAATTCATCCCACAAAAAGGGGGAGGTCCGCCTTCTTGAGCGTGCGCAGTACAAAACTGGAGCGGCTGTGCCGGATGCCCTTGATCTTGTAGAGCTTCTCACGCAGCAGGCGCTCGTAGTCGCGCGTGTCCTTCACGACGATGCGCAGCAGGTAGTCGTAGTCGCCCGACACCAGGTGCGCCTCGATCACCTCGGGGATGCTGGCCAGCGTTTCGCCGAACTTTTCGAGCGTGTTGTCGGAGTGGCTGTCGAGCGTGACCTGCACCAACACCGTGTCGGCCAGGTCCAGCGACTGCGGGTTGATGCGCACGGTGTAACCCTGGATCACACCCGCCTCTTCCATCTTCTTGATGCGGCCCCAACAAGGTGACGCGCTCAAGCCCACGGCCTGCCCGATCTCTTGCAGGCTGGCGCGGGCGTTGCCCTGCAGCACAGCGAGAATTTTTCTATCCAGTCGATCCATCAGGTGGATTATTCACTGATTCCTACAAATTCAGAAAATTATTCTTACATTTGACTGTTTCAAAGAGAATTCAGCAAATTCATCTCATCCCTGCAGCGCATACTTCTTCCATCAAGGCGCTCTTACCGGAGTGCACAAACTGACAAGGCCCCGGCTGGTTACCGCCAGCACGGGGCCCTTGGCATTCAGGGGGCGAAAGCCAGGCTCACTGGCGGCACGCCTTTGCCCCCCACTACCAGCCCTTCCAAAAATACGGTCGGCCTCACCACGGAACACATCTCCACGCAGTTAATAAGCACGCTTACCAGCACAAACCCGGATGCCTGTGCCATGTTGCAGCGCCATAATTTTGCGAGCACGCGGCCACTAGGTGCTGCGGCGTCCGCTGCATCCGGCGCGGACACCCACAATCACAGGAGACACCATGCAACTGCACCCCCTCGTCGCCACTCTGGGACTGGCCCTTGGCTTCTGCGCCTCCGCGACCGCACAGACCACCACGTTGAAGATTGGCTACGCCACGACACCGGAATCCCACTACGGCGTGGGCGCCAAGGTGTTCTGTGATGAAGTCGAAAAGGGCACGCAGGGGCGCTACAAGTGCCAGCATTTCCCCAATTCGGCCCTGGGCGGAGAACGCGAGCAGATCGAAGCCATCCAGCTGGGCACACAAGACCTGGTGAACACCTCCACCGGCCCGGTCGGCAACTTCGTTCCTGAAGTCAAGATCGTCGACATTCCCTTCCTCTTTCGCGACTACGACCACGCTCGCAAAGTGATGGACGGCCCGATCGGCCAGGACATCCTGACCAAGTTCCCCAGCAAGGGCATCATTGCGCTGGCCTGGACGGAAAACGGCTTTCGCCACATGACGAACAGCAAGCGCGATATCGTCAAGCCAGCGGATGCGGCCGGCCTGAAGATGCGCACGATGGAAAACAAGGTGCACATGGATGGCTACCGCACCTTCGGCATCCTGCCCACGCCCATGGCATTCCCTGAGCTGTTCGGCGCCCTGCAGCAAGGCACTGTGGACGGCCAGGAAAACCCGATTCCCGTGATCCTCTCCTCCAAGTTCTCACAGGTGCAGAAACACCTGTCGCTCACCGGCCACGTGTATTCGCCCGCGCTGCTGCTGCTTTCGCCCAAGGTCTGGAACAAGCTCAGCGATGCTGACAAGAAGGTCTTCACCGATGCGGCCAAGACGGCTGGTGCCGCCCAGCGCAAGAAGGTGAACGATGACGAGAACAACGGCATCGCCATGCTTGAATCTCAAGGCATGAAGGTCACCAAGGTGGTCGATGGCAATGCGTTCCGTGAAGCGCTCAAGCCTGCCTATGTGGGTTACGCCAAAGAGTTTGGCGCGGACAACATCAAGAAGATCCAGGACGTGCGCTGATACGCCCCACGGTCCAGTCCCTCGCCCGCGCGCCCGGCAGCCCCTGCAGCGCCGGGCGTTTTTTCGTTGATTCAGCCCCCTGCCCATGAAAACCCTGGAACGCCTTCTCATTGCCACCAACCGGTGGGCACTGATCCTGCTCCTGGCCGCGATGTCGATCATCATCTTCACCAATGTGGTCATGCGCTACACCACACACAACTCGCTGGAATGGGCCGAGGAAGTGTCCCGGCACATGATGATCTGGCTCACCTTTTTGGGTGCGGGCCCGGTGCTGCGCTACGGCGGACACATCGCCGTCGAGAACCTTCAGGATGCCCTGCCCCGCGCGGGCGCCATTGCCGTTCGTGCCTTTGTGGCGGCGCTGCTGTTCGCATTTTTCGGTTTCATGGTCTGGTATGGCTGGCTTTACATGCAGCGCACCATGTTCCAGATGACCGCCGTCACGCAGATCCCGTTTGCCTATATCTACAGCGCCATGTTGATCGGCGGGGTGCTGCTGATTGCGCATTTCCTGTTTGTGGTGCGCGGATACGTGCTGCGGCGCGAGTTCGCTTCTGATGCGCACTTCGACGCGAATGCGAGCGCATCCCTATGAGCGCGTCGATCATTCTCATCGTCTCGGCCTGCCTGTTCCTTGCGATCGGTGTGCCCGTGGCGTTTGCGCTGGGCCTGGCCACAGCGGCCACGCTGATCCTGGCCGAGAGCTACCCGCTCATGGTGCTGCTCAAGGAGACCTTCACCGGCATTGACAGCTTTCCGCTGATGGCCGTCCCGTTCTTCATCCTCGCGGCCGAGCTGATGAGCGGCGGATCGCTGACCGAAGTGCTGCTCAAGTTTGCAGGCCAGTTTGTGGGGCATAAGCGGGGAGGCCTGGGCTACACCAACGTGGTGTCGCTCACTTTTTTCTCGGGCATCTCAGGCTCTGCGCTGGCCGATGCTGCCGGGCCAGGCTCCATGCTGATCCGCATGATGGACAAGGCAGGCTACGACCGCTCGTATGCAGCGGCCCTCACGGCGGCCACGGCCATCGTGGGGCCGATCATCCCGCCGTCGATCATCATGATCATCTATGCGCTGCAGGACGATTCGGTATCGGTGGGTGCGCTGTTCGTGGCGGGCCTGCTGCCGGGTCTGCTCATCGCGGTGGCAATGTGCGTGGTGAACTTCCATGTATCGAAGAAGCGCAACTACAAGGGCGACGGCAGGATGCCCCCGCTGGCCGATATCCTGCAGACCACCTGGAAGGCGCTGCCGGCCATCCTGCTGCCGGTGGTGATCCTGGGCGGCATGCGCGCAGGCTGGTTCACGCCCACCGAGGCGTCGGTGGTGGCGGTGTTCTATGCGCTGTTGTGTGGCAAGTTCGTGTACCGCACGCTGCAGTGGAAGGCGCTGCCCGACATCCTGGCGCGTTCGGCGCTGCTCTCGGCCTCGGTGCTGATCATCATCGGCCTGTCCGCATCTTTCGCCTGGGTGCTGACGATTGAAGGCGTTCCCCAGCAGATGGCCGAATGGCTGATCTCCATGCAGCTGTCGCCCTGGATGTTTCTCATCATCGTGAACATCTTCCTGCTGCTGTTCGGCATCTTTATCGAGCCGCTGCCTGGCGTGATGGTGCTCGCGCCCATCCTCGCACCGGTGGCCTTCAAGCTGGGCATCGACCCGGTGCACTTCGCAATGGTCGTGATCTACAACCTCACGCTGGGCATGATCACCCCGCCGGTGGGCGGCTTGCTGTTCGTCACTTGCAACGTGTCGCGCGTGCCCATGACACAACTGGTGCGCGAGCTGGCGCCGTTTCTGTGGGCCCATGGCGTGGTACTGGTGCTGCTGACCTTCGTGCCCCAGCTGTCCACCTGGCTGCCACACGTGCTCGGTTTCATCAAATAGAGGGTGCCGACGGTACCTGCGGATATACTTGCGCCCGTCAGGAGAGAGCCCTTTGCAACGTTTGCCAAAAGGGCCGCCGAAGGCGCAGGCAGCAGCCGAACGCTCAGGCAAAAGGACTGGCAACCGCCCGCAGTGATGCGGGCGTTCCCTTGCTGGAGAGAGATGGTCCACCGCATCGCGTGATGAGGCCATCCACCGAAGGAGCAAACCGCATGGCCAGCCAGGGCGCTGCGGTGAATCTCTCAGGTAAAGCGGACAGCAGGGCAAATCCCGTGGCCACCTTTGTGGTCGCGGCCCCTATTTGCCCGGAGTCCGCCATGTCATCCCCTGCCACATCCTCGCCCCTGCTCACCACGCCCCTGAACGCCCTGCACATCGAGCTGGGCGCCCGCATGGTGCCGTTTGCCGGCTATTCCATGCCCGTGCAATACCCTGCGGGCCTGATGGCTGAGCACCAGCACACGCGCAGCGCGGCAGGATTGTTCGATGTCTCGCACATGGGCCAGCTCAAGCTCGTCGGCCCTGACGCCGCAGCGGCGTTTGAAACCCTGATGCCAGTGGATGTGATCGACCTGCCCGTGGGCAAGCAGCGCTACGGGCTGCTGCTGACCGACGAAGGCACCATCATTGATGACCTGATGTTCTTCAACAAGGGCAACGACGAGATCTTCGTCATCGTGAACGGCGCCTGCAAGGTGGGCGACATCGCCCACATCCAGGCACGCATTGGCCAACGCTGCAACGTGGTTCCGATGCCCGACCATGCCCTGCTCGCGCTGCAGGGTCCGCAGGCCGTCACGGCCCTGGCGCGCATGGCGCCCGGCGTGGAAAAGCTGGTGTTCATGACGGGCGGCGATTTCGCCATTGCGGGCTGCACGTGTTTCGTGACCCGCAGCGGCTACACGGGCGAAGACGGCTTCGAGATCTCGGTGCCCGCCGCACAGGCCGACACCCTGGCCCGCGCCCTCCTTGCACAGCCTGAAATCAAACCCATCGGCCTGGGTGCGCGCAACTCGCTGCGGCTCGAAGCGGGCCTGTGCCTGTACGGCAACGATATCGACACCACCACCACGCCGCCCGAAGCGGCACTCAACTGGGCCATCCAGAAGGTGCGCCGCACGGGAGGCACACGCGCAGGCGGATTCCCCGGTGCCGACAAGGTGCTCGCGCAGATCGACAACCCCGCCAACCTGCAGCGCAAACGTGTGGGCCTGGTGGCGCTGGAGCGTGTACCTGTGCGCGAACACACCGAATTGCAAAGCACCGATGGCCGGAAGATCGGCGAAGTGACCAGCGGCCTGCTGGGCCCTACGGTGAACGAGCCCGTGGCCATGGGCTATGTCGCACCCGCCTTCGCCGCCGTGGGCACGCGTGTGAACGCCATCGTGCGTGGCAAGGCTGTGCCGATGGAAGTGCGTGCAATGCCCTTTGTGCCTGCCAACTATTTCCGTGGCTGATTTCGCCGGGCGCAGCGCACAGACCGCGCCTGCGCCCGCTACATTGCAGATTCCTTTCATTTTTCTAGTTGCTTGAGGAGCCTTCCCATGACCGTCAAATTCTCCAAAGACCACGAATGGATCAACGCCGCTGACGCCAATGCAGCTGTGGTCGGCATCACCGTCCACGCGCAAGACGCGCTGGGCGATGTGGTGTTTGTGGACCTGCCCGAAGTGGGCAAGACCTTTGCCCAGGGCGATGTCGCCGGTGTGGTGGAGTCCGTGAAAGCCGCCGCCGACGTGTACATGCCCGTCTCTGGCGAAATCACCGAAGTGAACGAAGCCCTGCGTGCCGACCCTTCGCTGGCCAACTCCGACCCGCTCAATGCCGGCTGGTTCTTCAAGGTCAAGCTCAGCGATGCCAGCCAGCTCGATGCGCTGCTGGATGAAGCCACCTACGCCGACTTCGCCAAGAACGCCTGACCCTGATTCCCTCTTCGAGACTGCCCCACCATGTTGATGCAATCCGCCTTGCCGCTTGGCGAGCTTGAAAACGCCACCGAATTCCTGCCCCGCCACATCGGCATCGACGCGGCCGACGAAGCACACATGCTGTCGGTGATTGGCGAGGCCTCGCGCCGCGCACTCATCGAAAGCATCGTGCCGCGCTCCATCGCACGCAGCACCGCGATGGACCTGCCCCTGCCGATCACGGAAGCGGCGGCGCTGGCCGAGCTCAAGGCGATTGCATCGAAGAACCAGGTCTTGAAGAGCTTCATCGGCCAGGGCTACTACGGCACGCACACTCCGGGCGTCATCCTGCGCAACATCCTGGAGAACCCCGCCTGGTACACGGCCTACACGCCCTACCAGGCCGAGATCTCGCAAGGCCGCATGGAGGCGCTGGTCAATTTCCAGACCATGGTGTGCGACCTGACCGGCATGCCGATTGCCAATGCATCGATGCTGGACGAGGCCACCGCCGCCGCCGAGGCCATGACACTGGCCAAGCGCTCGGTCAAGAGCAAAAGCAATGTGTTTGTGGTGGCCGGCGACGCCCACCCGCAAACCATCGAAGTGATCCAGACCCGCGCCAAGCCCCTGGGCATCGACGTGGTGCTGGCCAATTCCGCCGCTGAATGGGATGCCGCGCTGAATGGCGAGTATTTCGCCGTGCTGGCCCAGTACCCCGCCACCAGCGGCCGCATTGACGACCTGCGCGCCGATGTGAAGAAGGCCCACGCCAAACAGGCCGCCTTCATCGCAGCGGCCGACCTGCTGGCCCTCACGCTGATCACCGCACCCGGCGAGTGGGGCGCCGACATTGTGGTGGGCACCACCCAGCGATTTGGCATGCCCATGGGCGCCGGTGGTCCGCACGCCGCCTACATGGCCTGCCGCGACGAGTTCAAGCGCAGCCTGCCCGGCCGCCTGGTGGGCGTGAGCGTGGATGTGCATGGCAAGCCCGCCTACCGCCTGGCCCTGCAGACGCGCGAACAGCACATCCGCCGCGAAAAGGCCACGTCTAACATCTGCACTGCGCAGGTGCTGCCCGCCGTGATTGCCAGCATGTACGCCGTCTACCACGGACCCCAAGGCCTCAAGCGCATTGCACAGCGTGTGGCCAGCTACACCGCCATCCTGGCCAAGGGGCTCACCCAGCTGGGCGCGCCGGTGCGCCCCCAGGCTTGCTTCGACACGTTGTCGCTCAAAACCGATGGCGCTACCAAATCCATAGCTGCTCGCGCAGTACAGATGGGCGCCAACCTGCGAATTTACTTCGAAAACCACCTGTGCATCTCGTTGGACGAGACCACCACGCGCGCCGACATCGAGTTGCTGTGGAAGGTTTTCGCCAAAGATGGCCAGGCGCTGCCCACATTTGACGCATTCGAAAAAGGCGTGGAGCCATTGATTCCCGCCGAGCTGCGCCGCACCAGCAGCTACCTTACGCACCCGGTGTTCAACACCCACCATTCCGAGACCGGCATGCTGCGCTACATCCGCCAGCTGTCCGACAAGGACCTGGCGCTGGACCGCAGCATGATTCCGCTGGGCAGCTGCACCATGAAGCTCAACGCCACGAGCGAGATGATCCCCATCACCTGGCCCGAATTTGCCAACGTGCACCCGTTTGCTCCCGCCGACCAGCTACAGGGCTACCAGGAACTGGACGAACAGCTGCGCGCCTGGCTGTGCCAGGCCACGGGCTACGCCGGCATCAGCCTGCAACCCAACGCTGGCAGCCAGGGTGAATACGCAGGCCTGCTGGCCATCAAGGCCTACCACGAGGCCCAGGGCCACGGCCACCGCAACATCTGCCTGATCCCCAGCAGCGCACACGGTACCAACCCGGCCAGCGCGCAAATGGTGGGCATGCAGGTGGTGGTGACCGCCTGCGACGCCAACGGCAATGTGGACATGGCCGACCTGCAAGCCAAATGCGAACAGCACAGCGCCAATCTGGCCGCCGTGATGATCACCTACCCCAGCACACACGGCGTGTTCGAAACCCAGGTCAAGGAGCTGTGCTCCCTGGTGCACCAGCACGGTGGCCGGGTGTACGTGGACGGTGCCAACATGAACGCCCTGGTGGGCGTGGCAGCCCCCGGGGAATTCGGCGGCGACGTGAGCCACCTGAACCTGCACAAGACCTTCTGCATCCCCCACGGCGGTGGCGGTCCCGGCGTGGGCCCCGTGTGCGTGGTGGCCGATCTGGTGCCCTATCTGCCGGGCCATGCCACGGCAGGTGTGCCCGGTGGCGTGGGCGCCGTCTCGGCCGCGCCCCTGGGCAATGCCGCCGTGCTGCCTATCAGCTGGATGTACTGCCGCATGATGGGTGCCGAGGGCCTGCAGGCCGCGACCGAGACCGCCATCCTGAGCGCCAACTACATCAGCGCGCGCCTCAAGGACCACTACCCCACGCTGTACGCGAGCGCCAACGGCCATGTGGCGCACGAGTGCATCCTGGACTTGCGCGGCCTCAAAGACACCAGCGGTGTGATGGCCGAGGATGTCGCAAAGCGTCTGATCGACTACGGCTTTCATGCGCCCACGCTGAGCTTCCCCGTGCCCAACACGCTGATGGTGGAACCCACCGAAAGCGAGACGCTGTTCGAGATCGACCGCTTCATCGACGCGATGATCGCCATCCGCGAGGAGATCCGCCAGATCGAAGCGGGCGCCTGGCCGCAGGACAACAACCCGCTCAAGAATGCGCCGCATACAGCCGAGAGCCTGCTGGGCAACGAATGGGCCCGCCCCTACGCCCGCGAAGCCGCAGCCTACCCCGTGGCAGCCCTGCGCAGCAACAAGTACTGGTCGCCCGTGGGCCGCGTGGACAACGTATGGGGTGACCGCAATTTGAGCTGCAACTGCATCCCGGTGAGCGACTACGCCTGACCCGCAACGGCTCGGCCTGCAAAGCCTGCATGGAGCCCCGGCTGCATGCAGGCTTTTTCACGGCAAGCCTGTTACCGGCGTGGCCTGGAACCGGACTAAGATCGCGCCTGTTTAAATTCCATCCTCCAAGGAGAACCCTTTGCGCAACATCCTGTGCGTGCTGCTTGCCAGCCTTGTGATCGCCCCCGTCGCCATGGCACAACAAGCCAAGCCCGTGACCACGGCCAGCGGCCTGGTCTATGAATCGATCAAGGAAGGCACGGGCGATTCGCCCAAGGCCACCGACACCGTCAAGGTGCACTACAAAGGCATGTTTCTGGACGGCAAGGAATTCGACAGTTCCTACAAGCGCGGTGAACCCACCGCATTCCCGCTCAACGGCGTGATCCCCTGCTGGACCGAAGGCGTGCAGCGCATGAAACCGGGCGGTAAGGCCAAGCTGACCTGCCCACCCTCCATCGCTTACGGCGCCCGGGGTGCGGGCGGCGTGATTCCACCCAATGCCACGCTGAACTTCGAGATCGAGCTGATTTCAGTCGGTCGCTGAAATGAACTCTCCCCCTGAGTCGCCTGCGGCGCCTTCCCCCCAGGGGGGACGCAGCCCTCACTGCGGGGCGGCCCTTGCCCGGCTGCCCTGGCCTGGGGAGCGCCAGTTGCATCGTTCAGTGGGAGCGCAAGATGCGTCGTGGAGTCGCTCGTGCTGCTGAAGGTCGGTGATCTTGCGCGGCGTACCGGCCTCACGGTGCGCACGCTGCACCACTATGACGAGATCGGTCTGCTCAAGCCTTCGGGCCGGTCCGAGGCGGGCTATCGCCTGTACAGCCAGACCGACGTGCAGCGGCTGCACGGCATCCAGACCATGCGCCAGATGGGCCTTGCGCTCAGCGACATCGGGGAGCTGCTGGCGGGTGAAGGCATGGCACCCGAGCGCATCATCGGACAGCAGATTCGTTCGCTCGATCAGCAAATAACGCAGGCCACGGAACTGCGCGGACGCCTGACCATGCTGCGCGATGGACTGATGGCTGGCGCCGAGCCCGACATGGGCAACTGGCTCGAAGCCCTGGCGCTGATGACGACCTACGGCAAGTATTTCAGTTCGGCCGAACTCAAGCACATCTTTCAGAACTGGCACCTGATCGAGGCCGACTGGCTGGTCGTCAAGGACCTGGTGCGCAGTGCCATGGACCGCCAATTGGCACCCGACACGCCCGAGGTGCAGGCGCTGGCCTACCGCTGGATGGCGCTCATGCTGCACTGGATGAATGGCGACCTCGACCTGCTCGAGCGCTGGGGCCACATGTTCCGCACGGAGCCCACCACGCACGGGCGCAACCATGCGCCGCCGGGCGACATGATCGAGTTCATTGAAACGGCCATCAAGCTGCGTATGGCCCTGCTGGAGAAATACCTGACCCGCGACGACCTGCGTGCGCTGGGCCATGTGCCCTACACCCAATGGGCGGCGCTGGAAGAGGACGTCCAGCAGCTTCTGGGCCGGGCCGTGCCACCCCACCACCCCGACGCGCGGGCCGCTGCACTGCGTTGGAACGCGCTGTTCGACCAGTTGACCCGCGGCAACCCCCCTCTGCGCCAAAAGCTGGTCGTGGCCTCGGCCAACGAACCTCTGCTGCAGGCAGGGTCCCCCCTGAGCGCGCCCGTGCGCGCCTATCTGCACGCGGCGCTCGCCCATGCTGCGCCAGTGACAAAACCGACATCCGCCAAAACAACGTTGTCGCCCACACATTGATGAAAAAGTGCTGAAAAGCGCTTGACCCTAACGCAACGTGAGGGCTCACAGTCGGTCCCTATGAATGGATCGACCCGCCCCCCAGAACCCGCAGCCCCGGGCCGACGGCTGCATGCCCTGGACAATTTGCGCGCCACCATGATGTGGCTGGGCATCGTGCTGCACGTCTCGGTCATCTACATGAGCCGGCCTTCTCCCCTGCCCTGGCACGACGATCAATCGACGTCGGTGGCGGACCTGCTGGTGGCCGTGATCCACGCGTTCCGCATGCCTCTGTTTTTTATCCTGGCCGGATTTTTTGTATCGGCCTTGGTGCGGCGCCGTGGCCTGGCAGGCACGGTACGCAACCGGCTGCGCCGCCTGGGCCTGCCCTTCGTGGTGTTATGGCCGCCCTTGTTTGTAGTCTGCGTACTGCTGGGTCTGATGTTCCTGCACCGCATGGCCTATGGCACCTGGGGCATCGACCGCAGCCTGCTGCCCCGGGGCCCTAACGTGCCCCAAGGCCCCTCCACTATGCACCTGTGGTTTCTGTGGATGCTGCTGTGGCTGACCTTGTTCACACCCGTGGTGTGGGCAGCAGCGCGTGCGCTCCCCAGCGGCGTGCAGAAGGCACTGGAGCGCACCACAGCCTGGCTGGGCGGCTCGACCCTTGGCGTGGTGGCACTTACCCTTCCACTGGCCTGGATTGGCGCCCACTATGACCACGGCATCGTCAGGCCCAGCGGGTCTTTTCTGCCGCCGCTGGCGGAATGGCTCCACAACGGGCTGTTCTACGGATTCGGGCTGTGCTTGTATGCGCAGCGCAGCGACCTGATGGCGCGCTACGAAAGGCACTGGCCCGTGCTGGCGAGCCTGGGACTCGCGTGCTTTCTGATCACCGCGTTCTTGTCGGAAGTGCTCGCCCAACCCGAGGCTTCGGCCTTTGCACTGGTCCTGGTCACCGGTTCCTTCACCGAGATCCTGGCCGAGCCCGTCTCTGCCACCCGGCACCTGCAGTTCTGGATGGCACTGGCTTACAACGCCGCGTCCTGGTTGTGGAGCTTTGCGCTGATGGGCCTCTTTCTGCGCCACGTCGGCCAGCCTCGCGCCTGGTTGGCCTACCTGGCCGACAGCTCGTACTGGGTGTACCTCGTGCACCTGCCGCTGACGATTGGTTTTGGCGCTCTGCTGTACGGCGTGCCGATCCCCGTCCTGACCAAGATGGCCCTCAACGTGCTGGCCACCACGGCCCTGTGCCTGGCCAGCTACCACCTGTGCGTGCGATTCACCGCCGTGAGCCAGTGGCTCAACGGCCGCCGGCACACCCGCAAATCTTTTGGAGACCCTGTTCATGCGACCTGAAACGCCCCATCACCCTTCGCCCCGCCCCCCAACGAGCCCTCCCCAGGACCCGCGGGCCGCGCTTTTCAAGGACCACAACTTTCGCTGGATGACGGTCGGCGCCTTCCTGTCCATGCTGGGGGACCAGTTCACGCTGATTGCACTGCCCTGGCTGGTGCTGCAGATGACAGGCGACACCCTGGTGCTAGGCACCGTGTTGGCCCTCATCAGCATTCCCCGTGCGCTGTTCATCCTGGTGGGGGGAGCGCTGGTGGACCGCCACTCGCCGAAACAGGTACTGATGGTCACCAAATACATCAACCTGGTGCTGCTGGCCGTGCTGGCTGGGCTGGTGCTTGCAGGCACCCTGACACTTTGGATGGTGTACGCGCTGTCGCTGGGCATTGGCCTGGCCACGGCCTTCAGCATCCCCGCAGGCACGGCCATGATGCCCCACGTGGTGGCACGCTCGCAATTGCAGGCCGCCAACGGCATCAGCCTGGGCCTGCGGCAGCTGACCATGTTCCTCGGACCCCTGCTGGCGGGGTTGCTCATTGCACTTTTTGGTACGGGCGACGCGGCCACAGGAGCCGCCGATGCACCGGCCCACGCCAATGCCACCGGCATCGGCATCGCTTTTGCGCTCGATGCCCTGAGCTTCGCCGTGTCGGCCTGGACGCTGTCGAAGGTGCAGACCCACGCAGCCAACCCAGCCCCTGCAGCAGCACCCCAGGCGGTGCTGGCATCGGTGGCGCAGGGCCTGGTTCATTTCTGGCGCGATGGCGAACTGCGCACCTGCTTTCTCTACTGGAGTGCCATTGCCCTGTTCATCATGGGCCCCATCCACATCGCCATCCCGGTGCTGGCCAGCAGCACGCCCCAGCTGGGCGCGGCCGCTTTCGGCATCATGGTGGGCGCCCATGGCGCGGGCACGCTGCTGGGCATGGTGGTGTCGGGCATGGTGCCGCGGCTGCGCATTGGCAGCCTGGGCATGACCATCCTGGCGTTCGACGCCATCATCGGCGCGCTGTTCATGCCCCTGGGGCTGATCACGGCTGTGTGGCAGGGCGCAGCACTGATGCTGGTCATCGGCCTGCTCGGCGGCTTTATGCAGGTAAGCGTGTTCACCTGGATCCAGCAACGTGTGCCGCCGGCCCTGAT
This sequence comes from Acidovorax sp. ACV01, assembly GCF_014851495.1. Classification (NCBI taxonomy): domain Bacteria; kingdom Pseudomonadati; phylum Pseudomonadota; class Betaproteobacteria; order Burkholderiales; family Comamonadaceae; genus Acidovorax; species Acidovorax sp. ACV01. The sequence goes on along the minus strand of NZ_JACUZT010000001.1, from coordinate 444,867 downwards.
TGGCCGGGCAATGAGCCTGTTCATGTTCATCTTCATGGGCCTGGCTCCCATCTCTGCAGCGGTGACGGGCTGGGTGATGAAGAGCGTCACACTCCCTCAGTTGTTTGCAGCCAGTGGCGGCACGCTGGTGGTGCTGGCAGCGCTGGCCTTTGTGCTGACACCCATGCGCCGTGTGAACGACGCACCGAAAGCCGTGCGCTGAAACGCCAAAGCCCAGCCGCACGTTGAACGCGCGGCCGGGCTTCAGATACCGGCAAGACCCGCCGTAGCGCCTGCTATCAGGCACTACGGCGGCAGGCAGGCAAAGAAAGGTCTCAGACCTCGGTGATGAACTGCTCGCGAGGGCGGCGCACCTTCTTCAGATTGACCAGCCAGTCGCCTTCATCGGCACGGTAGCCCAGCGGCAGGATCGACACGCTGCGCAGGCCACGGGAGCGCAGGTCCAGGATTTCGTCCAGTGCGTTGGGGTCAAAACCTTCCATGGGGGTGGAGTCCACCTCTTCAAACGCAGCGGCGATCAGTGCGGCGCTCATGCCAATGTAGGCTTGGCGGGCGGCATGCTGGAAATTCACCTCGGCATCGCGCTGGGGGTAGCTCCCGAGCAGCATCTGGCGATAGTTTTCCCAGCCTTCGTTCTTGAAACCGCGTTGGTCATTGGTCAGGTCGAACATCATGTTGATGCGGTCGGCCGTGTAGTTGTCCCATGCGGCGAACACCAGCAGGTGCGAGCCGTCGGTGATCTGCGCCTGGTTCCAGGCGATGGGCTGGATCTTGGCGCGCACAGCGGGGTCCGTCACCACGATGATCTCGAACGGCTGCAGGCCGCTGGAGGTGGGGGCCAGGCGTGCAGCTTCGAGAATACGCTCTACCTTGTCCTGTGGAACCACCTTGGCGGGGTTCATCTTCTTGGCGGCGTACCGCCATTGCAGCTTGTTCAGCAGCGGTTGGGCAAGGGAGGTTTCGATGGGGTTCATGGCAAGAATTCCTGAAGATGGCTGAAAGGTTGATCGGCAAATGGGCGATGGTGGAACTGTAGAGAACCGTTTCCCCATCGGTAAGCCCCGCCACAGAAAAGGATTGTTCGCAATCGATCAACAATCGCGCCTTGAATGGGGGCCGGGAGCCATCAGCACGCGGCACCACGCGGGTTCTGCTCCGTTGCCTTGCACAGGCAGGCACCCGCCAGACCGCATGGACAAAGACTGCAGGCGTACACTCGTGACCATGCTTTCTGGCCCACAGCATTGCGCGGCGCGCGCACTTTCCCCGCGCCAAAACCCCTGGCCGCGCCTTTCCCATGAGTGAACCCGACCTGTCGTTTCTGGACCCTGAGGGGCGGCGGCCCGCCCCCGCAGAGCACCCACCCGGTAGTGCCACCCCGCATGCCCGTGCCCCTGGCACCCCGGCCGAAGGCCTCGTGGCCGAGTTGCGCGCCTACCAGGCAGAGCTGGAGAGCCAGAACAAGGTCCTGCGCTACAGCCAGACCGTGGCCGAAAGCGCCTACGAACGCTTCGAAACCCTGTTTGCCAGCGTACCGCTGGCCCTCATGGTGGTGGACGAGCACGACATGGTGGTGCAGGCCAACTCGATGGCCCACCGATCTTTCCAGCCCACCGAACGCGACCGCCCGCTCACGGCACTGATGCCCTTTGTGCGCCCGCAGGACGCCCGGCGCGTGCGCGAGGCCTTCGCACTGGCGCAGGACCTGGGCCGCAGCGAGGTCAAGGAGGTCGTTTTTTCCATCAATGCAGACACACCCATCACGGGCGACCTGCACATTGCGCACATCGAGGCCCCGCAAAGCAATGGCCCCCCGCTGCCGCAGTTTCTGTGTGCAGTGATCGACCAGGGCCCGCTGCTGGCCGAGCGCCAGGCGTTGCAGCACAGCGCCATTACCCTGCAGCAGCGCAACGAGCAGATCCGCGCCAGCGAGAAGCGGCTGGAGGCCATCATCAACTCTGCGCTGGACGCCATCATTTGCGTGGACCAGCACCAGCGCATCACCGTGTTCAACCCCACAGCGGCAGCGCTGTTCCAGTGCAGCGCCAGCGACGCGCTGGGCAGCACGCTCGACCGTTTTTTGCCCGACGCGGCGCAGGGGCTGGCGTTTGCGCAGCTCACCACCCAGGCCCTGCTGGGCGAGATGACGGCGCTGACCGCCAGCGGCAAGGAACTGGCCGTGGAGGTGAGCGTGTCGTTCGAGCGCCATGCCGAGGGCGAAACCACCACCGTGTTCGCACGCGACCTGACCGGCCGCAAGAAGGCCGAGGCGCACCGAAGCGAACTGGAAGCCCAGCTGCGCGAGTCGCACAAGATGCAGGCTGTGGGCACCATGGCGGGCGGCATTGCGCACGACTTCAACAACATCCTGGGCGCCATCCTGGGCAACGTCGAGCTGGCCAAGGCCGACTGTGCATCGGGCTCACCTGTGCTGGAAAGCCTGATGGAGATCGACAAGGCTGGGCGGCGCGCGCGCGACCTGGTGCGCCAGATCCTCACCTTCAGCCGCAACGAGCCACCGCAGCGCTCGGCCGTATCGCTGGCAGAGGTAGTGCACGACACCGAACGCCTGCTGCGCGTCACCCTGCCCCCGGCCATCGAGCTGCACATGCAGCTGCAGGCCGGCCTGCCTCCCGTGCTGGCCGACGCCACGCAGGTCGAGCAGGCCCTGCTCAACCTGTGCACCAATGCTGTCCATGCCATTGGCTCCGAGCGCGGCAGCATCCATGTGGAAGCCACGGCCGTGCAGCCCGACCAGCGCCTGAGCGAACGGCTGGGCCTCGCACCCGTGGACTACGTCGCCCTGACGGTGCGCGACAGTGGTCCGGGCATGGACGCTGCCACGCTGGAACGCATCTTCGAGCCCTTCTTCACCACCAAGCCCGTGGGCCAGGGCACGGGCCTCGGCCTCGCGGTCGTGCACGGCGTGATGCGCACGCACGAAGGCGGCGTGGACGTGCAAAGTGCACCCGGCCAGGGCAGCCGGTTCACGTTGTACTTTCCGGTCGCCCACATCGCCACGCAGAGCATCCTGGATGCGCAGCCCCCCCAAGTCTTGCAGGCCGCACCGGCATCCGCCGCGCCTTCGACGCCTGCCGCCACCGATGTGCCCGGCAGCGCGCCGCGCAAGAAGCACCATGTGATGTACGTGGACGATGACCAGGCCCTGGTGTTTCTGGTGCAGCGCCTCCTGCGCCGCCGGGGCTATGAGGTCAGCGGCTACACCGATCCGCACGAGGCCACGGCCGCGCTGCGTGCTGCCCCACAGGCCTTTGATCTGCTGGTGACCGACTACAACATGCCCGGCTTCTGTGGGGTGGACCTGGTGCGCGAGGCCCGCCTGATCCGCCCCGACCTGCCCGTGGCCCTGGCCTCGGGCTATGTCACGGCCGAAATCGAGCAGGCCGCGCTGGCTGAAGGCGCACAGGCACTGATCCACAAGCCCAACGACGTGGAAGAGCTTTGCGCCACCGTGCAACGCCTGGTGGGTGGCGACAACCATGCCCCGGGCTGAAGCCGATACGGTGGCGGCCCCAAGGGCGTCCGTGAATTCAAGGGTGCCCATGACCCCCACAGTGGCCGAAGGCACGGCAAGCACTGCAAGACACCCGGCCCCAATGGCACTGTATGAGGACGCCGATCTGCTGGTGCTCAACAAACCTTCGGGCCTGCTGTGTGTGCCGGGACGCGGCCCCGACAAGCAGGACTGCCTGAGTGCCCGCGCCCAGTTGTACTGGCCAGGCGCACTCATCGTTCACCGGCTGGATCAGGCCACTTCGGGTCTCGTGCTGATGGCCCGGCATGCCGACGCACAACGTCGCCTGAGCCTGGCATTCGAGCAGCGGCAGGTCCACAAGCGTTACCTCGCCGTCGTGCAAGGCCTGGTGGCCGAACCACCCGGCATCTGGGCTGACATCCACCTGCCCATCGCCGCCGATTGGGAGCGACGCCCCCTGCGGATCATCGATGCGCTGCAAGGCAAGCCCAGCCATACCCGCTGGCGCGCCCTGGCGCACAACACTGCGGCCGGAACCACCCGTGTCGAGCTGGAACCCGTCACCGGCCGCACGCACCAACTTCGCGTGCACCTGGCCGCCCTGGGCCACCCGATCCTGGGAGACGCGCTGTATGCCGATGCAGCCACCCAGGCACAGGCCCCGCGCCTGCTGCTGCATGCCGGAGAACTGGCCCTGACCCACCCAGCTACCGGCCAGGCCATGCGGTGGGAGCTGGCAGCTGATTTTTGAAGTGCTTTTTTGCGGTCTAGCGCTAGATAGACGTCATTTATTGCTATATATTTTATAGCGAATTCACTTTCCGTGTGTTCACGCTTCCATTCCGCAAAGCGCCAAGGCCTTGTTCAGTGGCTTGGCAGCAAGGCCGTCACCGATTGGCTCAACTCCTCCTGCCAGGGCAAGGCGTCCACCACCGTGGACAGCAGCTCGAGGTTCTTCTGCCACCCCGTGTCGTTGCCCGTGGAGTACACCAGCATGACGTTGCTGCGAGGCTGGCCCAGTCGCGCCCAGGCGAAGGGCCGCTGCGCGGTCCAGAGGCGGATATGCCAGTCCCAGCCGATGGACACCGTCGGGCGGGAAGCACTTACCCACTCGGTGTAGCCGCTGATGGTGGTTTCGCACCCGCACACTGCCCTTCGGGGCACCACCAGGTCCACATCCACCGCCGACATCAGGTGATGGATGGGCAGGGACAGCAATTCGTCAATCGACAGGCGCAGCAGGCCATCCGGCGAAACCCGCATAGTGTTCACACCCGCCCCCCACCGGTCGCCCCTGTTGCTTCCATCCCTGCACTGACGCAACCCGGCTTGGCGCAAGGGGTTGCAGCGCCAGCAGGCCGCGACATCAGCCCAGCAACCCCAGCATGGCGGCACGCACGGTGGCGGCCGTCTTGTTGGTGGTTTGCAGCTTGGTCACGGCATTCTTGACATGGAAGTTCACGGTGTTTTCCGACACATCCAGCAGCGAGGAGATGTCGGCAGAGGTCTTGCCGTCGGCGGTCCATTTGAGCACCTCGATTTCTCTGGCCGTCAGATGAGGCTGCATCAGTTCGGCCTGGCGGGTCGTAAAGATGCGCGACAGGATCAGGTGCGCAATGTGCGCCAGCCAGCGCATCTTCATCTCACTGTGGGCAATCTCTTCGGGTGTCAGGGCCTCGGACGGACGCGCCAGCGTCAGCATGCCGCGCACCCCGCCGCCGTCAATGCACGATTGCGCCCAACCAAAACGCAATCCGAACGATCGTGCGTCTTCCCAAAAATTCTGGGCCGATGCAAACACATCGTCCGACCAGACCAGCGGGGTCTGCTTGCGGCATCCGTGGAGCACCGTCGGATCGATCTGCACATAGCCCTGTTGCGCATACCGTTCCTGCCAGGCCAAGGGGTAGTTGTTCAACAAAATGGTCTTTGGGTTGGACAAGGGCATGGGTACCCGCAGGCCATAGGCGCAGTACTCAAACCCCAGAGCGTGCGCAGCGAGCTCGATTTTGCAAAAAACCTCTTGCTCTGACTGCGCGCGGTCCATCACCCCCAAAAGATCTTCTTGCCAGCTTGTCATAGGACTCCAACACCGAGCACCACCCCACAGAGACTGACCATCCGCACGCGAATTACGCGCCATCAACCGCCGTTACGTTTTTTTCACATTCTGGCGGCATTGAAGCCCTTTGGCGAGTTGATTTTGACCAGAAAGGCCGACGGAAACACCTACCAGAGTTGGTAGTTACAAATATCTTTCCGTGATTTTCTAATCGACGAAACTCACGAGGGCACCTCCAATGCGCATCACCTCCGGCTGCTCTGCTGAACTGCATCCACCATTGATGACCCGCATGGCCCGGTACCGGCACCGTGTTTTTGTGGAAAAACTGGGCTGGCAACTTCACTGCCGCGATGCCCTGGAGCTGGACCAGTTTGACCGGGACGACACCGTCTACGTCATCGCACAAAACGAAGACGGCGAGGTCATCGGCACCGCCCGGCTGCTGCCCACCACCCGCCCCTACCTGCTGGCCGAGGTGTTCCCGCAACTGCTCAACGGCGCCCCGGCACCGAACGCACCCGAGGTGTGGGAACTGTCCCGCTTTGCCTCGATGGACCTTTCGGGGCCTACGGGCTCCGCGCTTGACCAGTTCTCCTCGCCCCTCACCACCGGCCTGCTGCAGGCGGCCAGTCGCTGCGCCATGGCGCGCGGTGCCCAGCGCATGGTCACCGTCTCACCGCTGGGGGTGGAACGCCTGCTGCGCCGCACGGGTTTTGAATCCTACCGCCTGGGGCCACCGACCGTGGTCCAGGGCCATCCGCTTTTTGCGTGCGCCATCCGGTGCCAGTGAACGCGCTTGCCGCACGCCCCAACCGCCCCCTGGACTGACCATGCCGCTTCCCGCCTCACTCCAACCCTCGGCCAAGGACCCTGCCGCTGCAGCGAAAGGCCTGACGCCCCACGGCCTGCGGGTGGTGATCCCGCACGCTGGCCGGGTCACCGCCCCCCTGCGCGAGCAGTTGCTGCAGCAGCGCCCCGTCACGGTATGGCTCACGGGCTTGAGCGGTGCGGGCAAGTCCACTCTGGCCTACGCGCTGGAAGAACAGCTGCACACCCTCGGGTTTGCCAGTTTCGTGCTGGACGGAGACAACCTTCGGCACCGGCTCAACCGGGACCTGGGCTTCAGCGCGGCCGAACGCTCGGAAAACATCCGGCGCGTGGCCGAAGTCGCCGCCCTCATGAACGACGCCGGGCTGATGGTCTTCACCGCCCTTATCTCGCCCCAGTGCAGCGACCGTGCCATGGCCCGTGCGCTCATCGGGGAGCACCGTTTTCTGGAGGTGCATGTGAGCACCCCGCTGGACGTGTGCGAGGGCCGCGATCCCAAAGGCCTGTACACCATGGCGCGTGCGGGGCGCATTCCGCAGTTCACAGGGGTTTCCGCCCCCTATGAGGCGCCTGAATCGCCCGATTTCAGCATCGACACCGCCCACCTGAGCCTGGCCGACGCCTGCGCGCAGGTGCTCGCGCTCCTGCGCCAGCGCGGGTACATCCGCTAATGCCACCCGACCAGTTTCGCCCCTTTTTGCAAGACCTTTTCCATGTTCACTGATCGCTTCTCAGCCGCAGCCGCGCCCCCCGCCTCCGCACCCGCCGACCGTGGGTTGCAGGCCTACGACCTCTTCAATGGCGACGCCGACGGGCTGTGCGCGCTGCACCAATTGCGCCTGGTAGAGCCCCGCGACAACTTTCTCATCAGCGGCGTGAAGCGGGACATTGCCCTGTTCGACCAGCTGCCCTCCGGGCGGCCGCTGCAGGTGACCGCGCTGGACATCTCGTGGGACCGCAATGCGCAGGGTGTGTGCCGGGTGCTCAACGGAGGCGGCCAGGTGACTTATTTCGACCACCACAGCGCAAAAACCCTCTTTCGCCACCCGCGGCTCACGGCCCACATCGACACGAGCCTCGACGTGTGCACCAGCATCCTGGTGGACCGCCACCTGGGTGGTGTATTGCACCAGTGGGCCATCGTGGCGGCCTACGGCGACAACCTGGACGCCGTCGCCGATCGCATGGCGCGGGAACATGGCTGCACGGCAGGCACGCGCGGGGCGCTGGCGCAGCTGGGTTACCTGCTCAACTACAACGCCTACGGCGAAAGCCGCGAAGACCTGCACTTTTGCCCCGTGCAGCTGTACCGATCACTCCACCGCTTCGAGAGCCCGCTCGATTTCATGGCCAAGGCCTACGAATTCCGACGCCTGCAAGAGGGCCACGCCAGCGACCTGCAGGCCGTGCAGGACCTGGCCCCCTACACCACCAACGACAGGGCCAGCGTGTATGTGCTGCCCGACCGCGCCTGGGCCCGGCGCCTGTGCGGCACCCTGGCCAACCAGCTCGTGGCACGCAACAACGGGCGCTCGGTCGCCGTGCTCACCCCGCGTTCGGACGGCGACTTTCTGGTCAACCTGCGCATTGGCAGCGCCAGCGCCAGCCGTGCAGACATCTTCTGCAGCCGCTACCCAGCGGGTGGCGGGCGGCATGGCGCGGGTGGCATCGACCGCCTGCCCGACAAGGACATGGACCGCTTCATCAACGAGTTCTTTGCGCACCTGGAGGCAGACACACCATGAACCAGCCACCCCACACCCCGCGCCCGCTTCCGCTGCTGATGATTCCGCTGCGGCGCTGCGGCAGCCACGCGCTGCGCCTGCGTCTCAATGCCAGCCCTCAGTTTCATTCGCCCTATCCCCTGCACATCGTGGATTTCATGCCGATGGTGCCGCTGTATGGCGACCTGCGCGACGACAGCGCGTACCGGCAGATGGTCAAGGACGTGGTGGGCCTGCAGGCGGCCAGCATGGTGAAGTGGCCGGGGGTGCACTTCGACGCCGAAGAGATTTTCAGCGCCCTTCAGGGCAAACCCCGCAGCGTGCACCGCATCGTGTGGGAGCTGCTGCTGCGCAGCGCTGAACTGCACGGGGCCAGCGTGGCCATGGACAAGTCGCTGGACAGCGTCCACTACGCCCACGAACTGATGGAGCTGTTTCCCGACATGCGGTTCCTGAACGTGGTGCGCGACCCCCGGGCGCAGGTGGCGTCGATGAACCGCGCGATCATCCATGACTTCGATACCACGCTCAACGCCCAGGCCTGGGTCAAGGCCCACACTGCTGGCCGTGCACTGGCGCTGCGCTACCCGGACCGCGTGCTCACCATCCGCTACGAGGACTTCCTGAGCGACCAGGAGCACACGCTGCGGCGCATCTGCCAGTTCATCGGCATCGAGTTTTTGCCGCAGATGCTGGACATCGCAGCATCGCAGGAGGCGCAAGACCTCTCCCGCAGGTCCGCCCTGTGGGAGTCCAACTGCTTTGCCCCCCTGCCGGCCCACAAGGACAAGTTCAAGACCCAGCTGCAGCCGCACGAAATCGAGACCATCGAGAGCCTGGCGTGGGAGTTCATGCACTACTACGGCTACGAATGCATGACCGATGCCCAGGCCCCCCACCCCACGCCCGTGGTGGTGGCCCAGTGCCAGCAGCAGTCAGAGCGGCACCGCCGCGAGGCGTGGGAGCAGCTGCTGCGCAGCGCGCCACGCGACTACGCAGCCCGCCGCGTCCGGGCGGACTACCTGGCACGCGTGGGCCAGCGCCTGCAAAGCACCAGCTCTCTCGAAACCGGCGCGGCGGCCCTTTCCTGACACGCGCCTGCCAGCCCCACAAGACACCCGGACCGCCCCAGCCACCGGACGCCAGCACCCCTTCCACCCCCACTTCGCCACTGCATCCCCAAGGAGCCGCCATGCGCATCAAAGACCTGAAACTGGGCATTCGACTCGGAGTGGCATTTGGAATGCTGCTGCTGATCACCGTGGTCATCGCCACACTCGGTGTCTTGAGCGTGACGGCGCTGCAGCGCAGCAATGAACACATCGCCACCTCGGAGCTCAAGCGCCAGGGCCTCATGCACCAGTGGCAGACCGACATCCAGATGAACTGGCTGCGCACCGAGGCTTTGCTCAAGGCCAACGACGCGCCCTACACCAGCAAGCTCAAGAAGGACATGTCTGCAGTGGTCGAGGTGCAAAGCAAACGCATGCAGGAAGTGAGTGGCTACCTGTTGCCCGGCAAGGAAACACAGCTGTACGACCAGGCCATTGCCGCGCGCGACGCCTACCGCGTCAAGCGCACCGAACTCGTCAAGGCCAAGGAAGCCGGGCAAGACGTGGTCGCGCAGACCGATACCGTGCTGGCCCCCGTCTTCCAGAACTACGCGGCCGTGCTGCAAGAGCTGACCCATACGCTCGATGAAGGCGTGGCCACCACGTTGAAGGAAACCACCCGCAAGGCCGAGACCAGCACCGCCTGGGTGAGCGGCAGCACCGTGCTGGCCATCCTGGTGGGCCTGTTCCTGGCCTGGTGGACCACACGCTCCATCACCGCCCCGGTGCGGCAGGCGGTCCAGGCCACAACGGCCATCGCCGCGGGGGACCTGGCAACCCCCATTCCCCAGGGGGCCAAGGACGAACCGGGCCAGCTGCTCACCGAGCTGGCCCACATGCGCGACAAGCTGGCCGAAATCGTGGCCAACGTGCGGCAAAGCGCCGAAAGCGTCTCTACCGCCAGCGCAGAAATCTCGCAGGGCAACCACGACCTTTCAGCCCGCACCGAACGCCAGGCCAGCGCGCTGGAGCAGACCGCCGCCTCCATGGAGGAGCTGGGCTCGACCGTGAAACAGAACTCCGACAGCGCCCAGCAGGCCAACAAACTCGCCCTGAGTGCCAACAATGTGGCCGTGGAGGGCGGCAAAGTGGTGGCCCAGGTGGTGGAGACCATGAAGGGCATCAACGACAGCTCCAAGAGGATCTCCGACATCATCAGCGTGATCGACGGCATCGCCTTCCAGACCAACATCCTGGCCCTGAACGCTGCCGTGGAAGCTGCGCGCGCGGGCGACCAGGGCCGGGGCTTTGCCGTGGTGGCCAGTGAAGTGCGGGGGCTTGCGGGCCGGTCCGCCGAGGCCGCCAAGGAGATCAAGGAACTCATCTCCGCCAGCGTCAACCGTGTCGAGCAAGGCACTGCACTGGTGGACAAGGCGGGGCAGACGATGACAGACGTCGTCCAGTCGATCCGGCGCGTCACGGACATCATGAGCGAGATCAGCGCCGCCAGCGCCGAGCAGAGCGATGGCGTAGGCCAAGTGGGTGAAGCCGTCATGCAGATGGACCAGGCCACCCAACAGAACGCCGCCCTGGTCGAAGAAATGGCCGCTGCCGCCAGCAGCATGAAGAGCCAGGCCCTTGATCTCGTCAAAGTGGTCTCGGTGTTCCGTCTGGATACGGCAGGCAGCGGAGCCCCCCTGCACGCCGCCGGCCGGGCGCCCTCCCCACAGGCCCTCAGCGCCATGGCGCCAGTTGCTCGGGTAGGCGGCCCCCGTGCCATAGCAGCAGCCTGATGGCCGCGTGGGCAACGTTTTTTGGGTCTTTTAAGGTCCTAGCGCTTGAAGGGTCTCATAGTTTGCTACACAAAACATAGCAAACACACTACCATCCAGCCAAGATGTGCGGCCCCTTAAACCGGCTTCGGCCTCGACATGGCCCACTGCACGGCCAGGATGCTGCCCAGCACCACCAGCATGCCCACCAGCGCCACGCCCGTCATGGCCTGTCCCAGCAACAACCAGCCCAGCAGCACGGCCGTGACGGGGCTCAGCAGCCCGAGCGATGACACCGCCACCGACGGCAGGCGCGCAATGCCACGAAACCACAGGGCATAGGCCAGCAAGGCCCCCGCCAGGCTCAGGTAGACATAACCGCCCACCTGGGTGGCCGAGAGCGCAGGCAGCGGCGGGTCCACCAGCCAGGCCACCGGTGCCAGCATGATGCCGCCCGCCAGCAGCTGCCAGCCGGTGAACGCCAGCACCGGCAGATCTGACCGCCAGCGCCGCGACCAGAACGTGCCCGCCGCCATGCACACCGTGCCCACCAGCGCGGCGGCCACGCCCACCATGTCCCACCGCGCGCCCGGCGACAACAGCAGCGCGGCCATGCCCAGCACGCCCAAGGCCCCTGCCGCTAGCGCCAACCCAGGCGGGCGCCGATGGTCCATGCCCCAGACCAGGCCCATCACCACCAGCGGCCCGATGGCGCCCACCACGGCGGCCACCCCACCCGGCAAGCGGTAGGCCGCCACAAACAGCAGGGCCTGAAAGACCCCGATGTTGAGCGCCGACAGCACCATCAGCCGCCACCAGCCCTGCCAGTCGCCCCATGCGGGCCAGCGGCGGCACCACAACACCAGCAACAGCCCCGCAGGCAGCGTGCGCAGCAACGCGGCGGTGAAGGGCCGGTCGGGCGGCAGCAGCTCGGTGGTGACGATGTAGGTGGAGCCCCAGATGACCGGGCCCACAGCCGTGGTCAGCGCATCGAGCCAGGGGGAAGAACGTGTAGCAGTCATGTAGCGGCCATGCAGAGATCGATTAAAAACCAAAAACCGATTATCTATCTTCAATTCAAGACAAAACCCTAACATACAATCTCGAGTTCAAGATAAATTTACCCTACAAACAATCCATGGCCACCCAACGCCAACCCGACGCCGTGGACGCCATCCTGGCCCAGTGGCACCGCGAGCGCCCCGACCTGGATGTGGGCCCCATGGGCCCCATCGGCCGCATCAAACGTTGTGCCGCGCTGCTGCAGCGGCGGCTCGACGAGACTTTTTCCGAGTTCAACCTGAGCTTCTGGGAGTTCGACATGCTGGCCACGCTGCGCCGCAGTGGCGCCCCCTACTGCCTGGCGCCCACCACGCTGTTCTCGACGCTCATGGTCACCTCGGGCACCATGACACACCGCATGGGCAAGCTCGAGGCCCAGGGCTGGATCACCCGCCTGCCCAACCCCGACGACGCGCGCAGCTCGCTGGTGCAGCTTACGGCCGAGGGGCTGGCGCTGATCGACCGCGCGGTCGAGGCGCACGTGGCCAACGAACACCGCATCCTCGCCCCGCTCAAGGCCGCTGACCTGGCGGCGCTGGATGCGCGGCTGGCACTGCTGCTGGCGGCGCTGGAGTCGCCTGCGGATCAGTAGCGGCGCATGGACACGCGTACTGCGCAGTAACATGGCGGGATGCCACAAAATCACCTTTACATCCTCACCGGGGCCTCACGCGGCATGGGCCTGGCCATGGCCCAGCAGCTTTTGAAGAGCGGCAACACCCTGGTCTGCATTGCACGCAGTGCCAATGCCGATCTGACCACCGAAGCCAAGGCGGCAGGTGTCTCCATAGAGCAATGGCAACAAGACCTGTCGCAAGGGGAGCAGGCCGCGCACAAGCTGCAGGCCTGGCTCAGCGCTGAGGGTCCGCAGGCATTTGCCAGCGCCACGCTCATCAACAACGCGGGCGTGATACCCCACATAGCGCCTCTGTCGCACAGCGATGCCGCCGATCTGGCCCATGCCCTGCGCGTGGGCCTGGAAGCGCCCATGCAGCTCACCGCCGCTTTTCTGGGCGCCACAGACGCCTGGACGGTGCCACGCAAGGTGCTCAACATCTCCTCCGGCCTGGGCCGCCGCGCCATGGCCTCGCAGGCCGCGTACTGCGCCGCCAAGGCGGGCATGGACCATTTCACGCGCTGCGTGGCGCTGGACGAAGCCCTCAAGCCGCACGGCGCCAAGGTGTGTTCGCTGGCGCCGGGCGTGATCGACACCGACATGCAGGTGCAACTGCGGGGCGCCGCACCCGAAGCGTTTCCGGACCAGCAGAACTTTGCCAACCTCAAGACGGGTGGTCAGCTCACATCGCCCGCCGACGCCGCCACCCGCGTGCTGGCCTGGCTGGACCGTGCCGATTTCGGTGCGAACCCAGTTGCCGACGTGCGGGACGCGTGAACCAAAGCTCCTATTTTGATAGCTTCCAGCGCTTGATAGACAAGCGGCAGCGGCCCATTTGATTCGAAACCTCTCTGAAAGGACCTCCCCATGACCCGTGAAGTCGTCGTCGTCAGCGCAGTGCGCACCGCCATTGGCACCTTTGGCGGCAGCCTGAAGGACGTGCCACCCACCGAACTGGGCGCCCTCGTGGTGCGCGAATCGCTTGCGCGTGCCAACGTGGAAGGCAAGGATGTGGGCCATGTGGTGTTCGGCCATGTGGTGAACACCGAGCCCAAGGACATGTACCTGTCGCGCGTCGCGGCCATCCACGGCGGCTGCGGCGAGGGCACGCCCGCCTACAACGTGAACCGCCTGTGCGGCTCGGGCCTGCAGGCCATCGTCAACGCCAGCCAGTCCATTTTGCTGGGTGACACCGACGTGGCAATTGGCGCTGGCGCCGAGAACATGAGCCGCGTGCCCTTTGCCAGCCTGAACATGCGCTGGGGCGCCCGCATGGGTGACACCAAGATGGTGGACATGATGATCGGCGCACTGCACGACCCCTTCCACAACATCCACATGGGTGTGACGGCCGAGAACATCGCCGCCAAGTGGGGCATCAGCCGCGAAGACCAGGACAAACTGGCCGTGGAAAGCCACAACAGGGCCGAACGCGCCACGCAGGCCGGCGTGTTCAAGGACCAGATCGTGCCCGTCACGTTGAAGAGCAAGAAGGGAGATGTGCAATACGCAACCGACGAGCACTTCCGCCCCGGCGCCACCATGGACGACCTGGCCAAGCTCAAGCCCGTCTTCCTCAAGGAAAACGGCACGGTGACCGCTGGCAACGCCTCGGGCATCAACGACGCCGCCGCCGCCGTGGTGCTGATGGAAGCCGGTGCCGCCAAGGCCCGTGGCGCCAAGCCCCTGGCGCGCCTGGTGGCCTATGCCCACGCAGGAGTGGACCCCAAGTACATGGGCATTGGCCCGGTGCCAGCCACGCAGCTGGCATTGAAGAAGGCGGGCCTCACTGTCAACGATCTCGACGTGATCGAAGCCAACGAGGCCTTCGCGGCACAGGCCTGCGCCGTGACCAAGGACCTGGGCCTGGACCCGGCAAAGGTCAACCCCAATGGCTCGGGCATCTCGCTGGGCCATCCCATTGGCGCGACCGGCGCGCTCATCACCGTGAAGGCCATCCATGAGCTGCAGCGCATCCAGGGCCGTTATGCGCTGGTGACAATGTGCATTGGCGGCGGCCAGGGCATTGCAGCGATTTTTGAACGTATCTGACCGCACGCAGGGCACGGCGGCATCGCCACCGGCGATGCTGCCATCCTGTATCGGCAAGGTCTGCGCTGCGGAGGATCGGCGATCATCCGCGGCTGGCACCAAGACCAGGGCAGCGCACCCGCGCAGCCGCCCCATCGATTGAACCGACGGAGACATCTCTCACCATGATTCGCACCCTGCTTTCCCTCACCGCACTTGCTTTTGCCGTGGGCACCACCGCGCACGCCCAGGCTCCCGCACCGGCTGCGGCCTACCCCACCAAGCCCATCCGACTGATCGTGCCCTTCCCGCCCGGCGGCGGCACCGACATCCTCTCGCGCCTGGTGGCCACCAAACTCACCGAAAGCGCCAAGTGGACCGTGGTGGCCGACAACAAGGCCGGCGCGGGCGGCACCATCGGCATCGGCGAGGCCGTCAAGGCAGCACCCACGGGCTATGACCTCGTGATGGGCCAGAAGGACAACCTCGTGATCGGCCCCTGGCTCTACAAGAACCTGCCCTGGGACCCCACCAAGGACCTGACCGCCGTCGCCCATGTGGCCTACACGCCCGTCGTCATCGCCACCAGCGTCAACTCCAAGTACAAGACCCTGGCCGACGTGGTGGCCGCCGCCAAGGCCGCGCCCGGCACCATCACCTATGGCTCGCCCGGCAACGGCACGTCCATCCACCTGGCGGGCGACCTGTTCGAGAAGGCCGCTGGCGTGAAGCTCAGCCACATCCCCTACAAGGGATCCAACCCCGCGCTGATGGATGCACTGGCGGGCAACGTGGACCTGCTGGTCTCGTCCCTGCCCTCGGCCATGGGCCAGATCAAGTCCGGCAAGCTGCGCCCCCTGGCCGTGACCTCGGCCAAGCGCAGCTCGTCCCTGCCTGAAGTGCCCACCGTGGCCGAATCGGGCTTCAAGGACTTCGACGTGAGCACCTGGTACGGCGTGTTTGCCCCCGCCGGTACGCCCGCCGCCGTGGTCAATGCTGTGAACGCCGAAATCAACAAGCTGCTGGCCACGCCCGACATGAAGGCCGCCATCCAGGCCCAAGGCGCCGAACCCGAAGCCATGTCGGCGGCACAGCTTGGCTCCCTGCTCAAGACGGATTACGCCAAGTGGAAGGGCATCGTGGAAGCCTCGGGCGCAAAGATTGAGTAGCCCCCTGAGTCGCCTGCGGCGCCTTCCCCCAAGGGGGACGCACCCGGTGGCCTGGCAGAGCCCGATCCACGGGTGCACTGGCGGGGGTGGGTGCCTGCTCCACGAGCTGTGGAATGTGGGATGCGCGGAGGCGCGGCGTCATCGAGAACTGAAATGAAAAACGGCTCCTTTCGGAGCCGTTTTTCATCGGGATGGCGCTCAGTCCCTCACGACCAGAACCGGGATGTGCACCACGCCCAGCACGCGCTGCGTGACACTGCCCAGCACCAGCTTTTCAAGGCCTCGGCGGCCGTGTGAACCCATCACGAGGAGGTCGGCGCCCGTGCTCTCCAGCGCGCGCAGAATGCCGTCGTGCACGGCATGGCCCTCGCCCACCAAGGTAGTCACGTTCACGCCGGCTTCGGCCATGGCTTTGCGCGTGGCTTCCAGGGCTGCATTGGCTTCCGCCGTGGCGGCATTGATGTACTGGGCCTGGCCGTAGGCAAAATCGGCCCCCACGCCGGTGAAGGGATAGGGGTCTACCACGTAGACCGCGGTCACGGCGCTGCCAAAGGTCTTGGCCAGCGCGGCCGCCTTGGACACGGCCAGCATCGAGGTGTTGGAGCCATCGACTGGAACCAGAATGTGCTTGAACATGGTGCTTCTCCTTGGGTTGAATGGTGGACCCGGCTTGTGGCCCGGTTTCTATAACGCCAGTGTGAACGCCCACCATACCGCGCATCTTGATTCGCATCAAATCGGGCGCAGTCAATCACCCACGTTCAGCCCACTGCTGCGGCCTGCCCCACCACATCCGCCCCCTGGAAGTTGCCACGCCGACAGGTCACCACCAAGGTGTCGCGGTACCCGCCTTCGGACACGGGCTGGATGGGGGTGGACTCGTGGATCATGCGGGCATCGTCCAGCAGCAGCAAGGACCAGGGCTCGGTCAGCGTAAAGCGCTGGCCGCTGGGGCCTGCCGCCTCGAACACGCGTGTCTCTCCGCCCTTGACGCCTTCGCGCCCTACCAGGAAGACCGCCACCAGGTCCACGCCATCGCGGTGGGCGCCCTCAGGGGTAGGCCGGCCAATGCCGTCGGTAGTGTCGATGCGAAACTGGTGCGCCTCGATGAACCAGGGCACAGGCGCACCGGGGGGCGCAAACACGGCATCCGACACCCCGGCCAACGCGGCCAGCAGCTGCTGCCACACGGGCTGGGCCACAGTGCCAGGCTCCATGGGCGCAAACCAGCGCTCCATGCCGCCATGCAGCGCGTTGTATTCCACAGGCTGCCAGTGGGCTCGGTGCGATACCTGCTGCAGGCTCCCGCCCTGCGCCACAAAACACGCATGGCGGCGGCGGCGGTAGCGGCCGCCATCCTTGAGGAAATCATCCGGCGGCAATGCCGCCCAGTCGCCGTTCAAAGCCATCAAAGCCGCAAGATCGCAGCCTACCCAGCGGGCTACGTCGGCGGGCGACAACACGGCGTAGCCTGCCTGGCGCAGCTGGCTGGCGACTTCGGAGGGGGCCGTGAACGGGGGAGAAAAAGTGACTTGGGCCATAAGGGCCCGAGCTTAACCGCTGGCGCCAGGGTGCCTGCGGGGATGGCGCCCGCAAAGTACCGCCGGGCCTGCACCTGCTTTGTACGGCGCCACGCTGTGAGCAGCTGGCCGGCCGGTCCCGCCGTCAGCCAACGCCAGCGATCGATCCATCAATCGCGGTTGCCGTGGCCCTTGCCGTTGCCATGGCCGCGCCCCCGGTCATGGTCACGGTCGTGTTTACCACCGTGGCGGTGGTCATCGTCCCAACGGCGGTCATCGCGGCCGTGGCCACGGTGTGCGGGGCCACGGCGAGGTGGCGGCTCCTGCACAAAGTACACCGGCTGGTTGCAGGCGTTGTAGCGGCCGCAATGTTTGCCCCAGTTCTTGGCGTGGCCTGGCGGCACATACAGGTAGATCGGCGCGCGTGGCACCACCACCGCTGGGCGGTGGATGATGACGGGCTCTGCATAGATCAGCGGTGGTGGTGGTGCATTGCCGATGTTGATGCGGCCATACACGCCGGGCGCCAGTTCGCCCCCCACGGTGGCATTGACATACGCCTGGGCATGGGCCCCGCCAGCCGCAGCCAGCAGCAGCGCGGCCATCGCGCCAGACAAGAGAAGACGGATTGAGAGCATCGTGGTCATGGTGGTGTTTTTCATCGGGAACTCCTTGTTTTTGCCGCCTCTACCGGCCACAAGGTGGACGGTTGTGGGGGGCAGGCCCTGGTTTGTCGCAAGGCCTGCCACACCCTACTCCGCCTGGCGTGCAAAAGATGTCAGCGAATGGCGACAGAAACCGCACGCCCCAACGTCGGGGGCATCGCATTTTACAAGCCAAAATGGCCGTCACCGCTTATCAACAAAGCGCCTTATGCAATCAAAATGATAGCAATCACCCAATCCATCTGACCACTGCGGGCTTCACCCCCCTGTGCCAGCCAAGGCGTCCTGCAGCGCGCTGGCTGGCCCCGGCCGTCCAAACAGGTAGCCCTGCCACATGTGGCAGCCCAGACTGGCGAGCATGTCGCGCTGCTCGCAGGTTTCCACGCCTTCGGCAATCACGCCCAGATCCAGGCTGTGGGCCAGGGTGACGATGGTGCGGGCAATGCTGGCATCGTTGGCGTCGGTGAGCAGGTCGCGCACAAAACTCTGGTCGATCTTGAGCTGGTCCAGCGGCAGGCGCTTGAGATAGCTCAGGGACGAATACCCGGTGCCGAAATCGTCGAGCGAAAACCCCAGGCCCAGCGCTCGCAGCGTGGTCATGCGCTCGATCGTGTCCTCCACGTCGTCGAGCAGCAGCGTCTCGGTCAGCTCCAGCTTCAGGCGCTGCGGGTTGGCCCCCGTCTCTTCGAGCACGCCCAGCACCTCGTCCACGAAATGCGGGTGGCGGAACTGACGCGCACTCACGTTCACGGCCAAGGTCCAGTGCGCGGTTGTGGGGTCTTTGGCCCACTCCACCAGCTGCAGGCAGGCGGTGCGCAATATCCACGCCCCCAGCGGCACGATGAGGCCCGAGGCCTCGGCCACCGGAATGAACTCGGCCGGCGACACCAGCCCCCGCTGCGGGTGCTGCCAGCGCACCAGCGCCTCGGCCCCCACCATGCCGTGGGCCTGGCTGATCTGGGCCTGGTAGTGCAGCAGGAACTGGCCGTCGCGCAGAGCCTCGCGCATCCCGGACTCCAGGGCCGTGCGCGCCGTGACGGCAGCCTGGGTGCGCGGATCAAAGAACCGCATCGTGTTGCGGCCGGCCCCCTTGGCCTGGTACATGGCCATGTCACCCCGCTTGAGCAGCTCATCCACTGAGCCCTGCGCATCGGCATACAGCGCCACGCCGATGCTGCACGAGCTGTGGTACGTGTGGCCCCCAAGCGGGTAGCCTTGCGCCAATGCGAACAGCACCGCGCGCCCCACGGTTTCTGCCTGGGCGGCGGCTTCGTGGGCTTGTGGGCTCAGCCCCTCGATCAGCAGCACAAACTCGTCGCCCCCCAGCCGCGCCACGGTGTCGCCGCTGCGCACACAGCCGCCCAGGCGGGCCGCTACCTGGCGCAAGAGCTGGTCACCAAACTCGTGGCCCTGCGTATCGTTCAGATCCTTGAAGTTGTCCAGATCCACAAACAGCAGCGCCCCGCCCGTACCGGAGCGCGCCGAGGTGGCCAGGCTGTGCTGCAGGCGGTCGTTCATGAGGCGGCGGTTGGGCAGGCCGGTGAGCGGGTCATAGAACGCGAGCAGACGGATCTCCTCCTCGGCCGCCTTGCTGTGCGAGATGTCGGTCAGCGTGCCCACATAGTGCGTAACCTCGCCTTGTGCAGAACTCACAGCCGTCACCGTGATCCACGCTGGGTACACCTCGCCGTTCTTGCGCCGGTTCCACACCTCGCCCTGCCAGGCACCGGTGCTGCGCAGCGCACTGTGTAGGCTTTCGTAAAACTGCGCATCGTGGCGGCCAGACTGCAGCAATGCGGGGGTCTGGCCCACCAGCTCCTCCACCGTATACCCCGTGAGGCGTACATACGACTGGTTGGCCTTGAGGATGCGCTGGTCCGGCCCCGTAACCACCATGCCCTCGAACGACTCGAACACGGACGCCGCGATCCGCAGCGACTCCTCGGCCCGGCGGCGCTCTGTGATGTCGGTCGAGATGCCGCACAGCGCGTGGATGCTGCCGTCGGGCAGGCGAAGGGGAATCTTGACCGACAGGTAGGCACGGGTCACGCCATCGGCCAGGTGGGTATTGACCTCTTCCACCTCCAGCCGCTCGCCGTGCTCCAACACGCGCCTGTCGTTCTCCTGGATCTGTACGGCAGTGGCCGGGTCAAAAAAAGCCGTGTCGTCCTGCCCTACCACCTCGCTCGCGGGCCGCCCGAACAGCTCCAGGATATGGTGATTCGCATATTGGTAGCGATAGTCCCGCCCCTTGATGTAGATGAAGGCGCCCACGCTGTCGAGGATGGCCGCCAGCTTCTGCTCGCTGACCTGAAGGTGGCGTGTGCGCTCCTGCACCTTGCGCTGCAGCACCACGGCCGAGAGCGCGGCCAGCAGGCCGAACAAAGCCAGCCCCGCCACACCCCACCACACCCAGGGGGGAATGCGCGCGCCCTGCTCTTGCCCACCCCAGCGGCGCAGGACGTGGGTGTATTGCGCGTCCGCGCCGCTGCGCCAGTCCTGCACCGACCGATCAATGGCATCCAGCACATCGGCGTTGCGTCCGAGGCCGGTGGCAAAGTACAAGGTGGCGGGCTGGAACACGATGCCCGAATCCGCCAGCCCATACTGGGCCGCATGGAAGTTGCCGAACAGGTGGTTGGCAATCACCGCATCAGCATCGCCGCTCCGTACAAATTCGAAAGCCTCGGTCAGTGTGGACGCATCGATCAGCAGCACCGCGATGCCAAAACTGTCCATCATGCTCAGGAAGGTTGCGCGCTGCACCGAGCCCTTGAGCACCGCCACGCGCTTGCCCGCCAGGTCGAACATCGACTGGATGGAACTGCCGCGCGCGCGGTAGACCTGCGACCAGCTGTGCAGCACCGGCGAGGCATGAAAGTCGTACAGCCGCTCGCGCTCGCTGGTGCGGGCGACGTCGGGCATCAGGTCAATCTGCCCCGCTGCCAGCGCATCCAGACAGTCCTGCCAATCGCAGGGCACATAACGCAGTGTCCACTGCTCTCGGGTGGCTACCAGCTGCAGCAGGTCCACAAAGATGCCCGCGGGCTTGCCCTCCGCGTTCACAAACACCTTGGGCTCGTTGGAATACACCCCCACGCGCAGTTCGCGCGGAGCCGCCAGCGCAACGCCACAGGCCCACAGTAACGCCAACAGCACTGCCCATCGCAGCCAGCCGACGCAATGGCTCCCAAACCGATACACGCATGGACTCACAGCTTGGCCCTATTGAAATCAGGGAAATAAGACCCATGGTAACGAAAGCTTGCAAAAACATCCAAATGCAATCTACCTTCGTCGGGCTTGGAGTAGCATGTGTCCACCCACCGCTTCGCCCAGGAGACAGCGATGCCCCACGAACGCCGCCACTTTGTCCGCGTCGGCTTTGACGCACCGGCCCTGCTGACCACGTCGACCGATGCATTCAGCGTGCATGTGCTGGACCTGTCCCTCAAAGGCGCCCTGCTCATGGCGCCGGCCCAGGCGAACCTGGAGGCCGGCATGCTGTGCCAGCTCACCATCCCCCTGGCCGAAACTGGCAACCACATCGCCATGTCCACCGAAGTCGCGCATGTCGAAGGCCTGCACACAGGCCTGTTGTGCCGGGGCATTGACCTGGACAGCGTGACCCACCTGCGCCGCCTGATCGAGTTGCAGCTGGGCGACCCGGCGTTGCTGGAGCGCGACCTGGGCGAATTGACACTGGCGACCTCATCGCACTGACTCCTCCCATAGAAAAAGGGCTGCCGATGGCAGCCCTTGATGTCGCGCAAGAAGGCAAACTGCCGCCGCTGTCCCTACTGAGCCTCCTGCTCCTGCAGCGCCCGCCACATCACCTTGCCACTGCCGCTCTTGGGCAGCGCTGCCACAAAATGCACAATGCGCGGCACTTTGTACACCGCCATGTTCTCGCGGCACCAGTCGATGATCTGCTGCTCCGTCGTGTCCTGGTGCGTGGCGCGCAGCACCACGACCGCTTTCACGGTCTCGCCCCGGTAGCTGTCCTTGGCGGCAATGATGCAGGCCTCCTGGATCGCAGGGTGGCGGAACATCAGCGCCTCCACCTCCGCCGGCCACACCTTGAAACCGCTGGCGTTGATCATGCGCTTGAGCCGGTCGGTGAGGAAGAAATAGCCGTCCTCGTCCATGCGCCCCAGGTCGCCCGATCGAAAGAAACGCTTGCCTTCGAACTCGATGAAAGACGAAGCCGTGGCATCGGGCCGCTTCCAGTAGCCCTCAAACACCTCGGGGCCATGGATGATGATCTCACCTTGATCGCCCACCGGCACTTCCTGGAGCGTGTCGGGGTCGATGACACGCGCATCGGTGCTCATGAAAGGGATACCCAGGCACTGCTGCTTGGGATGGTCGGGCGGGTTGGAATGCGAGGGCGCCGCCGTTTCGGTCAGGCCATAGCCTTCCGAATAGCGCAATCCGTACTGGTCCAGCAGGCGCTGCGCCACGGCCTGCGGCATGGCCGCGCCACCGCCGCCGATATAGACCAGGCTCGACAGGTCATAGCTTGCAAAATTCGGGCTGCCCAGCAGGTCGATGACCATGGTGGGGATGTTCGTCCAGTTCGTGACCTGGTAGCGCGAGATGAGGCGCCCGGCCAGGTCGCGGTCCCAGCGGGGCATGATCACCAGCGTGGCCGCACAGTAGATAGAGGTGTGCATCACGCTCACCATGCCGGTGATGTGGAACATGGGCACCACCGCCAGGGTGACGTTGTCCACCGAGCCCGTGCCCCACAGGGCACCGGCCGCAGCGTTGTGCATGATGCTCTTGTGCAGGTGCATGCAGCCCTTGGGCAGGCCGGTGGTGCCGCTGGTGTAGGGCAGCAGCGCCAGGTCGTTGGGGCCCACCACCAGCTCCGGGGGCGCATCCTTGCAAGCCACGGCATCCATCCAGGCATAGGCCTGGCCGCCCTCCAGTGCGGGCAACGGGTGGCGTGTGCCCAGCCATTCCCGCCAGGCATCGGGCGGTGCATCAGCACCCGCCACATCCACATCGAACGCATCGCTGAACTGCGCCACCACCAGGTGCGCGAGGCGCTCGGCCGGCGGCAGCGCATTGCTGGCCTTGGCCATCTCGGCAGCCAGGTCGCCCGTGGTGAAGGCCACCTTGGTATCGGGGTCGGTGATGTAGTGTTTGAGCTCTTCCGCACGGTTCATGGGGTTGACCGGCACCACCACCGCGTTGGCCCGCAGGATCGCAAAGTGCGCCATCACCAACTGTGGGCAGTTCTGCATGCACAACACCACGCGGTCGCCGCGCCGCACGCCCAGGCCCACCAGCCGCGCCGCCAGGCGCTCGGCGCCTTCCATCAACTGCCGATAGCTGAGCGACTGGCCAAAGAACACCAGCGCCGTCTTGTCGGGATAACGGCGGGCACTGATGGCCAGGTTGTCCCACAGCGAGGTGGACGGCAGGGTGATGGACTTGGGCAGGCGGCGGGGCCAGAACTTGTAGTGAGGGCGCATGGAGCAAGGATTCCTTTGAAGTACGCAGCCTAGTTCGCATGGTGCCCGACGGCATTGGGGATGGCACTGATGGTGCGTCGCGCATGTGACGCGGAGGTACCGGGCCGGGGCAGCGCAGTGCCAGAACTGCGTGGGCAAATGGGTGCCGGGAAGCGTCGGCTACTATTAACGCCTGGTCTTTTTCTACCCCCCAAAGACTCGACGACATGCTGACCCTCGCCTACTACGCACTGATGCTCCTGGTCGGATACGCCTTCTACCGATACGGGCAGAAACTGCTCAACCAGGGCTCGCGCGACGAGAACGATGAGTTCACCAAACCGCCTGTCGGGCCCATCAGCTTCTTGCTCATTGCCGGTTTGGCGTGTTATCTCTTGTTCGAAGCCCTGCGCGCAGTGGTGCTGCTGCAGATTCCATGCGTTGGCAAGGGCTGCAAAGGGCAGATCTACACCCTGGCGGAGCATTCCGGCCAGTACTGGGCCAACCTGTTTTTTGTGGTGTGGATGGTGCTCGCCCTGGGCTACACGATGTACGTGACGATCAAGATCTGGACCAGGGGGTAAGGCGCAGGCCGCCACCCGGGCCATCAGCTATTGACCTGCGCCCACAGCTTGTCCAGCCGCTTCACGCTCACCGGCTGCGGCGTGCGCAGTTCCTGTGCGAAGAAGCTCACGCGCAGCTCTTCCAGCAGCCAGCGCAGCTCCTGCATGCGCGCGTCCACGGCGCCCTTGCGCTCGGCCACCAGGCGCCAGTAGCGTTGCTCTTGCGGGCGCAACTCGGCCAGCTTGGCGGCGTCGCGGGCAGGGTCGGCGCGGTATTTATCCAGGCGCAGCGTGATGGCCTTGAGGTAGCGGGCGTAGTGCGCCAGTTGCGTCCACGGCGCGGCGGCGATGAAGTTCTTGGGCACCAGGCGTTGCAGCTGCTGCTGCGCATCCTGCGTGGCCTCGGTGGCGTTTTTGGTGTCCTTGATCTTGCGGGCGGCGGCCGCGTATTCGGTAAGGATGGTGGCGGCCAGGCGAGCCACCTCGTTGGCGATCAGCGTGAGGCGGCCCCGGCCCTCTTCCACGCGGCGCTTGAAGGCGTATTCATCGGTGGGTAGCGGGTCGAGCAAAAAGGCCCGGTCCAGCGCCACATCGATGATCTGGGCGCGCAGCTCTTCCTGCGTACCCAGCGGCATGAACGCCACAGCCATCTTCTGCAGGTCGGGGATGTTCTTTTCAAGGTACTTGAGCGCATCCTTGATCTGCAGTGCAAACAGGCGGCGCAGACCTGCGCGGTGTTTGGCGGCTGCGACCTCGGGCTCGTCGAAGACTTCGATCGTCACGGCGTCGCCGCCATCAATGAGTGCCGGAAAGCCGATCAGCGTCTGCCCAGCCTTCCTGATCTCCATGAGCTCGGGCAGCTCGCCGAATGTCCAGGTGGTGTAGCGCTGGCCTGCTGGGGCCGATGGCGTGGCGTTGGCTGGTTTCGTGGGCTGGGCGGGCTGCGCCGCACCTTTTACTCCTGATTTAATAGCTGCCTGCGCTTTATCATCAAGCGCTAGAGGCATATTTGAATCAGATTTCACACCCTCTGCCGCCGCACCACCGAGCTTGAGCCCCGCCAGCGCCTGGAACGCACCGCGCGCCTTGGCGCCCCACTCGGCCTTGAGGGCGCCCAGGTTGCGGCCGTGGCCCAGTTGGCGGCCGTGCTCATCCACCACGCGGAAGTTCATGAACAGGTGCGGGCTGAGCATGTCGAGCTTGAAGTCGGCACGCTTCACATCCAGCGAGGTCTCATCACGCACCTGCTTGAGCAGCACATCGGTCAGGCTGCCGGTGCCAAACCGCTCGGGCGCACCCAGCAATTCGGCCAGGCGCGTGGCGCTGTCGGGCAGCGGCACAAAACGGCTGCGCGGGCGTTGCGGCAGGCTCTTGAGCAGGGCCTGGATCTT
The DNA here is from genome assembly GCF_014851495.1 of Acidovorax sp. ACV01. Classification (NCBI taxonomy): domain Bacteria; kingdom Pseudomonadati; phylum Pseudomonadota; class Betaproteobacteria; order Burkholderiales; family Comamonadaceae; genus Acidovorax; species Acidovorax sp. ACV01. The sequence goes on along the minus strand of NZ_JACUZT010000001.1, from coordinate 419,451 downwards.
GTCCTTGAGCATGCCGGGCACGAGCCATTCGCAGCGTTCGTCGCTCACCTGGTTGAGCACGAAGAGCGGGATGGTCACCGTGATGCCGTCGCGCGCATCGCCGGGCTCGTGCAGGTAGCTGGCCGTGCAGTCCACACCGCCCAGGCGCACCGTCTTGGGAAACGCGTTGGTGGTGATGCCTGCGGCCTCGTGGCGCATGAGCTCGTCGCGCGTGAGTTTGAGCAGCTCCGGTTGCTTTTTTGACTCCTCGCGGTACCACGCCTCAAAGCTGTGGCCGCTGCACACCTCCGGCGGCAGTTGCTGGTCGTAGAAGGCGTAGATGAGTTCGTCGTCCACCAGCACGTCCTGGCGGCGCGACTTGTGCTCCAGCTCTTCGACCTTGGCGATGAGCTTCTGGTTGGCGGCCAGAAACGGCAGCTTGGTCTCCCAGTTGCCGCCCACCAGCGCTTCGCGGATGAACACCTCGCGCGCGGCGTGGGGGTCTACCTTGCCGAAGTTCACGCGGCGGTTGTTGTAGACCACGATGCCGTAGAGCGTGGCGCGCTCCAGCGCCACCACCTCGGCAGATTTCTTCTCCCAGTGCGGGTCGAGCAGCTGCTTGCGCAGCACATGCCCGCCAATCTGCTCCAGCCACTGCGGCTCAATCGCCGCAATGCCCCGGCCAAACAGGCGCGTGGTCTCCACCAGTTCCGACGCCACGATCCAGCGGCCGGGCTTCTTATTCAGGTGCGCGCCCGGGTGTTTGTAGAACTTGATGCCACGTGCGCCCAGGTACCAGTCTTCCTCGTCGCTTTTGGCGCCCACGTTGCCCAGCAAACCGGCCAGCATCGACAAATGCAGTTGCTCATAGCTCGCAGGCTGGGTGTTGATCTGCCACTTGTGCTCGGTGACCACGGTGAGCAGCTGGGTGTGGATGTCGCGCCACTCGCGCAGGCGGCGGATGCTGATGAAGTTCTGGCGCAGCAACTGCTCGTACTGGCGGTTGCTGAGCTTGTGGGTGGCAGCTGGGGCGGCTGGGGCGGCAGAGGATGAAGCAGGCGCTGTCGCAGGGCTGCCACCACCGCTGCGCTGCGCCACCGGCAGGTAGGCCTGCGAAGGTGCCTTCTGCGCGGCCATGGCTTTCTGGGCACGGGCCGATGGCAGGCTGGGCGCCCCGCCCCGGGCCTCGTTGATCCATTTCCACAGCTTGAGGTAGCCGCTGAACTCGCTTTTGTCGTCGTCGAACTTGGCGTGCGCCTGGTCGGCCTGCTGCTGCGCCTCCATGGGGCGGTCGCGCACGTCCTGCACGCTGAGCGCACTGGCAATCACCAGCACCTCATCGAGCGCCTTGCGGTCGCGCGCCTCGATGATCATGCGGCCCACGCGCGGGTCCAGAGGCAGGCGCGACAGTTCCACGCCCATGGGGGTCAGCTCGTTGGCATCGTCCACCGCGCCCAGTTCGGTCAGCAGCTGGTAGCCATCGGCAATCGCGCGGCCCGAGGGCGCCTCGATGAACGGGAACTGCGTCACATCGCCCAGGTGCAGCGACTTCATGCGCAGGATGACGCCTGCGAGCGATGACCGCAGGATTTCGGGGTCGGTAAAACGGGGGCGGCCATTGAAACCGGCCTCGTCGTACAGGCGGATGCAGATGCCGTTGGCCACGCGCCCGCAGCGGCCAGCGCGCTGGTTGGCGGCGGCCTGGCTGACCGGTTCGACCAACAGTTGCTCCACCTTGCTACGAAAACTGTAGCGCTTGACGCGTGCTGTGCCTGCGTCAATGACGTATCGGACCCCTGGCACGGTGAGCGAGGTCTCGGCCACGTTGGTGGCCAGCACGATGCGGCGGCCCGTGTGTCCATCAAAAATGCGGTCCTGCTCGGCCTGGGAGAGGCGTGCAAACAGCGGCAGCACCTCGGCATTGCGCATCACGGGCTGGTGCGACAGGTGCTTGCGCAGGTGGTCGGCGGCCTCGCGGATCTCGCGCTCGCCGGGCAGAAAGACCAGGATGTCGCCCGCTGCATTGCCCTGCCAGAGTTCGTCCACGCCATCGGCAATGGCCTCGTTGAGGCCGTAATCGCGGCTCTCCTCAAAAGGGCGGTAGCGCTGCTCCACCGGAAAGGTGCGGCCCGACACCATGATGACCGGCGCTGGGCCCTTGGCGCTCTCGAAATGCTTGGCAAACCGGTCGGCATCAATCGTGGCGGACGTGACGATGACCTTGAGGTCCGGCCGACGCGGCAGGAGCTGACGCAGATAGCCCAGCAGGAAGTCGATGTTCAGGCTGCGTTCGTGCGCCTCGTCGATGATGATGGTGTCGTAAGCCTTGAGCAGAGGGTCGGTCTGCGTCTCGGCCAGCAAGATGCCGTCGGTCATCAGCTTGACGGAGGCATCCCGGCTCAGGCGGTCCTGGAACCGCACCTTGAAGCCCACCACATCCCCCAGCGGCGTGTTCAGCTCTTCGGCAATGCGCTTGGCCACGCTGCTGGCGGCAATACGGCGTGGCTGGGTGTGGCCGATGAGCTGGCCTTTTTGTCCAGGCTTTGCGTTGCACTTGCCCCGGCCCAGCGCCAGCGCAATCTTGGGCAGCTGCGTGGTCTTGCCCGAGCCGGTTTCACCACACACGATGATGACCTGGTGCTTGCTGATGGCCTCCATGATCTCTTCGCGCTTGCCCGAGACCGGCAGGGACTCGGGAAAAGTAATACGCAGCGGCGCAGTGCGCGGGGCGGTTGGCAAGGTATGGGGAGGCGCGGATTCGGTCATGAAGGGCTGCATTATCCGAGCCGGGCGTTGGCCGCGTGCAACACGGGCCATGCGCACGGTTGCCAGCCCTGGCGGGCAGCTTCCACAATCGCGCCTCTTGACCATCGCCCGACGATGTCTCCGGCCCCCCAGGAATGACCGAATGCCCCCGCAGACATCTGCCCAGAAACGCTTTGACGACAGCCGCTCCGTCCCGCCCACATCGCAACCACGCCGTGACTGGCTGGCATGGGCTGGCACCGCAGCGCTGACGCCCCTGGTGCCCCTGCTGCCGGGTTGTGGCGGCAGCGGCAATGCCTCTCCCACCATGACGGCAACCATTGCCTGGGGACGCACCGAAATACGCCAGGCCATGCAAGGCAGCGAGGTGCGGGCCGCGTCCATCGCACTGATGCACGGCGACCGTATCGTCTGGCAAGAGGCCTTTGGGGCGCTGGATGAGACCTCGGCCACGCCCGCAACACCGGATACACGCTTCAACGTCGGCTCCGTCAGCAAGGTGCTCGCTGCGCTGGCCATCATGGTGCTGGTGGACCGCAGGCTGGTGCAGCTGGATGCGCCCGTGGTGCGCTACCTGCCACAGTTCACGATGCTGTCGGAGGGCTACCGGGACATCACGGTCCGGCACCTGCTGAGCCACGCTTCAGGGCTGCCGGGCACCTATTCCCACAACCTGTTCGCCTTTGCGCCGCTGCCAGGGTATGCGGCGGAACTGGAGGCGGCCATGGCCAACGTGCACCTCAAGCACACGCCCGGAGCCATGGCGGTCTACTGCAATGACGGCTTCACGCTGGTCGAGCGCATCGTGCTCTCGGTCACCGGGCAGGCCTACCCGGCGTTCGTGCAGTCAGCCATCCTCAACCCGCTGGGCATGGCCCGCTCGGGCTACACACTGCAGCCCTTGCCCAAAGGCAGCTTCGCCCACGGCTCCATCCGCAACGCTCAGCAGGGCCAGGAATTCGTGATGGGTTACGCCACGGGCGGGCTGTGCACCACGCCCGGCGACATGATGAAGCTGGCCTCCATGCTCATCCATGGCGGCGAACACGATGGCCAGCGCATCGTGTCCAAAGCCGGCGTCCTGGAAATGGGCAGCGAGCAGAACCAGGGCCTGCGCATCAATCTCAACCCCGACTGGCGCTGGGGCCTGGGCTGGGACAGCACGCGGCAGCAGGGCCTGGGGGCCGCGGGTGTCCTTGCGTGGCAAAAGAGTGGCGACACCATGTTCTACGCCAGCGACTTCTACGTGTTGCCGCAGGCGGGCATGGCCCTGCTGCTCACCGGCAACGCGCCCGGCTTCAAGCCCGGGCCCATTGCCGAGGGCATTCTGCTGCGCGCCTTGCGGGAAACCGGCCAGCTGCCCGCGCTGCCATCCAAGGTATCCACCGCCATCCCGGCGGCGGCGACCTCTTCTTCAAGCGCTGTGGACGCCATGCTGGGCATCTATGGCCGCTCATCCAAGCCGCTGAAAGCCCTCTCACCCGACAGCCAGCAGATCGACCTGTGGGTCTGGTCGGCACAGGCGAAGGACTGGACCCCGCTCTGCGCGGGGCTGCGCCTGCGAAGCGACGGCTGGTGGTGGTCGGAGGCCCAACCCGGCACCCAGTACCGGTGGGAACAGGCCGAAGGCCGCCGCTACCTGCTCTCGCGCGAACCCGCCGCAGCGGGGCACTACTGGGTCACCATGCCCATGGGGCAGCAGATGCCTGCCGCTGCCGCCCCGCTGCCCCCGCAATGGGTCGCACGGATGGACAGCACCTGGCTGCTGGCGAACGAAGCGCCCGAGTCCATTCCACGGGCCCTGGGTGTGGGGGCGGTCGCCCTCCGTGAGCTGCCCGAGCTGCCCGGCTATCTCTTCTGGGACGACAGCCAGTTCCTGCTGCCCCTGTCGGCGGACCGGGCCGGCATGACGGTGCAGGTGCCGCTCAACGACGGCCGCGATCTGGTGGAACTGGTCGTGGAGACGCGCGACAAGGAAGAGTGGATGCACGCGGCTGGCTGGACCTACCGCCGCCAGGGCTGAGCACAGCCCGCCCTTCCACAGGGTTCGGCGAGGCGCTCGCCCGTCCACTGTTCTTTTCATGCGACACATGCAGGCTTTTGCGGGCCCCTCGGCTTGCCAAGCCCCAGGCACCTCGCCACAATTCGCGCTTCTTTCAGGCCTGTGCCCGCCGTAACGGCAGCCCCTGAAAACACTGGAGGTCACCGCTATGTTTGTTCCCTTGTTCGCTCCCGCCTGACCACAGTCCACCGCCCCGGCTGGACTGTGTACGCACTGTCCAGCCTTGGCCCCCCGGCGCCCACACGCGCTCCGCAAGCCCTGGCTCCATTGCCGGGGTTTTTTGTTTGTGGAGTGCACATGAGTGCCAAAAAATTGTCTCGGGCCTACGCCCAGGGTGAAATCAAGAAGCTGCGCCGCATGAAGCAGCCCCTGGTCCTGCTGCTCGAAGCCTCGGGCCCGCCCCGAAACCCTGTGGCCGCCGCGCTGGCCCAACGCAGCCTGTCGAGTGCGGCAGGCAAGCACATCCGAACCCGTGGGGCCCAGCGCCGCGCGGACAACGTCGCCCTGCGCAAGGCGATCCGGAACCCCTTTTTGAACGATTGAGATGAATCCCTTCAACAACCCTGTGCCGCCACACCCGCGGCATCCCATCCCGCACGCGGCCCCGGCCGGTGTGCGCCCCCTGGCTTCCACACCGCAGCCCGCCCCCGTGCGGGCGCAACCGGGCGAGCCGGCCGGAGCTCCAGCCAGCCGAGCCGAGCTCGCCCAGCGCCAGCAGGCGTTGACCGAAGCGGCGCTGCAACTGAAGGCCGAGCTTTTTGGCATCGACGACGTGATCGACCGCGTGATCGATGCCATCCGCGCCTGGTACGTGTTGCCCCAGCTCATCACCCGTCCCGTCATCGTCTGCCTGTGGGGCCTCACGGGCACGGGCAAGACGCAACTCACGCGGCGCCTGGCGCAACTGCTGGGCTTTTACGACCGTTTTGTGGAAGTGCAGATGGACGGCTTCAGCCACGGCGCGAGCTACCGCAGCTCGTCCATCTCCGGCATGCTGGGCGACTCCGGCATCCACGAGGGCGCGCCGGGCATGCTGGTGCTGGACGAATTCCAGCGCTTTCGCACGGTGAGCACCAAGGGCGAGGAGGTCAAGGTGGAGCGCTACCAGGATGTCTGGACGCTGCTGTCCGACGGGCGCCTGCCGCCCGCGCTGAGTGCCCTCACCAACATCGAGCGCAAGCTGGCCGACGCGCACTACGAAGCCGAACGGGCCGACGACAACGAAGATGAGCGCGCTGGCAAGAAACCCTACCGCTTCCAGCTCGACGCCTGGGATGCGCAGGAGCTCAAGCGCATGCTCAAGCTCTCGGAGCCCCTGGCCGAGATCATGCAGTGGCCGCCCACACAGGTGCAGGCACTGTTCACACGGTTTCAGCAATCGCTTTCGTCCTGGGAGACCGACTACAGCAAGCTGCTGGTGTTCGTCTGCGGCAACCTCGACGAGATGTACCACGAGACCGCCCAGCGCGTGGAAGACTGCGACACCGATGCCGACATCTTCCACCGCCTCACGCGCAAGCTCTCGCTCATCGACGTGAAGAAAGCACTCTCCGAGCGTTTCAAGCCCGAGCAGATTGCGCGGCTGGGCAACGAGCATGTGATCTACCCCTCGTTCAACAAGGCCACCTACGAGCAGCTCATCCGCAACCTGTGCACGCGGTACTGCGACGACATTGCCGCCCAGTGCGGCGTGCGCTTTGCCATCGGGCAGGACGTGCTGGATGAGCTGTATGCCAACGCGGTGTTTCCGGCGCAGGGCACGCGGCCGCTGTTCTCGTCGGTGCACGCGATCCTGAGCGCCAACCTGGTCAACGCCGCGCTGTGGGTGCTGGAGCAGCAGCTGCCCCTGGCGCAGGACTTTGCCATCGCGCTGGCAGCGGACAAGCGCCATCTGGTGGTGCATGGTCTCGGTGGCCAGGGCGATGTGCAGCAGGCGCAGTTTGGGGTGACTCTGGAGCTCAACCGGCTCAAGCAGCGCGCCAATGCCGACTTCCGCGCCTTGCTGGCGGTGCATGAAGCGGGCCACGGGCTGGTCTACTGCCTGCTGTTTGGCCAGGCCCCGCAGGAGGTGAAGATCAACATCGCCTCGTTCGAGGGCGGCTACAACAGCTTCGCGGGCCTCAAGGTCACCACCCGGCAGAACGCACTGGACATGATGTGCGTGGGCCTGGCGGGCCGCGTGGCCGAGGAGCTGGTGTTTGGCGAAATGGCCTGCACGACGGGCGCCGAGCAGGACTACAAGCAGGTCACGGCCGAAGCGGCGCGGTTCATCCGCCACCATGGCTTTGGCACGCGCCTGTCCCGAACCGACGTGACGGTGGAGCTGGACAACCACCTCAACACCGACGTGGAACCCAGCAACGCCGCCATCGAGGAACTGCTGCAGTCCCAATACCAGCGTGCCAGTACCCTGCTGGGCCAGCACCGGGGTGCCCTCACCCGCCTGGTAGAGGCACTGATGGACCACGGGATGATCGCCCAGCCCGAGATGCAGGCGCTGATGGCCCAGAGTGGCGTCGCCATTGCGGTGGCAGCCCACACGGGGCCTGACGAAGCCCTGATCCTGGAGCCCTTTGCGGCCCGGCTGGCCGCGTTTCAGCAACAAACCGGGGGGCAGCCGGCACATGCCCCAGACAGCGAAAGCCCTGCATGCTTATGATGCGCGACTTGGCGGCCATACCGGGCCGCCTGTTGTTGCCGGTTTTTCCTTCGTTTCAAGGCCCGCCCCACCGCACCCTCCGCCATGTCCGCTGTCTTCAACTTCACCTTCGTCCCCTGGTTCCGCTCGGTGGCGCCCTACATCCACAAGTTCCGCAACCAGACCTTCGTGATCGGACTCACGGGGGAAGGCATTGCGGCGGGCAAGCTGCACAACATTGCGCAGGATCTGGCGCTGATCCAGGCCATGGGCGTGCGCATCGTGCTGGTGCACGGCTTTCGCCCGCAGGTGAACGAGCAACTGGCGGCCAAGGGCCATGCGGCGAAATACTCGCACGGCATCCGCATCACGGATTCGGTGGCGCTGGACTGTGCCCAGGAGGCTGCGGGCCAGCTGCGCTATGAGATCGAAGCCGCGTTCAGCCAGGGCCTGCCCAACACGCCCATGGCGGGCGCCACGGTGCGGGTGATTTCGGGCAACTTCCTCACCGCGCGTCCCGTGGGCATCATGGACGGGGTGGATTTTCAGCACTCGGGCCTGGTGCGCAAGGTGGATGTGGCAGGCATCCAGCGCACGCTGGACATGGGTGCACTGGTGCTGCTGTCGCCGTTTGGCTTCTCGCCCACGGGCGAGGCTTTCAACCTGAGCATGGAAGAAGTGGCCACCAGTGTGGCCATTGAGATGCGCGCGGACAAGCTGATCTTCTTGAGCGAGGTGCAAGGCATCCGCATGAAACCGGAAGAGCCCGAGAGCGAAGACAACCCCATCGACACCGAGCTTCCACTGGCTGCCGCGCAGGCCCTGCTGGCCACGCTGCCCACGGCGCAGACGCCCACCGACACGGGCTTTTACCTGCAGCACTGCGTAAAGGCCTGCAAGGCCGGCGTGGAGCGCAGCCACATCCTGCCGTTTGCGGTGGACGGGTCGCTGCTGCTCGAGGTGTATGTGCACGACGGCATCGGCACCATGGTCATCGACGAAAAACTGGAAGAACTGCGCGAGGCCACCATCGACGACGTGGGCGGCATCCTGCAGCTCATCGAGCCCTTCGAGAAGGACGGCACCCTGGTCAAGCGCGACCGCACCGAGATCGAGCGCGACATCGCCGCCTACACCATCATCGAACACGACGGCGTGATCTTTGGCTGCGCGGCGCTGTACCCCTACCCCGAGGCCAAGACGGCCGAGATGGCTGCCGTCACCGTATCACCGCAAAGCCAGGGCACGGGTGATGGTGAAAAACTGCTCAAGCGCATTGAGCAGCGCGCCCGCGCCGCCGGGCTGGACAGCATCTTCGTGCTGACCACCCGCACCATGCACTGGTTCATCAAGCGTGGTTTTCAGAGCGTGGACCCAGACTGGCTGCCCGAAGCCCGCAAGCGCAAGTACAACTGGGACCGCAAGAGTCAGGTGCTGGTCAAAAAGCTCTGAACGTTTCGCGCGCTGCAGCCACGGCGCGCGCCACTTGCGCAATCGCCGCATCGCGCTGTTCCGGCTTGGCCTTAGACCGCGTGAGGTAACACGTCACCAGCACCGGTGCGCCACCAGCTGGGGGCCACAAAACCGCCACGTCGTTGGCCGTGCCACTGTCGCCCGCCGTGCCCGTCTTGTCCCCGACTTTCCAGCCTGGCACACCCGCGCGCAGGCGCTTGTCGCCCGTGCTTGTCTCCACCAGCCAGCGCTGCAGCCAGGCGCGTGACGGGGCGGTGAGCACATCGCCCAGCACCAGTTTCTGCAAGGTCTGCAGCATGGCCAGCGGCGTGGTGGTATCGCGCGGGTCGCCCACCTTGGCTTCGTTCAGCGTGGGCTCGGTGCGGTCCAGGCGCGTGGTGCCGTCGCCCAGTGACCGCACAAAGGCCGTGAACCCGGCTGGACCGCCGTGGCGGGCCAGCAGCAGGTTGGCGGCGGTGTTGTCGCTCAGGCTCACGGTGGCAGAACACAGTTCGCCCACCGTCAACCCGCCCCCATCGCCCGCACGGGGGCCGCTGACGGGTGAATACGCCACTACATCGGCCGCCGCGTAGTGCACGCGGGCATCCAGCCGCTCCTTGCCCTGGTCCACCAGCGCCAGCATCCAGCCCGCCAGCACCGCCTTGAAGGTGCTGGCCATGGCAAAACGCTCGTCCTGGCGCCAGCCGAGCGCCAGGCCCGAACCAGTGTCCAGCATGGCCACGCCCAGGCGGCCCTGGGCGAAGTGTTCAATGCGGGCGAGGGTGTCATTCCATTGGCGGGCCGTTGCGTCATGGTTCGCCGCATTGCTGGCAGCCGCGCACCCCCAAAGAGGCATGGCGGTGGCGGCCATCAAACCCAAGGAAAACTGTCGTCTTTGCATATGAAATTGAGGGGTAAGTTGAAGCAAGGCTCGAACGATACGGATATCTGCCCCCCGGCACCATCGACAATAATTGCCGCCAGCCCCCAGAAAAACTTATGCATCTACCTCTCAATGCCCTGCGCGCATTCGAAGCCTCGGCGCGCCACCTGAACCTCACGCGGGCGGCCCAGGAGCTGCACGTGACCCAGACCGCCGTGAGCCAGCACATCCGCAAGCTCGAAGAACGCCTGGGCAAGCCGCTGTTCCGCCGCCTGCCGCGTGGGCTGGCGCTGACGGACGAGGGGCAGGCGCTGCTGCCGGTGGTGACGGAATCGTTCTCTAGCCTGGAGCGCGCCCTGGAAAAACTGGGCGACACCCGCCCGCGCGAGGTGTTGACCGTGGGCGCCGTGGGCACCTTTGCCGTGGGCTGGCTGCTGCCCCGGCTGCGCGACTTTCAACAGGCCTGCCCCTTTGTGGACCTGCGCCTGCTCACACACAACAACCGGGTGGACATGGCGGGCGAAGGGCTGGACTGCGCGATCCGCTTTGGCGACGGCGCCTGGCATGGCACGCATGCCGAACGCATCATGGACGCGCCCATGTCCGTGATGTGTTCGCCCGCGCTGGCCCACGGCCTGCGAACGGCGGCCGACCTGGCACGGCAACCACTGCTGCGCAGCTACCGCACCGATGAATGGGCGGCGTGGTTCGAGGCCGCTGGCGCCCCCTGCCCCGTGGTGCGCGGCGCGGTGTTCGACTCGTCCCTCACCCTGGCGGAAGCAGCGGCACAAGGCGCCGGCATGGCATTGCTGCCGGTGAAGATGTTCACGCGCGAACTGCAGCAAGGCCGGCTGGTGCAGCCCTTTGCCCAAGAACTGCACCGGGGCGCCTACTGGCTCACGCGGTTGCAGTCGCGCCCGGCCACAGACGCCCTGGTGGCGTTCAGCGACTGGCTCAGGGCCCAGGCCCGCATGGCGGCGGAAGAAATATGAAGGGAATTGGCCTCCAGCGCTTGTTCATCAAGCGCAAATAGCTATTGAAACAATAGCACCAATATCCCATCAGGCCACACGACGCCGAGGCCCCGCCGCCACCATCAACGCCGCCGCCAGCACCAGTGCGCCACTCAGGATGTAAAGGCTCAGGCTGAAGCCGCCCGTGGCCGACTTGATGGCACCCACCATCACCGGCGCCACCACGCCCGCCGTGCCGCCCAGCGTGGTGATGAGCGCAATGCCCATCGCTGCAGCATCCTTGGCCAGCAGGCTGGCGGGCACGGCCCACAGCACCGCGAAGGCGCTGGACACCCCCATGGCCGACAGCGACAGGCAGGCCACGGCCGCCCAGGGGCTGTGCATGAACAGGGTCGTCAGCGACAGCCCCACGGCCCCGAGCACCGCGCCCACGGCAAAGTGCCAGCGCCGCTCTTGCGTGCGGTCTGAATGCCGCGCCACCACCAGCGTGGCAGCGATGCCCAGCGTCGCCGGAACCACCGAGTAGAACCCGATCTGCAGCACCGACAGCCCCATGGACTGCAGCAGGGTGGGCTGCCAGAACGACATGGCGTAGATACCCAGGATCACCAGGAACGAGATGAACCCCAGCAGCCACACCTGCGGGTTGCGCAGTGCGCTGCCAAAGGACTGCGGCGCGCCGCCACCGATGGCTTGCTCCTGCGCCAGATCGCGCCGCACCTGGGCTTTTTCTTGCGATGTGAGCCAGCCCGCCTCCTCGGGGCGGTTGTCGAGCCAGCGATAGGCCAGCACGCCCAGCAACACGCACGGCAACCCCTCCACCACGAAGAGCCACTGCCAGCCGCGCAGGGACAGGGCGCCATCCAGGTACGTCATGGTCAGTCCCGCCAGCGGGCCCGCCACGATGGGTGCCGCTCCGTAGGCCATGAAGAACAGCGCCGTGGCCCGCGCACGCTGCTGCGCCGGGAACCACAGCGTGAGGTAGAACAGCACGCCGGGTGCAAAGCCTGCCTCGAAAACCCCCACCAGGAACCGCAGCACATAGAACTGCGTGGGCGTGGTGACGAACAAGGTGGCCGCCGATGCCAGACCCCACAGCGCCATGATGCGCAGCAGCGTGGCCCGCATGCCCACACGCGCCAGCATCACGTTGCTGGGGATCTCGAACAGCGCGTAGCCGATGAAGAACACCCCGGCCCCGAGGCCGAAGACCGCATCGCCGAAGCCCAGGTCGGCCTTCATCTGCAACTGCGCGTAGCCGATGTTGGTGCGGTCCAGGTAGTTGAAGATGTAGCAGACGAACAGCAGCGGTATGAGCCGCCAGCTGATCTTGCGGTAGAGCGCGTGGGTGCTGGTGTTCTCGGTGGCAGCGGATGCCGGCGCAGCCGCGCCATAGGTGGCCGTGTTCATGGGTTGTCTCCTGGGTTTGTTCTTGTCGCGTGGTGCACCGGCAGTGCACAGGCGTCACACGCGCTGCAGCTGTCCCGACTCGGTGGCGCCCCAGAGGTGGCCCGTGGGCGCGCCCGGGAACAGCCAGTGCGGCGAACATTCGCTCGACGGCACCACGTTGCTGAAGCCGTGCGACGCCGAGGTGCCGGCGATGGTCTTCTCCAGCACCATCGAGAGGTACTGGTCGTTGCTGTTTTCCTGCGTGTTGCCGTTCAGGACCACCTCGGCCCCGGTCGCCTTGGCAAAGCGGCGGATGGCGTTGTGGCACGAGACCTCGGGCGCCCAGCTGTCGGCCGAGACGCCGTTTTCGCTGCTCACACGCAGACCGTCCGGCACGCGGTAGACCAGCGAATGGTTGCCCTCGGTGTGCCCCGGTGTGTGCACCAGCGCCAGGCCCCGGCCCAGCTGCACGCTGCCGTCGAATGGCACGATGCGGTCGCCGGCCACGCCGCGCAGGCCGTCGGGGCAGTACCAGTCGGCCTGGGTGGGCAAGAGGCCCGCCACGCTCGCCAGCTCCTGCCGGTGCACCAGCAGGCGCGCGTTGGGCAGCAGGCCAGGCCCGCCGTCCGTGCCCAGCCAGCGCCGCAGGTTCTGCGTGTGCAGGTGGTCGTAGGTGATGTAGTCGATGCGCTCGGGCGCCACGCCCACGCTGGCCAGGGCATCCAGCACGGTGCCATAGATGGGCGCGATGGTGCTGTGCAAGAAGGCCGGCGTCTGCTCGCTCAGGCGGCGGAAGTACGGCGTATCGCGCCCCGTCTCGTGGTCTGCCGGCGTGAACAGCAGGTGGCGCAGCTGGCCTTCGAAGTCCTCGAACTGGATGAGCACGGTGCGCGCCAGCAGATGCACCATGTGCGGCTTGAGCAGCTGCTGCGAATACACACCGCTGAACGCATACCAGGCCGGATAGGGAATACGCAGCAGGTCGAAGCTGCGGGCGTAGCGCACGGCCGGCTCGTCGAGGAACCGCTCGCGGAACTGCGCGCCGCTGCGGCGCAGCGCGCGCAGGCGGTCCTGCGGCGACGGCGCGCTGCGGGCGCTGTCGAAGTCCGTGACCGCCGCCAGGGTGGAAGGGGCGTTGTCTCTTTTCATGGAGTTCTCCTGGAGAAGTAGGCAGGTCAGTAGAGCGAGCGCCCGCCCGAGATGTCGAACACCGCGCCGGTGCTGAACGAGCAGTCGGCCGAGGCCAGCCAGGCCGCCATCGCAGCCACTTCATCGGGCAACACGAAGCGGCCCATGGGCACGCGCGCAAGCAGGTTCTGGCGCAGCGCGGCCTGGTGCTCCGCCGGTACGGCATCGAACACCGCCGTGTGGGCCGCCGAAGGGGTGATGGCATTGACCAGGATGCCCGGCGCCGCCAGCTCCTTGCCCAGCGACTTGGTGAGTGCGATGAGCCCAGCCTTGGACGCGGAGTACGCCGCATTCAGCCCGTTGCCTTCCTTGCCCGCCACTGAGGCGATGTTGACAATGCGCCGCCCCAGGCCGGGCAGCTGGGTGCCAGCCAGGTCCCGCAGCATGCGTGGCACCACGGCCCGGCAGCACAGAAAGGCGCCCGTGAGGTTCACCTCCATCACCTGGCGCCACTGCGCCGGGGTGTGTTCCCACAACGGCGCCAGCGGGCCCAGCACGCCGGCGTTGTTCACCAGCACGGTGATAGGCCCGAGCGCCGCCTCGCTGGCCTGGGCGGCCGATTCGACATCGGCCTCATGGGCCACATCCACCCGGGCCGTGTGGATGCGGGCGCTGGCATCCAGCGGGGCCCTGGCGGCCTGGAGCGCCTCTGTGTCGCGGTCCCACAGGGACACACTGGCGCCATCGGCCAGAAAGCGCCGGGCAATGGCCAGGCCGATGCCCTGTGCGCCGCCGGTGATGACCGCGTGGTGACCCGAGAGCGCCGAGCCCGCCGTCATGCGGCAGCCGCAGTGGTTTCTGGTTGGCGCCCTGAAGCTGCGGGCGCGCTGGTGGGCCCCGCCGCCAGGAGCGAGCCCACAATGGCCGGCAGCTGCGCGGGCGGCACGCCGGCCAGCAACTGGCGCAGCATGGTCATCGAGTCGAAGTACACGCGCTCGCAGACCAGGCGCTCGCCCTCGAAGATGAAGAGCGCAATCATGCGGCAGCGGAAGCTGTTGCCCGTGGGCGGCAGGTTGCCCAGCGGGCCCCGGTGGGTGCCCAGCAGCCAGAACTCCACGATCACTGCGTCGTCGGTGTGGCGCAGCTGGATGATCTCGTGCCGCTGGTCCGGGAAGGCCTTGCGCGAGGCCAGGTAGTAGGCACGCACCGCCTCGTTGCCGTCGTGCACCTCGCCGGTCGGAATCAGTTCGTAGTGCGGGTGCGGAAAGGTGTCCAGCACCGCGTCGAAGTCCTGGCGGGTCTCGTCGGCAAAATGGTCCAGCACGGTCTTTTCGCGCAGGGCCTGCAGGGCGGTCTGTGGGGCTGGGGAGGTGGTGGCAGTCGTCATCGTGGGTTCCTTGGTCTAGGTGGTGACCTGCGCGTTGCATCGCAGTACAGCCATCGACTATCCGCAGCCCTCCCTTCGCAGACTGTCTGTTGTTGGCAATTGCGGCCCCGGACAAACCCGCACAGGCCTTCCGCCCCGCCCCCGCATGCGGTACACCGTGCCACCCACCTTGATCGCTCGTCTCAGCTCGCCAACACGCACAAGCCCGCCATCCACCCCATGCCCCTGCGCACGCCCCCGCCCCGCTCTCCCACCTTGTCCCCCGACGCGCCCCACGCGCTCACCGCCCCCGACGCGGCCAACAGATTGCGCCTGCCGGACGATGTGCAGCTGCAACTGCTGCAGGTCGCGCACCACAAGCAGCTGCAGCGCGGCGATTCGCTGTTCCTCAAGGGCTCGGCGCCCGATGCCCTGTTCGGCGTGGTCAGCGGCTCGCTGCGCGTGAGCGTGGTGGCCCCCGGCGGGCGCGAGGCCGTGATCGCTGTGCTGGAGCCCGGCCACTGGTTCGGCGAGGTGTCGCTGTTCGTAGGCCGCGAGCGCGTGTACGACACCTGTGCGGTCGATGCGGCCGAGATCGCCGTGGTCTATGCCGACGACTTCCACCACCTGGTGAACACGCAGCCTCAGGTGCACATGGCGTTTACCAGGCTGGTGTGCATGCGGCTGCGCCAGGCGTTGGCGTGGATCGATGACGCCATCCTGCAGCCGCTGCCCGTGCGGCTGGCGCACCGGCTGCTGACGCTGGACGCCCGGCCCGAGGCTTCGGACGGGGTGACCACGCTGGCGGTGTCGCAGGAAGACCTGGCCTTCATGCTGGGGGTGTCACGGCAGAGCGTGAACCGGCAGTTGAAGCTGTGGGAAGACGAGGGGATCTTGCGGGTGGGGTATCGGGTGGTGGAGGTGATGGATCGGGGAAAGCTGGAGGGGTGTGTGCGGGATGGGGGGTGATTTGATCCATATGGGCCGCCAGCGCCCATTCAGCATGTGCTGTTAGCTATTAAAACAATAGCTAACAGCCCTGCTAAACAAACCCCAGCGCTGCAATATCCACCCCGTCCACCTGCCCCGCATCCAGAAACTCCTGTCCATACCGCAGATACACCCCCTCGCGCACGAACACCTCGAACAGGTCTGGGTCGATGTGCCCGTTGTCCCGCATCCTGCGCATGATGGCCAGCGCCTCTGACAGGGTCATGCCACTTTTATAGGGCCGGTCTGCCGCTGTCAGTGCCTCGAAGATGTCGGCAATGCCCATCATGCGGGCCTGCAGCGACATCTGCTCGCGCGTGAGGCCACGCGGGTAGCCCTTGCCATCCATGCGCTCATGATGACCGCCCGCGTACTCGGGCACGTTCTTCAGGTGCCGGGGCCAGGGCAGCGTCTCCAGCATCTTGATGGTGGCGACGATGTGGTAATTGATGGTGTCGCGCTCCGCCTGGTTCAAGGTACCCGCACGGATGGTGAGGTTCTCGACCTCTTCGGCCGTCAAAAAGCTGGTCTGCACGCCCTGCGGGTTGCGCCAGTGGCGGATGGCGGCAATGTCGCGCACGCGCTGCTGGTCTTCGGGCCGCATGGCTTCGCTGCCGGTGTTGCAGTGGCGCAGAAACTTGCGCTCCTCTTCCAGCGTGTGGATCTCCTGCTGCAGGCCCTGCAGTTCCTGGCCTTCGGCCCGCGCATCCACCACGGGGCGCAGCGCCAGCTGGCGGCGCAGCGCGGCCAGCTCGGCGTCGCGCTTGAGCACTTCAAAACGCGTGTCCACCAGGCCGATGCGGTCGTAAATCGTCTGCAGCTTGGTGGCCTTGTCCACCACGTGCACGGGCGTGGTGATCTTGCCGCAGTCGTGCAGCAGGCCCGCCATCTTGAGTTCGTAGCGGTCCCGTTCGGTCATCTTGAAGGCTGCCAGCGGGCCTTGCGCCGTGCGATCCACGGCCTCGGCCAGCATCATGGTGAGAGCTGGCACACGCTGGCAATGGCCGCCGGTGTACGGCGATTTTTCGTCAATGGCCAGGTTGATGAGGTTCACAAACGACTCGAACAACCGTTCGAGCTGGGTGATGAGCAGGCGGTTGGTCAGCGCAATGGCGGCCTGCGAGGCCAGCGATTCGGCCAGGCTCTGGTCGGCCTGTGAAAAGGTGATGACCTCCCCCGTCTGCGGATCGCGCGGGTTGATGAGTTGCAACACGCCGATCAGCTCCCGGTCATGGTTCTTCATCGGCACCGTGAGGAAGGATTGCGAGTGGTAGCCGGTGCGCAGGTCAAACGCACGGGTCCCCGAGAAGTCAAACCCTGCCGCGCTGTAGGCATCTGCGATGTTCACGGTGCGGTCGTGAATGGCGGCATGCGCGGCCACCAGAGAGTCGTTGGGCGCACCATCGGCTGTACGCAGGGGCAGCAGCGGAAGGTCGATGGGTTTGCCCGTGGTACCCCCGAGGCGGATGCCCAGGGAGTCCGTGCGCAGGATCTCGAACTTGAGGGCCGACTGGTCTTCCGTCACGCTGTAGAGCGTGCCGCCGTCGGCGCCGGTGATGGCCTTGGCCGCCTCCAGGATGTTCTCCAGCAGCCGGTCGATATCCCGCTCGCGCGAAAGCGCCGCGCCGATGCCGTTGAGCTGCTCCAGCCGGCGAAACAGGTCGATCGTGGATTCCTTGCTCATACAACCACCTTGGTGCAGCGTTGGCGACACCACATCGTAACGAAAGGTGACCGCTATCATCACCCCCTTCCTTCCACAAGTCGCTGCTTCAGGCACCCCATTCGTGCACTCGGTCACACCCCGCTTTCTCACCGTCGCCCTCTACCAGTTTGCCGATCTGCCCGACTGCGCCACATTGCGCGCGCCGCTGCAGGCCCTGTGCGACGAGCGCGGCGTGCGCGGCATGCTGTTGCTGGCGCCCGAGGGCGTCAACGGCACCATCGCGGGCGAGCCAGCCGATGTACTGGCCGTACTGGCCTGGCTGCGCAACGACCCGCGCTTTGCCAACCTGCAGCACAAAGAGGCGCCTACCGAGCGCCAGCCGTTCTACCGCATGCGCGTGCGGCTCAAGCTCGAGATCGTGACCCTGGGGGTACCCGGCCTGAACCCCGCCCACAACGCGGGCACCTATGTGAAGCCCGAGGACTGGAACGCGCTCATCGACGACCCCGGTGTGGTGGTGGTGGACACGCGCAACGACTACGAGGTGGGCATCGGCAGTTTTGAGCGCGCCATCAACCCGCACACGAAGAGTTTTGCGGAGTTTCCGGCGTGGGTAGCAGTGCAATCGCAGCCTGGCGGCGTGCTGGCAGGGAAACCCCGCGTGGCCATGTTCTGCACGGGCGGCATCCGTTGCGAGAAGTCCACCGCCCTGCTCAAATCGCAGGGGTTCGAGGAGGTCTTTCACCTCGAAGGCGGCATTCTCAAGTACCTCGAAACTGTGCCCGAAGAGGCCAGCCGCTGGCATGGCGACTGTTTTGTGTTTGACGAACGGGTGTCGGTAGGCCACGGCCTGGCACCCGGCCACCACCAGCTGTGCCGCTCGTGCCGCATGCCACTGGGCGAGGCCGAATTGCACTCGCCACATTACGTGCGCGGCGTGAGCTGCCCCTACTGCCACGGCACGCGCACACCCGAGCAGGAACGCGCGCTGGCAGAGCGGCAACGCCAGATGGACCTGGCAAACCAACGCGGACAGGTGCACATCGGCGCGCGGCAACCGGGCAACCCGGCGCGATCCAGCTCCAGAGACGACGAGAGTGATCACGAGGACGAATCCGCGTGAGCGCCCTGCCCGTCCTTTATTCCTTTCGCCGCTGCCCGTATGCCATGCGCGCCCGGCTGGCGCTGGCCGTGAGTGGCCAAGTGTGCGAGTTGCGCGAGGTGGTGCTGAGGAACAAGCCACAAGGTTTGCTGCAGGCGTCGCCCAAGGCGACGGTGCCTGTGCTGGTGCTGCCCGACGGCAAGGTGCTGGAGCAGAGCCTGGACATCATGCAATGGGCATTGGCCCGAAACGACCCTGCCGGCTGGCTGGCCCCGAGCCACGGCGACGTGGAAGACATGCTGGCATTGGTGGCTGAATGCGACGGCCCCTTCAAGCAAGCACTGGACCGCTGCAAATACCCCAGCCGCTACCCCGAGGCCGACACCGCCCAGGCCCGCACACAGGCCGTGGAATGGCTGCACGGCCTGGAGACACGGCTTGCCCAACGCCCCTTCCTGTTTGGCGACCACGCCGCCCTGGCGGACATGGCCATTGCCCCCTTCGTTCGGCAGTTTGCGGGCATTGACGCCGCATGGTGGAATGCCCAACCCTGGCCACACCTTCAGACTTGGCTGGCGCAGTGGCAGGTGAACGGCCTGTTCGAGAGCGTGATGCACAAGCTGCCGGGATGGGTGGATGGCACGAAGGGGGTGCCTTTCCCATTCCTGGAGGATGGTAGATAACCAGACAGGGACACCCGATGTGCAAACGCGCCCCTTGCACTGCAACGTCCCGTTGTCCTACCCGTGCCACTGTGTTCTCGGACAAGGATGGGTATCCACCACTGAAAGTACGAGATGACCGATCCCCGCAACATTGCGCACGACAAGAAGGTTCAGCAAGCGAAACAGCACAACAACGAGGAGATCGCCCCGGGCGCTGACAAGACACCTCAGCCGGGGAAGAAGACTCCCATGGAGCACCATGCCTCTGACACCCCCAAGGTGCCCGACGAGGCTGCACCCGTGCCCACGGAAGAAAAGCCATTGAAATGATGCATCGGGACGCCAGACCGCACCGCCCGACACCTTGATTCAGCAAATGAAAAAGGCGCTCCAACGAGCGCCTTTTTTAGTCCATGGCGAGCCAGGGGCATCACGCCATTGAGTAACCCGAGCCCCCCCGGCTCCCACCATTCTTCAAGGCACGCACCAGCAGCACCAGCAGCACCAGGCCAAAACCCACAAAACAGATAAAGGACCAGTTGGCAATCGAGCCACCGAGGAACGTCCAGTCAATCGCTGTGCAATCGCCCGAGCCCCGAAAGATCATCGGAATGGCGCGGCTGATGGGGTAGTTTTCGATCATTCCGTAGAAGTCACGGCCGCAGGTGGCGATTTCGGGGGGATACCACTGCAGCCAGCTCTGGCGGGCCGCTACAAAGGCGCCAAACCCGGCCGCGATCACCGCCAACACCGCCCAGGTCATCCACCAGCCTTTTTGGCCCCTGACGCTTGCCAGACCAGTAAAGATTGCTATACCAATGAGAGCATAGCGTTGCACGATGCACATGGGACAAGGCTCCAGGCCCACCACATGCTGCAGGTACATGCCAAAAGCCAGCATCGCCACACAAGCCACGCTGATCAGTGCCAGCACGCGGCGCGGGGCCTGATCGATCCAGTTCAACACCATCATTCTTATCCCTCATCCAATAGCCATTGCAAACGGCGCCGCCTCCGAAACGGGCGCGGCCCATGCCAGTGCACCCGTGGATCTGGCTCCGCCAGTCCACCGGGTGCGCCCCCTCAGGGGGAAGACGCGCAGCGGCTCAGGGGGAGTCAGATTCCAGCGGCGTGATCCAAGAACACTCGGGCGCGGCGCGGTGTCACCACCAGCGTTTCACCCTCCTTGAAACCCATTTCCTTGAACTGCTGCGCAGGGATCTGCGCTTCGATCAAGTGGTCTGGGGACGCATTGTCCGCTGGTTTGTGGTCGTCGGAGGGAATAAGTTCCAGCCGCGCAATCGGGCCCACCACAATGGCGCGGCTCAGTTGGGCCACGATGCCGCGCGGGCGACCTTGGGCGTCGAGCCCGGCGCCGGGCGAATAGCGCTCCACATCCAGGTCGTGCGGCCGCACATAGGCAAAGGCCTTGGCGTTTTGCGCCTGGCTGTGTTCGGGCGAGTCGATCTGCATGCCGTCGAGGTGCACCAGCCCCTCATGCGCGCGGCCATGGAACAGGTTCACGTCGCCCAGAAAGCCGTAGACGAACGGGCTGGCGGGCTGGTCCCACACCTGCTGGGGCGAGCCACTTTGCTCGATGCGGCCCTGGTTGATGACCACCACACGGTCGGCCACTTCCAGCGCTTCTTCCTGGTCATGGGTCACGAAAATTGAGGTGACGTGCAGTTCGTCGTGCAGGCGGCGCAGCCAGCGGCGCAGTTCCTTGCGCACCTTGGCGTCCAGCGCGCCAAACGGCTCATCCAGCAGCAGCACCTTGGGCTCCACCGCCAGCGCGCGGGCCAGGGCGATGCGCTGGCGCTGCCCGCCGGACAGCTGCGAGGGGTAGCGGTCGGCCAGCCAGTCGAGCTGCACGAGCTTGAGCAGGTCGGTCACCTTCTGCTTGATCTGCGCGTCGCTCGGGCGCTCGCTGCGGGGCTTGACGCGCAGGCCGAAGGCCACGTTCTCAAACACCGTCATGTGGCGAAACAGCGCGTAGTGCTGGAACACGAAGCCCACGTTGCGCTCGCGCACGTGCACATCGGTGGTGTCTTCGCCGCTGAAATGGATGGTGCCCACATCGGCCGTCTCCAGGCCCGCGATGATGCGCAGCAGCGTGGTCTTGCCGCAGCCCGAGGGGCCCAGCAGCGCGATGAGTTCGCCCGACGCGATATCGAGGCTCACATCGCGCAGCGCCTGGAAGTCGCCGAATTGCTTGCTGACGTTACGGATTTCAATGCTCATGGTCTTCTTCCTTCAGCGGGCGGTTGGCAAAGGCGCGGGCCGCTCGGGGGGCAATTCGGCAGCCGCCTTCTGCGCCTGCTCGTTGCGGTGCTCTGCAATGGTCTTGATCACCAGGGTGACGAGCGCCAGCAGCGCCAGCAGCGAGGCCGCCGCAAACGCAGCCACCGACTGGTATTCGTTGTAGAGAATCTCGACGTGCAGCGGGATGGTGTTGGTCTGCCCACGGATGTGGCCCGACACGACGGACACCGCACCGAACTCGCCCATGGCCCGCGCATTGCACAGGATCACGCCATACAGCAGGCCCCACTTGATGTTGGGCAGCGTGACGTACCAGAAGGTCTGCCAGCCGGTGGCGCCGAGCACGATGGCGGCCTGCTCCTCGTCGTTGCCCTGCGCCTGCATCAGCGGGATCAGCTCACGCGCGATGAACGGGAAGGTCACAAAGACCGTGGCCAGCACGATGCCCGGCACGGCAAAGATGATCTTGATGTCATGCGCCTGCAGCCAGGGGCCAAACCAGCCCTGCGCGCCAAACATCAGCACATAGATCAGGCCCGCCACCACGGGCGACACCGAGAACGGCAGGTCTACCAGCGTCGTCAAGAACGCCTTGCCCTTGAACTCGTACTTGGCAATACACCAGGCGGCCGCCACGCCAAACACGAGGTTCAGCGGCACGGCGATGAGTGCAGTGATCAGCGTGAGCTTGATGGCCGACCAGGCATCGGGTTCACGCAGGCCTTCGAGGTACGCGCCAAAGCCCTTGCGCAGCGCCTCGGCAAACACCGCGGCCAGCGGCAGCACCAGGAACAGCAGCATGAAGATCAGCGCGATGGTGATCAGCGTGTAGCGGACCCAGGGCGCTTCAGTAGTGCCCGCTTGTGCGCGGCGGATAGTCCGGGAGTTGTTGCCGCTCATGCTGGAGCCCCCGCGTGGCGCCGCTGCCAGGCCTGTAGTGCGTTGATGACCAACAGCAGGATGAATGAGATCACGAGCATGACAACCGCCACGGCGGTGGCGCCGGCGTAGTCGTACTGCTCGAGCTTGCCGATGATGATGAGCGGCGTGATTTCAGACACCATGGGCATGTTGCCGGCGATGAAGATCACCGAGCCGTACTCACCCACCGCCCGCGCGAACGCCATGGCAAAGCCGGTGAGCAGCGCGGGGGTGATGGAAGGCAGGATGACCTTGGTGAAGGTTTGAAGGCGCGTGGCCCCGAGGCAGGTGGCGGCTTCTTCCAGCTCTTTTTCAGCGTCTTCCAGCACGGGTTGCACGGTGCGCACCACGAACGGCAGGCCGATGAAGATCAGCGCGATCACGATGCCTGCGGGCTTGAACGCGAGCTGAATGTCCATGGGCTCCAGAATCTGCCCGACCCAGCCATTGCCAGCCAACAAGGCGGTCAGCGAGATGCCGGCCACAGCGGTGGGCAGCGCAAACGGCAGGTCCACCAGCGCGTCCACGATCTTCTTGCCCGGAAACTTGTAACGCACCAGAACCCAGGCGATCAGCAGGCCGAACACCAGGTTGACCAGCGCCGCGAGGAATGACGCCCCGAAGGTGAGCCGGTACGAAGCCATCACGCGGGGCGCACTGATGGCCGCCCAGAACTGCTCCCAGGTCAGCGTGAAGGTCTTGAAGATCAGTGCCGACAGCGGGATCAGCACGATGATGCTCAGATAGAAAAGCGTGTAGCCCAGGGTCAGCCCAAAGCCGGGCAGCACGCGTTTGGGCGCGCGCCGTCCGGCCGGGGCTGCGGCCACTGCAGTCGCGGTGGTCATAAGTGAGGAGGTAGAGGCGAAATGCGCGGACTTACTTGGCGCCGGGCGTGTAGAGCTTGTCGAACTGACCGCCGTCGTTGAAGTGCACCTTCTGTGCTTCGGTCAGCGAACCAAAGTACTTGGCCACCGTGAACTGCTTGAGCGGCTTGAAGGTATCGGCGTACTTCTTGAGCACGGTTTCAGAGCGCGGGCGGATCGCGTGCTTGGCGGCGATTTCCTGCGCCTCTTCGGAATACAGGTAGTCGAGGTATGCCTTGGCCAGCTGGGCGGTTCCCTTCTTGGCCACGGTGCGCTCCACCACGGCCACGGGGTTCTCGGCCACCACGCTCACCGACGGGTAGATCGCATCGACCTTGCCAGCACCGAATTCGCGGTCGATGGAGACCACCTCGGATTCGAAGGTGATCAGCACGTCGCCCTGGTTGCGCTGCAGGAAGGTGGCGGTCGCATCGCGCCCGCCCTTGGCCAGGATGGGCACGTTCTTGTACAGCTTGCCCACGAACTCGGCGGCCTGTGCCTCGGTGCCACCCTTTTCGCGCACGGCGCCCCAGGCAGCCAGGTAGGCATAGCGGCCGTTGCCGCCGGTCTTGGGGTTCACCACGATCACCTGCACGCCGGGCTTGATGAGGTCGTCCCAATCCTTGATGCCCTTGGGATTGCCGTTGCGCACCAGGAACAGCATGGTCGAGGTGGTGGGCGATGCATCGTGCGGGAATTTCTTGGCCCAATCCTTGGCCACCACGCCGTTGTCGGCCAGGAACTGCACGTCGGTGGTCGTGTTCATGGTGACCACGTCGGCGGCCAGCCCGTCGTTCACGGCGCGCGCCTGGGCGCTGGAGCCGGCGTGCGACTGGTCGATCTTCACGTCCTGGCCAGTGGTCTTCTTGTAGTGCGCGGCAAAGGCGGCGTTGTAGTCCTTGTAGAACTCGCGCGCCACGTCATACGACACGTTCAACAGCGAATTCTGTGCGGCAGCCATGCCGCTGGCGGCCAGGGCCAGGGAGGCAAGAAGGGTCTTGAGTTTCAAAGAAGTCATGGTGGTGTCGCCAAAAAAATACTGGAGATGACGCATTGTGCGGAGGCGTCCTTAAAACTCAAAAGAATATATTCTTGTTAATTAATCGTATATTGGCATATGGATTTTTCATCGACCGCCGCGGGTCGATTGCATGCCTGCCCGGGTAGCCACCCCGTACGCGGCGCTTCAAGCAAAACAAGCCGCTAGCGCTTTAACATAAAGCGCCAATAGCTATTAAAATTATAGCAATCAGGCCGCTGCAGACGATACGTGTGTTGGGGCGGCAGGCTGCTGCGGCACGGCGTGGTCGCCTTCCAGCGATTGCAGCAATGCCCAGCCCAGGGGCCATTCGCCATGGCCCGAGTCGATATTGATGTGCCCGGCGTTTTGCATGCGCACGAACTCGCTGCCCCAGGCCCGGGCATAGGCACCCGCCAGCCGGATGGGGCAAAAAGGGTCATTGCTGCTGGCCACCACGATGCTGCGGTAGGGCAGCGCGGCGTAGGGCACGGGCGCAAAGTCGCTCAGGATGGCCCGGCGCTCGGGGTCGGCCGGGGCCACCAGCAGCGCACCACATACGCGGGCCGCCGCCTCGGGGCCGATGTGACTGGTGGCAATGCAGCCCAGGCTGTGCGCCACGATCACCACCGGGTGGGGCGCAGCGAGCACGGTTTTTTCAAGCTGGCCCACCCAGGCCGAGCGGGTGGGGGTGACCCAGTCGTCCTGCACCACGCGGCGGGCATGCGGCAGGCGCTCAGCCCACAGGCTTTGCCAGTGGCCGGGGCCCGAGTCACGCCAGCCGGGAACGATGATGATGGAGGTGGTGGTCACAGAAATCAGAGGGCCGGCCGCAACCTCGCGCCGCAGCTCCGCCCTGTTGTTGTGCTTTTGTCTTCTTACTTGTTGGGCTGGGGCGTGATGCGCAGGTAGGGGCGCACGGCCTTGAAGCCCTTGGGGAAGCGCTGCGCGATCTCGGCCGGGTCCTGCAGGCTGGGCACGATGATCACGTCGTCGCCGTCCTTCCAGTTGGCGGGCGTGGCCACCTTGTGGCTGTCGGTCAGTTGCAGCGAGTCGATCACGCGCAGGATCTCGTCGAAATTTCGGCCCGTGCTGGCGGGGTAGGTGAAGGTGGTGCGGATGACCTTCTTCGGGTCGATGATGAACACGCTGCGCACCGTGACCGTGGTCGATGCGTTGGGGTGGATCATGTCGTAGAGGTCGGCCACTTTCTTGTCCGCATCGGCCAGGATGGGGAAGTTGACGGTGGTGTTCTGCGTCTCGTTGATGTCGCCGACCCAGCGGTTGTGCGAATCAACGGGGTCCACGCTCACGGCGATGGGCTTGACATTGCGCTTGGCGAATTCGCCCGACAACGCTGCGGTTTTGCCCAGTTCGGTGGTGCAGACGGGCGTGAAATCGGCAGGGTGCGAGAAGAGCACGACCCACGAATCACCGGCCCACTCGTGAAAACGGATGGTGCCGGCAGTGGATTCCTGGGTGAAGTCGGGGGCGGTGTCGCCGAGTCGCAAAGTGGCCATGTGAAACGCTCCGTCAATGTCTGAGGGGGCATTCTGCGATCCGGCCTTTAAAACCCAAACGAATATATTGCTCTTACTTAATCGCCAAAACGTCTATAAAACAAGACGATCCGTCACCCTTCCAAGATGCGTTTCAGCCGCTCAGGGTAGTTGTTGAGGAAATCGTGCGTCACGACATAGTGCTCGGTGTCCTCGAACGCCACTTCGGACAATCCGCCACCGTCGAACTGGATGATCTTGGCGTTCGGGTAAGACAGCAGAATGGGCGAGTGCGTAGCGATGATGAACTGCGACTTGTCCTCTACCAACTGGTGGATGGCCGACAGCGCAGCCAGCTGCCGATTGGGGGACAGCGCGGATTCGGGTTCGTCCAGCAGGTACAGGCCCTTGCCCTGGAATTTGTGCGTGAGCAGGGCCATGAACGCTTCGCCATGCGAGCGGGCATGGAGCGATTTGCCGCCGTAGGAGTCCAGGTAACCCACCTCGTCCATGTAGGTCGCCACGTTGAAGAAGCTCTCGGCCCGCAGAAAATAGCCATCCTTCGGCGCGCGGTAGCTGTGCGCCAGCCGCAGCACCTCGTGCAGGGACGATTCCGACCCTGCCGTAGCCAATTGGAAATTACGGGTGCCACCCTCGGGGCTGTAGCCAAGGGCCAGGGCAATGCCTTCCAACAGTGTGGACTTTCCAGATCCGTTCTCGCCCACGAAGAACGTCACGTCCGGGTGAAACTCCAGCCGGCCCAACTCGCGGATGGCAGGGATGTTGTACGGGTAGGTGTCGTAGTCGATCTCCGCATCCGGACGGATGCAAGCGCTCTGAAGGTAGGGTTTGGCAGACAGCATGTGCGCCATGCTAACGGGCAGCATGGCCAATCGGCAGACTGCTAAAGCGCCGCAAGTGGCGCTCTATCCGGCGGTCCCGGCAGGCCGAGTCGGCCCTGCAACCCGTTGCAGAAATGGGTCTCTAGATATCTCCAAAAATATTTCCATTATTTTTGCTGCGCTTCAACCCCATTCACCCGCCCCGTTCGTTTCACTCAGCACCAACAACACTTTGATGGAGCTGCCATGAAACCCGGTTCATTCACCCTTCCCGCAGTCACTGCATTGGCCGCCTTGCTGGCACTGGCCAGCCTGCCTGCCCAGGCCATTGGCCGCCTGGCCGATGTCACCATCGTGGACCGCGATACCGGGGCCACCCTGCCGGTGCATTACGCCAAGGGCGAATACTGGGTGGCTGGGCGCCCCGGCGCGCGCTACGCCATCACCGTACGCAACCGCTCGGGTGAACGGGTGCTGGCCGTGCCTTCGGTGGATGGCGTCAATGTGCTCAGCGGTGAAACCGCCGCCTGGGACCAGCGTGGTTATGTGTTCTCGCCCTACGAGCGCTACCAGATCACCGGCTGGCGCAAGAGCGACAGCCAGGTCGCCGCCTTCGAGTTCTCCAGCATTGCCAACTCCTACGCCAGCCGCACGGGCCGCCCGGCCCACGTGGGCGTGATCGGCGTGGCGTTGTTCCGCGAACAGCCGCCGGTGCCTTCGCCCGCCGTCACCCCCGAGCCCTACAGCCAAAGCCAGCGCCGTGAAAACAGCGGTGGAAACGGCAATAGCCTGGGGCGCTTGCGCGAGGAGCCTGCCCCCCACCAGCCCTTGCCATCGGCAGCGCCCGCCGCTGCAGCACCCGCCCCCTCCTCGGAAGCCGAATCCTCCGCACGGTCGATGGCTGCGGACAGTGTGGCCAGGGCGGCGCCCATGCCGTCTGCGAAGCTGGGTACGGCCCACGGCCAGCGCGAGACCTCGGTCGTCTCGCACACCACCTTCACGCGCCTGCAGGACCAGCCCAACGAGGTGATCAGCATCCGGTATGACAGCCGCGAAAACCTGGTCGCCAGCGGCGTGATCCGCGAGCCATTGGCGCGGCCGCATGTGCCCCGCGCATTTCCGCAGTCGGACAACCTGTCGTATGTTCCTGACCCGAGGTAGGCCTTGAGGGCTTCCGCTCTGCAGAGGCCCGCCGGTGCATGAGGGCCTCGCATAATGCGCCGGTGCCAACAGCCCCTTCCCCCGCCCACACGGACGAACCCGACGAGACGCTCATGCTGCGTTATGCCGGGGGAGACATGGGCGCATTCGACACGCTGTACGGCCGGCACGAACTGGCGGTATGGCGGTTTGTGTTTCGCAGCGTCAAGGTCCAGGCCGTGGCCGACGACCTGCTGCAGGATGTCTGGTTTTCCGTGGCGCGCCACGCCAGCGGCTACGAGGTCAAGGCGAAATTTCGCACCTGGCTGTTCACGCTGGCGCACAACCGGCTGGTGGACCATCTGCGCACCGCCAAACACCACGCCAGCCTGGACGCGAGCGACGAGGACGCGCGCAGCCTGGCCGACACGCTGGTGGCCGACTCCGGGTTCGGGCCGGTACGGCAGTTGCAGTCGCGTGAGCAGGCGGCAGCGCTGATCGCCGCCGTGGAACAACTGCCCCTTGAGCAGCGGGAGGCCTTTCTGCTGCAGGCCGAAGGTGACCTCAGCGTGCAGGAGATTGCACAGGCTACCGGTGTGAATTTTGAAACCGCCAAGAGCCGCCTGCGTTATGCGCGGGCCAGCCTTCGCCAGCATCTCAAGGAGTTTGCATCATGAGCGCGCCAGACGACGACCTGGTCCGGCGATACCGCGAAGCCAGCGCACAGGAAGATGCCCGCCCCGGCGCGCAGGTGCGCGAGGCAGTGCGAGCGCATGCGCAGATGCTGGCGGCAGCAGCTGCCATGGCCCCATCGCCCACGGCAGCAGCCCCAAGCCGTACTGCTGCCAACCAGTCACGCTGGAAGATCTCGGCCCTGGCTACCGTGGCCGTGGTGGGGCTGGCCGGCTTGCTGATGTTGCAATTCGAGCGCGGGACGCCCGAAGAACAAGAAACCGCCTACGGCCGCCGCCGGGCTGAGGCGCCAGCCCCTGCCGCTTTGCCGGCCCCCACGCCAGCACCGTCTACCGCACCGGCCGCAGAAACAAGCTCGGCGGCAGCCGCGGCGCCATCGGCCGCTGCAGCTTTGCCAGCCCGTGCCCGCGACACGGCGATCCCACCGGCCATGTCCACGGCACAAAAACCTGCGGCACCGGCGCCAGGCCATGCCAGGCCGCTGGCCAAGACTGCACCGGCACCTTCACCAGCATCGGCAACCGCAGCCCCCGAAGCCGAGTCCTCATCGGGCCGCAGCGCAGCCGGGGCCGTTTCAGGCTTTCCCGCATCGCCGCCCATTACCGCCGAAAAGGCCATGACGCCCCGTCCAGCACCGCCACCCGCGCCCTCCGCTGCGCCAGCCCCCCGCGCTGAAATGCGCGAGCGCTCCGCGGTGCAAGATGGTGCCGCTTCTAGGGAAGTGGTGCCACAGCCCCAGGCCATGCCATCCGCTGCGGCACCTGCCGCCGCTCCGGCTGCCCGCAGCCCACAAGGGGGCAACGCTGCGAGCGGCAAACTCGCGGCCACCACACCCAGCGCCGATGTGGGTTCCAGCGTCTTGTTGTTGCAGCAGTTGTGGGAAGCCGCCCGTACAGGCGACCCTCTCCAGGTGGAAAGCCTCGTTCGCCAGGGCGCGCCCATCGACGCCCGCGACAGTGGTGGCAGGACGGCACTGATGCTTGCGGCCACCCACGGCCAGACCACCACCGTCCAGAAACTCCTGGCGCTGGGAGCCAACCGAACCCTGGTGGACCGTGAAGGACTGAACGCGGCGCAGCAAGCCCGGCAACGGGGACATACGCGCATTGCGGACCTGATCGACGCTGAACAACGCTAGTCGCGGAGCCGCCAGCTCAGGCGGTGTCCAGTGTCAGAACGTGTCTACGTTCTCAGAACCGCACGGCCTCAAAGGCCGGGTGCAGTGCGTCGATCCAGTGGTCCAGCTCATCCTGCGTCACGTGCAGATGCTGCATGCAGGCCTGGCCGTGCTGCAGCCATTCGCGCGTGGGGGCCAGGTTGTCGTGGTGGTTCACCAGGTACTCGGCCAGCAGGCCCAGCGCCACAAGGTGCCGCACCGTGGGGTTGAAGCGCTCATCGCCCAGGCACGCAAAGTCGTGGTGCAGCCAGATGGCCTGCGCCACATCCCCCGGCAGGTGCCAGGTGCGGGCCACGATGGCGCCCATCACGGCGTGGTCGGTGCGGTGGCTGGCGTTTTCGGTCTGGGTGAAGGTGCGGTCCTTGCGGGCCAGGGCCTCGGTCACGGTGCTGGCATAGCCCCGCACGGCCTTCACCAGCACAGGCATTCCCACATGGCAGAACAGCCCGAAGCTGTAGCCCAGGCCCGGGTCAAAGCTGTACAGCTGGTGGCCGATGTGCTCGCACGCAATGGCGCGGCGCTGCGAGCTTTCCCAGAAATGCTCCAGCAGCGGGGACCGCACCTGCAGGGCATTGCGCGTGATGAAGGCCGACAGCAGCTCCACCGCAGGCTGGAGCCCCAGCACCGTGAGCGCCATGCCCACGGTCTGCACCGGCTGGGCCAGGCCATACAGCGGGCTGTTGGCCAGCCGCATCACGGCAGCGGCCAGGGCCACGTCCGAGGACGCCAGTTGATCCAGGGAGGCAGAGTCCAGCTCGGGCGCGGCCATGATCTGCTGCAGGCGCAGCAGCGACTCGGGGCATGGCGGAACCACGATGGTCCGCACCGCAGGGTGCACGCGGGCTTGCCGGATATCTTGATCGATGGGGTGTGGAGCGGTCACAAGGAATCCCGGACGGCCCCGGTGCGGTAAACACAGGAGCTGCCCGCACAGTTGCAATTCGTTGCATTGTGGCGCCAAAAAGCGGTGTGCCGACGCAGCCCGTGGCGGCATACGGTCTTTGCCGCAGTCGGCGGATTCGGCGCGGATGCCAGTCCGGTCGGGGCGCGCTTTCGCCCAGCCTCAGATATCCGCCCCGTCCACCCCCTGCAAGGCCTGGCGGGTGCTCAAGCTGCTGCGCCCGGGCATGGCCTCGCCCAGGTAGTCCAGAAAACGCCGCACCGCAGGCGACAGCCCCCGGCGCGACGGAAACACCGCGTGCACGATGGCGGGTGCGGGCGCCCAGTCGGGCAGCACACGCACCAGCTTGCGCTCGCGCATTTCTTCCTGGCACATGTAGTCGGGCATCCAGCACACCCCCGTGCCCGCCACAGCGGCGTACTTGAGCGTGAGCAGGTCATCGGCCACATAACGCGGGGTGTGCTGCACCATCTGGTGCACGCCGCCAGGACCGATGAGGTTCCAGATGGACCGGCCCTCGGGTGCAGACATGGCAATGCTGTCGAGCTTGGCAAGATCGTCCAGCGTCTTGGGGGTGCCCTGGCGGATCAGCAGCTCGGGGCTGGCCACCAGGATCTGCGTGGTGTGGTCCAGGCGCTTGACGACCATGCTGCCGCTGTCGTCCACCGACGGGCGCACGCGCAGCGCCACATCAATGCCCTCTTCCACCAGATTCACCGCGCGGTTGCTCACCAGCATGTCGATGCGCACCTCCGGGTAGTTGGCCAGAAACTGCGGCATCAGCTCGGCCAGCACGGTCTGCGCCAGCGTCACGGGACAGCTCACGCGGATGGTGCCGCGTGGGGTGGTCTGCACCTGGGCCACCGTGTCGGCGGCGGCCTGGGCCGATTCGCGCATGGCCTGACAGTGGCGCAAGTACGCCTCGCCCACCTCGGTCAACGAGAGCTTGCGGGTGGTGCGCTGCAGAAGGCGCACGCCCAGTTGTGTCTCCAGGTCCGACACGCGCCGGGACAGGCGCGACTTGGGAATGCCCAGGGCTCGGCCCGCAGCGGCAAAACCGCCCCGCTCCACCACTTCGGCGAAATACAGCATGTCGTTGAGATCTTGCATCGCAGTCATCGTCCTATGGATAGAACAATCTATCGCAAGTTCCCCACCTTATCAACAGAAGAACGAACAACCACAATTCATCCCATGGCCACACGCTGTGGCTCCACCCACAGACCTCCCAGGAGTTTTCCATGCAACTGCTTCACATTGACTCTGCCATCACCGGTGAACAATCCGTGTCCCGCCAACTGACCGCCCGCACCGTGGCCGCCTGGCAAGCCGCCCACCCCGGCACCACGGTGGACTACCTGGACCTGGCCACGCAGGCCCCCTCCCACCTGTCGGTGGAATCGCTCGGCTTCCGCACGGGCCAGGCCGCCGCCACGGATGTGGAGCGCCGTGAAAACGCATTGTCTGAGGCGCTGGTGAGCCAGTTCCTGGCGGCCGACGTGATCGTGATTGGCGCACCGCTGTACAACTTCTCGGTGCCCAG
The DNA here is from genome assembly GCF_014851495.1 of Acidovorax sp. ACV01. Taxonomy (NCBI): domain Bacteria; kingdom Pseudomonadati; phylum Pseudomonadota; class Betaproteobacteria; order Burkholderiales; family Comamonadaceae; genus Acidovorax; species Acidovorax sp. ACV01. The sequence goes on along the minus strand of NZ_JACUZT010000001.1, from coordinate 387,532 downwards.
CCAGCTCAAGGCCTGGATCGACCGCATCGCCCAAACCGGCCGCACCTTCAAGTACACCGACAAGGGCCCAGTGGGCCTGGCCGGTGGCAAGACCGTGATCGTGGCGTCCAGCCGTGGCGGCGTGTATTCGACCAGCGAAGGCGGCCAAGCCATGGAGCACCAAGAGAGCTATCTGAAGGTGGTGTTTGGTTTCTTCGGCATCACCGACGTGCGTTTTGTGCGCGCCGAAGGGGTGGGCATGGGCCCGGACGCCAAGGCCGCCGCCCTGGCTTTGGCCGAGCAGGCGATCACCAGCAACACCAGCGTGGCCGCCAACCAGGCCCGCGTGTCGCAGGCTGCGTAGTCACAGCCCCACCGCCACAGGGCGCCAGCCCTGCGGCGCCCCCAGAACCCGGCCTTGCGCCGGGTTTTTTCATTTTCACCAATAAAATGGCCTCTGGCGCTTATAAATAAAGCGCTATCAGCTATCATTTTTGAATCTCCGGCGCTTCTGCGCTTCGGCGCTTTCAATGGACCGCCGACGGCACCTGCCGCTGCAGCCAGTGCCGGGCCAGTTGCTCCGGCGCCAGGGCCGGGGCAAACAGCCAGCCCTGAAAACGCTCGCAGCCCATCTTGATCAAGAGCTGGAGCTGTTCCTCGGTTTCCACCCCTTCGGCCACCACCTCCAGGCCCAGGGTGCGGGCCAGCGCGTTGATAGTGGCGCAGATCTCGCGGTCGTTCACGTCCACCACGATGTCTCGCACAAAGACCTTGTCGATTTTCAGCTCGCCCACGGGCAGCCGCTTGAGCTTGATGAGCGACGAGTGCCCGGTGCCAAAGTCGTCGATCGACAGCGCAAACCCTGCGTTCTTCAGGTCGAGCGCAATGGCATACAACGACTCGTCCAGCAGCTGCGACTCGGTGATCTCCAACACCAGAACGGCGGGGCTCACCCCTGCCCGCTGCGTCACGCCCAGCAGGGTCTGGGTGAACCCGGGCTCGCGCAGCTGGATGGTGGAGACGTTGACCGACACCACCGGCACCTGCCAGCCTTCGGCCCGCCACTGCGCCACCTGGCGGCAGGCGGTCTCGAACACCCACAGGCCAATCGGCACGATGAGCCCGCTTTCTTCGGCCAGCGGGATGAATTCGTCGGGCGACACCGCCTTGCCATCCACCGACCAGCGCAGCAGCGCCTCGGCGCCCACGGTCTGGCGCTGCTGGTTGAGCTGCGGCTGGTACACCAGCGTGAACTCACCGCCCTGCAGCGCACTGTGCAGGCGGCGGCGCAGCTCCAGCCGGCCCCGCGTGATCTGCGTGAACTCTTCAATGTAGAAGCGGTACGAACCGCGCCCGGCGCTTTTGGTGGCATGCAGTGCCGAATGCGCGTGCCGCACCAGCTCGGCGCTGTTGCTGGCGTCGTCCGGGAACAGGCTGATGCCGATGCTGGCGCCCATGTATTGCGCGCCCACCTCCGACAGCTCCCAGGGCCGCGACAGCCCCTCGACCAGCGAAGCTGCCCGCTGCGCCAGCACCGTGCGCGACGCGGGCCGCAGCAGCATCACGGTGAACTGGTCATTGGCCAGCCGCGACACCAGCCCCTGCCCCGCCAGCAGCTGGGTGATGCGCTGTGCCACCTCGCTCAGCAACGCATCGCCCACGCGGTGGCCGTAGGTTTCGTTGACGCTCTTGAAGTGGTCCAGGTCGATCAGCAGCAGCGCCACACGCCGGTCGGGCGCGTGCGCGTAGCGCGACGCATCGGCCACGGCACGCTCCAGCGCATCTTCAAAATAGCGGCGATTGGGCAGGCCCGTGAGGGCATCAAAGTGCGCCACCTGGTACAGCTGCTCTTCGTTGCGCAGCACCGCGGCCTCCGCCGTGCGCAGGCGGTTGAGCAGGCCCACCACGATGGTCTGGCGCAGGGCCGCCAGCAGCAGCACCAGCAGGCAGCACCCCAGGATCAGCGCCTGCACGCCGACACGTCCGTCGGGAGCGATGAACAGCAACACCAGCGTGATGGCCGCCAGCGTCATCGACACCAGCGGCACGTAGTTCATGAGCTGATCGCACTGGCGCCGGTAGTCCTGGTCTGCCGACACCTCAAAACGCAGCCAGCGCGCGCCCCAGCCAAAGGCCAGCGCCGACAGGCTGAAACTGGCGTTGAACCAGAGCCCGGGCTGCACCGTGCCGTGGATCACCATCAGATTCCACTGCATCCAGCTCAGGCCGTAGCCCAGCATGCCCAGCAGCACCAACAGATGCGAGCGTGTGATGCGCACCCCGACCGTGGGAATGGCCAGAGCCCCGACACCCGCAGCGGTCAGAAACGTGGCGGGGTACAGCACCAGCACCGTCCCCTCTGCCAGCGAACGCATCTCACCCGTAGGAAGGTAGATCACCAGGGTGAAGGCCAGCAGCGCCAGCACGGCGCCCCCAAAATCGAGCGATGCCGGGTAAGTGCGGTCCTTGGCCAGGCGCGCAAACGTGGCGCGGATCACGGTGGCCGCCCACACCGGGCCCACGGCCAGAAAGAACAGGTCGGCTGGCGCAGGGAACGGGTTCCAGTCCAGGGCCACCTGCAGGTTCCACACCATCTGCCCGGTGGCCATGAGCAAGGTGCCGACGAACAAACCCGTGTGCAGCAAACGCTCGGCCGGCGGCACCTGCATGCGGCCGCGCGAGGCCCAAAAGGCCGACAGACACAGGGCCAGCGTCCACGACGCGTTGTCGAGAAACACCCGCACGCTTTGGTGCGGCACCCACAGCGATGCGGCGAACAACAGCGCCGCCGCGACGGCCCAGGCCACTGTGAGGTTTCGTTCCGCGAGAGGCATGGGCAGGGGTCGCAGGGCTGAGGGTGTGTTACCGAACGTTAACCCTCATTGTGGCCCCAGGCCACGCCCCGCCAGTTCCCCACGGAACTGCTGGGGTACTAGGCTCCGCCAATAGCTACAAATAAAATAGCACCTGGCGCTTAACCAATAAGCGCCAAATGCCAATTTGAATGAATATTTTGTAGCTCCAGCAGCCTTCCCAGCCCCTCTCCCTCGCGGGAGAAGGTTGGGGTGCGGGGAAGCCAGCAGGGCATACCTGCGAAGGACCACGGTGCGCGCCCCTGCGCGCCACCGGAAAGACGGTCAGAAGCCCGGCAGCACCGAACCCTTGAACTCAGTCTGGATGAACTTCTTCACCTCTTCCGAGTGGTAGGCCTTCACCAGCTTGGCGACCCAGGGCTTGTCCTTGTCGGCATCGCGCACGGCGATCAGGTTGACATAGGGGCTCTTGGCGTTTTCCTGGGCAATGGCATCCTTGCCAGGGTTCAGGCCTGCCGACAGCGCAAAGTTGGTGTTGATGGCCGAGGCGTCCAGGTCGTCCAGCGAACGGGGCAATTGAGCGGCATCGAGCTCGACGAACTTGATCTTCTTGGGGTTGCCCACCACGTCCAGCGGCGTGGCCTTGAGGCCGGCGCCGTCACGCAGCTTGATCAGGCCCTTGTCCTGCAGCACCAGCAGCACGCGGCCGCCATTGGTGGGGTCGTTCGGGATGCCGAACTTGGCGCCTTCCTTCAGGTCTTCGAGCTTCTTGACCTTCTTGGAATACAGGCCGATAGGGAAGTTGACGGTGTAGCCCACCGCCGCAAACTTGTAGCCCCGGTCGGCAATCTGCGCGTCCAGGTAGGGCTTGTGCTGGTAGCTGTTGGCGTCCAGGTCGCCAGCGGCGAGCGCAGCGTTGGGCTGCACATAGTCGCTGAACTCGATGACCTGGATCTTGAGGCCGTCCTTCTCGGCAACCTTCTTGACCACCTCGAAGATCTGCGCGTGCGGGCCGCCCGTCACGCCGATCTTGAGGGGCTTGTCCTGGGCGATCGCGCCGGTAGAGAAAGCGGCGGCAGCAGCCAAAGCCAGGGCAGATTGCAGGAGGAGGCGCTTGTTGTTGTTCACAGGAAAAACCTTTCGTAAAGAGATGGCTCGCATCCTAGGGTTTTCCCGATAAAACAGGAACGAATAAGTTTTTATTTCATTAAAACTCATTCGAATAAGAAGACAAAACCCGTGCACCTCACCCCCCACCTCATGAGACTGGCGCGCGCCCGGCGAGGGCAGCCGAGCAAGGGCCGCCCCGCAGCGAGGGCTGCGTCCCCCTTCCCGAATCGCGCAGCGATTCGAGAGAAGGGGGAAGTGGCGCAGCCACTCAGGGGGATGTTCCAAGTCAGCCGCGCAGCGCAACGTTGTTGAGCTTGTCCAGCCGCTCCGGCCAGGTGCCCTCCACCGTCGCGCCCTGCAGCAGGATGCGCGTCCAGGCCACCCAGGCGTCCCATTGCACGCGTTTGTCCCACGAGTTGCCCCAGGCGCTGAACAGGTGCAGCGCGCTCTCTGCGGCGGCCTTGGCGTCGTCCTGGCGGCCGGCCGAAAGATACAGCTGGGCCAGCACTATCTGCGGCTCGCCCACCCAGGGGTTGTGGCGCACAGCGCTTTCCAGCACACCGGTGGCCACGTCCAGGTCCACCAGCGGCTGGTCTTGCTGGATCACCGACCAGTACAGCGAGGCGGCCGCCGCCTCGTTGGCGGCCGACAGGTGCTGCGTGCAATGGCCAAACACCGGTGGCACGGGCAACAGGTCCTTCAGGCCCGGGTGCTGCAGCGCCTTGGCCAGCCCGTTGATCTGGTGCACCATGCGCCCCGATGGCCGCATGGGCCCGGGCCAGAGCGATGCCGCCCAGTGGGCCTTCTGGTTGCGATGCTGCACCTCCGGGAAGCGCGAGAAGATGTCGTCCTGCCAGCTGAACCACTGCTCGATGGTGTCGGCCATGCTGACGATGATGAAGGTGGCTACCTCGTACGGCGTGAGCACATGGTCCTTGCCGTCCTTTTGCAGCACCATGCTGCCATCGGCCTCCAGCGCATGGGCCAGCACCCGCTGCACAAACTGCGTGCGCGACTGGGTGCAGAACACATAGACCAGGTGCTCGGCCGATTCACCCACCAGGTCGCGCACGCGGGCACGCTCCTGGGCCGGGTCGAACTTCACCAGATCCACGAACGCATTGCCGTACACGCTGTGCAACAGCCCCAGCAGGCGCACATCGCGCGGCTGCTGCCACACGGTGAGCGAGCGCGCCACACCCACCAGATGGTGGCGGAAGGTGCCCGCCTTGTGCCAGTCCTGCCCCACATTGCGCGCCAGCACAGTGGGCAACACGGGGGCCAGGTCCGGATCACGCGCCAGCCACTCCTCGTCCAGCAAGGTCTGGGCACGGGCGAACAGGTCAACATCCAGGGAATGAAACGGCAGGGTCATGGTTTTTGTCTCCGGCGGTCGAAGGTGCGTGAAATGCAAAGTACACACAGTATCAGCATCGCCAGGACCTGCGCCACTCGCCATGGCGCGATCAAATCCCAAGAAAAATAGTGGCCTTGCGCTTATTCATATTGGATTTTTAGCTATATAAATAATAGCAATCTACCCGCCAATCCTGTGCCATGGCCGGTCCGTGCACCCATCTGTGGCGCCATCATTTCAGACAATATCCAGTTTTATGGATTTTATTTCCATTAAACTGACCTCATGGACATCCACACCCGCATCGCCGGCAGGCTGCGCGAACTGCGCGACGCCCGGGGCTATTCGCTCGACACCCTGGCCGAACGCAGCGGCGTGAGCCGCTCCAACATCTCGCTCATCGAACGCGGACAAAGCAGCCCCACGGCGGCTGTGCTGGACAAGCTGGCCATCGGCCTCGGCGTGGCCCTGGCCTCGTTTTTTGACGACAGTGCCCGCAGTGGCCAGGCGCCCTCCCCGTTCATCCGCGCGGCCGACCAGCCGCTGTGGCAAGACCCGGCGTCGGGCTATGTGCGCCGCCAGCTCTCGCCGCCAGCGCGCTCGCCGCTGCAGCTGGTGGAAGTGGAGTTTCCGCCCGGCCAGCGCGTGGCCCTGGACTCTGCGGTGCACGACACCAACATCCACCAGCAGGTCTGGGTCATCGAAGGCCGCATGGACCTCACCGTGGGCGGCACCACCTGGCCGCTGGAGGCAGGCGACTGCCTGGCCATGCAACTGAGCCAGCCGATCGTGTTCCACAACCCCACGCGCAAGGTCGCGCGCTACCTCGTGGCCCTGGCCACGCTCGCGCCGCAGGGTTTTGCGCCGCGCGTGGCCTCCCCCGCGCCACCATCCCCCTCCTCCAACACCACAACACGGAGAAAATCCCCATGACCGCCCCGCTGGCCCTTTCATCGCCCTGCGTGGATGCCCCCCACGCATCCACCACCGTGCGCCGCCTCGGCCCCAACGAAGCTGCCGCCACTGTGCCAGCCCTGGCCGACGTGCTGATCGACTGCGTGCAGGGTGGCGCGTCGGTCAGCTTCATGCAGCCCCTGCCGCGCGACAAGGCTGTGGCCTTCTGGCGCGGCGTGGCCGAAGGCGTGGCGCGCAACGAGCGCGTGCTGCTGGTGGCCGAAGACGCGCGAGGCGCCGTTGTGGGCACCGTGCAGCTCGTCACCGCGATGCCCGACAACCAGCCCCATCGCGCCGACGTGGCCAAGATGCTGGTGCACCGCAAGGCCCGCCGCCAGGGCATCGCCCAGCAGCTCATGGCCGCCGTGGACGACGCAGCACGCGCAGAGGGAAAAACCGTGCTGGTGCTCGACACCGTCACCGGCGGCGACGCCGAGCGCCTGTACGAACGCGCAGGCTGGCAGCGCGTGGGCGTGGTGCCAGGCTATGCGTTGATGCCGGATGGCGCGTTGTGCGGCACCACGTTTTTCTTCAAGCACCTGTGATGGCGCGGCCATCGGCCATGCTGGTGCGCCAGGTCAGGAAGACCAGCAAAGCGGCCAGCAACAACAAGGCGGCGCTCACGGCAAAGGTGCTCTGGTAGCCGCTGCTGTCGAACAGCAGACCACCCACCGTGGAGCCCAGGCCAATGGCCAGCTGAACCACCGCCACCATGAGGCCACCTCCGGCCTCGGCGTCCTCCGGCATCGATCGGGCGACCCACGTCCACCAGCCTACGGGCGCAGCGGTGGCCACCAGGCCCCACAGGCCCAGCAATGCCGTCACAGCGGTCAACCGGTCGCCCAGGCAGATCAGCGCAACGGCGATGAGCGCCATCAGAAGGGGTGCCGTGAAAAGGGTTCGGTAGAAGCCTCTGGCCAGCACCGCACTGACGAGCGTGGTGCCCACAAAACCCGCCACCCCGATCACCAACAGCACGAATGACAGGGTGAAACCGCCTACATGCGTCACGGTTTCCAGAAACGGCCGCAAGTAGGTAAACAGCACAAACTGCCCCAGGAAGAAACTGCCCACGGCCAGCATGCCGACCGCAATCACCCGGCGCTGGAGCAGCTTCAAAACAGCGCCAGAGCCCCCAGCACGCTGCGGCCCTGCAGGCATTGGCGGCAGGCTCACCCACTGCCAGACGAAGGCAACCACCGCCACCGGCACCAGGCACAAGAAGGCCCCGCGCCAGCCGATCACGGCCCCCAGATAGCTGCCCAGCGGCGCCGCCACCACCGTGGCGAGTGCGTTGCCGCCATTGAAGATGGCCAGCGCCCGTGGCACCTGCTGGACAGGCACCAGCCGCATGGCCGTGGCTGCCGACAAAGACCAGAACCCGCCCACCACCACCCCGATGAGCGCGCGCCCCACCATGTACACCGCGTAATTTGGTGCGAGCGCGATGACCGCCCCGGAGAGGCACATCAGCGCCGTTAGTCCCAGCAGCAGGGTCTTGCGGTCCATCCTGCCTGCGAGCGCCGCAATGCTCAGGCTGGTGAGCACCGCCAAGACACCGGATGCCGCAATGCCCTGCCCAGCCCAACCTTCGCTGACACCCAGGTCGTCGGCCATCGGCGTGAGCAGGCTGACCGGCATGAACTCCGAGGCGATCAGCGCAAACACGCAGAGCGTCATCGCGAATACGCCGCTCCAGCGCGCAGGGTCCACCGCCGCACCACGTGCATCACCGGCGTCGCCCGATGGTGGCGCGCCGCAAACCTGAGTCGTCACCGTTTACGCCAGGTGTTTGCCGAAGAACGCCGTCAGCTTGTCCCACGGAATCAGGGTCACGCGGTCGTACAGATCCACATGGCCCGCACCGGGGACGATGTACAGCTCCTTGGGCTCGGCTGCGCGCTTGAATGCGTCTTCGCTGAACTCCTTGGAATGCGCCTGGTCGCCCGTGATGAAGAGCATGGGGCGCGGAGAAATCGTCTCGATGTCATTGAACGGGTAGAAGTTCATGAACTTGACGTTGCTGGTCAGCGTGGGGTGGGTGGTGGTTTTGGGTGAACCGCCCTTGGGCGTGACCTCTCCACGCGGGGTGCGGTAGAAGTCATAGAACTCCCGCTGAATGGGGTGTGTGTCTGCCGTCAGCGCGTGCACCGTGCCACCGGTGTACTGGATGGCCCCGCCGGTGAATTCCACGTAGCGCTGCTCGGCAGCGGCGGCAATGATCTGCTTGCGCTGCTCCACAGTCTGCGAGTGGTTCAGCGCATCACGGTTGGCAGCGCCCATGTCGTACATGCTGACCGTGGCGATGGCCTTCATGCGCGGGTCAATCTTGGCGGCACTGACGACAAAGCTGCCACTGCCGCACACGCCAATGGCACCGATGCGCTCGCGGTCCACCATTGCCTGCGTGCCCAGAAAATCCACCGCCGCGCTGAAAGCCTCGGCATAGATGTCTGGCGCCACGGCGTTGCGCGGCTGGCCGTCGCTCTCGCCCCAGAAAGGCAGGTCCAGCGACAGTGCGATGAAGCCCTGCTCCGCCATCTTGGTGGCATACAGGTTGGCGCTTTGTTCCTTAACCGCGCCCATGGGGTGGCCCACCAGAATGGCCGGGCTTTTCTTGCTGCGGTCCAGGTTCTTGGGCACAAACAGGTTCCCGGCCACCGCCATGCGGTACTGGTTCTTGAAGGTCACCTTGCGCACCACCACCCGGTCGCTCTTGTAGAAATTGTCGGCGCCACTGACCTTGCCGGGTGCTGGCTGCGGCCCCGCCGCCATGGCGCTGCCGCCCACAGCAGACAGCCCGCCCAAGGCGGCGGCTCCGAAACCCGCCCGGATGAGAAAGTCGCGACGGTCCGAAGTGGGGTGATCTGTGCCGGGTGTTGTGTTCAATGCGCGGAATGCGCCCAACGCGCTGAGGGTGTTGTCCATGTTCGATGGTCCTGTGAATGGGGGAAATGAATGGGAGAAATGACGAAAAACGGGCGTTGAGGCCGCTGGGCGGCAAAGACGGTGACCGGGAATGCGCTGGCGTTCCGCCCGCTTGCTTCTTTCTGTCGGGCGGCCGTTCAATCGCCGGCAAGCTCGATGCGCACAGTGAATGGCGCAGGCCGCTGCAAGGCAGACAGGCCGCTGTCCACCTTGCCGAGGCGCACCAGGCCTCGGTCGTAAACGGTGCCACTCAGATAGATCGCCAGGTTGCCCCATGGCGCGTAGTAAGCAATGTCACCGGTGACGGGGGTCATGCCCATGGAAGCCTGCGCGGTGGGCAGCTTGCGCGGCAAGTCGGTGATGCGTTCAATCGCTGCGTAGTCCTTCAGCGTCACCGACAGCGGCAGCATGGCCGCGAAATCGCGGGCGACCACGGAATCTTCCAACGTGGCAGTGGCAATGGCGTCGTCGAGGTGCAGGCGGATTTTCATGGGCTTTTGTTGTGCAAAGGCTGGCGCGGGCACCATGCTGGCGGCCAGGCACCACGCAACGGAAAAACCCGCCAGCGAGCGGCGATGGAGGAAAGTCGGAAGGTTGCGCAAGGTCATGAAAAAGGAGTTTGCCTTCCTTCCAGAGCCACGACTAGATAATGAATACCGAATGGCTTTATAAGCCTGACTAACCAATCAAGTGGGAAGATAAAACATGGCGCGACGCAACCTGAATGACTTGCTGGCCTTCGTCACCGTGGCGCGCGAGGGCAGCTTCACCCGGGCCGCCGCCACTCTGGGCGTCACGCAGTCCGCGCTGAGCCAGACCATCCGTGGCCTCGAAGAGCGCCTGCAGATCCGGCTGCTCACGCGCACCACACGCAGCGTCTCGCCCACGCCAGCGGGCGAACGCCTGATGCACGCCATCGGACACCGCTTTGACGACATCGAGGCCGAGCTCGATGCCTTGACCGCGCTGCGCGACAAACCCGCAGGCACCGTGCGCATCACCTGCGGCGACCACGTCATGCACACCACGCTGCTGCCCAAGCTCATGCCGCTGCTGCACGAGAACCCCGACATCACGCTGGAGTTCGACATGAACTACGGCTTTCGCGACATCGTGGCCGACCGCTTTGACGCCGGGGTGCGCCTGGGCAACACCATCGACAAGGACATGATTGCCGTGCCCATCGGCCCGCCCTTGCGCATGGCCGTGGTGGCATCCCCCGGCTACTTTGCCGCCCATCCCATTCCGAAGACCCCCCACGACCTGACGGCGCACCGTTGCATCAACCAGCGCATGCCTACCTCGGGTGGCTTGTATGTGTGGGATTTCTCGCGCAAGGGCAAACAGGTCAATGTGCGGGTGGACGGCCCGCTGATCTTCAACACCGCCCCGCCCCAGGTCGATGCGGCACTGGCGGGGCTGGGCATCGCGCTGCTGCCCGAGGATGAACTGGCCTCCCACATCGAAGACGGCCACCTGGTGCGTGTGCTGGAGGATTGGTGCCCCCCGTTTGCGGGCTACCACCTGTACTACCCCAGCCGGCGCCAGCCATCACCCGCTTTTTCGCTGGTGCTGCAGGCGTTGCAACTGGGGGAGAAAGGCCGTCAGTAGGGTACCTCGTGGCCGGGTTGGCGGCATGGGGCAATGGCGCGCTCACCAGGCCCCACGGGCGCCCTTTGCACAGATCCCTCCATGGCGCGGGCCTGCATGGGACGAAAAAAAACCGGCTCCGCAGAGCCGGTCTTTCGCAGAAGGTTGCTGAGCTCAGTAACGACCGCCGCCGTAGCCACCCGTGCCATAGCCAACGTCCGAGCGCTTGCTGGCTGTGTAGCCACCCGCGCCGCCCGAACGAACACCACCTTCTTCACGGGGGCGGGCCAGGTTCACGACGATCGAGCGGCCGTCGACGGACATGCCGTGCAGGGCGCTGATCGCGGCCTGGGCGACTTCAGCCGAAGCCATTTCCACAAAGCCGAAGCCCTTGGAGCGACCGGTTTCGCGGTCCATCATGACCTTGGCCGAAGTGACATTGCCGAACTCGGAGAAATTGCTTTCCAGGACGGAGTCGGTCACGGAGTAAGGCAGGTTGCCCACGTAGATTTTGCTGCTCATGAAAAGAGCCTTTCTGAAGGAGGGTGCGCAACGAATGACGCACCGTTGGGGATATGAGGTGTGCAGACTCGGAGTCCGCCACGACGAGGAAGGTTGGATGGGGTCTGCGGTCAGCAGATCATCAACACGCCGGAGGGTGCAACATGCACGTTTGCAGCCAGCCCTGGGTGACTGCAAAGAGCCGGGCGGCTTCGCGCGAGGCAAAGGCTTTGTCAAAACGGAACACGCGGCAGTAGCTGCCGTTGCCCTGGGAACGATGGACCGAGAAGGAGGCGCGGAAGCGGCCACAGTCGGTCGGGTGTGTCGCGGGCGAAACGACGTACTTGCCCATGGAAATGGCGGTCTGTGAAATCTGATTCATTCAGGATCGCAGGCTTGGAAATCGACCTGCGTGAGCATCGAAGGACTCGGTCGGCTGCAGCTCTACAGACCAACTGGGCGACAAGGTCGCAAAAGCGGCCTGCGTGGGCGGCTTGACGCCGCTGAGCAGGCGTTGCGGTGACGGCACGCGTCAAGAGCCGTGACTGCAACAAAGCCAATTATATATTAATAAACATTTAATTGGCAATTAATATTATTTTTAGTTTTAAAACCGCAGCACCGCCCACACCCCGCTCCACTCCCCGTTGGAGGCAGGCCACCCTCAACTACATCGAAGGATCAATCAGCACCTTGGCGCCGGTATTGCGCGGGCCATAAAAAGCGATGGCGTCAGCGCTGAGAGCCCCCGCCAGCGACACCGTGCGTGCGTAGCGGCTGGCGAACGTGGTCTTCAACTCGGCGGCCACGCGTGCGCGCAGTGCCTGGGCGGCAACATCGCCTATCTTGTTCAGGAACGGGAACAGAAGCCACCCACCCACGCCCCAGGCCATGCCGAAGGTGCGCTGGATCTCGGTGGGGCGGATGTCCAGGTGACCATACAGGTAGACCTGCTTGTGCACGGCCGAGCCGTAGCGGCTGTATTCCTTGGCGCTGCGGTTGATGGCGCTTTCCATGCACTGCAGGATCTGCCCGGCCAGCGTGCCACCGCCCGTGGCGTCAAAGGCGATGGTGGCGCCAGTGGCCGCGAGCGCGTCGGTCAGGTCGGCCATGAATCCAGGCGCACTGCTGTCGCAGACGTACTGGGCGCCGGCCTCGCGCAGCAGCGCCGCCTGTTCGGGTTTGCGCACGATGTTGACCAGGCCGATGCCGTCTTTCTGGCAAACCTTGTTGAGCATCTGGCCCAGGTTGCTGGCCGCCGCCGTGTGCACCAGCGCGGTGTGGCCCTCGCGCTTCATGGTCTCGACCATGCCCAGTGCGGTCAGCGGGTTGACGAAACACGATGCCCCTTCGGCGGCCGTGGTGCCTTCTGGCAATGGAAGGCACTGCGCGGCGGGCATGGCGCGGTACTGCGCATACATGGCGCCGCCAATCACCGCCACCGTGCGGCCCAGCAGAGCCTGCGCGGTGGGAGAAGCTCCTGCGGCCACCACCAGCCCCGCGCCCTCATTGCCCACGGGCATGCTTTGACCGAGGCGTGCAGCCATGCCCGGCATCGCGCGCTCGGGGATGCGGGCAGTCGCCACGGGAAGATCGGCACTGCCAGCGACCTGCACGGTGGACAAATCGGCAGGGCCCAGCAGCAGGCCGATGTCCGACGGGTTGATGGGCGTGGCTTGCACCTGGATCAACACCTCATCGGGCCCCGGGGTGGGCACGGGCACGGATTCCAAGCTGATCTGCAAGGTGCCGTCGGCTTGAACCAGCGAGCGCAGTTGGAGTGCGGTAGTCGGGATGGATGGGTTCATGGGTGACTCGCGGTAGGGGTGTGGAAATGAGGCCGTGCGCTCGGCGGACCGTGCGGAGGGAGGCGCGGGACCGAGCTGGCCAGAGCCTCTTCGCTATCAACGTCATTTTTGATCAAGTGGGCTGGCTTTGCTGTCCCCGACGTTTTCGCCGCACACAACACGCGCCGGTCGGTGGCCCCGGAATCCGCTCCGACTGCTACGGCCCGGCCCCACCCACCGGCGTTGGCCTCACCAGCCGGACGGGCAGTTTGCTGGCCCTTGCGGCATCGCCCCGCGCCTCGCCGGTGGAAAGGTTCACCGCCCAGCCGTTGATCATGGCAGCCTGCCGCGCACCGTCGCCCGCACGGCCCTGTGCGATGTTGCCGTAGGTGTAGGGGTTGACGTTGGGTGCGCTCACGTTGCTGGTGGCGGACCAGTGCCACTCGCCGGGGGCGGCCGGGAACAGGATGGGGTGGAGGCCCGGGGGAGACAGCGATTTGTCCACCAGGCGCTGCAGCTCCGCCGCGCGGGGCAGGCGCCAGCCCACGCCCTCGGCCTTCCAGCGGTCGGCGGCCAGGGTGGTGGCTTCGGCGCGGTCCAGCAGCAGGGGTTTCCCGGTGCAGGTCTTGCCGGTCCATTGCATGCCTTCCACACAGCGCGGCCAGGCGAGCCCGGCGCGGTGGTCCAGCACATAGGCACCGTCGGCCGACAGCGCCCAGTCGGCCGATGCCGTGGGGTCGGCGGCCAGCACCGGCAGGGCTGCGAGGGTGCAGGCCAACAAGGTCGAAAAATGCGAAAGTGGTTTCATGGGCAAAAACGGACTCGAACGCTGACACCCTACCCGCACAGCGACACCAGCGCCACCCTTCCGATCAAGAAACCGTCACCGCGCGTTTGCCCACCCTGCCCGCTACTCCTGCCGGTGCCCCCGACGCTGCCAGCGCCTCGGCCAGAAAACCCACAAAAGCCTGCACCCGCGTGGAGAACTGGTGGCGCTGGGGGTACACCGCATAGATGTCGGCCGCCGGGGTCTGGTACTGCGGCAGCACGGGCTCCAGCAAGCCCTGCGCCAGGTGGCGGTTCACGTCCCACTCCGCACGCATCACGATGCCATGGCCCTGCAAGGCCCACAGCACGGCAATCTCGCCGTCGTTGGTGGTGAGGTTGCCGGTGATCTTGATCGACTCGGTGTGTGCCTTGCTGCCGCGCCCGGTGGTCAGGCGCCACAGGCCGTAGGCCTCATCGCCCTGGCGGATGCCGATGCAGTGGTGCTCCATCAGGTCGCGCGGCGCGCGGGGCCTGCCGTGGCGGTCCAGGTAGGCGGGCGCGGCGCACAGCACGCGCCGGTTGGGGGCGATGCGGCGGGCGATCACGCGGCCATCGGGCGGCTCACCAAAACGCACGCACACGTCGTAGGCGTCGTCGGTGATCGGCGGCGGGTGCACCGACAGTTGCAGCTGCACATCCACCTCGGGGTACTGGCGCACAAAGTCCGAGATCACGGGGGCGATGTGCATGCGGCCAAAGCCCAGGGTGGCGTTCACGCGCAGCAGGCCCTTGGGGCTGGCCTTGGACTGCACGATGAGTTCATCGAGCGCATCGATCTCGCGCAGGATGCGGCGCGCGTGCTCCAGCAGCAGCTCGCCCTCGGGCGTGAGGCTCATGCGGCGCGTGGTGCGGTTGACCAGCACCACGCCCAGGCGCTTTTCCATCTGCGTGAGGTGCTTGCTGACCGCCGCCGTGGAGACCCCCATTTCGCGCCCTGCGGCGCTCAGGCTGGGGCTGGCGGCCAGCGCAGAGAAGAAGCCCAGTTCAGCGGGTTGAATGGTGGAACTCATCGAATAGCTCTTAACTGCTGGTTAACGATGGATTCACTTTAGCGCCGTTCCGTAAGGGCGTCCAGGCCTACAGTCCTTCTCACCGTTTGGCTTCTCGTTTGGCTTTTCTCGTGTCTCGTTTTCCACGCCCGGCCATCGCGGCACGGGCATTCCCAGACCTTTCCACCAAGGCATCCGCATGACCACCTATCAAATCGCCACCATCCCCGGAGACGGCATCGGCAAGGAAGTGATTCCCGCCGGCCAGCGCGTGCTCGAAGCCCTGTCCGCCCAGCACCCCGGCCTGCAGTTCGAGTTCGAAAATTTTGGCTGGGGCGGCGACTGGTACCGCGCGCACGGCATGATGATGCCGGCCGATGGGCTCGATGCGCTGCGCGGCAAAGACGCCATCCTGTTCGGCTCGGCGGGTGACCCGGACATCCCCGACCACATCACGCTGTGGGGCCTGCGCCTGAAGATCTGCCAGGGGTTTGACCAGTACGCCAACGTGCGGCCCACACGCATCCTGCCGGGCATCGATGCGCCCCTGAAACGCTGTACGCCCAAGGACCTGGACTGGGTCATCGTGCGCGAGAACTCCGAGGGCGAATACTCGGGCGTGGGCGGCCGCGTGCACCAGGGCCACCCCATCGAGGCGGCCACCGATGTCTCTATCATGACCCGCGTGGGCGTGGAGCGCATCCTGCGCTTTGCCTTCCGCCTGGCGCAATCGCGCCCCCGCAAGCAACTCACCGTCATCACCAAGAGCAATGCCCAGCGCCATGCGATGGTGATGTGGGACGAGATCGCCGCGCAGGTGTCTGCCGAGTTCCCCGACGTGACGTGGGACAAGGAACTGGTGGACGCCGCCACGGCCCGCATGGTCAACCGCCCCGCCACGCTCGACACCATCGTCGCCACCAACCTGCATGCCGACATCCTCAGCGACCTGGCCGCCGCGCTGGCGGGCAGCCTGGGCATTGCACCCACCGGCAACATCGACCCCGAGCGCCGCTACCCCAGCATGTTCGAGCCCATCCACGGCTCGGCGTTCGACATCATGGGCAAGGGCCTGGCCAACCCCATCGGCACCTTCTGGTCGGTGGTGATGCTGCTGGAGCACCTGGGCGAGACCGATGCGGCCCGCGCCGTGATGCAGGCCATCGAACAGGTCACCGCCGACCCGGCCCTGCACACCCGCGACCTGGGCGGCACGGCCACCACGGTGCAAGTGACGGACGCCGTGTGCGCGCTGGTCAGCGGCACACAGGCCACACGCAAGGCCGCCTGACCGCGCACGCCCACGGCCCGCAAAGACGGGCCTGGGCACCGCCCGGCGGACACAACAACAAAGTCGCAAAGACCATGCATTCGCCGCACCACCATCCTTTCGGAGACAAACCATGCACCTCCCTGTTGCCCACCACACTGGCATCGCCCAGCCTTTGCGCCGCCACCATCTAATGGCCTTGGCGCTCACCGCCGCAGCCGCCTGCCTGCTGCCCGGCACTGCCGCCCATGCGCAGGCCTGGCCGACCAAGCCCGTCACCATCGTCGTGCCGTTTGCTGCGGGTGGCACCACCGACGTGCTGGCGCGTGCGCTGGGTGAAAAACTCAGCACGGCCCTGGGCCAGCCCGTGATCGTGGAAAACCGGGGCGGCGCGGGCGCCACCATTGGTGCCGACTACGTGGCCAAGGCACCGGCCGACGGCTACACGCTGCTGATGGGCGCAGTGCACCACACCATTGCCACCAGCGTGTACAAGAAGCTCAGCTACGACTTCCAAAAGAGCTTTGCGCCCATCACCACCGTGGCCCTGGTACCCAACGTGCTCGCGGTCAGCGCCACCACGCCCGCCAAGGATGTGAAGGAACTCGTGGCCCTGATCAAGGCAGCGCCCGACAAGTTTTCATATGGTTCCAACGGCGCGGGCACGGCGCAGCACCTGATCGGCACGCAGTTCTCCACCGCCATCGGCCAGCCGCTGCTGCACGTGCCCTACAAAGGCAGCGGGCCGCTCACCACCGACCTGCTGGGCGGGCAGGTGTCGATGTCGTTCGACACCATCACGCCCGTGCTGCCCCACATCAAGGCGGGCAAGCTGCGCGCGCTGGCGGTGACCACGGCCAAGCGGTCCTCGTCGCTGCCCGACGTGCCCACGCTGCAGGAGAGTGGTTTTGCGGGCTTCGACATCGGCACCTGGTTTGGCGTGCTGGCACCGGCACGCACACCCGCCGATGTGGTGGCCAAGCTGAACGCCGAGATGGTCAAGGTGATCCAGTCGCCCGACTTCAAGAAGCGCATGCAGGACATTGGCGCCGAGCCCATTGGCAACACACCCGCGCAGATGGCCGAGCAGATAGCCAGCGACACCACACGCTTTGCCAAGCTGGTGGCCGACCACAAGATCACCACCGACTGACCGTGTGCCCGAGGGGCGGGTTGGTATAACCCCAGCCATGACGCCCACCACCATCGAGCCCACCGTCCCCGCAGCCCTGATCCGCGCCCTTGAAGAACGCGCCTTCAACGCCTGGCCCGCACGCCAGACGGTGTTCCACCGGGGCTGGGTGTTCCGGCTGTCGGGGGGCTACACCAAGCGTGCCAATTCGGTCAACGCGCTGCTGCCCGGCGCGCCGTTTGATGGGGTGCGCGAAGCGGCTGCGGCGCTGTACGCGCGGCATGGGCTGCCCGCTGTGTTCCGCATCTCGCCCCTGGCCCCGGCCGGGGCCGACCAGGAGCTGGCCGAGGCGGGCTACCAGCATTTCGATCCGTCACTCGTCCTGCACCGGCCGCTGACACTCGGTACGGTCGGAAAGCCCGACGGCAGCACCCACATCAGTACCACGCCCACAGCCGCATGGCTGGAGGGTTTTGCCGCTGCCAACAGCGTCCCCCTGCACCACCGCGCCCTGCACAACAGCATGCTGGACCACATTGCCCACCCTGCCGCGTTTGCACTGCAGCACGACGCACAGGGCCAACC
This sequence comes from Acidovorax sp. ACV01, assembly GCF_014851495.1. NCBI lineage: Bacteria > Pseudomonadati > Pseudomonadota > Betaproteobacteria > Burkholderiales > Comamonadaceae > Acidovorax > Acidovorax sp. ACV01. The sequence goes on along the minus strand of NZ_JACUZT010000001.1, from coordinate 369,709 downwards.
CGTGGGCTTTGGGCTGGCGGTGCTGGAGCGCGGCGCCGTGGGCCTGTACGACCTGGCCGTGGCGCCCGAGCACCGGGGCGGCGGGCGCGGGCGTGCGCTGGTGACGGCCCTGCTGCACTGGGCCGCCGAGGCCGGGGCGACCACTGCCTACCTGCAGGTGCGCGCGCAGAACACGCCGGCGCTGCGGCTGTATGAGTTGATGGGGTTCAAGACGGCGTATGGCTACCACTACCGGGTGCCGGGTTGAGGGGGTTTTTTTCAGACTCCCTCTCCCCTTGCGGGAGAGGGTTGGGGAGAGGGGTAGGTCAGCGCAGCACACGCCGTTGCCCCCTCTCCCTCGTCCTCTCCCGCAAGGGGAGAGGGAGTGAAGACCGGCGCCGTTGCTGGCTCAGAGGTTTGAGATCGAAAATTTGAATGAAATTGGCCCCTGGCGCTTTACCATCAAGCGCTAGTAGCTATTCATTCAATAGCAAACAACGCCAGAGCCCAATACCCAGATCACCGGTGGCTCAGCCTGCGCACAGCCCAGTCGCCCAGGCTCTGCACCGCCTGCACAAAGAAGATCAGCACCAGCACCACGGCCAGCATGATCTCGGGCAGAAAGCGCTGGTAGCCGTAGCGGATGCCCAGATCACCCAAACCACCACCGCCGATGGCACCGGCCATGGCCGAGTAGCCGGTGAGGCTGACGAAGGTGATGGTCAGGCCCGCCACGATGCCGGGCAGCGCCTCGGGCAGCAGTACCTTCCAGACGATCTGGCTGGTGGTGGCGCCCATCGCTTGGGCGGCTTCGACCAGGCCGTGGTCCACCTCGCGCAGCGCGGCTTCGACCAGGCGCGCCACGAAGGGCGCGGCCGCAATCGTCAGCGGCACCACGGCAGCAGCCGTCCCGATGGACGAGCCCGTGATGAAGCGCGTGAACGGGATGATGGCCACCAGCAGGATGATGAAAGGCGTGGAGCGCACAGCGTTGACCAGCCAGCCCACCAGCTTGTTGACGGGCCCGTTTTCGAGCACACCGCCGTGGTCGGTCAGGCGCAGGAACACGCCCAGCGGCACGCCCAGCAGGCCGCCCACCAGGCCGGAGATGCCGACCATGATGAGCGTTTCCCACAGCGAAGAGGCAAACAGATCCAGCATGGCCGGAGTGAAGTTGTTGAACATGGTTATCTATCCTTCTCAACCTGCCACGGCCACTTCTTGCACCTCGACACCGCCCGCACGCAGGTGCGCCACGGCGCCGCGCAGGCGCTCGGCCTCGCCGCTGGCGTACACCGCCAGCGAGCCAAAGGTTTCGTCCTGGATCTCGTCCACCTGGCCATGCAGGATGCTCATGTCCACGCCGAACTCGCGGATCAGCTGCGACAGGATGGGCTGGTAGGCGCTGTCACCCGCATACGACAAGCGCAGCAGTTGGCCGGTGCGGCCTGTACTGAGCTGGCCTGCGAGCTTGCGCACATGGCCGAGCACACTGGCGGGCAGCTCTTGCGGCAGGATCTCGTCGATCAGACTCTTGGTGATGGCCTGCTGCGGGCGCGTGAACACATCGAGCACACGGCCCTGCTCCACGATGCGGCCGGCCTCAATCACGGCCACACGGTCGGCCACCTGCTTGATGACCTGCATCTGGTGCGTGATGAGCACCACGGTGAGGCCCAGCTCGCGGTTGACCTGGCGCAGCAGGTCGAGGATGGAGCGCGTGGTCTCCGGGTCCAGCGCCGACGTGGCTTCGTCGCTCAGCAGCACCTTGGGCCGGCTGGCCAGCGCGCGCGCAATGCCCACGCGCTGCTTTTGCCCGCCGCTGATCTGCGCGGGGTAACGGTCGGCCAAGGCTGACAGGCCCACCAGCTCCAGCAGCGGGTTCACGCGCTCGCGAATGGCGGCTTTGCTCATGCCCGCCAGTTCCAGCGGCAGCGCGGCATTGTCGAACACCGTGCGCGACGACAGCAGGTTGAAGTGCTGGAAGACCATGCCGATTTCGCGGCGGGCCTCGCGCAATTGAGCGTCATTGAGCTGGGTGAGGTCGCGGCCATTGACGAAAACCTCGCCCCGGGTGGGTCGGTTGAGCAGGTTGATGACACGCACCAGCGAGCTTTTGCCCGCGCCGCTCTTGCCGATGATGCCGAACACTTCGCCCGGCTGGATGGTGAGGTCGATGCCACGCAGGGCTTCGACGGGGCCTTGTGGGCCCTGGTAGGTTTGGGTGATACCCCGTAAGTCGATCATGAAAAGCAGTGGCACAGCACAGGCCACAGGTCGTAGCCAATGCCGCGCGGGTCAGGAATGGGATGGGCGACTGTATCGGCGAATCGTAAGTTCACAAACGATTGAAAAATCGGGTAGTTAGATCGTTGGGTTATGAAGACCGTGATAGACACACTTCAAACGCTATTAAATACATAGCGTATAGTGCAATAACGCCATGCGCTAGGCGCCAATTCCACCTGTTATTGCATCGAGACTTTTCAACGATTTTCATGTTTATATTTCTATATTTCAACTTTTGTTGTATTATCGAATCATGCAAGAAACCGAAGTCATCCGATCCCTCGCAGCCCTGGCCCAGGAAGTGCGCCTGCGGGTGTTCCGCGCCCTGGTGGTGGCGGGCCAGGAGGGGCTCACGCCCGGCGGGCTGTCCGAGCAGCTGGGCATTGCGCCCAACACGCTGTCGTTCCACCTCAAGGAGCTGACCCACGCGGGCCTGGTGAGCCAGGAGCGCCAGGGCCGCAACCTGATCTACCGCGCCTCGTTTGCCGCCATGAACGACCTGCTGGCCTACCTGACCGAGAACTGCTGCCAGGGCGCTGCCTGCCTGACCGACGGGGCCACCGCCGCCTGCCAGTGCTGACCAATAGCGCACCCACAACCCCACCCCACGACCCACAGCCGAAAGGAAACCACCATGAAGCGATTCCACGTCCACATGCATGTCGATGACCTTGCTAAGAGCATCGCGTTCTACTCCCGTCTGTTCGCGGCCGAGCCTGCGCGGGTCGAGGGCGACTACGCCAAGTGGATGCTCGAAGACCCGCGCGTGAACTTCGCCATCTCCACCCGGGGCGACAAGCCGGGCGTGGACCACCTGGGCTTCCAGGTGGATGAGGCCGACGAACTGGCCGAACTGAAGGCGCGCGCCGAAGGTGCTGACATGGCCCTGCTCGACGAAGGCGCCACCACCTGCTGCTATGCCCGCAGCGACAAGCACTGGATCACCGACCCGCAGGGCGTGGCCTGGGAACACTTCCACACGCTGGGCAACATCCCCGTGTTCAACGAAGCCGCTGCGCAGCAGCCAGTCAAGACCACGCAGCAGCCAGCCAAGGCCGCCTGCTGCCCCACGGGCGCCCCATCCGCCCCCGAGCCAGGCAAGGCCGCCTGCTGCGGCCCCACCTCAACCAACTCCAACAAATGCTGCTGAGCCGAGCAGAGCCCGCATGAGCACCCCACGCCCCCCTTTGAACGTGCTGTTTCTCTGCACGCACAACTCCGCGCGCAGCATCCTGGCCGAAGCCCTGCTCAACGCCATGGGCCAGGGCCGCTTCAAAGCCTATTCAGCGGGCAGCAGCCCGCGCGACAACCAGCAGCCCCACCCGCTGGGCCTGCAGGCGCTGGCCCACGTCGGCATTCCCACCGAAGGGCTGCGCAGCAAAAGCTGGGACGAGTTTGCCGCCCCCGGTGCGCCGCACATGGACCTGATCATCACCGTGTGCGACAACGCAGCGGGCGAGGTCTGCCCCTTCTGGCCCGGCCACCCGGCCACGGCGCACTGGGGCTATGCCGACCCGTCAGCGGGCGATGGCTCGGACGCCGACAAGGCCGAGGCCTTCCGCAAAACCGTGCACGCCATCCAGCAGCGCCTGGAGCTGCTGGTGAACCTGCCCGACGACAAGCTGGCCGCCACCGTGCTGCAAGCGACGGCCCGCAACTTGCCCAAGCAATGATGAAACACCCCCTGAGTCGCTTCGCGCCTTCCCCCTCTCTCGCCTCGCTGCGCGAGCCGGGAGGGGGACGCCCCCAGCGCGGCGGGGCGGCCCTTGCGCGGGGGCGCTGGTTTAGAGCGCGCCAGTTGCATGCATCGCGGGTGGCGCGCAGCGCAAGGGATCACTGAATGGACCACTGAAATGACCCTGCCACCAAGCCCTTTACAACGTGCTGCTGTCAGTGCGCTGCCCCCCTCCCCGGCCGCCGGCATGGCGGTTTTCGAGCGCTACCTCACCGTCTGGGTGCTGCTGTGCATCGGGGCGGGCATTGCACTGGGCCAGTGGCTGCCCGGCGCGGCCCGCGCCGTGGGCGCGCTGGAGGTGGCGCGGGTCAACCTGCCGGTGGGCCTGCTCATCTGGGTGATGGTCATCCCCATGCTTCTGAAGGTGGACTTTGGCGCGCTGGCCGAGGTGCGCCAGCATGTGCGCGGCATTGGTGTGACGCTGTTCGTCAACTGGCTGGTCAAGCCGTTTTCGATGGCGCTGCTGGGCTGGCTGTTCATCCGCCACTGGTTTGCGCCGTACCTGCCTGCCGAGCAGCTCGACAGCTACATAGCAGGGCTCATCCTGCTGGCTGCCGCGCCCTGCACGGCCATGGTGTTCGTGTGGAGCCGCCTCACTGGAGGCGACCCGCTGTTCACGCTGTCGCAGGTGGCGCTGAACGACAGCATCATGATCGTGGCGTTTGCGCCGCTGGTGGCCTTTTTGCTCGGCCTGTCGGCCATCACCGTGCCGTGGGACACGCTGCTTACCTCGGTGGTGCTGTACATCCTGATCCCGGTGGTGATTGCGCAATGGCTGCGCAAGCGGCTGCTGCGCAAGGGCCAGGCCGCCTTCGACGCCGCCGTGGCGCGCACCGGCCCGTGGTCCATCGCCGCGCTACTGGCCACGCTGGTGCTGCTGTTTGCCTTTCAGGGCGAGGCCATCCTGCAGCAACCGCTGGTGATCGCCCTGCTGGCCGTGCCCATCTTGATCCAGGTGCTGTTCAACTCGGCGCTGGCCTACGGCCTGAACCGTGCGGTGGGCGAAAAGCACAGCATTGCCTGCCCCTCGGCGCTGATCGGCGCGTCCAACTTCTTCGAGCTGGCCGTGGCCACGGCCATCAGCCTGTTTGGTTTTCACTCCGGCGCAGCGCTGGCCACCGTGGTGGGCGTGCTGATCGAGGTGCCCGTGATGCTGCTGGTGGTGGCCGTGGTCAACCGCAGCAAGGGCTGGTACGAAGCGCGGGGCTGACGGGCACGCCACCTGGGGCGGTCAGGCGCCTGCCGCCACCGCCCCCCGCGCCTGCACTTGGCGCGAGATCAGCAGGCCCAGCCCAAAAATACCCACCGCCGCCACCGTGAACACCGGTGGCAGCCAGCCCCGGTCCACACTGAAAGCCACCATCAGCACGCCTGTGGACTGCCCCAGAAACAGCAGGCACGCAAACAGCGTCACCGCCGTGCCCCGTGCCTGGGGCGCCATCTGCGTGGCCTGCACCTGCAGCGTGTTGTGCAGCATGTAAAAGCCGATGCCCGCCAAGAAGCAGCCCAGCATGGCCCAGCCCACTGCGGGCGCCCAGGCCAGCGACAGCAGGCCTATGGCAATGAAGCTGGCGCCCAGCACGGCCAGCCCCCGCTCGCCCAGCGCCGCCAGCCAGCGCCGCGCAAACACGCTGTAGATCAGCCCGCCCACGCCATACAGCACCATCACGCCGCCAGCGGCCGAGGCCGACAGGCCAAACCCATCGACCATGCGCGCGGGCACAAAGGCCAGCGTGCCAAACGCGAGCGCGCCCTCAATCGTGACCACCGTCAGCACCCAGCGCACACGCGGGATGCGCAGCAGCGCCATGGTGCCCGCGAGGTAGTTGGCCAGCGAGAACGCCGGTGCGCCTGGCACCACCACCGGGCGCAGCGCCCCGCTGGCACGCGTATGGCGCAGCAGCAGCGTGGCCGCCGTGAAGAACAGCACGGCCAGCACACCCAGCGCCGCACGCCACCCCAGCGTTTCGGTGGCAAAGCCGCCAAACCACTGGCCCGCCATCATCCCGGTCACCGTGGCCACCATCAGGCGCGCCAGGGTCTCTTGCCGCTGCTCGTAGGCCACCTCATCGCCAATCCACGCCATCGACAGCGGAATGATCCCGGCCGCCGCCGCCCCCATGGCCGCACGCGCCACCACCAGCAGGCTGAAGCTGGGCGCCAGCGCCGTCATGGCGCTGAACACCGCACACGCCGCCGTGGCGCCGATGATCACGCGCACCTTGCCCACCCGGTCGCCCAGCGGGCCATACACCAGCTGCAACACGCCGTAAGCAACGGCAAACGCCGCAATCACCGCCGAGGCATCGCCCGTGGTGATCTTGTATTCAAGGGACAGTGCCACCAGCATCGGGTCGCACACACGCATGGAGGCCATGCTGCAAAAGGCCGCCAGGCTGATCAGCCGCAGCATCGTCGAGGAAGAGGTCATATGACCCGATTGTGGTGCCCCCCGCGACCGGCCGCTGGCGCGGTGCCGCATGCACCCTGGCTGCAGAAGGTTGGGCACGCCCCACACGGGCGTCTGCCATTTTTTGCGTGGCACCACGCGATCTTGCGCTTACCATGCGCCCCTTATTTGAACGAGGAGCCATGATGAACAAACGCAACTTTGTCGCCGCCAGCGTCGGCCTGGCAGGCCTGTGGACCGCCACCAGCAGCCACGCCGCCCCGCCGGCAACCGCATCCGCCAACCCTGCCCTGCTCACCATCAGCGGCGCCATCACCAAGCCCAACCGGGGCGCACTGGACCCCACCATCGACCAGATGATGGGCAAACACGGCATCCAGTTTGCCAACGCCCACACGCTCGACGCCGCTGCGCTGCAGCGCATGGCCGCCGTCACCATCAAGCCCACGCTGGAATACGACAGCAAGCCCCACACACTGAAAGGCCCCCTGCTCACCACCGTGCTGGCCGCTGCCGGTGTGGCCGCAGGCAGCCCCGTGCAGCTAGTGCTGCGCGCGGTGGATGGCTACAACGTCACCATCAACATGGCCGACGCGCAGGCCTACCGCATGATCGTCGGCACCCACATCGACGGCCAGCCCATGGCCCTGGGCGGCCTGGGCCCGCAGTGGGCCGTGTACGACGCGGATGTGCTGCCCGCCTTCAAGGACAAGCCGGTGAAGGAGCGCTTTGGTTTGTGCCCCTGGGGGCTGTATCACATTGAGGTGAAGAAGGCCTGAGGCCACCCGCCAGGAAGGCGCAGCCAGTAAAAAGAAAGAGCGGTCCATGGCCGCTCTTTTTTTGATAGCTATTAGCGCACACCCAACAAGCGCCAGGGCCGATTTTCATTCAAATCAGCGTGCCCGCCCCGCCATCCGCACCCCCAGCGCCGCCAGCGAACCCACCGTGGCCAGTGCCACCACGCCCATCCACCCCCACTGCGCCAGCACCAGGCTGCCCAGCGCCGCACCGGCCGACATGCCGATGAACATGCCCGTGAACAGCAGCGCATTGAGCCGGCTGCGCGCCGCAGGGTCGATGCCGTACACGATGGTCTGGTGCGCCACCAGCGTGGCCTGCACGCCAAAGTCGAAGCCGATGGCACTCACCACGATCAACGCCAGCTGCGCCTGGGCGGGCAGCAACGGCGCCAGCCCCATCACCGCAAACGAAGCGGCCGCCAGCCCCGTGCCGTAGCGGATGACCACCTCGGGCCCGCGCTTGTCGGCCAGGCGCCCGGCCAGCGGTGCAGCCAAGGCACCCGCCGCCCCCGCCAGGCCAAACGCCCCGGCCGCTGCCGTTCCCAGTTGGAACTGGCTGTGCAGCATCACCGCCAGCGTGGACCAGAACGCGCTGAACCCCACCGCCAGCAACCCCTGCGCCCAGGCTGCGCGGCGCAGCGCACGGTGCTGGCGCCACAGGGCCACCATCGAGCCGATCAACGCGCCATAACCGAGCTGCGTGGTGGGCGCAAAACGCGGCAGCCCGCGCCACACCGCCACGGTCAGCAGCGCAATCGCCACCGCCGCGGCCACATACACCGTGCGCCAGCCCCACTGCTGCGCCACAAAGCCGCTGACCACGCGCGACAGCAAGATGCCCAGCAACAACCCCGTCATCACAATCCCCACCATGCGCCCGCGCTGCGCCGCCGGGGCCAGCGTGGCAGCGGCAGGCACCACGTCTTGCGCCACCGTGGCCGCCAGGCCCACGGCCAGGCTGGCTGCCAGCAGCGCGCCCATGCCCGGTGCCAGGCCACTCATCAGCAAGGCCAGCATCAGCGCCACCGACTTGATCACGATGATGCGGCGCCGGTCAAACCGGTCGCCCAACGGCGCCAGCAGCAAGATGCCCAGCGCATACCCCAGCTGCGTGAGCGTGGGCACCAGGCCCACCACGCGGCTGTCGGCCTGCATGTCGGGCCCCAGCACGCCCAGCATGGGCTGGCTGTAATACAGCGACGCCACGCTGAGGCCCGCCGTGGTCGCCAGCAGCAGCAACAGCGGCGCGCTCACCGCCCGCTCGGCAGGCAACGCAGGGGCCACGCCCATCGCGTTGTTTGCATGCAGATTTTGAATGGAAGACATCGCATCAACACCCGTTCAGCCAAAGAATGGGGTGATTGTTCTCAGGCAATCGCGCGCTGGGTAGTGGGCTGGGCTGCAGATTTGTTATACGCTTCACGTATGACCATTGCCATACCACCCGGCGCCGACCGCATCGAGCTGATGCAGACCTTCATCCGCATCGTGGAGGCAGGCAGCCTGTCTGCCGCCGCCCAGCAGCTGGGCACCAGCCAGCCCACCGTGAGCCGCCGCCTGCAGGCGCTGGAGCGCACCTTGGGCATCAAGCTGCTGCAGCGCTCCACCCACGTGATGAAACTGACGGAAGACGGTGAACGCTGCTTTGCCCACGCCAAGGCCCTGCTGGAAGACTGGCGCACCATGGAAGACGACCTGCGCGGCACGGCCGACACACCCCGCGGCACCTTGCGCGTGCTGGCGCCCCACGCCTTCGGGCAAAACCAGCTCATCCCCCCGTTGATGGACTACCTGCACCGCTACCCCGATGTGTCGGTGGAATGGATGCTGCACGACCGCCGCCCCGACTTCATCGCCGAAGGCATCGACTGCGCCATCCAGGTGGGCGCGGTGGAAGACCCCTCCGTGGTCGCCATCCGCCTGGCCGAGGTGCCACGCATCGTGCTGGCATCGCCCGCCCTCATGGCAGGCCGCCCCACACCCCAGCACGCGCAGGACCTGAAGGATCTACCCTGGCTGGCGCTGAGCACCTTCTACCAGCGCGAAGTCACCTTGACCCACCAGCACAGCAGCGAGGCCAGCACCTTCGCCATCACCCCCCGACTGGCCACCGACAGCCTGTACGCCCTGCGCAGCGCCACCCTGGCCGGGCTCGGCGCGTGTATCGCATCGGCATGGATCGTGGATGCGGATCTGCACGCAGGCGACTTGCTGCACCTGGTGCCCACCTGGCAGGCCCCCTCGCTGCCGGTGTATCTGGTGTACCCGCATGCACGGTTTTATCCAGCGCGGTTAAGGTTGTTTTTGGAGGGGATGCGGGGGGCGATGCCGGGGTTGGCAGGGATGCGAGGGGTGGGGGTTGGGTCTTGAGCGGACGACGGCTGCCGGCCAGAAGTAGACCGTCGCATCAGCGGCGAATCTGCCAACAGCCACCTCCACAGCGCATGCATAATCCGGCTTGAGCTCATAAGCTCATCGCGTTGCGCAATGCGCGCGGCCATCACTTAGCTCCAAAGGCTGAGTGAGGTCAAGCTCCTGTTGACCCGACAAGAGCCACCAAGTGCCCATCCTTGTGGATGGCTCGTGTTGTCAGGTCACCCCGCCCTCTTTTCAGAGTCGGCGGCTTGGGAGTTCTATCGTGCGTTCACACCATCAAAGCGCTCCGCCATTGGCGTTGCTGATTGCCCTATCAGCTCTTGGCGTTCTGCCGTTCAACATGTTCGTACCTTCGATGCCTAGCATCGCAAGAGAATTCGAAACCGATTTCGCCACGATCAATATAGCCGTGGGGGGATATGCCGTTGCGACCGCATTTACGCATTTGATTGCCGGAGCTCTATCCGACAGATTTGGGAGAAGACCTGTTCTGCTGGCCGCATTGGCGATTTTTGTGATCGGCTCCATCGGATGCTACTTCGCAGCGACCATCTATATTTTTTTGGGGTTTCGGCTACTTCAAGGGAGCGCTGTAGCAGGCTTCGCAATGTCGCTGGCAGTGATCCGGGACACTGCCGGTGAGCGAATGCTGAGTCAAATCGGATATGTCTCCTCAGCCTATGCAATCGCTCCCATGGTCGGCCCTACAGTGGGCGGATTGCTGGCTAGCTGGTTAGGCTGGCGGGCAAACTTTGCCGCGTTCGCAATACTCGGCGCATGTGCCATCGCTCTTGTTCTGCGCTACCTGCCCGAAACCAATCGTCGTCGGTCCACCTCAATGATGCAGCAGTTCCGTGGATACGGACAATTGCTCATTTCTGCGCGGTTTTTGGCATATGCGTGCTGCATGGCTTTTACCATTGGTACGCTCTATGTCTTCATCAGCGGTGCACCTGCCGTGGCTGTGCAGACAACCCAAATCTCCACGACGATGGTCGGCATTTACCTGGGGCTGGTGCCTGCGGGCTTCATTATTGGTAGCTTCGCAGCCGCGCGGTATGGCGTGCGCTTGACGCCACTTCAACTGATTGTTTTCGGACGGCTGTTGACTTGCGCAGGATTGTTGATTGGTGGGGCGTTAGCTGCGTTGCAGATCAATCACCCCCTGGCATTCTTTGGTCCATGCGTATGCATCGGATTAGGAAATGGGTTAACGATGCCCGCCGCGAACAGCCGTGTGCTTTCCGTCTATGCAGGCCTGTCTGGTACAGCGTTAGGTTTGGCATCTGCAATCACGACGGCAGGAGCAGGAACCATTGCCTTTTTCGCCGGACTGTTCATCGAAGTGTCGAATGCACGTGCGTATGTTGTGGCGGCGATGTTGACGACGTCATTGCTGTCATTGGCAGCCGCTGCACTCATCGTTCGTCTGGAGTCAGCGAGGAGCAGTGCCCCTTGAATAAGGCCCGCCCTCCCCGCGCAGCATTGAGCGAATCTTGCTCTGAGCGGTGTCCGCTTCGGGCCCTGAGCCGACGTTGGAGAACACAACCGCAAAGCTGCCGTTCATACGCAACCCCTGAGTGCACAGTCCCTGCCTGGTAGCGAGCTATAGTTTCCCTTGTTGCTGCCTGCCGGGTTTCGCGGAATTTTTATACCTGGATGTTTAGACAGGCCATCGCCTGCAACCTCATGCTGCAAGACGCTTCCAGGGAAAACCAATGTCCAGAATATCCCGCACGGTCCAGTTTATCCCGCAGGTTTTGCGGTATACATTTCGTTAAAACCCACTATGGGACAATCACGAATAGCTCTGGCAGGTGCGACCATCGCAGTCATTCTTCTTTGGAATTTGAACTCGGCATCGGACAGCACGTGGATAACAAACACCACGGCGATTGAGCCAGCGGATGGGCTCAAAGCAACTGTATGGATGCACCGCGCCGGTCCTGATTTGATGGTGGAACTAAGAAACTTCCCTTCATTCAAAAGTCAGTTCAAGCAGCCGAGCATTTCTAACAGCCCAGACGGAGGTGTCACGGTGTCTTTGGAAAGTTCATCGTCTGGTTTCGTGTCCAATAAGAGCGAACAACTGACTCATATTTCAATGAAGCTTCCCTCACAAAGCATTCCGTCCCAAAGCAGAGTGGCATTTCGAAGCTATGACTATGACCAAGTGTTTGTTGACGGTGTTGCACCATGAGCGCTGGGTTTAACTGGTCAACCAAGGCGGACACCTTCGGCTCCGCTTGTTTTCAACGTTAGACTGCAGAGCACGTGTCTGAACGAACACTCATCGCAATACTTTTAGGTGCTTCAGGTGGCGGGATAGGCGTGCTGGTTGCCAAGGCCACGGGCATCACCTCTTGGCTTGATGCCAAGTTGTTCATCGCTATTGGCGTAGTTGTGGGGCTGGGTGCAGCGAAGGTTCTTGAGGCCGCGCGTCGGAAGTCGAAATGAAGGTTGATCTGCACCCTAACCGTTCAATCGAGAGTGGATCGCCTACGGCTCCCACTCATCTCAAACGTTAGCAGTCAATGCCAGCACCGTTCATCGCGGCGTTCTTGGGCGCAATGGCAATGCCAGCTGTCGGCTTCTATTTTTTGAGTGCAGCTCGCGGCCGTAGGCCAATTTGGCTGAGGACTACGACTGTGGTGGTGCTCCTGTCATATGCGATGCTGATGGCGGTTTACGTATGCATCGGCGTGGCGGAAGGCTGGGTCGCGGAAAATATGGTCACCGGTTGTGTAGCTGGGACCATCGCACCCCTTCTTTGCGGCTTTGCTGACTACGCCTTGGCTGGCCGCTTCTGGATCGTGTTTGGATTAAGCATGACCTCTGTCTTTCTCATTGAGTGCTTCGCTTTGGCTCGGCCCCAGGTTGTTGACACGCGAGGCATAGCTTCAATTTGGTATGGACTCAGCTTGATACCTTGATTGCTAACCGGTTAGTCAAGCGGGCGCGCTCTGGTCGGCTTTGCCTCCCGGCGCGCGCCGGTTACCGCCAATGTTGAGAGTCCGCTTTCGCCAGCGGCGACCGACTGCTCTTGGCCGATAGTACGCGTTCAACGACGAAGCGCGGATGACAGCAACCGCTGCCGGGAGATCATCGGCCGGATTTCCTTCATGGGCCGTTGCAGGCCGAAAGTGCCCCACTTCTGCCCCTCGTCAGAGAGCCCCCTCACCCCGCCACCACCCGATTCCGCCCCGCGTTCTTCGCCTGGTACAGCGCCGCATCCGCACGCGCCAGCAGTTTGTCCATGGAGTCGTTCTGTGGCAGGCTCAGGGTGACGCCGATGCTGACGGTGCAGCCCACCTCCTTGCCGTGGGGTGCGCAAGCGGCCCGGATGCGCTCGGCCACTTGCAGGGCGGCGTCCAGAGGGGTGTTGGGCAGCAGCAGCGCAAATTCCTCCCCGCCAAAGCGACCCAGCAGGTCCTTGTTGCGCAAACGGCTCTGGACCTTGGTGGCGAAGTCCACCAGCACGCGGTCGCCGGCCTGGTGGCCGTGGGTGTCGTTGATGGCCTTGAAGTGGTCGAGGTCCATCATCAGAAGAGCCAGGGGTTGGCCGGTGCGGTGGCTGCGCTCCAGCTCGATGGCGCAGGCTTCGTCCATGTAGCGCCGCGTGAGGGTATTGGTAAGCGAGTCGCGGGTGGCCAGCAGCTCCAGCTCGGCCCGCAGGCGGTCGCCGGCCATCAGCACGGCGCCCACCGAAAACAGCAAGATGGACACGGAAAAGCTGGCGATGAACAGCGCATGCTGGGGCGTGGCGTTCAGGATGGTGTCGCCCGTGGGCAGGAAGAACGTGGTGGCAAGCCGCACCAGCTGAATCGCGGCGATGTACGCCAGCACCCCCACCGTGAGCCAGCGCGAGAAGCTGCCCATGCCCTGCCGCACGATGAACCAGGCGTGCACCGAAAACATCACGGCCATGAGTGCGGTGATGAGGCGCAGGCGCGCGGCGTAGTTGGGGTCGCCCCAGGTGAACCACATGGTGCCCAGCACCACGGCGGCAATGGTGCCCAGCCAGCGCCACGTGGCCGGACGCACCCCATGAAAACGCTGGGTGCCTGCGTACAGACCATACACGCCCCAACTCAGCAGAAAATTGGGTACGGCTGTGGTGAGAATTTCAGGCAGCTGGCCGCGCGATGCCGCCAGGACGCCGCCCACCACGATGATCAGCAGCGCCTGCGCCCAGCGGCCTGGGCCCTGGATGCTGGGCGGGTAGCTGCGCTTGAGGGCCCACAGCACCAGCGCCATCAGCGCGCTCATGGCGCTGATCAACACAATGGCGGTACGCGGGTCTAGCACGTTCATGGTCGTGCCAGTTTGCCTGAATCACTCTCAGTTGGGTGGGCGCGAAGGCGCCCGTACACGCAGCCCACGCACTGCAGCGGGTGACGGACGGCGTGGGCAGGCTGCAGGGGCGGCAAGCAGATGCACCAGGGGCCATGCCAAGTGGGCGTTCTGCCGGGGCCGGGGGGCACACTGCGCCGTCGGGCCAGCGACTTGGGCAGGCGCGCAGCCACGCCGGTTTATGCGATGCCACGGGCCAATCGCTCTTCATTTGATAGCTATTAGCGCTTACCAATAAAGCGCCAGGGCCATATTTCACTCAAAAATTCACACCCTGCGGCTTGCGTCCTGCCCTGCGGGCTTGTGCACCTGCAGCGCGCTCGGCACCGACCTTCATGGGGTAAAGGCACGCACGCAGCGTGCCCGCAGGGTGGTGTTCCTGTTTTCCTCGTCAATGCCGCCGCCTCCAGAAAACGCATAGCCCCACGCGAGGAACGAGAGGAAGGCTGTGGATTCCGTAGAGCTCCAATAAGTACTGTTGGCAAAGCCACCTACGGCCGCTCTGTTGGTGAACAGCGCAGCCAGCTGGTTGCGGGCGGGCAGGAACCAGTCGCTGTAGCAAGTGTTGCCCGCCTGGCAAGGTGTGTTGCCTTGCGAATCAACCTCGTAAGCGCTGCACATCTGCGCGGCATACACACCCGCACCCAGGGCCGCTTCGATGGCTGCGGTGTTGCTGGCGCCGTTGGTGTCGCTTTGCGCACTGGTCCCTACAGCGAGGCCAAAACCACCCCATTCAATGCCGGTACTGTTGTCTGCCGTGGCAGCAATCAGGTTGTTTAACCCGCCGCCCAGCACCGCGATCACGCCGCCCCCGCTGCTTTGCCCCACAGCGGTGGCAAGGTAGGTATAGCCGTTGGTCAGCTGGGCCGCCCCGGCGGGGGTGTTAACCACCACGTCCACCACACCCACCGCGTGTGCGGGTGTGACGGCTGTAATGGTGGTGGAGTTGATCACGTTGACCGACGTTGCTGGCACCCCGTCAAACGTGACGCTGGTGGCGCCAGTCAGCCCGGTACCGGTCAGCGTGACGCCAACCCTGCCCGATGCGGTGCCGGAGTTGGGGCTGATGGCGGTCAGTGTGCTCGGCACGACTGCAGTGAGATAGGTATAGCCGTTGACCAGCGAGGCGGCCCCGGCGGGGGTGGTGACCACCACGTCCACCACACCCACGGCGTGCGCGGGCGTGACGGCCGTGATGGTGGTGGCGTTGACCACGGTGACCGACGTTGCAGGCACGCCGCCAAAGGTGACGCTGGTGGCGCCGGTCAGCCCGGTTCCGGTCAGCGTCACCGCAGTCCCGCCCAATTCGGTGCCGGAGCTGGGGCTGCTGCTGGTCAGAACGGCTGCGGTGAGATAGGTATAGCCATCAGCCAGCTGGGCGGCCCCGCCCGGGGTGATGACCACCACATTGACGGCACCGGCTGCGTGCGCTGGTGTGACGGCGGTGATGGTGGTGGCGTTGACCACGTTGACCGACGTTGCAGGCACCCCGTCAAACGTGACGCTGGTGGCGCCGGTCAACCCGGTGCCGGTCAGCGTGACACCAGCCCCGCCGGACTCGGTGCCAGAAGCTGGGCTGAGGGCGGTCAGGGTGGCGCCAGAGGCATAGAGGCTGCGGCAGATGGCCTCCACATCCACCCGGCAGGTGGCGCCGTTGGCCAGCATGGCCCCCACGCCGCAGGCGGGATGGGGCGATGGCGTGGGAGGCCCGGGGGGCAGCAAGGTGTTGGCCGGATTGGTGGAAAAACACTGGGCCAGGTTGGGAGGGGCGATGGCTGCAATCCGCAGCGCAGCGCCTGAGTTATTGCTGAAGTCCGCAGGCTGAAAGCCCGTGAAGCCGCCGCCCGTGATCGGGCTGACGGTGATGGGCAGGGTCTCGCCAGCAGGATGGGTGAACGCGCTGACAACCTGCGCCATCAGGCCCGACCCCTGCCCCGCCAGGCCCGCCACCGCCGCCACCAGCAGCAGCGACATCACACGCCGCACACCGTGGCTGTGGCGCAGCGACCACCACCCGGCCAGTGCAACCGCCACCAGCAAGGCGACCAGCGCCAGCGGGTTGTCCACCGGTACATTGGCCACGGCAGGGGCACCACTGGAGATCGTTTGGGCCGAGGCGGCAAAGGGCAGCGCTGCCACCAGCGTTGCCAGCAGTGCCAACGGGCCCGTGCTTCCGGATTTGGTGTTCATCAGCTGATGCCTCTGGGTAGGTTGGGGTGGCGGCGAGATAGTTGCAAATTATCACAATCGCTGAAGCGGGGGCGGATGTGGCGTGTGGAGGGGGTCGAGACCACCGCGCCAAGCCCGCCCGGGACATGCGCCCGCTTGTGGCCTATGCCCCACTGGGCTGGCATGATCACGGCCCCATGAAGTTGTTGGAACCCTCCGAGTACCAGGCAGCCGCTGGCGCGGTATTTCTGTCCGTCATGCAGGAGATCGCCCGGCTGCTGCCCGATGCGCAGGTGGAGCACATTGGCGCCTCGGCCATTCCGGGCGCGGTGTCCAAGGGCGATCTGGACATTTGTGTGCTGGTGGCGGCGCAAGAGCACGCGCAGGCCGTTCAGGTGCTGCAGGCCGCAGGCTACGTGGTCAAAGCAGACACCCTGCGTACGCCAGAACTGTGCATGCTGCTATCACCGCACACAGACGCGGACGTGGCATTGCAGGTGGTGGCCAAGGGGTCGGAGTTTGAGTTCTTCCTGCACTTTCGCGATGCCTTGCGCGCTGACCCGGGCCTGGTGGAGCGGTACAACCAGCTCAAGCTGCGGTTTGCGCACCGTGGCACGGAGCGCTACCGTGAGGAAAAATCCCGGTTCATCGCCAACGTTCTGACCCCGAAGGAGTTGCCCATGCCCAGCCACCATCCAGACGCCACCCTTGCCACCCAACGCCTGCTGCACGCCAGCCCAAACCAGGTGTTTACCGCCTTCCGGCAGCCAGAGCTGCTGGCACGCTGGTGGGGGCCGGCGGGGTTTACCAACACGTTCGAGCGGTTTGACTTTGCGCCCGGCGGGCGGTGGGTGTTTGTGATGCACGGTCCGGACGGCACGCACTACCCCAACGAGAACGTGTTCCGCGCCATCGAGCCGGACGCGCGGATCGTGATCGAGCATGTGATGGCGCCGCTGTTCACGCTGACGGTGGAGCTGGCCCCCCACGGCGAACACCACACCCACCTGGCCTGGGCACAGGAATTTGCCAGCGCTGAACTGGCGGCCAGGCTGCGCGAGCTGGTCATCCCCGCCAATGAGCAGAATCTGGACCGGCTGGAGGCGGTGCTGGCCACATTGACCGACAAGGAGACCCCATGAGCATCGCGAAAACCCCCGAAGGCCCGCCCGCATCGGCGCTGATCGACGAGCGCATCGCCAGCCTTCAGGACTGGCGCGGGCCCGCGCTGGGCCGCATGCGCCAGCTGATCCACGAGGCGGCGCCCGAAGTGGTGGAGGAGTGGAAGTGGAAAGGCACGCCCGTGTGGTCGCTGGGCGGCATTCTGTGCACGGGCGAGTCGTACAAGACTGCGGTGAAGCTGACCTTTCTGAAAGGTGCTTCATTGCCAGACCCGGCAAAACTCTTCAACGCCAGCCTGGATGGCAACGCCCGGCGCGCGATTGATATCCACGAAGGGGACACCGTGGACGCGGAGGCCTTCAAGGCGCTGATCCGTGCAGCGGTGGCCTTGAATGCCGAGGGCGCCAAGGCCAAGGCAAAACCAGCGCGGGCGGCAGGGGCAGCCCATTAGTCAGGTCCGTTAGCCAGGTCCGTTAGCCAGGCCCGAAAGGTCTGCGCGGAATGGCCTGGCTTGATTGCTACTTTTTCAATAGCAATAAAACTTTACCCATCAAGCGCCAGGGCCGATTTTTATCAAAATCTACTGACCCGAATCCGCTGCCCCCGCGCCGCTGCGGTAGCGCCACTGCACCTTCAGCGCCGTCGCCTCCCCCTGCGCCAGGGTGCGCAGGCCGGGCTGCCCGGGCTGGTGGAAGGCGTCGATGGGCTGGGTGATGGGTTCAAAGCAAAAGGCGGGGCCCTGGGGTGGGCGGTAGATCAGGCAGTAGTGCCGGGCGGTGCCGCCGTCTTGCGCAAAGTCGGGCATGTGGGCTGTCAGGCGCAGGCCGCGCTCGGGCCAGTCGATTTGCGCCGTGCCGCCCCAGCCGGTGTAGGCGTTGTCGATCAGGCCGCCATGGGCCGAAGCACCGGCATTCAGGTCCCAACCTGGGGGGAAATGCTGCGTCAGCTCCGTGGGCAGCGGGTCGTTGCCGCACAGCCAGACGGCCTGCACCGGCGCTGTGATGCGCGTGGCGGGCGTGCGCGGAAACCAGGGGTGCAGGCCCAGGCCGTAGGGCAGCGGCTCTGGCCCCAGGTGGTGCACCTGCACCGACTGGTCGAGGCCGCCATCCACCAGGCGGAAGGTCTGCACACATTCGTAGTCATACGGGTTGCCGTCAAAGTGCTGCGAGCGCAAGGTCATCTGCAGCGTGTCGGCCGCTGGCTGGGTGATCTGCCAGGGCTGCAGCCAGCCGTCGCCATGGATGGGATAGGGCTCGCCCGCGCGGTTGGGCTGCATGGGGTGGAACTGCCCGGCGTGCTCAAACCCGCCGCCGCTGATGCGGTTGGACCAGGGCACCATGGCAAAGGACGCCATCTGGTACAGGTCCGGCGTCTTGCCGTCCCACGGCCGCCACAGGTCGATGCGGGCCTGCGAACCCTCCGGGTCGTCGATCTGCCAGGCCGCAACGCTGCCGCCCAGCGAGGGCACCAGGCCAAGATGCTGGCCGGCGTGGTGCAGCCAGACGATGGGGTGGGAGGCCTCGGTCATGGGTGGGCTTTCTGAAAAGGGTTGCAAAAAGGAATGGCAGGACGGGCGGGGGCTGTCCGGCACGCTGACGGGCCTGCAGGAACACAGGCAATGCCAGGTGCAGGGCTCTCAGCCGCCAAACGGATGGGCCGGCAGGCCCAGGCTGTCGGTGTCCACCGCAAACAGCGCGCCGGCCAGGGGCTCGGCAGCGAGCTGCTCGGGGGTGAGGCCCACCCGCGCCGAAGTGATGAACAGCGTGCGCAGGTCGGCGCCGCCAAAGGCGCAGGTGGTGACCTGGCTCACGGGCAAGGTCACGCGGCCCAGCTCGGCGGCGGTGACGGGGTCGTGGCAGGTGACGCACCAGCCGCCCCAGTGCGCAATCCACACGCGGCCCTGGGCGTCGGTGGTCATGCCGTCGGGCAGGCCGTCTTCAGGCAGCCAGTGTTTCCACAGCGTTTTGTTCGACACCGTGCCCGTGGCGGGGTCGCTGTCGTAGCGGTAGGTGTTGCCTTCGATGGTGGCGTTGAAATACATGGCCGCGCCCTGCCCCGTGCCAGACCAGGTGGGGCCGTTGGTCACGGCAAAACCGTCGTCGTGGCGCGTGCAGCGTCCATCGGGGTCGTAGCGGTAGAGCGCGCCGGTGGGGGCCTCGCAGGCAAAGTCCATGGAGCCCGCCCAGAACCGGCCCTGCGCATCGCACTTGCCGTCGTTGAAGCGGTTGCCCGGGCGCTCGGGCTCGGGCTGGTGCAGGTAGCGGGGGGCGGCATCGGTGGCTGGGTCGAACAGGGCAAAACCTCGGCGCAGGGTCACGATGAGGCCCGGTGCCTGGGCGCGTTCGGCCAGGGCAGAGATTTCTTCGGCAAAGGTCCAGCGCTGCAGCGCGCCGCTGGCGGGGTCCCACCGGTGCAGGTGGCATGCAAGGATGTCCACCCAGTACAGGGCCTGTTCGCGCACAGACCACAGCAGGCCTTCGCCCAGTTCGCAGCCCAGCGCCTGCACACAGCGCACGGCCCCGGCCACGGGGGTAGCAAAGGCAGCGCCCGCAAGCGGTTGGAGGGGGTTATCCAGGTGGTGCACGCTTGTCTCCGGTAGTTTTTTTGCACTTGCCTGCTGCCAGGCACTTGACGGACGGCATCTTATCAACGCCAATTGATGCCTGTAATGAATATTTTTACCATCAATTGATATATATATTGATATGTCACATTCTTCCGACACGTATCTCCCCTCCTCTTCTTCCTCCAGCACCACCACGGCGGCAGGGTCGCAAGGCTTGTCGCGCTTTCCCAGCCTGCGCGGGCGCTCGGTGTTCATCACGGGCGGCGGCAGCGGCATTGGCGCCGCCATCGTGGCCGCGTTTGCAGAACAAGGCGCCCGCGTAGCCTTTGTGGACGTGGCCCGCGAGGCCAGCGAGGCCCTGGCGCAGCAACTGGCCGACGCCGGCATGGAGCGCCCCTGGTGGCGCACCTGCGATGTGCGCGACATCGGGGCACTGCAGGCCTGCATTGCCGAGGCCGCCGCCGAGCTGGGCGACTTTTCGGTGCTGGTGAACAACGTGGCCAGCGACGACCGCCACACGCTGGAATCCGTCACGCCCGCCTACTACGACGAGCGCATGGCCATCAACGAGCGCCCGGCCTTCTTCGCCATCCAGTCCGTGGTGCCCGGCATGCGCAAGCTGGGCGGGGGCTCGGTGATCAACCTGGGCTCCACCGGCTGGCAGGGCAAGGGCACGGGCTACCCCTGCTATGCGATCGCCAAGTCGTCGGTGAACGGTCTCACGCGCGGGCTGGCCAAAACCCTGGGGCAGGACCGCATCCGCATCAACACCGTGTCGCCCGGCTGGGTGATGACGGAGCGGCAGATCAAGCTGTGGCTCGATGCGAAGGGCGAGGAGGAGATTGCACGGAACCAGTGCTTGCCGGACAAACTGCGGCCGCATGACATTGCGCGCATGGTGCTGTTCTTGGCGTCGGACGATGGGGCGATGTGTACGGCGCAGGAGTTCAAGGTGGATGCGGGGTGGGTTTGATTTTTTGGTCTTTTTAGGCTCCAGCGCTTTTCTATCAAGCGCTGGCAGCTATGGTTTTTGCAGTTCCTGCGGGGCCCTCGTCCGTTCGACTGAGCTTGTCGGAGCCGGGGCACGCACTCCCCAACTGCTCGGGCTGAGCCCGTCGAAGCCAGGGCGCGTGCTGGTTTGAAACGCATGCTTGGTTTGAGGGCGGAGGCCGGGAGTCGCCCCGGCATGCGCCCTCCACACAAGCACACCACCAAACCAGCGCACAAGCACTGGCTTCGACAGGCTCAGCCCGAACGGACCCACAAGAGCAAAGGACTACAAAAACAATAGCTGCCAGTGCTTTGCCAGAAAGCGCCAGCAACCAATTCGATTCAAAAAATCAATCCCCCGCCTCCAGCCTCCGCCCGTACTGCACCAGACTCGTCTGCTTCAACGCCCTCATCATCACCTTGGCCGCAGGTGACAACAGCCTGTCCGACCGCGTGATGATCCCGAACGCATCCATATGGCACGGCATCTCCAGCGGCAACACCGTCACAAGGCCGTGTGCCGCGTAGTAATGCGCCACATCCGCGCCCACCACTGCAATCATGTCGCTCTGCTGCAGCATGCGCGTGATGAACAACAGCGCCGATGTCTCCACCGTGTGCAGCGGCGGCGCCAGCCCATCCTGCTGGAACATCAGGTCGAACCGATGGCGCAGCACACTGCCGGCAGGCGGCACGATCCAGCCGGCTGAGACCACGTCGCGCAGCGTCAGCCCGCTCATGCTCGACAGCGGATGGCCGGGGCGCGTGATGGCGCAGACCAGCTCCTCCGTCAGCGATTCATAACGCAGGTTGCCTTTGTCGTGCTCTTCATACAGGCGGCCCACCACGATGTCGAGCTTGCCCTGCTCCAGCCGCTCCAGCAGCACCGGGCTGGTTTCAATGTCGAGCGAGATGCGCAGGCTGGGGTGCTCCTGCTTGACCAGCGCCACGGCGGCGGGCAGCAGGCTCAGGCCCGGTGAGGTGATGGCACCGATGCCCACCTGGCCGTAGTGGCCGGTCTTGAGCGCGCCGATCTCGTCGTGCGCCTGGTTCAGGCTGGCCAGGGCCATGCGGGCGTGGCGGATCATGGTTTCGCCATACCAGGTGGGCCGCATGCCGCGCGGCAGGCGCTCGAACAGCGGCACCTCCAGCACGTCCTCCAGGTCCTTGAGCAGCTTGGACGCAGCAGGCTGCGTCATGCTCAGCACCTGGGCGGCGCGGTGGATGTTGCCTTCCTCGGCCAGCGCCACCAGCAGCAGCAGTTGGCGCGTCTTGAGGCGGGCGCGGATGAACCAGTGGTTGTAGGTGCTCATGGATGGATGGGGTGGCGGAAGCGAAGGAGGGGTTTTCCAGAATGCGAAGACAGATATCTATTTTGTCTAAAAAATGATTGGATTGATATCAAAATCTTCCATAGACTTCGCCGCAACAGCAACAAAGGCCTCTCTCCATGAAGCTCGGCGACCTCCAGCTCAGCCCCCGGCACCTGATCAACGGCCGGTGGGAAATCGGCACCACCACCGGCGTGAGCACCAACCCCTCGGACACCCGAGAAGTGGTGGCCGAATACGCCCGGGCGGACCGCAACCAGACCGAACTGGCCGTGCGGGCTGCCGTGGATGCCCTGCCCACCTGGAGCCAAAGCACCCCACAACGCCGTGCCGATGTGCTGGACCTGATCGGCAGCGAGCTGCTGGCCCGCAAGGACGAACTGGGCGCCCTGCTGGCCCGCGAAGAAGGCAAGACCCTGCCCGAGGCCGTGGCCGAGGTCGCCCGCAGCGGACAGATCTTCAAGTTCTTCGCAGGCGAGGCCCTGCGCATCCCGGGCGAACTGATGGCATCGGTGCGCCAGGGCGTGCAGGTGGACGTGACCCGCGAACCCGTGGGCGTGGTGGGCATCATCGCGCCGTGGAACTTCCCGTTTGCCATCCCGGCCTGGAAGATCGCCCCGGCGCTGGCCTACGGCAACACGGTGGTCTTCAAGCCCGCCGAGCTGGTACCCGCCTGCGGCTGGGCGCTGGCCGAGATCATCAGCCGCAGCGGCCTGCCCGCTGGCGCATTCAACCTCATCATGGGCAGTGGCCGCGAGGTGGGGCAGACGCTGGTGGACCACCCGCTGGTCAACGCGCTGAGCTTCACGGGCTCGGTGGCCACGGGCGACCGCATCCTGCGCGCCGCCAGTCAACGCCGCGCCAAGGTGCAGCTGGAGATGGGGGGCAAGAACCCGCTCATCGTGCTGGCCGACGCCGACATGGACCAGGCCATCGACTGCGCACTGCAGGGCTCGTACTTCTCCACCGGCCAGCGCTGCACGGCGTCCAGCCGCCTGATTGTGGAATCCAGCGTGCACGACGCCTTTGTGGCCCGGCTGCGCCAGCGGCTGGTCAGCCTGAAGGTGGGCCACGCGCTGGAACGTGGCACCGAAATGGGCCCGGTGGTGGACAGCAGCCAGCTGGAGCAGAACCTGGGTTACGTGGAGATTGCTCGCAATGAAGGCGCCGAGCATGTGTGGGGCGGCGAGCGCCTGGAGCGCGCCACACCCGGCCACTACATGAGCCCGGCGCTGTTCCTGGCCCGCCCCGAGCACCGCATTGCGCGCGAAGAAGTTTTTGGCCCGGTGGCCTGCGTGCTGCGCGCGGACGACTACGAACACGCGTTGGCCCTGGCCAACGACACGCCGTTTGGCCTGTGTGCAGGCATCTGCACCACGTCGCTCAAATACGCCATGCACTTCAAGCGCCACGCCGTGGTGGGCATGACCATGGTGAACCTGCCCACGGCGGGTGTGGATTTCCATGTGCCCTTTGGCGGCCGCAAGGAGTCGAGCCATGGCCCGCGCGAACAGGGCCGCTACGCTGCCGAGTTCTACACCACCGTCAAGACAGGCTACATGCTGGCCTGAGCCCCAGCCTCTCCCCGGTCACCGATCCCGCAACCCATCGTCAACCAACCATTAAAGACAGGAGACAAGATGATGAAATTGAACCGCCGCACTGTTGCCGCAGCCCTTGCTTGCGCGCCCGTGGCCGCACTGCTCCCCGCAGCTGCATGGGCCCAAAAGCCCATCGTGCTGGGTTTCAGCCAGGTGGGGGCCGAGAGCGAATGGCGCACCGCCAATACCGAGTCGATCAAGTCCGCCGCCAAGGAGGCCGGGATTGAGCTGAAATTCTCGGACGCCCAGCAAAAGCAGGAAAACCAGATCAAGGCCATCCGCTCCTTCATCGCCCAGAAGGTGGACGTGATTGCGTTCTCACCCGTGGTCGAGTCGGGCTGGGAGCCCGTGCTGCGCGAAGCCAAGGCCGCCAAGATCCCTGTGGTGCTGACCGACCGCGCGGTGAACACCAAGGACACCTCGCTGTACGTCACCTTCATGGGATCGGACTTTGTGGAAGAAGGCCGCAAGGCCGGCCGCTGGCTGGTTGAGAAGATGAAGGACCAAAAGGGCGAGGTCAACATCGTCGAACTGCAAGGCACCGTGGGCTCCGCCCCCGCCATCGACCGCAAGAAGGGCTTTGAAGAAGTCATCAAGGCCGACCCAAAGTTCAAGATCCTGCGTTCGCAGACCGGCGACTTCACGCGCGCCAAGGGCAAGGAAGTGATGGAAGCCTTCCTGAAGGCCGAGGGCAAGAAGATCAACGTGCTGTACGCGCACAACGACGACATGGCCATCGGTGCGATCCAGGCCATCGAAGAAGCCGGCCTCAAGCCCGCCAAGGACATCACCATCATCTCCATCGACGCGGTCAAGGGCGCCTTCGAAGCCATGATCGCCGGCAAGCTCAACGTGAGCGTGGAGTGCAGCCCCCTATTGGGCCCGCAGCTGATGAGCGCCGTGAAGGACATCAAGGCCGGCAAGGCGGTGCAAAAGCGCATCGTGACGGAAGAAGGCATCTTCCCGATGGAAGTGGCTGCCAAAGAGTTTCCAAACCGGAAATACTGACTCCCCCTGAGCCGCCTGCGGCGTCTTCCCCCTGAGGGGGACGCCACCAGCGCGGCGGGGCGGCCCTTGCGCGGTGGCACTGGCCTGGAGCGCGCCAGTTGCGAAGGCCACGCGCATCTTTCTGAATCGTCACTGAAACCAAAACACAACAACACCCGGAGACTCATCAATGAAGCGAGCAATTTTCAAGACCGTGCTGGCCGCCGTGGCCCTTTCCGCCATGGGCGCATCGCCCCTGGTACTGGCCCAAGACAAGGGCAGCATCGGCATCTCGATGCCCACCAAGTCCTCGTCGCGCTGGATCGCCGACGGCGACAACATGGTCAAGGTGCTCAAGGAGCGCGGTTACAAGACCGACCTGCAGTACGCCGACGACGACATCCCGAACCAGCTCGCGCAGATCGAGAACATGATCACCAAGGGCGCCAAGGTGCTGGTGATTGCTTCCATCGACGGCACCACCCTCTCGCGCGTGCTGCAGAGTGCTGCGGACAAGGGCGTCAAGGTCATCGCCTATGACCGCCTGATCAAGGGCTCCAAGAACGTGGACTACTACGCCACGTTCGACAACTTCCAGGTGGGTGTGCTCCAGGCCACCTCCATCGTCGACAAGCTCGGCCTCAAGCAAGGCAAGGGCCCGTTCAATATCGAACTCTTCGGCGGCTCGCCCGACGACAACAACGCCTTCTTCTTCTACGACGGCGCCATGAGCGTGCTGCAACCGTACATCGACAGCGGCAAGCTGGTGGTGCGCAGCAAGCAGACCGGCATGAACAAGGTGGGCACGCTGCGCTGGGATGGCTCGGTGGCCCAGGCGCGCATGGACAACCTGCTATCGGCCTACTACGGCAAGGACAAGGTCCACGCGGTGCTGTCGCCGTATGACGGTCTGTCCATCGGCATCCTGTCGTCCCTGAAGGGCGTCGGTTACTGCACGGCCCAGCAGCCCTGCCCCGTGGTCAGCGGCCAGGATGCCGAGGTGCCCTCGGTCAAGTCCATCTTGAAGGGTGAGCAGTACTCCACCGTGTTCAAGGACACGCGCGAGCTGGCCAAGGTCGCCGCCAACATGGTGGACGCCACCCTGTCGGGCAAGCAGCCCGAAATCAACGACACCAAGACCTACAACAACGGCGTGAAGGTGGTGCCTTCGTACCTGCTCAAGCCCGTTTCGGTGGATGCCTCCAACTGGAACTCCATCCTGGTGGGCAGCGGCTACTACAAGGAATCGCAGGTCAAGTAAGTAGGTAAGTAAGAAGCTCCAAGCCGCTCCCGAAGCGGCGTGGGACTGGCCGCCTGCAAGTGCACCCCACAGGCCTTGCAGGCGGCCGTGCAACAGACGCGACGATGGGCCGATGGCCCGCCAAGAGACTCCGAGACCATGCTTCTTGAAATGCGGAATATCCGCAAAACATTCCCTGGTGTGGTGGCACTGAACCAAGTGAACCTGCGCGTGAAGGCGGGTGAAATCCACGCCATCGTCGGCGAGAACGGCGCGGGCAAGTCCACGCTGATGAAGGTGCTCTCCGGCGTCTACCCACATGGCAGCTACAGCGGCGAGATCGTCTATGACGGCGAAGAACGCCAGTTCGGCGGCATCCGCGACAGCGAACACCTGGGCGTGATCATCATCCACCAGGAGCTGGCCCTGGTACCCCTGCTCTCCATCGCCGAAAACATCTTCCTGGGCAACGAGACCGCGCAGTACGGCGTCATCGACTGGATGGCGGCGCACAGCAAAACGCAGGCACTGCTGCACAAGGTGGGCCTGCGCGAATCGCCCGAAACACTGATCACCCACCTGGGCGTGGGCAAGCAGCAACTGGTGGAGATCGCCAAGGCGCTGTCACGCCAGGTGCGCCTGTTGATCCTGGACGAACCCACCGCCAGCCTGAACGAAAACGACAGCCAGGCGCTGCTGGATTTGCTGCTGGAGCTCAAGGCCCAGGGAATCACCTGCATCCTGATCTCGCACAAGCTCAAC
This sequence comes from Acidovorax sp. ACV01, assembly GCF_014851495.1. Classification (NCBI taxonomy): domain Bacteria; kingdom Pseudomonadati; phylum Pseudomonadota; class Betaproteobacteria; order Burkholderiales; family Comamonadaceae; genus Acidovorax; species Acidovorax sp. ACV01. The sequence goes on along the minus strand of NZ_JACUZT010000001.1, from coordinate 342,999 downwards.
GAAATCTCGCGCGTGGCGGACTCCATCACCGTGCTGCGCGACGGCAGCACTGTCGAGACGATGGACTGCCGCGCAGCGCCCGTGAGTGAAGACCGCGTGATCAAGGCCATGGTCGGCCGCGAGATGGCCGACCGCTACCCCCCGCGCGAACCACGTATCGGCGAGACGGTATTTGAGGTGCGCGACTGGAACGCCTACCACCCGCAGCGCCCCGAGCGCGCCTTTATCAAAAACATCAACCTGCAGGTCCGCAAAGGCGAGATCGTGGGCATTGCCGGGCTGATGGGCGCAGGCCGCACCGAGCTGGCCATGAGCATCTTTGGCCGCTCGTGGGGCGAGCGCATCGGTGGGCAGGTGCTGCTGCACGGCCGCCCCATCGACGTGGGTACGGTAGAGAAGGCCGTGGCCCACGGCCTAGCCTACGTGACCGAAGACCGCAAGGGCAACGGGTTGGTGCTGAGCGAAGACATCCAGTTCAACGTGTCGCTGGCCAACCTGGGTGGCGTCTCCACGGCCGCCGTGATCGACAGCGGCCGCGAGCACCGCGTGGCGCAGGACTACCGCGAGAAGCTGCGCATCCGCTGCTCGGGCGTGGACCAGAAAACGCTGAACCTATCAGGTGGCAACCAGCAAAAAGTGGTGCTGAGCAAATGGCTCTTTACCAACCCCGAAGTGCTGATCCTCGACGAGCCCACGCGCGGCATTGACGTGGGCGCCAAGTACGAGATCTACACCCTCATCGCCCAGCTGGCGGCCGAGGGCAAGTGCGTGATCGTGATCTCTTCAGAAATGCCCGAGCTGCTGGGCATCACCGACCGCCTGTACGTGATGAACGAAGGCCGCTTTGTCGCCGAGATGCCCACCGCCGAGGCAACGCAGGAAAAGATCATGCGCGTCATAGTAAATGCCCCCCCTGAGGCGCTTCGCGCCATCCCCCCCAAGGGGGACGCAGCCCGTGCGGCGGGGCGGCCCTTGCACGGCGGCCCTGGTCTGGGCAGCGCCAGTGTGGACGCATCGAATAGCAACCAGCGCAACGCATAACAAACATGAGCCAGATGACCAATCCCTCCCCCACGGCCTCGGCCGCGCCTGCAATGGGTGCACCGGCCAACCCCACCCGTTCGCTGCTAGACCACGCCAAGCACAATCTGCGCGAGTACGGCATGTTGATCACGCTGGTCGCCATCATGGGCTTCTTCCAGTACATGACGGACGGCACGCTGATGCAGCCGCTCAACCTCACCAACCTGGTGCTGCAAAACAGCTACATCGTCATCATGGCGCTGGGCATGCTGCTCGTGATCGTGGCCGGGCACATCGACCTGTCGGTGGGGTCCGTGTGCGGCTTCATCGGCGCGCTGGCCGCGGTGCTGATGGTGCAGTACCAGTGGCACTTCGTGCCCGCCACGCTGGCCTGCCTGGTGTGCGGCGGCCTCATTGGCGCAGTGCAGGGGTGGTTTGTGGCGTTCTCGCGGATTCCCTCGTTCATCGTCACGCTGGCCGGCATGCTGGTCTTCAAGGGCCTGGCGCTGGCGCTGCTGGCCGGGCAATCGGTCGGCCCCTTCCCAGAGGCGTTTCAGATGCTGAGCTCGGGCTTCATGCCCGACCTGTTCAGTGTGGAGGGCGTCAAGCTCACGTCGCTGCTGCTGGGCGTGGCCGTGGCCGCAGCGCTGGTGGTGGCAGGCATCCGGGCCCGGTCCAACCGGCTGCGCCACGGTGTGCACGTGGAGCCCACCGCCTTCTTCGTGGCGCGCAACGCAGTATTTGCAGCGCTGCTCATCTACTTCAGCTATCTGCTCGCTTCGTACAAGGGCCTACCCAACGTGCTCATCGTGATGGCGCTGCTGATCGTGCTGTTCGACTTCATCACCAGCCGCACCACCATCGGCCGGCGCATCTACGCCATGGGCGGCAACGAAAAGGCGGCCAAGCTCTCGGGCATCAAGACCGAACGACTGTCGTTCTATGCCTTCGTCAACATGGGCGTGTTGGCCGCGCTGGCAGGCTTGGTGTTTGCAGCGCGCCTGAACACCGCCACGCCCAAGGCGGGCCTGGGCTTCGAGCTCGATGTCATCGCGGCCTGCTTCATCGGCGGCGCCTCGGCCTCGGGCGGTGTGGGCAAGGTGATGGGTGCTGTCATCGGCGCCTTTGTGATGGGCGTGATGAACAACGGCATGTCGATCCTGGGCATCGGCATCGACTACCAGCAAGTCATCAAGGGCGTGGTGCTGCTGGCTGCCGTGCTGGTCGACGTTTACAACAAGAACAAAGCCTGATCCCATGGACGCGGCCACCGCTCACACCCCTGCCCCCTTGCTCGAACTCGCGGGCATTCACAAGCAGTTTGCGGGCATCCCCGTGCTGCGCGATGTGCAGCTGCGCCTGTACCCCGGCGAGATCCATGCGCTGATGGGGCAGAACGGCGCGGGCAAGTCCACGCTCATCAAGGTGCTCACGGGTGTGATCAAGCCCAGCGGCGGCCAGATGCAACTGGGCGGCGAGCCGGTGTGGCCCGATTCGCCCCTGGCCGCGCAGCGCCTGGGCATCAGCACCGTGTACCAGGAGGTCAACCTCTGCCCCAACCTCTCGGTGGCCGAGAACATCTTTGCAGGCCGCTATCCGCGTTGCGGCATCGCGCAGGGGTTCCGCATCGACTGGGCTCAGATGCACCAGCGCTCGCGCGAGCTGGTGGAGCGCATCGGCCTGTCCATTGATGTGACGCGCCTGCTGTCGGACTACCCCGTGGCCGTGCAGCAGCTGGTGGCCATTGCCCGCGCACTCAGCATCGAAGCGCGCGTGCTGATCCTGGACGAGCCCACCTCCAGCCTGGACGACGACGAGGTGCAAAAACTCTTCGAAGTGCTGCGCCGCCTGCGTGGCGAGGGCTTGTCCATCGTTTTCGTGACGCACTTTTTGAACCAGGTGTATGCCGTGTCGGACCGCATCACCGTGCTGCGCAACGGCAGCTGGGTGGGCGAATGGTCTGTCAAAGACCTGGGGCCCCAAGCCTTGATCGCCGCCATGCTGGGCCGCGACCTGGCCGCACAGGCCGCGCAGACATCGCCGCCGCCCCCGGCGAACGCGTCGGATACCGCGCTGCTGCAAACCGAAGGCCTGGGGCAGACCGGACAGTTGCAACCGCTGGACCTACAGATCCGAGCAGGCGAAGTCGTTGGACTCGCAGGCCTGCTGGGCGCGGGCCGCACCGAACTGGCGCGCCTGCTCTTCGGGCTAGAGCAGCCTGACCGCGGCATGCTGCGCATCGACGGCAAGGCCGTGAGCTTCTCCAACCCCATGGATGCGATTCGCCAGGGCCTGGCCCTGTGCCCCGAAGAGCGCAAGACCGACGGCATCGTCGCCGAACTGTCGGTGCGCGAGAACATTGCGCTGGCGCTGCAGGCGCGCATGGGCGTGGGCAAGTTCCTCTCCCGCGCCGAGCAGACGGCCATTGCCGACCGCTACGTGCAGCTGCTGGGCATCAAGACCGCCAGTGTAGACACACCCATCGGCCTGCTGTCGGGCGGCAACCAGCAAAAGGCCATCCTCGCGCGCTGGATGGCCATCGAGCCGCGCCTCTTGATCCTGGACGAGCCCACCCGGGGCATCGACGTGGCGGCCAAGCAGGAAATCATGGAGCAGATCCTGCGACTGGCCCAGGCCGGCATGGCCGTGCTGTTCATCTCATCCGAGATGAGCGAGGTGGTGCGCGTATCCCACCGCATCGTCGTGCTGCGCGACCGCCGCAAGGTCGGCGAGCTGCCCGCTGGCAGCACCGAAGACGCCGTCTACGAACTGATCGCCGCTGAACAACATGCTTGAAGAACGCAACACACCCTCTTTTGCCAGCGCCCTGCTGCGCCACCGGCTGGCTTGGCCGGTGATCACGCTGCTGCTCCTGCTGGCCGTCAACACGGCCTTCAACGCCAGCTTCTTGCACATCGAATGGCGCGACGGGCACCTGTACGGCAGCCTGATCGACATCCTCAACCGCGCCGCGCCGCTGGTGCTGGTGTCGCTGGGCATGACGATGGTGATCGCCACGCGCGGCATCGATATCTCGGTAGGTGCCGTCGTGGCCATTGCCGCTGCCGTGGCGGCCTGGATGATCGGTGGCTCGGTATCGGGCACAGAAAGCCGCTTTCCGCTGCCGGTGGCCATCCTGGGCGCCCTTGGCGTGGCCCTGCTCTGCGGGCTGTGGAACGGCGTGCTGGTGGCGCGCGTGGGCATGCAGCCCATCATCGCCACGCTGATCCTCATGGTGGCGGGCCGGGGCATCGCCCAGCTGATCACCGACGGGCAGATCATCACCATCTACTACACGCCCTACTTCTTCATCGGCGGCGGGTACCTGGCCGGGCTGCCGTTCTCGCTGTTCATCGTGGCGGCCGTGTTTGCCGTGCTGTACCTGGCCGTCACGCGCACGGCGCTGGGCCTGTTCGTGCAGGCGGTGGGCATCAACCCCACGGCGGCGCGGGTGGCGGGCGTGCAGGCGGGCCGCCTGACCGTGGCGGCCTACGTCTTCTGCGGCGTGTGTGCGGGCATCGCGGGTCTGTTGATCAGCTCCAACGTGAAAAGCGCCGACGGCAACAACGCCGGCCAGCTGCTGGAGCTTGACGCCATCCTGGCCGTGACGTTGGGCGGCACGGCGCTGACGGGCGGGCGCTTCAGTCTGGTGGGCAGCGTGATCGGTGCGCTCATCATCCAGACGCTGACGTACGCCATCTATTCGCTGGGCGTACCGCCCGAGGTCAACCTGGTGGTCAAAGCCGTGGTGGTGTTCATCGTCATGTTGCTGCAATCGCCCGAGTTCCGCGCGCAGATTGGCGCCATCGCACGCCGCCCGGGCGCAGGAGCCGTGTCATGAGCGCCGTGCCCAAGACTTCTTTCAACGCTGCCGCCGAGGTGGCGCCTCAGCCGGGCGCAGCGCGCGCCCAGTGGAATCCCAAGTACCTGCCGCTCGCCGCCACCATTTCGCTGTTTGTGGCCATGGCCACGCTGGGCTCGGTGATGTACACCGGCTTCTTCTCGGCCCAGGTGTTCCTCAACCTGCTGATCGACAACGCCTTCCTCATCATCGTGGCGGTGGGCATGACGTTTGTCATCCTGTCGGGCGGCATCGACCTGTCGGTCGGATCGGTGGTGGCTTTGACCACCATGGTGCTGGCCGCGCTGGTCGAGCACCGGGGCTGGAGCCCCGCGGTGGCCGTGCCGTTGGTGCTGCTCATGGGCACCTTCTTTGGCGCGTTCATGGGTTTTCTGATCGAGCGCTTCAAGCTGCAGCCCTTCATCGTGACGCTGGCCGGCATGTTCCTCGCACGCGGGCTGTGCTACCTCATCAGCATCGACTCGATCAGCATCACCAACGAAGCGTATTCCGAGCTGTCGCAGTGGCGGCTGGAGTTGTGGGAAGGCGCTTCGCTGTCCCTCGGCGCACTGATCGCCATCGCGGTGCTGTTGGCCGCCCTGTTCATCGCGCACTGCACGCCGTTTGGCCGCGCGGTGTATGCCGTGGGCGGCAGCGAGAACTCCGCCGTGCTCATGGGCCTGCCCGTGCGCGCCACGGTCATCGGCGTGTACACGCTCTCGGGCTTTTGCTCTGCCCTTGCGGGCGTGGTGTTTACGTTCTACATGCTCTCGGGCTACGGCCTGCACGCCGTGGGCATGGAGCTCGACGCCATCGCCGCCGTGGTGATCGGCGGCACGCTGCTCACCGGCGGCGTCGGCTATGTGGCCGGCACGCTGTTTGGCGTGCTCATGCTCGGAATCATCCAGACCCTGATCTCGTTCGACGGCACGCTCAGCTCGTGGTGGACGCGCATCGTCGTCGGCGTGCTGCTGTTTGTTTTCTGCCTGCTGCAGCGCCTGCTCACGCGCCGCGCCGCCAAGCGGTCCTGACCTTCTTTCCATCATCTCTCTGACCCGCAATCACAATGACCACCACCCCGCGCAAACTCCGCTCCACTGCCTGGTTCGGCACGGCCGACAAGAACGGCTTCATGTACCGCAGCTGGATGAAGAACCAGGGCATCCCCGACCATGAATTTGATGGCCGCCCCATCATCGGCATCTGCAACACCTGGTCCGAGCTCACGCCCTGCAACGCCCACTTTCGCAAGATCGCCGAGCATGTCAAGCGCGGCATCTACGAGGCGGGCGGCTTTCCGGTCGAGTTCCCGGTGTTCTCCAACGGCGAATCCAACCTGCGCCCCACGGCCATGCTCACGCGCAACCTGGCCAGCATGGACGTGGAGGAAGCCATTCGCGGCAACCCCATCGATGCGGTGGTGCTGCTGGTGGGCTGCGACAAGACCACGCCCGCGCTGTTGATGGGCGCGGCCAGCTGCGACGTGCCTGCCATCGTGGTCACCGGCGGCCCCATGCTCAACGGCAAGCTCGAAGGCAAGAACATCGGTTCGGGCACGGCTGTGTGGCAGCTGCACGAATCGCTGAAGGCCGGCGAAATCAACGAGCACCAGTTCTTCGCGGCCGAAGCGGGCATGTCCCGCTCCGCCGGCACCTGCAACACCATGGGCACGGCCAGCACCATGGCCTGCATGGCCGAGTCGCTGGGCACATCGCTGCCGCACAACGCGGCCATCCCGGCCGTGGATTCACGCCGCTATGTGCTGGCCCACATGTCGGGCAAACGCATTGTGGAGATGGCGCACGAAGGCCTGACGCTGTCCAAGATCCTCACGCGCGAAGCGTTCGAGAACGCCATCCGCACCAACGCCGCCATCGGGGGCTCGACCAACGCGGTCATCCACCTCAAGGCGATTGCCGGACGCATGGGCGTGCAGCTCGACCTGGAAGACTGGACGCGCATCGGCCGCGGCACGCCCACGCTGGTGGACCTGCAGCCCTCGGGCCGTTTCTTGATGGAAGAGTTCTACTACGCCGGTGGCCTGCCCGCCGTGCTGCGCCGCCTGGGCGAGAACAACCTGCTGCCCCACCCCAACGCACTCACCGTCAACGGCAAGACGCTGTGGAACAACGTGCGCGAGGCGCCCCAGTACAACGACGAGGTGATCCGCACGATCGACAACCCGCTGATCGCAGACGGCGGCATCTGCATCCTGCGCGGCAACCTGTCGCCCCGCGGTGCGGTACTCAAGCCTTCTGCCGCGTCGCCCGAGCTGCTCAAGCACCGCGGCCGCGCTGTGGTGTTCGAGAACCTGGAGCACTACAAGGAGCGCATCGTCGATGAGAACCTGGACATCGACGCCAGCTGCGTGATGGTGATGAAGAACTGCGGCCCCAAGGGCTACCCCGGCATGGCCGAGGTGGGCAACATGGGCCTGCCGCCCAAGCTGCTGCGCCAGGGCGTGAAGGACATGGTGCGTATCTCCGACGCGCGCATGAGCGGCACCGCCTACGGCACCGTCGTGCTGCACGTGGCGCCCGAGGCCGCTGACGGCGGCCCGCTGGCCGCCGTGCGTGATGGTGACTTCATCGAGCTCGACTGCGAACAAGGCCGCCTGCACCTCGACATCAGCGACGAGGAACTGGCCGCGCGCCTGGCTGCGCTGTCCACCACCGACCAGGGTGGCCGCGGGGGCTACCAGCGCTTGTATGTGGACCACGTGCTGCAGGCCGACGAAGGCTGCGACTTCGACTTTCTGGTGGGTTGCCGCGGCTCGGCCGTGCCGCGCCATTCGCACTGATCACGCCCCCTTGAAACAAGAACAAGGAGACTCCATGCGGTCCCCCTCCCGACGCACCATTCTCACCGCGGCAGCCGGCAGTGCCTTGTCCGCGCTGGGCGCCACATCTGCCGTGGCCGCTGCACCGGCCTGGCCCTCCAAACCCGTCTCGCTGCTTGTCGGCTACCCACCCGGCGGCTTGACCGACGCTGGCGCGCGCTTCATCACCAACGGCCTTGCCAGCGCGCTGGGCCAACCGGTGGTGGTGGAGAACAAACCCGGCGCCTCCGGCAACCTGGCAGCGGCCGAGGCCCTGCGCCTGAACGACAGCCACAGGCTGCTGGTGGCCAACACCAGCCTCACCATCAACCCGCACACCTATGCGACACCGTCGCCCAATCCGCTGGACTTCACGCCCATCGGGCTGGTGCTGGAATCACAGCTGGTGCTGTGCGTGCACCCATCTGCACCGGTGAAGACGCTCGAAGACTTCCGCACCTGGGTGCGGGCTGGCGTCAAGGCTGGCGGCTTCAGCTACGCCTCTGCGGGCAGTGGCGGCAACACCCATCTGGCGATGGAGCACCTGCGCGAACGCGCCGGCCTGCCGCCGATGAACCAGGTGCCCTACAAAGGCAGCGCGCCAGCCATCCAGGACGTGGTGGGCAACCAGGTGCCCTGCATCGTGGATGCCGCGTCGTTGCTCATCCCCTTCATTGCATCCGGCCGGCTGCGCGCCATTGTGGTCACTGGTGCCGAGCGCCTTCCCGCGCTGCCCGACGTGCCCACCGCGGCCGAAGCGGGTCTGAAGGACTTCCTCGTGACCGTGTTCGTCGGCCTGTGGGGGCCACCCAGCCTCACCCCGGACATCGTCAGCAAGACCAATGCCGCGCTCAACGCGGCGCTCGCCAACCCGGCGGTCAGCGGCACCATCACCAAGAACGGTGACATGGTGGGCGGCGGCACACCGGAACGGCTGGCCAAACTGACCCGCGACAACTATCGCCTGTGGGGCGAAATCGCCAAGAAGAACGACATCAAAGCCACCTGACCCATGACATCTACCGCTGCCCCCGCCCGCTACCGCGGCATCTTCCCCGTCGTGCCCACCACCTTCCATGAAGACGGCACCCTCGACATCGACAGCCAGAAGCGCTGCCTCGACTTCATGATCGACGCCGGCGTGGATGGCCTCTGCATCCTGGCCAACTTCTCCGAGCAGTTCTCGCTGTCCGATGCCGAGCGCGAGACACTGACCCGCGTCTCGCTGGAGCACGTGGCAGGCCGCGTGCCGGTGATCGTCACCACCACCCACTACGGCACCCGGGTCTGCGCCGAGCGCAGCCGCGCCGCACAGGACATGGGCGCCGCTATGGTGATGGTGATGCCGCCCTACCACGGTGCCACCTTTCGCGTGCCCGAAGCGCAGATCTATGAGTTCTACGCCCGTGTGTCCGATGCGATCAGCATCCCGATCATGGTGCAGGACGCCCCCGCCAGCGGCACCGTGCTGTCGGCCCCGTTCCTCGCCCGCATGGCGCAGGAGATCGAGAACCTGGCTTACTTCAAGATCGAAGTGCCGGGTGCCGCCAGCAAGCTGCGCGAGCTGATCCGCCTGGGCGGCGCGGCCATCGAAGGCCCGTGGGACGGCGAAGAGGCCATCACCCTGCTGGCCGACCTGGATGCGGGTGCCACCGGTGCCATGACAGGCGGCGCCTTCCCCGATGGCATTCGCCCCATCATTGAGGCGCACCGCCAGGGTGACATGGACGAGGCCTTTGCGCTCTACCAGCGCTGGCTGCCGCTCATCAACCACGAAAACCGCCAGGGCGGCATCCTGACGGCCAAGGCCTTGATGAAGGAAGGCGGCGTGATTGCCTGCGAGGCGGGCCGCCACCCCTTCCCGGCCATGCACCCTGAAGTGCGCCGCGGCCTCATCGACATCGCGCGCCGGCTGGATCCGCTGGTGCTGCGCTGGGGCAAATAAGCACGCCATGGCATATATCGCCAACCTCTCGGGCACCTGCCTGGTGGCCCTGGACTGGGGCACCAGCTCGCTGCGCGCCTTCCGCCTGGGTGCCAACGGGCAGGTGCTGGAGCAGCGCAACCGCCCCTGGGGCATCATGAATCTGCCGCCGGCTCCCGCGGACCAAACTGGCGCAGGGCCCGGGGCAGCCTTCGAACGCGCACTGCAAGACACTTGCGGCGACTGGCTGGCCACCCTGCCCTCGGTGCCCCTGCTGGCCTGCGGCATGGTCGGCAGTGCCCAGGGCTGGCGCGAAGCCAAATACCTCGACGCACCCACCTCGCTCGACGACCTGGCGCGCGGGCTGACGGTGGTGGGCCGTGGCAGCGCCACACCCCTGCACATCGTGCCCGGGCTGCTGCAGCGCGGGGGCCTGCCCAACGTGATGCGCGGCGAAGAAACGCAGGTACTGGGCGTGTTGGCCGATGCCACGTTGGTGGGTGAAGGCCCGCTGCTGGTGGGCCTGCCTGGCACGCACAGCAAATGGGTGGTGGCGCAAAAGGATGGCATCCGGTGCAGCATCCAGCGGTTCCACACCTTCATGACAGGCGAAGTGTTTGCCGCACTGCGCCGCCACACCATCCTGGGCAAGACCATGCAGCCGCCAACTGAGCCCGACGACGCCGCATTCGCGCAGGGCTTGCAGGTGGCGCGCGGCAGCGATACCGACCTGGGCCTGCTGTCGCACATCTTCAGCACCCGCACGCTGGGCCTCACCGGCACGCTGCCCGCCACAGCCCAGGCGGACTATCTCTCGGGCGTCCTCATCGGCCATGAAATCGCAGGCTTGGCACGCGTGCACCCGCCCACGAGCGCCGCGCCGCACCAGCTGGTGCTGTGTGGCGAGCCCGACCTGTGCCGCAGATACACGCTCGCGCTGCAAGCCTACGGATTTGCGCCGCCCACCATTGCCGCGCAGGCCACCATCACCGGCCTGTGGCAGATCGCGCAAGCGGCCGGGCTGGTGACGACAACCCCCCACGCGCAGCCCACCCCATCCACCAGGAGCCTCGCCGCATGAACCCGATCGACAAGAATCTGTACAAGACCATGCTGCAGTGCGGCCTGATCGCCATCCTGCGTGGCGTGCGGCCGCACGAAGTCGCGGCCATTGGCCACGCGCTGTACGACGCGGGTTTTCGCATCATCGAGGTGCCGCTCAACTCCCCCGAGCCGCTGGCCAGCATCCGTGCGCTGCGAGACGCGTTGCCTGCCGACTGCCTTGTCGGGGCGGGCACTGTGCTGTCGGCCGAGGCGTGTGCCGATGTACAGGCCGCCGGCGGGCAGATCATCGTCATGCCCCACAGCGACCCCGCCGTGATCCGCGCCGCGCGCGCTGCTGGCATGGCCTGCGCACCCGGCGTGGCCACGCTGACCGAAGCCTATGCCGCGCTGGCCGCTGGCGCCAACATGCTCAAGCTCTTCCCGGCCGAGGCCCTGCCCCCGCATGTGCTCAAGGCCTGGCGCGCCGTCATCACCCCGCCCATGGCCCTGGTGCCGGTGGGCGGCATCGCACCTGAAAACATTGCTACCTACGCCGCCGCCGGCGCCAGCGGTTTCGGTCTGGGCTCGGCCCTGTACCGCCCTGGCGACAGCGCTGCCGACGTCGCCGGCAAGGCCGCCGCGTTTGTGGCCGCATGGCACACCTCCTACGGCGCGGCACGCGCTGCAGCCACCGCACCCGGCAAGGCCACCGCCAGCGCCTAGCCCAGTTTTTTTCTCTTCAACGTCCTCTCTCGCCCCCTCCGCCCTCCCATGAAGATCACCCGACTGACCACGTTCCTTGTGCCCCCGCGCTGGTGCTTTCTGAAAATCGAAACCGACGAAGGCATCGTCGGCTGGGGCGAACCCATCCTGGAAGGCCGCGCGCAAACCGTGGCCGCCGCTGTCGAAGAGCTGGGCGACTACCTCATCGGCAAGGACCCGCGCCACATTGAAGACCACTGGACGGTGCTGTACCGCGGCGGCTTCTACCGCGGCGGTGGCGTGCACATGAGCGCGCTGGCCGGCATCGACCAGGCGCTGTGGGACATCAAGGGCAAGGCCCTGGGCGTGCCCGTGTCCGAACTGCTGGGCGGCAACGTGCGCGACCGCATCCGCGTATACAGCTGGATCGGCGGCGACCGCCCCAGCGAGACAGCCCAGCAAGCCCGCGACGCGGTGGCCCGCGGCTTTACCGCCGTGAAGATGAACGGCACCGAAGAGATGCAGTTTGTGGACACCTTCGACAAGGTGGAGCGCTGCCTGCAAAACGTGGCCGCCGTGCGCGAGGCCGTAGGCCCGCACGTGGGCATCGGCGTAGATTTTCACGGCCGCGTGCACCGCCCCATGGCCAAGGTGCTGATCAAGGAGCTGGAGCCCTACCGCCTGATGTTCATTGAAGAGCCCGTGCTCAGCGAGCACGAAGAGGCGCTGAAGGAGATCGCCCGCATCTCGTCCACCCCCATCGCCCTGGGTGAGCGCCTGTACTCCCGCTGGGACTTCAAGCGCGTGCTGCAGGAGGGGTATGCCGACATCATCCAGCCCGACCCCTCACACTCCGGCGGCATCACCGAAACCCGCAAGATCGCCACCATGGCCGAGGCCTACGACGTGGCCCTGGCCCTGCACTGCCCCCTGGGCCCTATCGCGCTGGCCGCCAATTTGCAGCTGGACGCGGTCTGCTACAACGCCTTCATCCAGGAGCAAAGCCTGGGCATCCACTACAACCAGGACAACGACCTGATGGACTACGTGTCCAACCCGGAAGTGTTCATGTACGAGGACGGGATGGTGGCCATCCCGAACGGGCCGGGGTTGGGGATTGAAGTGAATGAGGAGTACGTGCGGGAGCGCGCGCAGCAGGGGCACCGGTGGAGGAATCCGGTATGGCGGCATCGGGACGGGAGTTTTGCGGAGTGGTGAGGGTGTTTGGGGAGCTGCGCCGCGTCTACATCCGGCCAGGGGCATCAACACGTCCATGCGGAGCTCAGTTCACCCGTCTCAAGCACACTGAGGACCGAGGCGGCGGCGGCGCCCTCATCGGCAGGATGGCTGCGCCAGGCTGAATGCTGCCGCTTCACTTCGGCAAGCCCGTGACCATAAACCCTTGATACCGAACATTGCCAACAGTCCGAAGAACCTGTCCACGATCTTCTGACGGACGGTGTCAAAAAAATGCAAGGTGGATCCATTACAGGCAGGCGTTGGGTAGCCTCTGGCAGTTCTTCCACAGCCGTTTTTTCTTCTACATCCATACAAAACCACGCTCCACGTCCCGGAGCTTGCACACCACCTTGGACGCATGCAGCTCGCTGCGCCAGGTACTAAGCAGCAGTAGATTGATTTGAACAATCTCCGACTACCGGTGTAGCTGGCTTACGCCTTATTTTCTACTGCCTACCGCCTGCCTCTAGGAGCTAGAAAACGGGTGCCAGGGCCAAGTGGTCAGACTGTCGAGAAATACAGATTCAAGAATTTAGACGGTACTTCTGCCGATCGCAAATGTCATCGCATCGACAGTCATGAGCGGTATCAATGCCTAGCATTCCGGCATGAACAGTTCATACACGCCTCCAACAAGGTCCACAGGCCGTTTGCACGTTCAAGCGCCCGGCACCACACTCCAAAGTAGCGAGGCGGTGGACTGGGCCATCGTATCGCGGCGCAGCGTTCGCGCTTTCATGCCTACGCAGGTCCCCCGCGAAGAGGTTCATGCCATCCTGGACGTAGCGCGCCACGCAGCCTCAGGCATGAACACCCAGCCCTGGCGCGTGCATGTGCTAACGGGCAGCGCCAAGGAACGGCTGAGTTCAGCCATCGCTACTGCGGACAACGATGGGGAAGCGTCCACGGCACTCACGGAGCCCTACCACTATTACCCACTCGAATGGGTATCGCCTTATGTGGATCGACGCCGCAAAGTGGGCTGGGACCTGTATGGCCTGCTTGGCATTGCCAAGGGTGACAAGGCGAGCATGCACGCGCAACACGGCCGCAACTATCGTTTCTTTGATGCGCCGGTAGGGCTGATCTTCACGGTGGACCGTGTCATGCAGGCCGGCAGCCTTATGGACTACGGCATGTTCCTTCAGAGCGTGATGGTGGCAGCCCGTGCACGCGGGCTTGATACCTGCCCTCAGGTAGCGTTCACCAAGTTTCACCAGATCATCCATGCCGAGCTGGGCATACCCGACACCCACATGGTGGTCTGCGGCATGAGCTTGGGCCATGCCGACCCAGCCCGCATCGAGAACACGTTGGTGACCGAGCGCGAGAGCGTCGAATCCTTCACCACCTATCACGAATAGCAGCTATGGAGACAACAGCATGACCCCCACTACGGCAAGCAGTCCATCCCGCAGTCCCTACCAGAACGGCCTGGAACGCACACTCGCCAACCACCTGCCGCTCACGCCTCTCGGTTTCCTGGACCGCAGCGCACTGGTCCACCCTGACGGAATTGCAGTGGTGCATGCGGGTGCCAAGCAAACCTGGGCGCAGACGCGCGATCGTGCCTACCGCCTAGCCAGTGCACTCGCACAGCGCGGCGTGCGGCGCGGCGACACCGTGGCCATCCTGGCGCCCAACACGCCCGCCATGCTGGAGGCGCACCTGGGCATCCCCCTGTGCGGCGCGGTCATTAACGCCATCAATTGCCGCCTCGATGCCGAGGGCATCACCTTCATCCTGCGGCACGGCGAGGCGCGCATCCTGTTGGTGGACAGCGAATTCGCGGCGCTGGCAGACAAGGCCGTTGCGGGCCTGGACCAGCCGCCGCTGGTGGTCGCCGTCCACGATGCGTGCCTGCCCGCGCAGCCAGCCTTCGGTGCAATGGACTACGAAGCCCTGTTGGCCGAAGGCGACCCGGCCTTCGAAGGCCTGTGGCCCGAGGATGAGTGGGACCCCATCGCGCTGAACTACACGTCGGGCACCACGGGCGACCCCAAGGGCGTGGTGCCCAGCCACCGCGGCACTTACCTCATGAGCCTGCTGCAGATGACCGACTGGGCCATGCCGCGTCGCCCGGTGTACCTGTGGACGCTGCCCATGTTCCACGCCAACGGCTGGTGCTTCACCTGGGCCATCACGGCGGCGGCGGGCACGCATGTGTGCCTGCGCAAGGTCACGGCCAAGGCCATCTTCGAGGCCATTGCCGAGCATGGTGTGGACCATTTCTGTGCCGCGCCCACGGTGTTGGCCATGCTGGCCAATGCACCGGCGCACGAGCGCATCGCGCTGCCGCGCCCGGTGCGCGTGCTCACAGCGGGCTCGCCACCGCCGGCCGCAATCCTGCAGGCGATTGCCGCGATGGGCTTCGATGTGGACCATGTGTATGGCATCACCGAGGTCTCGGGCACGCCCGTGAGCTGCGTGCGCCAGCCCGGGTGGGCAGCCTTGCCGGAGGCCGGACGTGCCCAGCGGCAGGCGCGCCAGGGCGTGCGCGCCGCTGCGCTAGAGCACATGCGCGTGCTCAACCCCGACACGCTGGAGCCCGTGCCGGCCGATGGCGTGACGGCTGGCGAAATCATGCTGCGCGGCAATACTGTGATGAAGGGCTACCTCAAGAACCCCGGCGCCACGGCCAAGGCCTTTGCGGGCGGCTGGTTCCACACCGGCGACATCGCGGTGCTGCACCCTGATGGCTATGTGCAGATCACTGACCGCTCCAAGGACGTGATCATCTCGGGCGGGGAGAACATCTCCTCGGTGGAGGTAGAGGACGTGCTGCACCGCCACCCCGCCGTGCTGCTGGCCGCCGTGGTGGCGCAGCCCGACGAGCGGTGGGGCGAGGTGCCCTGCGCCTTCGTGGAGCTCAAGCCCGATGCGGTGGGCACGGTCAGCGCCGACGAACTGATCGCGTTTTGCCGCGAGCATCTGGCGCGCTTCAAGTGCCCGTGCCAGGTCGTATTCGAGGTCTTGCCCAAGACCGCCACCGGCAAGATCCAGAAGTTCCGCCTGCGCGAGATCGCGGGCAGCCGCGAGGCCATCACAAAGCTGGCGCAGGTTCAGGCCGAGCCTGCAGGCTGAGCGTTCAGCCTTCGCGGGCAATCGACTGCAGTACCTTCAAGTCGATCACCTCGATCGACCCATAGCCCAGGCGAATGGCGCCCCGGTCCTGCAGCTCCTGCAGCGCCCGGTTGGCCACCTGGCGCGACACGCCCGACAGGCGCCCCAGCTCTTCCTGCGACAGCGTGATGCGCCGGGCAGTGTTGGGGAACAGTGCATCGTTGAACAGCCCCGACAGGCTGTAGGCCACCTGCGCCGTTGTGTCACCCAGTCGGTCGGTCTGCACCTGCGCCACATAGTGGGCCAGGCGCGCGTTGAGCTGCCCGATCAGCCACAGCGCAAACGGATGGCTCTCGTGCAGCAGCCGCAAAAACTCGCTGCGCGGCAGCAGCGCCACCACGCTGTCGGTCAGCGCCGTCACAGCATAGGGCCGGGGCTCATCCTTAAGCACCGAGCCCTCGCCGAACCATGCGCCCGATGGCACGCCTGCGAACGTGCTGATCCGACCTTCTTCGGTAATGTTGTCGAGCTTGAGCATGCCCTCCATCACGCCGGCCCAATGCGCAGGGGGCATGCCGCGTGCAAATACGGCGCTGCCAGCAGCAAAGCTGCGCACCGTGACGGCACTGCGCACGCGTTTAGCTTCTTCGCCGGTCAGAGAGGACATCCAGGACGACTGGGAAAGAAACGAGTCAAGCGGGTCTGGAGTCATGTTTATTCAAGCGCACGGTGCTTCGCGCAGATTTTGTGGGAGATCACGGCTTTCGCCAATTGGGGGCGATGCCTGCCGCGGGCAAAAGGAGATAGGCACCGGTCCATCAGACGACCCATAACGGCGATCCAACCAGCGAAACCACGCTCAAACGAAATGCTGCTTCAGGCTGGCTGCGGGCACTCGCTCCGTCTCTACGAATGCGTACCATTGGCCACAAGCCGCCAGTTGCGGCTAACGAAAGGGGCGCAACAGACAAAGTATGAGGCCCGCAGCATGCGGGCCTGCTTGACTGCTGGGGTTAGACAGTCCGCTGGGCGCGAACAAAGCCGCCGAACAAGCCAGACAAGGTGGCAACGACAAAGTAAATAGCCGCGCTCCAGGTCAGAACAGACGTGCTCGCTGGGTTAAGAGCCATGACGAAGAAAAAAGATGTGCTTAGGACTCCCGCTATGAGGCCTTGAATGAGGTCACGTCCTTTTCCGTAAAGTGCGGACACGTAGCCACCGAAAACAGTGGCAATTGCGAGAGTAGCAAGTGATAAAAGCTCAACTGTTGATGTGAGTCCGCGTCCCATTTGCGCATACGCTTGCTCAGGGGAAAACCCTTTAGCTAGGTGCAGCCAGAGATATGCGTTTGCGACGACCGTTCCAAGAAAAGCAGACCCGCCAATGGCTGCCGCGCTTCCCACCAATGCAGACCACCAGTTGACCTTAGTGTTTGGCGAGAAAGCTTGATTTGTGGGTGACTGCATTCGGAATCTCTACATGATGTAACCCGCAGCGTCTGCGGAATGAACCGGATCGTGCGAGATATTCTGGACACTGCTCCTCCTGGAAGTGGTTTGCAACTTAGGTGTGCAAGCACAGGGATGTTCAACGTCCAAGTCGAAATTCCGCGAGACCTAGCAAGAGCAACTGGACAAACTATAGCTTGCGAGCAAGCAAGGGCCTAGCTTTCAATCGGCATATTTTCGGATAGCGAGCAAGCCGGGTTGTGACAAATGCCAGTTTTGGGGTAATGCTATCCACCGGCTGCTCAGGGCCCAATGCTGCAGCACAATCAGCCGAACCATAAGGCTGCCCCCCAACCACGGACACTGCTTCTCGGAGTGAACATGAGTTTGTCTATTTTGTTGCGGTGCTTTGACATCGAGCAGACGAGGAACTTCTACGAATCTGTGCTTGGTTTCAGCACGGCATCAACTGCCGGCAGCACGATCACCGTCTCAAAAAATAGAGCCCGCCTCATTTTCACGGACCGAGATTTGTGGCGTACGAATCCCATCATTTCAGGGACGATTTACCTCACCGTTGCGGATGTGGACTGGTATTTTTTTGCCATCAAAGACAAGACGTCCATTGCCTGGCCTCTACAGGATATGCCCTATGGAAGCAGAGAATTTTCCGTCGCCGATTGCAACGGGTATCTGCTTGCGTTCCAACAGGCTCTGGGCGGGCAGTAGGCCGCAATTTCACTACGGGCCCGTTGCGGCCGCTGCAATGACTGTGGCTATTGACCAGTAGGCGCCGTCCAAGCGCTAGCGGCAACGGATGCTTAATCTACTGGGGAGCGGGGATATTTTGGTACGTTCTCCGCAATGATGGGCTACGCGAAGCCAGAGCGCCAAGGCTAAAGCACGTTGCTATACCAACCACTGCACACAGCGACCCGAGAGCCACCCAAGAAAAGGATTTGGAGATGAGGATGTGGGCTTGCCAACTCATCAACGCGATCAGCAGAGCCGCGCAAACTTTAAGCTTATGTGAGGGCGCGAGCAACACTGCGGCACAGACAAGAAGTATCGAAACTGCAGCGTAGCTAATCGACCAGATCGAAATTGATACGGGTGGAAAAGCACATAGTCCGGGCGATGAGCGCCACCACCCGTCTGGACAGACAAACCTCCCCCAAAGCGTGACCTGATAAAAAATCAGCATCTTGCCGACAGTGACAATGCCAAAGCACAAAATTGCCAAAGCCAACCAACGAATGGCTGCGATAACGCTGAGGGGAAATCTTTGCATAGCTCAGTCTATCCCTTCGTACCTGGTGACAGGCTCCATCAATGATCTCATAGGTAGCAGTGGGCCCTTAGCTGAAGTAAACCTGCAGCCAACAAAAGCGTCGGCGGCTGGTGGAGCCCTTCACAATGAAGACCTGCTCCACTTTTTTCGAGATGCCTACTTCTCATGATGGATAAATTCTTGCTGCAGCAGCAGGTGTTGGAACGGCTCGCCGAAGACCTGCTGCAAGCCGAACAGGCAGTTCGGGCGGCCCATGAAACGGCGACCCACGAAGAAAACATCGCCGAAAACAAATACGACACATTGGGACTCGAAGCCGCCTACCTGGCCACCGGCCAAGCCCGGCGCGCCGAAGCCATCCGCCAGGCGATGACCAATTGGCGCCGATTCCGCCCGCACCCCTACGACGCCAGCAAAGGTATACAGCTCGGCGCGTTGGTCTGCCTGGTCGATTCCGACGACAAGCAGCAACAGATCTTTCTCGGTCCGGACGGGGGCAGCATGAAGTTGTTCAGCGGCGCTCAGCTCGTTCAGGTCATTAGCAGCGAAGCCCCATTGGGCAGGGCCATGCTAGGGAAATGCGAGGGTGATGAGGTGTCGATGCAAGTCGCTCCCATCCGACAGCAGTTTGAGATACTGCGGGTTCAATAGTCTGCAAGCCAGTTCGCGCCGAATTGGACGAGGTCAGCAGACTTTCAGGCGTCATGAACATACCGGCTGGCTGGCAAGGCCAGCAGTACTTTGAAACCGGTCAATGAGTCCGAGATGGCGCTCGCGCTTGAATGACCGCTGCGTGGCCCAGACCGTGAACTCAGGGGTCCGACATCACCGGCAGCAACTGCTGCGAAGTCGCCATCTGCATGCTGAGGACTGCTGCAGGTGAGTTCGTACATGAGGCGCCTGCAAACGGATACGCACTGTCGGCGGCAAAAGGTCCGGATTGCCGTCCGTAAAAAAGGCCGCGAGTGTTTTTAGGATAAATCTACGCCGCTCGCTGGCGTCTAGCCTACTTTCCTCGTAGCCCGATTAATCAGCCGATGTTGTTGAGCAGTTGCTGGACATGGCCAGCGCCACGCGTGAAGAGGTCCCACGTCCCAACGCAGAACTGATGTACATCCCCGCCTGGATCAGCTTTGGAATATTAATGCCAGTCTCGTATCCCAGGCCGTGAAGCAGGTACACCACGTCCTCAGTAGCGACGTTGCCGGAAGAGCCTGTGGCGTAGGGGCAGCCTCCCAGCCCCGAAACGGAGCTGTCGAAGGTACGGAGATCCAGTTCCAGAGACGCAACAATGTTGGCGATGGCCATGCCGTAGGTGTCGTGGTAATGACCAGCCAACTGCGATGCAGGAATCACACGAATACAGGCCTCCAGCATGCGTCGTGTGGAGTTGGGGTTTCCGCGACCAATGGTGTCTCCAAGTGAGATCTCGTTGCACCCCATCTCGCTCAGCATGAGCGCCACTTCGGAGACCCTCTCGGGTGCGATGTCTCCTTCATATGGACACCCCAAGACACAAGAAACATAACCGCGTACCCGCAGCTTACTTTCAAGCGCGACCTCAATTACAGAGCGAAAGCGCTCCAAGCCCTCGCGTATCGAGCAGTTAATATTTCGCTGCGAAAACGTTTCCGAGGCAGCGCCAAAGACCGCCACTTCCTCACAGCCGGCCGCGATGGCGGCCTCCAGTCCTTTAAGGTTAGGCGTGAGCGCGCTGTAGTGCAAGTTAGCCGTGCGCGGCACGCGGTGCATGACCTCCGCGCTGCCAGCCATTTGCGGCACCCATTTTTGGAGATACGAAAGACGCTGCCTCGATGTGCCTGACGCCTGCATCAACCAGTCCGATCTTGATGTCCACGCTAATGGGCTGCTTCTCGTTCTGCAGACCATCTCGGGGCCCGACTTCAACAATCTTGATGCGCTCGCTCATGGGGTTTTCTGGTGCTGAAGTGGCTTGATCTACAACGGACTGCAACCGGCTTGGGGCGTCGCCCCCAAAACGGGCGTTCGCCCCGCCGAGGCGCATGCGGCACAGATCCCCGGGGTTGTCTACCTGTGCCTTTACGCAACGGGGATGCGATCACTCGATCGCTACCTTGGCCGTTTTGACGTACTGACCCCAGCGATCGATCTCGCTGAAATAGAAATTCTGGTACGTGCGCTGATCCATGTGCTCGACGACGAAGAACATCTTCTTGGTCTGCTCAACGATGGCAGGCTCCTTGAGGGTGGCGTCGACCGCCTCATGCACGCGCGAGATGACGTCTTCCGGCATGCCCGCTGGGCCAAAGACTCCCACCCATGGTCCTCTTTCGACATTGAGACCGATCTCTTTGAGGGTGGGGACGTCCGGAAACTCCGGCAGGCGTTGGGGCATTGAAACTGCCAGCAAGCGCAGTGTGCCGCTACGGATGTGGGGTTCAACGGTCGACAAGACGTTGATGGAGCAGTCGACCTGCTGAGACAGTTGGGCATTGAGCAGAGGCGCGGTGCCGTTATACGGCACATGCAGGAGATCGACACTCTTCGCCACCTTGAGGGCCTCCATCATGAGGTGTCCGGAAGTGGCGGTGCTCCACGAGCCGAAGCTCATCGGGGTCTTGGCATCCTTGGCCATCTGCAGGAACTGGCTCAGGTTCTTGGCAGGGTGTGAAGCGCTCACGACCAAGGCTGCGGGGAAGAAGCCCAGCGGTGCAATGGCAACAAATTCCTTCTTGGGGTCGTATGGTGCCCTCTTCATTGCATGGGGCGCGATGGTGTGCGACTCCATTCCGCCATACACGAGCGTATAACCATCGGCCGGACTGCGCGCAGCCGCGACGCTGCCGATCGTGCCGACAGCGCCGGGGCGGTTGTCAACCACGATGGCCTGGCCGAGCCGCTTCTGAAGACTCGTGCCCATGAGACGCACGATCACATCACCGCCGCCCCCCGCTGCCCAGGGGACAATGATCTTGATCGGACGGTTGGGGAACGCAGCACTCTGGGCTAGCGTGGGAGACGCCAACGTTGACAACATTGTGGCGCCGAGGGAGCTGAGCACCGTGCGGCGCTTGAGCTTAGTTTGTGTCATTTCGATAGTCTCCAAGTTATTAGATGAGCGAAAGGTCTCACTGGCTTCGAGGTCGGCTGAATCAGCCACCCAGTCGGGAACGGTGGCTGTCTTACTTGCGGCGCAGCTCTTCGAGCAAGGCGAGCGCTCGGTCGGTGCGTACGTCATGTTCATCTGCCATGTGCTTGGCAACTATCTCGATTTCGTCACCCGCTGCCCCTGCAACCATTGCAATGTTGCGGGCGTGCAGAGCCATATGGCCGCGCTGGATCCCTTCGGTGGCCAGGGCTCGCAACGCTCCTAAGTTCTGGGCCAGGCCCACGGCAACAGCCACCTCGCCCAGCTCCTGCGCCGACTTGACGCCCAGGATCTTGAGTGACAACTGGGCCAGCGGGTGTGTCTTGGTCGCGCCCCCCACCAAGCCCACAGGCAGGGGCATTTCGATGGTGCCGACCAGCGCGCCCTGGGTGTCTTTCTCCCACGTTGTCAGCGAGGTGTAGCGGCCGTTCCGGCAGGCATAGGCATGGGCGCCAGCCTCGACCGCACGCCAGTCGTTACCGGTGGCAACGATGACGGGATCAATGCCGTTCATGATGCCCTTGTTGTGCGTAGCCGCACGGTACGGATCGATGGCCGCGAACGTGTAGGCATCGAGCACGCCTTCGATGATCTCTTCGCCGCTGCGCTCCTTGGTTGTAAGCGCTTCGGGCGTGAGCCGCACACGGGCACGTGACAGACGCAAGTCGGCCAGGTTGGACAGGATGCGCAGCCGCACGGTGCCGCCCGTGAGCTTCTCGACCAAGGGCGAAACCGACTCGGCCATGGTGTTGACGGTATTGGCACCCATCGCGTCGCGCACGTCGACGATCAGGTGCATAACGATCATCGGACCGCGGGCCGTGTCAGGGAACACGTGGATCTCGATGTCGCGGCAGCCGCCGCCCAGGCCAATGAGCACCTTATCGCGGCTGTTGGCGACCTCCAAGATTTCATCGCGATGCTTCAGGAGCGCCAGGCGGGCTCCATAGGGGTCGGTGATGCCGATAACCTGAACCTGGGCACGCATCAGCGGTCCCGTGCTGGAGGTTTCGAAGCCGCCGCAGTCGCGGGCCAACTTGGCCATGAACGAAGCTGCGGCCACGACAGAAGGCTCTTCGACCACCATCGGCACCAGGATATCGCGACCGTTGATCTGGAAATTGCCGCCGATGCCGAACGGGAGTTCGAACGTTCCGATGACGTTCTCCACCATGCCGTTGGCGCGCTCCACGGTGAGCGCACCGGGCCGGCTTATGAGGGCAACATCTCCCTCGGACAAGTTGGCAACGCGCGCGACATGCTCCAAGCGCTGCGCAGGGGTGAGAGAACGAAAATTCGGAAGTCGTGAATCGACCATTGGATGACTGCTCGGTAGTGGATACGGTATGGGTAAACTTTAGGAGCACCGTACCAAATAGGAAAGGTACAGTTTGGGCAAACAGTTCTGTTGTGGAAAAGGCCGGTGATGCGCCAGAGGTGAAAAATGACAGCTGAAGGAAGCTCCCAGACACGTCGCTCCAGATCGGCCACATTGCCCGTCTCGGTTGCAGACGGCATCGAGAGGCAGATACGCGACGGGGCCTACAAGGTCGGCGATAAATTGCCCTCGCTGCGCGAGATGGCCGAACTCCACAAGTACGCCAAGAACACGGTGGTCACGGCTTTTGAACTACTCGTTTCGCGCGGGCTGATTGAACCTCGTCGAGGTGCCGGGTACTTTGTGGTCGACAAGCCTCCATCCAAGGCGGCCGACGACGAGGCGGGAAGCTTGGGGCGAGCAAAAGACATCGTTTGGCTGATGCGTGAGCAGCTCAAGACCGAGCCTGGCGCGCTGGCAATAGCTGATGGCTTCCCGCCAGTCGAATGGCTTTCGGATGTGAGGCTGGACAAGTACCACCAGAAAGTCGTGCGCACGGGACTGGGCTCCCTGTTCCGCTATGGCAGCCGCTTCGGGTACGCGCCACTGCGAGAGCATTTGGTGCGCAAGCTCGCGGACTTTGGGATCGGTGCCGAACCCCGGCAGATCGTTTTGACGCACGGTGCCAACGAGGCGATGGACATCGTCATTCGCTATTTCGTGCCGCCCGGTGGCAAGGTTCTTGTGGACGACCCCGGCTACTACCCTTTGTTCGGCAAGTTGAAGATGGCCAGTGCTGAGGTTCTAGGCGTGCCGCGCCTGCACGATGGGCCGGATCTGGAAGCCTTGGAGCAGTTGTTGATCACACAGCGGCCCAGGCTCTTCTTTACGCAGTCGCTTGCACACAACCCGACAGGTTCGGACCTGTCCGCAGCAAAGGCCTTTCGCGTGCTGCAACTGGCACAGAAATACGATCTACTGATCGTTGAGAACGATCCGCTTGCGGACTTCAAACCGACATCGTCGCCGCGTTTGGCTTCTCTGGACCAACTTGAGCGCACGATCTACATCGGCAGCTTCTCAAAGTCGTTCTCGGCCGCGCTGCGTGTGGGTTTCATTGCTTGTGGCGCAGATTTAGCCAGTGATCTTGCCGACCTGAAAGCGCTGATCCACGTAAGTAGTTCGGAGCTTTGCGAAAGGACGGTCGATGTCATGTTGAGCGAAGGCCACTATCAGCGGCATCTGACCCGGTTGCGTAGTCGGCTCGGGGAAGCCACAGAAGGAGCACGAGCACTGTTCGAATCCGTCGGAGCGAACATCTTCGCGAAGAACGCCCAGTCCCTCTACCTGTGGGCATCCATGCCAGGGGTGGATGATTCGATGACTCTTGCAGACTCCCTGCTGCCGCACAACATCCGACTGGCTCCGGGCAGGATTTTTGGCGTCGACGCCTCAGCGGCCTCCCCATGGTCGCGCTACAACGTGGGGGCAGTGATGGATCCGAGGTTTAGAAATGCCCTCCAGCGCGTGTTGATGCAATTGGGCTCACCTTAGCATCTCACGACACTGACAAGCTTTGCTGTAGTTTTTCAGTGGTTGTGAGCTCAGGGAAATGTCCCTCGCGGGTGCCGCGTGCAGGGTCGCTTGAGGCTGCATGCAGCCGCTCAGCCCGCCGTCGGCGAGCGGCTGCTCATTGCGGGAGCAGTCATTGAACGTCACCGTCGAGCGAATCTCTAAATTCAAGGCCTATCACGGCCAGCGTGGTGTGGACAACTGCAATCGAAAGGCGCATCGTCTCTGGTCCCTCAACTCAGTGGGACACCATCATGGAATCCGCCAGTGTCGCTGTACATCGCGAGCCCTGGACCAAAGGCACGATTGTTAGTCAAAAAGCACCGTTCAAGCCCAGAGACATCTGAGCGCTCCGCGTGAGATTGCAGATGGAAAACCGGGTGCGGGAGTTGGCGCTCTTCCATTTGGGAATTGACAGCAAGCTTCGCGGATGCGGCTGGGTGGCCCTCAACTTCCTTGACGTCTGTTGTGGCGATCAGGTCAGATCGCGAGCGCTGGTCATGCAACACAAGTGAATCGCCCCCGGGGCGATTCAGGCCGGAGTGATTGCTGCATCTTTCATTCCCTCTTCCAGCATATCCAGAAAGCAGCGACCCGCGAGCGTGAGGTGGCGGCGCGACGGATACAGGGCGTAGATGTGCATCGCGGGGGGAACCCAGTCGGGCGCCACCTGAAGCAGTTGTCCGCTCGCGACAAAGCTGGCCGCCATGATCCTCGGAAGCTGCACAACCCCTAGCCCCTGAAGCGCCGCGTCCCGGTTCAATAGCAGGTTGTCGCTCACGAAGCGCACGTCCAGTTCGACGTCCGCGCTTTGGTTCTGGGGGCCGATTAGCGTCCAGCGAGCCAGTGACGCGGTAATGCTCCAGCCGACAGCAGCGCAGCGGGATAGAGCCAATGGCGTCTCCGGGGTGTTGAGAGCTGCAACGAGTGCTGGATTTGCGTACAAGGCATAGGGGACCGTTGCAAGCCTTCTGGCGACGAGGCTGGAGTCTGTCAGAGGCTGTGTGGTCGGCTGAATCACGAGATCCACCGTGTCATCCAAAGGGCGCAAACGCCCGTCAGTAGTTTGAAGTGACAGGGTGACGCAAGGATAGCGAGCGCTGAATTGCAGGGCTATTCGGCCAACAAGCGATGCCGCAATGGCTGCTGGGCAAGCCACCCGTAGTTGCCCCCAGGGACTCTCCAGGCTCTCACGTGCGACGGCGATAGCAGTTTGCGTTTCAGCTCGCACCGCCTGGCCATGTAGAAAAATGCGTTGCCCTACATCGGTCAATTCAAACCGCCTTGCATTGCGGTGCAGTAGGGCAACCCCAAGGAATGACTCAAGAGCCGCCACGCGCCGACTCAATCGCGACTTCGGTATGCCTGTGCGCCTGCTGGCAGCGGTGAAGCCTCGTGCGTCGGCTACCTCTACAAAACTCAGAAGGTCTTCCACGGCCAGCAACACGTTGTCCATTAGGTCCATCCGTCATCGTCGTTGTGCAAATAACGCGTGCGCCTGAGGTTCAAGCTCTACCGCTGTGCAATTCCCAGCTTGCCATAGGTTGCTGCAGCCCAGACCTGCTTCGATGGGCCTGTTTTTGCAACGGGGTGTTCTATCACTGAGTCTCGCCACCACAAGGTTGGTTACCTAGCATAAGTTTGTCAGCAACTGACATCTAGACCAACTATTCCAGGAGACATGATGACAACGCGAAGGATCTTTCTACAGGTTTCCTCCGGGGCGCTTGCCGGTTCGTTGATAGGGTGTGGCGGCGGAGGCGATGACAACCCCGTGGTGGACACCACTTCGGGCAAGTTCAGCGGAACCGTGCTGGGTGGCACTGCGATGTACAAGGGTATCCCCTATGCGCAGCCGCCTGTTGGAGCGCTGCGGTTTCAATCGCCCAAGCCCTATGTGCCCACCACGGCCCAGGTGACCCCCGCCACAGCGTTTGGTCCTGCCAGCTTGCAGACGCTCCCTGCGAACGTGACCTGGATCTACACGCAACCTGAAGCGCAGAGCGAAGACTGTCTCACTCTCAATATCTGGGCACCTCGCGACGTCAGCAAGGCCCCCGTGATAGTGTGGCTCCATGGCGGTGCGTGGCGCACGGGCGCGACCAGCATGCCCCTGATGGACGGGCAGAGACTGGCTGAACAGGGACTGGTTGTCGTCACTGTCAACTACCGCTTGGGTGCAATGTCCAGCCTGGCCCACCCAGATTTCACAGATCCTGAAACCGGACTTGCTGCGAACTGGGGCCTGCAGGATCAGGCAGCCGCGTTGCGTTGGGTGCACGAGAATATTGCCCGGTTCGGCGGAGACCCAGGCAACGTGTGCCTCGCAGGGCAATCAGCGGGCGCAGTCAACACGGCATTGATCGCGCAGCACCCTGTCTGGAGCCAGTGGCTGCACAAAGCTGTTTTGTTCAGTTCTGCCGGCATTGCAGCGCCTGCGGGGTTCACCCTTCAAGACGCGGCCAGCTACACCGAGCTGCTGGCCACGAGCCTCAAGACGACACCTAAGGGGCTGTTGGGCATTCCTGCGGCCACATTGCACGCGGCCGAGTTGGCACTGAACGCTCAACCGCTGCCCTCTACGTTTCGGTCCGGCTTTGGCGTCAAGGCGTCGCCCGTGATGGATGGGAAGACTGTGTTCGCCGATTGGACCCGGGTGGCATGGCCCCAGCGTGTACCGGTGCTGATCACGAACACGCTCACTGAGGGGTCTTTTTTTGTTGACCTGATCGATCCAGTGACGCAGGCTTCGCTCACCGCTCCACTGCCTTCCACCATGGAGGCGCTCACGGCCCTTGTCGCGCCACTTTCTGGTTCTGCGAGTCGGGCTTCCCAGGTGATCACTGCCTACCAGGACGCGGCCCTGACAGAGGGTCGTTCCTCAGCGCCGGGCAACCTGTGGGTTGAAATCAACGGTGACAGGAATCTGCGCAACTTCTGCGTTCGCTATGCAGACAGTCTCGTGAAGCAAGGCGCAAACGTGCGATATGGAACCTTCATGCATGACTTGCCAGCCCCGGGGCGAGGCGTTCCCCATTGTGCAGAGCTGCCGTTCTTGTTCGGCACATATGGGCTTGACTACTACCGTCAAAAAGTCGGATCGGGCGCTGCAGAGCAGCAGCTCAGTCGGCATCTGATGAGCGCAGTGGCCACTTTCGCCCAAAACGGGACGGCGACTTTTGCGGATGGCACAGTCTGGCAAAGCTACGGCAGTGGCAACACAAACTCTGCACTGATTGGCTCCGGAGCGTCTTCATCCATCGCGTTTGGCACGGTGCCGAAGATCGCCCAGATGCGCGTGTGGGATGCCCTTCTGGGGTATCAATAGTTAAAAGTGCCCTAAGTCACTCGGCGGGCATTTCGGCGTGCGCCAAGGGAACCCCGAAATGCCACTCGGCGGATGACAACGATTGCCGCTTCAGTCTGGCGCAGCGCGAGCGCGAGTGCGCCAATCGGGGCACCTGGAGGGACACAAGGCCTACAGGCCCTTCGCGCGGCGTGGTCGGTGCGGAATGCGTCCATGTCCGCGATTCCTGAAAGCACGACAGTGGGCCTGGGCCGCTCTGCCAAGGACATACCTCACCGGCGACGGCGGTGTTTCGTGGCGGCGGGGCTGCCTGCTATCGTGTGGGGGATTGCATGTCCGCCGCCCCCTTCCGTATTCAGGCCTTGAAGAAATGCGATCGTTGATTTCCTTTCCCCTGCGCGCGCCCATTGCCGTCTTTCTGGCTGGGCTCGCGGCCGCCGTGCACATCGGCAAGATTCCACCCGCCATCGGCGTGTTGCGGGATGCGTTGGGGGTCTCGCTGGTCGAGGCGGGCTTCTTGCTGTCGGCTGTCCAGCTGGCGGGCATGCTGCTCGGCGTTCTGGTGGGGGCGCTGGCCGATGGTTTTGGCCTGCGGCGCAGCATGCTGTATGGGCTGGGCGTGCTGTGTATCGCCAGCCTGGCGGGCGTGTGGGCCCGCCAGGCGGCGGACCTGCTGGCATTGCGGGCACTGGAGGGGCTGGGTTTCCTGTGGGTTGTGCTGCCGGCGCCCAGCTTGATGCGGCTGTTGGTGCCCGCTGCCAGGCTGCCCGCCTTCATGGGGCTGTGGGGGGCCTACATGCCCGCCGGCGTTGCCCTGGCGCTTCTGGCGGGGCCGGTGGTCATGGGGCTGTGGAACTGGCAGGCTTGGTGGGGGCTGCTGGGTGTGCTGGCGGGCTGCGCGGGGCTCTGGCTGGCCCTGGCCGTTGGCCCGGATGCGCGGCGCGCCACCGTGGCGCGGCCGCGCACCGACCCGCCGCCTCCCGCGGTGGTGCTTCTGACGCGGCGGCTGCGGCTCACCCTGGCCAGTCCCGGGCCCTGGGTGGTGGCGGTGGCGTTTGGCATGTACTCCTGCCAGTGGCTGGCCGTCATCGGGTTTCTGCCCTCCATCTACATGCAGGCGGGCGTCAGCGGCGTGGCTGCGGGTGCGCTGACCGCACTGGCCTGCGCGGCCAACGTGGTGGGGAACCTGGGGGCCGGCGGCTTGATGCGGGCGGGTTGGCGCACGCACCATCTGTTGGTCATCGGTTTCGGCGGCACGGCATTGGCGACGGTGGTGGCCTTCAGCCCCTTCGCGGGCGATGGCCCGGTCCTTCGTTTCGCTGCCGTGGTGGCGTTTTCGGCCATGGGCGGGATGATTCCCGCCACCTTGTTTGCCCTGGCGGTACGGCTGGCACCCAGCGAGAGTACGGTGTCCACCACGATGGGTTGGGTGCAGCAGTGCTCGGCCTGTGGCCAGTTCGTGGGGCCACCGCTTGTGGCCTGGGTGGCCGGCCTGGCGGGTGGCTGGCATTTCACCTGGGT
The DNA here is from genome assembly GCF_014851495.1 of Acidovorax sp. ACV01. NCBI lineage: Bacteria > Pseudomonadati > Pseudomonadota > Betaproteobacteria > Burkholderiales > Comamonadaceae > Acidovorax > Acidovorax sp. ACV01. The sequence goes on along the minus strand of NZ_JACUZT010000001.1, from coordinate 313,758 downwards.
GGTCACCGGCGTGGCTTCGGTGGTAGGCCTGGGGCTTTCTTGGTGGGTGTGCCGCCAGCGCCCTGCTTGAGCACCTGCAGCGCTCTATACATCGCTGCCGTACAAGGTGCCGCCAGCACTTGATTGCGCCACGTCACCGTCATGTAGCGGTCGGCAACGAAAGCCTGGCTCGGATATACATGCCTTCATTCGGGGCGGTTGCACAGCTAGCTTAGGACTCAGGCGGATCGACAGATCAACGCGTCGGCGTCTTGCACAGACGGCTTTTGGCGACAAAGCTGACCCTAGAAAACTGACTGCCAAAGGCGGCAACCGCTGTACGGCAGTCATCGTATGCCTATACGGCTGCCTGCATAATATTGCTCACTTTTGTATAGCAAATTGCGCTTACCCATCAAGCGCTAGAGGCCAATTTTTCTCAATTTTCATCCGTCTGGCGCTGCCCTAGCCGCTTGAGGGACGCGCCCCATGGGCACTGTGATTAAAATCAGTACCCCGCCACCCGTCCCTCTACCCCATGACGGCGCTGCCCTCCCCCACCCCGTCCTCCCCGCCCCCCATCCAACTCACCCGCTTCCACCGCACCCGCCTCATGCAAATCTGGCGCTCTGCGGGGTGGCCGTGCAAGGACGCGCTGGAGATTGACCTGCTGGCCGCGCAGTTGGTGGCGCTGCATGTGTCGCCCGAGGGGTTCGAGTCCCTGCGGCTCACCGATGAAGGTATTCGCACCCTGGCCGTTGCGCGCCAGCGCGGTGTGCGGGCGCTGAGCACGCACGACCGGCTGGCGGCCAAGTTTGCCGAGCACCTGCTGGCGGCGGGGCGCATTGTGTGGCGGGAGTTGTCGCTGCGCGCGGTGGTGGATGGGCCGGCGCCGCAGCCGCCTCCTGGCCCGCCGGATACCGCCGCGGCCACCGCGCCCACCGGCAGCAACAGCAACATCAGCAGCACTACCCAGCGCCACAGCACCCCGCTGTGGAGCGAAGACGCCGACACCCCAGCCACCCGCGCCGCGGCCAATGTGTGGCGCATGGCGCGGCCCGATCTCTTTTCGGTGCGCAACACCACGGTGCCGGCGTACCTGCAGCCGATGGTGCATGAGGTCAAGGCGAGCCGGGCCGACCTGCTGTCGGACCTGCGGCACGACGCCAAGCGGCAGGCCTACCAGTGGCTGTGCGAGGAGTGCTACTACGTGTTCCCGGCGGGTGTGGCGGAAGTGGACGAGATCCCCGAGCACTTTGGCGTGTGGGTGCTGCACGGCGGGCTGGACGATGGTGATGGGGGCCGCTTTGAGCTGCTGCGGCCCGCGCGGCATGCCACTTGCGCCCTGCCCTTTGCGGTGTGGATGGCGCTGTGCAAGGCCACGCCGATGCGCAGCGAGACGGAGCTGGCGCAGGCGCACCTGGGGGAGCCGGGTGCGGGCGACGCTGCGGCGGGTGAGCTGCTAGTGCAGCCCGACGACAGCCCCCCACCCTGCACCGAGGCCCCATGACCTACACCGTGGCGGTGCGGGAGCTGTGTGAGTTCACCGCCAAGCAGGGCGACCTGGACCTGCGCTTTACGCCCGCCCCCACCGCACTCGAAGGCATAGCCGGCCATGGCGTGGTGGCCGCGCGCAGGGGTAAGGGCTACCGGGCCGAGGTGGCGCTGAGCGGCAGCTACCAGACGCTGCAGGTGCGCGGCCGTGCCGACGGCTACGACCCAGTCCAGCAACGCATCGACGAGGTCAAGACCTTCAAGGGGCGGCTCGACCGCCAGCCCACATCACACCGCCACCTGCACTGGGCGCAGGCCAAGGTGTATGGCTGGCTGCTGTGCCAGCAAGAGCAGCTCGCGCACATCGACGTGGCGCTGGTGTACTTTGACATCGGCTCGCAGAAGGAGACAGTGTTTTCCGAGCACTGCACCGCCGACGAACTGCGCGAGCACTTTGAGGCGCAGTGCCAGCGCTTTCTGGCGTGGGCCGAGCAGCAGGTGGCACACCGCACGGCGCGCGATGCGGCGCTGGGCGCGCTGGTGTTTCCGTTTGGCGGCTTTCGCGCGGGGCAGCGCCCGCTGGCCGAGGCCGTGTACAAGGCGGCCACAGCAGGCCGCTGCCTGCTGGCCCAGGCGCCCACGGGCATTGGCAAGACCATGGGCACGCTGTTCCCGCTGCTCAAGGCGGCGCCGGCGCAGCAGCTCGACAAGGTGTTCTTTCTGGCCGCCAAAACCTCGGGCCGGCAGACGGCGCTGGACGCACTGGCACGCCTGGCCGACAGCGCGCCCACGCTGCCGCTGCGCGTGCTGGAGCTGGTGGCGCGCGACAAGGCCTGCGAGCACCCCGACAAGGCCTGCCACGGCGAGTCGTGCCCGCTGGCGCAAGGCTTTTACGACCGACTGCCTGGGGCGCGCGCTGCGGCGCTGCAGGCTGCGCGCAGCGGTGCGGCATCGGAGGAAGTGGCCCGGGGTGCGGCAGAGGCAGCGGCACCGAATGCCCCGGCCCATCACCACCACAGCGTGCCGCTGCACCAGGCGCAGGTGCGCGATGCGGCGCTGGCCCACCGGGTGTGCCCCTACTACCTCAGCCAGGAGCTGGCCCGCTGGGCCGATGTGGTGGTGGGCGACTACAACTACTACTTTGACTTTGGCGGCCTGCTGCACGGGCTGACGCAGGCCAACCAATGGCGCGCCGCATTGCTGGTGGACGAGGCCCACAACCTGGTGGAGCGCGGTCGCAAGATGTACAGCGCCGAGCTGCGCCCCGACACGCTGGCGGCGGCCCGCACATCGCCCGCTGCCAGCCGCCACCCCGCGTTGAAAAAGGCGCTGGACAAGGTGCGCCGCTGCTGGGTGGCGCTCGACAAAGCGCAGGCCGCGGACTATGCCGTGTACGACGCCTTTCCGGAGGCGCTGCTGGGCGCATTGCAGCAGTGCGGCACCACGCTGTCAGACCACTTTTCCGACCACCCAGCCGACCTTGATGTGGCGCTGCAGACCTTCTACTTCGAGGCGATGCACATCACGCGCCTGGCCGAGCTGCTGGACTCGAATTCGCTGGTGGACATTTCCCGGCCTGCACCGCACACATCGCACCTGTCGCGCCCGGGCAGCGCCGCCGCCAAGCCCGGCAGCGCCACGGTGTGCATCCGCAACGTCGTGCCCGCGCCTTTTCTGCAACCCCGGCTGGAGGCTGCGCGCACCAGCACGCTGTTTTCGGCCACGCTGCAGCCCGCGCGCTACTACGCCGACCTGCTGGGCCTGCCCGAACAGCATGTGTGGGTGGATGTGGAGTCGCCGTTTGAGAGTGCGCAGCTCAAGGTGCAGGTGGCGCGCCACATCTCCACGCGCTATGCAGACCGCCACGCGTCGCTGGCGCCGATTGCCGAGCTGATGGCGCAACAGTTCAGCGCACGGCCGGGCAACTACCTGGCGTTTTTCAGCAGCTACGAATATCTACAGCAGGTGGCCGATGTGTTTGCAGAGCGGCACCCGCACCTGCCGCACTGGCGCCAGTCGCGCCGCATGCTCGAGGCGGAGCAGCGGCAGTTTCTGGAGCGTTTTACCGATACCAGCGAAGGCATAGGCTTTGCCGTGCTGGGCGGCGCGTTTGCCGAGGGCATCGACCTGCCGGGCCGGCGCCTGATTGGCGCGTTTCTGGCCACGCTGGGCCTGCCGCAGGTCAACCCCGTCAACGAGCAGATTCGCCAGCGCATGCAGGCACTGTTTGGCGAAGGGTATGACTACACGTACCTCTACCCCGGGCTGCAAAAGGTGGTGCAGGCCGCAGGCCGCGTGATCCGCACGCCCAGCGACGAAGGCGTGGTGCACCTGATGGACGACCGGTTCGGGCGGGCCGAAGTGCGCATGCTGCTGCCCGGATGGTGGAAGGTGGAGTGATCTACAAAAAAGGCCGGTCGCCCTGGGGCGACCGGCCTTGCAAGACTGCGAAGCAGCCAACAGAGAGTCAATCGTCAGGTTGCGGCGGGCTCTGCCACCACCAGCTGCTTGGCCCTGCCGCGCTGGCGGAAGAACACAAAGGTCTGCCACAGGATGAATGCAACGATCAGGCTGATCAACGTGCCGCTGATGGGCCGGTTGATGAACACATCGAAGCTGCCGCGCGACAGCAGCATGGAGCGGCGGAAGTTCTCCTCCAGCATGGGGCCCAGGATGAAGCCCAGCATCAGCGGTGACGGGTCCATCTCCAGCCGCATGAAGAGGTAGCCCAGCGCCCCGAAGGCCACGGTGATGAACACGTCGTCCAGGTTGTTGTTGATGCTGTAGGTGCCGATGCAGCAGAAGAACAAAATGGCCGGGAACAACACGTTGTACGGGATCTTGAACACCGACAGCCAGTAGCGCACCAGCGGCACGTTCAGGATGAGCAAAAAGCAGTTGCCGATCCACATGCTGGCCACCAGGCCCCAGAAAAGCTCAGGGTGGCCGGCGATCATGTTGGGGCCGGGCTGGATGCCCTTGATGATGAAGGCCGCCATCATCAGCGCCATCACCGCGTTCTCGGGGATGCCGATGCTCATCAGCGGGATGAAGCTGGTGCGCGCGGCGGCCTCGTCGGCAGCGGCCTGGCCGGCCACGCCTTCGATGGAGCCGTTGCCGATCTCGTGCTTGTACTTGCTGACCTTCTTGTCCAGCGCGTAGGCCGCAAACTGCGCGATCACCGGGCCGCCGCCGGGCAGGATGCCCAGGATGGAGCCCACCACGCTGCCGCGCAGGGCGCTCGGGATGATGCGCTTGAACTCGGGCCAGGTGGGGATGAGCTTGATCTTGCCGTTGAAGGGCGAGCGCTCTTCGCGGGCATCCAGGTTCTTGGTGATCTCGGCGATGCCAAAGCAGCCGAGCGCAATGCTCACGATGCCCACACCATCGGCCAGAAACGGCATGTCGAAGGTGAAGCGCGCCAGGCCGCTGTTGACGTCCGTACCGATCGAGCCCAGCAGCACGCCCACCATGCACATGGCCAGGCCGTTGAGCAGGCTGCCCGTGGTCACAAAACTCACGCACACAAAGCCCACCAGCATCAGCGCGCAGTAGTCTGCCGGGCCGAACAGGAAGGCCACCTCACCCAGGCTAGGGGCCAGAAACGCCAGCACCACAATGGCCACGGTGCCACCGATGAAACTGGAGACCCCCGCCGTGAACAGCGCCAGGCCCGTCTTGCCTTTGAGCGTCATCTGGTACCCATCGATACACGCCACGATGGAGCTGGCGTGCGGGATCTTCATGGTGATGGCGCTCACGCTGTCGCCGTATTGCGCCCCGTAGTAGATGCCGGCCAGCATGATGAGTGCGCCGGTGGTGTCGATGGAATACGTCAGCGGCAGCAACAGGCTGATGGTGGCCAGCGGGCCCAGGCCCGGCAGCAGTCCCACCAGGGTGCCCACGGTGCAGCCGAGGGCGCAGAACATCAGGTTCTGCAGTGTGAGCGCGTGGCTGAAGCCGAACGCGAGGTTGTGGAGGACGTCCATGGTGATGACCTCAGTACAGCGGCAGGTTGACGCCCAGCAGCTTCTGGAACATGAAGGCAATGCCCACCAGCACCGCCGCGATCTTGAGATTGCGCACCACCGAGTACGACGTGCCTGCAAACCCCGAGCAGAACACCAGGAAGACGATGCCCGCGATCATGTTCACGAAGTGCGACAGCGCGGCAAAACCGCACAGGCTGCCGAGGATGATGGCGATGTTGCGGTATTGAAAATCCATCGGCACGGGCGCCACCAGGCGCGCGCGCACCACGGTGATGCCCCCGATGGCAAAAAGTATGCAGCTGACGATGAACGGGAACAGCCCCGAGCCGGCGCGGCTGAGCGAGCCCAGCGAGTAGCCCATCGACGGCAGGCCAAAGCCCAGCGCCAGGGCCATGAGGGCAAAGCCTCTGACCAGATTGCGATTGATCATGAAAAGTCTGTCTCCTGAAACGTTATGCTGGTGGACTATCCCCATCGAACCTGATCGCTGGCTGATCTGGGCCATGCGTAATTTCACGTAGAACGTAGAGCCGACCCATGCGCCTCCTCCTGGTGGAAGACGATCCCGTGTTGAGCCGCACCATGGCGCACGGCCTTGAAAACGCAGGCCACCGCGTCGAGCTGGCCCACACCATCGAAGAAGCCCAGCACTGGTGGGCCGTGCAAGCCTTTGACGCCGTGCTGCTGGACCTCAACCTGCCCCATGCCGCACACGCTCGCAGCGGCCTGGGCAGCGGTTTGACGGCTTTGCGCGGCGCCCGTGCACGCGGCGACCGCACGCCGGTGCTGGTGCTCAGCGCGCGTGACAGCACCGAAGAACGTATTGCCGGGCTGGACGCAGGCGCCGACGACTACCTGGGCAAGCCCTACGAACTCAAGGAGGTTGAAGCCCGCCTGCGCGCGCTGCTGCGGCGTGCCAGCGGCACGGCCGACCTCGTCACCGTGGGACAGCTGGCGCTGGACCGCCTGGCGCGCCGCGTCAGCGTGGCGGGGCAACCGCTGGAGCTGCCCGCGCGGGAGTTCGACCTGCTGTGGGAGCTGATGACGCCGCCCGGCCGCGTGCTGAGCAAAGGCGACCTGTCCTCGCGCCTGTCCGACGCGGGCGAGGTGCTGGGCGAAAACGCGCTGGAGGCCTCGTTCTCGCGCCTGCGCCGCAAGATCGCGGGCAGCGGCGCGGCCATCCGCACCCTGCGCGGGCTGGGTTATGTGCTCGAGGACGAGGCAACCAGTGCCTAGCGCCAGCCAGGCACTCGGGCGCCAACCGCCCGCCCTGCGCCAGCGCATCGGGCGCCGCGTGTTGCTGTCACTGGTGCTGATCTGGGGACTGGGCAGCGCTGTGGTGCTGGGCGTGGGCAACCATTTTGTGGCCCAGGCTTTTGACCGTGCCCTGCTGGACGATGCCCATGCGCTGGCGGCCCATGTGCGCGGCGGGAGCCCAGGGGCCGACGCGCTGCGGCTGGACCTGACCCCGCGCGAGGTGGGCCTGCTGCGCTTTGACCAAAGCGAGACCGTGTGGTTTGCGGTGTATGGGCCCGACGGCATCTTCATCGCGGGCGACCACGACCTGGCGGCGGGCAACGTGGCCCCGGGCAGCACCCACGCGTTTTCGCAGCTCGCGCATCAAGGGCGCGAACTGCGCCGCGTGAGCCTGCACATTGCAGGCTCCCCCTCCTTCACGGTGGTCATGGCGCAAACCACGGCCGAGCGCACACAGCTGCTGCGCAGGCTGCTGGTGTATTCAGGCCTGGCCCAGCTGTGGCTGCTGGTGGTGCTGGGCTCATGGCTGTTGCGTGGCATCGAACGCGACCTGCGGCCACTGACCACGCTGCAGGATGCGGTGGACCAGCGCGACGCCGCCGACCTGCAGCCCCTGCCACAGGCGCTGACGCAGCAGGCAGGCACCCGCGATGTTCAACGCCTGGGCATGGCCCTGGATGGCCTGCTGGCGCGGGTGCAACACAGCCTGCATGCGCAGCGTGAGTTCGCCGGCAACGTGGCGCACGAGCTGCGCACGCCCCTGGCGGGTATCCGCGCCCAGGCTGCCCACGCGCTGGCACAGGACGACCCCGCCATCTGGCGCAGCGAACTCGAAGGCATCAAGCAGGCCGAACAGCGTGCCAGCCGCACGGTGGACCAGCTGCTCGCTCTGGCACGCGCGGCCGAAGGCGGCATTGCGCTGACGCTGCAGACGATCGCGCTCAACGCCCTGGTGCGCGATGTACTTCTGCGCTTTTTATCGCGCGCAGACGCCCTGGGCGTAGACCTGGGGGCCGAAGGCCTGGAGCAGACCGTGGAGGTGCGCGCCAGCGCGGCCCTCATGGAAGGCATCTTGAACAACCTGCTGGACAACGCGCTGCGCTATGGGCGCGGCAACCCGCCCCGCATCACCGTCGCACTGCAGATGCGGGGCGAGCACGTGGTGCTGAGCGTGGCCGACAACGGCCCCGGGGTGGACGCTGCACTGGCGCAGCGCCTGCTGCAGCGCTGGGCACAAGGCGACCAGGGCGTGCGCCTGGGCCAGGGTGCGGGGCTAGGGCTGTCCATCGTGGCGCGCTACGCGCAGCTGATGGACGGACGGCTGGCACTGGACCCGGCACAAGACGGCCCAGGGCTGGTCGCCAGCGTCTGGCTGCCACACGCCCGGCCGGCAGACTGAGTGGCCGGCGGGAATGGCGGCGGCGGCGGCGGCAGCAGCAGCAGCAGCGACAGACCGGCACTTGACGCACATCAAGACCGCGCACCCCCATGAGCCGCCACAATCACCCCGTGCCCCACATCCCCCGCCCTTCCTCCTCGTCGCCATCCACGGCCCACCACCACCGGCCACAGTTCGCCAAAGGGCCTGTGGGCCTATCGGTCCTGGTGCTGACAGCCCTGGTACTTTCTGGGTGTGATCGGGCTGGTGAGATCCCTGCAACATCCAGCACTGCCGAGGCTGATTTCGGCACCCTCGTGGCAGCATGTACACAGTTCCTCGCCGCGCGCGAACCCCATGTGCGCCCCGGCGGCAGCGGTGAATGGACCAAGACCGGCCACAGCCCCGCCCTGGTACAGCGCGAAATCAACCGCACCGAATCGCCCGTCACACCCTACGTCGGCAAGATCGTCATCAAGGACAACGAAGCCCAGGCCACGGCCACCACCGAGGCCGCCGCACAGGCCATCACCCTGACCCCTGCGCACCTGCTGTCCAACCGCACCCACACCTTCATCTACAGCTTTGACGGCAAGCTGTGGCGTTGGCAAAACGGGCAGCGACTGACCAAGATTCCGGGACAGAACGACAGCACGGTGGCGCTGACGCTGGCGGACGTGGATGCGGCGGGGCCGAAGGGCTTCGCGGGGTGTGTGCCGCGTTGAGTCGCAGAAAGAATACTATTAAATTGATAGCTATTAACGCTTATTGACAAAGCGCCAGAGACTGATTTCATTCATATTTTTCACTTTGAGTTTGCATTGCGTTGCAAGTGCTGCGCGCCATTGATCTCCTGGCGTGCTTGCAAAGGTCTCTGCGCTCGATTCGAATCAATAGTGCGTCCAAGCTGACTTCCTTTCAGGAGCCACAATGTTCCAGCCCACCGCCTCCCCACCAATGGCCTCTGCAGGCGCTCATTCAGCGCCTACACAAGCAGGCGCCACAGCCATTCTCCTGCTCGCGCTCACGGTGAAGAGTAAGCGCCAAGCAGTGCAGACATTGCCATGAGCGCATCACCTTTTCCGTACGATGGCCCAGAGGAGTTGCGCGCACCGATCCTTGCAGCGCTGCGCCGTGTGGTCGATCCCGAGGTAGCCATGAACGTGGTGGATGTGGGGCTGATCTACGGCGTCACCGTAGCGCAAGGAAAGCTGCATGCCCTGGTCACCATGACCTCTGCAGCGTGCCCCGTGACCGACGTGATCCTGGAAGAAATCGAAACCGAGCTCGACCGCGACATGCCACCGGAGTTGCTGATCCAGGTCGAGCTGGTCTGGGAGCCACCATGGACCACCGACCGCTTGAGCGAGGGCGCCAAGCGCTTCATGGGATGGTGACTCCTCCGGCGGGCTCACCTCCTGCCAGGCAACGCGCTGCATCCACCCGTGCCAGCACCTTGGTCCCCATCCTCTTGATACTGGTGGCACTGGCGCTGCTGAGCGGCATCGCTGGAGGCCTGCTGCGAGCAGGTTGGGTACTCTCTTTGCCCTTTCCGACGGGCCATTGGTTGGGCAACGCAGCGGTGAGCCACGGTGCACTGATGATTTGCGGGTTCATGGGCACCGTCATCGGTATCGAGCGGGCCGTTGCGGTCAAGCGGCACTCTGCCTGGCTGGCGCCGGTAGCCTCTGGTTTGGGAGGGCTGTGCCTGCTGGCCGGCCAGACGACTGCGGGTGCGTGGCTGCTCGCCGTGGCCGCAGTGGTTTTCGTGGGGGTCAATGTGGTGGTGGTTCATCGTCAGCGTGCGGCCCATACCATCTTGCTGCTCGCTGGCGCACTCGCCTGGCTCACGGGTAGCTTGTTGTTCCTGCGCCGGCCGGGGGACGCGTCCAGCGTGCCGTGGTGGTTTGCATTTCTGGTGATGACGATTGCCGCCGAGCGACTGGAAATGACGCGGTTAATGCGCCGACGCCCGGGTGCACAGCTTTCGCTGGGGCTGCTCCTGGGTGCGATGGCTGTGGGTGCTGCGCTGTCAGCGTTCTCGCCGCGGGCGGGCGGGGTGCTCTACGGTTTTTCGTTGTTTTTCCTGGCCCTGTGGCTTGGCATTTTTGACATCGCACGCCGCACCGTGCTGGCCCAGGGCTTGGCGCGTTTCATGGCCGTGTGCTTGCTGGGCGGCTACGTTTGGCTGGCGGTTGCCGGGTTGGCCTGGACGGGCACAGCGCTGGGCCTTCCGCTGCGGGATGCCGCACTGCACGCGCTGGGGCTGGGGTTTATCGTGAGCATGATGATGGGGCACGCTCCGGTCATCCTCCCCGCCATTGCCCGCATCAAGCTTCAATTCGGCTCACTGTTCTATGTGCCGCTGGCGGCCCTGCATCTTTCACTGATCGTGCGGTTGGGCATGGGTCTGTACGACCCTGCGTGGCGGGCCACCGGTGCTCTGCTCAACGCCGTAGCCATTGGCTTGTTTGCTGCCACGGTGGTCGGGGCCGCAGTGTTCTGGCACATGCGCTACCGCCCACAACCAGCTGTGTGACGAAGTTGTGGCCATCCCTGGCGGCGCGTGGCCAGGGGCGAAGGCTGCGGAGTGAACACGTTGAGGACAAGCGCCCCTCTCATCTATTTGGACGGGATGCGCAAGCGTTTCAACAAGCCGTCCACCATCAGCATCAGCAGCGCCCCCCGCAATGGATCCTGGCTATCTGTGACGTCTGTCAGGGAGCCACGGATGACCCAAATTGCCCGGCCATTGAAGTTGTAGTCGCTGCCTTGCAAGTGCCTCGCCAGAGTCTCGACTTCTTCGAAATCGTCCTCAGAAACGGTGTGATCGACAGTGATGGTGATACTCATGGGGTCCTCAACAAACAAAGCGCTCGATGGAGCACGGAGGACTTTTTTGTGGTCAATAGCTGCGAGCTTGCGCCCGCCAGGGCGCGGGGCGACTCAGCGTTTTCTGGAGTCCTCGGGCATTGCCGCCTCGTTAGCTTAGCGAGCCCATGACCGAATCCGTGTCGGCCGTTATCGCATCTACCACCAATAGATGCAGAAGCTTTTCACGAATCTTGTCCTCCGGATCGATGACGACCACATCAGCCGCCTCACCACGAGCAATTCCAAACTGCTGGTCTTCGAAGTTGGGGTCGGTTTTCTGAAGGAACTGCGTCAATGCCACGATGCGCGTGAATGCGTCATCCGGCACCGTTTGCGCAACGGTGATCTTGATACACATAGCTGACCTTGGTTCTGGAGTTGCTAAAACCGGGGGCGAAGAGACCCAGCTCCAGTGGTCATCGATGCTTTGCCCAGCATGCGCTTATTTCACGGCCGTGGACATGGGCGTGGTCCTACATCGGCAAGTTGCTGGTGGCGCGAAATATGCGACGCGGTCGGGCGTGCTGGAGCCTGAGATTGTCTGCAGCCCCCAACACCAGCATCGTGGCCCTTTGCGCCAGCGGGGGCACGGCGGCAAGCCGGTGCGTCGCGTCTAGGGCCGTCGCCGCTGAAGGGCACAGATACCGGCAATCGCCAAAAGTGCAGACATCACCACCGCAGCCCCTTCAGACAGGGTGGGAATGGATGCGACGATCACCCCTGGCGGAGCAACCCCTACCCGCAGCGTATACGAGTCGGAGGAAGGCCCGCTGCCCCACGTCCAGGTGTAGTCGCCAGGGGTCAAGCCCAGGGTTGCAAGGGTGGCGGCAGACCAGCTGGCTGACGAACTGAGTGGATCACCTGCAACGTAGGCCTGGGGCACAAACAATGCCAGCGCGCCGAAAAGCCCCACCATGTCCCCGGTACCCCCATCTGCATTTGTCAGACCGCCCGGGCCAAAAGATGCGGGCCCGTTCAGCGGACCAAATGCCTGGATGGATGCCCCGGGCGTTCCCACGCGCAATATCGCGCTGACCGGAATGACCAATGGGGTCACGGACAAAGCCCCCAGCGCTCCCAGCGACGTCGTATCGAGTGTCCCTGCTCCACTTGCCACGACGTTACCGCCGCTCTCATAGATGTAGGTCGTGTAGGCAGCATGCGCGTTGCAGCACGCCAGCAGCCAAGCAGCGGCCAAAGCCTTGAAGATTTTCATTTCCATCCCTTTTGCGCACGTTTGTAACACGCTGCCATGGATTTCACGCATCAAACTTGGCCGCTCAAGACTATGAGCGTATGCGCCCACTGCGTGACCGTTGCCAACAACCTGTGCATGGTCAACCCACCGTCCCAAAGGCTGTGACCAGCTTCAGCCGCAAGGGCGCCTTGTGGGGTCTGGCGGTCTTCGACGAGAATGGCAACGGGATGCACCGCAAAACATGCCGGGCGCACCCGTTGAAGAACGCGTTTCCCCATTCCGTCCAACGCCATTGACCAGCATGTAGGCAGTCACCCGGTGAAGTGTTTCTCTCGGGGAATGTTCGAGCCCAGTTTGTCTTACTCTAAACCCTACCTATGGCGACCAAAACCATGCAATCAAAGGACGCTGCCATCTCCGATGTCCTGAGCCAAAACGTCGAAGCGGCCGAGCAGATCAAAGCTGCTGCAAGCGAATTGGAAGTGGTTCATGCCGTGCTGTCCACCAAAGTGCCTGCCAAGGCCGCTGAGGGCGATCTGCAGTCCGCAGTCGAGCGGACGGCGGAGATCGAACAACAGCTCAACGAGACGGCACAGGCACTGGACAAATCCAACGAGATGCTGCGAGAGATTGATGCGAACCAGGGCGCAAGCACGGCCGCCAAGAAATAGCCCCCGGGACCCGTTCCCTTGAATAGGGCCTGCGGGAAGACCGGTCCCCGTCTGTGCCACATCCTCTCGGGCCGGGCAGGCCCTAGGTGTACCGTAACCGCCGGGGAACAACTCCCCTAAATACCCCTGTCCTCCTCCGCATCTGCAGAGCGATAGCCACCCTGCTGCACCGCTTTCTCCACAGCCTCCCGCGTCAACGTGGGCACAAAACTTTCGATGAAGTGGTAAGCGTAGCCGCGCAGCCAGGCGCCACGGCGCAGGCCCAGGCGGGTCAGGTTGACCTCGAACAGGTGGCCCGCGTCGATCAAACGCAGGTGGCGGTCGCGCTCGGCGTCCACGGCAATCGAAGCGACGATGCCCACGCCCATGTCCAGCTCCACATAGGTCTTGATCACGTCGGCATCCATGGCGGTGAGCACGATGTCGGGGGCGATGCCCTCGCGGGCAAAGGCCTCGTCGATGTGCGCGCGGCCCGTGTAGCCGAGCTCATAGGTGATGATGGGGTACTGCGCCAACTGCTCCAGCGTCACCGGCCCCTCCAGCTCCAGCAGAGGGTGACCCGGGGGCACGACAATGCTGTGGGTCCAGCGGTAGCACGGCAGCGTGACCAGTGCGTCATAACCCGCCAGTGCCTCGGTGGCCACGCCGATGTCAGCCTCGCCGCTGAGCAGCATCTCGGCCACCTGGCGCGGGGAGCCCTGGTGCAGGTGCAGCGACACCTGCGGAAACAGCGCCCGGAAGTCGCGCACCACCTGGGGCAGCGCATAACGCGCCTGCGAGTGTGTGGCCGCCACCGACAGCCGGCCTGTGGCGCTGTCGCTGAAATCCTGGCCCGCGCGCTTGAGGTTGTCGGCCTCCAGCAGCAGGCGCTCCACCGTGGGCAGCAGCGCCTCGCCGGGTGGCGTGAGGCCCGTCAGGCGCTTGCCCGCACGCACAAAAATCTCCACGCCCAGTTCTTCTTCCAGTTCGCGGATCTGGCGGCTGACGCCAGGTTGCGAGGTGTGCAGCATGTGGGCCACTTCGGTCAGGTTAAAGCCGCGCCGCACGGCTTCGCGCACGGAGCGCAGTTGCTGAAAGTTCATAGAAGCCCGTGAGAGAGAAAGAAGGTGGCCGCCACTGCAGGGCCCGGTGAGGGTGGGTGCGGATGGCAGCCAGAGGGCACACCCGTCATTTGCAGCACGTCAAATACTATATTTTTGATAGCTTCTAGCGCTTACTCATCAAGCGCCAGGGCCAATTTTTATTGATTTTTTTGCAGGTAGGGATGTTCACATCCCCCGCTGGCTCAGGTCGGGGGCATAGCGGTCGGCCTGGATGTCGGGCGACAGGCCGTGGGTGACGACCTCGTCGGTGATCGGCAGGAACTGCGCGTTCCACTGTTCCCACGCCGTGCGCAGGCGCTCGAACACCTCGGGGTGCTTGTGGCGCAGGTTGGCGCGCTCCAGCGTGTCGTCCTCCACGTCGAACAGGAACTCGTTGTCGTTGATCTTGAGGTACTTGAAACGGCCCTCGCGCACGGCGCGCTGGCGTTGCGACTTGTAGCGCCAGAACAAGGTGCGCGGGTGCACACGGGCATGGCCCTCCAGCACGGGCAGGATGTTCTCGCCGTCGGATGGGTAGTCGGCGTCGGGCTCCACGCCAGCCGCCGCCAGCAGTGTGGGCAACCAGTCCATGGTGGCGGTGACCTGGTCGCTCACCTGCGGCGCAATGCGTGCGGGCCAGCGCAGCAGCGTGGGCACACGGATGCCGCCTTCGAGCAGCTCGGTCTTCTGACCAGTAAAAGGCCAGGTTTTGGAAAATCGCTCGCCACCGTTGTCGCTGGTGAACACCACGATGGTGTTGTCTGCCAGGCCCTGCTCCTGCAGCGCGTGCAGCACCTGGCCCACGGCGCCATCGAGCGACCGCACCATCCTGGCGTAGGTCTGCAGGTTGCCGCCGTCGTAGTGAAAGAGGTCTTTCAGGCTCAAGGATATTTCCTCGTCCTCCGGCCCCACCCAGGGCCAGTGCGGCGCGGTGAAGTGCAGCGACAGGAAGAACGGATTTTGGGTGTCGCGGCTGCGCAGCCAGCTGGATGCCTCGTCGGCCAGCAGCTGCGTGTAGTAGCCCACACGCTCCACCGGCACTTCGCCTTCGTACAAATCGCGCGGCACGGCTTCGCCCACGCCAGGCTTGTGCGTGAAGTAGTCGATCGCGCCGCCGTAGTTGCCAAAAAATCGGTTGTAGCCGCTCTTGAGCGGGCCGAACGTGGGCAGGCTGCCCAGGTGCCATTTGCCGATCAGCGCGGTGTCGTAGCCCGCATTGCGCAGCAGCGAGGGCAGCGTGGGGTGCTCGGGCGGCAAGCCATGCACATGGGCCTTGCGCACCAGGGGTTCCTCCAGCCCGCCGCGCAGCCGGTACTGGTAGCGCCCGGTGATGAGCGCGAACCGCGTGGCCGAGCACACGGCCGAGTTGGCATAGGCCTGCGTGAAGCGCACGCCCTCGCCTGCCAGCGCGTCCAGGTGCGGTGTGCTGAAGTCGGTCTGGCCATACACGCTCAGGTCGGCCCAGCCCAGGTCGTCGGCCAGGATGAAGACGATGTTGGGCGGTTGCACGGGCTTGTTGGTCATGCCGCCCCCTTGGTTTTGCCTTGTGCGTCCTGCGCAGACCAATGGCGCTCCAGCTTCAGGTCGCGCAGCGCCTGTTGCGCAAAACGTGGCTCGAACCAGGCGTTCACATCAAAGCCCTGGCGGATGAGGTTGAGCTTGAGGCCATCGTCCACCACGCCCTGGTAGCCTGCCACCAGCGCCTCGTCGATGAGCGGCGAGAACCGGCTGGCCAGCTGCTCGCCCTCGAACTCGGCACGCACGCCGATCTCAGGGGCGCCGCTGTGGTCCACCACCAGCTTGATGTAGGCCTCGCGGTGGGACTCCTGGGAGGCCCAATGGGCACTGCGCACCACCTGGTGCACCAGGCGCTGCGCCAGCTGTGGGCTGCCGGTGATGAAGTCCTGCGTGGCCAGCACACCCGCGTTGATGGTGAACGCAGGCCCGCGCCCCTTGGTGCTCAACGGGATGTTCACGCCCTTGTCGCGCAGCAAGAACAGGTCGGAGCCGCCAAAGGTCGCGTCGATCTCGCCCGCCACCACGGCGGCCTTGGAACTGGGCCAGTCCAGGTTGATGAGCTTGACGTCTTTTTCAGTGAGCCCGGCCGTGGCCAGCAGGTTGTCAAAGGGCCGCTGGTAGGCCGTGCCCTTGAGCACCGACACCTTGCGCCCCTTGAGCTCGGCCACCGAACTGATCTTCACGCCTGGCGCGGTGGCCAGATAGCTGTTAGAGCCGCGCCCTGTGGGCAGCAGGTAGCGCGTGGGCAGGCCGCGCGAGCGGCCAATGACCGAGGCCAGATCGCCCAGGAACACCACGTCCAGCTGCTTGGCCGACAGGGCCTCGGCCACAGCCGGGCCCGCCCCCCGGAAGAACTTCCAGTCCACCGTGATGCCGTCCTTGGCGAACTCTTCTTCGAGCCACCGGTTGGCGTGCGCCACCGCCAGCGCGCTGCTGCCAGGCGAAGGCTTGTTGGCCGTCCCCAGGTCGGGCGAACCGATGCGCACGACCTTGGCCGGCGTCTGTGCACGCAGCACCATGGGCGCTGCCAGCGCGGCTGCGCCAGTGAGCAGGAGGGATCGGCGGGTGGAGAAAAATCCTGTGGGTTGTTGCGTCATGAAAAACTCTGGAACAAAAGGGGTTAGAAAAGAAGCGCTCAGACGGCAAACTGCCACTGCGAGGCGGGAGCAATCTGCTCGCCGCGCTTGAGCGGTGGCTCTGCCAGGTCGGCGGCGGGATGGGCTGAAAACTCTTTGAGCACGCCGTCCTTGGCGGTGGTGAAGGCAAACGACGTGCGCTCACGCGGATGTGGCAAGTCCACCGGCACGATGCGGCGGATGCGGCCGGGGCGTGGCTCCATGACCACCACCTTGTTGCCCAAGTACACGGCCTCTTCCACGTCGTGGGTCACCAGGATCATGGTGATGCCTTCTTGTTGCCAGATGCGGTGCAGCTCCTGCTGCAGGTGGGCGCGGGTCATCGCGTCGAGCGCACCAAAGGGCTCGTCCAGCAGCAGGATGTCGGGCCGGTTGACCAGCGCCCGCGCAATGGCCACGCGCTGCGACATGCCGCCGGATAACTGGTGCGGGTAGGCTGCTTCAAAGCCTTGCAGGCCCACCAGTTCGATGTGCTCGCGCACCGTGGCGCGCTGTTGGCCTTCGGTCAGGCTGGAGTTGAGCAGGCCCAGCGCCACGTTCTTCTCGACCGTGAGCCAGGGGAACAGCCGGTGCTCCTGGAACACGATGCCCCGGTTGAGGCTGGTGCCCACAATGCGCTGGCCGCCCAGCAGGATCTCGCCCTGGTAGTCGCCCTCCAGGCCGATGACCAGGCGCAGCAGCGTGGACTTTCCGCAGCCGCTGGAGCCCACGATGCTCACGAACTCGCCGGGTTCGATGGTGAGGTGGATGTCCTGCAGCACGGGCAGGGCTTCGCCCTTGACCTCGTACTGCTTGTTCAGGCCGCAGATGGCCAGGGTGCCGGCGTGTGCCATGGTGTATTTCCTCTTCGAATGACGTTGTTCTTAGCTATTGGTCGAGACTGGCGCGGCCGAGGCCAGTGCCGCCGGGGAACTGGCTTCGCCAGGCCCTTAGGGGCGTCCCCCTGAGGGGGATGGCGCGAAGCGCCTCAGGGGGCACTAGTACTGCGCCACGGTGCGATCGCGCCACGCCAGCAGTTGCTTTTCCAGCGCGGCCAGCAGCCAGTTCAGCGCAAAACCCACCAGGCCCACCACCACCACGCCAAACAGCACCAGGTCCATCCAGAAGTGCTCGCGCCCGTCGATCAGCGTGTTGCCAATGCCCTTGCCCGAGGCCAGCAGGTATTCCGCCCCCAGCGTGGCCAGCCAGGTGTAGATGAGCGACAGCTGGATGCCCGTGAACAGCGAGGGCGCGGCCGCAGGCGCCACCACACGGCGCAGCGTCTGCCACACACTGAACCCGTACACACGGGCCACCTCCAGGTATTCGCGCGGCACGCTGCGCAGGCCCTCGAAGGTGTTGAGCACCACCGGGAAAAACGCGGCCATCGCGACAAAGGCGATCTTGGCCGCGTCGCCCAGGCCAAACCACATCGACAGCATCGGAATCCACGCAAACAGCGAGATCTGCTTGAGCGTGTGAAAAGTTGGGCCCACCAGCTGCTCGGCCCAGCGCGACCAGCCCAGCAGCGCCCCCACCGCCAGCCCGATGCTGGAGCCGATCACAAACCCCCAGGCCATGCGCCACAGGCTGGCCGACAGCGCAACCCACAGCTCACCACTGGCCACCTGGCCCATGCCGCGCTGCCACACGGCCAGCGGCGACACCAGCAAGGGCGAGGTCGAACCACCCCACTCCACCGCTACCCACCACACCGCCAGGATCAGCGTGGGCAACACCCAGCCTCGCAGGCGCCGGGGCACCCTTTGAAAAACGTTCAATGGCACGTTCACAGAAGACATGTGCATACCCCCGCTCACAGCCCCGGCTTGCGCCAGCGCAGCAGCCACGCCTCGGAGGTGGCCAGCAGCTTGTCGATCACAAAACCCACGATGCCCACGGCCAGCACGGCGGCCAGCACCACGTCGAGCTGAAAAAGCTGGCGGCCATAGACGATGAGAAAACCGATGCCCTCGGAGGACGCGAGCAGCTCCACCACCACCAGCGCCAGCCATGCATGGGTGAGGCCGTAGCGCACGCCGTTCCAGATGGGCGCCGTGGCCGCAGGGAACACCACCTTGCGCAGCATCTGCCAGCGCGTGAAACCATACACACGCGCCACCTCCACCAGCCGGTTGGGCACGTTCTGAATGCCCTGGCAGGTGTTGATGGCCACCGGCACCAAGGCCGCCTTGGCAATCAGCAAAAACTTCAGCCCCTCGTCAATGCCCACCACCAGGATCAGCAGCGGCAGCCAGCCGATTACCGGCACCTGGCTGAAAGCCTTGAACAGCGGGAAGACGTAGTCGCGGAACGTGGGCGAGAGGCCCATGGCACTGCCCAGCAACAGGCCCAGGGCCAGGCCAATGCCAAAGCCCGCAAACACGCGGACCATGCTGATGGTGAGGTGGTCCCACAGCTCGCCGCTGGCCAGCAGTTCGCCAAATACCTTGAACAAGGCGGCCGGTGGCGGCAGCACCTGCTCGGGCACCCAGCCCCACACGGCCGACAACTGCCACAAGGCCAGCAGTGCCAGCGGGAAGGGCCAGGCCCACAACCAGCGCCATCGCCCGTTGGCGCTCCGCCGTGCCTCGGCCAGCGCCTGTGGCTGCGCCGGGCGCTTGCCGGCAGCCAGCTGCGGCGCCCCTCCTGCCCCACCGCCCTGTGGGGCAGCATTCAACGCCTGGATCGTCATTGCGAACATGTCCTTTCTTGCCGGTGCGCCCCAGCCCCCGCGCTTGGGTGCTGGCAAAAACGCACACGCCTTAACAACAAAAAAGAATGTAAAAGAAGTTTGTTATAAAAATAAATAGTTAATGCTTATATGCAATGACAAAGATGTTTGCGGCATGAGCTGCGGCCCGGGCGTTATGTGGGGTGAGGCTTGAGAGACCTTGACCTGGCGCCGTGGCAAAAAAGAACCCGCCGCGCACACCGTGCGGGCGGGTTGTCAAAGGGCCTCTCTCACGCCCATCCCACTCCAAGAAAATCGATCAAAGTGCGGCCAGCTCTCCGTTGCTGCCGTACACGGGCCAGTAACCTTCAAGCTTCAATTCTTTGAGCGCGGCATCCAGGTAGCGGCGGTCAAACCAGCTGTCAATCTCGGGCTTCTTGCGGATGAGCTTGAGCTTGTGGGCCTCGTCTGCCGCATCCTTGTAGCGCGCCACCAGGAACGGGTCGAGCAAGGGCGACAGGCGCACCCGCAAGGGCTGGCCGATGAAATCCTCGCGCCAGACCTTCTCGGGGTATTCGGCCTTGCCCCACAGCGCAAACAGCTCGGCGCGGCGGTTCTCGTCGGAATATTTGTGTGCGTACTGCACCACGGTCTTCACCACCCGTGCGACCACCTGGGGGTGGCGGGCGGCAAAGTCATCGCTCACCAGCAGTGCGGTCTGGCGCGTGTACTTGAAGGAGTCTTCCGACGCCGACCAGACCACCTTGGCCAGGCCCTGGTCACGCAGCCGGAACAGGCCCACGTAGCCAAAGGCCGCGTCGACATCCTTGGCGATGAGTGCGGCATCCGCGCTGGGGAAGTCCAGGTTGACCAATTTCACATCGCGCTCGCTCAGGCCCTTGTCGGCCAGGGCGCGCACGGCGGCGAGGTGCAGGTTGGTGCCTTTGAACACCGCCACCTTGCGCCCCTTGAGGTCTTCCAGGCGCCGGATGTTCGAATCCGGCGGCACGGCCAGGTACAGCCCCCCGCGCACCCCGCTGCCCAGGATGATCTTGGTCTTCACGTCGCTGGCGCGGTGCACGATGGAGGGCAAGTCGCCCTGCCAGGCAAAGTCAAGCTGCTTGTTGACCAGTGCCTCGTTCACGGCGGGGCCCGCGCCCTTGAAGAAGGTCCACTGCACCTTCACCCCGTCTTTCCTGAACTCCTCCTCCAGCCCACCATCGGTGTAGGCCAGCGCTGCCGACGTGCCGCCATGCCGCACTGGGTCGCTGCCCACGCCACCAGTGGCAACGCCGATGCGGATCACCTTCAGTGGCTCGGGTGCCTGCGCGGCGGCACTGCCCAGCCAAAGCCCCAGTGCCGTGGCGGCGACCGCTGCCGCTGCGGCCCTGCGCAGCACTGCGTTCCATCGCGGTTTTCTCATGTGTTGACCTTTCGTGCCTGTTGTCATGAATCGACAGCCACTCTAGGCAGGCCAGGCACCGCCACCAACGACCAAAAACAGATATGCAAATTTGCGCATTGCCAAGCGCGGCGCACCGCTGCAGCGCGCGGATTTCCGACTATGCATATACGAACTGCTTCGTTGATGCGCAGCGCGTGCACTGTCCCAATTCCATGGGCGTTCTCTTTCATCCACCCTCGTTTCAGAAAGCAGCACCATGTCCAACCTCAACGACTTGCACCCCACCTTCACCCGCTTCGCGGTCGAGCCCTACACCCCCACCATCGGCGCCGTGGTCCACGACCTGGACCTGCGCCAGCCGCTGGACGCGGCCACGCAGGCCGAGCTGCGCCAGGCCCTGGCCCTGCACGAGGTGCTGTTCTTCCGCAACCAGCACATCACGCCGCAGCAGCAGGTGGACTTCACCCGCAGCTTTGGCAACGTGGCCGAGGTCAAGGCGTTCTTCCCCCGGCTGGAGAATCACCCCGAGATCGAGATCGTGGAGAGCACGGCCGAGCGCCCCAAGGCCTCCAGCAACTGGCATGCCGACATCACTTGGCGCGAGCAGCCGCCGCTGGGCACCAGCCTCTACGCGCAGGTGATTCCCGCCAGCGGCGGCGACACGCTGTGGGCCAGCCTGACGGCCGCCTACGCCAGCCTGCCGCCCGCGCTCCAGGCCTACCTGGAGACCCTGACGGCCGTGCACACCTGGGAGATCAGCGGCTGGACGGAATACCTGCTGGCCAAGGACGCCACCGGCGACCAACTGCGCGAAGCACGTGCCAAATACCCGCCGGTGGAGCACCCGGTAGTGCGCGTGCACCCCATCACGGGCAAGAAGATCCTGTATGTGAACTCCACCTTCACCAGCCACATCAAGGGCTTGTCGCGCGTGGAGAGCGACACCCTGCTGACCCAGCTGTTCGCCCTGCCCCAGGTGCCCGAATTCCAGGCCCGCCTGCGCTGGCAAGAGGGCACGCTGGCCGTGTGGGACAACCGCTCCACCCAGCACTACGCGGTGGGCGACTTCTTCCCGCAGCACCGCAAGCTGCATCGCATCACTATCACGGAGTAACCCCAAGAGATAGCCCCCTGAGTCGCCTTCGGCGCCATCCCCCCAAGGGGGGACGCCCCCCCCGGCCCGGCAAAGCCGGTTCCACGGGTGCGCTGGCCTGGGCCGCGCCGGTTTCAACGCTCGCATGCGCTTCACACACATTTGGACAGCTCCATGACCCAACACCAACCCTCCAGAAAACTGCGCCTCGGCGCCTTCATCATGGCCACGGGCCACCACGTCGCCGCCTGGCGCCACCCCGGCTCGCAGTCCGATTCGGGCGTGAACATCGACCACTACATCGAGGTGGCGCAAACGGCAGAGCGCGGCCTGTTCGACCAGGTGTTCGTGGCCGACAGCCCCGGCGTGTGGCACAAGGGCGACCGCGAGTCCTTCAGCCGCCAGGGCCGCATTTCGCACTTCGAGCCCGTCACGCTGTGGGCCGCACTGTCGGCCGTCACCAAGCACATCGGCTTTGTGGCTACCGCGTCCACCACCTACGAAGACCCATACCTGCTGGCGCGCAAGTTTGCATCGCTCGACCACATCAGCAAGGGCCGCGCCGCCTGGAACGTGGTGACGACCAGCGCCGAAAATGTCTACGGCAACTTTGGCCTCGACACCCACCCCGACCCCGCCACGCGCTACGAGCGCGCCCACGAGTTTGTGGACGTGGTCAAGGGCCTGTGGGACAGCTTTGACGACGACGCCCTGGTGCGCGACCAGGCCTCAGGCATCTACTTCGACCCGGACAAGCTGCACGCACTGAACCATGTGGGCAAGCACCTCAAGGTGCAGGGGCCGTTGAACATCGAACGCTCGGCGCAGGGCCATCCCGTCATCGTGCAGGCTGGCTCGTCCGAGGACGGCAAGGAACTGGCCGCCGCCACGGCCGAAGCCATCTTTACCGCCTGGACCAGCCTTGCCGAAGCGCAAGCCTTCTACAAGGACGTGAAAGGCCGCATGGCCAAATACGGCCGACAGCCCGAAGAGCTGCTGGTGCTGCCCGGCATCTCCCCTGTGATCGGGCGCACCGAGGAAGAAGCACAGGCCAAGTGGGCCGAGCTGCAAGCGCTGATCCACCCCAGCGTGGGCCTGGCTACGCTCGCGCCGTTCTGGCCCGGCGACGACCTGTCGAAGTGGGACCTGGACGCCCCGCCCCCGTACATCCCTGAGCCGCCCAAGGGCATCAACAGCCGCGCCCACGTGGTGCTGCAGTTGGCCCGCCGCGACAAGCTCACCGTGCGCCAGTTGTACGAATACCTGGCCGGCGCGCGCGGCCACTGGGTGGTGGTGGGTACGCCCGAGACCATCGCTGACCGCATGCAGGAATGGTTTGAAAACGGCGCAGCCGACGGCTTCAACGTGATGCCTCCCGTGCTGCCCCAGTCGCTCAACGAGTTTGTCGAGCTGGTGGTGCCCGAGCTGCAGCGGCGCGGCCTGTTCCGCACGGAGTACGAAGGCAAAACGCTGCGCGAAAACCTGGGGCTGGCACGGCCCGCGAGCCGGTACGCAACGCCGCTGGCCAAGGCGGCGTAGACCGCAGGCGCCCATTGCAGGAGCCCGATTCCGCAAGAAAAAGACCCGCCACGTGCGGGTCTTTTTCTTGGTGCGAAGCCCCCGCGCCACGGCTACGGGGCAGCGCAGGGATGCCGAAATGGCAATCGCGCACACCCAAAAAACGTACCCCGATTTACCCTGAATTCCACCGGTTTTGGCCCTGTTTCGGGCAAATCGAGGGCGCCTCGCACGGTATTCTGAACATTCACTTACACGAACGGCAAGAGGGACCGTGCATGAGAAATTTCAAGATATTTACGCGGTTGCTGGTGCTGGTGGGCGTGCTCTCTGCCTTGCTCGTGGCATTGGGGACCATTGGTCTGTTCGGCATCGCCAGGGCCAACGCCGCCATGGAGTCGATGTACCAGAACCGCATGCAGGCCCAGCGGGCGGTGGCCGACTTTCGCTACCTGACCACACGCAATCGACAGTTGGTATCCAACGCGCTGCTGTCGCCAGCGCCAGAGAAAGTGGCCAAGGCCATTGAGGAGGCAGAGGCCAACATCGGCAAGAGCGAACAGGCCTGGGAGGCTTTGCTGGCCACCGCCATGAGCCCAGAGCGCCAGAAGTACATCAAGGCCATCGGCGAGCAACGCCAGAAGATCATGAAGGAGGGGCTGGCCCCTGCACTGGCAGCGCTGAAGGACGCAGACGTGGCCACGGCGCGGGTGTTGGTGGTGCGCAAGTTCGACGACCTGTACGACCCCATCAGCACCGATATCGGCGCGCTGCTGGCCCTGACCCAAAAGGAAGCCCGGGACGAATACGACGACGCCGCCCAGCGGTTTGGCACCATCCGCTGGATCGTCATCGGCTCGATCGCCCTCGGGGTGCTGTTTGCTGCACTCTTTGGCGCGGCCCTGGTGCGTGGCATCACCCGGCCGCTGCAGCGGGCCGGACAGGTGGCCGATGCAGTGGCCCGTGGCGACCTGAGCCAGCCCATCGACACCAGCGGCAAGGACGAGGTGGCGGCCGTGATGCAGGCCCTGGCGGCGATGCAGGCCAGCCTGTCCACCGTGGTGGCCAGCGTGCGCCAGACCTCCGACAGCGTGGCCAACGCCAGCACCGAGATCGCCCAGGGCAATCTGGACCTGAGCAGCCGCACCGAACACCAGGCCAGCGCGCTGCAGGAGACCGCCGCATCCACCGAACAATTGAGCAGCACGGTGCGGCAAAACGCAGACCACGCCGTTCAGGCCAACCGGCTGGCCTTGAACGCCAGCACGGTGGCGGCCGAAGGCGGCGCCATGGTGGCCGAGGTGGTGGAGACGATGAAGGGCATCAACGAAAGCTCCCAGAAAATCGCCGACATCATTGGCGTGATCGATGGCATTGCCTTCCAGACGAACATCCTGGCGCTGAACGCGGCCGTGGAAGCCGCCCGCGCAGGCGAGCAAGGCCGGGGCTTTGCCGTGGTGGCCAGCGAGGTGCGCAACCTGGCCGGCCGTTCGGCCGACGCGGCCAAGGAAATCAAGCTCTTGATCTCCACCAGCGTGGAGCGTGTGGCACGTGGCACTGCACAGGTTGACAAAGCCGGCGCCACCATGACCGAGGTGGTCAATGCCATCCGCAGCGTCACCGGCATCGTGGGCGAGATCACCGCCGCCAGCAGCGAACAAAGCACCGGCGTCACCCAGATCGGCGAGGCGGTCAGCCAGATCGACCAGGCCACCCAGCAAAACGCGGCGCTGGTCGAAGAGATGGCCGCCGCCGCCAACAACATGCGCACCCAGGCACAGGATCTGGTGAACGCCGTAGCGGTATTCACACTGCCGGGCCATGGGGGCGGCGGTGGCCTTCGCGGTCACACCCCGGCCTTGGACCTGAGCTCCGCGTACCGATAACGTCTACCGGCAGCGCCCCACCAGCAGCCCGTTGCCGCCCTGCACTTTTCCTGCGGTGTGGGCAGACCTGCGGCCCGTGACCGGCGCCGCCTGCGGCCAGCCTACGCCAAGCTGGCGATGGGGACTTGGTTTTCGATGTGGCCCATCGCGCGGGCGACGTACTCCTCCTTCTCGCCCACCGGGGCAAAGTAGTGGATGACTTCGCGGGCCGCCTCGGGCCCTTCCAGCCTCGCAATCAGCCAGGCTGCCAGGTACTGCGCCGACAGGCAACCGCCCGCCGTGGCCACATTGCCCCGGGCCACAAAGGGCTGGTTCAGCACAGTGATGCCGGCCTCCTGGACCCAGGGCTTGGTCGTCAGGTCGGTGCAGGCCGGCACGCCGTCGAGCAAGCCCAGCCTGGCCAGGATCAAAGCCCCCGAACACTGGGCGCCCAGCAGCTGGCGCGCCGGATCGAAGTCGAGCTGCGCCATCAGCGCGGCGTCCTGCACCACCTCGCGAGTCTTCATACCGCTGCCCACCAGCACGGCATCGGCCGAACGCGCATACGGCAGCAGCGACTGAGCCTCCACCGTCACACCGTTCATGGAACACACCCGGGCGGTGGGGCAGCACAGCGACACCTCCCACCCCGGTTTCTTCACTCGGTTGAGCAGCCCCAGGGCAATCAGGGAGTCGAGTTCGTTGAAACCGTCGAAGGTCAGGATGGCGATGCGCATGGCGGTGGTGTTCCTGTTCAGTAGAGGAAAGGAGAGTGAATGAAGCACGGAATGGCGAAATGCATCCTACCGGTGGCATTCAATACAATCGAAAAATTGTCATAGATACGTTTCAACGCAGGGGCACAACGCCATGGGCCAGGTTCGGTACAAACAAGTGGTGGACGCATTGGCGTCCGACATCCGCGCAGGGCAGCTGCGGCCGGGCACCCGCCTGCCCACCCACCGCGCGCTGGCCCAGCGGCACGGCCTTGCGCTGGCCACGGCAAGCCGCGTGTATGCCGAGCTGGAGGCCATCGGCCTGGTGGTGGGGGAAACCGGGCGCGGCACCTTTGTGCGCGACCCGGCCTCCCCGCGCGGTGCCGACGCCGACCTCACCACACCCGCGCCCAGCGCCACCGACCTGTCCTTCAACAACCCCAGCGTGCCGGGCCAGGCAGACCTGCTGCGGGACGCGCTGCGCAAGCTGGCCGCCTCTGGCGACCTGGAATCGCTGCTGCACTACCACCCCTATGGCGGTCGGCCGCACGAACGCGCCATCGTGGCCGGGCACCTGAAGGCACGCCAATTGCAGGTGACGGGCGAGCAGGTGCTCATCGTCAACGGCGCGCAGCACGGCATGGCCGTGGCGGCCATGGGCCTGCTCAACCCCGGCGACGTGGTGGCGGTGGATGCCCTCACCTACCCCGGCTTTCGGGTTTTGGCAGAACGCCTGCGGCTGGACCTTGCCCCGGTGCCGGTCGGCCCTGCCGGCACCGACCTGGACGCCCTGCAGCGCCTGTGCGAAACCCGGCCCGTGCGCGCCATCTACACCATGCCCACCCTGCACAACCCGCTGGGCTGCGTGATGGGTGCCCGCGCACGCAAGCGCCTGGTGGCCATGGCCCGCGCGCATGACCTGCTGATGATCGAAGACGCACCCTACGCCTACCTCGCGCCCGAGGCGCCGCCTCCCATCGCGGCGCTGGCACCCGAGCGCACGGTGTACCTCTCCAGCCTGTCCAAGAACGTGGCCACGGGCTTGCGGTTTGGCTTTGTGGCCACATCGCGGGAGCTGATCGCCCCCATCGAGCGCGCCGTGCGCGCCACCGCCTGGAACACGGCCGGGGTCGTCACCGCCATCGCCTGCAGCTGGATCGAAGACGGCACCGTGGCCCGGCTGGAGGCCGACAAACGCGCAGACACCGCGCAGCGCCAGGCCATTGCCACCCGGGCGCTGGCGGGGCTGCGGCTGGTGCGGCACCCGCACTCGTACTTCGTCTGGCTGCCGCTGGGCGACGACCAACGGGCCGACCGCATCGCCGCCACCCTGGCAGAACGCGGGGTGTCGGTGTCGACCGCCGAGGGGTTTGCCACCACCACCCATGTGCCCCACGCGCTGCGCGTCGCGCTGGGATCGGTGGCCCTCGAAGACCTGCCCCGGGCACTGGGGGTTGTCAAGGACGTGGTGGTGCAGGACTGTTCGTGAACAGGTGCAGAGGTTCCCGGTGCGCGGCCGGGTTGGGATGGCTCGGCGAGCGCGGCGCGCCCGCCTTCACGCGGCGCACGGGCAGATCGGTGGCAAGGCGCTTCACGGCAGAACCACGGGACGCGGGCTGAAAACCGTGCGGCACCACCAGCACATCCGTGCGTGCATCGCGCAGGATGCGTTGCGCAACGCTCTCAAACATCAGGTCTGACAACGCAGAAGCCGGGTGCTTGCCCACCACGATCAGGTCAGCTGCCGTGTTCTGCTGCGCCACCAGAACCTGCCGCGCAGGGTCGCCCCGCCCGATGGAAGACGAGAGCCGATTGCGCCGTGCGTCGTAAGAATCGGTCAGCGTGAACATCCTGTCTTGCGCGTGGCGCCGGCACTGCTCCCGGTAGATCTGGATGGCGCGTTCAGACACTTCGGCATACCGCAGCTTGCCTTCGTTGGCAGTGCTGATGGCGTGGAACAGCTCCACCCGTGCGGACGGATGCAACGCCAAGCCCAGCTCCACCAGACGGTGCGACACCTGAGAGAAGTCCACCGCCACCATCAAGCTTCGGCAGGGCTGGTCTGCGGGATTGCGCACGACGATCACGGGGCGCTGGCAGGTACGCAGCATCTGGATGGCCGGATGTGTGCCGAACCAGGCGCGCAGCCCACGCACTGGCG
The DNA here is from genome assembly GCF_014851495.1 of Acidovorax sp. ACV01. Classification (NCBI taxonomy): domain Bacteria; kingdom Pseudomonadati; phylum Pseudomonadota; class Betaproteobacteria; order Burkholderiales; family Comamonadaceae; genus Acidovorax; species Acidovorax sp. ACV01. Next base: position 285,768 of record NZ_JACUZT010000001.1, on the reverse strand, counting down.
CCGTGCCCCACACCACCAGGTCAGCACCCGCTGCCTCGCGGGCGACATCCGCAACCGTGGAGTCGATGCGCGCTGCCGCATGGACGTGAATGTTGTGGCGCTGCCGAAGCTGCAGCGCGTGGTGCGACAGCCGCACGGCAGCGTCCGGCAGGGGGACTTCACCGGGGTGGGCCAGATAGACCAGCTTCAATGGAGCACGGTGCTCAACGCAGAGCAGCGCTGCGCGCGCAAGCGCGTGGCCTCCCTGCTGGGAAAAATCGGTGACGACGAGGATGGAGCGAGGGGTCATGGTTGAACGTCTTTCTGATTGAACAGCGCGCACCTGTCCCGCAACGCCGCTGCGAGACGGCGCCGGGCTGGATGGCTGTGATGGGCGGGGCGCGGCCAGGGGCGGGCCGCAGGCTTGCGGAAAGGACTAGGTGACGTAGTCGCCCGTGGCCTCGGGCTGGAACTGGATGCTCTCAACCACGGCCGCGCACTCTTCGCCATGCGGCGTGTGCCACTTGGCAACATCCCCCACCCTCAGGCCCAGCAGGCTGATGCCCACCGGCGACAGCACCGAGATAAAACCCGCTGCGGGTTCTGCATCCTGCGGATAGCAAACCGTGAGCACCTGGCGCCGGTGGGTGTGCACGTCCACCAGTTCCACACGGGAATACATGGTGACCACGTCAGACCGCACAGCGCGGGAACTGGTCACTTCGGCGTTCGCAAGGAGGTCCGCAAGAATGGGCGGCTGCCGCTGGCCCGCAAGCCTCGTCAGACGGGAAAAATCAAGTTCTGTGAGCGTGCGCTCGCCATGAACGACAACAACAACTTCATGCATGAAAGCACTCCATCAAATGCGGCTGCCGCCCCGTGGGGTCAAACGGCCGCTACCGCGCGAGGCTGGTGCCCGGCGGTGGATGGTTGCGCTGAAAGAGGATGGGGAGAGAGGGTGCCGCCGGGCTTAGGAATGTGCTGGCGTCAGCTGACGACGCGCATTTTTCTTTGCCACCGCTCGCGCGACAGCCGCTGCGTGGAGCAGCGCAGCCAAGGCGGCAAAAGTGCAAAGAAGGAGGATCGTCATGCGGCTGAGTCTAAGCCGCGCAGGCGGTTTTGGGCTGAATGGCCCCAGGGTTCTTGCCAGATAGCCGGTGGCGGGGTACTCATTTTTTGATAGCTACTAGCGCGCATTTATAAAACATTAGACACGAACTCCCCCGAATTTAGCGCGCACGATGGGTGGCGAGAAATTCAGGGGTTCCTATTCAGAAAACCGGTTCTACAGAGGTTTGCGAAATCACTTCATGGCCCCCAACACCCGAACCACCGATGGAACATCCGCCCCCTCAGGCATCGGTTTCTGACAAACATCGAATCACTCTTCGTGCAGCTTCTAGCGCTGAGTGGCGGCCCACTGGACAACTTGTCCAGCAACGCCCGGCAAGCTCTACTTATCATCGGCCACGGTGTGACAGCGGCCCAAAGGGCTATGAAAAGGCAAACAGGCTTTTGCGGTTTCCGCTTTCGCTTCTGCCGACAACGATATCAAGGGAGATCAGCAATGGGGATGAATGCTTCGGTCACGGCGACTAGCTTACGGATCAACGAGGGACAGCAGGCTGAGGCGCTGAAAAGTTTGCAGAACGGGTGTGCCGCACACACGGCGGTGTCGGGCTATATCGGGGATGAGCAGGAGTTTATGCAGACTACCTTTCTCGCACGGGCGTTCGAACTGCTGCACATGGAATGCGAAGTGGACGGGCGCGATCTTGTGCGGATCGGGTTCGCGGGCGGCAAGAACGACATGTCTCACCATATCTGGCCCTTCATCGAAAAATATGTGGAGCAAGGCTCGGCGGTTTCCACGCTGTTTGAAACCGGTGAGGTAGAAACCGTGCGATTTGGCGAACAAGGCGATGACATATACGCTGAAGACGCCCACAGTGACGTGAGCGAGGAGGCGGATGAGTTCCTGGCGGAGATGGCCCACCGCAAGATTACCGACACCGAACTCGATGCGATAACGGGCAGCAAGGAGGGCATCGATTTTGTTGACGACAACCGCCGCACCCCGTTGCTGGTGGCTTGTGAGAACTACCGCTGGGCTGTGCGAGGCCTTGCCGACGCGGAGCTAGAGGACGATGAGGAGGTCCTTGATGAAGCCACAGAGCGCCTCGGCATCCATGCGCACAACCTTGAGATCGTCTTGCGCCGCAACCCGGACATGACAGCTCGCGATAACGATGGCTGTGACGCCCTTGGTTTCGCGGCCCAGTCCAGGGATGTTGAATTCGTCGACAAGCTTTTGTCGCATGGTGCCCCGGTCAGCGCAAGCACCTTCATTGATGCGGTGAATGGCCTTTCACTAGCGGTTTTCAAAAAAATAGCCCACAACAACACGCACCTGGCGGGCAAGGATTTGTTGGTCCATGCCTGTACCGCCGCGAGCTATGAACCCGAGAAAATGGCCATGGTCCGCCACCTCGTGGAAGGTTTCTACTGCGACGTGAATTCCCGGGCGGCTGAGCCCATTTGGGTGATGGAAGGGCGCGTGGGCCGCCATGGGACGCCCTTGATGGCCGCAGCGCTCACGGACGACGTAGCTGCGGTGGAATACCTGCTCCGCGCGGGCGCCGATGTGCATGCCCTCGATTGTTACAACAACACCGCCCTGCACTACTGCAGCGGGCAGACGTGGGTGGGGGGAAACGGGATGCAATGTTGGTTCGCGCGTGATGAGAACCCCCAGGTGACTGAAATGCTCCTTGAGCATGGTGCAGATGCCCTGGCCAGGAATGCCGCAGGCCGGACCTCGGCCGATCTGGCCCAAGGCCAGAGGGAGCAAGCAGCGTGAGTTGTTGGGCCATTGAATTGGGGACCGGCTCTTGCCTTTTTCATCTGGTCTACTCTCAGCCATTCGCCACGCTTTCCGCTCGATTCGTGCATAAATCGCAGAATCATGGCAGGCTAGCACACCGCTCAATTTGATAGCTTCCAGCGCTTACCCACCAAGCGCTGGAGCCCTATTTCATTCAAATTTTCTGTTCCACGGCTGCCTCACAGCTTGGCAATCGACACCTCCGTGGATTTGACCAGCGCGACCACGTCGGAGCCGACGACCAGGCCCAGGTCGTCCACCGAGCGGGTGGTGATGACCGAGGTGACAACGCCCCAGGGCGTTTCGACATCGACCTCGGAGACAACATCGCCGCGAATGATTTCGCGCACTTTGCCCTTGAACTGGTTGCGTACGTTGATGGCTTGAATGGACATGGGGTTCTCCTTGATAAGTCCGTTGAAAAAAGAAACAAAAAAGGCACTACACCTCGGTGCTACACCACTAACACGGCGCCCGACACTGGCGCCTTCCAGGCCAGCGCCACCGTGGAACTGGCTTTGCCAGGCCACCGGTGGCGTCCCCCTTTGGGGGAAGGCGCGAAGCGGCTCTGGGGGTAATCCATCACACCGCCCAGCGCAAACCGTGCGCGGGCACGCCGGGCCAGGGCACCTCGTGCGCAGGTTCCCCATCGGGCTTTTGCAGCACGCGGTCGAGGATGCGTTTTTCGATGGCGGCAAACGCGGCGTCGCCGTGCGAGCGGGGGCGTGGCAGGTCGATGCGCTGGTCCAGCGCGATCTGGCCGTCTTCGATCAGGATCACGCGGTCGGCCAGGGCCACGGCCTCTTGCACGTCGTGGGTGACCAGCAGCGCGGTGAAGCCGCTGCTGCGCCACAGGCCTTCGATGAGGCGGTGCATCTCGATGCGGGTCAACGCATCCAGCGCGCCCAGCGGTTCGTCGAGCAGCAGCAGCCGTGGGTTGTGCACCAGGGCGCGGGCCAGAGCCACACGCTGGCGCTGGCCGCCGGACAGGCGCGCGGGCCATTCGCCCAGCCGGTCGCCCAGGCCCACGCGGGCCAGCACGTCGGCCGCCGCGCCGCGTTGCCCGGGTGGCAGGCCCAGGGCCACGTTGTCCACCACGCGCTTCCAGGGCAGCAGGCGCGAGTCCTGGAACATGATGCGGGTGTCGCTGCTCAGGCCCGCAACGTCCTGGCCGTCGAGGCGGATCGCACCGCCCGAGACGGATTCGAGCCCCGCCACCAGGCGCAGCAGCGTGCTCTTGCCGCAGCCGCTGCGGCCCACGATGGCGACGAACTGGCCGGGCTCGATGACCAGCTCGGTCTTCTTGAGCACGTCACGCGTGCCGTAGCGTTTGTCCACGCCACGCACTTCCAGGCGGACGCCTTGTGGCTGCGATGGCGGGGTAATATTTCTAGTCAAAATTGCCTCCTACGCATGTCTAAAAAGCGCTAGCAGCTATAAAAAAGTGAGTACCTGGGCGCAATGACTGCGCTCGGCGAGGCCCAATGCCAGGGACGCCGCGCAAGGGCCGCCCCGCCGCGCTGGCGTCGTCCCCCTTCCCGTAGCGCGCAGCGCGCAGCGCGTAGAGAGAAGGGGGAAGCGGCACAGCCGCTCAGGGGGATGTTCATGCCTGATACCCGGGATGCCACCGCAGCCAGTACCGCTCCAGCCCCTTGGCAAACACGTCGGCCAGCTTGCCCAGCAGCGCGTACAGCAGGATGCCCACGAGCACGATGTCGGTCTGCAGGAACTCGCGGGCGTTCATGGTGAGGTAGCCAATGCCGGCCTGCGCCGAGATGGTTTCGGCCACGATCAGGATCACCCACATCAGGCCCAGCGAGAAGCGCAGCCCCACCAGGATGCTGGAGAGCGCACCGGGCAGGATGATCTGCCGGTAAAGCTGCCAGCGGCCCAGGCCGTAGGTGCGGCCCATCTCGATGAGGCCCGGGTCCACATTGCGGATGCCGTGGAAGGTGTTGAGGTAGATCGGGAAGAACACCGACACGCTGATGAGGAACAGCTTGGCCGACTCGTCGATGCCGAACCACAGGATCACCAGCGGGATCAGCGCCAGCGCAGGGATGTTGCGCACCATCTGGATGGTGGAGTCGAGCAGCGTTTCAAACAGCTTGACCGAGCCGGTGAGCAGGCCCAGCAGCAGCCCCAGACCACCCCCGATGGCCAGCCCGGCCAGCGCGCGGCCCGCGCTGACCTTGACGTGGGTCCACAGCTCACCGGATTCGGTCAGGGTCCAGGCGGCCTTGACCACTTCGAGCGGGGCCGGCAGCACGCGGCTGGACAGCCAGCCTTGCGACGATGCGATCTGCCACAGCACGATGAGGCCCACGGGCACGGCCCAGGGCAGCAGGCGCTGTGCGACGTTGGCCAGAAAGCGGGCCAAGGGAGCGGGCAGCAACGGCCCCTCGATCGGCAGGTCTACGGAGTCCGCCACGGGCGAAATCTGCAGCTCTCGCACCGCCTGGGTCTGTGTCTGGGTCATGGGGTGCTCTCGCGTTCTTGTTCGTTGTCGTATTCGTGGTCGGGCTCCAGGAACTCCAGCTGGTTGCCCGCCGGGTCCTTGACGTAAAAGCGCAGGTACCCGGGCAGCGCGCGGTTTTCCACCAGCGCCAGCTCGGCCTGCAGCAGGCGGTGGCGCAGCGCAGGCAGGTCCTGCACCTCAAAGGCCAGGTGCGACACCGCAGGGGCGGGCTGCCAGTGCTCGGTGGGCACCAGGTCGATGCGCTGCGTGCCGGCGGCAAAACGCAGGGTGTTGCCGGCTTTCAGACGCACTTCGGGCAGGCCCAGCAGGCTGGCGTAGAAGCGCCGGATCGGCGCCTCGGCCCCGGCCGGGAAGGCCAGCTGCACGTGGTTGATGGACTGGATGCTCATGGCAGGCTCCTTTGGGGGCGGTTTCAGCTTTGCGACGCGCGCGGCACAAAGTCGTTGGCCACGGTCTCGCCAAACGGGCCCAGCGGATTGCCGCCAGCGAGCTGGTCGCGCAGCTTCAGCGGCAGCAGCGGAAACACCAGCTCGGCGAAGCGGTAGGCCTCTTCGAGGTGCGGGTAGCCCGAGAGCACGAAGGTGTCCAGGCCCAGGGCCGCGTACTCCTCGATGCGTGCGGCCACCGTCTGCGGGTCGCCCACCAGCGCGGTGCCCGCGCCACCGCGCACCAGGCCCACGCCCGCCCACAGGTTGGGGCTGATTTCGAGGTCCTTGCGGCTGCGCTTGACGCCCTTGTTGTGCAATGCGGCCATGCGGCGCTGGCCTTCGGAATCCATGCGCGAGAACACGGCCTGCGCACGCACCACGGTGTCGTCATCGACATGGCTGATGAGTTCTTCGGCGGCGGCCCAGGCTTGGTCGTCGGTTTCGCGCACGATGACGTGCAGGCGGATGCCGAACTTCACGGTGCGGCCCTGCTTGGCAGCACGGGCGCGCACGTCGGCCACCTTTTTCGCCACTTCGGCGGGGGGCTCGCCCCAGGTGAGGTAGGTCTCGACCTGCTCGGCGGCCAGGTCATGGGCAGCATCGGATGACCCGCCGAAATACACGGGCGGATGCGGCTTCTGCAGCGGCGGGAACAGCAGCTTGGCGCCTTTCACGGACAGGTGCTTGCCTTCGTAGTCAAAGGTCTGTCCCTCGTGGCTGCGCGCCAGGATCTCGCGCCAGATGCGGATGAACTCGGCCGACTGCTCATAGCGGGTGGCATGGTCCAGAAAAACGCCGTCGCCCTCCAGCTCCGTCTGGTCGCCGCCCGTCACCAGGTTGATCAGCAGGCGCCCGCCCGACAGCCGGTCGAACGTGGCCGCCATGCGCGCGGCCAGCGCGGGCTGGTGCAGGCCGGGGCGCACGGCGACCAGGAACTTGAGCTTCTTCGTCACTGCGATCAGGCTGGATGCAACGACCCAGGGGTCTTCGCAGGAGCGGCCGGTGGGGATCAGCACGCCTTCGTAGCCCAGGCTGTCGGCCGCCACGGCCACCTGCTGGAGGTAGTCGTGGCTGAGCTGGCGTGCGCCCTTGGCGGTGCCGAGGTAACGGCTGTCGCCGTGGGTGGGAATGAACCAGAAGATTTGCATGGAGCAGGTCTTTTCAGTGCGTTCGGTACGTTCAATACGAAATGGCAAAGCCGAACTGCGGGGCACGGTGCACCACACGGCGTTGCTGCGTGTTCAGCCCCCAGGCGGCGGCCGTCACACACAGAACGCGCTGCAGCTGTGCATGCAACGGAAAGGGCATGGGCGCGGGCATGGCAGGCTCCTTGAACGGTGGGGGTTACAGCAGATCGACGGGCGCGGCGTGCAGCAGGTTGAGCTTTTTGGGGATCAGCTTCAGGTCGAAGAAGGTGTCTGCGATCTGTTGCTGCTCGGCCAGGATCTCGCGGGTGACCGGGGCGGTGCCAAACTTCGCGCGGTTGAGGTAGAGCTCGGTGATGGACTTGTCCAGCCCCAGCACGGCAGACAATTCGGCGGCGGCGGCCGTCTTGTTCTTGGAGGCCCAGGTGTCAATCGCATTGACCTCTTCGATCGCAATGCGCAGCACGTCGGTGTTCTTGGTCGCGAAGTCGCGCGAGGTGAAGTAGTACGCGCGGTTGTTGACCACCCCCGTGGCGTCGGCCAGCAGGCGGGCGTCCAGGGTTTTCTGGGCGGCGGCCAGGAAAGGGTCCCAGATGATCCAGGCATCGACTGCGCCCTTTTCAAAGGCGGCCCGCGCATCGGCCGGCGCCAGGAAGACGGACTGCACGTCGCCGTACTTCAGGCCATTCTTCTCGAGCAGCTTGACCAGGAAGTACTGCACGTTGGAGCCCTTGTTGTAGGCCACGCGCTTGCCCTTGAGGTCGGCCACGTTGCGGATGGGCGAACCGTTTGGCACGATCACCGCCTCCAGCGCGGGGCGCGGCACGGTGGCACCGGCGTAGACCAGCGGGGCGCCTGCCGCCTGGGCAAAGATGGGGGGCGCCTCGCCCACATCGCCAAAGTCGATGGAGCCCACGTTGAGCGCTTCGAGCTGCACCGGGCCTGCGTTGAACTCGGTCCAGGTGACCTTCACCCCCAGCGGGGCCAGGCGCTTTTCGAGCGTGCCACGCCCTTTGAGGATGGAGAGCCAACCCTTTTGGTGGCCCACACGCAGCACGCGGGAAGCGGCGGGGGCCTGGGCCCAGGCCTGGGGGGCGGCAGCCACTGCGGCGGTGGCCGCGACCGTGGCGAGCAGGTGGCGGCGCTGAAGGGAAAAACGGGTCAGTTCATTCATGGGGCGGATTCCGAGTGCGATGCACAACAAAGGGTGGGCGCAGGAGCCGGGCTTGCAGCAGGCGGCACGCCGCCCTGCCCGCGCACCCGGCGCAGCAAAAATCAAAAAAGGTGAAAGAAGGGGAAGGAAGGTGGCGCTGGCACTGCGGGCCTGCCGCAGCGCCGAGCTGGCGTCAGACGCTACATCGCACCTGGGAGAAATGCACGGGCGCAAACCGTGTGGCCTGGGCGGGCGATGGCCGCAGGGTTTCGGTCACAAGCACATTGACGGCCTCGTCCAGCCGGGTGGCAATGTCGTCGTTCAGATGGTAGGAGCCTTCGGGCGTCAGCGTGACCTGGGCATCGGTGGCATAGATGCCCGGCAGGATGCTTTTGGCGCCGAGCGACTGCAGCACCGGGCGCAGGGCATAGTCCAGTGCCAGCATGTGGTGCGGACTGCCGCCCGTGGCCAGGGGCAACACGACCTTGCCCTTGAGTGCCGTTTGGGGCAACAGGTCCAGAAACACCTTGAGCACGCCGCTGTAAGCCGCCTTGTAGACCGGCGTGGCCACCACCAGCACGCGGGCCTGGGCCACCTGGTCGATGGCCCCCACCACCGTGGGGTGGCCAAAATCGGCCAGCAGCAACGCCTGGGGCGAGAGGTCGCGGATGTGGACGCGGTCCACCAGCGCACCCCGCACCGACAGGCGCTGGGCCACGGCATCGAGCAAGGCGGCAGAACGTGAGCGTTCTGAAGGGCTGCCGGCGATGAGCAAGGCGGACATATCGTTCCTATACTACTGTTTTGATAGCTATCAGCGCTTTACAGACAAGCGCCAGAGGCTGATTTCTTATAAAAATGGACGAGCAGTACCCCTCCCCGCCCGTTCGGGCGGGGTTCGCCGAGGCTGGGGCACCACCCACCCCACCCGCCCAGGCGGGGTGAACTTATTTCCGCGTATAGATCTGGTCGAAGCTGGCGTTGTCCGCAAAGTGGTCCTTGGCCGCCTTGTCCCAGCCACCAAACGCATCGTTGATGGTGAACAGGTTCAGCTTGGGGAACTGCTTGGCGTACTTGGCCTTGGCTTTGTCAGACACGGCCGGGCGGTAGAAGTGTTTGCCGGCGATGTCCTGGCCCTCTTCGGTGTAGAGGTACTGCAGGTAGGCCTCGGCCACGGCGCGCGTGCCCTTCTTGTCCACGTTCTTGTCCACCACGGTCACGGCGGGCTCGGCCAGGATGGAGATTGAGGGGGCGATCACGTCGAACTTGGCGCCGAATTCCTTTTCGAGCAGGTAGGCCTCGTTTTCCCAGGCGATGAGCACATCACCCTGGTTGCGCTGGGCAAAGGTGATGGTGGAGCCGCGCGCGCCCGTATCGAGGACCGGCACATTGCCGTACAGCTTGGCCACGAAGTCCTTGGCCTTGGCATCGCTGCCCAGCTTGCGCTTGGCGAATTCCCAGGCGGCCAGGTAGTTCCAGCGGGCGCCGCCCGAGGTCTTGGGGTTGGGCGTGATCACGCTGATGCCGGGCTTGATGAGGTCGTCCCAGTCCTTGATGCCCTTGGGGTTGCCCTGGCGCACCACCAGCACGATGGTGGAGGTGTAGGGCGAGCTGTTGTGCGGCAGGCGCTTTTGCCAGTCCTTCGGGATCCAGCCGCCGTTGGCATGCAGCGCGTCGGTGTCGCCAGCCAGCGCCAGGGTGGCCACGTCGGCATCCAGCCCGTCAATGATGGAGCGCGCCTGCTTGCCCGAGCCGCCATGGCTTTGCTTGATGGTCACGTCCTGGCCGGTCTTGGCCTTCCAGTGCTTGGAGAAAGCCTGGTTGAACTCCACATACAACTCGCGGGTGGGGTCGTACGACACATTGAGCAGCGTCACAGACTGTGCAAACGACGGCAATGCCGTCAGGGCCAAACTGCCCACCAGGGCGGCAGCGAAGGGAAACTTGATAAAGTCGCGGCGAAAGTTCATTGGAGGCCTCTTTTTTGGGAATGTATTTCGGTGCAAAACACCGATGAAACGCATTCTGGAAGGCCCTCTTCAAAACTGGAACTACTGAGATTTCAGTTCTTTATATCCAAAACATCTGAGCAACCCCTGTTTGCTCGCTCCATACAAGGAAACACCCCATGGCACGCACCGTTCAATGCATCAAGCTCGGCAAGGAAGCCGAAGGCCTCGACTTCCCCCCCTACCCTGGCGAACTGGGCAAGCGCATCTGGGAAAGCGTGAGCAAGGAAGCCTGGGCCGGCTGGCTCAAGCACCAGACCATGCTGGTCAATGAAAACCGCCTGAACCTGGCCGATGCGCGAGCCCGCCAGTACCTGGCGCGGCAGATGGAGAATCATTTCTTCGGCGGCGGCGCAGACGCCGCGGCGGGATACGTCCCGCCCAGTGCGTGACGCAGCGCAACACACCCCGGAGCGGTTCGCGGTAAAAACCGCCTTCTCTTTCCAACAGGCCGGCGCCACGCCGGCCTTTTGCCGTTCTCATGACTGAACCCATCGAGTGGCTGCCGGACGGCACCCCCTACAGTCCCCGCTTCGGCGACCGCTACCACAGCGAAAACGGCGGCCTGGACCAGGCCCGCCGGGTGTTTCTGAACGGCTGTGGCCTGCCCGAGGCCTGGGCGGGGCAGCCGCAATGGCGCATTCTGGAGACAGGGTTTGGCTTTGGCCTGAACTTCCTGGTGACCTGGGCCGCCTGGCGGGCCGACCCCACGCGGCCCACGCTGCTGCACTTCGTATCGACAGAAGCCTGGCCCGTGAGTGCAGCCGATCTGCTGCGTGCCACCTCAGTCCACCCTGAGCTGGCCCCGTTGGCAGAAGCACTGCACCAGCAATGGTGGGGCCTGCTGCCGGGCGTGCACCGCCTGCGTTTTGATGACGGCCGGGTGCTGCTCACCCTGTATGTGGGCGACACCCAGGCCATGCTGCGCCAGCAGAACCTGACGGTGGATTCCATCTACCTCGACGGCTTCAGCCCCCAACGGAACCCCGAAAACTGGGACCTGCACACCCTGAAGGCCGTAGCGCGCTGTTGCCGTCGCGGTACACAACTCGCCACCTGGACCATCGCACGCGCTGTGCGCGATGCCCTGGCCCAATGTGGCTTTGAAGTGACCCGTGTGCCCGGTGTGCCGCCCAAGCGCGACAACCTGCACGCCACCTACAACCCGCGCTGGGAACCGCGGACCACGCGCCAGCCTGTGGCCACGGCCGACCCCGCCCTGCCCGGCCCCTGCATCGTGATCGGCGGCGGCATTGCGGGCGCGGCCACCGCCGCCAGCCTGGCGCGGCGCGGCTGGCAGGTCATGGTGCTGGACCAGGCCCCCGAGCCCGCCGCAGGCGCATCGGCCCTGCCCGCTGGGGTGTTTGCGCCGCATGTATCGCCGGATGACAGCGTGCTCTCGCGCTTGTCGCGCAGCGGCATCCGCACCACGCTGGAGCAGGCCCGCTGGCTGCTGAGCGAGGGCGTGGACTGGGCCCATTGTGGTGTGCTGGAGCACCGCACCGATGGCACACCCGGCCTGCCCCCCGGCTGGGCAGCCGGGCCGGGCGCGGCCTGGAGCGAGCCTGCATCACCTGCCACGCTGGCGAAGGCCCAATTGCCCACCGATGCCACGGCCTGCTGGCACCACCAGGCGGGCTGGGTGCGCCCTGCGCGTTTGGCCAGGACCTTGCTGGCGCAGCCCGGCATACGCTGGCAAGGCGGCTGCCAGGTGGCGCAGTTGCGACGCACCGAGCGCCCTGCCGCCGACGGCAGCCCAGCGACCTCCATCTGGCAGGCGCTAGACGCCCAGGGCCAGGTGCTGGCCGAGGCGCCCACCGTGGTCATCGCGGCGGGCGCGGGCAGCCTCCCGCTGCTCAACCACCGCTGGCTTTTGCAGCCGGTGCGGGGGCAGGTGTCCTGGGGCGTGCATACGGACCCTGCGGCGCCACTGCTGCCGTTTCCGGCCAATGGCAACGGCAACCTGGTTCCTCGATTTCCGCTGGAAGACACCCCTGTGGGCCACCATGGCTGGGTAGTGGGCTCCACTTTTGAACGCGACGTCGAGGCCCTGCCCCCCACCGCCGCCGATGTCCAGGCGGCCCACGCCACCAACTGGGCCAAGCTGCAGGGCCTGCTGCCCGGGATAGCCCCGGAGCTGGAACCCGCATTTGCCCGGGCGCTCTCCACCCCCCTCGCGGCATCAGACCTTGAAGAGGGGCCTGCGGCAGCCCCTGCCGTGCAGTCCTGGGCCGCCGTGCGTTGCACCGCGCCGGATCGCCTGCCCATCGTCGGCCCCGTGGACGCCACGGACCTTCGGGGGCTTTGGGTCAACACCGCCATGGGTGCGCGGGGGCTGACCCTGGCCCTGTTGTGCGGCGAACTGCTGGCCGCCCGCCTGCAAAGCGAACCCTTGCCGCTGGACGCAAGGCTGGCCAGGGCGCTGGGCACCGAGCGCCTGTAGCCATACCAAAACCCTTTAAAAACCCACGCCAACACTTGCTTATAAGAAATTGAGCATATTGGCAGAGCAAAACAATAGTTTGCATCCATAAGCCCGTCCCCTACATTCGCACCCATGCATGAATTGGCGTTTGTTTTTGCGGGCTTTGCTGTCGGGCTGATCGTAGGCCTGACGGGTGTGGGCGGCGGCTCGCTGATGACGCCGATCCTGATCTTCTTCTTTGGCGTCAAGCCCCACATGGCCGTGGGCACCGACCTGCTGTTTGCGGCCTTCACCAAGATGGGCGGCACCGTGAGCCTGGCCCACCAGCGCCTGGTGCCCTGGAAAGTGGTGGGCCAGCTTTGCGCGGGCAGCATTCCGGCCGCGCTGCTGGCGTTGTGGGCCCTCAAGGTGATGGGCCCCGCGAGCGGCATCGCCCAGCGTGTCATGACCACCACCCTGGGCTTTGCCCTGCTGCTGACGGCGGCGGCCACGCTCTACAAGGTGGTTGCGTTTTCTGCACAGCGCCAGGCGGCCGAAGCCGCAGCCCGCAAAAACCACGCTGGCGACCCCACACGCCCCCGCCACTGGAGCCTGCCCATCCTGATGGGCGCCGTGATCGGCACGCTGGTCACCTTTACCTCGGTGGGTGCGGGCGCCATTGGCGTCACCGTGCTGCTGCTGGTCTACCCCATGCTGCCCCTGCCGCGCATCATTGGCGCCGACATCGCCTACGCCGTGCCATTGACCCTCGTGGCTGGTCTGGGACACGCTTCGCTGGGCTCGGTCGATTGGCCTTTGCTTGCACAATTGCTGGCTGGCTCACTGCCGGGCATCTGGCTGGGCTCGCGCCTGGTGACCCGCACGCCCGAGCGCCTGATTCGCTCCGCCTTGTCCATCCTGCTGGCCTGGGCAGGCTTCAAACTGATTCTGATCTGAGTGGCTCCACGATGTACCAATACACCGAATTCGACCAACAATTTGTGCAGCAGCGCGCACGGCAGTTCCGTGACCAGCTCACGCGCTGGCAGACCGGCAAGCTGTCGGAAGACAACTTCCGCCCGCTGCGCCTGCAAAACGGCTGGTATGTGCAGCGCTATGCGCCCATGCTGCGCGTGGCCGTGCCCTATGGCGAAATCGCCAGCCGCCAGCTGCGCGTGCTGGCCCAGATCGCCCGCGAATACGACGAACCCGAAGCTGCCGTCTTCAAGGCCGCCATGGAAGGCCAGGGCAAGCTGGGTACCACCTTCCTGCCCAAGAACTGCGCCCACTTCACCACCCGCACCAATGTGCAGTTCAACTGGATTCCGCTGTCCAAAAGCGCCGACGTGATGGACCTGCTGGCCAGCGTTCAGCTGCACGGCATCCAGACCAGCGGCAACTGCATCCGCAACACCACCACGGACGCGCTGGCCGGCATCGCCGTGGACGAGATCGTGGACCCGCGCCCCTATGCGGAAATCATCCGCCAGTGGACCACGCTGCACCCCGAGTTCGCCTTTCTGCCGCGCAAGTTCAAGATCGCCATCAGCGGCGCCAAGGATGACCGCGCTGCCACGGGCTGGCACGATGTGGGCCTGCACGTGCTCAAGAACGAAGCTGGCGAGATCGGCTTCAAGGTGTTCGTGGGCGGCGGCATGGGCCGCACGCCCGTGATCGGCACCGTGATCCGCGAGTTCCTGCCCTGGAACCAGATCATGAACTACATCGAGGCCATCGTGCGCGTGTACAACGAGCACGGCCGCCGCGACAACAAATACAAGGCACGCATCAAGATCCTGGTCAAGGCCGAGGGCCAGCAGTACATCGACGACGTGGAAGAAGAGTACCGCCAGATCGTGGAGATCGACGGTGGCCCACACACCATCCCACAGGCCGAGTTCGACCGCGTGGCCGCCTGCTTTGTCACCCCCAAGCTGGCCGATATTGCCGACGTGCCCCCCGCTGCCCTGCAGGCCTCACTGGACGCCCAGGCTTCCGCGCATGTGATGTTTGGCCGCTGGCTCAAACGCAACGTGCACGCCCACCAAAATCCGCAGCTGCGCGCCGTCACGCTGTCGTTCAAGCGTCCGGGCCAGTCGCCCGGCGATGCCACCAGCGAACAACTCATCGCACTGGCCGATCTGGTGGACAAATATTCGGCCGGCGAAGCCCGCGTGACGCACGACCAGAACGTGCTGCTTCCCTGGGTGCATGGCAGCCGATTGTTTGCCCTGTGGCAAGAAGCCAAGGCCCTGGGTCTGGCCAGCGCCAACGTGCAGCTGCTCACCGACATGATCGCCTGCCCCGGCGGCGACTTCTGCGCGCTGGCCAACGCCCGCTCGCTGCCCATCGCAGAGGCCATCACCCAGCGCTACCAGGACCTGGACGAGCTCGATGACATCGGGGAGATCGACCTGCACATCAGCGGCTGCATCAACAGCTGCGGCCACCACCACAGCGGCCACATCGGCATCCTGGGCGTCGACAAGGACGGCAAGGAGTGGTACCAGGTCACGCTCGGCGGCTCCGATGGTTCTGACCTGTCGGGCGCGGCCGTGGCCGGCAAGGTGATTGGCCCCTCGTTCTCTGCCGCCGAAGTGCCCGACGTGATCGAGGCCGTGCTCGGCACGTACCGAGACCTGCGCGAACCAGGCGAAACCTTCCAGTCGGCCGTGCGCCGCACAGGCCTGGACCCGTTCAAGGAAGCCGCCAAGCAAGCGCGCCACAAAGAACCAGAAACCGCTGCCGCCTGAGCCCGCACAGCGCCGTACCGCACAGCCCACAGACATGATGTTGAAACTACTCGCCGCCCAAGACCACCAGCCGCCCGCAGAGGGTGACGCCCGCACCGTGGCCCTGCCCAACGATGCCGACGCCATGGCCCTGCCGCTCGATGGTGTGGAACGTGTGGACCTGCACTTCCCCAACTTCACCGATGGCCGCGCCTTCAGCCAGGCCTTCTTGCTTCGCCGCCGCCGTGGCTTTCAGGGCGAAATCCGCGCCACGGGCGACGTGCTGATCGACCAGTTGGTGCAGATGCAGCGCACGGGTTTCAGCAGCGCCGTGCTGGCCGAGGGCGTGGACGCTGCCGATGCGCAGCGCCAGTTTGCGCTGTTCCCTGGCTTTTACCAGGGCGATGCCGTGAACCCCCAGCCGCTGTTTGTCAGCCGGGCTGCTGCTTGAGCGCAGCCCTGAGCCCACGTATACCCTAGAACCCCACACCATGAGCCAATTCGACCTCACACTCGTCAACGCCGAACTCGGCCGCAACGCCCCCGGCCTGGTAGCCTGGGCGCTGGGCCTGGGCGAGCGATCCATCGTCACCACCAATTTCCGCCCCTTCGAGGCGGTGATCCTGCACATGGTCACGCAGGTGAACCCTGATGTGCCGGTGGTCTGGATGGACAATGGCTACAACACCGAGGCCACCTACCGCTTTGCCGACGAAGTGACGAAGCAACTGGGCCTGAAGCTGCAGATTTACCTGCCACGCCGCTCACGCGCACACCGCGAAGCGGTAGAAGGCGCAACACCAGCCCTGGACGACCCACGCCACGCCTTCTTCACCGAAGAAGTGAAGCTGGAGCCCTTTGCCCGTGCCCTGCGCGAGACAGCCCCCAAGGTGTGGTTCACCGCACTGCGTGCCACCGACACCGCCGTGCGCGCGCAGATGGACCCGGTCAGCATCAACCCTGATGGCCTGATCAAGGTGGCACCGCTGCTGCACTGGTCGTCCAAGGACCTGCACGAATACTGCGTCAAGCACGGCCTGCCCAACAACTTTGACTACGTGGACCCGACCAAGGGCGAAGACAACCGCGAGTGTGGGCTGCATCTTGCCCACTGACTCCGCCGCAGATCCGACCATGAACGCCCGCACCGATGCAGCACAGCTGCAGAACAACAACATGAGCTATCACCTCAACAACTCGCACCTGGATGCTCTGGAAGAAGAAACCATCTTCATCCTGCGCGAAGTGGCCGCCGCCTTTGAGCGCCCCGCCTTGCTGTTTTCGGGCGGCAAGGATTCGCTCGTCATGCTCAAATGCGCCGAAAAGGCCTTTGGCACCAAGGCCAGCGGCGGTGGCATTCCCTACCCGCTGCTCATGATCGACACGGGCCATAACTTCAAGGAAGTGACGGACTTCCGCGACTTCCGTGCGCAGGAACTGGGCGCCGAGCTCATCGTGCGCAGCGTCGAAGATTCCATGGCACGCGGCACGGTGCGCCTGGCCCACCCGGGCGAGAGCCGCAACGTGCACCAGTCGGTCACGCTGCTCGAAGCGATCGAGGAATTTCGCTTTGACGCCCTGATCGGCGGCGCGCGCCGCGACGAGGAGAAGGCCCGCGCCAAGGAGCGCATCTTCTCGCACCGTGACAGCTTTGGCCAATGGCAGCCCAAGGCCCAGCGGCCTGAACTGTGGACCCTGTTCAACACCCGCCTGCAGCCGAACGAACACTTCCGCGTGTTCCCGATCAGCAACTGGACCGAACTGGACGTGTGGCAGTACATCGACCGCGAGCAGATCGGCCTGCCCAGCATTTACTACACGCACAAGCGCCAGGTGGTGGACCGCAAGGGCCTGCTGATGCCCGTGACCGAACTGACACCGCCGCGTGACGGCGACGTGGTGGAGACGCGCGACGTGCGCTTTCGCACCGTGGGCGACATCACCTGCACCGCGCCGGTGGAGAGCACGGCGGCCACCCCGGCCGAGATCGTGATCGAGACCCTGGCCGCCGACGTGAGCGAACGCGGGGCGACGCGCATGGACGACAAGACCAGCGATGCCTCGATGGAAAAGCGCAAGAAAGACGGGTACTTCTGATGACCACTATGAATTCGATAGCTTCCAGCGCAATCCAGACAAGCGCTAGCGGCCAAAATAACCATATTTCCGCCCTCAAGTTCATTACCTGTGGCTCGGTGGACGATGGCAAGAGCACGCTGATCGGCCGCCTGCTGGTGGACAGCAAGGCCGTGCTGCAGGACCACCTTGCCGGCGTACAGCGCCAGGGCGAGACCGACCTGGCACTGCTGACCGACGGCCTCAGCGCAGAGCGCGAGCAAGGCATCACCATCGATGTGGCCTACCGCTACTTCGCCACCGAAGAGCGCAAGTTCATCATCGGCGACGCCCCCGGCCACGAGCAGTACACGCGCAACATGGTCACCGCCGCCAGCAGCGCCGATGCCGCCGTGGTGCTGGTCGATGCCACCAAGCTCGACTGGAAGAATGCCGACCTGGCCTTGCTGCCGCAGACCCGCCGCCACAGCCTGCTGGCCCATTTGCTGCGCGTGCACTCGCTGGTGTTTGCCGTGAACAAGCTCGACGCGGTGGCAGACCCCGTGCTGGCCTGGAAACATATCCAGGGCGCACTGCAGTCCTTCGCCCAGGCGGCTGGCATCACCGTGCGCGCCACGGTGCCGGTCTCCGCCCTCAAGGGCTGGAATGTGGTGGACGCCCACGCGGGCTGGTGCGGCTATGAAGGCCCCACGCTGCTGCAGGTGCTGGAGCAGTTGCCCAACACCCCAGCCGATACGGGCCTGCCCCTGGCCTTCCCCGTGCAGTGGGTCGAAAAGTCCTCGTCCTCGTCGTCGGACACATCCCAAGGCCGCCGCGTGTTCTGGGGCCGTGTGGCTTCGGGCAATGTAGCGCCTGGCACGCCCGTGCAGATCTTCCCCAGCGGCCAGCTGGCCACCGTGGCCCAGGTGCTGGACCATGCACGCCGCCCCAGGGATGTGCCCGCAGGCACCAGCGCGGGATTCATCCTGGACCGCGAGGTGGATGTCTCGCGCGGCGACTGGATTCTGGCGGCGCCTGCTGTCGCCACCCCCGCCGAAGACGACTTTGACACGCCGGCCAGCGTGCCCGCCTGGCCCGCCAGCCGCGAGCTGCGCACCACCATTGCCTGGATGGACGACGAACCCCTGGTCGCAGGCCGCGTGTATTGGGCGCTGCACGGCCACCGTTGGGTCAAGGCCAAGGTGAAAGCCGTGGTGCACAAGCTCAACATCAACACGCTGGCCGAAGAAGCCGCCACCCAGCTCGACCCCAATGCCATCGGCCATGTGGACCTGCTGCTGCAAGAGGCGATTCCCGCAGCGGCCTTCGGCAAAGCCCGGGTGCTCGGATCGCTGATCCTGGTGGACACCGCCAGCCACAAAACGGCCGGTGCCGTGCTGGTCAACTGATCTAGATCAGTGCCCCCAACCCCAGTCACCCCATCCGGGTGAGGGACCTTGTAACCAATGGTCGGTGAAAGCTTCTAAAATTGAGGGTTTTCACCGACCCACACAACTCCTGTCATGACCCACGTCGTCTCCGAAAACTGCATCAAGTGCAAGTACACCGATTGTGTGGACGTGTGCCCCGTGGACTGCTTCCGCGAAGGCCCGAACATGCTCGTCATCGATCCTGACGAATGCATCGACTGCGCCGTGTGCATCCCCGAGTGCCCGGCCAACGCCATTTTTGCCGAAGAAGACCTGCCGGCCGACCAGATCGCCTTCATCAAGCTCAACGCCGATCTGTCCTTTGCCGACGGCTGGAAGAGCATCACCAAGCGCAAGCCCGCGCTGCCAGACGCCGACGAGTGGAACGGCAAGCCGGGCAAGGTCAACGAACTAGTCAAGTGACCCCCCTGAGTCGCTTCGCGCCATCCCCCAAGGGGGATGCCACCAGTGGCCTGGCAAAGCCAGTTCCACGGTGGCACAGGTCTTTGGCAGCGCCAGTTTCGGGCGCTGCGCGCGTGGCTTGAGCATGATTCAAGAAACCGACGCCGTCGTCATCGGCGCGGGCCCTGTGGGCCTGTTCCAGGTCTTCCAGCTGGGCCTGCAAGGCATCACCGCCCACCTGATCGACGCCCTGCCCCATGCGGGCGGCCAGTGCGTCGAGCTGTACGGCGACAAACCCATCTACGACATCCCGGGCATCCCGGTGTGCACCGGGAGCGAGCTGGCCGGTTTGCTGCTTCAGCAGATTGCGCCGTTCAAGACGCAGTGGCACCTGAACACGCTGGTGTCGGCGCTCGCCGTGCACCCCGATGGGCGCCTGCTGGTCGAAACCTCGCAAGGTGCACAGCTGCTGGCCCGCACGGTGTTCATTGCCGCCGGCGTGGGCGCCTTTGTGCCACGCACGCTCAAGGTGGACGGCATCGAGCGCTTTGTGGGCACACAGGTTCACTACCAGAACCTGCCCTCCACGGCCAACGTGGCCGGGCGCCATGTGGTGGTGCACGGCGGCGACGAGCCCGCGGTGGCCCGCGCCGTGGAACTGGCCGAACAAGGCCAGGCTGCCCGCGTCAGCCTGCTGCACCGCCGCGATGTGTTCCAGGCCCCGGATGCCCTGCTGCAGCGCCTGCAGCAACTGCGCGATGCGGGCCGCATCCACGTCGAGGCCGCGCAGATCACCGGTATCGAAACCGCTGGTGACCAACTGACCGCCTTGCAGGTGGTGGACGCCGATGGCAGCACCCGCGCCCTGGCGCTGGACCTGCTGGTTGCCGTGCTGGGCATCTCGCCCCGCCTCGGGCCCATTGCGGACTGGGGTTTGGCCATGGACCGCAAACAGCTGGTGGTGGACACCGAGGCCTTCCGCACCAGTGTGCCCGGCATCTACGCCGTGGGCGACATCAACACCTACCCCGGCAAACGCAAGCTCATCCTGTGCGGCTTCCACGAGGCCACTCTCGCCGCCTTTGGCGCCGCCGAGGCGCTCAAGGGCGACAAGGTGGCGTTGCAGTACACCACCACCAGCCCACGGCTGCACCAGTTGCTGGGTGTGGCACCGGTATCGGCGCCGTCCGTCAGCGCGTAGTCCCGGCGGGCCAGGGTTCGTCACTTCGTGCCCAAACGACGCGCCCACAAATAAGCACAAAATGTCCAAAAGGCGCACAAGCGCCCGGCACGATGGCGTCTCCATTCACCCATCAGGAGCACACCATGAGCCAACAACCCCTTCAATCCATCTGGGACACCTACACCGCGTCGTGGAAGACCGACTCGGCCGCGGACCGCACAGCCCTTTTTACCCAGTCCCTCGACCCCGCCTGCACCTACAACGACCCGCTGGCCACCGCCCAGGGCTGGGACCAATTGACGGCCTACATGGACAACTTTCACAGCCAAGTGCCCGGTGGGCATTTTGTGACCCACTATTTCGCCAGCCACAACCAGCAGAGCATCGCCAAATGGAACATGGTGGATGGCAGCGGGCAGGTGATCGGGGAAGGCGTGAGCTACGGCCGGTACAACGACCAGAACCGGCTGGTTGCGATGACCGGTTTCTTTGAAACCCCTTGAACGGACACCACTGTGCTTTATCTCCGGCAAATCCAGGAGGGCATCGATTTCATCGAGGCCCATCTCGAATCCGATATCCAGCTTTCCGAGGTGGCTCGGGCTGCGGGGATGAGCCAGTGGCACTTCCAGCGGATCTTCAAGGCGCTGACCAACGAAACCCTCAAGACCTATATCCGGTCGCGCCGGTTCTCGCGGGCGCTGGAGCAGTTGACCAACACACGGTTGAGCGTGCTCGACATTGCGCTGGCGTCCGGGTACGAGACGCAGGAGAGTTTCACGCGCGCGTTCCGCGATTGCTTTCGGCTCACGCCGTCGCAGTACCGCAAGATGGGCAACCGCTCGCTGTTCGTGCGCAAGATCCGGTTTGACCAAAGCTACCTCGCGCACATTCACCACAACATTTCTCTGGAACCCGACATTCAGCAGCAGCCCGCCATGCAGCTGGTCGGGCTGCCCACGGACTACTACGGCATCGACTCCGAAAAGAACAACCTGGGCCAGAAACTGCCGCCCCTGTGGGCGAAGTTCCTGCCCCGGCTGGGCGAGATTGCGAACACCGTGCCCGGGGTCTGCTATGGCGCCGTGGCGCCAGCAGGACCCCACACGGAAGAGCTGCGCTACCTGGCCTGCATCGAAGTGCGCGGCCCCGGTGCGCTGCCACCGGGCATGGTGGCCCTGGAAATCCCCGGATCGACCTATGCACGCTTCACCCACCGGGGCCCTGCGCAGAATGTCGATGCGACAGTGAACTACATCTACTCCAGCTGGCTGCTGTCGGCCGGCGCGTCGCACACCCTGGGGCCGGATCTGGAAATCTACGGTGCCCAGTACCACCCAACGTCCGGCGACTCCGTGATGCACTACGCGATCCCGATTGCCCAGGCCAAGCGCTGACCCTCCCCCTACAATAGGACCGCGCTCCTTTGGGGCGCCATCGCTAGGGGTGTCGAACCGGCTTGCCGGAACCGACTGAGAGAGTCCCTTTGAACCTGATTGAGATCATCCTCGCGCAGGGAAGCACGTCCGCCTCGGCACAGCCCAGAATGAATTGACTTTGGGGCGCGCTGGCGGGCCGCCCCTGCTCTGTACTGCTACGGAGCCATCCATGTCCTCATCCCCCGCCGCGCCCGCCACCAACGAAGCGCTGGCCCCCGTATCCCCCGACCGCCGTGTCTTCCAATGGCATGACCATGCCTCGCTCTGGTTCAGCCTGGGCGTAGGCCTCTTGGTCATGCAGGTGGGCGCGTACCTGATGCCTGCGCTGGGCACGCAGGAGGCGCTGATCGCCATCGTCTGCGGCTCCATCGTGGGCGCGGGCCTGCTGGGCTGGGTGGCCAAGCTGGGCTGCGACAGCGGCCTGGCCAGCGCCGGGCTGATGCATGCGGTGTACGGCCGCACGTTTGCCAGCCTGCCGATCATTTTGAACATCGTGCAGCTGGTGGGCTGGGGCACGTTCGAGCTGGTGGTGATGCGCGATGCCACGGTGGCCATCGGCCAACAGTCCGGCACCATGGCCGGCGCGCATTGGCCCGTGCTGGCTACGCTGCTGTGGGGCGGCGTGGTGATGCTGCTCATCAGCGGCTCGATGGTGCAGCTGGTGCGCAAGGTGATCGCACGCGTGGCGCTGCCGCTGGTGGTGCTGTCGCTGCTGTGGCTGTCGTGGCAGTTTTTGTCGCTGGCGCAGGCCCAGGGTTTTGAAGCGCTGTGGACGCGCAAGGGCGAAGGCGGCATGGGCGTGCTGCCCGCGCTGGACCTGGTGATCGCCATGCCGATCTCGTGGCTACCTCTGGTGGCCGACTATGCGCGCCACGGCAAGCATGGTGGATCGGCGCTGCGCGGCACCTGGCTGGGCTACGCGCTGGCCAACATGTGGTGCTACACGCTGGGTGTGCTGGTGGCGTTGACCCTGCCGAGCAAGGACCTGGTGCAGGCGCTGCTGCTGGCCCAGGGCGGGCTGATCGCGCTGTCGCTGATCCTGATCGACGAGGTGGATAACGCCTATGGCGACACCTATTCGGGCGCGGTGTCGGCCCACAGCCTGCTGCCACGCTGGGGCGTGCGCAAGTGGGGCCTGGCCATGGCAGCCGTATGCACAGGCCTCGCACTGGTGCTGCCCATGCACAGCCTGGAGCCGTTTTTGTTGCTGCTCAGCTCGGTGTTTGTGCCGCTGTTTGGGGTGATCTTGGGCCGACTGGCGTTTGGCACCAACGCACCCGCGCTGCTGGCTGCGGCACGCCGGGTAAATGCGGCCCCGGTGGCGATCTGGTTGGTGGGGATTGCCGTCTACCACCTGGCTCCGCAGGTGGTACCGGGCGCGGGCTCGGCGCTGCCGGCGCTGGCGTTCAGCTTTTTGCTGGCCTGGGCCACACGGCCACGGGGCCATTGAATAGCTATCGAATTGTGAGCTACTAGCGCTTACCAGATAAGCGCTAGATGCCAAAAACAATCAAATTTCTACAACACCAACTGCGCCACAGGCGCATAGCCGTGGTTGAGCGGACCGTGGCCACGGCCGGTGGTCACATTGGCCCCTGCGGCGATGGCGCCCAGAATGTAGGCACGCGCGCGCTCCACCGCCTGCTGCAAGGGCAGGCCCTGCGCCAGGTGTGCCGCAACGGCCGACGACAAGGTGCAGCCGGTGCCGTGCCCGTTGGGCGTGGCAATGCGTGCTGACTCCAGCCGCTGCCGCACGCCGTTGCGGGTGGCCAGAACGTCCACCACCCAGTCTCCGGGCAGGTGGCCACCCTTGAGCAGCGCTGCGCGTGCGCCCAGCGCGCACAGCGCCTGCGCGGCTTCATCCAGCGTTTCCACGCCCTTGATGCTGCGCCCCAGCAACCAGCCCGCCTCATCCAGGTTGGGGGTGATCACCTCGGCCAGCGGAAACAGTTCCTGCACCAGCACGCTCACGGTTTCTGCGGCGATGAGCCGGTCGCCGCTGGTAGCCACCATCACGGGGTCGAGCACCACATGCGGCAGCTGGTAGGTGCGGATGGCATCGGCCACCACGCGCACCACTTCGGGCGAATGCAGCATGCCGATCTTGACCGCGTCCACGCCGATGTCCTTCACCACGGCATCGATCTGGGCCTTGAGCATCTCGGGCGGAATGCCGTGGATGCCCGTCACGCCACAGGTGTTCTGCGCCGTGATGGCGGTGATGGCCGTCATGCCGTAGCAGCCCAGGGCGCTGAAGGTCTTGAGGTCGGCCTGGATGCCCGCCCCGCCGCCGCTGTCGGAACCGGCGATGGAAAGCACGCGCACATAGCGGCGTGCTGCGGAGGTCGGGGGGGTCAATGAAGTCATGGCAAAAATTATGGCCTATGCGCTAGCGCAAAAAGAGCTGCCTTTGGTTGTGCTGTAATTGATTTTTCCGGACGAAACAGGGGTGTCCCACCGCTTTTGGTGTGCGACTGAGAAATACCCTGGGGCCCGCACGCAGCGCCGCATGGCACTGCCTGCACCACACCGTGGCCCCGCTACCCGATCCAGGTCATGCTGGCGTGGGGAGTTTCCAAGAGCGGCACCGCCCCGTTTTGTCCATGGTTGCCTGCCAACACACGGACACACCGACGGACCTATGCCACTTCAACCCTCTTCTTTTGCCATTCTGGGCGCGGGCCTCATGGGCCGTCTGCTTGCGGTGGAGCTGGCCCGCCAGGGGCACCGGGTCGACATCTACGACGCAGGCAGTCCGGCCGCTGAACATTCGGCCGCGACCGTGGCCGCCGCCATGCTGGCGCCGCTGGCCGAATCGGCCATCACCGAGCCTGGTGTGGTGCGCATGGGCCACCATGCCCTCACCCGCTGGCCACAGCTGCTGGCGGCACTGGCCGAGCCCGTGTTCTTCCAGCAGGCTGGCACGCTCATCGTGTGGCACCGGCAGGACGCGGCCGAGGCCCAGCGGCTGACTCGCCAGCTGGAGGCCAATCAGCAGACGGTGCCCGAGTTGCCCGCCCTGCAAAAACTCGACGGTGCCGCGCTGGCCCAGGCGGAGCCCACGCTGGCGCAGCGCTTTGCGCAGGGCCTGTACCTGCCCGGCGAGGGCCAGCTCGACAACCGGCAGCTGCTGGCGGCGCTGGCGGTGGAAATGCAGCGGCTGTCCGTGCGCATGCACTGGCACACCCCCCAGTCGCCCGAGGCCTTTGCGCCCGGCGCCCCAGGCCAGCCCGACTGGGTGCTGGACTGCCGTGGCCTCGGCGCCAAGGCCCAATGGCCGGCTTTGCGCGGTGTGCGGGGCGAGGTGGTGCGCATCCACGCACCGGATGTCACGCTGCAGCGCCCCACACGGCTGGTGCACCCGCGCTACCCCATCTATATCGCTCCCAAGCCGGACCACCTGTTCGTGATCGGTGCGACCGAGATCGAATCGGACGACCTCTCGCCCGCCAGCGTGCGATCGACGCTGGAGCTGCTCTCCGCCGCCTACGCCGTGCATCCCGGCTTTGCAGAGGGCCGCATTCTGGAACTGGCCACGCAGTGCCGCCCCACGCTGCCCGACAACCTGCCCGCCATTCGCCAGCCGCGCCGGGGCGTGCTGGAGATCAACGGCCTGTACCGCCACGGCTTCATGATCGCGCCCGCCCTGCTGGACGTGACGCTGGAAGTGCTGAACGCGGGACAATCGCAGCTTTCGCAACGTTTTGACCTCGCGCTGGAACTGGAGCCCGCCCCCCTGCCCCCACCCAGCGCGGCCGCCGCCTTCGCATGAACATCTCCATCAACCAGATCCCGCACGAACTGCCCGAGGGTGCCACCGTGGCCGATGCCGTGGCCGCCATCGCGGCCCGCCCCCCGTTTGCCGTGGCCGTGAACACCCACTTTGTGCCCAACACCCGCTACGCCGCGCAGGCCCTGCAGCCCGGTGACCGCGTGGAAATCATCTCGCCCGTGACGGGGGGATGACCCCTGGCTTGCAATTTTGAGAAAAATTGGCCCCTAGCGCTTTTCCATCAAGCGCGAATAGCTATTAAAAAGATAGTAAAAATATGACCACTTCGACGCCCCAAGACCCTCTGGTGCTGTACGGCCAGCAGTTCGCGAGCCGCCTGCTGCTGGGCACCTCGCGCTACCCATCCCCTGCGGTGCTCGAAGCCGCCGTGTTGCGCGCGCAACCCGCCATGGTCACCGCGTCGTTGCGCCGCCAGGGCAGCAACCCGGCCGAAAGCGGCAGCAGCTTCTGGGAGCTTCTGCGCAAGCTCAACGTACCCGTGCTGCCCAACACCGCCGGCTGCCACAGCGCGCAAGAGGCCATCACCACGGCACAGATGGCGCGCGAGGTGTTCAACACCCCCTGGATCAAGCTGGAACTGATCGGCGACGACTACACGTTGCAGCCCGACACGCTGAACCTGGTGGGCGTGGCGGCACACCTCATCAAGGAAGGTTTTCAGGTGCTGCCGTACTGCACCGAAGACCTGGTGGTGTGCCAGCGCCTGGTGGATGTGGGCTGCCAGGCCGTGATGCCCTGGGCCGCGCCCATCGGCACAGGCCGTGGCCCCGTCAACCCCTATGCACTGCAAACGCTGCGCGAGCGCCTGAACGTGCCGCTGCTGGTGGACGCCGGGCTGGGCCTGCCATCACACGCCTGCCAGGTGATGGAATGGGGTTACGACGGCGTGCTGTTGAACACCGCAGTCGCACTCGCGCAAGACCCGGTGGCCATGGCAGGCGCCTTCGCCGACGCCGTGAATGCCGGGCGTGCCGCGCGCAAGGCCGGTGCCATGGCTGCGCAGGAGGCCGCCCAGCCCAGCACGCCCGTGCTCGGCACCCCCTTTTGGCACCATGAACAACATGCGTGACGACACCAGCGCCATGGTGGAGGCCATTCTTGCGCACCACGCCGCCACCTTCGCGGGCTTTGGCGCAGAGCCTGCCCCGGAGCCCACGCGACAGGAACCCGCTTACCTGGCAGCCCTGCAGGCTTGCAGCACGCTGGGCTTCATTGCCCACGACGCGGAATGCCTCGCCCAAGCTTGGCTGGCCCAAAGCCTGCGCACCGGCGCCTTCCAGCCAGAGCAATGGCCCGACACACCGGAGGATTTTGGCCTGCAACCCGTGCCACGTGCCCAGGCGTTCGCCCCGTGTCCTGACCAGTTGGGCCTGTACGCCGTGTTGCCCGACGCCGACTGGGTGGGCCGCATGGCGCGTGCGGGCGTTCCCACAGTGCAGCTTCGCTTCAAGTCGGCCAATCCTCATGCGATTGCGCAGCAGGTGCACGCGGCGGTCCAGGCCGTCAAGGGCACGAACGCCCTGCTGTTCATCAATGACCATTGGCGCATGGCCATCCAGGCAGGTGCCTATGGGATTCACCTCGGCCAGGAAGATCTGGATGCCCTGGCCCCCGATGAACTCCAAGCGCTGCGCGCTTCAGGCCTGCGCCTGGGTGTCAGCACCCATGGCTACGCGGAAATGGTGCGTGCAGATGCCGTAGGCCCCAGCTACATCGCCATGGGCGCCGTGTTCCCTACCACCCTCAAGAAGATGGCCACGGCCCCGCAGGGCGTGGGCCGGCTGGGGGTCTACGCGCGCCTGCTGCGCCATTACCCCCAGGTAGCCATCGGCGGCATAGGCGCCGAGCAGTTTGCGCAGGTGCAGGCCACGGGCGTGGGATCGATTGCGGTGGTTCGCGCCATCGTCAATGCGACTGACCCCGAAGCCACCGTTGCGCAGCTGATGCGCCAGATGAAAACGTAAACAAACGGCCAGCCCTGAAAAGGCGCTGCTGCGCCCTGGCGCCCTATTTGCGGCCAGTCTTCTTTTGCTCCAGCTCCAGCCGCAGTTCGACCAGGTCGTTGTCCATGCCAAAACCCACGGCCTGACCCGGGGGCGGGGGGGCGGTCACCGGCACGACCGGCAAATCACTGAGCGTGAGATGGGGTGGCTCTGAGAGGTCAAGGTCCAGATCCAGCGCCGCACCACGCGTGTCGCCATCCAGCACCGAGGGCGCTGCGACCACTGCGGCCTGGGGCGGACGTCCTGCAACGGGAGGCATTCCGTCAAAGTCGAACTCCAGGCTGGCCGCGCGCGAGTCCTGCGGCAATGCGTCTGTTTTGGCCAGCACGTTCTGAAGCGGTTCTTGCTGCACCTGCGTTTCGACCCGGGGCGCCGCCAGCGGTGTGGTGCGCTTGCGGGGTGCCGGTTCCCCTCTGGCACTCGCGGGCGTGGTTTGTGCAATGGAGAGCAACAACAGCAGGTCGTCGTAGGCCGCAAGATCAAAGGGCTCGACCGAACCGGCACCGTCGTGCCGGAACAGCAGCTTTTCGAGCAGTTGCAACACCGACGGAGAAGTCCATTCGGCCTCGATGTCGGCCAGCGCATCGGTGTAGTGGTAGAGCATGCGGCCCGTGCGGTGGAAACTGGCAAATTCCGGCACTTGCGCGTTGAACGATTGCATGAACTGCGTGCGCAGTTGCGTGAACTCCTCCACCCTGCTCAGCGTGTGGTAGAGCCGCAAAAGCTCCAGATAGGCCAGTGGCGAAGTCGCGCCACGTTCAGCGATGTGCTTCTTCAGCACTTCGATGGCCTGCTGGTGTTCACCCACCGAGATGAAAAACTCGGCCTGTTGCTGGATGTCGAAAAGCTCCTCCGGGCTGACGATGTGCAGTGCAGGCCGGGGTGCAGCGGCAGGGGGTGCTGCCGGGGGCATGGCCTTCAGGGGGGCCGGCGCACTGGGTAACGGGGCCGTGGCCACAAACGGTGTCACCAGTGGGGCTGCGGCTGAATCAGCGGAGGGAGCACGGACTTCAGCAAGCTCGTCAGACGGCATCCAGTCGTCACTGGGGTGTGGGGCCAGGCCCAGCGCAGCCCCATGTTCGGCCAGGGCGTCATGCCCCCCCAGCGCCGCTACGGAATCGCGCCATGCCCGCACCGCCTTTTCGGAGGCGCTGCGCATCCGCACCCAAGCCCACGCCACCAGCAACAGCGCCAGCAGCAGCAACCCGCCCAGCGCGTACACCACGGTGGCGGGGAATCGCTCGCTCTCGGCCTGCTCCAGCTGTTGCTGCAGTTGCGCGGCGGCTGCCCGGTCCTGGGCGGCCTGCGCCCGCAGGTTGGCGACATCGGCCTCCAAGGCCTTGAGCCGATCACTGTCCTGATTGGCATCCTCGGGCTGGGCGTTCAGTGCTTTCCAGAGCGCTGCAGCCTGGGCTCGCTGGGCCGAGGGCTGGTCTGCCGGCAGGACCAACAGTTCGGGAGAGGTGCGCAGCGCCAGCGGGCGGTCCACCCAGACATCGAGCGGCTCGATCACAAGGCGGGCCCGGTCGGCAGGCTTGGGCACTGCTGGCGCCTTGTTCTTGGCAGGCGGCGCTGCAACGGCGGGGGTCTGGGAGCGTGTGGTGGCCGACTCTGCGGGCCGTGGGGGTGCAAGGCGCGCCGCAGGCTTGGCCGCCGGTGGGGCTGGCACAGAATCGGGCCGGTTTTCGGGCCGCGAGGGCGGCAATGCCGAAGGAGAAGGTGCGGCAGGAGATGCCGCAGCCACGCTGGGGCGCTGGCCGGTTGACCCCTGGGCCGGGCGGGGTGTTTCAACACCCATTCCGGCCACGGAAGGAAGCCGCGAGACATCGACCGGTGATGCCGACCGAGCCACCGTGGACGGAAGCTCGGCAAAAAATGTGTAGGTACGCGTGATCTTGCCCGTACATCCCGCCGACAAGGTGACCATCAATACCGGCTCGTCCACCGCAACGGCGGCCTGCACCCGCACCGCCGGTGAGCGTCCCCGCATGTCGGGCAAGGGAACCACCCGCACTTTCGCATCGCCAATCGCCGTGTCCCCTGCCACCAGCTTTGCGGTCACGCAGGCAGAGGCCAGATCGGTGCCCGGGTCTGGCTGGATATCGAACGACAGATCCACCGGCGCACCCAACACCACCGCGCCTCTGCTGCTGCCCAAAGACAATGCCGAGGCGCCCGCAGCGACCATCCACAGACCGGTCCCAAAAATGGCGTTACGGATTTTCACAATAAGTTCTGTTTTGGTGCGGTCCATTCTTGCACATAAGTCCCGCGCAACGCCAGAGCCATAATGGCGCTATGAAAATTCAGTTTCCCAACATCGCAATCGTGGGCACCGGCGCCATGGGTCGGGGCATTGCACAGATCGCCGCGCAGGCCGGCAGCCAGGTTTTTCTGCTCGATGCAACCCCAGGCGCCGCCCAGGCTGCCCTCGCGGCGCTGCAAGACCAATGGACCAAGCTGGTCGCCAAAGGGCGCATTGATGCGGACCAAGCCACGGCACTTGCTGCGCGGCTGCACCCGGTGCAGGCAGTGACCGATCTGGCCGCGTGTGACCTGGTGATCGAAGCCATCGTCGAACGGCTGGATGTGAAGCAGAAGCTGTTTGCCGAACTGGAATCCGTGGTGCGCAGCGATGCCGTGCTGGCCACCAACACCTCGTCCCTTTCTGTGACCGCGATTGGGGCGGGGCTCCAGCGCCCAGAGCGGCTGGCGGGTTTTCACTTCTTCAATCCGGTGCCTTTGATGAAGGTGGTGGAAGTCATTGCGGGCCTCAAGACCGACCCCGCGATTTGCACCGCCCTGGCGGCCTACGCCAAAGAGATGGGCCACACCCCCGTTCAGGCACAGGACACCCCGGGCTTCATCGTGAACCACGCGGGGCGCGGTTTCGGCACAGAGGCCCTGCGCATCGTGGGCGAAGGCGTGGCCGACTTCGCCACCATCGACCGTATCCTGCGCGACCAGGTCGGCTTCAAACTCGGGCCTTTCGAGCTGATGGACCTCACGGCGCTGGATGTCTCCCACCCGGTGATGGAATCCATCTACCACCAGTACTACGACGAGCCGCGTTTTCGCCCCAGCGTGATCACCGCGCAGCGCCTTGCGGGTGGCGTGGTGGGCAAGAAAGTGGGGGAAGGTTTCTACCGCTACGTGGACGGTGTGGCGCAAATACCCGCAGAGGCCCCGCCGCCCGTGGTGACCGA
Organism: Acidovorax sp. ACV01; assembly: GCF_014851495.1. Lineage (NCBI taxonomy): Bacteria > Pseudomonadati > Pseudomonadota > Betaproteobacteria > Burkholderiales > Comamonadaceae > Acidovorax > Acidovorax sp. ACV01. The sequence continues at coordinate 255,044 of NZ_JACUZT010000001.1, read as the reverse complement.
GATTCCCCCCGTGTGGGTTTCGCCCCGCGCCGCCCGTCGCGCCGAGCTGTACCAGCTGCTCAAGGAGCTGGGCGCCACCATCGAAACCGGCCAATCGCCCTCGCCCCAGGCCATCACGCTGGTCGCGCCACTGGGCTTTGACGTGACCACCGTCGCCGTGGTCGAGCGCCTGGACCCCGCCCGCACCATCGGCATCGACATGCTGATCGACGATGCCGCCACCAAGCGCCGCGTACTGGCCACCAACCCGGCCACACGCGTGGACATCCGCAATGCGGTGCATGCGCTGTTCGCCCGCGACGGCAAGGCCGTGAGCGTGATCCGCGACAGCGGTGGTTTTGTCACGCAGCGCGTGGTGGCCACCATCGTGAACATCGCCAGCGACATCTGCCAGCAAGGCATCTGCTCCCCCAAGGACCTGGAAACCGCCGTCACCCTGGGCCTGGGCTACCCCCTCGGTCCCCTGGCCATGGGCGACCGCTGGGGCCCCACCAACATTCTGGAAGTGCTGTTCAACATGCAAACGGTCTATGGCGACACCCGTTACCGCCCCAGCCCCTGGCTGCGGCGGCGGGGTGCGATCGGCCTGAGCCTGAGCCACGTAGAAGAAGACTGATCGCTTCGCAGAACAGCCACCTTACCCAAGGCCACCATGCCCGCAGAACTCCAGAGCACCAGCCAGGGCCAGACCCTGATCCTGACCCTTCGCAACCCCGAGCGGCGCAACGCCATCGACCCTGTGATGTACGCAGCGGGCGTGGAGGCGCTGGGTGTGGCCGAAAGCAGTCCCGACATCCGCAGCGTGGTCATCACGGGCGCCGATGGCATGTTCTGCTCGGGCGGCAATCTGCAGCGTCTGCTGGCTAACCGCCAGGAAGCCCCGGAGGTGCAGGCACAGAGCATCGAAGGCCTGCACAACTGGATCGAGACCATCCGCACCTACCCCAAGCCCGTGATTGCGGCTGTGGAAGGGGCGGCGGCCGGCGCGGGCTTTTCGCTGGCGCTGGCCTGCGATTTGATCGTGGCGGCGCGCAATGCCGTGTTTGTGATGGCCTACAGCAACGTGGCCCTGTCACCCGATGGTGGCGCCAGCTGGAGCCTGTCGCAAGCCCTGCCCCGCCAGGTGGCGACGGAGATCCTCATGTGTGGTGACCGCATCGGCGCAGAACGCCTGCACGGTCTCGGTGTGGTCAACCGCATTGCAGAAACCGGCAGCGCACTGGAGACAGCCCTTGCGCTGGCCGAGCAGCTCAATGCGCGCGCGCCCAATGCCCTCGCGAGCATCAAGGAGCTGCTGAACGAGGCACCCCATGCCCAGCTCACACACCACCTGGCCCATGAGCGCGACCACTTCGTGAAGAACCTGCACCATGCGAACGGCGGCGCAGGCATATCGGCCTTCCTCGAAAAACGCGTGCCCCGCTACGAGTAGCACTGCACCGGGGTGCCCAGAGAGAGTACCTACCGCAAAACACCCTCACCCCCGGTCCGCTGCCCCCAGCGCCCGGGGGTTTTCTTTGGGGCCAACAGGGCAGACACGCAGGTGACAACCCTGACGCAGCACGAAGGTCCCTGACGCGACAATGGGTCTGTTTCTAGTCACCCAAAAGACAGGCCATGGACGACCCGATTCTTACTATCGAAGAACGTGAAGCGATCAACTCAGGTCGCTGGTTTTCATCTCTTTCACCTTCTCTACGCCACGACATCCTCCGATGTGCATACGTCAAACGCTTCAAGGACGGCGGCCTCATCGCCGCACGCGGAGATCCGCCCGAAGAGTGGATTGCGTGCGCGCGTGGTGCGGTGCGGGTGAGCTCGACCTCCATCTCGGGCAAGCAGATCACGCTGACGTACGTGGAGCCGGGCATCTGGTTCGGCGACGTGGCGATCTTCGACGGGGACCGGCGCACGCACGATGCCTACGCGCATGGCGACACCACGATCCTGTGTGTGGCCAAGGCCGATTTCCGCAAGATCCTGGCGGTGCACACCGAGCTGTACGAAGCCATGCTGCGACTGCATGCGCGGCGCATTCGCCAGCTGTTCGGGCTGGTGGAAGACCTCAACACCCTGCCCTTGCGCTCGCGCCTGGCCAAGCAATTGGTGCACTTGGTGCGCAGCTACGGCGTGCCCAGCTTGTCGGACGGCAGCGAGATGCGCATCGGACTGCAACTGGCTCAGGAAGAACTGGCGCAACTGCTGGGCGCATCGCGCCAACGCGTGAACCAGGAACTCAAGGCCATGGAGCGCGAGGACGCCATCCGCATCGAGCCGGGCGGCCTGGTGGTGCGTGACCGCGAAGCCCTGATGCGGATTGCTGAAACCGACAACTGACTGACCGAACCCACCCCATTCCTCCATGAGCAACTTTGACCATTTCGTCGGCACCCGTCCTGTTTCGGATCAGCACGCCTTTGACATCGAAGCGTTGACCGCATGGCTTGCACGGAACATGGAAGGCTTTGCAGGCCCTCTGACCGTGGAAATGTTCAAAGGTGGGCAGTCCAACCCCACCTACAAGCTCATCACCCCCGGCGCCAGCTATGTGATGCGGGCCAAGCCCGGCCCCGTGGCCAAGCTGCTGCCATCGGCCCACGCCATCGAGCGCGAGTTCGCGGTGATGAGCGGCCTGTATGGCACCGACGTGCCCGTGCCCCGCATGTTTGTGCTGTGCGAAGACGAGTCGGTGATCGGCCGCGCCTTCTACGTGATGGAGTGCATGCAGGGCCGCGTGCTGTGGGACCAATCATTGCCTGGCATGACGCCAGCCGAGCGCGGCGACATCTACAACGAGATGAACCGCGTGATTGCCGCGTTGCACACCGTGAAGTTTGCAGACCGGGGCCTGGCCAGCTATGGCAAGCCCGGCAACTACTTTGACCGCCAGATCGGCCGCTGGAGCAAGCAATACGTGGCCTCGATCACGCAGCCCATCGAAGAGATGGACCGCCTCATGGAGTGGTTGCCCGCCAACATGCCCGCCAGCGCGCGCGACGAGGGCCACGTCTCCATCGTGCATGGCGACTACCGGCTCGACAACCTCATGTTCCACCCCACCGAGCCCCGCGTGATCGCTGTGCTCGACTGGGAACTGTCCACCCTGGGCCATCCGCTGGCGGACTTCAGCTACCACTGCATGAGCTGGCACATCCCGGCCGCCATGGGCCGTGGCATTGCGGGGCAGGACCTGCCAGCCCTGGGTATCCCGAGCGAGGAAAGCTATATCCGCCTGTACTGCGAGCGCACCGGCATCACCACCCCCAAGGCGCTCGCCGCCGACTGGAACTTCTACATGGCCTACAACATGTTCCGCATCGCGGCCATCCTGCAAGGCATTGCCAAGCGGGTGGAGGCTGGCACGGCCTCCAGCGCGCAGGCCAAGGCCTCGGGCGACACTGCACGGCCCATGGCCGAGCTGGCCTGGTCGTTTGCACAGCGTCGATGACCGGCACCGCGCGCACTGCACCGATCCACAGATTTTTAGACGGAGACCCCCATGGACTTTGATTACTCCCCCAAGACCAAGGAACTGCAGGCCAAGCTGCTCCAGTTCATGGACGACCACATCTACCCGGCCGAGGCTGACTACAAGGCCGAACTGGCAGCCCACACGGCGGCTGGCAAGCGCTGGACAGCCCTGGACACCATTGAAAACCTCAAGCCCAAGGCCCAGGCTGCGGGCTTGTGGAACCTGTTCCTGCCGGTGGACAGCGCCGCAGCCTCGGGCTACGACGGTGCAGGCCTGACCAATCAGGAATACGCGCCCCTGGCCGAGATCATGGGCCGCGTGCCATGGGCGAGCGAGGTATTCAACTGCTCCGCGCCCGACACCGGCAACATGGAGACCATCGCCCGCTACGGCGACGAGGCCAACAAGGCCCGCTGGCTCAAGCCGCTGCTCGAAGGCAAGATCCGCTCGGCTTTTGCGATGACCGAGCCCGACGTGGCATCGAGCGACGCGACCAACATCGAGACGCGCATCGACCGCGATGGCGACGAGTACGTGATCAACGGCCGCAAGTGGTGGATATCCGGCGCGGCCGACCCGCGCTGCGCCGTGTTCATCACCATGGGCAAGACCGACCCCGACGCACCCCGCCACTCGCAGCAAAGCATGGTGTTGGTGCCCGCCGACGCCAAGGGCATCACCATCATCCGCCCGCTGAACGTGTTTGGTTATGACGACGCCCCCCACGGCCACGTCGAGATGACTTTCGAGAACGTGCGCGTGCCCGTCTCCAACATCCTGCTGGGCGAAGGCCGCGGCTTCGAGATCGCGCAAGGGCGCCTTGGCCCTGGGCGCATCCACCACTGCATGCGCCTGATCGGCCTGGCCGAACGCGCGTTGGAGCTGATGTGCAAGCGCGCATCCTCGCGCACCGCCTTTGGCAAGACCGTGGCCCAGCAGACCGTCACGCAGGAGCGCATTGCCGAGGCCCGCTGCAAGATCGACATGGCGCGCCTGCTCACGCTCAAGGCCGCCTGGCTGATGGATGTGGCTGGCAACAAGGTCGCCAAGACAGAGATTGCGATGATCAAGGTCGTGGCCCCGAGCATGGCCTGCCAGGTGATCGACTGGGCCATGCAGGTGCACGGCGGCGGCGGCATGAGCGACGACTTCCCGCTCGCCTATGCCTACGCTGGTGCACGCACGCTGCGCTTTGCAGACGGCCCGGACGAGGTGCACCGCAACGCGATCGCCAAGTGGGAGCTGGGCAAGTACGGCACCTATGGCCGCGATGCAAGCGTGCCCGTGACGCGCGGTGGGTGACCTCAGGCTCCCCCTGAGGCCCTTTGGACCTTTCCCCTCCTGCTCTCTCGCACTACGCGCGGGAGGAGGACGCACCCGGTGGCCTGGCCAAGCCAGTTCCACGGGTGCACTGGCCTTGGGCGTGCCAGTTTCATAACCTGCGGGAACATACTGCAGCACGCACAACGGGGCCCCTGGCCCCGTTGTGCGTTTTCTCTGGGGCAAGCGCTGGCTGCAACGCTACCGGGTAATGTTCGGCACATCGTCCGGCCCTGCCACCGACATGGGCGGCAGGTTCTGCAAGGCGGCCTGCCCTGCCACCAGCAGCAACTGCTTGGCATGCGCAATCTCGGCCAGGCTGCGCTGCGTGTGCTCCATGCGCAGGTAAACCTTGCCACGCGCCAGCATCAACACCAGAGGCGACCGCGCCCGTTCGGTACCCCCTTCGCCCTCCACGGCATTGAGCAGCTGCGAAACCACGGGCGCATGGATCCAGCGCTGGGCCAGCTCAATGCGCTCTGCCACCACCGTGAAATGCTCGCGGAAGGACGCTGGCAGGCCCGGCCAGGCCATTTCCTCGTACATGGAAAGCCAGCGCATTTCCTCGGGCAGGCTGCTGCTCACGGCGGTCTGCAGCGTGTCGGTGATGGCGGTGTAGGCCGTACCTTCAAGAATTTCCTGCAAAGGACGGTTGATCACCATCACTGCGGCATCGGGGTCGGCCCCCACATCGGCACGCCCGCGCAGCTCCAGACCCTGCACATAGTCGCGGGTGGGGGCCGCACACTCCAGCCGCCACGGGTGGCCATGGATGTCGCCCCCCAGGTCGAAATGCCCCTCGGTGGCGTGGGTCACGATGGCCAGCTGCTGGTTCGCAGCCCAGCGGGCCACGTCCCGGTTGCTCACGGGCCGGCCAGGGGCCGACCCCGAATTGCCGGAAGTGCTGAATGCTCTGCGGAGTCGGTCAAACATGGGAGGCCGAAGCGCAAGGCTTCGCAAAAGTCGCGGGTGCAGGCATTATTGGGCGAAAATTGAAATTCCCCCTGAGTCGCCTGCGGCGCCTTCCCCCTGAGGGGGACGCACCCGGTGGACTGGCAAAGCCAGATCCACGGGTGCACTGGCCTGGGGCGCGCCAGTTTCGGCAGGTGGGGGCCTGGTACGGCGCTTGGATGAATGACATGCCACTTTTGACTATGAACCGCCGTTTTGCCCTGACCGCCGTGGCGACTGCGGGTGTGCTGGGGACCTTGCCTGCGGCCGCTGCGGAATTGCCCAGGGACGCCTCGGCCACTGCACGCCAGTTGGTGCGCTGGGCCACGGCCAGCGGGGACCACCAGGGCCTGCCCTTTGCAGTGATCGACAAGCCCGAAGCCCGCATCCATGTGTTTTCCGCGCGGGGGCAGTGGATGGGCAGCGCGCCAGTGCTGCTGGGCGCAGCACTGGGCGACCGGTCTGCGCCCGACATTGGTCAGCGGCCGCTGTCACAGATCCGCCCCGAGGAGCGCACCACACCCGCCGGCCGGTTCGTCACCGAGCCTGGGCGCAATCTGAAAGGCGATGACATCATCTGGATCGATTACGAAGCAGCCGTATCGCTGCACCGGGTGCGCAGCGTCAATGCGGCCGAGCGTCGCCAGCAGCGCCTGGCCAGCAAAGGCGCACAGGACAAACGCATCAGCTACGGCTGCGTGAACGCACCCGAGGCGTTCTACAACCAGTTCATCGCACCTTTGTTCGGCCAGGCGCGCGGCGTGATCTACGTGTTGCCCGACACGGAGCCGTTCGCTACTATTTTTATAGCTGCCAGCGCTTATCCTTAAAGCGCCAGAGGCATTTTTTACTTGATTTTCCCGAATCCAGCCTGCCGTGGTGCGGTGGCAGGCTGCCAGATTCAGGCGGGCTGCAGCCGGAACACCGCCCTGCGCCCACCCACCTCCAGGCCCCGGGCATTGGCGATGCGGCCCGACCGGCGCGGCGCCAGCGCCTCGCGCTGCCCGGCGTCAAGCCAGCCGAGCTGGTCCATCACCTCCACGGCAGCGGCCACCTGCGCCACCATGCTGCCGTCCATGACCTTGAGCGCAAAGGCCTCGCCCCGGCTGCGGCTGCCCACCACCTGCACGCCGTCGGCGCCGGTCTTGGACACCCAGTCGCCCTGCCCCACCTGCATGAAGTCGAGGTCGTGCCGGCCAGTGCCCGAGCCCAGCTCAGGCCGCGCGACCATGGCATCGGCGAGCGCAGTAAGGCTCTCGTCCAGGTCTGTGTCCGGCGCGCCGCCCGCTAGGCGCGCATAACCGCGGGCCAGGCTTACCAGCGGCATGGCGTAGTTGGGCGCCGAGCAGCCGTCGATGCCCATCGCCAGTTGTTCAGGTGCCAAGCCCACCGCTTGCGCAACGTGTTCGCGGATGGCGACCTGCAGCGGATGGGCCGGGTCGAGGTGATCGTCGAGCGGCAGCCCCTGTTGCACGCAATACGCCACAAAGCCTGCATGTTTGCCGCTGCAGTTGTTGTGCCTCTCGTCGGGCACAAAGCCTTCGGGCAGCGCGCCCAGCCCCAGCTCCGCAAACAGCGGCCGATGGCAGCCACAGCGCAGCGCGTGGTAGTCCTGGCCCACGCTGGCCAGCATGCGCTCGACCTGCGCCACGTGCATGGGTTCGCCGTTGTGGCTGGCGCATAGCAGCGCCAGTTCCCGCTGCCTCCAGCCCAGTGCCATGGCGCCGCCAGACTGCACGAAGGGCAGCGCCTGGAATGCCTTGATGGTGGAGCGCGTGAACGTGACGGTATAGGGGTCACCCACCTGGGCCAGCAACCGGCCTTCGCGATTGACCACGGCCATGGCGCCCCAGTGCTGGCACTCGGGCAGGCCACCGCGGTTGACTTCGATCAACGGTACAAAACCCATGGATGCTTCCTTGCAGACCGCGTCATTTCGCCGGGGTGGCGGTGGCTGGGGTCAGCGTCAGAGCGTGCACCCAGCGCGCAGGTTGGCGCTGCAGCACGCGATAGCCGGTCTCGGCCCAGGTGGTGCTCATGTCGCGGTAGCGCGGCGAGAACACCAGGCCGCTCTGGCCGGTTTGGTAAATGAAGCGTGACTGCTCCAGATCGGCCAGGTCGTACACCGCGCGCAGTGAAGCGGCGTGGCGGTTCACGTACGGGCCAGAGGCTTCGCCCGCGTTGTACTGGCCCACATTCACAGTGTACGCATCGCCGTGTGAAGGCACGCTGACGTCAAAGAAAGGCGCCAGCATCGGCACGTTGCCAAAGGGCCGGTGCGCGCTGAGCGCTGGGTGCGCCGCACCCCAGCGCCACTGGGCCGGGTCCGCGCCATAGGCAGTCTGCAGGCGGTCGAGCGCACGGCCCAGGGCGGCGGCCGATTGCTCGGCACACGTTGTGGGCTGGCACCACCAGGTGTCGTTGCGCTCCAGGATGCCTTCGATGGCCGCGCGGTAGTCGCGCTTGCCATACGTGGCGGTGAACCGGTCTTCGCCAATGCGCGGAATGATGAGGCCGCGTGCCAGCTCGTCCGTCCAGGCCACAAAGATCAGCGGTGCGGCTTGGCCAGCGTCCATCAGGCCGTCAAAGCCTTGCAGCTGCTTTTGTGCAGCGGCGGCCAGCGCGTGGGACGACGGGGCTTGCTGAAGGTGCGGCAGCAGGCGACGTGTGGCGAGTGAGGTCACATCGCGGTGGATGGCCTGCATGCTGGCGGCGTCGTGCTTCGGCGTGGCTTCGATGAGGCGCGCAATGCGCTCATAGCGGTAGGGCAAGGCCCAGTCCTGCGTGAGGAAGTGCGGGTAATCGGGGGCCGTCACGCGCTGGTTGGCGGTGGCGATCCATCCCTTCCTTCCGTCGTCCTGCGGGGTCTGGTCGTACGGTACCCAGCCCTTCCAGTCGTAGCGCGCATCCCAGCCCGGCGAAGGCGCCACGCCCCGGATGTCGTTGGCCGCATCGCGCAGCGGCACACGGCCTGCGGCCTTGAAGCGGATGTTGCCCTGGTCGTCCGCAGCCACCACGCTCTGCATGGGCGAGTGGTAGTGCGCCAGCCCCGCAAAGAGCTCATCCACGCTTTTGGACTGGTTGGTCTTGAAGCCCGCCAGCACGGTCTGGTTGTCATCGTCCAGCGCGCTCCAGCGCAGCGCCAGCACGTATTTGCCCAAATCCAGCACCTCGGCGTGCGACTTCTGCACGTCGCTCAGCACGGGGCCATGGCGCGTGCTGCGCAGCTGCAGCTGCACGTCGGCTTCGCCCTTGACGTGGATGGTTTCGTTGCGCACGTTGAACGGGGCCCAGCCGTCGGGCGTGCGGTATTGCGTGGCATCGGCGGGGTTGATCTGCTCCAGGTACAAATCCTGCACATCGGGGCCGGTGTTGGTAAAGCCCCAGGCGACCTTGTCGGTGCGGCCCAGTACCACAAAGGGCATGCCGGGCAAGGTGGCGCCCACAGCATCGATGGGGCCCATCGGTGTACCGTCAGACGCCTTGCCCGCAGGGGCCTGCAGGCTCGCAAAGTACCAGATGGCGGGGGCCGACAGGCCCAGGTGCGGGTCGTTGGCCAGCAGCGGCTTGCCGCTCACGGTGCGGGTGCCGGCAATGACCCAGTTGTTGCTGCCCTTGCCTTCATTGGTGCCTGCGTTGCGGGTGAGCTCGTCGGCCCAGGCCAGCATGCCCGCGCTGATCTGCCGGGACAGCGGACCTTCGCGGGTGGCTGGCGCAACAGCAGCCACTGCAGCACCGGCGGCAGATGCGCGATAAACCCCCAGCTGGCGATACAGCGCCGCCAGGTCTGCGGACGCAGCGGGCGGCTCCCCCGGATAGGGTGGCATCAGTTGCCACAGCCGGTCGGTGTCCAGCGTGCGTGCCACCGACAGGCGCGCGAACTCGGTACCCCAATTGCCCCCCAGGTCCAACGCCATCATCAGTGCCCAGCCCACGCTGTCCTCGGGCTCCCACACCGCTCCGGCGGCGCCACCGGGCTGGGCGCCCAGCACCAGAAACTCCGGCGGCAGGGCCTGGGGCCGTTTCTGGTGGAAGGCATGGATGCCCTTGCTGTAGGCCTGCAAGGCCTCTTGGGCATACAGCGGCAGACCGGCGTATTGCCGCCGGGCCACACCCATGATGTCCAGGCTGCGCATGAGCTTGTCGGTCTCGACGGTGGCGGGGCCAAACACTTCGGAAAGCTGGCCGTGCATAACCCGGCGGTTGAATTCCAGTTGCCAGGTGCGCTCCTGCGCATGCACGTAGCCCATTGCAAACCAGGCATCCTGCGGCGTCTGCGCCTGGATGTGGGTCACATCGGAACCGTCGCGCCGCACCTGCACCGGACCACCCAGCCCCACCATGGCCAGGGAGCCATCGAGTTGCGCAAAGCTGCGCTGCACATACACCGCCGCGCCCGCCCCCGCCAGCAGCGCCACTGCCACCAGCCCGAGGGCTGTCCGCTTCATCCATGCCATGTTTCTTGTCTCCTGCCGTTGGCCTTGTTGTTGATGTTGTGCACACGGGTCCATGGAGGCTTGGGGCCCGTGCCGCGGTCACACTGCTGTGCAGAAGGAGTGGCCGGCTCCGGGCTTTTCAGCTCAGGTGCACACTGCCGCCCGCCACATGGAAGCTCATGACCGGCGCACTGGGCTCGTTGAACGAGACGCCCAGCGCAATGTGCCCTGTGCCATGCAGGATGCAGGCATCGCGCCGAAGGCGCACTGGCGAGTCGCTGCCCTCGAACCGCACCCAGGTTCCAAAGCTGCTCATGTCGGTCAGCACGAATCCGCTGTTGCGCCAGTCGATGCGCGCATGCAGGCGCGACACGCGTGGGTCGTTGATGCACAGCTGGGCGTGCTGGGCCCGCCCCACCATGACCGGTGCGTCCGATGAGGTGAAGGTGCAGTCCACCCCATGCCAGGAGAACTGGATCTGCCCCAGGATGGAGTCTGCCGGTGCAAAGCTGCTGACCAGTGCCGCCTGCATGGTGAGGGAATCGGGCGCTTCGTCCTCACGCCATTCGACGTGGTAGAGCATCAGCAGTTCGGCCTTGCCACGAATGTCCATCATGCCGAGCTTGCGGTACCAGACGTCCGCCGCAGTGCCAGCGAGCAGCACGGTGGTTTCGGTGGCCCAGATTTCGGCGGGCCCGGCCCGTTCGCACAAACGGGAGGCGACGTTGACCGCATCGCCATAACAATCGCCGTCCACATCCACCACTTCGCCGCTGGCCACGCCCACGCGCACGTCCATGCGCAAGGGCTGGGGCCAGCGGTCCTGCCGAGCCTTGTGCTGGCGCAGCATGGCCGCCATGGCAGACACCGCGCTGGAGGCATCGCCAAAAACGCCCAGCACCCCGTCCCCGAGCTTCTTGACCACCCGGCCGCCATGTGCCTCGACGGTCTCGCCAATCCACTGCGTGACCTGCGTCACCGCCTCGGTGGCACGCTCGTTGCCCAGCGCTTCATACAAGGCCGTGCTGCCCGAAATGTCCGCAAAGACCATCGTCGACAACACACTCATGAACGCGGGCCCGTTGGTAACATCATGTGAATCAGTTTAGTGCAAGCGCCTTGGCTGCGCACTCTTCAAAGCGTCAAGAATCGTTGCCACCGCCCGGCGAGGCTTCAATGGTGCGATGCGCGCGCCCCTCACTACCCGACCAAGGGCCTGTCAGCGTCCCTCTGGGGCGGGTCCGCCCACGCTCTCGAAAAACCCACCAACACGTAAAATTTCGCAACAAACAGAGGTGACCTGTTGTCTTTATGCAAAAACAGGAGCACGCCCCTTGCGCTGCGCATCGCTCCCGCTTACTTTGGCCGACCCTGTTACAAAAAACACATTGCCTTCCTCCATGCGCTGGAACAAGCCCAATCTTCGCAACAACCTTCACGACCTGCTGGGCCGTGACAAGCCGTCGTCCACGGCATGGGTGCGCGATCAGGGTTTGGAGAATGTTCGGCGGGCCATGCTGCAAAGCCTGGCTGGCCTGACCGGTTGCGAGGTGGCGCGCATGAACATGCGGCTGCGTTATGCCGGCGACATCGAGGCGCTGTGGTACCTGCGCACCGACCTTTTCAGCACACTGGTGCCGCTGCAGGGTGAGCACGGTGCCCGGGGCGTGATCGATCAGGTCACCCAGCTGTTCCAGGGCCAGCTCCCACGCGCACTGCGCCCGGCGCAGGCCGCCCCTCACACCCCCTCCTGACGCGCACCACGCGCGCGTGGCGAACCGCCGTCGTGGCGGTGTCAGTGGGTGAAGGCCTCACCGCGTCAGTGCTGGTGCCCCCAGTAGATCAGCGCATCGCGCTCTTCCACCGACAGCGACACCGTCGCGCCCACGGGCAACAGCACCTTCGTTTCAACATGCCCGAACGGCAGGTTGGTCAGCACCGGCGCCTTGATCTGGGTACGCAGCCAGTCCACCACCGACTGCAGCTTGTAGCCCTTGTCATGCGGTGCCAGCTTGAAGTTGGTGAATTGCCCCAGCACGATGGCTTTCTGCTGGGCCAGAACGCCCGCATGCAGCAGCTGGGTCAGCATGCGCTCGATGCGGTAAGGGTGCTCGTGCACGTCTTCCATGAACAGCACGCCGCCCTTGATCTGCGGCAGGTACGGCGTGCCCACCAGCGATGCCAGCACCGCCAGGTTGCCACCCCACAGCGTGGCGCTTTTCACATACACATTGGGCACGGCCGGCTTACCCGAGGCCGCGTTGGGCTGCTCCTTGTTCATGCGCCAGCCCGTGCCTTCGCCGTGGCCAGTCAACAGGTCGTCAAAGCAAGCCTCCATGATGTCATCAGGCTCACCCTCCACCCCAAAATCGGCCCCCAGCGATGGCCCCGCCCAGGTGGTGGCACCCGTTTTGGCCAACATGGCGAGCTGAAAGGCGGTGAAGTCGCTCACGCCCACAAAGTGCATGCCCTTTTCGATGGCCTTGGCCACCACCTTGTAGCGGATGCCCGGCAGGATGCGCGACAGGCCGTAGCCTCCCCGCGAGATCAGCGCCACATCGGCGCCGCTGGCCGCAGCACGGTGAATGGCGGCAAGGCGGGTGGCGTCGTCGCCCGCAAAGCGGGTGTGGGTGGCCAGTGCATCCTCATCCACCTCCACCTCGTGGCCCAGGGCCTTGAGCCGGGCAATGCCGCGCTTGAAGGCCGCCTTGTCGCGCACGGCGCTGGAAGGCGAATAGATATAGATGTGTTTGGGACCGTGGTCGTGGTCGCACTGGGAATGGTCGTGATGGTGGTCGTGCAAAGCGCTCAGGCCCACCGGGGGCCTGCTCCGTAAACAGGGGGATGACCGACGCTGGATGCGCAAGCACCAGGCCGGATGTCAGTGCGCGAAGTATTCCACAGCCTGCGTGGCGATCGCCTCGCCATGCTCCTGCACAAAGTGGCCGGCGCGGGGCAGTACGACAGGCTCGGGGCAGCCGTGGATGCACTGCTGCAGCGCGCGCATGGTCGGCGGGCCTAGCACCGGGTCTTGCGCGCCCACCACCATCAGGCTGCGGCCCTGCCAGTGGTGCTGCCAGAAATCGCGGGCCGCGCGCGATAGGGCGGCGCCAGGGTCATCGACGGCGGCGGGCACGCGTTCGGGAAAGGCCCGCAGCGCAGCGCGGTAGCCTTTGTCCGGGAACGGCGCATCGTAGGCCGCGCACTCCTCGGGCGTCAGATGCGGGTTGCCACGCGCCAGCAGGCGCCCTACCCCATACAGCGGCTTGTCGCGGCACATCGCACGCCAGTCGACAAACCCGGCTGGCAGTGGCGCGTCGCCCGTGGCCAGCAGGGTGTTCATGACCAGCAGGCCGTCAAAACGATCTGGCATGACCATGGGCAGCGTCAGCCCCAGGATGCCGCCCCAGTCTTGCACCACCAGCACCACCTTACGCAGGTCCAGCCGCTCGATCAGTTCCAGCAGGATCTGCCGGTGCCACTCGAATTGGTGCAAGCCCTCCTTCTTGGGCTTGTCGCTTTTGCCAAAGCCGATCAGGTCGGGCGCCACCACGCGGTCGCCCGCAGCCAGAAAGGTGGGTAGCATGCGCCGGTACAGGTAGCTCCAGGCCGGGTTGCCATGCAGGCACAGCCAGGTGCGGGGGGCATCGGCAGGGCCTTCGTCCAGGGTGTGCAAACGCAGGCCCGCCAGGCTGGGCAGGTCGCTGACGTAGTGGGCGGCCCAGGGGTAGCCGGGCAAGCCGGCAAACGCCGCATCGGGCGTGCGCAGCGCGTCGTCGCGCAACGGATGGCGGGCCAGGGCCTCGGTGCGCTGTTGATGGCGGCGGTGGCGGAAAAAGCCGCTGAGCAGACCACCGCATTCTTCGGCCAGCACCCCGCTCTGCACCTGGGTCTGGTGGTTCAGCTCGGCGTGGCCAAACAGGTTGAGCACCGAGCCCGCCGCGCCCGTCTTGGGGTCTGCTGCGCCATACACCACCCGTGCCAGCCGCGCATGCAGCATGGCGCCGCTGCACATGGCACAGGGTTCCAGCGTGACGTAGAGGCTGCAGCCGTCGAGCCGGTAGTTACCCAACCGCTGCGCCGCCGCGCGCAGGGCCACGATCTCGGCATGGGCCGTGGGGTCGTGGCCTTCCACGGGGGCGTTGCGGCCCGTCGCAATGACCTGGCCGTCCTTGACCACGATAGCGCCCACGGGCACCTCACCGGCGCTTGCGGCGTCTTGCGCCTCGGCCAGGGCCAGGCGCATCCAGTGCGAATCTTGGTCAAGGGGCATTGCTACTCAAATAATAGCTATCAGCGCTTGGTAGATAAGCGCTGGCGGTCAATTTTTCTCATTTTTCTTCGTCTGGCATGGGCCGGGCCTGCTGCATCAGGCCTTCTACTTGTTGCTTGACCTGCTGCTGGATCTGCTGGCTCTGGTCACGCACGGTGTCCGAGCTCGCGCCCACAGGCGCCGAGGCGGGAGTGGTGGTCTGCAGTGTTGGCACGGGCTTACGCATCGCAGACATCTGCTTTTTGACCACCACGCCCACCACGGCCAGCGCCACCACCAACCCCACCAACCCAAACACTGCGCGCATGTTTTCACTCCTTTGCCGGGCACGGCCTGCCCGTTTGCTACGCGCCTGACTGTAAAGGCAAATCCAAGACGCAAAAACGGCCGCTCGAGGCGGCCGTCCAGCACAGCGCGAACGCTGCCGGTCTGATTTCAGCTTCAGTTCAGCGCCACGCGGCTGCCGTCCTTGAAGGTGTACAAGGTCACGGCGGGCGTGGTCAGCTCACCCTTGGCCGTGAACGCGATGTTCGCCGTCACGCCCTTGTATTCGGTCTTGGCGATGAAGGGCGCAAATACCTTGGGGTCCACCGAGTTGGCGCGCTTCATGGCGTCGGCCAGCACCATGGCAGCGTCGTAGGCATAGGGGCTGTAGATCTGGAACTGGCCGGGGAACTTGGCGCCGTAGCGCTTCTTCCAGTCGGCGCCGCCCTGCATCTTGTCGACCGAAGCACCACCCGTGGCACAGGTCACATTCTTCAGCGCGGGGGTCTTGCCCGACAGCTCGGGCAGCTTCTCGGTGCACAGCGCGTCGCCGCCAAAGAACTTCACGTTGCCCAGGCCGAGCTGCTCCATCTGGCGCAGCATGGGGCCCGCTTGCGCATCCAGGCCGCCGTAGAAGATCGCGTCAGGCTTCTTGTTCTTGATGGCCGTGAGGATGGCCATGAAGTCGGTGGCCTTGTCGTTGGTGAACTCCTCGCCCACCACCTTGAGCCCCTTTTGCAGCGCCGTGGCCTTGAAGACCGAGGCCACGCCCTGGCCATAGGCCGTGCGGTCATCAATGATGGCCACACTCTTGAGCTTCTGATGGTCGGCACCAAACAGTGCCAGCGCCGCACCCAGCGCGTTGTCGTTGGCGATCAGGCGGAAGGTGGTCTTGTGGCCGGGCTTGGTCAGGTCGGGGTTGGAGGCCGATGCGGTGATGTGCGGCAGGTCGCACTTGGCATAGATGCTGGACGCCGGGATGGACGTTCCCGACTGCAGGTGACCCACCACACCCGCCACCTTCTGGTCGCACAGCTTCTGGGCCACGGCGGTGGCCTGGCGCGGGTCTCCGGCGTCGTCTTCGGCCGCAATTTCAAACTTGATCTTCTTGCCGCCGATTACGAGGTTCTGGGCATTGAGGTCGTCAATCGCCAGGCGCACGCCGTTTTCGGTGTCCTTGCCGATGTGGGCAATACCGCCCGACACGGGGCCGGCGTGGGCGATCTTGACAGTCTGCACGTCCTGGGCGTTCGCAGCGGTAGCGGCGGCCGCACACACACCCAGTGCAGCCAGCTGCACGAGGGACACAGGGAAAGAAAGCAAAGGCTGGCGGGTGAAAGCACGAAACACGGTGAGAGTCTCCAAAAGGTAGGGGCAGAACTTTTGCGCACCATTTTGGGGCGCAAAGCCCCGCATCCTAGCCAGCATCGGCCCCATTCACCGAAAATTGATATGCAGACTTAGCAATTTGGTAGGCCATTAAAACGGCTAATGGCGTGGGTTGATTCACCGGATTTACTGCTTGGCAAGCACCGCAATCTCTGCCACGCGCTCAGCCATTTATCAGCCGCAGCTTGAAGTTGGCAAACGGCAGGATGGCGTTCGGCGCGTCGCGGGGCACACGTTCTTCCACACAGCCCGTGTCATTGGGGGTCACGAAATGCGGGCCAATACCTGCAATGGCCACCTTGTGCGACCCCGTCCAGCCCCAGCCCCACCCAGCCCCGGTCACCTCGCCTTCAAACAGAATGGGACCATCGGCAGCAATACCCTGGTGGATGGCGATGCACATCCGGTCGGCAAACCCACCTACCCGGTAGCCGGCCTGGATACGGAGCGTGAAGACGGGGTGCACCGCCGGGTTGAAGATCACCCCCGCCGTGTTGGTGACTGTCACCAGCCCCGGCATGGCCGTGCCGTTCCATCGTTCGGCCATCACAGTGCCATCTGCAAAGATGATGAAACCCCGGGCCTCGGACCACAGGTTCTGGCCGTGGCGGTAGATAGGCCCGCAGTGGGGGTTGTAGCTGCCCTGCCCACCTGTGCAATCCAGCGCAAACACCATGTGGTTGGCACCTTCGGAAAAGAACCACGAGCAGTCCACCGTGCAGACCAGATCGTTGTGCCGTGTGGGAGACAAGCTGAGCCGGGGTGGCAGGTAACAGAAGTCAAGGTCGTTGATCGCCAGGCTGAGCTGGGTGGGCTTCTTCACGCGGGAGGTGCTCATCAGAGTCCTTTCACTGGGTTTGACGGAGTGGCCGACGATGCCGGTGGTCTAGAAAAACATGTTTCACAGAGGCCATGGCATGGCGCCGAGGCTGGCGCGCTGCGCCCGTTGTACCAGACCCACGCAGCACAAAGCCTCGCCACATGGTTACCAAAAGCTGCAGCGCCCGATACCCGAGGGGCGCCCCACGGCATGGTGAAACTGAAATAATCACGCCCCATGTCCCTCCTGCCCCACCAGCTCGAACTGCTCTCCCCCGCGCGCGATGCCGACATTGGCATCGAAGCCATCAACCACGGCGCCGACGCCGTCTACATCGGCGGCCCCGCCTTCGGCGCACGCGCCAGCGCGGGCAACGACATCCGGGACATCGAACGCCTGGTGAAACACGCGCACCGCTTCAACAGCCGCATCTTCATCACGCTCAACACCATCCTGCGTGACGACGAGCTGGAGGCCGCGCGCCAGATGGCCTGGCAGGTGTACGAAGCCGGTGCCGACGCCCTCATCATCCAGGACATGGGCCTCTTGGAGATCGACCTGCCACCCATCCAGCTGCACGCCAGCACCCAGACCGACATCCGCACGCCCGAAAAAGCACGCTTCTTGCAGGACGCCGGCCTTTCGCAGATCGTGCTGGCGCGCGAGCTCACGGTGCAGCAGATCGCCGCCGTGCACAAGGCGCTGGGGCCGGTGGATGCGCCGGGCCGCGCCAACATCGAGTTCTTCATCCATGGGGCGCTGTGCGTGGCCTACAGCGGCCAATGCAACATCAGCCATGCGCAGACCGGCCGCAGCGCCAACCGGGGCGACTGCAGCCAGGCCTGCCGGCTGCCCTACCAGGTGACGGACGCGAAGGGCCGCTTCATCGCGCACGACAAGCATGTGCTCTCCATGAAGGACAACAACCAGAGCGACAACCTGCGCGCCCTCATCGATGCGGGCGTGCGCAGCTTCAAGATCGAAGGGCGCTACAAGGACATGGGCTACGTGAAGAACATCACCGCCCACTACCGCACGCTGATCGACGAGATCCTGCAAGAGCGTGAGAGTGCGGGCCGGCCGCTGTCGCGCTCGTCCAGTGGCGCCACCACCTTCACCTTCACGCCCGACCCGCTGCAGAACTTCAACCGCGAGTTCACCGACTACTTCGTGACCGGCCGCAAGGAAGACATCGGCGCGTTCGACACCCCCAAGAACCCCGGCCAGGCCATCGGCTGGGTGACCAAGGTGGGCCCCGACTTTGTGGAGCTGGAGGTGAGCGACCCCGCCACCGTGCTGCACAACGGCGACGGCCTGTGCTACTACGACCTGCACAAGGAGCTGGTGGGCATGGCCATCAACGTGGCCGAGCCCGTGTCCGCGCGCAGCGTGGGCCAGTGGCGCGTGTACCCCAAGGACCCGATGGACGGCTTCAAGGACCTGCGCAAGGGCACTGAGGTCAACCGCAACCGCGACATGGACTGGGTGCGCACGCTGGAGAAAAAGTCCAGCGACCGCCGCATCGGCCTGTGGGCGCACCTGAGCGAAACGCCCACCGGCTTTAGCCTGATGCTGACCGATGAAGACGGCAACGTGGGCTGCGCCGACGTGTTGCACGCCCACCAGAGCGCCACCGACGCCGCCAAGGCCGAAGCCAGCCTGCGCGAGCAACTGGGCCGCTTCGGCGCCACCATCTTTGCGGTGCACGACATTGCCCTGCAACTGACTGAGCCCTGGTTCGTGCCCGCCTCGGTGCTCAACGCGCTGCGCCGCGACGCGCTGGCCGACCTGGAAGCAAACCGCGCGCGCAACTTCGAGCGCCTGCAGCGCGCCACGCCCATCGAGCCGCCCGCGCCCTACCCCGAGGACACGCTCTCCTTCCTGGGCAATGTGTTCAACCACAAGGCACACGACTTCTATGTGCGCCACGGCGTCAAGGTGATCGACGCAGCCTACGAGGCACACGAGGAAGAAGGCGAAGTCAGCCTCATGATCACCAAGCACTGCGTGCGCTTCTCGATGAGCCTGTGCCCCAAGCAGGCCAAGGGCGTCACGGGTGTGCAGGGCACGATCAAGGCCGAACCCTTGATGTTGATCAATGGCAAGGAGAAGCTGACCTTGCGCTTTGACTGCAAGCCCTGTGAAATGCACGTGGTGGGCAAGATCAAGCGCCAGGTGCTGAACCAGGCCAATGAGATCCCCCTGACCTTCTACAAAGCCCGGCCGCAGAACGCGCACTGACGCACTGGCGTGCGGCCTCTGTCCAGATTGCCGCATGCCCCCTTCTCAAGCCCCTCACCTGCACACCGCCGAGGCCGTCGCCCAGGCACATGGCGTCAACCCCGATGCGGGCCTGCATGCCGACGAGGCCCAGCGCCGCAGCGCCACGCACGGCGCCAATGAGCTGGCAACCGGACAAAACCGTCCCTGGTGGCACCTGCTGGCCGACCAGTTCAAGGACTTCATGGTGCTGGTGCTGCTGGGCGCCGCCGTCATCTCGGGGCTGGTGGGCGAGGTCACCGACACCCTGGTCATCCTCGTCATCGTGGTGCTCAACGCGGTCATCGGCTTTGTGCAGGCCTGGCGCGCCGACCAGGCCATGGCGGCCCTGCGCCAGCTGGCAGCAGCTCATGCCACCGTGCTGCGCAGCGGAGCCGTGCAGGTGGTGCCTGCCACCGCACTGGTGCCCGGCGACATCGTGCTGCTGGAGGCCGGCAACCAGATCCCGGCCGACCTGCGGCTCATCGAGATTGCGCAATTGCAGGTGGATGAATCGGCCCTCACGGGCGAATCCGTCACGGTGGCCAAGCAGACGGAGGCCCTGGCCGCCGAGGACGTGGGCGCACTGGGCGACCGCACCAACATGGCCTTCAAGGGCACTACCGCCACCCATGGCCGGGCGCGGGGCCTGGTGGTGGCCACCGGCATGCACACCGAGCTGGGCAAGGTGGCCACGCTGCTCGACACCGGCGACCGCAGCACGCCGCTGCAACTGCGCCTGGCAGCCTTTGGCAAGCGGCTGGCGCTGGCGGTGCTGGGCATCTGCCTCGTGATCTTTGGGGTGGGTGTGCTGCGCGGCGAGGCGCCGCTGCTCATGGCCCTCACCGCCATCAGCCTGGCCGTGGCCGCCATCCCCGAGGCCCTGCCCGCCGTGGTCACCGTGCTGCTGGCCCTGGGCGCGCGCCGCATGGTGGCGGTGCATGCGCTGGTGCGACGCCTGCCATCGGTCGAAACCCTGGGCTCGGTCACCACCATCTGCTCGGACAAGACCGGCACCCTGACCCAAAACCGCATGCATGCCGAGCTGCTGCTGGCCCACGGTGTGCGCTGGGTGCCCGGCGACCCCCTGCCCGACCCGACGCACGCTGAGGCCCTGCGCGCCGCCGCGCTGTGCAACGACGCCACGCTCCAGGCACAGAACGAAGAGGGCCAGTCCGCCACCCACTGGCAGGGCGACCCCACCGAAACCGCGTTGGTGCTGGCCGCCCACGCAGGCGGGCTGGACAAGGCCCAGCTCGACACCACCTGGCCGCGCGTGCAGGAGCAGCCGTTTGACTCCGACCGCAAGCGCATGACGACTTTCCACCGCGCTGCCGATGGCTTTGTGGCCTATACCAAGGGCGCGCCGGAATCGCTCTTGCCCCGCTGCACCGCCCACTGGACGCCCGATGGCACTGCCGCACTCGACACCGCCAAGGTCCTCGCCACTGCCCAGCAACTCGCCGCCCAGGGCCTGCGGGTGCTGGCCCTCGCCCGCCGCAGCCACGCCCGCCTGCCGGACACCAACGACATCGACGCGGTAGAAAACCAGCTGGAGCTGCTGGGCCTGATCGCCCTCATCGACCCACCCCGCGCCGAGGCCCAGGCCGCAGTGCGCGACTGCATCAGCGCGGGCATCACCCCGGTGATGATCACGGGCGACCACCCCGCCACCGCGCGCGCCATCGCGCACCGCCTGGGCATTGTGCGCAGTGCGGATGCCCCTGTGCTCACCGGCGCGGACCTGGCCACGCTGGACGATGCCGCCCTGCGCGCCCGCGTGGAGCAGGTGCAGGTCTACGCCCGCGTGGACCCGGCGCAGAAGATCCGCATCGTCGAAGCGCTGCAGGCCCAGGGCCACTTCGTGGCCATGACGGGCGATGGCGTGAACGATGCCCCGGCGCTCAAGCGCGCCGACATCGGCGTGGCCATGGGCCAGGGCGGCACCGACGTGGCGCGCGAGGCATCGAGCCTGGTGCTGCTGGACGACAACTTCGCCACCATCGTCGCCGCCGTGCGCGAAGGCCGCCGCATCTACGACAACATCCGCAAGTTCGTGCGCTACGCGATGACGGGCAACTCGGGCGAGATCTGGACCATCTTCCTCGCGCCGTTGCTGCTCCTGCCCATTCCGCTGCTGCCCATCCACATCCTGTGGGTCAACCTGGTGACCGATGGCCTGCCGGGCCTGGCGCTGGCGGCCGAACCGGCCGAGCGCGGCATCATGCAGCGCCCGCCCCGCGCGCCGCGCGAGAGCCTGTTTTCCCACGGCATGTGGCAGCACATATTGGGCGTGGGCCTGCTCATTGGCGGGCTGTGCCTGGCGGTGCAGGCCTGGGCACTGCACACCGGCCACGCGCATTGGCAGACCATGGTATTTACAGTGCTCACGCTGGCGCAGATGGCGCATGTCATCGCCATCCGCTCCGAATCCGAACCCATCTGGCGCCTGGGCCTGCTCAGCAACCGCCCGCTGCTGGGTGCCGTGCTGCTCACCTTCGCGCTGCAGATGGCGACTATCTATGTGCCCTGGCTCAACCCCATCTTCCGCACCGAGCCTCTGAGCCTGGGCGAGTTGGCGCTGTGCATTGGCGCCGCGCTGGTGGTGCTGGTGGTCGTGGAGATTGAAAAGGCCTGGCGACGCCAGCGCCCGCAGTCAGCGGCCTCTGACGCCGCGCTGGACGCCTGAGAACCTGTTCAGTAGGCCTTGCACCGATGCTCTTTCACCACGGCGCCTTGGCTCAATGATGCGCTGAAGCCTGCGCCAGGCCCTGAACCAGCGCAGGCTGCAGCGCTACCACCTCGCCCACGATGATCAGTGCAGGTGCCTTTACGCCCTGGCTGGCCGCAAGGCTTTGCAACGAAGCAAGGGTGCCGGTGAGGCAGCGTTGATCCGGCAGGGACGCACGCTCGACGATGGCTGCGGGCGTGGTCGGCGGCAATCCGTGCGCGGCGAGTTGCGTGCAGATGGTGGGCAGCGTGGCCACCCCCATATAGAACACCACGGTCTGACGTGGGCGCGCCAGCAGGGGCCAGTCCAGCGCTGTGTCGTTGTCGCCGCGCAGGTGCCCGGTGGCCAGCACCAGGGTACCCGCATGGTCACGGTGCGTGAGCGGGATGCCTGCGCAAGCTCCCGCGGCCTGCGCGGCCGTAATGCCCGGCACCACATCGAAGGAAATGCCCGCGCGGGCCAGGCCCAGCGCTTCTTCGCCACCGCGGCCAAAGATGTAGCAGTCGCCACCCTTGAGGCGCACCAGGGCCCGGCCGCTGCGCGCCAGGCGGCACATCAGTTCGATGATGTCCTCCTGCGGCAGCGCGTGGCGCGACGACTCTTTGCCCACGTAGATGCACTCCGCGCCAGCGGGCACCAGGGCGAGCACGTCCTCACCCACCAGGTGGTCGTACAGCACCAGGCTCGCCGCGCGCAGCACGCGTGCGGCCTTCACCGTGAGCAGGTCGGGGTCGCCCGGGCCCGCACCCACCAGCGTCACATGGCCCGTAGGCACTGGGTTGTTGTTCTCTGCCCCGCCGCGTGCGGGTTTCTTCAGCCATTGGGGGTCATCCATGAAGCTCATGTGTACGGCTCGCTGGTGTTTTGTGGGTGCGGCCATGGTGGAACAGGCCGGATGCCGCGTCCTTGAACCAGTTCAAGGACAGCGCACGCTGACCGCAGGACCATTGCCTCACCCGCAAGCAACGTAGGGCAGCCGTGGTGCGGGTCGGAGGGCGCAGCAGCCGCATCCCCCGCCAACCATTCGCTGCCCATGACGCAGAGGACCGATGATGAAAGCAATCAAGACCGTCCAGCACCTGGCCCTGGCAGCCCTCGCTATGGCTGCGGCCACGGCGATGGCACAGGCAGGCAAGGGAGTCTCGCAACCCGAAATGAATTACCAGGCTGGCGGCTCCCCCCTGGTGAACGAGCCCATGCACCAGAGCACCAACCCCAAGGCGCCGCCGATGACGGCCGCAGAGTTCGAGAAGGCCCGCCAGACCTACTTTGAGCGCTGCGCGGGCTGCCACGGCGTGCTGCGCAAGGGAGCCACCGGCAAGCCACTGACCCCGGACCTCACCACGGCCAAGGGCACGGACTACCTCAAGGTGTTCATCTCGTATGGCTCGCCAGCGGGCATGCCCAACTGGCTGACTTCCGGCGAGATGAACGAGAAGGAAGTGGACCTGATGGCCCGCTACATTCAGCACGAGCCGCCAACCCCACCCGAGTTCGGCATGGCCGACATGAAAAAGACCTGGAGGGTCATCGTCGAACCCAAGGACCGGCCGAAGAAAAAGCTCAACAACTACAACATCGAGAACATCTTCTCGACCACGCTGCGCGACACCGGCGAAGTGGCGCTGATCGACGGCGACACCAAGCAGATCATCAACATCGTCAAGACCGGCTACGCCGTTCACATCTCGCGCACGTCGGCCTCGGGCCGCTACCTGTTCGTGATCGGCCGCGATGGCAAGATCAACATGATCGACCTATGGATGGAAAAGCCCGACAACGTCGCCGAAGTGCGCGTGGGCCTGGAAGCCCGCTCGGTGGATACCTCCAAGTTCAAGGGCTATGAGGACAAGCTGGCCATCGCGGGCAGCTACTGGCCGCCGCAGTTCACCATCATGGACGGCGACACGCTGGAGCCCAAGAAGATCGTGAGCACCCGGGGCATGGTGGTGGGCACGCAGGAATACCACCCTGAGCCACGCGTCGCCTCCATCGTGGCCTCGCACTTCAAGCCCGAGTTCGTGGTCAACGTGAAGGAGACCGGCAAGACGCTGATGGTGGACTATTCCAACATCGACGCGCTCAAGGTCACCGAGATCGGCTCCGCGCCCTTCCTGCACGATGGCGGCTGGGATTCAAGCAAACGCTACTTCATGGTGGCGGCCAACAACAGCAACAAGATCGCGGCCATCGATGCCAAGGAAGGCAAGCTGGCCGCCATCACGGACGTGGGCAAGATTCCCCACCCCGGCCGAGGCGCCAACCTGCTGCATCCGAAGTTCGGCCCAGTCTGGGCCACCGGCCATCTGGGCGACGAAACGATCTCGCTCATCGGCACAGACCCCAAAAAGCACAAGCAATACGCCTTCAAGGAAGTGGCCAAGCTCACCGGCCCGGGCGGCGGCGCGCTGTTCATCAAGAGCCACCCCAAGAGCACGCACCTGTACTCGGACGCACCACTGAACCCTGATCCCAAGATCTCGCAGTCCATCGTGGTCTACGACATCAAGAACCTCGACAAGGGCTTTGTGACCTTGCCGATCGCGGAGTGGGCGGACCTGAAGGATGACGGCGCCAAACGTGTTGTGCAGCCCGAGTTCAACAAGGCCGGCAATGAGGTGTGGTTTGCGGTGTGGAGCGCCAAGAACAAGGAAAGCGCGCTCGTGATCGTGGACGACAAGACGCTCAAGCTCAAGGCCGTGATCAAGGACCCGCGCCTGATCACGCCCACGGGCCACTTCAACGTCTACAACACCCAGCACGACATTTATTGACCCCCCTGAGTCGCCTGCGGCGCCTTCCCCCCAGGGGGACGCCGCCAGGGGCCTGGCGAAGCCAGTTCCCCGGCGACTGCGGGCCCCAGGCCGCGCGGATGCGCATGCCGGGGGCGATGCCAAGCGCCGAGGCAATTCATCCCCATAACAGGAGCAAACGATGAGACACCATCTGACCGGGCCTCTGGCCATTGCTGCAGCCCTGGCACTTTGCGCCGGTGCGGCCAGCGCAGCCTCGCCCGAGGAAGCCATGAACAAGGCCGGCTGCATGGCCTGCCATTCCAAGGACAAGAAGCTCGTCGGGCCGTCGTTCAAGGACATTGCGGCCAAGTACAAGGGCAAGGACGCGACCGCGCAGCTGGTTGACAAGGTGCGCAAGGGCGGCTCCGGCGTGTTCGGGCCGATTCCGATGTCGCCCAACGGGCCGGACAAGATCGGCGATGCCGACCTCAAGGCGGCCGTCGAGTTGATTCTCGGGACCTGAGCGCCACGCCATGCCACTGCGCGCCGCCGCCCTGACCACGCTGTGCGTCCTGGCCTGTGCCGGGGCCATGGCACAGGCCACTGGCACACCACCAGAGCGCCAGCGCGAGCTAGTGCGCATGGTGCGGCAGGACTGCGGCTCGTGCCACGGCATGCACCTTACCGGTGGGCTAGGCCCGCCGCTCACCACCGCGGCCCTGGCGGAAAAGCCTGTCCCGTCCATGGCTGCCACCATTTTTCACGGCCGCCCGGGCACCCCCATGCCGCCCTGGCGTGCTTTTGTCACCGAAGCCGAAGCCCTGTGGATCGCCGAGCAATTGGTGAGTGGCTTCCCTCCTTGGCCCCCGCGCCCCCAGCCATGAAACGACGCCCCCTCCTCCTGGGCCTGGCGGCCCTCCCACTGCTGACCAGCGGCTGCGCAACGCTGCAACAGCCCGCGCCCCCGCTCATGGGCACCGGCGACCTGGGCCTGGTCATCGAGCGCGCCACCGGCTCGGTGTTGCTGGTGAACACCACACACCGCTCCGTCCTGGCCCGCATCACCGGTCTGGGGGACCTTTCCCATGCCTCGCTCGTGTTCTCGCGCGATGGCCGCCACGCCTATGTGTTTGGCCGCGACGGCGCACTCTCGCGCATCGACCTGCTGACCCGGCGCATCACCGCGCGCGAGCAGCAGGCCGGCAACTCCATCGGCGGCGCCATCAGCGCCGACGGCACGCTGGTGGCCGCGCAGAACTACACGCCCGGCGGCGTGAAGGTGTTCGACGCCGAGACGCTGGCATTGCGGGCGGACATCCCCGCGCTCACTGCCAACGGCCAGCGCTCGCGCGTGGTGGGCCTGGCCGACCTGCCCGGCCAGCGCTTCATCTACAGCCTGTTCGACGCCGACGCGATCTGCATTGCCGACTGCACCGACGCCGCGCGGCCGCGCATGACGCGCATCGACGGCATTGGCCGCCAGCCGTATGACGCGCTGGTCACGCCCAACGGCCGCCACTACATTGCAGGCCTGTTTGGCGAAGACGGCCTGGCCCTGGTGGACACCTGGGCCGATCAGCCCGTCGCCCGGCGCATCCTGGGCGGCTATGGCCGCGGCCAGCAGCCTCTGCCCGTGTTCAAGATGCCCCACCTGCGCGGCTGGGCCGTAGCCGGGCGCCATGCCTATCTGCCCGCCATCGGTCGCCACGAGGTGTTGGTGGTGGATACCACCACGTGGGAAGAAGTCGGCCGCATCCCGGTAGCGGGCCAGCCCGTGTTCGTGATGGCGCGGCCCGATGGCCGCCAGGTATGGGTGAACTTCGCCGTGCCCGACTACCACCGTGTGCAGGTCATCGACACCCTGGTCCAGCGCGTGGCCGCCACGCTGCAGCCCGGCAAGGCCGTGATGCACATGGAGTTCACGCCACGCGGCGAGTCGGTGTGGATCAGCTGCCGCGACGACGACAAGGTGCAGGTGGTGGACACCGCCACGCTGGCCACCCAGGCATCGCTGGCCGCCCAGGCGCCCAGCGGCATATTTTTCACGGCGCGCGCCCAGCGCATGGGTTTTTAGCATGTGTGCACACACCAGCGACCTGCCGCTGCTCAACACCTGGCAACGCGATTTCCCGCTCTGCCTGGCACCGTTCGATGTGCTGGGGCACGCCCTGGGCCGCCCCGCCAACGCCGTGATCGCCCATTGCCGGCGCCTGCAGGACGCGGGGGTTCTGGGCCGCATAGGCGCCGTGTTTGCGCCGGGCGCAGGCGGCGCGGGCCTGCTGGCCGCCATGGCCGTGCCCCATGCGCGGCTGGAGGCCGTCGCGGCC
Organism: Acidovorax sp. ACV01; assembly: GCF_014851495.1. Classification (NCBI taxonomy): domain Bacteria; kingdom Pseudomonadati; phylum Pseudomonadota; class Betaproteobacteria; order Burkholderiales; family Comamonadaceae; genus Acidovorax; species Acidovorax sp. ACV01. The sequence continues at coordinate 228,067 of NZ_JACUZT010000001.1, read as the reverse complement.
CTGGTATCCAGCCACCCGGGCGTCAACCACAACTACGAACGCGAAAACCCGCTCAACCTGTGGTTTGTTGCTACCGCCACAGATCCGGCAGCCCTGGAGCAGGTGCTCTGCCGCATTGAACAGGGCACCGGGCTTCGCGTGCTGCGGCTGCCCATGGTGCGCCCCTACCGCATCGACCTGGGCTTCAACCTCTGCGCCACCACCGCCGCAGCGGGGGGCGGTACGCAGGCAGCCTCCACTCCCGTGCCCGCCCATGAAGCAGGACTGGCGGCATTGGCCGAGCAGGGCCTGCCGCTGGTCGAGCGGCCCTACGACGCCTGGGCGGAGCACCTGGGATGGAGCCCCGCCACCGTGCTGGAGACCCTGCACCGCTGGCTGGCACAAGGCATCTTGAGCCGCTTTGGCATGGTCGTGCGCCACCATGAGGTGGGCTACACCGCCAACGCGATGACGGTGTTTGATGTGGCCGACCAGCAGGTGGATGCCTGTGGTGCCCTGCTCGCCCGGCAACCCGGCATCACTCTTGCCTACCAGCGCGAGCGCTCGGAACACTGGCCCTACAACCTGTATTGCATGGTTCACGGGCAAGAGCGCACCGAGGTGCTGGCATTGATAGAGCAGGCCGCGCAGCAGGCCGGCATTGCACACCTGCGCCGCGAAACCCTGTTCTCCCTGCGGCGCTTCACCCAGCGCGGCCCGCGCCGGTTTGCAGCCCTCCAGGAGGCACCCCATGCCTAGGCCGGACCAGCTTCGCCTCGTGGACTACCTGCACGGCGGCTTTCCTGTGGTGGACCGCCCCTTCGCCGCCGTGGGCGCAGCCCTGGGCTGGAGCGAGGACCATGTCATCGAATGCCTGCGCCAGTTGCTGGCCAGCGGCGTGCTCACGCGCTTTGGCCCCCTGTTCCAGATCGAGCGCGCGGGCGGGCAGTTCATGCTGGCAGCGCTGGCCGTGCCCGAAGAGCGCTTTGACGAAGTCACGGCGCTGGTGAACGCGCTGCCCGAAGTGGCCCACAACTACCGGCGCGACCACCCGTCGCTCAACATGTGGTTCGTGCTGGCCGGGGAGTCTGCAGGCGCCGTGGCCGATGCTGCCCTCCGCATCGAGCACACGACCGGCCTGCCAGTGTTCCAGTTCCCCAAGGAGCACGAATACCGCGTCGAGCTGCGCCTGCCCCTCATCCCACCGAAAGGAGCCCGCCATGGCGCTTGATGCCTTCGACCGCGCCCTCGTCGCCGCCGTGCAGGGTGGCCTGCCGCTGGTGGCCCGCCCCTACGAGGCCGTGGGTGCCATGCTGGGCGTGAGCGGCGAACAGGTGCGAGAGCGCCTTGCCTCCATGCTGGACGAGGGCCTGGTGCGCCGCATCGGCGCCGTGCCCAACCACTACCGCCTGGGCTTTACCGCCAACGGCATGAGCGTGTGGGACGTGGACGACCGCCAGGTGGATGCACTGGCCACCCAGATCGCCCGGCTCAATGGCGTGAGCCACTGCTACCGCCGCACCCGCCACCTGCCCGACTGGCCCTACAACCTGTTCGCCATGCTGCACGGCCGCACGCGCGATGAGGTCGAGCGCCAGACCGACGTGGTGGCCGCGCTGCTGGGCCCCGCCTGCCGCACCCGCGACATCCTCTATTCCACGGCCATTCTCAAGAAGACGGGCCTGCGCCTGAAAGGAGCCCACGATGTTCAGGATTAGCCAATACATGCGCGAGCTGGCCGCCGCCGAGGCGGCGGGCGCCTACCCGGCCGTGCGCAGCCGCACGCAGAAAGGCCCGCAGGGGCCCGTCGTGATCTGGAACCTGATCCGCCGCTGCAACCTCACCTGCAAGCACTGCTACGCGCTGTCGGCCGACCACGACTACGCGGGTGAACTCTCGCGCGACGAGGTGTTCGGTGTGATGGACGACCTGCGCGCCTATGGCGTTCCCGTGCTCATCCTCTCGGGTGGCGAGCCGCTGATGCGCCCGGACCTGTTCGACATTGCCGCCCGCGCGCGGGACCTGGGGTTCTACACCGGCCTGTCCACCAACGGTACGCTGATCGACGCACCCATGGCCGACCGCATCGCCGCCCAGGGCTTTGACTACGTGGGCATCAGCCTCGACGGACTGCGCGACACCCATGACCGCTTCCGGCGCCTGCAGGGCGCGTTCGACCTGAGCCTGAACGCGCTGAAGCTGCTGCGCGAGCGGGGCGTGAAGGTGGGAATGCGCTTCACCATGACCGCGATGAATGCACACGATCTGCCCGCGCTGCTGGCCCTGATGCGCGCAGAGCAGGTCGACAAGTTCTATTTCTCGCACCTGAACTACGCCGGGCGCGGCAACATCCACCGGGGCAAGGACGCCCAGTTCCAGGCCACACGCGATGCGCTCACGCTGCTGTTCGACCGAGCCTGGCACGCAGCGCAAACAGGCCTGGCCGAGGAGTACGTGACCGGCAACAACGATGCCGATGGCCCCTTCCTGCTGCAATGGGCGCAAACGCACCTGCCGCGCTGGGCACCGCTGCTCGCGCAGCGCCTGGCTGCCTGGGGCGGCAACGCCAGCGGCCTGAACGTGGCCAACATCGACAACCTGGGCCAGGTGCACCCCGACACCATGTGGTGGCACCACACGCTGGGCAATGTGCGCGAGCGGCCCTTTTCGGCCATCTGGAGCGACACCTCCGACCCGCTGATGGCCGGGCTCAAGCAGCAACCGCGCCCCGTGCAGGGCCGCTGCGCGCAGTGCCGCTACCTGCCGCTGTGCGGCGGCAACACCCGGGTGCGCGCCCAACAGCTCACCGGCAACGCCTGGGCCGAGGACCCGGGCTGCTATCTGGAAGACGAAGAGCTCGGTGCAGTGGCCGCAGCAGGCAGCGCGCCGCACGGCCCGCGCCAACGCATCACCATTCCCATCCGGGAGCAAGCCCATGCCTGACATCCCTGTCCTTACACCGCACCGTTGGCGCGCGTGGCTGGCCGACGCCGCCCGTGCCACCCTGGTAGCTGGCCTTTTCTGGATGGGCTGGGACCTGGCCATGGCCCAGCAAAACAGCACCAGCACCAGCACGAGCGCCACCGCCAGCACCAGCCCCAGCGCGGCCAGTACCTTCGCCACGCATTGCGCCAGCTGCCACGGTGCGCAGCGCACCGGCGCCATGGGCCCGGCCCTGCTGCCCGAGAGCCTGGCCCGCCTGCCGACCGCAGAAGCCCTGCGGGTCATCACCAGCGGTCGCACGGCCACGCAGATGCCCGGTTTTTCCGGCACGCTCTCGCCTGCCGAAATCCAGGCGCTGGGCGCGTTCATCCGTACCCCCGTGGTGCCCGCGCCGCGCTGGACGGAGGCCGACATCCGCATGTCGCGCGAATTCCATCCCACACCGGCCGACGAGCCCGCTACGCCAACGTGGCAGGCGGACCCCATGAACCTCTTCGTGGTGGTGGAAGGTGGCGACCACCATGTGAGCCTGCTCGACGGCGATCGCCTGGAAGTCATCACCCGCTTTGCCAGCCGCTTTGCGCTGCACGGCGGCCCCAAATTCTCGCCGGACGGCCGCTACGTGTACTTCGGCTCGCGCGACGGCTGGATCACCAAGTACGACCTGTACCGCCTGCGCGTGGTGGCCGAAGTGCGTGCCGGGCTGAACATGCGCAACGTGGCGGTGAGCGGCGACGGCCGCTGGGTGATGGCCGCCAACTACCTGCCGCACACGCTGGCCCTGTTCGACAGCGACCTGCAGTTGGTGCGCACCTACGACGCGCGCACGCTGGACGGTAAAAGCAGCTCGCGCGTCTCGGCCGTGTACGACGCCGCGCCGCGCAAGAGCTTTGTCGTGGCGCTCAAGGACATCCCGGAGATCTGGGAGATTTCGTACGACCCAGAGGCCGCCCCCCTCCACGACGGCCTGGTGCACGACTACAAGATGGGCGAGGCCATTGCGAAGCCCGGCTACCTGGGCGTACGCCGCACGCCGCTGGATGAACCGCTGGACGACTTCTTCTTCGACCAGAGCTACCGCCACGTGCTGGGCGCCACGCGCCCCAAAGGGGATGCCCCGGCCAACACCCAGGACGGCAAGGCCAGCGCGGGTCCAGCCACCGCCCAGGTGGTGAACCTGGATATGCGCCGCAAGATCGCCGACCTGCCCATTGCCGGCATGCCGCACCTGGGCTCTGGCATCACCTTCGCCTGGCAGGGCACCACGGTGCTGGCCTCGCCCAACCTGCAGGGCGGCAGCATCGACGTGATCGACATGAAGACCTGGAAGCCCGTGGCCAGTATCCCCACACCGGGGCCGGGCTTCTTCATGCGCAGCCACGAGAACACGCCCTATGCCTGGACGGACTCGATGATGAGCGCCACCGCCAGGGACACCCTCACCATCATCGACAAGGCCACGCTGCAGCCCGTGGCCACGGTGCGCGAGCCCGGCAAGACCCTGGCGCACATCGAGTTCACGCGCGACGGCAGCCTGGCGCTGGCCAGCCTGTGGGAGATGCAAGGCGCCCTCATCGTGTACGACGCCGCCACGTTCAGGGAGGTCAAGCGCCTGCCCATGAGCAAGTCGGTGGGCAAGTACAACGTGTGGAACAAGATCACGCGTTCGGAAGGGACTTCGCATTGAGCAGCACTGCAATGCCCCCGGCCCAGGCGGCCCACCCGCCGACATCGCCTCGCCTGGTGGGCGACCTGGTGGTGTGGCTGCTGGTGCTGGCCGAGCTGCTCACCTTCGGAATCCTTTTCGCCGCGTTTGCCTTTGCGCGGCTGCGCGAACCGGGCCTGTTCGCGGCCGGCCAGGCCACGCTGGACCTTTCCACCGGCGCGGCCAACACCGTGCTGCTGGTGTCTGCCAGCTGGTGTGCGGCGCGCAGCGTGCACACCGTGCGCAACGGCTGCTCTGCCCAGGGCGCGCGTTGGCTGCTGGGCGCGCTGGCCTGCGGCTGCGGCTTTCTGCTGCTCAAGAGTCTGGAGTACGCGCACAAGTGGCGCGAGGGCATCGACGTGGCCGAGAACACGTTCTACCTGCTGTACGTGATGCTCACGGGCTTTCACTTTCTGCACGCGGCCGTGGGCTGCATCATCTTTGCGGTGCTGTGGGGGCCCACACGGCGCGGCGCCTACGGGCCGCACGGTTGCCATGCGCTGGAGACAGGTGCGGTTTTCTGGCACATGGTGGACCTGCTGTGGATGGTGCTGTTCCCGCTGGTCTACGTGCTGCGATAAAGGTCTGCATGAAACACCCGCACCACCGCATCAACGCCATCTGGATCGCCCTGCTGGCCGCCACGGCCATCACCGCCTGGCTGGGCGAGCACGCGGGTGCGCAAGGCCTGGGCACCGGCGCGGCCGTGCTGGTGCTGGCCCTGGCCGCCGCCAAGGGCTGCCTCATCATCCTGGACTACATGGAACTGCACCGTGCCCCGGCGCTGTGGCGCCGGATGCTGCTGGGCTGGCTGGCCGCCGTGGTGCTGCTGGTGCTAGTGGTGACGCTCTGGCCGCGGTAGCCTGCCACCGCCTTCGCCATCCACTATCAAATCAATAGCTGCTTGCGCTTTCCGCACAAGCGTGCGGGGCCATTTTTTCTCAAAAACTCCGCGCAAAAAACCCGGGGGCAGCTGCGCATTCCTTGAACCGGTTCAAGGAAAAAAGCCGAGCAAATTGGGAGGATATAGCCGTCCATTTCAAGGAGGGCTTCGAATGAGCCAATCACACAGCGGGTTCACCAAACAGATGGCCCGCAACATGTTCTACGGGGGCACGGTGTTCTTCGCCCTGCTGTTTGCCGCCATTGTGTTCGACAGCGAGCGCCGCATCCCCGAGCGCTCCAACGCCCAGGCCATCACCCCGGCTGTGGTGGCAGGCAAGAAGATCTGGGAGACCCGCAACTGCATCGGCTGCCACACCCTGCTGGGCGAGGGCGCGTACTTCGCACCCGAGCTGGGCAACGTCTACAAGCGCCGGGGCGGCGACTTCATCAAGGTGTGGATGAAGCTCCAGCCCACCGGCGTGGCGCACCGCCGCCAGATGCCGCAATTCAACCTCACCGACCAGCAGCTCGATGAGCTCGTCGAGTTCCTCAAGTGGACGGGCGAGATCAACACCGAGAAGTGGCCACCCAACATCGAAGGCTGAAGAGGGACCGACACCATGCACATTCCAACACTCAAATACCAGAGCCAATCGGTCGCGAAGCTCTACTTCATCGCAGCCATGGCGCTCTTCGCCGGGCAGATCATCTTCGGCATCACGCTGGGCCTGCAATACGTGGTGGGTGATCTGTTCTTCCCCTACGTCCCGTTCAACGTGGCGCGGATGGTGCACACCAACCTGCTCATCGTGTGGCTGCTGTTTGGCTTCATGGGCGCGGCCTACTACATGGTGCCCGAGGAGTCGGAGACCGAGCTGCACTCCGTCCTGCTGGCCAAGGTGCTGTTCTGGGTCTTTCTCACAGCGGGCGCGCTGACCATCGTGGGCTACCTCACGGTGCCCTACGCCAAGCTCGCCGAACTGACGGGCAACGACCTGCTGCAGACCATGGGCCGCGAGTTCCTGGAGCAGCCGCTGCCGACCAAGGTGGGCATCGTGGTCGTGGCGCTGGGCTTTCTCTACAACATCAGCATGACGGTGCTCAAGGGCCGCAAGACCGCCATCTCGCTGGTGCTGCTGATGGGCCTGTGGGGCCTGGCGCTGATGTTCCTGTTCAGCTTCGTGAACCCGCACAACCTGGTGCGCGACAAGATGTACTGGTGGTTTGTGGTCCACCTGTGGGTGGAGGGCGTGTGGGAGTTGATCCTGGGCTCGCTGCTGGCCTACGTGCTCGTCAAAACCACGGGCGTGGACCGTGAGGTGATCGACAAGTGGCTGTACGTGATCATCGCCTTCGCGCTGATGACCGGCATCCTGGGCACGGGCCACCACTTCTACTTCATCGGCCTGCCCGGCTACTGGCACTGGATCGGCAGCATCTTCAGCGCCCTGGAACCCGTGCCTTTCTTCATGATGACGGTGTTCGCCTTCAACATGGTGCAGCGCCGCCGCCGCGACCACCCCAATCAAGCCGCCGTGCTGTGGGCCGTGGGCACCGCCGTGCTGGGCTTCCTGGGCGCGGGCCTGTGGGGCTTTATCCACACGCTGTCGGCCGTCAACTACTACACCCATGGCTCGCAGATCACTGCGGCCCACGGCCACCTGGCCTTCTATGGGGCGTATGTGCTGGTGGTCATCACGCTCATCAGCTACGCCATGCCCACGCTGCGCGGGCGCATTGCCAACAGCCCCCGGGCGCAGGCGGCAGAAATGTGGAGTTTCTGGATCATGAGCATCGGCATGGCCGTGATGGTGCTGGCACTCACGGGCGCAGGCATCCTGCAAGTGTGGCTGCAGCGCATCCCCGAGACCAACGCCATGGGATTCATGGCTACGCAGGACCAGCTGTCCATCTTCTACTGGGTGCGCGTGGGGGGCGGCGTGGTCTTCCTGCTGGGCCAGCTGCTGTTCTTCTACAGCTTCTTCATCGGCGGCGATCCCGTCACCGAGGAAGGCCGCGCGGGCACCCCCGGCCGCACGGCCCTGGGCACCGCCTGAGCCGCGCAAGGAAAACCCCATGGACCACAGCGAACTGCACCGCATCGCCTCCGCGGCCCTGCCCTTCTACGCAGAGCAGGGCAATGAGGCCGCACTGTTCGAACATGCCTGGCGGCAGCGCCTTCCGCTGCTCATCAAGGGCCCCACGGGCTGTGGCAAGACGCGCTTTGTGGAACACATGGCCGCCCGCCTGGGGCGGCCCCTCATCACAGTGAGCTGCCACGACGACCTGGCCGCCGCCGACCTGGTAGGCCGCCACCTGCTGAGCACAGAGGGCACCGTCTGGGCCGACGGCCCCCTGGCACGCGCGGTGCGCCAGGGCGCGATCTGCTACCTGGACGAGGTGGTGGAAGCGCGCAAGGACACCACCGTGGTGCTGCACCCGCTGGCAGACGACCGGCGCGTGCTGCCCATCGAGCGCACCGGCGAACAGCTGGCCGCGCCGCCCGAGTTCATGCTGGTGATCTCGTACAACCCCGGCTACCAGAGCCTACTCAAGAGCCTCAAGCCCAGCACCCGCCAGCGCTTCGTGGCGCTCAACCTGGGCTACCCCGCTCCAGCGGTCGAAGAAGCCATCCTGCGCACCGAGGCGGGCGCAAGCCCCCACCTGGCGGCCACGCTGGTACGCCTGGGCACCGCCCTGCGCCAGTTGACCGACCAGGACCTGGAAGAAACCGCCAGCACCCGGCTGCTGGTGATGGCTGCACGCCTGGCCGTCTCGGGCGTGCCGCTGGCGGCCGCGTGCCGCGCGGCCATCGTGGATGCCCTCACGGACGATGCCGACACGGCTGCGGCCCTGGGCGAGGTCGTCCAGGCCCTGCTGGGCTAGGGCCGCCGGTCCATGTCTGCGCCCCATGCAACGCCAGCGACGCACGTTCCAGATCGCCTTCTTCGCGCTGTTTCTGCTCGCACCCGCGCTGAACCTGCTGCGCCTTGATATCACCGAGGTCCAGCTGTGGGCGCTGGGCCAGCGTTGGGGCCTGGGGATCGACGACTTCCGCCAAGGGCTGATCGGGCCGGGCGAAATGACCTGGCGGCTCTTTGTGCGTGCGCTGCTCCCGGCCATCATGCTGGTGGGCGGCTTTCTCGCCGTGACGTGGCGCTACGGGCGTCTGTACTGCGGCTGGCTGTGCCCGCATTTCTCGCTGGTGGAGCTGCTCAACCATGTGCTGCAAAAGGCCTGCGGGCGCCTGTCGCTATGGGACCGCAAAGCCACGCCGCGCCAAGGCCTCACGCCCCGCCGCCGCTGGTGGCCGGTGTTCGTGCTGCTGTCCGTGCTGATGGGTTTTGTGTGGGCCATCACTTTACTCACCTACCTGCTGCCGCCCGCCGATGTCTGGGGCCGGCTGATGAGCGGCACCTCGACCCCGGGACAATTGCGCTTCCTGGTTGCCGGTACCGCGGTCTTCAGCGCCGAATTTCTGCTGGCCCGTCACCTGTTTTGCCGCTTTGGCTGCGCTGTAGGCCTGTTCCAGAGCCTGGTGTGGATGGCCAATCCGCGCGGCCGGGTGGTCGGTTTTTCCCGGGATGTGGGGCGCCAGGGCGTGCTCGCCCATCCCAGCGCGCCCAGTGGCCTCGCGCCCGCCACCCCCGCCCACTGCCGCAGTTGCGACGCACCGCACGGCAATGCCTGCGACCGCGCCTGCCCCATGCACCTGCCGCCGCGCCAGTTCAAGCGGCGCAAGTTCTCGTGCGTGCAGTGCGGGCTGTGCGTGCAATCCTGTGAGGCGTCACAGGCCGCGCAGCAGCGCGAGCCCTTGCTGCAGTGGAGCATTGGCGTCGATGCGCTGCGCGAGTCGCTGCGGGCGCGGCGCACCGAGGCCGTGGACGCACCGGCTGCGGCGCCGTATCCCGCACACCCCACACATCCCGCCCCCGGAGGCGAAAAGCACACCGCCGTGCTGCCCAACGCCGCCCCCGCGGCATCCCAAGCGGCACACGCCGCGGAGCACTGACATGGAAGAGTGGATCGGCCAGCAATGGCACCGCCTCATCACCCGCTGGGCCGAGCCTGGCCACGCCACGGTTGCCGTGTCGCTGGACGAGATGCGCAAGCCGCTGGGCTTGCTGCTGCGCTGCGGCGGCGGGCCGGCCGGCATGCGCATTGGCCCCGCCGCCGTGCGCGGCCACGGCGGGCCGCGTGGATGGGTGCAACGCGTGGCCGGCAGCGGCACGCGCGCCGCCCTGCCGGAGTTCCACCACGACCTGCTGGCCCTGCCGCCCAGCGTGGCGGTATTTCCAGATAAAGCGCTGAATCGATCTCTCTATCTCTGGCTGGCGGCCCTGGCCTCGCAATGGAACAGCGCAGCCCCCCTGCACGGCTGCGGCTGGATGGGCCACAACCTCGCCGCAGTGCGAGCCACGCTGGCAACCTTCCCGGGCCTGGCATCCGTGTACGCGCAACTGCGGCAGGCCCAGCTGGCGCTGCGCCCGGCGCCCGGCCGCTTGCGCGGCCCGGCCGCCGAGGCCGAGGCGTGGGTGCAGCGCGCCCTGCGGGGCGAATTTGACCAGGGCCTTGCGCCCGGCGCCCTGTTGCCACCCAGCCTCACGCCCACCGAGGTGGCCCCAGTCTGGCTCTGGCTGGAGAGCTGCGGCACCAGCGACGCCGACGCGCCGCGCCGCCCGGCGCAGCCCCCTGGCCCCCAATCAACCGGGAGTACCGCCACACCCGCGCCAGAAGACAGCACGCGTCGCAAGGCCGAGCGGGTGCGCGACGAGCGCCATGCCGCCCCGCTGATGCTGTTCTTTCGCGCCGAATCCATCTTCTCGTGGGGCGAATTCACCAAGGTGCAGCGGGCCGATGACGATAGCGACGACGGCAACGCGCTGGAAGCCGCGCGCGACATGGACGTGCTCTCCATCGCCGAAGACCCGGGCAATGCCAGCCGCCTGGCTGCGCGTGTGCGCTTCGACCTGGACCTGCCCAGCGCCGCGGCAGACGATATGGCCCTGGGCCCCGGCGAGCACCTGCCCGAGTGGGACTGGAAGGCCGGTGCACTGCGCCCCGCGCACTGCGCTGTGCAATGCAGGGTGGCCCGCGATACCGCCCCGTTCACGCCCGATGCACAGCTGCGCACCACCGTGCGGCAAGTGCGCAGGCGCCTGGAGGTACTGCGCGCGGCACCCGCGCGCGCGCACGCCCAGGCCGACGGCGATGAGCTGGACGTGGATGCCTGGGTACGCCACGCCGCAGACGCAGCCGCCTGGCGCAGCGAGTCCCCGGCCGTCTGGCAGCGGCGCGTGCGCGCCGAGCGCAGCCTGGCCACACTGCTGCTGGCCGACCTGTCACTCTCCACCGACGCGCACGTGGCCGGTGCCGGTCGGCCTATGCGCGTGGTGGACGTAATCCGCGACGCGCTCTATGTCTTTGGCGAGGCCCTGTCGGCCGGAGGAGACACTTTCGAGATGCTGGGCTTCAGCTCGGTGCGGCGCCAGAACGTGCGCATCCAGCACCTCAAGGGGTTTGACGAAGCCTGGACAGGCGCGGCCCGTTCGCGGGTAGGCGCCATCAAGCCGGGCTACTACACGCGCATGGGCGCTGCCATCCGCCACGCCACGGCGCGCCTGGCGGCACGGCCCGAGCGCCAGCGCTTGCTGCTGCTGCTCACCGACGGAAAACCCAATGACCTGGACGTGTACGAGGGCCGCTACGGGCTGGAGGACACGCGCCACGCGGTGCACGAGGCGCGCGCGCAGGGCCTCACGCCCTTTGCCATCACCATCGACAACGCAGGGCACGACTACCTGCCCTTTCTTTTTGGCCAGCAGGGCTATGCGCTCGTACACCGTCCGCGCGACCTGGCCCTGCGCCTGGCCGCTGTGTACAGCCAGATCACCTGCCACGGAATTTGACGCGCCGCAGCATTTCCTTGACATCGGACATGAACGAATCCGGCAGACGCCGGTGTAATGGGCGCATCCCCGCTCTCCAGTGCCCCGCCATGGACATCCGGCAATTTGATATCCCACGCTACCTGTCGGCGCTGCCGCTGTTTCAGGAAGCCACTCCGTCCGATCTGGCGCGCCTGGCGACCGGCTGCCGGCTGCGCCGCTTTGCACGCGGCGACACCATCTTCCGGGTGGGCACACCGTGCGAGGAGTTTCACGTGACGGTGCTCGGTCAGGTCAAACTCTTTGCGCTCTCGCCCTCAGGGCAGGAAAAAGTCATTGAACTGGTGGGCCCCGGAAGCACCTTTGCCGAGGCGCTCATGTTCACCGGCAAGCCCTACATCATCAACGCCCAGGCGCTGAGCGACACGCTGTTGCTGAGCGTCGACAAAAGCACGGTCGAGCGCGAAATCGAAGCGGACCCGCGCTTTGCCATGCGCATGCTTGCCGGCATTTCGCGGCGGCTGCATGGACTGGTGCATGACGTGCAGACCTACACGCTGCACAGCGGCATGCAGCGCGTGATCAGCTACTTGCTGCGCGAACTGCCTGAAGATTCGAACGACGCCGCCGGCCTCGCGCTGGCCTGTGCCGGCCATGGCCAGCCGCAGGGGCCTGGTGGCTTGAACGTGACCCTTCCGGTGAGCAAGGCCACCATCGCCTCGCGCCTGTCCCTCACGCCCGAGTACTTCTCCCGCGTGCTGCACGAACTGGAAGACGCAGGCCTCATCCGCATGGCCCGGCGCGACATTCACATCCCCGACGCAGCGCGCCTGGCCGCGCACAATTGGCCCGAGCCCTGCTCACGCCGGTGCATGTCAGCCCAGGCCGCCGTGGCCCTGCCCGCCTGAAACAGGCCGGGCGCCCCATAAGCTCATCACCAACGATTCGAACGCAGCGGCGCGCGGCGATGCAAGAATGGCCCTGCGGCGGCACTGCCGCCTCGCCCCATTCAACCGCTGACAAGGACCTCGTACCATGAAGATCGAAACCCTGGCCGTGCACGCTGGCTACAGCCCCGACCCCACCACCAAGGCCGTGGCCGTGCCCATCTACCAGACGGTGGCGTACGCATTTGACAGCGCCCAGCATGGCGCAGATTTGTTCGACCTGAAGGTGCCGGGCAACATCTACACCCGCATCATGAACCCCACCACCGACGTGCTCGAAAAGCGCGTCGCGGCACTTGAAGGCGGCATCGCGGCGCTGGCCGTGGCCTCGGGCATGGCGGCCATCACCTACGCCATCCAGACCATTGCCGAGGCGGGCGACAACATCGTGTCGGCCAGCACGCTCTACGGCGGCACCTACAACCTGTTTGCCCACACACTGCCCCAGCAGGGCATCACCACGCGTTTTGCCGACCCGCGCGACCCGGCCAGTTTTGCACAGCACATCGACGCGCGCACCAAGGCGATCTTCATCGAGTCCATCGGCAACCCGCTGGGCAACGTGACCGACATCGCCGCGCTGGCCAAGGTGGCGCACGACCATGGCGTGCCGCTGATCGTGGACAACACGGTGCCCAGCCCCTACCTGCTGCGCCCTATCGAACATGGCGCCGACATCGTGGTGCACTCGCTCACCAAGTACCTGGGCGGCCACGGCAACAGCGTGGGCGGCGCCATCGTGGACAGCGGCAAGTTCCCATGGGCCGAGCACAAGGCCCGCTTTCCGCGCCTGAACGAGCCCGATGTGAGCTACCACGGCGTGGTCTACACCGAGGCGCTGGGCCCCGCCGCCTTCATCGGCCGCGCACGCGTGGTGCCACTGCGCAACACGGGTGCAGCGCTGGCGCCGCTCAATGCCTTCCTGATCCTGCAAGGCATCGAGACCCTGGCCCTGCGTATGGACCGCATCTGCGACAACACGCTGGCGCTGGCGAAGTACCTGCAAAGCCACCCGAAGGTGGAATGGGTGCGCTACGCGGGCCTGCCAGACCACCCGGACCATGCGCTGGCGCAGCGGCAATCCGGCGGCAAGGCATCCGGCATTCTGAGCTTCGGGCTCAAGAGCGCCGACGCCGACCCGCGGGCGGCCGGTGCGCGCTTCCTGGATGCGCTGCAGCTCTTTACCCGCCTGGTGAACATCGGCGATGCCAAGTCGCTGGCCACGCACCCCGCATCGACCACGCACCGCCAGCTCAACCCCGAAGAGCTGGCCAAGGCAGGCGTGAGCGAGAGCATGGTGCGCCTGTCGGTGGGCATCGAGCACATCGACGACCTGCAGGCGGACCTGGTGCAGGCACTCGACGCCGTCTGACCGTTCGACCGCAGCCGACGCCAGTTGCGGGATACTGGCGGGATGGCCCCGCAGTCGCGGGGCGCCCTGACCCTCCATCGCCATGTTCCGCCTATCTACTCTTGCACCGCTCACCCTCGGCCTGCTGGCTCTGGCCGGCTGCAGTTCATCACTGTTCACCCCGCCCCGCGGAGCGGATGTGACCGAATCCCACGTCACCAGTTTCCGCCAGAAGGAGGACGAGCAACTGCTGCGGCAGCAGGTGTCGCCGCCGCTGGATACGCCTTTGACGCTGCTGGAGGCGCCGCTGCCGCGCTACCCGTCTTTCCTGCTGAATGACACCTCGAAAAAAGCGCGCGGCGACGTGACGGTGTCGTTCGAGATCATGCCCAGCGGGCTGGTCGGCACCACGCGCGTAGTGTCTGGAACGGGCGAAGATGCCCTGCACAAACCCGCGACTGACGCGGTGCGCCGCTGGAAGTTTGCGCCGCTGCTGCGCAATGGCGAGCCCGCCCGCCTGGTGCTGCAGCACACCTTCCGCATGGAGCCCTGAGCGCGCGAGATACCGCCGTAAGGCGCCTCATGCATCCCGCGCCAACCGCAGCCCCGTGTACTGCCAGCGCGCCGTGGCCGGGAAGAAGTTCCGGTAGGTGCTGCGCGCATGCCCCGCAGGCGTGGCGCACGAGCTGCCGCGCAGCACGTACTGGTTGACCATGAACTTGCCGTTGTATTCGCCCACCGCGCCGTCGGCGGTGCGAAAGCCCGGGTAGGCGGCGTAGCTCGACCGGGTCCACTGCCAAGCGCTGCCAAACACTTGTTCCAGCGCTTGCCCATCGTGGGCGCCGTGGCCATCGTTGCCGTCATCATCGTGTCCACCAGCAGCCGCTACGGCTTGCGCAGCATGCTCCCACTCGGCCTCGGTGGGCAGGCGTGCGCCCACCCAGCGGGCGTAGGCATCGGCCTCGTAGTAGGACAGGTGCACCACGGGCAGATCGCCACGCAGCGGCTGCAGGCCAGCCAGGGTGAACGCATGCCAGACGCCGCTGTCCAGCAGGCGCCAGTACAGGGGGTGGTCAAGCCCCTGGGCCACGCGCCAGTCCCAGCCTTCGGCCAACCAGTGGGCGGGGTTGTCGTAGCCGCCGCCTTCCACAAAGGCCAGCCATTCCGCGTTGGTCACCAGCCGCGAGGCCAGCGCATACGGCGCAAGGTAGGTGCGGTGGCGCGGGCTTTCGTTGTCGAAGGCAAAGCCGTCGCCCCGGTGGCCGATGTCCACCAGCCCGCCGTCCAGCGTCAGCCACCCAAAGGGCTCCGTGGCCGGCACCAGGGCCAGGTCGCCCGCCGCACTGGTGGCCGCACCATCGTCGGCCGCTCTATATGCAGGATGCGTGGAATTGCACGACAGCAGGTGCTTGACGTCCGTCACCAGCAGCTCCTGGTGCTGCTGCTCGTGCTGCAGGCCCAGCTCGATCAGCGCACACAGCGCAGCGTCGGTGAGCACCGTGGGCAACAGGCGCGCCATGCGTTGGTCCACATTGGCACGGTAGGCGCGCACCTCATCCAGCGGCGGCCGGGTCAGCAGCCCCCGCTGCGGCCGCGGATGTTTGGCACCCACGCCGTTGTAGTAGGAGTTGAACAGCACGCGAAACGCGGGATTGAACGGTGCAAAGCCCGGCTCGTTCGGCTCCAGCACGAAGGTTTCGAAGAACCAGGTGGTGTGCGCCAGGTGCCACTTGGCGGGGCTGGCGTCGGGCATGGACTGCGCGCCGCAGTCTTCCGCCGACAGGGGCGCCACCAGGGCCACGGAGTGGTCCCGCACAGCGGCATAGCGCGAGAGCAGCGCGGTCAGCGGGGGGCACACATCCATGTTGGTCATAGTCAATCCATTCTCAGGGGCGCGCATGCAGCACGGCAAACCAGCTGCGGTCATCCGTCCACGCCTGGGCCTGCGAGAACCCAGCGCGCGCCAGCATGTCGGTGAACACGGGCAGGGGGTATTTGTAGCTGTTTTCGGTGTGGATGCGCTCGCCCTGGTCAAACCGGCGGGCGCCACCGGGCCAGCGCACTTCGGCGTCGGCCAGGGCCTCCAGGTGCATCTCGATGCGCGACTCGTCCTGGTTGAAGAACGCGCGGTGCTGCCACTGCTGCACGTCGAAGTCGCTGCCGATCAACCGGTTCACATGCGTGAGCACGTTGCGGTTGAACGCGGCCGTGACGCCTGCCGCGTCGTCGTACGCGGCTTCCAGCACCTGCACGTCCTTGGGCAGGTCGATGCCGATCAGGAGGCCCCCGTCGTCGTCGATGAGCTCGCGCATGTGGGCCAGCAGCTGCAGCGCATGCGGCGGGTCGAAGTTGCCGATGGACGAGCCCGGGTAGAACACCAGCCGCCCCTTGCGCGGAATATCGTCCGGCAGCTCCACGCCCTGGGTCATGTCGCCGCCCACCGCCCGCACGTCCAGCCCGGGAAAGTCGCCCTGCAGGCCTTGCACCGCCAACTGCAGAAAGTCGGCCGAAATATCGACCCCCACGAAGCAGGCGGGCTGCACCAAGCGGCACAGCGTGCGCGCCTTCTGGCAATTGCCCGCACCCAGCTCGATCAGCGTACGGCCCGGGCCCACGGCGCGTGCGATGCCATCTGCGTGCTGCTGCATGAGCGCGGTTTCGGTGCGGGTGGGGTAGTACTCGGGCAGGCGGGTGATCTCTTCGAACAGCTGTGAGCCGTGCTGGTCGTAGAAGTATTTGGGGGAGATGCTGGCGGGGCGCTGGTTCAGGCCGCGCGTGATGTCATCGATGGGGTTGGGCAAAGGCATGGATCTTGAAGCGTCTCGCGCGGCATGGCTTGCCACTGCTGGTGAAAGAGCGGAACCGCCGTGGAGCCCACAGGCTCCGAGACGACCATCCCGCCCGCAGGCTGGACCGTGAAAGGCAATATAACCCCACGGCCATCGGGACATTCTGCGGCGGCAGGATGATGCGGCGTGTAGGTCATTTCCCCGTTGCCCGCGGCGCACAGGGCACCCTCGCTGCCCGGCACGACACTGCGGCACTTTTTGCGCGTCGGGGGGCTCCTACCGCCGTGCGACCCGCACGGACCGATCACCACCCGCAGCCTCCCCAGGCAGGAGCCCACCATGCCCGATATTGCCACCCCGAGTCTTTCGCCACTGCACCCCGCCCCCACACGCCGCCAGTGGCTGCAGCAGGGCCTGCGGGGTGCTGCCCTGGTGGCCGCACCGGCACTGGTGCAGCCCGCAGCAGCCCAGGCCCACGCCATGCCCACACCACGCCAGACCGAAGGGCCCTACTACCCCGTGGACATCCCGGCGGACAGCGACGGCGACCTGCTGCGCAACGGCATGCTGCGCTACACCCAGGGCGAGGCTGTCTGGGTGGAAGGCCGGGTCATGGACACACAGGGCGTGCCGCTGTCGGGCGGCACGGTCGAGATATGGCAGTGCGATGCCGACGGCCACTACCACCACCCGGGCGACGGCGGCAAGGCGGCCCCGGCGTTCCAGGGCTTCGGCCGTGTGGTGCTGGGGCGCGACGGGCGCTACCGCTTTCGCACCATCCGGCCAGCGCCATACACCGGGCGCACGCCGCACATTCACTTCAAGGTGCGGCTGCCGGGGCGCGAGCTGCTGACCACGCAGATGTACGTGGCAGGAGATCCCGGCAACACACGCGACTACCTCTGGAGCCGCCTGGGCGATACCGAACGCGCAGCGCTCACCGTGCCCTTTGCGCCGTCGCCCGATGGCGTGCGTGCCCAGTTCGCGCTCGTAGTGCAGGCCTGACGCTGCGAAGCTTCCCCTGCTGCTGCGGCCCGAAAGACGGCCCCGCGCAGAGTGCAACCACCAACCCCTCGCCAGCCCCAGCAGGGCAGATACGCAGCGCGGGTGTACTGCCTGGAATCGCGGCATCTGTACCTTGCCCCGCCGCACCGCCTGCCATACGCTTGCCGCAACCTGCCCCCACTTCTCTCCCAAAGGACACCCCATGCTCCAGATGCGACCCAACTGCGAATGCTGCAACAAGGACCTGCCGCCCAACTCCACCGACGCACGCATCTGCACCTTTGAATGCACCTTTTGCAGTGACTGCACCGGCACGCGGCTGGGCCACGTCTGCCCCAACTGCGGAGGCGACCTGGTGCAGCGCCCCTGCAGGCCAGCCTCCAAGCTGTCCAAGTACCCGGCCTCCACCGAACGCGTGCTCAAGCCCCAGGGCTGCGGGATGCTGGCATGACCATCGCCACACTGCTTGTCTTCGCGCTGGTGGCCCTGGTGGCTATCGCCACGCCGGGGCCCACGGTGCTGCTGGCGCTGGCCAATGGTTCGCGCTACGGCATGCGCCGCTCGCTGCCGGGCATGCTGGGCGCCGTGGCGTCGGACCTTGTGCTGGTCGGTGCAGTGGCGCTGGGCCTGGGGGCGCTGCTGGCAGCGTCCGAGTTCTGGTTTTCGGTGGTGAAGTGGCTGGGCGCGGCCTACCTAGCCTGGCTGGGATTGCGACTGCTGCGCTCGCAAGGCGGGCTGGACATTGCGGCCGCGGGCGGAGCAGCCTCCGGCCCATTGGCCACGCCGCGCAGCATCTTCGCGCGTTCGTTCCTGGTGGCGGTCACCAATCCCAAGGGCTATCTTTTCTGTTCGGCACTGCTGCCGCAATTCATCGACTCCAGTACACCGCAATGGCCGCAGTACGCCGCCATTGCAGCCGTTTTCGCCAGCCTCGACTTCGCCGTGATGCTGGCCTACGCGCTGGTCGGCGCGCGCGCCGTCAAGCTGCTGCGCCGTCGCGCGGTGCTGTGGCTGGACCGCTGCTGCGGCGGCGCCCTGCTGGCCTTGGCGGGCTCACTGGCCATTTACAAGCGGACGTAGTCAGCCCACGACGTCTTGCCACCTTAGCGCTATAAAACTGGCGCAACCCCAGCCAGCGCCACCGTGCAACCGGCTTCGCCGGGCCACCGGTGACGCCCCCTCAGGGGCTAAGGGGCCAAAGACAACTCAGAGGGGTAATCAAAACCGCCAGCCCAGACCCACCCCCACCAGAACGGGGTCCACCTTGAAGGTGCCCAGCTTGGCACCGCCGGCGCTCACGTCGGTCTTGATGAAAACCTTCTTCACGTCAAAGTTGAGGTACAGATTCTTGGCAAGGGGGATGTCCACACCCACTTGCAGCGCGGGGCCAAAGCTGTTGCGGTCAATGTCCACGCCTGCGGGCAGGTTCACACTGGAAAACCGCGTGTAGTTCAGGCCTGCACCCACATAGGGCTTGAAGCCAGCGGCATCAAAGTGGTACTGCACCAACAGCGTGGGTGGCAGGTGCTTGAGCGTGCCGATGGCAGCGCCGCCAGCGCTGAGTGTGTGCTTTTGGGGAACGGTCAGCATCAGCTCGGCCGCAACGTTCTTGTTGAAGAAGTAGGTGACGTCCACTTCGGGAATCGTCTTGTCGTTGATCGACAGGCCCAGGGGCGTGCTGTCCTTGTTGGCGCTGTCCAGGTGCACCACGCGTGCACGGACCATCCAGGGGCCTTCAGCCTGTTGCGCCAAGGCGGCGCCAGAAGACAGGGCACAAAGAACGGCGACAGCCAGCAGGTTTTTTTTCATGGTGATTTCGCATCGGTTGGACGGGGACGACCCCCGTGCATCTATTGAACCGCTGCACCCACCCACCGGCCTTGCCCTATCTCAAGACCTCCGTACTAACCCTTAGATCTACATCAAGACATACCCACTCTCACACAGTGGACTTGCCGCGCAGGCGCTGCACCAGCTTCACGCCGACCAGCACCAGCCCACCGGCAACAATCCCCACCACGGCGTTGAGCAAATTGGGCACCAGCACCGCCCACAGCCCGCCCACGGGCCATTGCGCGGCCACCGCACCGGAGGCGTCCACCGCGTGGTGCAGCATCGGAACCCCGTGCACCAGGATGCCACCACCCACCAGGAACATCGCCGCCGTGCCCGCGATGGACAGGCCCTTCATGAGCCAGGGCGCAGCGCGCAGGATGCCTGCACCCACCGCGCGGGCCGCGCTGCTGGCCTTGCCGTTCAGCCACAGGCCCAGGTCATCAAGCTTGACGATGCCCGCCACCAGACCATACACACCAATGGTCATGATCACCGCAATGCCCGACAGCACGGCCACTTGTTGCGTGAAAGGTGCCGCCGCCACGGTGCCGAGGGTGATCGCGATGATTTCCGCCGACAGGATGAAGTCGGTGCGCACAGCGCCCTTGATCTTGTCTTTCTCGAAGGCCACCAGATCCACCGCCGGGTTGGCATTGGCCTTGGCGTGGCTTTCGTGCTCGGCGTCATCCTCATGCTGCGCATGCAGCAGTTTGTGCGCCACCTTTTCGAAACCCTCAAAACACAAGAAGGCGCCGCCCACCATCAACAAGGGCGTCACGGCCCAAGGCGCAAAGGCACTGATCAGCAGCGCCGTCGGCACGAGGATGACCTTGTTGATGAACGACCCTTTGGCCACGGCCCACACCACGGGTATTTCGCGTTCAGCGCGCACACCGGTAACTTGCTGGGCATTGAGCGCCAGGTCGTCCCCCAGCACACCCGCTGTCTTCTGGGCTGCGACCTTGGTCATGACCGATACGTCATCGGCCATGGCGGCACTCTTCTTGGCCGCCACCTTGGTCATGAGGGCCACATCGTCGAGGATGGTGGCGATATCGTCCAACAGGGCAAGCAGGCTGCCAGCGGCCATGGGAAGTCCTTGAAATGGGTCTGTGAAAAGCGGCGGGCATGCCGCCTGTGTGCGCTGCACTATAGCAACGCGCAAGGCTGCTGCATCACCCACCAAAGTCCCCTCGGCGTAGGCGGCCATTCATTCGTATTCACCGCCCCGGCGGGCCGCCGTTTTCCTTTGCCAACGACAGCCTGCACGGCCCTTCCAAGGGAGAAGCGCATACTCGCGCCCTCACCCACCACCTCTGGGGTCCTCGAGCACGTGCTCATATCCGGGCTTCACGCCCGAGCCATGCCCGGCTATCTCACCAAGCAAGAAGACATCTCCATCGTCGGCGCCGCCGACCTGATCATTCGATCACTGCTCGACAAGCAACAGTTCTCCGACCCGCTGGGCACCGCCGAGGCCCTTGGCATTTCGTCCGCCGCATGGCCCCTGTTCGGCCTGCTCTGGCCTTCAGGCGCGCAGTTGGCGCAACGCATGGCCAGCCGCCCTTTGCAGACTGGCGAGCGTGTACTGGAGATTGGCTGTGGACTGGGCCTGGCCAGTCTGGTGTGCCACCGGCGCGGCATCAATGTCACTGCCAGCGACTGCCATCCGTTGGCGCAGCAGTTCCTGCAGGAAAACACCCGACTCAACAGTCTGCCGCCCCTCAAGTACCGCACCGGCCACTGGGGGGCAGACACCTCGGCACCTGCCGGTGCCGTGCACGGCGAGTTCGACCTCATCATCGGCAGCGATGTGCTGTATGAACGCGACGCCCGCGCCTCGCTGGCCAGTTTTCTGGACCGCCACGCCAGCCAAGGCGCACAGATCTGGATCGTGGACCCGAACCGGGGCAACCGCTCCACCTTTCACAAGCAGATGGCGGCGCACCGCTTTGAGGTGGTGGAAGAGCGCCTGGATCACCCTGCGCTCGGCAGCGTGCCGGCCTACAAGGGGCGTCTGCTGGTGTACGAAAGACCCGTGCTGGCCTGAGCGATGGAGACACAGGGAAGAGCTCCCGCCATCAAGATTCAAGCGGTATTTTCTTGCAGGGCACCGCTGCCCCACGGCGGCATCTACGCCCTGAGGCTTGAAGCATCCGCGTGGAGATCAAAGACCAGCGCGCGCAGCCATTGGTTCGCAGGGTCCTTGTGAAATTTCGCGTGCCAGAACATGTTGATGGCTATTTTTGGCAGCTTGACCGGGTGAGGAAGGTACTGGAGCTGGAAAGGTTCGGCCATGCGCTCGGCCAGCCTTTCCGGTACGGTGGCGATGAGATCGGTGGACTGCAAGATATGCCCCACCGCGACAAAGTGGGGTACTTTGAGTTTCACCTGCCTCTGGGGTGCATGGTTGTCCAGTATCTCGTCCACCTGCCCATGGCCGGTGCCCGCAGACACGATGGCCACATGGTCCGCGCTGAAGAAATCCTGCAACCGGATTTTTTTCTGATCCAGCCGGTGGCCTTTGCGAAACATGCAGACGTAGTTCTGCTCGAAAAGCCGGCGTTGAAAAAACCCCGCCTTCAACTGCGGTAGCAGGCCCATCGCCAGATCCACATGGCCGGCCTCCATGGCGTCCTTCAGGTTGGTGGCGGCATTGCGCACGGTGCTGATGGCCACGAACGGCGCGACCTCCTGAATTCGCTGCATCAATTGCGGCAGAAAGTAGATCTCCCCGATATCCGTCATCCCCACAGTGAAACTGCGTTTGCTGGTGCCTGGATCAAATGAATTTCTGGCGTTCACAGCCCCGTGAATCATGCCAAGTGCATACCCCACCGATTCCGCCAGCTGGTCCGCAAACGGGGTGGGCTGCATCCCGCTCGCGGTGCGGGTGAAAAGCTCGTCGTCAAACAGTTTGCGCAGCCGCGAAAGGGCATTGCTCACGGCTGGCTGCCCAAGACCAAGGTTCTCCGCCACTTTGGAGACCTTGCGTTCGGTGAGGAGCTGATTGAAGACCACCAACAGATTCAGGTCAATGTCTTTGAGCTCCATCGGGGTCTCCTTGAATATTGATTTGAGTGATATTAAACATTCACACCATCGCGTTGACTGATTTTCTCGCGAGTCTGATCATCGGACCCTGCGATTCCTGCTACAGGAAACGATGCCGAAAAGAACATCAGAGACAACGCACGATGGAAATCCACGTACGCCCACTAGAGCGCACTTTCAATGTCGCAGCCGGCGCCAATCTGCTGGACGCCTTGCGCGAAAACGACGTGCCGGTTTCGTACAGCTGCATGGCGGGAAGGTGCGGAACTTGCCGTTGCAAGATCGTCACGGGGAACGTGCTGGAGTCGGGGCGCGAGGTGCAGCAACCTCTGGCCGCGCAAGATTCGTACGTCCTGGCGTGCCAGACCTTCTTGACGGAGCCCTGCACCGTGGAGATTGCCGAGCCTGATGAAGTGGTCGTGCATGCGGCGCGGATCATCAAGGCCACCGTTGTGGCCATTGAAGACACCACCCATGACATCAAGCGACTGCTTCTCAAGCCAGCGAAGGCCTTGGATTTTTCGCCGGGCCAGTATGCGCAATTGCAATTCACACCGACCCACGCGCGACCCTATTCCATGGCCGGCACGACCAGCGACGAAACGCTGGAGTTCCATCTGAGGCTGATTCCGCAAGGCCGTGTCACCGCCTATGTCGCGAACGAACTTCGCGTAGGGGACTCGGTTCGAGTGAGCGGCCCACTGGGCTCTGCGTACCTTCGGCGCAAACACACCGGGCCGATGTTGTGTGTAGCGGGCGGCACGGGGCTGGCACCGATCCTGTCCGTTGTTCGCGGTGCCGTTGCCGCAGGCATGGGCAATCCCATCCATCTGTACTTCGGGGTCCGATCTGAGCGCGACATCTATGGCCGTGAATGGCTGGAAGCGCTGCAACGTCAACACCCGAACCTCAAGGTGCAGATTGTGGTCGCGTCTGGCCAGGCACAGGGTTTCCGCACAGGCCTGGTGACCGACGCCATCGCCAAGGACTGGCCCAGCCTGGCGGGCTTTCGCGCGTACCTCTGCGGCGCACCGCCCATGGTCGAAGCCACGTCCCTGCTGGTGCGGCAAATGGGTGTTTTTCCCGGACAGGTCTACGCGGATGCTTTCTATGCCAGCGGCACGTAAACCTGGTTCCTCGCACTGATTTCAGGAGCAACCCATGAACACCACCCTGTCTGCCGATGTTGCAACAAGCCAGCAGCGCAAAAGCTATTACGACCGCATCGCCGAAGAAAGCATGACCCCTTTGTGGGAAGTGCTGGGAGCACTGGTGCCGCCACAGCCCCGATCTCCTGCGGTGGCGCACGCCTGGTCCTATGCCCAGGTCCGCGCCAAGGTGCTGGAGGCTGGTTCGTTGATCAGCGCAGCAGAGGCGGAACGCCGCGTGCTGATTCTGGAGAACCCCGCATTGCGAGGCCAGTCCAGCATCACGCAGGCACTGTATGGAGGTCTTCAACTCATCCTGCCTGGCGAGGTTGCACCGGCCCATCGCCACACCCAGTCCGCCCTGCGCCTGGTGTTGGACGGTGCTGGCGCCTACACCGCTGTGGATGGAGAACGCACAACGATGCGGCGTGGTGACTTCATCATCACGCCCGCCTGGACATGGCATGACCATGGCAACCTGGGCACTGAACCCGTGGTTTGGCTCGATGGGCTGGACATCCCGATCGTGCGCTTTCTGGACGCAGGTTTTGCTGAAAAAAGCGATAGCGAATACCAGACGGCCACCCGCCCGGAAGGGGACGCATTGGCCCGGTATGGCTCCAACATGCTCCCGGTGGACTTCCAGCAGCAACCATCCGACCCGACCAAGGTCTTTGTATACCCCTGGGAGCGCACCCTGTCCACGCTGCATGCCCTGAAGGCTGGCAGTCCAGACCCTCATTTCGGCCACAAGCAGCGCTATGTGAACCCGGCTACAGGACGTTCGCCCATGCCAACGATGGCCGCTTTCGCGCAACTGATTCCCGCAGGCTTCGAGACCCAGCCGTATCGCTGCACGGATGGAACGGTGTACGTCTGCCTCTCCGGTTCGGCAGAAGCCCACATCGAAGGACAAACCTTTCGCCTGGAGGAAAACGACGTGCTGGTGGTCCCCTCGTGGCATTCCCAGCAGTTCTGCGCACTCACTGAGGCGGTGCTGTTCAGCTACTCCGATCGTCCCGTGCAACAGGCACTTGGCCTGTGGCGCGAGCAGCGATCCTGAAGTCCTGCCATTTCCCACTTTGCCTCGAAAGACTCACCCCATGTCCTTCGCCATAGCTCCCGCCGCTGTTCCTTCGTTGTCCATTCAAGGGCAGCCTGAGCGATTTCCGGTCCACCGGATTTTCTGCGTGGGCCGCAACTACGCAGCGCATGCCCGTGAGATGGGCAAGGACCCTGACCGCGACCCCCCTTTCTTCTTCATGAAGCCTGCCAATGCCGCGGTCGATGCCTCGACGCCCACAACCATCCCCTATCCACCCAAGACGACTAACTTTCACCATGAGATTGAACTCGTCGTGGCGATCGGCAAGGGCGGGCGTGACATTGCACAAGACCGGGCATACGAACACGTCTTTGGGTACGCCGTGGGTCTGGACATGACGCGCCGCGACCTCCAACTGGAAGCCCGTGACAAAGGGCGTCCATGGGAGTTTGGCAAGTCGTTTTCTCAGTCTGCACCGATCGGCGCGATCACTCCAGCCACATCCCACGAACCAGTCTCTCACGGTGCCATCCGCGTCAGCGTCAATGGTGCGGCACGGCAGTCCTCGGATGTCGGTCTCTTGATCTGGTCTGTCGAGGAGTGCATCGCCTATCTGTCCCAGTACGAAGCCCTGGAGCCCGGAGACTTGATCATGACGGGCACTCCCGAGGGCGTGAACGCCGTGGCGCGGGGAGATGTGATGCATGGGGAAATCGATGGCCTGTCGGCCATCACCGTCACTGTCGAAGCCTGAGAAAAAGCAGCGAAGGAGATAGCGATGAGCTCACCGGCAAATGAAGTCTTCCCCGCCCAGATGCGATGGGAAACCGAGGGAAGCAGCCGAATTCCCTTCATGGCCTACACCGGCGGCGAACTGCACAAGAAGGAGCTGGAACGCTTTTTCTACCAGCGGCATTGGAACTACGTTGGGCTGGAGGCCGAAGTTCCGAATGTGGGCGACTTCAAGCGCACGGTGGTGGGAGAACGTTCCGTCATCATGGTGCGCGACGCGGGTGGCATCCACGTGGTCGAGAACGTATGCGCCCATCGTGGAATGCAGTTTTGCCGCGAGCGCCATGGCAACAAGAAAGATTTTGTGTGCCCTTATCACCAGTGGAGCTATACGCTGCAGGGGGATCTTCAGGGGGTGCCGTTTCGCCGTGGCGTCAAGCAGGACGGAAAGGTCAACGGCGGCATGCCCGCTGATTTCCAGCCAGCGGACCACGGCCTGAACAAGCTCAAAGTGGCGACCCGCGGTGGCGTCGTGTTTGCCAGCTTCGACCATGACATCGAGTCCCTCGAAGACTTCCTGGGACCAGAGATTCTTTCGTACTTTGACCGGATCTTCAACGGCCGGCAATTGAAAATTCTCGGCTACAACCGCCAGCGCATTCCAGGCAACTGGAAACTCATGCAGGAGAACATCAAGGACCCCTACCACCCTGGTTTGCTGCACACCTGGTTTGTGACCTTTGGCCTCTGGCGGGCGGACAACAAAAGTGAGTTGAAGATGGATGCGCGCCATCGGCATGCCGCCATGATCTCGACGCGGGGGCAGGCTGGAAAAGCCGACCAGGTCACCCAGGTGTCCAGCTTCAAGGAAAGCATGCAGCTGCACGATCCCCGATTTCTCGACATCGTGCCAGAGCCCTGGTGGGGTGGCCCCACCGCCGTCATGATGACGGTGTTTCCCAGCGTCATCCTTCAGCAGCAGGTCAACAGCGTCTCCACCCGGCACATCCAGCCGGATGGCCACGGCGCCTTCGACTTTGTGTGGACGCACTTCGGCTTTGAGGATGACACCGAAGAGATGACGCAGCGCCGTCTGCGACAGGCCAACTTGTTCGGCCCTGCCGGGTTCGTCTCCGCAGACGACGGGGAAGTGATCGAATTTTCCCAGCAAGGCTTTGAAAGCAAGCCGTACCACCGCACCTTGGCGGAGTTGGGGGGAAAGACCGTGGAAAACACCGACCACATGGTGACCGAAACGCTGATCCGCGGAATGTATGCGTACTGGCGTGAAGTGATGGAGGCCTGACCATGAGCGCCGCCCCCCACATTCACTTTGATGACTACCTGGCCATATCGCGCCTGTATGCAGAGTACGCACTGGCTGTGGACTCTGGCGACTGGGATTTGTGGCCCGAGTTTTTCACGGACGACTGCATCTACAAGCTGGTGCCCCGCGAGAACCACGAGCGCGGATTTCCATTGGCAACGCTCCTGTTTGAAAGCAAGGGGATGCTCAAGGACCGTGTGTACGGCATCCGGGAAACCCTGTTCCATGACCCCTACTACCAACGCCATGTGGTGGGCGCGCCTGTGGTCCTCGTAGCCAGTGAAAACCGCTTCGAGGCAGAGGCGAACTACGCAGTGTTTCGCACCAAGCTCTCGCGCGAATCGACAGTGTTCAACGTGGGGCGGTATCTCGACGTGATCGAACGCACCCCTGCAGGGCTCAAGTTTGCAATGCGCATTTGCGTGTACGACAGCGAAATGATCCCGAACTCCATCATCTATCCCATCTGAACCGCCATGAACGAATCATCCTGGATTGACGCCGCCAGCGAGGCCGAAGTACCCGAAGACGATGTCATCGGATTGCAGGTGGGTGAGCGCAGCATTGCCCTGTACAAGGTTGCCGGAAGTGTTTTTGCGACCGACAACATCTGCACGCACGGGCATGCGCGTCTTTGCGATGGCTTTCTGGACGGCCATGAAATCGAGTGCCCCCTGCACCAGGGGAAGTTTGATGTCCGCGATGGCCAGCCCACCTGTGCTCCGGTCACGGCCCCGCTGACGTGCTACCCGGTGCGCATTGATGGGGGCCGTGTGTTCCTTCAGGTGGGCATTTCATCCACCTGAAAGAAGCATTCATCGCAGATAGGCTGGCAGTGGGCAACCTGCGCCGCAGGATGCCTCAGGCCACATCACCCCACCCACTTGCGCGCATTGCGCCAGATGCGCATCCAGGCGCTGTACTGCGATGCGTCTTCGCTGGTCCAGCTCATCTGCACATTGCGGAACACGCGCTCGGGGTGCGGCATCATGGCGGTGAAGCGGCCGTCGGCCGTGGTCACGGCCGTGAGGCCACCCGTGCTGCCGTTGGGGTTGAACGGGTACTGCTCGGTGGCGCGGCCGTGGTTGTCCACATAGCGCATGGCGGCAATGGCCTTGTCGGCATTGCCCCGGTACTTGAAGTTGGCATAACCCTCGCCATGCGCCACGGCAATCGGCAGGCGGCTGCCGGCCATGCCTTGCAGGAACAGGCTGGGTGATTCCAGCACTTCCACCAGCGACAGGCGGGCCTCGAAGCGCTCGCTCTGGTTGGTGGTGAAGCGTGGCCAGTCTTGCGCGCCGGGGATGATGTCCGCCAGCTCGGCAAACATCTGGCAGCCGTTGCACACGCCCAGGCCGAAGGTGTCGGCACGGCCGAAGAAGCCCTGGAACTGAGCGGCCAGCACCGGGTTGAAGGTGATGGAACGCGCCCAGCCAATGCCCGCACCCAGCGTGTCGCCATAGCTGAAGCCACCACAGGCGACCACGCCCTTGAAGTCTTCAAGCTTCACGCGGCCAGTCTGCAGGTCGGTCATGTGCACGTCGTAGGCCTCAAAGCCTGCTTCCGTGAACGTGTAGGCCATCTCAATGTGCGAGTTCACGCCCTGCTCGCGCAGGATGGCAACCTTGGGACGGGACAGATTCAAGTACGGCGCCGCCACGTTGTCGGTGGCGTCGAACGTGAGGTGCACATGCAGGCCCGGGTCAGTGGGCTCGCCCGCTGCGGCGTGCTCGGCATCGGCATTGGCGGGGTTGTCGCGCTGCTGGCAGATCTTCCAGCTCACGGCATCCCACACCTGGTGCAAATCGGCCAACGGGGCGCTGAACACGGACTTGGCATCGCGCCAGACCTGCAGCTCGCCCTTGCCAGCATCGATCTCGGACGACGCAGGGCGCGTCTTGCCCACAAAGTGGCTGAACTTGGACAGGCCGTGCTCGCGCAACACCTGCATCACGTCGTTGCGCTCGGCCGTGCGCACCTGCAGCACCACGCCCAGCTCTTCATTGAACAGAGCCTTGAGCGTGAGTTCTTCACGGCGGGCACTGACCTGCTGCGCCCAGTTCTTGGCGTCACCGGTTTCCATGCGGCTGTCGCTGATGCCGTCGCCCTCAGTCACCAGCATGTCCACGTTGAGCGCCACGCCCACGTGGCCTGCAAACGCCATTTCTGCCGCTGCAGCCAACAGGCCGCCGTCGCTGCGGTCGTGGTAAGCCAGGATCTGGCCCTTGGCGCGCAGCGCGTTCACGGCGTTGACGAGATTGACCAGATCTTTCGGGTCGTCCACATCGGGCACCACGTCGCCGCTTTGCTCCAGCGTCTGGCCCAGGATGCTGCCACCCATGCGGTTCTGGCCCTTGCCCAGGTCGATCAACACCAGCGTGGTGTCTGCCTCGGTGGCATTGAGCTGGGGGGTGAGCGTGCCACGCACGTCGGACAGCGAGGCGAACGCGCTCACGATCAGGCTGACGGGTGATGTGACCTTTTTCTTGTCCGAACCTTCGTTCCACTGCGTGCGCATGGACAGGCTGTCCTTGCCCACGGGGATGCTGATGCCAAGGGCCGGGCACAGCTCCATGCCCACGGCCTTCACGGTTTCGTACAGCGCGGCGTCTTCGCCGGGCTCGCCACAGGCGGCCATCCAGTTGGCGCTGAGCTTCACGCGGGGCAGTTCAATCGGGGCGGCCAACAAGTTGGTCAGCGCCTCGGCCACGGCCATGCGGCCCGAGGCGGGGGCGTTGATGGCGGCCAGCGGGGTGCGCTCGCCCATGCTCATCGCCTCACCGGCAAAGCCTTTGTAGTCGGCCAAAGTCACGGCGCAATCGGCCACGGGCACTTGCCAGGGGCCGACCATCTGGTCGCGGTGGCTCAGGCCACCCACGGTGCGGTCGCCGATGGTGATGAGGAAGCGCTTGGACGCCACCGTGGGGTGGGCCAGCACGTCGATCACGGCCTTTTGCAGCGGCACGCCGGTCAAGTCCATCGGTGCGAATTCGCGCACTACGGTCTTTACGTCGCGGTGCATCTTGGGCGGCTTGCCCAGCAGCACGTTCATGGGCATGTCCACGGGCAGCTTCTGGTCGTCGGCCGTCGCGGCCGGGTCGTGCAGCACCAGCTGGCGCTCTTCCGTGGCCGTGCCGATCACGGCAAACGGGCAGCGTTCGCGCTCGCAGAAGGCCTGAAACAGGGGCAACGACTCGGGCGCGATGGCCAGCACATAACGCTCTTGCGACTCGTTGCTCCAGATTTCCTTGGACGCCATGCCCGACTCTTCAAGCTGCACGGCACGCAGATCGAAGCGTGCGCCACGGCCTGCATCGTTGGTCAGCTCTGGGAAGGCGTTCGAGAGGCCGCCCGCGCCCACGTCGTGGATGGCAAGGATGGGGTTGTCGGTACCCTGCGCCCAGCAATGGTTGATGACCTCTTGCGCGCGGCGCTCGATCTCGGGGTTCCCACGCTGCACCGAGTCAAAGTCCAGCTCGGCCGCGTTGGTGCCCGTGGCCATGGAGCTGGCGGCGCTGCCGCCCATGCCGATGCGCATGCCCGGGCCGCCCAACTGGATCAGCAACGAGCCCGCAGGAAACTCGATTTTCTTCGTCAGCTCGGCATCGATCACGCCCACGCCGCCCGCGATCATGATGGGCTTGTGGTAGCCGCGCTGCACACCAGCGACTTCCTGCTCGTATTCGCGGAAGTAGCCATTCAGGTTGGGGCGGCCAAATTCGTTGTTGAACGCCGCGCCACCCAGGGGGCCCTCGACCATGATCTGCAGCGGGCTGGCAATGTGCTCGGGCTTGCCCACGGTGGAGCCCCAAAGCTTGGAGACGGTGAAGCCCGTGAGGCCCGCCTTGGGCTTGGAGCCCCGGCCGGTGGCGCCTTCGTCGCGGATCTCGCCGCCCGCGCCGGTGGACGCACCGGGGAATGGCGAGATCGCTGTGGGGTGGTTGTGGGTTTCCACCTTCATCAGCACGTGCTGGGTGACGCTACTTTTTTGATAGCTATTGGCGCTTGATGGATAAGCGCTAGATGCCATTTTTGCCACAAAACGCTCGACCTGATGGCCTTCCATGACCGAAGCGTTGTCCGAATACGCGATCACCGTGTGCTGGGGCGCCAGCTGGTGCGTGTTGCGAATCATGCCGAACAGGCTCTTGTCCTGCGCCACGCCGTCGATGGTGAACTCGGCGTTGAAGATTTTGTGGCGGCAGTGTTCGCTGTTGGCCTGGGCGAACATCATCAGTTCCACATCGGTGGGGTTGCGCTTGAGGCCCGTGAAGGCGGCCACGAGGTAGTCGATTTCATCGTCGGCCAGTGCCAGGCCAAAGCGGGTGTTGGCGGCTTCCAGCGCCTTCCTACCTTGTTCGGGGCCACCGGTCAGCACATCCACATGCTCCATGGGTGCGGGCTGCAGTTCGGTGAGCAGCGCTGCGGCTGCGCTGCGGTCGGCCACCACCGATTCGGTCATGCGGTCGTGCAGCAAGGCGGCCACCTGGGCCCATTGCTCGGCGGTCAGCTCGGGCGTCTTGCCCAGCAGGCCGGATTTGAGGCTGACCCGGTATTCAGTGATGCGCTCCACGCGGCGGATGGCGATGCCACAGTTGCGCGCAATGTCGGTGGCCTTGGAGGCCCAGGGCGACAGCGTGCCCAGGCGGGGCGTGACGATAAGGACTGCCCCATCTTCGGGACCTGCGTACGGGTCGCCATAGGTCAGCAGCGCGGCCAGGCGTTCTTGCTCCGCCGGTGTTGGGGCCGAATCGGTTGCCACCAAGTGCACAAAACGTGCCGCAATACCACTGATCTTGGGGTGAATGGCCTCCAGGGCAGGTTGAAGTTGCTGGGCGCGGAAGGTGCTGAGGGCGTTGCCGCCCGCCAGCGTGGTCATTTGCAAGGTCACGGTAGCGGCCTGTTGGGGGTGTGAGGGGTAGACAGAGACCCGGCCCAGCAGCTTGCAGCCAGGACCGGAGCCGGCCATTTTACCGGGCCAGGCCGTGCCGCCTGCACGGCGCGGGGGCCAATGGGATAATCAAGGCATGAGCATCACCATCAAAAGCGCAGAGGACATCGCCGGCATGCGCATTGCGTGCCGCCTGGCCTCCGAAGTGCTGGACTACATCGCCCCCCACATCAAGCCCGGTATCACCACCAAGGAAATCGACCGCCTGGGCGCCGAATGCATGGCCCAGCAGGGCACCATCTCGGCCACCGTGGGCTATCAACCGCCGGGTTATCCGCCCTATCCGGCCTCGCTGTGCACCTCGGTCAACCATGTGGTGTGCCACGGCATCCCCAACGACAAGCCGCTCAAGAAAGGCGACATCGTCAACGTGGATGTGACGGTCATCACCAAGGACGGCTGGTATGGCGACAACAGCCGCATGTACCTGATTGGCGAATGCTCGATCGCCGCCAAGCGGCTGTCGGCCATCACGTTCGATGCCATGTGGCATGGCATCGTGCAGGTCAAGCCAGGTGCCCACCTGGGCGACATCGGCCACGCGATCCAGAAGTTTGCCGAAGGCCAGGGCTTTTCCATCGTGCGCGAGTTCTGCGGCCACGGCATTGGCAAGAAATTCCACGAAGAACCCCAGGTGCTGCACTACGGCCGCCCCGGCACTCTCGAAGAGCTGGTGCCCGGCATGGTCTTCACCATTGAGCCCATGATCAACGCCGGCCGCCGCGAGGTCAAGGAATTCAGCAACGATGGCTGGACCATCGTGACCAAGGACCACAGCCTGTCTGCCCAGTGGGAGCACACGGTGCTGGTCACCGAGACGGGCTATGAAGTGATGACGCTGTCGGCCGGCTCCCCCCAGCTGCCGGCGTTTGTGACCGCGACCAAGACCTGACCCGCGCGCCGGATGGCCCATCGCCAGCCGGCGCGTACAACTCTTGCATGGTTTTTTGCATGGCCCTTTTTCAGCGCGACCCTCAACGACCATGACCAAAATCCATGCCCTGCCTGAAGTGCATGCCCTGCGGGACGCCTACCGCAACGACAAAGCCGCCCTGCTGGCTGCCATGAAGGCCACGGGAGCGTCCACGCGCGGCATCCGTGTATTGCTGCGCAAGCTCTCCACACTGGCCGGCCACCTGCTGCAAACCCTGTGGCAGCGCGCCGAGCTGCCAGCCGACATGGCGCTGGTGGCGGTGGGTGGGTTCGGGCGCGACCAGCTCTTTCCCTATTCGGATGTCGATGTGCTGCTGCTGATGCCCGACGGTGCAGCGCCCGACGCGGGCAGCGCACTGCGCACCCAGCTCGAAGGCTTCATAGGCAGTTGCTGGGATGCGGGGCTGGAGATTGGCTCCAGCGTGCGCACGGTGGCCGAATGCCTGGCCGAAAGTGCGGGCGATGTCACCGTGCAGACTTCCCTGCTCGAATCGCGCCTGGTGTGCGGCAATGCAGCGTTGTTCGAGGAGTTCCAGCGGCAGTACCGCGCGCAGATGGACCCGCAGGCCTTCCTGGTGGCCAAGACGCTGGAGATGCGCCAGCGCCACAACAAGTACGAGAACACACCCTACTCGCTGGAGCCCAACTGCAAGGAGTCGCCCGGCGGGCTGCGCGACCTGCAGATGATCCTGTGGGTGTCCCAGGCTGCGGGCCTGGGCCGCAACTGGAAGGAACTGGCCGCCAGCGGCATGGCCACGGCCTTCGAAGTGCGCCAGATCGAACGCAACGAGGCGGTGCTGTGCCTCATCCGCGCGCGCCTGCATGCAGCCGCTGGGCGGCACGAGGATCGTCTGGTGTTCGACCTGCAGACCGCCGTGGCCGAATCGTTCGGCTACCGCTCGCAGGCGCCCGACGGATCACGCCTGCCCATGCGGGCGAGCGAGAGCCTGATGCGGCGCTACTACTGGGCGGCCAAGGCCGTGTCGCAGCTCAGCCAGATCCTGTTGCTCAACATCGAGGAGCGGCTGAACCCCTCCACGCACGAGCCACGCCCCATCAACGAGCGGTTTTTCGAAAAGGCCGGGCTCATCGAGGTGGCCAGCGACGACCTCTACACGCGTGACCCACACGCCATCCTCGAAACCTTTTTGCTCTACCAGACCACGGTGGGCCTCAAGGACCTGTCGGCCCGCACCCTGCGCGCGCTGTACAACGCGCGTGGCGTGATGGACGGGGCGTTTCGCCGCGACCCGGCCAACCGTGCGGCCTTCATGCGCATCCTCCAGCAACCGTCGGGCATCACGCATGCCATGCGGTTGATGAACCAGACCTCGGTGCTGGGGCGCTACCTGTGGGCGTTTCGCGGCATCGTCGGGCAGATGCAGCACGACCTGTTCCACGTGTACACGGTGGACCAGCACATCCTGATGGTGTT
Source organism: Acidovorax sp. ACV01 (assembly GCF_014851495.1). Taxonomy (NCBI): domain Bacteria; kingdom Pseudomonadati; phylum Pseudomonadota; class Betaproteobacteria; order Burkholderiales; family Comamonadaceae; genus Acidovorax; species Acidovorax sp. ACV01. Next base: position 194,114 of record NZ_JACUZT010000001.1, on the reverse strand, counting down.
GCGCAATGTGCGGCGGTTCTTCATGGCCGAGCATGCGCACGAATACCCCTTCTGCTCGCAGCTGGCCGCCGGGTGGGACAAGCCGTGGATTCTGTACATCGCCGCACTCTTTCATGACATCGGCAAAGGCCGTGGAGGCGACCACTCGCAGATCGGCGCCGTGGAGGTGCGGCACTTCTGCCGCCAGCACGGCGTGGACCGCGAGGACGCCAAGCTCATTGAGTTCCTGGTCAGCGAACACCTCTCGATGAGCCGCATCGCCCAGAAGGAAGACCTGAGCGACCCTGATGTGATTGCCGCCTTTGCACAGCGCGTGGGCAACGAGCGTTACCTCACCGCGTTGTACCTGCTCACGGTGGCCGACATCCGCGGCACCAGCCCCAAGGTCTGGAACGCCTGGAAGGGCAAGCTGCTGGAAGACCTGTACCGCTCCACCTTGCGCACCTTGGGCGGCCGAGCACCCGACGCTGCCGCCGAGATCGAGGCGCGCAAGCGCGAGGCGCTGGTGCTGCTGGCCCTGAGCGCCCTGCCCTTCGAGGCGCACAAGGCGCTGTGGGCCACGTTGGATGTGAGCTACTTCATGCGCCATGAAGCGGCCGACATCGCCTGGCACACGCGCCACCTTTCGCGCCATGTCGGCACAGCAAAACCTGTGGTGCGTGCGCGCCAGTCCCTCGCGGGCGACGGCTTGCAGGTCATGGTGTATGCGGCCGACCAGGCCGACCTGTTCGCACGCATCTGCGGCTATTTCGACCGTGCGGGCTTCTCCATCCTGGACGCGCGTGTGCACACCGCGAACAACGGCTACGCGCTCGACACTTTCCAGGTGGTGGCGTCCTCCCAGCCCGGGCACTACCGGGAGCTGACGCACATGGTCGAAAGCGATCTGGTGCGTGTGATCGAGGCCGGTGGTCCGTTGCCAGAACCCGCACGCAAGCGGGTCTCGCGGCGGGTCAAGAGTTTTCCGGTGGCACCCCGCGTCACGCTGCGCCCCGACGAGAAAGCGCAGCGCTGGCTGCTGGCCATCTCGGCCAGCGACCGGGCGGGCCTGCTCTACCTGGTGGCCCGCATCCTGGCGCAGCACCACCTGAGCGTGCAGCTGGCCAAGGTCAGTACCCTGGGGGAGCGGGTGGAAGACACGTTCCTGATCCAGGGCCCCGAGCTGCAGAACAACGCCCGCCAGATCCAGATCGAAACCGAGCTCCTGCGCGAGTTGTCCGACTGACCGGCGCGGACAATCAGTCCAGCGGCTGGCCTGCACACCCGCGATGCATTTGTGCGCAATATTGCTATATTTTTAATAGCAAAAAATCGATAATGAATAAGCGGTAGAGGCATCTACAGCCATATTTCCGAGCCACCGCGAGCTCGGGTATGAGCTTGCTTTGCGCGTGTCATCGGCCTATAAGAGAACCGTGAATGTGGCGCATCCAAGGCGCCCACAGTGTCCGCCCTGCCGCGTTGCGCCACCGCAGCCCAGGTGGGCACCCAGCGCCCTTCGAGGCTGCCTGCGCAGCCCCAAGGAGCCAGCATGTACAAGCACATCCTGATGCCCTCCGACGGCACAGCCCTGTCGGAAGCAACCATCCTGCGTGGCATGCGTTTTGCCCGCGAGGCCCATGCGAAAGTCACCGGTTTCTACGCGTTGCCCGAGTTCCATTCGCTGGCCTACCACGCAGAGATGCTGGAACACACGCGCAAAAGCCAGGAGGACCAGGCCCGCGCCCGCGCCGAAGTGGTGCTGGATTACATCCGGGAGACAGCGGCACAGTACGGCGTGCCCTGCGACACCGTGACCAGCATCAGCGACCACCCGTACGAAGCCATCATTGACGCTGCACACGCCCAGGGGTGTGACCTGATCCTGATGGCATCGCATGGCCGCCGGGGGCTTCAGGGCCTCCTGCTGGGCAGCGAGACGCTGAAAGTCCTGACCCACAGCAAGATCCCGGTGCTAGTGCACAGGTGATGGAGATTGATCAGTCGTCTTCGGTGGCGCTGATGTCCGGGAACAGCACTTCGGTAAAGCCGAACTGCGTGAAGTCGCGCACCCGCATGAGGTAGAGCTTGCCAATGAGGTGGTCGCACTCGTGCTGCACCACCCGGGCATGAAAGCCCTCCACCGTGCGGTCGATCGGGTCTCCATACGGATCAAACCCGGTATAGCGAATGCGCGACCACCGAGGCACCTTGCCACGCAAACCTGGGACGGACAGGCAACCTTCCCAATCCTCATCCTCCTCATCACCAAGCGGCGTGATAACCGGGTTGAGCAAGACGGTGCGAGGGACCACCGGCCGGTCCGGGTAGCGCGGATTGCGCTCGCCAGAGCCAAAAATCACGAGCTGCAGATCCACGCCGATCTGCGGTGCGGCAAGCCCCGCACCATTGACAGACTGCATGGTGTCGAACATGTCGCGCACCAGAAGGTGGAGCGCATCGGTATCGAACTCAGTGACGGGCTGGGCAATGCGCAGCAGGCGCGGATCGCCCATCTTCAGGATGGTATGGATGGTCATCGAAGGTGCATTCAGTTTAAGGGGAGGAAGCGGCACACGCGCAGCTGCGGCAGCATAGCGCGTGCGCGCCCGTCGTGGAGCGACCAGCGCATTCACAATACAGGGCATGTCCCAGCCCCCACCCGAGTCCCCCGAGGACACCACACCGCAACTGCGCACCCTGCCCTGGCCCGTGCGCTGGCTGCTGCTCGTGTTTGCCGTGCTGTGCCTGGTCATGGGCATCATTGGTGTGATCGTTCCCGGGCTGCCGACCACGGTGTTCATCTTGATGGCAGCATGGGCCGCTGCACGCAGCTCGCCACGGCTCTATCGCTGGCTGTGGAACCACCGCTTGTTCGGCCCCCTGCTGCGCAACTGGGCCCAGGGAGGCAAGGTCAGTCGGCGGGCCAAGTGGAGCGCCACGCTGCTCATGGCACTCAGCGGCATCGTGCTGTTCGCCACGGGCTCCCGCCCCTGGGTAGCAGGTATTGCGATCACCTGCATGGTCTGCGTGGCGGCCTGGCTGTGGCGCCGGCCGGAGCCCTGAAGAGCCCCACTCAGCGAGTGCTGGCGGCGCATGGGGTGATTCCTGCATCGCTCCTTCACCACCCCTCCGTATCACCGCATTTGCATGCTCGAACAAGCTGCAGAATCTTTAGAGGCCCCATTTTTATGTATATAATCTAAGTCTTGTTCCTCGATAGCTCAGTCGGTAGAGCGCCGGACTGTTAATCCGTAGGTCCCTGGTTCGAGCCCAGGTCGAGGAGCCAAGAATTTGCAGGCCCTGCATGTGTACGCGGGGCCTTTTACATACCGATCATTCCTCGATAGCTCAGTCGGTAGAGCGCCGGACTGTTAATCCGTAGGTCCCTGGTTCGAGCCCAGGTCGAGGAGCCAGCCAAAAAAACCCACCATGTTCACGCATGGTGGGTTTTTTTATTTCCACCATTGAACACGCCAACCCACACTCAGCCTGCCTGACAATAAGTCTCTTTGCATTGCCACCCCATGCCCCCGCAACTGCCTTGGCTGGAGCCCGAAGACCCGCTACCCCCTCCTGCGGATGCGTGGGGGCCCACCGACCCTGCCCCCGGACTCTTGGCCGCGGGTGGCGCACTGGATGCTGCACACCTCAAAGCGGCCTACGCTCAAGGCACCTTCCCCTGGTATGGCCCAGGGCAGCCCATCCTCTGGTGGGCACCCGATCCGCGCATGGTCTTGCACGTCGCGAACTTCAGGTTGCATCGGTCTCTGCGCAAAACCCTGCAGGCATTCAGAACCAATACATCCTGCGAAATCCGCGTGGACCACAACTTCCGGGATGTCATCACGGCCTGCGCCGCCAAAGAGCGGGATGGCCAGGCAGGCACCTGGATCGTGCCCGAGATGGTTGAGGCTTACACCCGCCTCCATGCAGCAGGCCATGCCCATAGCGTCGAAACCTGGGTTGATGGACAACTGGTCGGTGGCCTGTATTGCGTTGCCCTCGGGCAGGCGGTGTTCGGTGAATCGATGTTTGCCCACGCTACCGACGCATCGAAGATCGCGCTTGCTGCCCTGGTGAGCCTGTGTCGCCATCAGGGCGTGGCAATGATTGATTGCCAGCAGAACACCCGGCATCTGGCCTCACTGGGAGCCCACGAGATCTCCCGAGCCCAGTTCCTTGCCCATATCCAGAACGCCCAAAATCGCCCGGCGCTCTCATGGTTGTTTGACCCCGTATACTGGAACGAGCTGCTGCCCTCCACAGTGCCCATGGCATGACGCAACTCAACGACCTCCCACTGCAGACCCTGCAGTTCTACGCGACAGCCCCCTACCCCTGCAGTTATCTGCCGGACAAGCAGGCACGGTCGCAGGTAGCCACGCCCAGCCACCTCATTCAGAGCGATGTGTATTCCGACCTCGTGGCCAAGGGATTCCGCCGCAGTGGCATGTTCACTTACCGCCCTTATTGCGATGGTTGCCAGGCTTGCACCCCCTTGCGTGTGCTGGTGAACGAATTTCGGCCAGATCGGAGCCAGCGGCGCGCCACTGTACGTCACAGCAACCTGCAAGCGAGGGTATTGCGTCTGTGTTTTGTCCCCGAGCACTATCAGCTGTACTTGCGCTACCAGAACGGTCGCCATTCGGGCGGCGGCATGGACCATGACAGCATCGACCAGTACACGCAGTTTCTGCTGCAAAGCAGGGTGAATTCGCGCCTTGTTGAATTCCGCGAAATCGATGCAGCAGGCGAACCCGGTGCACTCAAGATGGTCTCCATCCTGGATGTGCTCGACGACGGGCTTTCAGCGGTCTACACCTTCTACGAACCCGAGCCGCACTGCAGCTATGGCACCTACAACGTGATGTGGCAGCTTGCGCAGGCACGCTCCCTGGGCCTGCCCCACGTTTACCTGGGCTACTGGATCGAGGCCAGTCCCAAGATGAACTACAAGGCACGCTTTCACCCCCACGAGATCCGGACCGATGGCCAATGGCATCGCGCCAGCCTGAGCGTGAATCAGAGCGCATGAATGCAGGGTTGCATTTCACAAGATAAAATGCTGCGGCCGTCACTGCATCGCCGCCCATGAAAAAAAACGATCCCAGCATCCCCGTCAAACCCAGCGTTCAGGTGCTTGAACGCATGTTTACGCTGATCGATGTTCTGGCATCACGCGAAGAAGCAATCTCTCTCAAAGAAATCAGCGAAAAAACGGGGCTGCACCCTTCCACAACGCACCGTATCCTTAACGACCTCACGATCGGCCGCTTCGTGGATCGACCGGAGTCCGGCAGCTACCGACTGGGCATGCGCCTGCTGGAGCTCGGCAACCTCGTCAAAGCGCGCCTGAGCGTTCGTGATGCGGCGCTGACCCCGATGCGCAATCTGCACAAGCTCATCCAGCAACCCGTCAATCTGAGCATGCGCCAGGGCGATGAAATTGTGTATGTGGAGCGGGCCTACAGTGAGCGCTCCGGCATGCAGGTGGTCCGCGCCATTGGTGGTCGCGCCCCTTTGCACCTTACCTCCACCGGCAAGCTCTTCCTGGCCCTGGACGACCCCCAACGCGTGCGGGCCTACGCTACCCGCACGGGGCTTGCAGGACACACCCGCAACAGCATTACCCAGTTGCCCGTTCTGGAGCGGGAACTCGCCAAAGCGCGCCAGTACGGCATCGCCCGCGACAACGAGGAACTGGAATTGGGCGTGCGCTGCATGGCAGCGGGCGTCTACGACGACCAAGGCAAGCTGGTGGCGGGCCTGTCCATATCGGCGCCGGCGGACCGCCTGGATGAAGGATGGCTTCCGAAACTCCAAGCCACCGCCAACGAGATTTCCTTCGCTCTGGGCCACACACCGAACGTGGAAGCATCAGCAGCTGGTGATGCCAGCTTGCGCACCAATCTCCGCTGAGAACCCCGTGCGCACTGCAGTGGCAGCGGGCGCTACTTCGCACGAAAAGGCCGACACAGGCAGCAACGCCTGGTCGGCCTATTGATCACACCTCTCAGAGACCCCTGACTCTTGGCGGCCCTGCAGGCCACCAGTGCCAGCGCTAGCGGGCGAAAGTGGACGGCTGCGCACCGTTGGCAACGGCCCGAGCTTGCAGCGGTACTGCCAGCGCTGGCATCGACTCCACCCAATGGCGCACACGCTCGGCATCCCCCAGACGACTGAATTTGCCAGCGGAATCCAGAAACACCATGATGAGCTTGCGCCCGGCAATCTGGGTCTGCATCACCAAGCAACGCCCTGCCTCGGAAATGTAGCCAGTCTTCTGCAGGCCAATGTCCCAGGTGGGATTTTTTACCAGCCCATTGGTATTGTTGTATTGGAGTGTCCTTGGACCCACCGCCACCTCGTACCCAGGAGAGGTCGACAGTTCACGCAGCAAGGGATCGCCATGCGCCACATTCACCAGGGTGGCCAGGTCGCGGGCGCTGGACTGGTTGCGGCTGGAAAGGCCCGTGGGCTCCACATAGCGGGTATCAGTCATGCCCAGCAGGCGGGCTTTTGCATTCATCTGCACCACAAAAGCTTCGAGCCCGCCAGGGTATGTGCGACCCAGCGCATGGGCTGCACGGTTTTCACTGGACATGAGCGCAAGGTGGAGCATCTCGCCCCGGGTCAACGTGGAACCCACCATCAGTCGCGAGCGGCTGCCTTTTTCGGTATCCACATCGTCCTGGGTGATCGTGATCGGTTCATCCATCGGCAACTTGGCTTGCGAGATGATCACGCCCGTCATGAGCTTGGTCAGGGATGCAATGGGAAGCACCGCCTGATCGTTCTTGCTGAGCAAGACCTCGTGCGTGTCCTGGTCGATGACGAGTGCAACACTGGACTTGAGATCCAGTGGATCGCTCACTTCGTGCAATCCCGCTATCTGCCCGAAAGACTGCTTGGCGGGCACAAAGGCCACCCGGGTCGGGACCTTGGCAGTCTTGGCCGTGATGCGAACCGTCCGGGTGTTGGCAGCAACCTTGCGGGCTGGCGCGACACGCTTGGCGTTGGCCGTGCCGGCTTGCTGCTTTTTGATCGGCGCTTTGGACCGATCCACTGCGTGCGCGACCGGCGCTACCAGCGCCGTGCTGACGACGACAAAGCCCAAAAGTTGAAGAAAACGATTCACTGCGGCGCGGTGGCGATGGTGCATCAAAGTGCTCCAAACGGTAATAAGTGTTGAGCAGTGTACAGAATCAAAAAAAGTCGCGCAAGATCAATACCTTGCACGACTTTCCAAGAAAGTGAATGAAATTATAAATTGATCATTCAACCCTGTGCAGCCACCCGGTCAGCTTTACTTTGTAACTTGTTCAACGCGCTCAGGTAAGCCTTGGCCGAGGCAACAACGATATCGGGATCTGCACCCACACCGTTAACCACGCGACCGCTGTTCTGCAGACGCACGGTCACTTCGCCCTGGCTTTCGGTCGAGCCACTGATGGCATTCACCGAGTACAGCACCATTTCCGCACCGCTCTTGACATGCGATTCGATCGCCTTGAGCGAAGCGTCCACAGGGCCATTGCCCTCGGATTCGCCGCGCACTTCCAGGCCGTCCACGGTGAAGACAATGCGGGCGCGGGGGTGTTCACCCGTTTCGCTCTGCTGGAACAGGGAAACAAAGCCGTATTGCTCCTTCTCGGCAGCCACGCTCTCGTCGCTGACCAAGGCCAAGATATCCTCATCGAAGATCTCACTCTTGCGGTCAGCCAATTCCTTGAAGCGGGTGAAAGCGGTGTTGACTTCGGTTTCACTGTCCAGGCTCACCCCCAGTTCTTGCAAACGCTGCTTGAAGGCGTTGCGGCCACTGAGCTTGCCCAGCACGATCTTGTTGGCCGACCAACCCACGTCTTCGGCGCGCATGATCTCGTAGGTGTCGCGCGCCTTGAGTACGCCATCCTGGTGGATGCCGCTGGCGTGGGCAAAGGCATTGGCACCCACCACCGCTTTGTTGGGCTGCACCACGAAACCGGTGGTCTGGCTGACCATGCGGCTGGCAGCCACGATGTGCTTGGCGTCGATATTCAGATCAAGGTTGAAGTAGTCGCGGCGCGTCTTGATGGCCATGACAACTTCTTCGAGCGAACAATTGCCCGCACGCTCGCCCAGGCCGTTGATGGTGCATTCCACTTGGCGGGCGCCGCCAATCTTCACGCCGGCCAGCGAGTTGGCCACTGCCATCCCAAGGTCGTTGTGGCAGTGCACCGACCAGATCGCCTTGTCGCTGTTGGGGATCCGCTCGCGCAGTGTCTTGATAAAGTTGCCGTACAGCTCGGGAATCGCATAGCCCACGGTGTCGGGCACGTTGATGGTGGTGGCGCCTTCGGCAATCACCGCTTCGAGCACGCGGCACAGGAAGTCCGGGTCGCTGCGGTAGCCATCCTCGGGGCTGAATTCGATGTCACCCACCAGATTGCGCGCAAAACGGACCGATTGTTTGGCCTGTTCAAGCACCTGGTCGGGTGTCATGCGCAGCTTCTTCTCCATGTGCAGCGCAGACGTGGCAATGAAAGTATGGATACGGGCACTGGCCGCCCCTTTGAGGGCCTCGGCTGCACGCGAAATATCACGGTCATTCGCACGGGACAGCGAGCAGATCGTGGACTCCCGGATCGCGTTTGCAATCGCCTGCACCGCCTCGAAATCTCCGTTGGAGCTGGCCGCAAACCCGGCTTCGATCACGTCCACCTTCAGGCGCTCCAGTTGGCGGGCAATACGGAGCTTTTCGTCCTTGGTCATTGAGGCGCCTGGGGACTGCTCTCCGTCGCGCAAGGTGGTGTCGAAAATAATCAGTTTGTCAGCCATGTGGTTTCTCCTGGTACTGGTGGGTGGCGGGGTCAGTCCGCAACGCTAAAAATCTGGCGCCCAAAACAAAAGGCCCGTTGCGGGTGCATACGGGCCTTTGTGGAAAAGTGTGCGCGTGCGCCTACTGTCTCCGCCCGTGGGGAGGTAGCAGTAGGGCCAACGCAAACGTATTCATGCAATGCAATGTAGCACATGTCGCAAATGATGCCGTAGTCACTTGTGGAGCCCGCGCTCGTCGGGCTCATCGGTCGATGTGCTGATCACACTGCTGTGCTGCCCTTTTGCTTTGCGCCAGGCGTACACGCCATAGCCACTGATGCCATAGAACACGAACACGCCAAACAACACAATGGGGGGGTGGATGTTGATGATGGCGATACCCAGCGCGATCAGCACGATCGCCGCAAAGGGCACGCTTTTTTTCATCTGGATGTCCTTGAAGCTGTAGAACGGCACATTGGTGACCATGGTCAGGCCTGCATACAGCGTGAAGGCAAACATGGTCCAGGTGATCTGGTTCCAGGACATCCAGAGGTCTTCGCCCGGATGCACACCCAGTTCGGTCATCAACCAGATGAAACCGGCCACCAGGGCAGCTGCGGCGGGGGACGGCAAGCCCTGGAAGTAGCGCTTGTCCACGACGCCGGTATTCACATTGAAGCGCGCCAGACGCAGGGCCGCACAGGCGCAGTACACAAAAGCGGCAATCCAGCCCCAGCGACCCAGGCCCTGAAGCGCCCATTCGTAAGCAATGAGCGCGGGAGCTGCCCCAAAAGACACCATGTCGGAGAGCGAATCCATCTGCTCACCAAACGCACTCTGTGTGTTGGTCATGCGCGCCACACGGCCATCGAGGCTGTCGAGCACCATGGCACAGAAGACGCCCACGGCCGCCATGTCAAAGCGACCATTCATGGCCATCACGATGGAGTAGAACCCCCCAAACAAGGCCGCCAGTGTGAACAGGTTGGGCAGGATGTAGATGCCCTTGCGCCTTTTGCGCACCATCACACCAGGGTTGTCGGTGGACTCATTGCCGTCATGCATCAAAAGACCTCCAGCGCTTGCCGATATTGCGCAAGCAGCTATTAAATTTATAGTATTCAGCAATTTCCCGCAGGACAGGCAGGTCGCCGTGCGTGCAAAAGGCGAAGGCCGCAGTGTAGCGCCTGCCCACAGGGCCCACCGCCAATGAAAAAGGCCACCGAAGTGGCCTTTTGACGCTTCAGGAATGAAACATCAGTTGCGGGTCTGATCGACCAGCTTGTTCTTGGCGATCCAAGGCATCATGGCGCGCAGTTGGCCGCCCACCTTTTCGATGGAGTGGTCAGCCGTGTTGCGGCGGCGGGCCGTCATGCTTGGGTAGTTCAGGCGGCCTTCCTGGATGAACATCTTGGCGTAGTCGCCGTTCTGGATGCGCTTCAGAGCATTGCGCATGGCAGCGCGCGACTGCTCATTGATCACTTCAGGGCCGGTCACGTACTCGCCGTACTCGGCGTTGTTCGAGATCGAGTAGTTCATGTTGGCAATGCCGCCTTCGTAGATCAGGTCCACGATGAGCTTGAGCTCGTGCAGGCACTCGAAGTAGGCCATTTCAGGGGCGTAGCCGGCTTCGACCAGGGTTTCGTAACCCATCTTGATCAGCTCGACGGCACCGCCGCACAGCACGGCCTGTTCGCCGAACAGGTCGGTTTCGGTTTCTTCCTTGAAGTTGGTCTCGATGATGCCGGCCTTGCCGCCGCCGTTGGCAGCGGCGTAGCTCAGGGCCAGGTCACGGGCCTTGCCGGACTTGTCCTGGTGCACGGCGACGAGGTGGGGCACGCCGCCACCCTGGGTGTAGGTGTTGCGCACGGTGTGGCCAGGGGCCTTGGGGGCGACCATCCACACGTCCAGGTCAGCGCGGGGCACGACCTGGTTGTAGTGCACGTTGAAGCCATGGGCGAAGGCCAGCGAAGCGCCTTGCTTGATGTTGGGTTCCACGTTGTTCTTGTACACGGCTGCGATGTCTTCATCGGGCAGCAGGATCATGACAACGTCAGCGGACTTGACGGCGTCGTTGACTTCCAGAACCGTCAGGCCAGCCTTGCCGACCTTGTCCCACGATGCACCGCCCTTGCGCAGTCCGACCACGACCTTCACGCCACTGTCGTTCAGGTTTTGTGCGTGGGCATGGCCCTGCGAGCCGTAGCCGATGATGGCCACGGTCTTGCCCTTGATCAGGCTCAGGTCGGTGTCTTTGTCGTAGAAAACTTTCATGGGTCGCTCCGGTTGAAATGCGTTGTTGGGGGTTGAAAAATAAACAGTCGATTGTCTTACATCGGGTTGGGATTCGGCCGGATGGCTAGGCGGGGAGCCGCAGGCAGTGCTGTAGCACGGCAAGGCTCCCCAACGACGCTAGCCGGTCGAAGGCCAATCCGTCACACGCGCAGAATGCGCTCGCCGCGGCCGATGCCGCTGGCACCAGTGCGGACGGTCTCGAGAATGGCCGTGCGGTCAATGGCCTGCAGGAAAGCGTCGTTCTTCGACTGGTCGCCGGTGAGCTCGATGGTGTAGCTCTTCTCGGTCACGTCGATGATGCGGCCACGGAAGATGTCGGCCATGCGCTTCATCTCCTCGCGCTCCTTGCCCACCGCACGCACCTTCACCATCATGAGCTCGCGCTCGGTGTAGGCACCTTCGGTGAGGTCCACCACCTTCACAACCTCGATGAGGCGGTTCAGGTGCTTGGTGATCTGCTCGATCACGTCGTCGGAGCCCGTGGTCTGGATCGTCATGCGCGAGAGCGATGGATCCTCGGTGGGCGCCACGGTGAGCGATTCGATGTTGTAGCCACGGGCAGAAAACAGGCCCACGACGCGTGACAGCGCACCGGGTTCGTTTTCCAGCAGAACGGCAATGATGTGTTTCATGATGAAGAGATTCCTCTTTTCGCTGCCCTCCCCCGTGCACGGTAATACACAGGCTTGGCAGGCAATAGATTCGTCAAAAAAAGTGATTGCTATCTATCTGATAGCTATTAGCGCTTGATGAACAAGCGCTGGAGGCCGATTTGGCTTAAAGGTCTTCCGACCCCAGCAACATTTCGGTGATGCCCTTGCCCGCCTGGACCATCGGGAACACGTTCTCGGTGGGATCGGTCCGGAAGTCCATGAACACCGTGCGGTCCTTGAGTTTGCGCGCTTCGCGCAGCGCGGGCTCCACATCCTTGGGGTGCTCGATCAGCATGCCCACATGGCCGTAGGCCTCGGCCAGCTTCACGAAGTTGGGCAGCGCGTCCATGTAGCTGTGGCTGTAGCGGCCGGAGTACTCGATCTCCTGCCACTGGCGCACCATGCCCAGGTAGCGGTTGTTCAACGAGCAGATCTTGATCGGCGTGTTGTACTGCAGGCAGGTGGACAGCTCCTGGATGTTCATTTGCACCGAGCCTTCGCCCGTGATGCAGAACACCTCAGAATCCGGCTTGGCCAGCTTGATGCCCATGGCGTAGGGAATGCCCACGCCCATGGTGCCCAGGCCACCGGAATTGATCCAGCGGCGGGGTTCATCAAAGCGGTAGTACTGCGCGGCCCACATCTGGTGCTGGCCCACGTCGGACGTGATGTAGGTGTCGACGTCCTTGGTCATGTTCCACAGCGTCTCGACCACATACTGTGGCTTGATGACGTCGGGACTGCCCATGCTGTACTTCAGGCAGTCGCGCTTGCGCCAGCCTTCGATGGTGTCCCACCAGGCAGCCAGCGCGCCGGCGTCGGGGCGGGTGCTGCTCTCGCGGATCATGGAGATCAGCTCGGTGAGCACATCCTTCACGTCACCGACGATCGGGATGTCGACCTTCACGCGCTTGGAAATGCTCGACGGGTCGATGTCCACGTGGATGATCTTGCGGTCGTTCTGGGCGAAGTGCTTGGGGTTGCCGATCACGCGGTCATCGAAGCGTGCACCCACGGCCAGCAGCACGTCGCAGTTCTGCATGGCGTTATTGGCTTCGATGGTGCCATGCATGCCCAGCATGCCCAGGAACTTGCGGTCCGAGGCCGGGTAAGCCCCCAGGCCCATCAGCGTGTTGGTGACCGGGTAGCCCAGCATGTCCACCAACGTGCGCAGCTCGTTGGTGGCATTGCCCAGCAGCACGCCGCCGCCGGTATAGATATAGGGACGCTTGGCGGCCAGCAGCAGTTGCAGCGCCTTGCGGATCTGGCCACCATGGCCCTTGCGCACCGGGTTGTACGAGCGCATTTCCACACTTTGTGGATAGCCGCTGTACGGCACCTTCTTGAAGGAAACGTCCTTGGGCACATCCACCACCACGGGGCCAGGGCGGCCGGTGCGTGCAATGTGGAAGGCCTTCTTCATCGTCATGGCCAGATCCTTGGGATCCTTGACGAGGAAATTGTGCTTGACGATGGGGCGAGTGATACCAACCGTATCGCATTCCTGGAAGGCATCCAGCCCGATGGCGGGCGTGGGCACCTGGCCGGAAATGATCACCATCGGAATGCTGTCCATGTATGCCGTGGCAATACCCGTGACCGCATTGGTCAGGCCAGGGCCCGAGGTGACGAGCGCCACACCGACTTCGCCCGTGGCTCGGGCATAGCCGTCGGCAGCATGCACCGCAGCCTGCTCGTGGCGCACCAGCACGTGCTGGATGGTGTCTTGCTTGTAGAGCGCGTCGTAAATGTAGAGAACCGCACCACCGGGGTAGCCCCAGATGTACTGGACGTTCTCAGCCTGAAGCGACTTGATGAGGATCTCAGAACCCATGAGGTCCTGCGAGCCGGAAGCGGAGGGAGTGTTGCCCTGCGAAGCAGCGGCCGCCGAACTGAGTTCAGCCTTGGAGATTTCCATGATCGATCAACCTTTGTGAATTTCTCTGACGAAAAACCTTGGGTGCTCCTTGCACGCGCTCTTGTGAAGCCAGCTTGGAACTTGAGGCCAAGGACATGGGCGGGATGATTGCCGCGCCGGACCGTGACCCGTTTGCCTTTTGAATTGCAGAGGCGATTATCGCACTGCAACACATGTAAAACCGCCGACCGTCTAAAAAAACCCCCGCGGATGCGATAATCAAAGGCTTCACGTACCGGATAGCCACATTTTTTGCGGCTACACCCGCAACGATCCCCTCCCGGGCTGACCCCTCTTGGCAACCGAACGAGAACTCTCCGATTTCCTCAAAAGTGTAGAAAAGCGCGCATTCAAGCGCTCGGTCTACCACGTTCGCAATGAGGAAGCGGCGCTCGACATCGTGCAGGACAGCATGCTCAAGCTGGCGGAGCACTACGGAGACAAGCCGGCAGCAGAGTTGCCGATGCTTTACCAGCGGATTCTTTCCAACTGCACGCTCGACTGGTTTCGCCGCCAGAAAACCCGCAATGCACTGTTTTCGAGCATGAGCGACTTCGAGGGCCCTGGCGAAGATGGCATGGATTTTGATCTGCTGGAAGCGTATTCGGGACCGGACGATGGGGAACGGGCGGAGAGCGCCGAGGATCTGACCCGCCGGGCGCAGATCTTTCACGGCATCGAAGCCGAAATCGCCGAACTGCCTCCACGTCAACGGGAAGCGTTCCTCATGCGTTACTGGGAAGAAATGGATGTTGCAGAAACGGCGGCCGCCATGGGCTGCTCCGAGGGCAGCGTCAAAACGCACTGTTTTCGTGCCATACAAACCCTCAGCAAGGCACTGAAGGCCAAAGGAATCGAGCCATGAACACTGTACAAACCCCATCGACACAGGCAGAAGCTGCAGCAGAGCGCTTTGCGCTGCGCGTCGCGGCGCGGTTGTCGGGCGGCGCCGACGAATTGCCTTACGACATTTCCGAACGGCTGCGCGCCTCGCGCATGCAGGCACTGGCCAAGCGCAAAAAAGACATCGTTCCGGTGCGCCTGGCTGCACCCGTGGTGGTGCATGCGGGTGGCAGTGCCACGCTAGGCCGTGGTGGCAACGAAGGTGGCAGCTGGTGGAATGCGCTGGTCTCTGCCGTTCCGCTGATGGCGCTGGTGGTGGGACTGGTGGTGATCAACATTGCCCAGGATGAAAACAGCGTCAACGATGTGGCCGAAGTGGATGCCGCCCTGTTGACCGATGATCTGCCGCCCGCAGCCTACGCAGACCCCGGCTTCGTACAATTCCTTAAAACCTCTGCACCGTCGAACTGAGCCCGCCCCCGACAACGTACTGCATGCACCCAAGTTCTCCAGACGCTTCCCCCGCCCTGCCAGCCTTCGTGCTGGCTTTGGCGCTCTTGGGCGTGCTCGCCGCAGTGGGTGGCCAGGTGCTGGTGCAGATGCGCATGGCACCGGGTACTTTGCTGTCGGCGGGTGCAGAAGCGGCGGTGGCAAGCCCCAACAATGCCCGCACACCCTCCCGGCAGGGCACCACGGCGGTGCCCCAGGTTGAGACCGGCCCGGGCTGGGAAACCCTGACCACGCCCCAAAAAATGGCGTTATACCCACTGGCGGAGCGCTGGGCCCTCATCAGCGAGGCGCAAAAGCGCCGCTGGCTGGCGCTGGCAGCCAATTTTTCGCTGCTTCCCGAGGAGGAGCAGGCCAAGTTCCATGACCGCATGACGGATTGGGCCAGTTTGAGCGCACAGCAGCGCAACCAGGCCCGGCTGAACTACGCCGTGACCAACCGGCTCGCACGTGACGACAAACGCGCCCAGTGGGAGGCCTACCAGGCACTGTCCGACGAAGAAAAACGTGCATTGGCAGCACGTGCGGCCCCCAAACCCAAGGGTGCCGCCACGGCACTGCAGCCCGTGTCGCCCAAGAAGCTGGCCCAGGTTCCAGCGGCCACACAGGCCAACCCCAGCCGCCCGAACGCACCGAAGATCCCGCCGCTCGACCACAGTGCACCCCGGGTGGCGGCGCCAGTCACCCCCGCAGCGCCCCCGGCGACGGGCGCATCCGCGCAAAACCCTGCGCCTACGGTGGTCGAGACGGCACCCGTTTCGGTGCCAGTGGCGGTGCCAGCGGCATTGCCGCCTCTGGGCGCTGGCTCCGCAGAAACAATCCCCGCTGCCCCCACGGTCACTCCCGACAATTCCGGCCTGTACCCCCAATAACCCGCCGCTGACCGGCACCCTCCGCCTCGTTTTCGCTCCCTGGAATGACCGCCACCCCTCCCGCACCTGCACCACAGGCAACCCCCTCGGAAACCCTTTCTGCAGTTGCCGTCGGCCACACGCCCAATTTGTGGCGCCGCATGGCCTGCTGGCTGTATGAAGGCATGCTGATGTTCGGGGTGGTGTTCATTGCCGGTTATCTGTTCGGCACCCTCAGCCAGACCCGCCATGCCCTGGACAACCGGCATGCCCTGCAGGCGTTTCTGTTCGTGGTGTTTGGCATCTACTTCACCTGGTTCTGGGCCAAAGGCCAGACCCTGGCCCAGAAGACCTGGCTCATCCGCGTGGTGGATGCCGCCGGGCAACCCATTACCCAGGCGCGTGCACTGTTGCGCTATCTGCTGAGCTGGGTGTGGTTCCTGCCGCCCCTGGCAGCCTATCTGTTGGGTGTCTCGGCCATTGAAGTGCTGGTGCTGCTGTTCGGCTGGGTGGCTATCTGGGCCATCCTGAGCCGCTTTCATCCACAGCGGCAGTTCTGGCACGACGCGATGGCAGGTACCCGCCTCGTGCATTTCGAGCTTCCGAAAAAGTAGCGCCCCAGGGCGGGCGGCTGCGCCCGCTGTCATGCGGCTGCGAGACAATACCTTCATGCCCCTGCCCCCACCTGAGTCCATCGCACCTGCCAACCCTCAAAAGACCCGCACGGGCTTGAACCGCATCTGGCACGCGGCGGGCTACTCCCTTGAAGGACTGCGCGCGGGGTGGAACGAAAAGGCATTCCGCCAGGAAGCTGTTGCCGCCATGGTGCTGCTGCCCGTGTCGCTGTGGCTGGGGAAAAACTGGGTAGAAACGGCCCTGCTGGCAGGCTCTGTGGTGATCGTGATGATCGTGGAGCTGCTCAACACCGGCATCGAAACCGCCATCGACCGCATTGGCCCCGAATGGCACGACCTTTCAAAACGCGCCAAGGACATGGGCAGCGCCGCTGTGCTGCTGGCCCTGCTGCTGTGCATGGGCATCTGGGGCGCAGCTGTTTTTCAGAGGATTCTTCATGGCTGAACCTGCTTTTTCCGTTTGTGTGTACTGCGGCTCGCGCCCCGGGGAGAACCCAGCCTTTGCCGACGCGGCCAAGGCCGTGGGCCGGTGGATTGGCCAGCACGGCGGGCAGCTGGTGTACGGCGGCGGCCGCAGCGGCTTGATGGGTACGGTGGCCGAGGCCACGCGCTTGGGCGGAGGGCGTGTGGTGGGCGTGATTCCCCAGGCCCTGGTCGACAAGGAACTGGCCAACCGCCAATGCGACGAGCTGCACATCGTGCAGACCATGCACGAACGCAAGGCCATGATGGCCGAACGCAGCGACGCCTTTTTGGCCCTGCCCGGCGGCATCGGCACCTTCGAAGAACTGTTTGAAGTGTGGACCTGGCGCCAGCTGGGCTACCACGACAAGCCCCTGGGCTTGCTGAATGTGGCGGGCTACTACGACGGCCTGCTGGGCTTCTTGCAGACCAGCGTGGCCAGTGGCTTCATGGGCGAATGGCAAATGGGCCTGCTGCACGCCTCCACCGATGCCGAGGCCCTGCTGCGCACGCTGGTGCAAGACGCGGGGCCAGACCAAGCCCCTGTCCCGCTGCGCTCGGTGATCTGACTGCGGGTAAAACTGGCGCGACCCAAGCCAGCGACCGCCGCGCAAGGGCCGCCCCGCCGCGCTGGCGGTGTCCCCCTTCCCGAATGGTGCGGCCATTCGAGAGAAGGGGGAAGGCGCGAAGCGACTCAGGGGGTTGCCACCCTATACCGCCGCGTCGTCCAAATCACCGGTGCGAATCCGCACCACACGCTCCACGGCCGTCACAAAAATCTTGCCGTCCCCGATCTTGCCCGTGCGCGCCACGTTCACGATGGCGTCCACGCAGCGGTCCACGTCCTCGGTCTTCACGACGACCTCGACCTTCACCTTGGGCAGAAAGTCCACCACATACTCTGCGCCACGGTACAGCTCGGTGTGGCCCTTCTGGCGGCCAAAACCCTTCACCTCGGTCACGGTGAGGCCGGTCACGCCACATTCGGCCAGGGCTTCGCGGACTTCTTCGAGCTTGAAGGGCTTGATGACGGCGGTGATCATTTTCATGGCGTGTCTCCTGGAGGATGTAAAAAATGGGGGCTGAAGGCGCAACGCCGAAGCGTCATGCCCTGAATTTGCTGGTGATAGGGTAACGCCAGTCCTTGCCGAAGCTGCGGCGCGTGACGCGAATCCCTACAGGAGCCTGGCGGCGTTTGTACTCGTTGAGCTTGATGAGGCGTGTCACGCGCTCCACATCGGCGCGCTCAAAGCCGCTCGCGATGATGGACTCGATGGGCTCATCGTTCTCCATGTAGCGCGCCACGATGGCGTCCAGCACCTCGTAGGGCGGCAGGCTGTCCTGGTCCTTCTGGTCGGGCCGCAGCTCGGCGCTGGGCGGGCGCGTGATGATGCGTTCGGGGATGGGACCCACGCCCGTGCCATACGGGTCGTTCGCATTACGCCAGCGGGCCAGGTCGAACACGCGGGTTTTGGCCACGTCCTTGATCACCGCAAAACCACCCGCCATGTCGCCATACAGCGTGCAGTAGCCGGTGGACATCTCGCTCTTGTTGCCCGTGGTGAGCACGATGGAGCCGAACTTGTTGGACAGCGCCATGAGCAGCGTGCCCCGGATGCGTGCCTGCAGGTTTTCTTCGGTCGTGTCTTCGGGCAGCCCTGCAAAGTCGCTGGCCAGCGCGGCCTTGAAGGCCTCGAACTGCGGCTTGATCGAGATCTCGTCATAACGCACGCCCAAACGCGTGGCCATGTCGCGCGCATCGATCCAGCTGATGTCGGCCGTATAGGGCGAAGGCATCATCACCGTGCGCACCTTGTCTGCCCCCAGAGCATCCACGGCCACCGCCAGCACCAGGGCGGAATCGATGCCACCCGACAGCCCGAGCAAAGCGCCCGGGAAGCCATTCTTGCCCACATAGTCGCGCACGCCCAGCACCAGGGCATCCCACAAGTCGGCCTCCAGGCTTTTCTCTGGGGCTATCTCCGCTTCAATTTTGATAGCTTCTTGCGCTTGATGGACCTGCGCAAACACCAGTTTTTCTTCAAAACTCGACCCCCGGCAGGCCACCGAGCCATCGGCGTTGAGCGCGAACGAGCGGCCTTCAAACACGACCTCATCCTGGCCGCCAACCAGGTGCGCGTACACGAGTGGCAAGCCCGTCTCGGCCACACGCTCACGCATGGTCTGCTCACGTTCGGCGCCTTTGCCCAGATGGAACGGCGATGCGTTGATGACCGCCAGCAGCTGTGCACCCGCCGCCGCGGCATCCCGTGCGGGGGCGGCAAACCAGGCGTCTTCGCACACCAGCACACCCACGCGCACGCCTTTCACCTCGAACACGCAGGGCGCGCTGCCCGCCACAAAGTAGCGGCGCTCGTCAAACACCTGGTAGTTGGGCAGCTCGCGCTTGGCATAGGTCTGCTCGATCTGCCCGTCGCGCAGCACGCTGGCGGCGTTGAAGCAGGCGCTGAATGCCGGTGCGTCGGCCGACACGGCCTGCGGGTGGCCCAGCACGATGGCCAGGCCTTTCAACCCTGCCGTCTCGCAGGCCACGGTTTTCACGGCATCATCGCAGGCCGCAATGAACGCGGGGCGCAGGAACAGGTCTTCGGCCGCATAGCCGCAAATCGCCAGCTCGGGCGTCAGCAGCAATCTTGCCCCCTGGGCATAGGCCTCGCGGGCCGCCGCAATGATCTTTTGGGCGTTGCCGGGCATATCGCCCACAACAAAGTTGAGCTGCGCAGTGCAAATGGAGAGCGTCATGGAACTGGAATCGGCCCCTGCGGCCAGGTTGAATACTGCCCACACGGGCCCGCAGCTTGCAAAACAAAACCGGGGTGTGCATGGCTGAATCTGCCATTATCGCCCGCGTACTTGCCTCTGTGCTGGAG
The DNA here is from genome assembly GCF_014851495.1 of Acidovorax sp. ACV01. Taxonomy (NCBI): domain Bacteria; kingdom Pseudomonadati; phylum Pseudomonadota; class Betaproteobacteria; order Burkholderiales; family Comamonadaceae; genus Acidovorax; species Acidovorax sp. ACV01. Next base: position 174,278 of record NZ_JACUZT010000001.1, on the reverse strand, counting down.
GTGGATGCTGCGGCTTGGAACACCCTTCTGGCCCGGCAAAGCCATCCCACGCCCTTCATGCGCCGCGAGTACCTGGCCGCCCTGGAAGAAAGCGGGAGCGCCACGCCCCGCACCGGCTGGGCGCCACGTTTCATGACCCTGTGGGACGGTGACACGCTGATTGCCGCCTGCCCGCTGTACCTCAAGAACCATTCCTACGGCGAATACGTCTTCGACTGGGCCTGGGCCAGCGCCTACGAGCAGCACGGCGTGCCCTACTACCCCAAGGCCGTGATCGCCGTGCCTTTCACCCCCGTGCCGGGCACCCGTCTGATGGCGCGCGACGATGCCGCGCGCGCCTTGCTGGTACAGGCGGTGTGCCAGTGGTGCGAAGACGAAAACGTGTCGTCCGTGCACATCCTGTTTGCCAGCGACGACGATGTGCTGACCAGTGCGCAGCAGGACTTGATGCTGCGGCATACCGTGCAATTCCACTGGAAGAATGTGGCCCCCACGCTCCCCGCTGCGCGTGGTTCGCTGCCCCATGCCGGGGAAGGGGCTCCGGCTTCACCAGAGCGTGGGGCCCTCACCGCTCTGGGACAGCCCGGCGGCGGCGAGAACGCGCCCCCCACACTGGTCGCTGCGCCTGATGCGCCCTCCGCCAAAGGTGCCTTGCCCGGCGGCGACTCAGGTCAACCGTTCACAGATTTCGACCACTTCCTCGCCAGCCTCGCCCAGGACAAGCGCAAGAAGATCCGCCAGGAGCGCCGCCGCGTGGCGGATGCGGGGGTCACCTTCCGCTGGTCACGCGGCGCGGACATCAGCGCGGCCGACTGGGATTTTTTCTACCGCTGCTACGAACGCACCTACCTCGAACATGGCAACCCGCCCTACCTCACGCGGGACTTCTTTGCCCGCATGGCGGCGCACATGCCCGAGGCCTGGCTGCTGTTTGTGGCCGAGCGCGATGGCCTACCGATTGCTAGTAGTTTGATAGCTATCAGCGCTTTACCATCAAGCGCTAGCAGCCAAAAAGACCAAAGATTGGTAGCCTACGGCCGGTATTGGGGTGCGCTGGAGCGCGTGGACTGCCTGCACTTTGAGGCCTGCTACTACCAGCCCCTGCAGTGGTGCATCGACCATGGCGTGCAGCGCTTTGAAGGCGGCGCCCAAGGCGAACACAAGATGGCCCGCGCCCTGCTGCCCGTGCAGGCCACCAGCGCACACTGGCTGGCGCACCCGGCCTTTGCCGAGGCGGTGGAGCGGTTTCTGGCACGCGAAAGCGAGGGGGTGGGGCACTACCTGAGCGAACTGCAAGAACGCAGCCCGTTCAAGACGGGCTGAGCCGGCGCAAAGCCGCTCCATGGCCGCCGGAGCACCTTTGGGCGGCCAGCATCGGGGCACATTTCGTCGCCCGTGTGGCCCATCGCCAGCTCGAGCCCACGCCAGCTTGCACCAAGCTGACAACACCAACGCCGCGTTGGATGTGCCCAACCTCGGGTTCTCCCGACCTCGGCACAGCTTTTGCAACGGCATACTGGCGGCCGCCCGCACCACGGGCTGTGCACCACGGCGGCCCATCCGCCCGCCCGTAACCCCAAAGCCCCTTATTCATGGCCGCTCCCCAGCATGTCCCGTTTCTGACGGTGGAAGACGAAGACGACTGGGTCGTCTCGTTCGCGCTCGGCCCGCAAGGTGTCCACCGCCTCACACTGGTGCGCACCCCCCGGCTGGAGTTCATGCTGCGGCCCGAGCAGCGCGGCGTGTCGGTGGGCGCCGAAGCGGGCCAGCGCCCCGCCCTGCTGGTCGCGGTGCAGTGGGGCCCCAAAAGCGTGGACGTGGTGTCCACCGCCAAGCGCTACAGCCTGGACATCAGCAAGGTGGACAACGCCACCCGCACGGCGGCACTGCGTGTGCTGGGCAAGATGAACTTTGACCAGCGGTTTCAGCTGGCAGGCAACTAACTAGCTAGCTAGCTAGCGTGCGCTGAGGGCCTGCAAAAAGCTCACAAATAGATAGCATCTAGCGCTTCCTGCATAAGCGTTACAGGCTGATTTCATTCAAATTTTCTGGCCGGCGCCGTCTGCCAATGCGGTCCACTTGCGCTCGCTGCCGGCAGACTCCACCACCTTTTCAATAAAGCGCACGCCCTCGGCCCCGTCTTCCACGCGCGGGTAATCGGCCTCCAGCGCGCCGGCGGTTCTGCCTGACGCCCGGGCGCGGATGTCGGCCGCCACGCCCAGGTAGACGTTGGCAAACGCCTCGATGAAAGCCTCGGGGTGCCCTGCCGGAATGCGCCCCGCGCGCAGGGCCGACTCGCTGAGCCAGGGCGAGCCACGCGTGAGGATGCGGCGCGGCCCGTCCACCGGCGAATGCACAAGGTGGTTGGGGTCCTCCTGCCGCCAGGTGATGGTGCCCAGCGTGCCGGACACCTGCAGGCGCACATCGTTCTCCAGCCCCGCCGCCACCTGCGACGCGACGATCACGCCGCGTGCGCCACCGGCATAGCGCAGCAGCAGTTGCGCATCGTCGTCCAGCCGGCGGCCGGGGCCGAAGGTGGTGAGGTCAGCGCACAGCGCCTCGGGCCGCTGGCCGGTGACGGTGGCGGCCAGGTTCTCGGCATGCGATCCGATGTCGCCCATGGTGCCCACCGCGCCGCTGCGGGCGGGGTCCAGCCGCCAGTCGGCCTGCTTGTTACCCCCGCCCTGCTCCACCGCCGTGGCCAGCCAGCCCTGGTTGTATTCCACGGTCACCTTGCGCAGCGTGCCCAGGGCGCCGCTCTGCACCAGGTGGCGGGCCTCGCGCACCATGGGGTAGCCGGTGTAGTTGTAGGTCACGCCGAACACGGTGCCCGCCTTTCGCACCGCCGCCACCAGCTCATCGGCCTGCGCGCTGGTGTGCACCAGCGGCTTGTCGCACACCACATGAAAGCCCGCCTGCACAAAGGCCAGGGCCACCGGGTGGTGCACATGGTTGGGGGTGACGATGCTCACCAAGTCGATGCGGTCATGGGGGCTGCGGCGCAGCTCGTCGGCCAGCAGGTCCTGCCAGCTGCCGTGGTTGCGGTCGTCCGCCAGGCCCAGCTCGGCGCCGGATGCGCGGGCCCGCTCGGGCGAGGATGACAGAGCGCCCGCCACCAGCGCGAACTGGCCGTCGAGCGCCATGGCCTTGCGGTGCACCGCACCGATGAAGGCGCCGTGGCCGCCGCCCACCATGGCGTAGCGGAGCTTGCGTTCAGAAGACATGGAGAGCCCTATTTCTTGGTTGTGGTTATCCATTGCGTTGCGCGGGACCGACGAAACTGGCGCGGCCCAGGCCAGAGCCGCCGCGCAAGGGCCGCCCCGCCGCGCTGGCGGCGTCCCCCTTCCCGCGCGCAGCGCGAGAGAAGGGGGAAGCGGCGCAGCCGCTCAGGGGGATGCACTTCATCTATTGCGGGCAAACACGGCGTCGAACGCGCCGACTGCGGGCTTGAAATCCAGCCGCCTGCAGAACGCCGCGCTCTCGGTGGCGCCATGCACGCGGTCCATGCGGCTGTCCTCCCACTCCACCGAGAGCGGGCCCTGGTAGCCGATGTCGTTGAGCGCGACGATGATGGATTCGAAATCGATCATCCCGCGCCCCACGCTGCGAAAGTCCCAGTTGCGCCGGGCATCGCCAAAGCTGGTGTGGCCGCCGAACGTGCCCACCGTGCCATCGCCCTTGCCCCACCACACGTCCTTCATGTGGGCGTTGTAGATGCGGTCGGCAAACCGGCGGATGAACTTGATGTAGTCCACGCCCTGGTAGGCCAGGTGGCTGGGGTCGTAGTTGAAGCCAAAGCGCTTGTTGCCGCCCACCGCCGCAATCGCGCGCTCGGCCGAGGCGATGTCGAACGCGATCTCGGTGGGGTGCACCTCCAGCGCAAAGTTGATGTCGTGCTCTTCGAACACATCGAGGATGGGGCCGAAGCGGTCTGCAAAGTCCACGAACCCCTTGTCCCAATACGCCTGCGTGGTGGGCGGAAATGCATAGATCGAATGCCACACCGACGAGCCTGTGAAGCCCGTGACCGTCTTCACGCCGAACTTCGCGGCGGCACGCGCCGTGTCGGCCAGCTCGGCCGCTGCGCGCTGGCGCACACCCTCGGGCTCGCCATCACCCCACACATGCGGAGGAAGGATGGACTGGTGGCGCTCGTCGATCAGGTCGCACACGGCCTGGCCCACCAGGTGGTTGCCGATGGCAAAACACTGCAGGCCGTGCTGGGCCAGCAGTGCGTGTTTGTCTTTGACGTATTGCGCAGAGGCCAACGCCTCCTGCACATTGAAATGGTCGCCCCAGCAGGCCAGCTCCAGGCCGTCGTAGCCCATGCTTTTCGCCAGCGGCGCGAGTTCTGCCAGGGGCAGGTCGGCCCACTGGCCGGTGAAAAGGGTGACGGGTCTTGGCATGGTGGGTCCTGCTCAAAGAAGGCGATTGGGGTTGTCTGTGTTCACTGCCCTCTACCCAACCGTTCAGCCTGAGCCTGTCGAAGGCCGGGGCGCGGCTTCGACAGGCTCAGCCCGAACGGTTGGGGTGGTTGGGGCGGTCAGGTGACGGAGAGGCAAAGGCCTATCGCAGACCCAGCAAGCACCAATAACTATGCTTTTAATAGCTATCAGTCCTTACTGAATAAGCGCTAGAGGCCAATTTGACTCATATTTCCATCAGAACGGCGAGTCCGGGAAGTAGAAGCTCTTGGCGTTTTCCTTTGTGATCAGCACCGACGGGATGATCGTCGTCGCCGGCAGCTTCTCGCCCTTGATGCGCGCTTCGGCCGTGAGCTTGATCGAGTCATAAATGAACTTGGGGCTGTACGACACATTGGCCTGGATCAGCGGGTTGCTCCCGTCGGCCAGCGTCTTGATCATGCCCTTGGCACCGGCACCGCCAAACACCAGCTTGATGTCCTTGCGCTTGGCCTGCTCGATGGCCTTGAGCACGCCCACGGCCATGTCGTCGTCGGCCGCCCACACCGCGTCGATCTGCGGAAAGCGCGTCAGGTAGTCCTGCATCACCTTGAAGGCGTCGTCGCGGTTCCAGTTGGCGTACTTGGCGTCCAGCAGCTTGATGTCGGGGTGGTTCTTCAGCACCGCGTTGAAAGCGTCCATGCGCTCGTTGTCCAGCGTGGTCGCAATGCCGCGCATGGCCACCACGTTGCCCTTGCCGCCCAGCGCCTTGGCGATGTACTCGGCCGGAATCTTGCCAAACGCCGTGTTGTCACCGGCCACGTACGCGTCCTGCGCGCTGGTGTCGGTCAGGCCGCGGTCCACCACCGTCACGTACACACCCTTGGCCTTGACCTGGGCCACGGGCTTGGTCAGCGCGGCCGATTCAAACGGGAAGATCACCAACGCGTTGATCTTGTTCACCGTGACCAGGTCCTGCAGCTGGTTGGCCTGCTCGGGCGCGCCGCCTGCCGTCTTCACGATGACCTGCAGGCCGGGGTGGGCCTTTTCCAGGTCCTTCTTCGCCTGGTTGGCCCAATACACGATGCCGCCGGTGAAGCCGTGCGTGGCCGACGGAATGGCCACGCCCACCACCGTCTTGTTGGCCTGCGCCATCGCCGGGCCTGCCAGCGCCAGTGCGGCTGCGGCACCCACGGCCGAGAGGGCTAGGCGGCGGGTGAAGGACGAAGTAGATGTCTTGCTGTTCATGATGCGTTGTCTCCTGTTGCTGTTGCTGTTGCTGTTGCTTTGCTGAAAATGGCCATGAAAGCCTGGCCGACTGGGGAACACTGACGAAATCAAAAACCGGTGGAAGCGCTTCGGAAAAGGTGCAAGCACCTGGGGCCTGCGCCACTCGCCCGTTCGCCCTGAGCCTGTCGAAGGGCTGTCACCATGGGGCGCGAGTGCCCAGGCTTCGACAGGCTCAGCCCGAACGGTTCGGGGGTCGGGGCGGCCTCGCGGGGCGAATGAAAGGAATGAAGTGGCGACACGGCCATCACCTTTTTCCACGCTGCATGAACGCCACCGCGATGATCACGAACCCCTGCACCGCCGCATTCAGGTACACGCTGATGATGCTTGTGAGGTTGAGGATGTTGCTGATGACCGAGAGCAGGATCGCGCCCACCACCGTGCCGGTGATCGTGCCCGCCCCGCCCTTGAGCACCGTTCCGCCCACGATCACCGCGGCGATGGCCTCCAGCTCCCACAGCAGGCCCGTGGTGGGCGATGCAGACCCCAGGCGGGGCACATACAGCAGCGTGGCAATGCCCACGCACACCCCGAGCAGCATGTACGTCAGGATCTTGATCTTGTGCACGTCCACCGCCGCGTACTGCGCCACCTGCTCGTTGGAGCCGATGGCCTGCACATAGCGGCCATAGGCCGTGCGGTTCAGGATCACGCCGCCGATGACAGCCACCAGCAAAAAGATCCACACCGGGATCGGCACACCCAGCAGGTTGGCGTAATACACCGGGCTGTAGATGTCCGACAGATCGTTCTCCAGCGTGATCGCCCCGCCGTTCGAGAAATACGTGAGGTACGCGCGGAAGATGCCCAGCGTGCCCAGCGTCACGATGAAGGGTTCGATGCGCCCCTTGGTGATGAGCAGGCCGTGCACCAGCCCGAACACCGCGCCCAGCACCACCGCCAGCAGCATGCCCACCCCCACGGCCGCCATGGGCGAGCCCAGCACGGGCGCCATCGCGTTCATGAACAAAATCACCGAGCCCGCGATCAGCGCCGCCATCGACCCCACCGACAAATCGATGCCGCCCGAGATGATCACAAAGCACATCCCCACCGCGATGATGCCGATGAAGGCCGTGCGCGTGAGCACGTTCATCACGTTGTCGTAGGTGGCGAAGTTGCTGTTGAGCAGCGTGCCGGCAATGCACAGCAGCACCAGCCCGATGACCGGGCCCAGCCCGTGCAGCTTGCCCCACCAGGCCGTGGCGCCGCCGTGGCGGCCCGCTGCGGTGGATGCGTTTTCAGCGGGTACCTGTGGCATGTGCGATCAACTCCTCTTCGGTCAAATGTGGTTCTTGCAGCGTGGTCTGCAGCCGCCCGGCGCGCATCACCGCCACGCGGTGGCACAGGCCGATCAGCTCCATCAGTTCGGAAGAAATCACCACCACCGCCAGCCCCTGCTCTGCCAGGCGCTGCACCAGGTGATAGATCTCGCGCTTGGCGCCCACGTCCACGCCGCGCGTGGGCTCGTCGAGCACCACCACGCTGGGGCCGGGGTGCAGCACCTTGGCCAGCGCCAGCTTTTGCTGGTTGCCGCCCGACAGCGAGGACGCGCGCACCTCCAGCGACCCGGTGCGGATGCCGAACTCCTGCACCGCATCGCGCAGCGCGGCCTGCTCGGCCGCCGGGTCGAGCCAGGGCTTGGCGTAGCGCTCCAGCGCCATCAGCGTCAGGTTGGGCCGCAGGCTGAAGTGCACGTGCAGGCCCTTGCCCTTGCGGTCTTCGCTCAGGTAGGTCAGGCCGTGGCGCGCCGCATCGCGCGGGCTTTTCAGATTCACCGGCTTGCCCGCCAGCTCCACCGTGCCGGCCGAGCGCGGGCGCAGGCCCAGCAGGCCCTCGAACAGCTCCGTGCGCCCCGCGCCCACCAGCCCGGCAAAGCCCAGAATCTCGCCGCGCCGCACGTCAAAGCTCACGTCCTCGGCCCAGCCCGGCACCGTCAGGCCCCGCACCTGGATGGCGAGCTCTCCACCCGCAGGCGCGGGCAGCTTGGGCGGGAACAAATCCGCCAGCTCGCGGCCCACCATCAGGTTGGCCATCTGCCGCCGCGTCACGCTGGCCGTGGCCTCGCGCGCCACCAGCAGGCCGTCGCGCATCACCACCACCTCGTCGGTGGTGCTCTCCACTTCGTCGAGCTTGTGCGATATGTAGATGATGGTCACGCCCGCGGCCTTGAGCCCGGCCATCAGCGCAAACAGGCGCTGCGTCTCGCCCGGGGTCAGCGTGGCGGTGGGCTCGTCCATGATGAGCAGGCGAGCGTTGCGGGCCAGCGCGCGGGCAATCTCCACCAGCTGCTTTTCGGCCACGATGAGCTTGCGCACCCGCGTGTCGGGGTCCAGCGGCAGGCCCACCTGTGCCAAGGCAGCGCGCGTCTTCTCGCGCATCGCCTTGTCATCCAGGAACGGGCCCTTCTTGATCTCATGGCCCAGGAAGATGTTCTGCGCAATCGTCAGGTCGTCCGCCAGGTTGAACTCCTGGTGGATCAGCACAATGCCCTGTGCCTCGGCCGCGCGCGAGCCGCCACCGGGTGCGCGCACCGCGCCATCCACCACCACCTCGCCGGTCGTGGGGCTCTCGTACCCCGCCAGAATCTTCATCAGCGTGGACTTGCCCGCGCCGTTTTCGCCCAGCAGGCCATACACCCTGCCCGGCTGCAGGGTAAAGCCCACGCCGTGCAGCACGCGCACCGGGCCGAACTCCTTGGTCACATTGCGGAACTCTACAGCGACGCTCATCGTGTGGCCCCTCCCGCACTGGCAGTGGCCGCAGGCGACGACGACCGCGGCGACAGCGCCAAGCTCTGCTGCATGGCCAGCACACCCGCGCCCACCACGCCCGCATCGTCGGCCAGCGGCGCGTATTGAATCTCCAGGTGCCGCGTGGACAGCGCCAGCGACCGGTGGTACACGCTTTGCCGCACCGACGCCAGGAACAGCGGCCCCATGTCCGTCACCCGCCCTGCAATGAACACATGCGACGGGTTGAAGAAATTCACGATGGACGCCAGCATCTGCCCCACCAGGCTGCCCGCGCGCTGGATGATCGCGTTGGCCGCCACATCGCCCGCCCGGCTGGCCTGGGCCACGTCCTCGGTGGTCAGCGTGCCGGTGGCCTGCAGGCGCTCGGCCAGCATCGCGCTCTCGCCCCGCTCCACGGCCTCCATCGCCATGCGCGCCATCGCGGGTGCGGCGGCCATCGCCTCCACACAGCCCTGGTTGCCGCAGTGGCAGCGCGGCCCGCTCTGGTCCACGCAGATGTGGCCCACGTCACCGGCCGACCCATTGGCGCCCCGGTACACCTGCCCGTGGCAGACGATGCCGCAGCCAATGCCCGTGCCGACCTTGATGACGAGGAAGTTGGGCAGATTGCGCTGCAGCCGCCACAGCTCGCCCAGCGCCATCAGGTTCACGTCGTTGTCCACAAACACCGGCGCGGCAAATGCCTCGCGCAGGTAGTCGCGGATCGAGAAGCCGTCCCAGTCGGGCATCAGCGGCGGGTTGACGAGTTGGCCGCTTTCAAAATCCACCGGCCCCGGCAGACCCATGCCGATGGCAATGACCTGCGACACCGCCAGCCCGCAGCGCGCCAGCAACTCGCGCATCAGCCCCCGCAGCCGCGCCAGGATCACGCCCGGCCCCTGGCGCACATCGATGGGCTCACGGTGCCGCGCCAGCACCGTCATGTCGGGCCGCATGATGGCCACCTGCATGCTGGTCGCGCCCAGGTCGGCGCCAATGACCACGCCCAGGGTTTCGCTCAGTCGAAGGGTTTCGGCCCGCCGGCCGCCGGAGGATTCCTGCAGGCCCACCTCATCGAGCAGGCCCTCGTCCAGCAGCGCCGCGACCATGGCGTTGGCCTTGCTCTTGGAGTAGGCCAGGCGCTGCGCCAGCGCATTGCGCGACGCGCCGGCGGACCAGAAGATGGTCTGCAAGACGTCCAGGTCTTCGGTGCCGCAGTGACTCCAGCGGGTGGATGGCAAGGCTTGTCTCCTGTCATTGTTGTGCAGCACCTCGTGGGGGTGGGTGCTTGACAGGGATGCTATGCGGTCACCTTCGGCCGGGCAAGACTTAACTTCGACCTGAAATGGGCCTAATAAGCGCCGAATTGGCGCTCGTTTTATTCCGGTCTGGTGCGGCTATTAACTGCGATCCTCGATTCATGCCCAATGGCCATGATCGAAGTTGGGCTAAAAAATCTTCTCTATCAATGATTTATTCAGCGGCACGCGGTGGTGGCTCGTCATTTACATAGTGTCTGAGCCGTTGGAGTGCATCAGAAATTAGGCCTTGCATATCGGTGCGATCTAGATCTGGAAAGTACCTAAGTGCAGCTTCCAGGCTGGTCATCGCCTCGTCTAAATGAGTTAAATGCCCGTGAGGAAGCTCAGTGCCGCCTTGCCAACGATAATAGTGTGCCAACTCATGCACCGCTGCACCTTTCAGCGAAAGTATTGAATTTGGGTTGGCTAGGTTTGTACCCTGATATATGTCGTCAGAGAAGATTATTTCGCCGATCTCTTCGCCAAACTCGTCATTTCGCACCACAAAGCGAGTAAACGATCCTGCCTCATAGCGAGCGTTCACGGTCTGATCGAGACCAAAGATCATCGTGGCTGCGCGAGATATTTGAGTCTGGGTTAACGGTACCGCATTGCGCCCAGGAAGTAGCGATGCCCTGCGATACTGTTTCATGGCAACAAGATAGTCAGGTCTTTTGAAGCGCCAAGAGTAGTCACCGCACGTAGTGCTTTTGATACTTGTAGTCTTGCCGCGCGATTATTGCTGACTGTAGGCTGACCAGAAAGACCTGGCTTAATAACTCCAAGACGATTCCACAGTGGATTTATCTTCTCGAAAAAATCGCCGGACCAGCCTGACTCCGAATATACCTCGGTGGACATCAATTTCATCAGGCGGCGCTCCCAAATTTCTGTTGCTTTTTTCAATCCGTCACGTGACATTTGATCGCTGAAATCGGCAAGTAAGGCCCCGTAACCTTGAAACATTATTGGCGCATCTACCAATGATATCTCTCGGATTTTTTTCCGCTCATTAAGTGGCAATTTTTTTAACTCTGGACGTGCCTCACTAAGCAAGCGGAAAAACGCAGACGCAATGTGTGCCAAGCCTTCCAATTCAGTTTCGTCGACACCGTTGATATCTGCCAACGGTTTCAAAGATTCCCGAAGGGTGGACAGCGTAAGCAGGTCTGAGTTCTTTGAAGTTAATCGATCTGTCACTCGATTTACATTCATTTGAAGGGAGGGAGTTATCTCTATGACCTTCTTCGCCAGCACCGAGAGATCGTCTTCTGTTGTCAGGTCATACGCTTTAGACTTTGCAGTTGGTGTCGGAAGCTGATTTTTGTCAAAAAAGTAGTTCCCCTCATCCTGTTTTTTCAGGAAATACAATTCAACCTTAAATTGCTTATCAAGACTAAAATTTTGATAGTCACCCTTAGCATCTTTGTATATTTTTGCTGCCTTCAAAATAGCCTGATGTCGATGATGAGAATCTGGCAAATAAACCTTACCGTCATACAGATAGATCTTTCGCTCTCCTTCATCATAATAAGCCTCAAATGTCCCTGGTCGAAGATTCCATACTAGCGGATTAATAAAAACGCGCTTTCCGTGCAGCAATTTTTCCGTCATCTCATCTGCAGATGAGGTACTAAATATGTACTGATTTGCATTAGGATAACCCTGTGATAGCGAGAGCTCTCGCTCAACGCGCTCGCTCACCTCCGGGCGAACGCCTCGCTGTACATCTTGGTCTGTCCAAAGTACATCAGCCCCTGCAGCATCCAGCAATTGGCGAGTAGTAATGGTAAATGTTGCAATAGCCTCCACACCCTTACCTGTGATTTGTACATCGTCGCAGGTTAACCGGCCTGAATATTTTGCACCGCTTGCGGTGTAAATGGGCTCATCCCTGAATCCTTGGACGATCTTCATTTGATTTTGTGTAGAGTGCATTAAAAACCCTCGATTAATTTATAGCGTTATTTTCTTTAAATCCAACGCGCTTATTTTTAAGCGTAACCAGCTTCTATCGAGCACCAACCACAGCCGGTCATCCAGACTTCAAGCGCCACAGAACCTCGGCCGACATGATCACACGCTCTTCACGCGACACAAAGCGAAAAGTCAGCAGACACGCAGCGCTATCGAACGGCCCGGCCGGTGCGTTCTGCACGTAGCCGTGGTGCAGCGCCACGCGGTCTGACACACCGGCGCTCTCCAACCGCTGCACGGCTAGGCCCCGGCATGCGCTGGCTCAGGTCCACATGATCGAACCGCGAGCCAGGCTGCGTCCGCGCCATGTCCTCCAAATTTCGGTGCCTGTTACACGCACTACAGCAGGCGGGGGCTGAAATATTTACTCTTTTTTTATAGCATTCAGCGATTGACTAGAAAGCGCTGGAGCCTGTTTTCTTTCATATTCTCAGCGGCACAAGTGCTTGCCTGCACTGCATAGAGCGGCCCCGCCCTGTGGGGCTCCCGCCCGCCCCTAGCAAAGACCACGCGGCACCACCCCCACCTCTTTACACCAGCGGTGGTAATCCGCCCGCCGATCAGCCGTAGTGATCCGCTGTAGCACCGTGTGGTGCGGCCCCAGGTACTCCACGCAGCCCTTGACCACCACATGCACCAGCAGCTCTTCAGTGCCCGTCGCCTCCCACCAGTCCACATTGCCAGCAGGCTCGTGGATGTAGTCGCCCGGCCGCACCACGCGGCCATCGTTCAGGCGGCGCTCGCCCGCCAGCGTCAGGGCGTGCACTTCGCCCGTGTGCCGGTGCAGGCTCAGGCGCGTGCCGGGCGACAGGCGCATCAGTTCCACCCAACCGGCATCGTCGGGCAGGAACTGGATGGGCAGGGACCACTTGCCTTCGCCTTCGGCCATCCAGTCCGCCAGGCCTGCGCGCTCCAGCGTCTGGGCCACGATCACATCGGCAAGGTGGTTGTTCGTTGTCGTCATCGTCATGTCGGTGCTCCTGGGTAGGTATTGGTTGATTGATTGGTTGATTGGTTGATTGGTTGATTGATTGCTTGATCGCTTGCTTATTGCTCGGGGTGCTGGTGGCGGTATTCCTGCGTGCGGCCGCCAAAGCCGTACGCGGCGGCGCGCACGTCCTGCACGTAGACGTAGCTTTCGGGGTGCAGCGCGCCCAGCAGGCCCTCGAAGGCTGCGAACGCCTCGGCGATGTAGCGCGCCTTCTCGGCCTTGGTGTTGGTCTCGTCCACCACCTTGACGTCGAAGTAGAAGCTTGATTGCTTGAGGTCGGCCAGCGACCGGCCGGCGATGTACCAGTCGGCCGGGTCCACAAAGGTGATGACCACGGCCGTGAGGTCGCGCCGCTTGCCGAGCACGCGGGTGGTCAGGTCCAGCAGGGTTTCTGCGATGCGGGCAGACAGCTCGGGCGTGCGTTGGGCAGACACTTTGACGTTGAGGATGGGCATGGAGGGCTCCTGTTGAATGCATTGGGTTGAACGAGCCTTCACTGTAGAAATTGCGCCCCGCCACGGAAACCGCCCGTGGCGATAATGGCTTTTGCTCCGCACGCAAAGGCGCGCACGATGAAGAAAGAAGCCCACTCCTTCCTCCCCGATCCGGCCGACCTGCGGTGGCTGGTGCGATCGCTTGATCTGCGCTCGTTTTCTGCAGCGGCGCGCGAAATGGATGTGGCGGTGTCGGTGGTCGCGCGTGGTGTGGACCGGCTGGAGGCCGGCTACGGCGTGCGCTTGCTGCGCCGGTCCACGCACGGCCTGTCGGCCACGCCCGAGGGCGCAGAGCTGGTGCAGGAAGCGCGTGCCTTGCTGGCGCAGCTGGAGGACATCGGGGCATCGCTGTCCGACCAGCGCAGCCGGGTGGCGGGCACCTTGCGCCTGGCCTCCAGCCAGGAGATTTGCGAGGCGCTGGTGCTGCCCCACCTGGCCGACCTGCAGGCGCGCTACCCCGCGCTGCGGGTGGAGCTGCTGGCCGATGACCGCGTGGCCGACCTGGTGACGGAGGGCATCGACGTGGCGCTGCGCACCACCGTGGGCCACAGCGATCTGGTGGTGGCGCGCGCGCTGGGCCGGTTCGAGCGGCGCCTGTACGCGGCCCCGGAGTATTTGCGCCTGCACGGCACGCCCGCCGACCCCAGCGATCTGCAGCAGCACCACACCGTGACGCACACCGCGCAGGGGCCGGCGGTGACCTGGGCCTTTCTCAATCCACGCGGCAACGCACAGGGCAAGCCGCTGGAGGTGACCGTGCGCTCGCGCCTGGCCGCCAGCAGTTCGGCCCTGGTGCACCACGCGCTGGTGGGCGGCGCGGGCATTGGCATGCTGTCGTGCCCGCTCGCGGCGGCCGACGTGGCGCAAGGCCGGTTGGTGGAGGTGCTGGCGCCTTTTGCGTCCCGCACGGTGCACACGCTGTACGCGGTGTCGTCACCGGGCCGGCGCAATGCGGCCAGGGTGAAGGCGGTGATTGATTTTCTGGTGAAGGCGGCCAAGGACCGGTGGGCGCTGGCGCCTGTGCGTTGAGGTCATTTTTTGCACCACCGGCTGGCTGGCCGGGGGCTCCTGAAGTTGAACAACCGTTCGGGCTGAGCCTGTCGAAGCCTTGCGCGGCGGCGCTTCGGCAAGCCTGTCCTGAGCCTGTCGAAGGGCTCAGTCAACGTGAACGGTTTCAGGGCGAGTGGGCGCCGCGTTCACTGGAGGCCGTTGCCACCCAGCCCCTGAACGCAAACCCCATGTAGAACATGCGCACATCGCCGAACCCGGCCTCGCGCAGGATCGCCTCGTCCTCCTGCGGCGTCAGCACCGCCAGCTCGGCCGCCACCTTGGCACGCCCGCGGTCGGCCATCTCCGGCGCCATGCCGGACGCCACCTGATACGCCGCATAGCGCGACAGCCACAGGTCGCGCTCCCCTGCCCCGCCTTCGCCCCTTTCGCCGCGGTCATCACCAACGTCACCATCGGCCACGCTCAGGTGCACCGCAACGAACGGCGCGCCGGGCTTCAGCCGCCGCCGGATATCGGCCACCATGGCCGCACGCTCCTCGCGTGGCACAAAGTGAAAAGTCAGCAAACACGTCGCGCCATCGAACGGCCCGGCCGGCGCGCTCTTCACATAGCCGTGGTGCAGCGCCACGCGGTCGCCCGACACGCCCGCGCTTTGCAGCCGCTGCGCGGCCAGGTCCAGCATGGGCTGGCTGGGGTCCACGCCGTCGAACCGCCAGCCGGGGTGCGCCAGTGCCATGTCCTCCAGCTCCAGCCCGCCGCCTGCGCCTACCACCAGCACCCGGCCGTCGGCGGGCACGCGCTCGGCCAGCAGGATGCGGACCATGGGCAGCAGGCTGTCGTAGCCGGGCACGTTGCGGCGGGGGCCTTCGGCGTAGCGGGCGACGGCGGCGGGGTCGGTGAAGGGGGAAGTGGTGGGATGGGTCATGGTGTGGGTGGGTGGTGCAGTGGTCGGGGTTTCGCGCAGAGCGTGTCCCAGGGGTTTGCCGGGTTGGTGCAGGGTTTCGACAAGCTCAACCCGAACGGCTGGGGCACAGCGTGTGCTGAAAATCAAGCCGAATTGGCCTCTAGCGCTTATCCATCAAGCGCTAGAAGCTATCAATTCAGTAGTCATACGTTCGTGCTCCAGCACCGTTTATGGCTGCATGCTAACATCACGCAACTTTTAATGTTGCATGAAACGAGATAGCCGCCTTTCCAACGTCCTCCACGCGCTGCTGCACATGGCAGAGATGGACGGCCCCGCCACGTCCGAATCGCTGGCGCAGGCCATGCAGACCAACCCGGTCGTGGTCCGCCGCCTGATGGCGGGGCTGCGGTATGCGGGTTTTGTTTCGTCGGCCAAGGGGCATGGCGGTGGGTGGGTGCTGTCGTGCCCGCTGGCGGACATCACGCTGCGCGACATCCATGAAGCACTGGGCGCGCCCACGTTGCTGGCGGTGGGCAACAGGGTGGAGAGCCCTGGCTGCGCGGTCGAGCAGGCGGTGAATGAAGCCCTCTCAGATGCCTTTGAGGCGGCGGAGCAGGTGCTGCTGGCGCGGCTGGGCGAGGTCACGCTGGCGCAGTTGTCTGCCCAGTTTCATGAACGCATGGTGGCCAGGGGCCACGCGCACAAGGACTTTTCACATGAACACTTATGACCACGACGCCATCGTGATTGGTGGCAGCTTTGCGGGCCTCTCGGCCGCGATGCAACTGGCGCGGGCGCGGCGGCGCGTGTGCGTGGTGGACGCAGGCCAGCCGCGCAACCGGTTTGCCGCCGCGTCGCACGGGTTCTTTGGGCAAGACGGCGAACCGCCGCTGGCGATGATCGAGCAGGCGCGCCGCAAGCTGCTGGCCTACCCCACGGTCACGCTGCGCCAGGGCACGGTGGTGTCGGCCACGGCGCAGCCAGACGCTGGTGCATCAACAGCGTCTGGTTTTGACGTGGTGCTGGACGATGGCGCCGGTGCACTGACCCCATTGACCACCCGCAAGCTGGTACTGGCCTTTGGCGTGAAGGATGGTCTGCCCGACATTGCAGGCGTGCGCGAGCGCTGGGGCGCCAGCGTGCTGCATTGCCCGTACTGCCACGGCTATGAATTTGCGGGCCAGCGGCTGGGCGTGCTGTACCACTCGCCGCAGTCCGGCATGCACGCGCAGCTGATTGCCGACTGGGGCCCGACCACCCTCTTCCTGAACGGCGAAACCACGCTGGAGGACAGCGAGCGCACGCGGCTGTTGGCGCTGGGCATTGCCGTGGAGCCTGCGCGCATCGCCGCGCTGGAGGGGCCTGACCGGGCGTTGAGCGGCGTGCGCCTGGCGGCCAATGGCGGCGCCGATGGCCGCCTGGTGCCGATTGACGCTTTGTACGTGGCCGCCACGACAAGCCCCGCCAGCCCGCTTGCAGAACAACTGGGCTGCGCGCTGGATGAGGGCCCCATGGGCCCGTGCATCCGCACCGATGCCAACAAGATGACCACGGTGCCGGGCGTGTATGCCGCAGGCGACGCCACGCTGATGCGGCACAACGCCACGCTGGCGTCTGCAGAAGGGGTGCTGGCGGGCGTGGGGGCGCACCAGGCGATGGTGTTTGGGCAGTGACTAGCTGCGGCACCAGGCCACAAAGTAGCAAGATCGGCTAAGTACCGGCGCGCAAGCTGCGGCACACTCTGCGGCCATGAGCCTGGACCAGAGCGCCGATCAGCACTACCGCGACCGCGTGGCCCGCGTGATCGCCCACATCGTGGCGCACCCGCTGGCAGCGCATCGGCTGGAGGATCTGGCCGCCATTGCCCACTTTTCCCCTTTCCATTTTCACCGCGTCTACAGCAGCATTGCGGGCGAAACCGTGGCCGCCACGGTGCGCCGCGTGCGCCTGGCCTTGGCCACGCGGCTGCTGGAGCAAGGCGGGCAGAGCATCACCCAGGTGGCGATGGAGGTGGGCTACGACAGCCCGCAGGCCTTCACCCGCGCATTCAGCCAGTTCACCGGGCAATCGCCACGGGCGTTCCAGCGGGACATGCACCGCCTCATCCTCGATCCAGGCGCCGGACACGCGGATGGAAGGACCGAGCACACGCTGGCCGTGCAGATCGTCGAGCGCCCGGCGCAGCGCCTGCATGCGCTGCGCCACCAGGGGCCGCCCTCCACCATCCCCCACACGCAGCGGCGGCTGTACCTGCAGTGCGGCCAGCGTGCAACCCACCGGCTGGGCGCATCGTGCGGAGACCCGCAGGACCTGGGCGGCCGGTTTCGCTACTACGCGGCGGTGGTGCTGCCAGAGCCGCTCCCGGCGGCAGATGGCGGGCTGGAACGGCTGGAAATCCCGGCAGGCCTGTATGCACGCCACACGCTGACAGGCCCCTACACGCGCATCAACGCGGCACTGGCGGCCATCCACACACGCTGGCTCCCGGCCAGCGGCTACGAACCGGACGACCGCCCCACGCTGGAGCACTACCTCAACTCCCCCCGCAACGCCGCGCAGGCGGACCTGCGCACCGATCTGCTGATTCCCATCCGACCCACCACCTCCCTATGACCCGTTTTCGCTGGCTCTTTCGTTCCCTTCTGCCCGCAGCGCTCTGCGGCGCCACCACCCTGGCACACGCTGCGGGCTTTGCCTTTATCGAGGTGCCCGCAGACAAGGACGGGCCCGCGCTGCGCGGCGCTGTGTGGTCGCCCTGCAGCGCGCCGCCGGGCCGCATCGAGCTGGCGCCCCTGGTGCTGCAAGGCACGCGGGACTGCCCCCTCACCGGCCAAGGCCTGCCATTGATCGTCATGTCGCACGGCACGGGCGGCTCGGCCCTGGGGCACCACGACACGGCGGCCACGCTGGCCGATGCGGGCTATGTGGTGGCCGCCATCAGCCACCCGGGCGACAACTTTCAGGACTTGAGCCGCCAAGGCCACCTGTCGGCCTTTGC
This sequence comes from Acidovorax sp. ACV01, assembly GCF_014851495.1. Taxonomy (NCBI): domain Bacteria; kingdom Pseudomonadati; phylum Pseudomonadota; class Betaproteobacteria; order Burkholderiales; family Comamonadaceae; genus Acidovorax; species Acidovorax sp. ACV01. The sequence continues at coordinate 156,171 of NZ_JACUZT010000001.1, read as the reverse complement.
AACGCGGCCCGTGGACATGAAGCGGCTGACGGACTACATGCTGGGCGCGTGGCACCGCCATGCCCAGCTGGACGCCAGCAAGGTCGGCCTGTTCGGCTTTTCGCGCGGCGGCTACACGGGCCTTGTCACCATCGGTGCCGTGCCGGACTGGACGTTGCGGCAGGACCTGTGCCCGCCCGAGTCGTCGAGGCCCCTGTGCGGCGAGATCCGTCGCAAAGAACTGCCCGCCCCGCCCGCGCGGGACGCACGCATTCGGGCGGCCGTCATCGTCGACCCCTTGAGTGTGTTTGATGCCAAGGGGCTGGGGCAGGTCGGCATCCCGGTCCAGCTGTGGGCCTCGGCGTTGGGTGGCGATGGCGTGACGCCCCAGAGTGTGGAGACGGTGCGCCAGGGCCTGCCCAGCGCGCCGGACTGGCACGTGGCAGCCAACGCGGGGCACTTCGCCTTTCTGGCGCCCTGCCCGCCAGCACTGGTGGAAGCGATGCCAGCAATCTGCCGCGATGCAGCGGGGTTTGACCGGGCGGCTTTTCACCAGACTTTCAATGCCCAGGTGCTGGCGTTCTTTCAGCGGCACATCGTGGCAGCCAAAGCACCCTGAGGGCAGGCTGGAATTCGTCGCACCGACGTGGCCCGTGGGTTGACGCAGCCAGCGCCGGCCACCTACACTGCCAACCTCGCATCTGACCTTTGGGGTCGGAGCGAACCGCAAAGCCCTCCACCACCGTTGAGGGCTTTTTTTCGTCCGCCCTATGGAAAGCTCTCCCTGCTTGCAGAGAGGGCTTTTTTGCATTTCTGGAGCCTTTTTTCATGCACACCGCTTCGACCCACGCCGCCCCTGCCACCCTGGCCTGCACCGCCCCCCGCATTCACCTGGTCATCGGCCCGGTGGGTGCCGGCAAGTCCACCTTGGTTCGCCAATTGGTGCAGCAGCATCGCGCCGTGCCGCTCAACCTGGACGACTGGATGGCCACGCTGTTTTCGCCCGACCGGCCCGATACCGGGGACGTGATGGCCTGGTACATCCCCCGCACCCTGCGCTGCCTGGAGCAAATCTGGAAAACCGCCGAGGCCGTGCTGGCCGCCGGCGGCGATGTGGTGCTGGAGGTGGGCCTGATCCAGCAGCACCAGCGCGACGCCTTCTATGCGCGCATGGGGCCGTGGGCCGACGCCATGGTGGTGTACGTGCTCGACGCACCGCGCGAGGTGCGGCGCGAACGCGTGTTGCGGCGCAATGCCGAGCAGGGAGAGACGTTCTCGATGGTGGTGCCCCCGCACATCTTTGAGCTGGCCAGCGACCTGTGGCAGCCGCCCGGGGAGGCGGAGTGCGCCGAGCGGTCGGTGGTGTTTGTGCCGATGGCGGAACGTTAGGCCCTCGTTGCAGCTTTGCCGCGCGCAGGCCCGTCCATGCTGTTGGCAGGTGCGGCGGGCCAGACCGCCTCGACTACATGAACTGCGCGCGCAGACCCACCATCAGGCGTCTGCCTGCGGCGGGCTCGAAGTAGCGGCCGTTGGCGTCGTTCACGATGAGCGTGGCCGTGTGGTGGCGGTTGAACACGTTGTCGAGCCGGGCCCAGAGCTGCCAGCGCGCCGCGCCCGCTTCGCGGCCACCCCAGCCATAGGCCGCGTGCACGCCGAGCACGGCAAAGCCGGCTGCCCGCTCGCTGTTGACATCGTTGGCAAACACGGGGGTCGACACGTTCGCCGTGGCGCCCAGCTGCCAGCGCGTTGTGGGTGCGTAGTCGATGGCAAGCTGTGCAGCGTGCCGCGCTGTGCCCGGCAACTGGTTGCCTGCGGCGACGATGGCTCCCCCCGCCCCTGCGTAGGCGCTGCCAAAGTGGGCATCAAGGTAGGTGTAGCTGGCGCGCGGGGCCCAGGCGCCCCATTTGGCACGCCAACCCAATTCAAGCCCCCGGCGCCGCACGTTGTCCACGTTCTGGAACACCGAGCGGCCGTTGACCGTGGCCACGGGCACGATCTCGCCCTGGCTGCGGGTGTCGAACCACGCCAGCTCCAGCTGCTGGTGGGCGCCCTGCCATTTGGCGCCCACCTCCCACTGGCGGCTGCGGGCGGCAGACAGGCCGAAATTGGGGCCGGTGTTGTCGGTGCTGTAGGCCATCTCGGCCAGCGTGGGGGTTTCAAAGCCCTGCCCGGCGTTGGCGTACAGGTTGACCTGGTCGGTGGCGGCCCACACCAGCCCCAGCGCCGGGCTGGTGTGGCGCCAGCTGCGCGAGCCGCTGTCGTCGGGGTTGGCGGGGGTGACGTAGCGGTCATCCACCTGCACGCGCACCCGGCTGGCCCGCAGCCCTGCGATGGCGCGCCAGCGGGGCGAGAGCCAGGCGTCGACCTGGGCATACACATCGGTGTTGGTGGCACCGTCTTGCTCGTCGCGCCGCAGCGCGCCGCTGGTGCCCGCGTTGTTCACGAACCCCCGGCGGTGTTCGGACAGGCGATTCGCCTCTGCCCCCACCGTCCAGGTCAGGGGCAGGCCCGAGGGCAGCCGCACGGCCCGCGTCCAGGCGGCTGCCGCGCCCTGGTAGCTGCGGTCCAGGTCCACCACACCGCCCGCGCTGTTGGCTGCCGCGCCGCTGAAAGACAGGTACTGCGTGAGCTGCCGCCCACCGCCATAGGCGCGCAGCCGCACGCTGTCGGTGTCGCTGAGCTGGCGCTCTACCACCAGGCCCAGCTGGTTCTGGCCCACCGACTTGCGGGTGTGGAAGCTGGTGGCCAGCGCGCTGGCCTGGCGCGGGTCGCCATCGAACTGAGCGCGTGTGAGGCCCAGCGGGTCCAGCGCCAGGGGTTGGTCGTACAGGTTGAACAGGGCCGTGATGCGCGTGCGGCTGTCGGGCTGGGCCTGCAGCTTGGCGTTGAGGTGCGTGCGCCGCGCGGCGCTGTGGCCGCGCCAGCCCTCCGTTTCGAAGTGCGACACGCCCAGCAGCCCGCCCAGGCGCTGGTCGCCAAAGTCCATCGATGCGTCCACCAGCCGCTGGCCGAACGAGCCCACCGCCACCCCCGCCTGGGTGCCACCGCCGGGCCGGGGATCGCGGGTGGTGACCTGCACCACGCCCCCTGCCGCGTTGCCATACAGCTGCGCGAGCGGGCCGCGCAGCACTTCAATCTGGCTGGCCGAAGGCAGGTGCGCGGTGGCAGCCTGGCCCTGGCCGTCGGGCATGGTGGCGGAGATGCCGTCCACCAGAATGCGCACACCCCGCACACCAAAGGTGGCACGGGCGCCAAAGCCACGCACTGCAATCTGCAGATCCTGCGCGTAGTTGCCACGGTCTGTGGCCACCACGCCAGCCTGCCCGGCCAGCAGCTCCGACAGGTTCACCAGCGGCGTCGCGGCGGAGAAGGCATCCACGGCCACGCTGCTGTGGCTGGCTGCACTGTCGAACAGGCGCTGCGCCTGCGCGCTGCCCGTGACCTGCAGGGTTTCGAGCGTAGGGGGCGTGGGTGTGGTGGGCGGCGACTGGGCGGGATCGGCCGGGCCATCTTGCGCAGGAGCATGGGCGTGCGCCACCACGCAAGCGCAACTGGCCAGGAAGCGGGCAACTCGGGCGGCGCGGGGCATACGGGGCCAACGGGTGGCTGCAAAAGACATTGGTGCCGCTTCCTGGTTGCGGAGTTTCAGAACGGGGTTTTACGGAGCATCGCGTGGCGGGCACAGGGGCCAAGCCCAGCAAACCGCAGGATAGTCTGCTGTGGCCCCATGGCAGTCATGCGAACCCAACGCAACGAAGCGCCGAGCACCTACGCAGACGTCATTCAGACCGCACCACGCGCCAGACCACGTTGCCCACGTCGTCGGCCACCAGCAGCGCGCCCTGGCCGTCCAGAGCCACGCCCACGGGGCGGCCATAGGCGTCGCCGTCCTTGCTCAAAAAGCCCGTCAGAAATGGCTGGGGAGGCCCCGAGGGGCGCCCGTCGGCAAAGGGCACGAACACCACGTTGTAGCCCGTCAGCTCCTTGCGGTTCCACGAGCCGTGCTGGCCGACGAACGCGCCGCTGGCGTAGGCGCCGGGCATGCGGGCGTCCGAGAACGCCAGGCCCAGCGGCGCAACGTGTGAACCCAGGCCAAAGTCGGGCGCGATGGCCTTGGCCACCATGTCGGGGTTGGGCGGGTTGACACGGGTGTCCACATGCTGGCCCCAGTAGCTCCAGGGCCAGCCGTAAAAGGCGCCGTCCTTCACCGAGGTGAGGTAGTCGGGCACCAGCTCGTTGCCCAGTTCGTCGCGTTCGTTCACCACCGTCCAGAGCACCTTGCTTTGTGGCTCCCAGCCCAGGCCGTTGGGGTTGCGCAGGCCGGTGGCAAACAGCCGCTTGCTGCCGGTCTCTACATCCATCTCCCAGATGGCGGCGCGGCCCTCTTCGGCGGCCATGCCGTTGTCGCCCGCATTGCTGTTGGAGCCCACGGTGGCGTACAGCCTGCGGCCATCGGGGCTGGCGATGATGTTCTTGGTCCAGTGGTGGTTGGCCCCGGCGGGCAGATCGGTGACCCTGACGGGGGCCACGGTGATGGAGGTCTGCCCGGTTTCGTAAGGCACCTTCACCACGCCGTCGGCCGTGGCAATGAACAGCTGGATGCCCACCAGCGCCATGCCAAAGGGCGATAGCAGGTTTTGCATGAAGACGGTGCGCACGTCTGCCACGCCGTCACCGTCCGTATCGCGCAGCAGCGTAATGCGGTTGGCGCTGGGCGTGCCGGCACCGGCACGCTTCATCACCAGGCCCATGGCCAGGCCACGCAGACCGTCGGAGTGCACGTTTTTGGCGCCCTCTGCAGGCGGCGGCTTGTTGCTTTCAGCGACCAGCACGTCACCATTGGGAAGGGTGTAGACCCAGCGCGGATGGTCCAGCCCACGCGCCAGCGCCGTGACCCTGAACCCCGCAGGGGCCTGCGGCTGGGCGCCCTGCGGCCAACCCTGTGCAGGTGCGATATTGACGGTGGGCACGAAAAAGCTCTTCTCGGGTGCGGGCAGTTGCGGGCTTGGCCCCACGCCAGAACCCGCTGTGGGCTGGGCTGTTGCGGCTGCCGCGCCACTCGCCAACGCCGCCCAAAGCAGCCATTGAGGGAAGCGATTGGGACGGGGCAACATCAGCGCAGTATGGGCGGGTGCAATTTGCAGCAGGTGTAGGCCAAGGCCGCGAGTTTTGCGGCCCCCACAGCGGGGTGGTCAGCTCGCCGCCGTGGCGGGGGCCACACCCGGCCGCCGGATGGTCCACAGCGCAGCGGCCATCAGCGCCACGCCGCCCAGTTGCACGGGGCTGAGCGTGCGGCCATACACCACCCAGTCCACCAGCACCGCCGTGAGCGGGTACACAAACTGCAGCACTGCAATGCGACCCAGCGCCAGGCGGGCCATGCCGGCGAACAGCACCACATACGCCAGCCCCGTGTGCACCACGCCCAGGCCCAGCAGCCAGGCCCATGCGGCGCCCTGCTGCGGCCAACCCAGAACAAAAGGCGCCCACGCCAGCGCCACCGCGCCCACCAGGCATTGCCATAGCGACATGGCAAAGGGGCTGATGGCCCTTTGCGTGTTGGCGAGCAGCGTCACGCCCGCGTAGCAGAGCGAGCCGCCCAGGCACATCAGCACTCCGGCCATGTACCCGCCGCTGCTACTGTTGGCCGCGGCGGCTGCGGTGCCGTCCAGCAGGCCGGTGGTCAGCACCAGGCCGCCCAGCGCGGCCAGGGTGGCCAGCCACTGCGTGGGCGAGACGGCCTCGCGCAGGAAGAGCGCGCCAAACACGATGACCCAGATGGGCTGGATGTGGAAGATCACCGTGGCTACGGCGATGGACGTGCGCGGGATGGCTGCAAAGAACAGCGCCCAGTTCATCACCATGAGCACGCCCGTGGCGCAGGCCACCCAGCGCGCTCGCCCGTTCAAGATCAATTGACGCCCCCGGCCCGTGGCCAGGCACCAGGCCAGCAGCGCCAGCGCACCGAATGCGCAGCGGAACCACACGGTGACCAGCGGATGCTGGCCCGCCTCTTCCACAAAAACACCGATGGTGCCCAGCAGCACGCCGCCGGCGATAAGCAACCACTGGCCGTCCCGCTCGCGGGTACTGGCGGGCACTGCGGAGGGGATAGGCGCGGCAAGCGATGAGGGCGTGGCGGCACTGGCTTTCTGGTTCATGCCGCCGATGCTCGAAGATTGGCACACTGGTGTAAAGCGCATAGTTCGAACAGATACCATTCGATAAACGAATTTTTATCCCGACAGGTTTTTCCGACACAAAACCAGAGAGCTGACGCGATGAACTACCCCGATTTCCAGATTGACTGGCTGCGCGCCTTTGTGGCCGTGGTGGACGCGGGCTCGCTCTCGCGCGCGGCGCCGCTGGTGCACCGTTCGCAGTCGGCGGTCAGCATGCAGATCAAGAAGCTGGAGGCCGCACTGGGCCGCCCGGTGCTGCTGCGCGGGCCGCGCCATCTGGAGGTGACACCCGCCGGGGCCGAGCTGCTGTCGTACGCGCGCCGCGTGCTCGATCTGCAGGCCGAGGCGCACGCGGCGCTGTTCGGCCCGCAGCTGGCGGGCCGGGTGCGGCTGGGGGTGCCGGACGACTACGCATCGACCTACCTCACGCCGGTGCTGCGCAGCTTTTCGCACCGCTACCAGGGCGTGGAGATTGAGTTGACCTGCGAGCAATCGACCTCGCTGATCCCACGCGTGGTGCGCGGCGAGCTGGACCTGGCCCTGGTCTCGCGCGACAAGCCGCAGCGGGGGCATTTTTTGTTTGAAGAGCCGCTGGTGTGGGTGGGGGCTGCGCAGTTTGAAGCGTGGCGGCGTGACCCGCTGCCGATTGCGGTGTACGAATCGGCCAGCATGGCCCGACAGGCCACCCTGGCGGCACTGGACACGCGGCGCCGAGCCTACCGCATCGTGTACCACAGCTCCAGCCTGGCGGGCCAGCTGGCTGCGGTGGAGAGCGGTTTGGCGGTGGCGGTGCTCACGCGGTGCAGCGCGCCAGCCCATCTGCAAATCTTGCAGAACCTGCCCGCGGAGTTTGACCTTCCGCCGCTGGCTTCGATGAATGTGGCGGTGCTGCGCAGCAAGGTGTCGCTGCGCTCACCGGCTGTGGATGCGATGTACGAACAGGTGGTGCGGACACTGGGGCGGCGGGGCGAACTGCTACCCAAGGCCTGAGCGCCGCCGCCGGTCATCCACGGCGTCAGGCCGCCAGGATGTGCTCCAGCAGCTTTTCGCGCGGCCCCAGCAGCGCATCGCCCCCGATCAACCGCAGCGCACCGCCCGGCCCCGCCACCACCAATTGCGGCACGCCCCGGGCGCCCACGGCGCGCAGCGTGGCTTGTGCGCTGGCGATGCGTTCGGCCACCAGGTTGTGCAGCGCGGCAGTGGGTGCGAGCGTCAACGCTGCGGCATCCGCCAGGCCCAAAGCCCGCAACAGGTCCGCCAGCACCTCGGGTTCTGCCGTGTCGCGGCCTTTCACATAACGTGCGTGCTGCAGTGCGTGCAAGGCTTCCAGTTCACTTTCAGGCGCAGTCTGCGCCACGGCGGTCAGCGCGAGGGTGGCAGGGCCTGAATCAAAGCGGCCGGACGCAGCACCCAGAATTTGGTCGCGGTAGGCCTGCGTGAAGGGCTGGCCTGTGAGCTGCTGGATGCGCTGGTCGTTGGACCAGGCGTACGCAGCGAATTGCGCATCCATGGGCCGCGCCCCGGCGCCCGCAAACAGGCCCGTGGGCGCCAGCGAGACGTGCACGCCGTCCACGCCTTGCAGGTATTGCAGCGCCGGCGCGGCGGCGTAGCACCAACCGCACAAGGGGTCGAACAGATAGGTCACCGTGGTGGGCATGGAGGGCATGGATCAGGGTCTTTCAACGTCAGGGGGTGAGGATGAAGCCAGCGCGGCCTCGAAAAGCGCCAGCTCTTCGGCGAGGGTGCCCCGGCTGCGGAAGTGGCGGCCTGCACGGTCGTACCAGTTCTCGGCATCTTCCAGATCACCCTCTTGCAGGTGCAGGATGCCGTGGAGCCAGGCGGCGAGCATGGAGCCGTCGTGTTGCACCAGATCGTGCGCCGCGTTCCAGCGCCCGGCGTGCAGGTGGTCCAGGACGGGTTGAAGGGGGTGCGTTGGCACGATCTGGTGTCCGATCACTTTTGGGGGTTGGTGAACATGGGATTGCCACTGACCGTCTTGGCCGTTTCTTCTTGCAAGACGTCCCAGTGCTCCACAATTTTCCCGTTGGCCAGGCGGAAGATATCGACGCCAATCATGACCTTGGGGCCCATGCCCGCGTAGCGGCCGTGCATCATGACGAAGTCACCTTCGGCCACCACCATGCCGGGCTCGTACTTGAAGTCGGGCGGCAGGCTGCCGACCCACCCCTTCAGAACCTCGGACCCGTTGGGCACGGCGGGGTTGTGCTGGATGTAGTTGGGGGACCAGTATTTGTCGATGACCGAAGCATCGCGCGTGATGAACAGGCCCTTCATGCCGGCCACGACGATTTCCTTGTTGGTCTGGGCAAACGCATTGGCAGAGAAAACTGCGGCCAGCGATGCAGCGACGAGGAACACTTTGAACGGTTTCATTCTTGACTCCAGTGAGGGTTGTTGTTGACTACGGGCTTACCACTTCATCTCGCCCTTGTTCACCTTGGCGCCGATGTCCAGCGACAGGCCCATGGGCGCTGCAGGGTAGGCCTTCTTCATCGCGTCGATGAGTTCGGCGCCCGTCTTGGTGGCGGCGGCATTCTTCTCAAACGCTTGCAGGTAGCCCTTGGTGTAGGTCACCGCTGTCACGTCCAGCGTGGTGCCGGGCAGCATGTGGCCGGGCACCACCACGGTGGGCTGCAGGGCAGCCATTTCGTCAAGCTGGGCGATCCAGGCGCTGCGCTCGGCCACGGTCTGGGTGTCGGCCGTCCACACATGCAGGTTGCCGAACACGCCGATATTGCCCACCACGGCCTTCACCGAAGGAATCCACGCATATGGGCGGTGCGCCAGCAGGCCGGTGGTGCCACGGATCTCGACCGTCTGGCCGTCCACCGTGAGGGTGTTGCCGCTGATGGCCTTGGGCAGCACAGGCGTGCGCGGTGCATTGGCACCCATCTTGGGGCCCCAGAAGGCGAGCTTGCCGGCGAGCTTGGCGTTGATCTTCTCCAGCACGGCGGGGGTGGTTACCACCTCAGCCTTGGGGAAAAATTCCTTGAGCGTTTCCACGCCGAAGTAATAGTCGGGGTCGGCCTGGCTCACGTAGATGGTCTTGAGTTCCTTGCCGCTGTCGAACACGTTGGCGGCAATGCGCAGCGCGTCGGCGCGGGTGAAGCCAGCGTCGATGACCATGGCTTCCTTCTCGCCGTACACCAGCGTGGAGTTGACGTTGAAGCTGTTGCCGTCGGCGTTGTAAACCTTGATCTGCAGGGGCTGGGCGGCGTGGGCGCCAGCAAAGGCAAGGGACAGAGTGGCGGCGATGAGGGTGGTGCGGAACATGGCGGTTTCTCCAGGGTTTGAAGGGGTTTGCGTTGATGGCGGAATGAAGTTTATTTGCACCAATCGATCCAATAAACCCCATAAAATGCGCATATTTGTTGCGCAAATAGATCAAATATGGATCGTTTGACCGCCATGCGGGTGTTTGTGGAAGTGGCCACCAGCGGCAGCTTCAGTGCCACGGCCGACCGGCTTGAGATGTCGCGCGCCATGGTCACGCGCTATGTGGGCGAGATGGAGCAGTGGTTGCAGGCGCGCCTGCTGCAGCGCACCACCCGCAGCGTGACGCTGACCGATGCCGGTGAACTGGCGCTGCGCCGCTGCCAGCAGATGCTGGCGCTGACCCAGGACCTGGAAGAAGAAACCGCCACCACCACCGAGGGCGAGCTGCGCGGGCAACTGCGCATCACCTGCAGCGTGTCGTTTGCGTATGCGCAGATGGGCGCGGCGATTGCTGACTTCTTGGCGCAGCACCCGCAGCTCAAGATCGACCTGGACGCCAGCGAGGGCTCGCTGAACCTGGTGGAGCGCCGCATCGACCTGGCGATCCGCATCAGCGCCGAGCCCGACCCGCTGCTCATCGGCCGGCCGCTGGCGCGCTGCGATTCAGCGCTGGTGGCATCGCCCGCCTACCTGGCGGCACACGGCACGCCCCAGGAGCCCGCCGACCTGACCCGCCACCGTTGTTTGAGCTACGCCAACTTTGGCAAAAGCGTGTGGCAGCTCACCCGCGGTGACGAGATAGCCCGCGTGGGCGTGACCAGCCCCTTCAGCGCCAACGAGGCCACCACGCTGATGCGCGCCGCCTTGGCGGGCGGCGGCATCGCACTGCAGCCCACCTACCTGGTCAACCCCTATCTGCACAGCGGTGAACTGCAGGCCGTGCTGCCCGCGTGGAGCCTGCCGGTGATGACCATCCACGCGCTGTACACCTCGCGCAGGCACCTGTCGCCGGCGGTGCGGGCGCTGCTGGATTTTTTGGTGCTGCGGTTTGCGGGGGTGCCATGGTAGTGGTGCGTTAGTTGGCGTAGTGGCCAGGGTGATTGCTACTTTTTTAATAGCTGGTGGCGCTTACGGATCAAGCGCTGGTGGCTGTTTTTTCTTGATTTGGAGGGGCGCTTGAACGCTCGGCGGTGTTCTGGCCCCTCGCCCCTTGCGGGAGAGGGGTTTGGGGAGAGGAGGCCGCCGCCAAGAGGCACAACGGCACCAGAACCACAGCCCCACCCCACATACCCCATCACCTCACGGCAACACCGCCGCCGCCTTGGCCCGCGCAATCTGCAGGTCCGCGTCGCGCTGCAGCAGCAGGCGCTGCGCCACCAGCGCGTTGGCGGCCTCGGTCACAGCCGCCACGTAGCCGTCTTGTGTGCCATACAACTCCTCCAGCGACGTGCGCGCATCGCCCGCCGCCAAGCGCGCGGCGCGCGTCTTGTGGAAGGGGATGAAGCTGCCGGTGAGGTTGGCCAGGTCGGTGATGCCGGGTGTGGCGACGTAGTTGAACTCGATGCTGGTGCCCAGGGGCGCACGCGCCTCCACGCTGCGGATGCCGGCGCGGGTGAGGCCGGTGGACGCATCGACCTGCGGCACCATGATCGCGTAGTCGCGGCCCAGGTTGCGCGGGGGCAGGATGGTGGCGATGCCCGATTCGTCCTGCGGGATGTACTGCGGACCGAAGTCGAACAACGGGAAGTTGTTGTACAGGCCCCGGTAGCTGAACTCAGGGATGGCCGTCTGCACGCCGCCCACGGACCAGGTCAGCCCCTTCATGGCCGGGAACGCCAGCGCCTCGGGCCGCACCAGCGTGCCGTTGTCGATGCGCGGCACCTGGCTGGCGGGCGGCAGCGTGCCGCGCACCACCCAGTCTTCCAGGTTCAGGAACAGCGCGCGGAAGGTGTCGTTGAAGTGCACCACCGTGCCCGTGGGGTAGGTGGCGCGCGTGGGCGCATACGCGATGCTGGCCGTGCCCCCCCCCCCGCCGTGCTGGGTGCTGGCGTAGTAGTAGATGCGCGCGTTCTCGGGCTGGGCCAGGTCCCTGGTGCCGCGGGCGTCGGTCAACACGGGCGAGCCCTGCAGCTGCCAGAACTCGGTGCCCGACAGGCCCAGAAAGAACTTGGGGCAAGTGGTGGTGGCGGCGCAGCGCTTCATCACCCCGCCCTGGCGGCCGCTGATGTCGTCCTGGTAGTCCTTGTCCAGCCCGCGCGGCGCCGTCTGGCCGAAGGCCGTGTGGTCGGTGCGCAGGCCCCCGCCGCCGCCGGGCACGGCAAAGCGGGTGTTGATGTGGGTCTGGCGCGCGGCCACGTGGGCGAAGATGCCGTCGAAGACCTTGCCGCCATCGAGCGCCTGGTTGAAGCCCAGGTGCAGGAACGTCTTCATCGCGTTGCCCGACTGCGAGGTGCCCTGCCCCAGCGTGTACTGGATGCGGCCCGCCAGCGGGTTGGGCGTGCCCGACGAGTCGGCCGCCTTGCTGCGAAAGAAGCTCACCGTGTCGCGCAGCGCGGCCAGGCCCACGCCCATGACCTTAGGGTCCTTGGCGACGTAGACCAGCTCGTACAGGTAGGCCGGGTCGAACCCGCCTTTGAGGCACACGCTGGTGGGGCTGGCGGTGCCGGGGAAGGCGTTGGCGCCCGCATCGCAGGTGGCGAACTTCCAGTCGGCTGCGGGCACGGGCACGCGTGCATCCGTCTCGTTGGCGCGGCGGGTGAGCGAGTAGCCGGGCTGGGTGTTGTCCAGGCTTGCAGGCTCGTACGGGATCATGGTGCCGTTGAAGACGCCGCCTGGCAGCGTCATGGCCGGGCTGGCCACGGTGGGCACCAGTTCGGCACGGTAAGGGCCAGTGATGCTGCTGCCGTCCTTGTTCTTGGCAACGGGCACCTTCACCGTCAGGCGCGCCGGAGTGCTCTTGGGCACATCGCCCTGCCAGGCCGAATACAGCATCACATAGCCCCGCTCCAGGTACACCGCGTCGCTGGGCGTGGCCGTGGGGTTGAGCATCGTGAGGATGTTGCCGCGGTTGGGCGCGTCGTAGCGCAGCACACCGCTCGCCTTGGCCATGTTCTTGGGCTTGAGCATGACGAAGTCGGCCTGGTACTCGACCATGCCGTTGGCGTTGGTGGGCGCGAGCGCCAGGTCCTGGATGGTGGCGTTCTTGGGGTCCTTGGGGTCGACCTCGCCGCTGACGGTGCCGGTGAGGCGCTCGTATTCGCCCACATCGCCGTAGCTGCCGGGGAAGGCTTCAGTGGAGGTGATTGCCAGCTTGAAGGCCGGGCCCGGGGCGGAATCGTTGCTGCTGCCTCCGCAGGCTGCGAAGGCCGTAGCGGCAGCGGCGGTCAGCGCGAGTTTTCCGAATGCATGAAGGGATTGCATGTTGTCTCCTTGGATGGATGGGCGGTAGTGGTCGCTTGTGCGGCTCTAAGAAAAAGTGGCGGCGTCTTGTGTGCCGCACACAGGCAAGGCTTCGCCCACACCTGCCGGTGAAAGGCAGGCTGCGTAAGAAAAATATGGAAGGAGGAGATGAAACCCGGCGCAGGTCAGCGCGCCGGGCTGCGGCTTACTCGGCCTCGATGCCGGCGGCCTTGATCACCTTGCCCCACTTCTGGGTCTCGGCGGCCTGGAATTTGGCAAGGTCGTCCGGGCTGGTTGTCCACGCCTCGGAGCCTGCGTTGTCGAAGAAGCTCTTGGCCGCTGCGCTCTTGGTGGCCGCCGTGAGCAGCTCGTTCAGGCGCGCCACCACCGGTGCGGGGGTGCCGGCCGGCACATAGGCCGCAAACCAGTAGCCCATGTCGTAGCCCTTCACGCCGGCTTCGTCCAGCGTGGGCACATCGGGCAGCTGGGCGCTGCGCTTTTGGGTGGAGTAGCCCAACGCACGCAGCTTGCCCGCCTTGACCTGGGGCACGCCGGTGGAGGTGTCGGTGATCATCAGGTCGATCTGCCCGCCCAGCAGGTCGGTGATGGCCAGCGGGTTGCTCTTGTAGGGCACGTGCAGGATGTCCACGCTGGCCAGTTGCTTGAGCATCTCGCCGGCCATGCGGCTCGACGAGCTGCCGCTGCCGAAGCTGAGCTTGCCGGGGTTCTTCTTGGCAAAGGCCAGCAATTCGCCCACGTTCTTGTACGGCGCAGTGGCGTTGACCACCAGCACCTGCCCGCCCTTGCCCAGGCCCGTCACCGGCGCAAAGTCCTTCACCGGGTCGTACGAGAGTTTTTTGTACAGATGCTCGTTGGCCGCATGCGTGGTGTTGGTGGTGATGAGCACGCTGTAGCCGTCGGCCGCGGCCTTGGCCACGGCCGACGCCGCGATCATGCCGCTGGCACCGGCCTTGTTGTCGATGACCACCGCCTGCTTGGTGTCGGTGGTGATGGACTGGCCCAGCGCGCGCGCCAGCTGGTCGGTGGCGCTGCCTGCGGCAAACGGCACGACAAAGGTGATGGGCTTGGCGGGGTAAGCCTGCGCATGGGCAGCACCGCCCTGCAGCGCGCCCAGCGCCAGCACGGCAGCGGCCATCGCGTGGCGTCGGCCCAGGTTCAACAGCGAAGTGGATCGGTTCATGTTTGTCTCCTTGTGTGTAGGTATGGAAAGGCGGAAAGCGGAAAGCGAGAGGGAGTCGGTCACCGGCAAAAGAGCGGCGGCTACGGCGGTGGCGGCCCGCCAAAGTGCGGTGCCAGCGCGGCGGGCACGGTGACGGGCATGTCCAGCAGCAGGTAGCTCAGCGCCTTGCCGTGGCTGTCGAGGTTGAGCGCGTCGTTCACGCCGCCGTCCAGCACATCGTCCAGCACGATGTTCATGGCCTGCAGCTGGGGCAGCAGGTAGCGCGTGACCTGGCGCGGCTGGCGCAGCGCGAACTGGCGCGCCACGGCGGCTTCGGTGACCTGCTCGACCAGCACATCCCACAGCGCGGGGTGCCAGGCGATGACGCTGATGTTGGAGCGGTTGCCCTTGTCGCCGGTGCGGCTGTGGGCCAGGCGGTAGAGCGGAACAGTGACCGTTGCCGTGGTGGCGGGCTGGGTTGCGGCCTGGGTTGCAGAAGTCATGGTGTGTGGTCCCTCAATCAACCATCTCGAAGCGCACGGCCACGGCATCGCACGGCACCAGGCACGACACCGTGCCCAGGCGTGGGCGCATGGCGGTGCGCACCCCGCCGCCGCCGGCAGGCCCGCAGGTGTAGAGCGCGGTCACCTCGCGCACCAGGCGCTGGGCGCTGGCGTGGTCGCGGTGCTGCAGGGCCACGCGCAGGCGCACATCACGCACGTCGTTGCGGGCGTCGCCACTGTCGCTGGCGGGCGCATCCAGCCACCGGCTGGTGTCGTCGCCGAAGATGCTGGTCACGCCGATCAGGTCGATGCGCAGCGGGCCCAGGCCGCTCAGCCGCTCGCGCAGCACCTCGCCCGCCAGGCGCGCGCGGGCTTCGGCGCGCGGGCCAGCGTAGGAGATTTCGCCCTCGGCGAACCAGCCGGATTCAAAGCACACGTTGACCTTGAGCGTGGCGGGCTGTGCGTGGCCCTGCACGCCGATTAGGCGCACGGCGTCGGGCCCCACGGCCTGCACGCGGGCCTGGGTGATGTCGGCCACCACGTCGGGCGTGAGGTACGCCGCGGGGTCGTGCAGCTCGTACAGCAGCTGCTCCTTGACGGTGCGCTCGTCGATGCGCCCGCCGGTGCCGGGCGGCTTGGTGATGGTGCAGTGGCCGTCGGCGTCGATCTCGGCGATGGGGTAGCCCAATTGCGCCAGGCCCGGCACATCCTTGTAGCCGGGGTCGGCAAAGTAGCCGCCCGTGACCTGCGCGCCGCATTCGAGCAGGTGCCCGGCCATGGTGGCGCGGGCCAGGCGGTCCCAGTCGTCAGTGGCCCAGCCGTAGTGCGCCAGCGCCGGGCCCAGCACGAGCGACGGGTCGGCCACGCGGCCGCAGACCACGATGTCGGCCCCGGCGCGCAGCGCATCGGCAATGGCCTGTGCGCCGATGTAAGCATTGGCGCTGACGAGGGGCTCGGTGGGCATGGCACTGCCCAGGGCGTCCTGCAGTAGCGCGCGGTGGGCCGGGCCGCTCAGGTCGTCGCCCTGCAGCACGGCGATGCGCGGGCGGGCCAGGCCCAGCTCGGCCGCCAGCGCGTGGATGCGGCGTGCGGCGCCGTGCGGGTTGGCTGCGCCGAAGTTGCTGACGATGCGCACGCCATGCGCCAGGCACAGCCCGAGCACGGGGCGCAGCAGGTCGGCCAGCAGCGGCTCGTAGCCGGCATCGGGGTCGGTGCGGCGGGCCAGTTGCGCCAGGGCCAGCGTGCGCTCGGCCAGGGTCTCGAAGATGAGCACCGACGGCTGGCCGCTGGCGATGAGCGCCTGCACCACGGGCAAGGCCGCGTCCGTGCGGTCGCCCGAAAAGCCGGCGGCGCAGCCGACCCGCAGATGGGTGTTGTTCGCCATGAATGTTTGTCTCCTGGGCCCCACTGTAGAAACACTGCGGTATTCTGTGAAATCGATATTTATGATGAATCCATCTGCATTGCAGATAAATAGCCCTTGCGGGCTTTTCTGTCCTCGCCTTCACCCATGAGCACCGCCCACCTCTCCAGCCGCCAGATCGACGCTTTCATCGCGCTGGCCGAGCAGCGCAGCTTCACCCGCGCGGCTGCCCTGTGCCACCTGTCGCAGCCCGCGTTCAGCGCGCTGATCCGCGCGCTGGAGGACGACCTGGGCCTGCGGCTGTTCGACCGCAGCACGCGGCATGTGGACTTGACGCCCGAGGGGCACAACTTTCTGGAATCGGCCCGCCGCATCCGCGCAGAGATCACCAACGCGCTGTCGGCCGTGCGCGATGCCGCCACGCTGCAGCGCGGGCGGGTGGCCGTGGCGCTGCTGCCGTCGCTGGCAGCCGGCTGGCTGCCCGCCGTGCTGGCGCAGTACCGCGCAGCGCACCCCGGCATCGAGATCGACATCGCCGACGTGCTGTCCGAGCCCTGCATCGAGCGCGTGGCCAGCGGCCATGCCGACTTCGCGCTGGCCGCCATCCGTGCCGACACCCCTGCCCTGCAGGCCGAGCCCTTTTGCAGCGACGGCTTTTACCTGGTGTGCCCCGCAGACCACCCGCTGGCACGCCGGCGCAAGGCCATCACCGCGCAGGACCTGGCGGCCTGGCCCTTCATCCACCTGGCGCGCACCAGCAGCGTGCGCCAGTACCTGGAGGCCGCCCTGCACCCGCAGGCCATGCACACGCTGATGGAGGTGGAGCAGCTCGCCACCGTGATGGGCATGGTGCGCGCGGGCCTGGGCATCAGCGTGGTGCCGGCGCTCACGCTGTTCCACTTCGAGCAGCCGGGGCTGGTCACGCGGCCGTTGTCGCTGCCCGGGCTCACACGGCAGATCTACCTGGTGCGGCGGCGGGACGAAAGCCTGTCGGTGGCGGCGCAGGCGCTGTATGCGCTGGTGATGGCGCAGCGGCCTTGAATCACAGGCAGCAATTACTACAAATTTAATAGCTATCAGCGCTTATCCATAAAGCGCTAGCGGCCAACTTCACTTCAAATTCAGCCCTCAAGCCGCTGCGGCACGCGCATAGCTCACGGTCAGCATCTCCCACTGGTGCCCATCGGGTTCGTTCCAGTAGACGATGCGGCCACCGTGGGCCGTATCCACCTGCCCGTCCACGGGGCCGTGCACGGCGCTGCGCTACGGGATGCCCGCAGCCTGGATGCGCGCGAGGATGGCGCTGAACTCCGCATCGCTCACGCGAAAGCAGTAGTGGATGCGCGGAATGGGCTCGGGCCATTCGTCGAAATCGATGGTGAAACCATCGTTCACGAACACGGGCGCAAATGGACCCACGCCGGTTTCGGACCAGGGCACGCCGAGCAGTTCGGCCAACAGCCGGGCGGCGGCCAGTTTGTCGCGGGCGGGCACCATGAGGTGATCGAGCTGGATGGGCATTGTCCAAACCTCCCGTAGAAGTCCAAGGCCTCGCAGCCTTGGGGGAACCAGATGGCCGCAGTGTAGGGGCAGCCGCGGCGGTCAGCCCGCCAGCGCAAACTGCCCCAGGTGCTCAAACCGCCCCTCAACCACCTGCCCCACCCACAGCGCCTCCACGCGGCCGGGCAACGAGACACCAGCAAGGTTGCGGTCAATGCACCACTGCCGCGCCCGCGCGGCGGAGGCAAACGCCCCCACCGTGATATGGGGCGTGTAGGGCAGATCCAGCCGAAGATGGGCGGCCAGCGGGCCGCTGTACAGGGCATCGTGCAGCAACGACAGCGCGGCGTAGCCCTCGTCCGGCACCAGGTACGCATGGGCGCGCTGGCTGTATGCATCGGCCCCCAGCATCGCGTAGCGGCAGTGAAAGGCGATGGGCGCAGTGCGCGCCGCCACTGCCGCCACATGGGCCAGGTAGGTGGTGGCGTCCACCCCGTCACCAGCAAACACCAGCGTGAAATGCGGGCGGATCAGCGCATGGCCGGTGGGGTCGTGGTCGGCGCGCCAGGTGTCCACGGCGAGCAGGTCTTGTGCATCGCATTCCGGGTAAGCCACGGTGTAGAGGGTGGGGTTCAAGGGGGGCCTCCGCAGTGTGTCCTTAGAACCTGTTCAAGATCTTTTCAGGGTCGCACAAGTACCTTGCCCGAAGGGTTGGAGTGAAATCGGGCGATTGGAAGCCTCGTCTGCTTGCATGGGCACAAGCCCATGCTGTGCATCCGAAGCATCCACTCATCCCGATTGCACTCCAATGCGATCCCCGAAAAGATCTTGAACAGGTTCTTAAGCGTACTGCACGATGGACTGGGCGGGAGGATCGCCAGGTACCCCACCCAAGGTCGGGTTGCGTGCGGGAGATGTATCTGCCTACGCTCTGCGGTTGCGTGTATCTGCCCTCCCTTCCCGTGACCTTGCCAACCCCCATGCCCGCCAACACCCATACATCCGCAGCCCCGTTTGCCAGCCCCTCTGCGGCCCACGCCCCCACCAACCTGCGGGCCTGGGTGTGCCACGACTACGGGGGCGCCGAGGTGCTGGAGCTGCAGACGCGCCCCTGCCCCACACCCGGCCCACGCGATGTGCTGGTGCGGGTGATTGCGGCCAGCGTGTCGTCAGCCGACGTGCGCATCCGCACGCAGAACCTGCCGCGTGGATTTGGGCTGCTGGGACGGCTGGCGTTTGGTCTGGCGCGGCCACGCCAGCCGGTGCTGGGGACCGACGTGGCCGGTGTGGTGGAGGCCGTGGGCCGTGACGTGCAGGGCTTTCAACCGGGCGACGCGGTATTGGGCGTGGCCGGCGTTGCCATGGGCTGCCATGCCGAATACTGCGTGCTGCCCGCCACCAAGCCCCTGGTGCACAAGCCCGCGCGGCTGTCGTTTGTCGAAGCGGCCAGCCTGCCGTTTGGTGGTTTGGCAGCGCTGCACTTTCTGAACAAGGCCCAGGTGCGGGCGGGCGAGAGGGTGCTGGTGATTGGCGCATCGGGCGCCGTGGGCAGTGCCATGGTGCAGCTGGCGCGGCACCGGGGTGCGCTGGTCACGGGGGTGTGCAGCGCGGGCAATGTGGCGCTGGTGCTGGCGCTCGGCGCACACGACGTGATCGACTACACCGCGCAGGACTTCACCCAAACCGCGCAGCGCTGGGACGTGATTGCCGACACCGTGGGCGCCAGCAGCTTCGCCACCTGCCTGGCAAGCCTGAACGAGCACGGCCGCTACCTGTCGGTGGCGGGCAGCCTGATGGAATTGTTGGCCCGCCCACGCGGCACACGCCGCAGCATCGGCGGCCCTGCGCCCGAGCGTGTGCAGGACCTGCAGATGCTGGTGGATCTGGCCCGGGCCGGTGCGCTGCAGCCCGTGGTGGACCGCACCTACCCATTCACCGATTTGCCCGCTGCGCACGCGTATGTGGAGACGGGGCGCAAGCGCGGGGCGGTGGTGGTGGCCTGGCCCGAACCATGACCGAAGTGGGCCCCCCCCTCAGGCTGACGGAGCGTCCGGCAAAGGGGATTGCCGCGAGGTTGACATGTGCATTAATGTGCACATATGCTCTACCCATGACCTCCCCCCGCGAAACCGCTGCCGCCGCCTGCATTGATGCACTGGACAGCGCCTTCTTCAAAGCATTGTCCGAACCCGCGCGCGTGGCCATCTTGCGGGTGCTGGTGCTGCAGGGCCGCGCCGATGTGGGCTCGATTGCCGAGCAGGTTCCCCAAGACCGCTCCGTGGTGGCGCGCCACCTGCAGGTGCTGGAGCGTGCGCGCATCCTGCGGTCGGAGACCGAGGGGCGGCACACCTTCTACGCCATCGATGGCGACGGTGTGCTGGAGCAGATGAAGGCCCTGACCACCCTGCTACAGACCTTGCAGCCGCTGTGCTGCCCCCGTTGACCGCTGCCACAAGAATCCTCCCCAGCCAAGCCAACTCCGCCAAGCGGGCACAGCAATGTGCCCATTTTTTCCACCCAACATGTGCACATCGGCGCACATATGCTCACCAAGAAAGGCCTTCCATGATCGACTCCCCCCACCTCCCCTTGCTGGCCCCGCTGCTGGTCCCCACGGCCTATGCCCTGATGTGGGCGGTGGAGGCGCGCTCACCCGCGCGCAGCTATGCGCCCGTGCCCGGCTGGCAGCGGCTGGGCGTGGCGTTTTTTGTGCTGACGGCCATGGTGGGCTCGCTCGTGCCCTGGTTGCTGCAGGCCACGGGGTTCGCCGCGCTGCGCGTGCTTGACCTGAGCGCGCTGGGCCTGTGGGGTGTGCCGGTGGGGCTGCTGGTGCTGTCGCTGGTGCACTACGCATGGCACCGGGCCGAGCACCGGTTCGATGGGCTTTGGCGCATGGGCCACCAGCTGCACCACGCTGCGCCACGCGTGGATGTGCCAGGCGCCTACGTGGTGCACCCCTTCGAGGTGCTGGTCAAAACCGGCATGGGCGTGGCCCTGGGCACGGTGGTGCTGGGGCTGGCGCCCGCAGCCGCGGCACTGACCACGGCCCTGCTGGCGGTGCTCAGCATTTTTCAGCACTGGAACATCCACACCCCACGCTGGCTGGGCTGGCTGCTGCCCCGGCCCGAGATGCACGCACTGCACCACGAACGCGATGTGCATGCCCGCAACTATGGCGACCTGCCGGTGTGGGACATGCTGTTTGGCACCTATGCCAACCCCGCGCGGTTTGACGGCGAAGTGGGCTTTGCGCCGCAGCTCGCCACCCGCTGGGGCGACATGCTGCGCATGCGGGATGTGCACAACGCAGGGGTGGAATCGCCTGCGGCACGGGGTTGCTGCGGATTACTACAAAAATAGTAGCTATTAGCGCTTATCCATCAAGCGCTGGCGGCCAATTTGACTCATATTTTTACCGTGCTGCGCGCCAGCATCGCCAGCTCCTGGCGCAGCAGCAGTTCCACCTCGGTCGGCTCGAACTGGCCCTGCAGCAGCGGGATGGCAAAGCGGTAGTCGGCATCCTGCTTGCGCAGCACATAGGCCAGCTGCAGGCGGGCCAGCGACTGGCGCAGCGCCTGCGCGTCGGCAGTGATGCCGTGGCCTTGCAGCAGCTGGGCCAGGGCCACCAGGCCGGTCTGCCCGGCTTGGGCCGTGTGGTAGACGGCGATGCGGTCGAGGCGGCAGGCGGCCTCGTCGTGGCTCAGGCGGCCCCAGCCGGCCAGTGCGTCCTGCACCGCCTGCGAGGCCAGGGCCTGCGTGAGGTGGCGGGCTTCGATGGCGCGCTCGCCGGGCTGCAGGGCTTCCAGGCACTCCTGGCACAGGATGGCGACGAGGTTGGCGCGCTGGCCGCTGGCGTCCACGAGCTTTTCCACCAGCGTGTCGCTGGCAAAGCCCAGGCGCAGCCTGCGCAAGGGCTCGGTGGCCAGCTCGCGGCAGGCGGCACGCTCCAGCCCGCCGATGGCCAGCACTTCGCCAAAGTTGCGCAAGGGGCTCTGGTAGTCGAGCACGGCCGTGGCGTACAGGTCCCAAAAGCCCGCGAGCATGAACCAGCAGCGCCCCTCTTCGCTGAGCGCGCGCAGCGTGGACAACTGGGCGTAGCCGTGGTTCGATTCGTCGCGGAAGAACAGGTCGGCCTCGTCGATCAGCAGCACCAGGCGCTTGCCCTCGTACTGGGCCTGCAGGTGGTCCACGATGGCTTCGAGCGGTGTGTCGGCGGCCAGGCCAAACTGCAGCGCCATGCGGGGCGCCAGGCGGTGGTCGCGCAGCGAGACGTAGTGGCACACGGTGTGCGGGTGGCCTTGCAGGCGGCGCTGCACGGCCTTGAGCAGGCTGCTCTTGCCCAGCTGGCGACCGCCCACCACCAGGTAGTTGGCGGGCTCGCGGTTGATGACACGGGCGAGCAGCTGTGCGCGGCCAAAGAAGGCGCCTTCGCGGGTCACGCCGCCACGCGTCTGGTACGGCGAGATGCGGGTGATGCGCAGCTGCGCGGCCAATTGGCGCAGCAGCACCTGCAGCGATTCGCCGCCGATCAGCCACTCGGTCTGGCTGGCGCTGTCCACCATCACGTGCAGATTGGCGCGGTCATCGGCGTGGGCGCGCAGCAGCGGGCACGGGGTTTCCACGCTGTGCTCGCTCAGGATCAACAGCACGTCGCTGCCGGTCTGCGCGGCGCGCAGCTGGCGCAGCGCGGTGGCTTCGTCGATGCCCGGGGTGGGCACAAAGACGAGGCAGCGGTCCAGCGACACGGGCAGGTCGGGCGGAAACTGCCACTCGAACACCTGGCCGGGCAGCGCCCAGTCGCTGCTGGGCTGGCAGCGGGCCGACACGCGCTCGGCCAATGCGCGTGCCAGGGCCGGTGCATGGTCGGCGCCCGTGGCCTGCGCGCACAGCACGGCGCGGCGCCAGTCCACCATGCGGATGTCCGCCGCCAACAAGGTAGCCTCCAGCCGCCGCAGCCAGCGCAGCAGCCGGTCGATCTGCGGCAGGCGCGCCAGGGGCGTGCGCCGCAGACGCGCAGGGCGCAGCTGGCCCGCGCCGATCAGGGGGTGGCGCACCACCCACACGACGGCGCCCACGGCAAAGATCACTGCGCACCACAGGATGAGCGAACGCAGCCAGGCGAACGGGTCGGCATCGGGCGCGGGCTTGGTGGCGGGCTCGAAGTCGTCGGTGCTGCCTTCCTGGCAGTTGATGGGCAGGTAACCTGGTGGAATGGGCGGGTTGCCGGGGCGGCACGTCCAGGTGTGGGTGCCGGGCGTCAGCTCCACCACCACCTGGGTGCCTGCCAGCTTGCCGAGCTCAGGGTTGTGGGCGATGTCGGCCTGCAGCACGTTGGGGCGCGGGGACGTTACGCGCAGCTGCGGGTTGGCGATGCGCGGCGCGTATTCCTGGATGTCCTTGGGCCAGGCATCGAGCTCATTGCGCGCCTGGATCAGGGCGACGCGCCACTGCACCAGCTCGCCCCACACCGGGCCAACATTGACCGATGCCAGGAACGCGCCCCGCGTGACCGGGTTGAGCTGGGGCGTGAACAGCGCGCTGCCCACGAACAGCGTGACCGCCGCAATGGCCACCGCACGCACCACGGCCTTGGACAGCAGGGGCTTCAGTCGGTCGAGCATGAATCCAGCACCATCAAACCCGCATCGCGAATGGTGGCGCAGCGCCAGTGCAGCCGCGCCGCATCGCCCGTGCCGCGCACATGGATGAGGTTGCCCCAGAACAGGCTGCGCAGTTCGTCGTCTTGCAGATAGGGGCGCGCACGGCCCAGGTCGTCGGCCTGCAGCAGCTGCTGCAAACGCGTGCGGGTGGCAGGCGCCTGGGCCAGCGGCAAAAAGGTCTGCCACAGGCGCGGGCTGCTGGCCAGGTGCGTGCGCAGTGCGCTGGACGACGCATGTCCATCGCCCACACCCTGGTCCACCAGCCATTGCAGCCCCTCTTCAAACAACGCGGGGTGGCCGCCGCTGAGCGCCTGCAACTCGGCCACCACCGGCCCGGTCCAGGTGTGCTCGGGCCAGCGGTGGCGGGCCAGCTGCATCAGATCGTCCAGCGACGGGTCGGGCCAGTGGTTGACCTGCGCGATGTTGAGCAGCGACAGGTCGCCGCTGCGGTATTTGAGGTCGGCCAGCGCCTCGCCGCCACACAGCAGCAGGTGCAGGCGGCCGCTGTGCATCTCGCTCAGGCTGCGCAAAATGCCCGCCAGGGTTTCGCGCAACGCGGGCGTGCCTTGCTCAAAGCGGCTGACCAGGCAGAAAATGCGCTCGCCCGCCAGCAGGCGACGCTCCAGCGCGGATTCGAATTCGTAGTCCGACGCTACTTCGCCCAGGCCGCACTGGCGGCCGATGGCCGCGAAGTAGTCGGCCTGCGCGGTGCTCACGCTGTATGGCGGCTGGATGTGCAGCACCGAGCCCTCGCCATACTGCGCACGCGCGCGCTGCAGCAACTCTTGCCGAAACGGCGGCTGCCCCCAGTGCGCGGGCGACAGCAGCAGCGAGATGGGGTACGGCACGGCCTGCGCCAGCTGGGCGAACACACGGCCCTGGAACGCAGCAAAAGGCCGGGCGCCCACGGACTCGGCCTGCAGCGGAAACTCGGGCTCAAAACCAGCGGCGCTGAGCAGGCGGTTGGCCTCGCTCTCCGTCAGGCGCAGGTAGCGCGTGCAGGCGACCACGCGGTCGCGCGAACGAACATTGGGGGCCGAGACGCCGTTGCGCCAGTTGTTCACCGCCTCGCGGCTCAGGCCGATTTCGGTGGCCACGCCCGAAGCGCTGGCGCGGATGCGGCGCATGTAGAGCGAGAGAAGGTCGGCAAAAGAGTCTGTCGCCATGGGCTGCGCAGGGGTGCTAAGGAGGGATGGCGGGGCAAAACTGCCCACGGCCAGAAGAAGAAAAAATGGCGGTGGCTTGCACGGATTGTCATCTGTGCCCGCGCACCGCCCGCCCAGGGGCTGCAGATCAGGCGGAGAAACGCCGAGCCCGTGCCGGTGCGTGCAGGCTCAGCTCCGTGGGGTCACATCCACCGTTGCACCATCGGCCAGGCCTTGGTGCAGCCCAGCCCACATGCCACCAGCACCGGGCTGTACAACACGATCGCGCCGACGACGGTCATCAGCCAGCCGGGTTCCTCCTCCTCCTCTGCCTGCGCGCCCTCTTCTTGCCCCCCTCCTTCGGGCTTTGCGATCTTGGCTGCCTTGTCTTGTGCGTCCTGTCTTTTCGCCTCGGCTTCCTCTTCGGAGGCATCGCCCGTCATCTCCTGCACCAGCATCACCGCCACCACCACCAGCGAAACGCCCAGCGCCGCCAGGTAGGCGTATTGCAGCTCGATGCGCTCCAGCGGATAGAAGTACCCGGCCAGCACGATGGCGGGCGCCACAAAGAAGATGTGCATCATCAGGCGGTACCAAGGGATGCCCCCTTCCTTCTTCTCCAGCGCGCCCATGACCATGCGGTACGTCAGTGCGCCCAGCACAAAAATCACCCCACCCCACCATTCGATTTGCGTCAGCATCTTGTGTTCTCCCTGCGGTTCAGTGGCTGCTGCCCGTGGTGGCTGCGCTGCCCTGGTTGTGGTCACTGTCCTTGTCTTTACTGCTTTCGTCGCCGCCACCTTCATCGGGGTCGCTGTCCTCATCATCGTCGTCGCCCTTGAGGTCCTTGTGCGTGGAGACGATGTAGTACAGAGGCAGCACGATGGCCAACACCAGGCCCAGGCCCAGCCAGAGCCAGAAGCCCTTGAACAGCAGCACCGTGACCACCGTGAACACGAAGGCCTGCAGCAGACCCTTGAGCCCTGCGCGCAGCAACAGCACGGCAATCAGGCCCTTCACAGGCGATACGCCGCTTTTGCCCATGGCCTTGGCCATTTCGATGAAAGCCTCAGCCGCTTCCTGGCCCTTCTGTTTGCGCTCGGCTTCCTGTTTGCGCAGCTTTGCCACGGACACGGGCTTGCCAGGGTCTTTGGAACAGTCGTACTCGTCTTCAGGCCCTTCATCGGCAGAGCCGGCTGGGTGGTCCGGGTCTGCGGGCTCCACGATGCTGCGGCGCTCAGGGTGCTTGTCAAAGAATGCCTGGCGCGACACCCATTGGCCGTCGTCGAAGTGCATGCGTTCGGTCTCACCCACCTGGTCGTAAAACACCTGGAGGACGGCCGCCTTCAACCCATGGGAAAACAACGTTTCGAGCGCCCGCAAGGGCAGATCGCCACTGGTACCCGTGTCAAAACGCAGCAGCAGGTGGGACGGCGTGGCCGACACCTCCTGGTTGAACCACTCTTCATCCCACAACGCCGCCAGGTCCGCCCCGCCGAGCTTGTCGGCCCAGCGTTGCGCCTGCTCGGTGTTGCCGGTTACCAGGTATTGATAGACCAGCTGGCCGAATTTGAGCTTGATCGGGTCTTCAAAAAAGAGGTGAAGGGTATGGGCGTTTTGCGACATGGCTCTGCGTTGTGAAGGACGGGCTGGAGGGTTTGTGGAATGGAACGAATTGTTACAGAGCTCCAGACCGCTGTCCTTCACCACGTTGTCCATCCACGCCGCAGTGCACTTGACGCCGTGTCCACCGCGCCTTCCTCATCCGCGCACCTGACGAGAAACTGGTCCCGTCCTTCCCACTGGCATGGCACCGCGCAACAACGCCCAGGCGCGGCCCCTTGCGGCGGTGGGCGACGACGCCCGGCAGCTGTCCACGAGTCGCACGGGTTACTGCAAGCCCCTCGCCTTCATGCATACTGGGCAGACCATGGCCCACGGGCGCGCACCTGTGCCACACAGCTGCAGCCGGCCTTGCGAAACCCAACAAAAATTTCAGAGGGAAATCACCATGCGATGTGATGCACGTTTTTGCGCGCTTTTGTCAGGCGCTACGTTGATGCTGGGCCCCGTGGCCGCACAAACCGACACCCCCACGAACACCCCACAGGCCCGTGCGGCAGCGGCCCGTGCAGCCGCCGCCCCGGCGCCCATCGCCAGCGGCCCGCGCGAAAAACTCGTGGTGGCCATGCCCAAGACCTACGCCAAAAGCGAAACCATGTTGTTGTGGGGCGACTACTTCAACCACCTGGCACGCTGCGGCAACATTGATCTGCAGAACCTGCAGGGCGAATCGCTGGAGCGTAGCACCAACATCGACGTGCTGGCAGAAAAGGAACTCATCGACAGCCTGGTGGCCGGCAAGGCCCAGCTGGCCCAGGTGAACCCAGGCCTGGTGCCACAACTGGTGGCCGCGGGCCAGCCCACGCCATTTGGCGTGCCGGGCAACAAGGCCAGCGGGCAGCGCAACTCGTACAAGCTGATCCTCATCTCGCGCGTGGACAGCCCTTTCACCAAGCCACAAGACCTGGTGGGCAAGAAGATTGCACACACCACGCCCACCTCCAACTCCGGCAACCTGGCACCGCGCGCGCTGTTCCCGGCCATCGGGCTGGTGCCGGACCAGAATTACGAGGTGGTGTTCTCCAATGGTCATGAGCGCTCGGTGACGGGCGTGATGCACGGCTTTTACCCCGCCGCTGCCGTGGCCAGCGATCTGTACCAGCGCATGGTGGTCAAGGGCGATGTGAAGGGCTCCAGCATCCGCACGCTGTGGGAGAGCCCGCCCTTCATGACGGAGACCTGGACGATGGGCAAGGATGTCTCGCCCGAACTGCAGGCGCGCGTGAAGAAGTGCTCGTACAGCTACAGCTTCTCGCCCAAGCTGCGCCAGCTGCTGCCGGGCAACGACACCTTCCTGCCCATCAACTTCGAACGCGACTTCGCCACCGTGATGGAGGTTTACAACAAGACCCAAAAGGCGCAGGCGGCCAAGGGCGCAGCCAAGTAAGCAAGCCTTTGCGTCGGCGGCGACTACCCCCGGTCGCCGCGCCAGGCTCAGCCGCCCGTGGCGGCCGAAAGCCGCTCGCGCGTGCGGCGCGCCACATCCTTCACCCACGGCTGCACCGCCCAGTGCTGGTCTGCAAACGCACGGATCTGGTCGGCGTGGGTCAGTGACACGCCGATCACATCCAGCCCCTCCAGAAACATGCGCTGGTGCCGATCAGACAGCACAAAACCCGCGCTGTGTCCCAGGCTGCGCACCAGGCGCTGCTGTACGTCGATTTCCAGTGCCAGTGGCCCCGGCTGGGCGGCGGCCTCTGCCACAAAGACCTGCACATCGTCCTCGGCCACCATGGCCAGCAGCAGGCGGTTGTTGAGCGCATTGGAGTAAAAAATCTCGCCAAAACTCGACGCCACCACGGCCTTGAAGCCGTATTGCTGCATGCCCCACACGGCATGCTCACGGCTGGAGCCGCAGCCGTAGTTGGCGCCTGCAATGAGCACATCCACACCCGCAAACGCGGGCTGGTTGAGCACAAAGTCGGCGCGCGGCTGGCCGGCACCGTCAAAGCGCAGGTCGTACAGCAGGCCGGGTGCCAGGCCCGATTTGTCGATGCCACGCAGAAACTGCTTGGGCATGATCTGGTCGGTGTCGAGGTTGGGCGTGGCCAGCACGGCGGCTTGGCCGCGAACAATGGCGTTGTCGGTGGTCATACAGCAATTTCCAGGTTGCGCACATCGGTGATGCAGCCCGTGATGGCGGCAGCGGCGGCCATGGCCGGGCTCATCAGGTGGGTGATGGCGCCCCGGCCCTGCCGCCCTTCGAAGTTACGGTTGGTGGTGGAGGCGCAGCGCTGGCCGGGGGCCAGCACGTCGTCGTTCATGGCCAGGCACATGGAACAGCCGGGCTGCCGCCATTCAAAGCCCGCAGCCACCAGGCGCGCGGCAATGCCTTCGGCCTCGGCCTGGGCTTTTACGGCACCCGAGCCGGGAACGACCATGGCGCGCACGCCGCTGGCCACATGGCGGTGGCCGACGATGCGGTCCACCTCACGCAGGTCTTCGATGCGCGCGTTGGTGCACGAGCCGATGAACACATGCTGCACGGGCACGCCCTGCAGCGCCTGCCCGGCACAAAGCGCGGTGTAGCGCAGGGCCTGCTCGGCGCTGCTGCGCTGGGCCGCATCGGCCATGTGGGCGGGCAGCGGCACGGTGGCATCGATGGCCATGGCCTGGTCGGGGCTGGTGCCCCAGGTCACATAGGGGGCGACATTGCTGGCGTCGAAATGGTGCTCCACATCAAACGCCGCATCCCCATCGCTGTGCAGGGTGGCCCAGTGCGCCAGGGCCCGTTCGCGCCACGCCCCGGTGATGTCAGGGGCCCGGGCCAGCACATAGTCAATGGCCGTGGCGTCGGGCGCGATCAAGGCACCGCGTGCGCCCGCCTCCACCGCCATGTTGCACAGCGTGAAGCGCGCCTCCACCGACAGCGCGCTGATGGCGCTGCCGCAAAACTCCACCACATAGCCGCGTGCGCCCTGGGCACCAATGTGGCGGATGACCATGAGGATCAGGTCCTTGGCCGTGGTGCCGGTGGGCAACACGCCATCCACGCGGATGCGCATGTTCTGCGCGAGCCGGTACACCAGGGTCTGGGTGGCCAGCACGTGCTCGACCTCGGACGTCCCGATGCCAAACCCCAGGGCACCCAGCGCACCGTAGGTGGTGGTGTGGCTGTCGCCGCAGATGATGACCATGCCGGGGCGGACCATGCCATGCTCAGGCGCCACCACGTGTTCGATGCCCTGCAGCGGGTCGTTGGTGTCGAACAGCGGGATCTGGTGCCGCTCGCAGTTGGCCTGCAGGTTGCGCGCCTGCAGGGCGGAAGGTGGGTCCTGGATGACGCGGTGGCGCACCGGGTGCGTGGGGATGATGTGGCTCACCACCGCCACGTTCTGCCCCGGCATGGGCACGCCGCGCCCGGCCTCATGCAGGCCCGCAAAGGCCTGGGGACTGGTGTATTCGTTCATCAGGTGCAGGTCGCAAAACAGCAGCACGTTCTGCGCGTCCAGCACCGTGACGGTGTGCGATGCGACCAGCTTCTGGTACAGGGTCTGGGGATGGGTCATGGTGTGGCTTCCAGCAAGAATGGCAAGGCGGCGGTCAGCAGGGTATCGGGCGCCTCTTCGGCGATGTAGTGGCCGCAGGGCAAGGCGTGGCCGCGCACATCACGCGCCACGCGCTGCCATTCGGCCAGGGGCTTGAAGCATTGGTGCACCACGCCCTGCTCGCCCCACAGCGCCAGCACCGGCATGGCCAGGTGGCGCCCTGCATCGCGGTCGGCCCGGTCGTGCACCAGGTCAATGCCGGCGGCGGCGCGGTAGTCCTCGCAAATGCCATGGGCTGTGCCCGGAAGGGCCAGGCAGCGCGCGTATTCGGCCAGTGCCCGGGCATCAAACGGCGCCAGGCCCGCGCTGCGTCGGCCCATCACGTCGCGGATGTAAGCAGCAGGGTCGGCCTCGATCAGCCGTTCGGGCAGCGGCGCGGGCTGGATCAGAAAGAACCAGTGCCAGTAGGCGCGGGCAAAGGCGTCGCTGGTCTGCTCATACATCGCCAGGGTAGGGGCAATGTCAAGCAGCACCAGGCGCACCACGGCATCGGGGTGGTCGGCCGCCAGCCGGTGGGCCACGCGGGCGCCCCGGTCGTGCGCCAGCACGGCAAACCGGGTGTGGCCCAGGTGCTGCATCACGGCCAGCATGTCGGCGGCCATGGTGCGCTTGCTGTAGAGCGCATGCTCTGCATCACCGTTGCCTGGGGCCGGGCTCCCCGAGGGCTTGGCCGAGTCCCCATACCCCCGCAGGTCGGCCAGTACCAGCGTGAAATGCTGTGCCAGCGCGGGCGCCACCTTGTGCCAGATCGCACTGGTTTGTGGATGGCCGTGCAGCAGCAGCAGCGGCGGCCCACTGCCGCCCAACATGGCGTGGATGTGCTGCCCGTCGGGCGTGGCTACGCGGTGGGGGGTGAAGCCGGGGAAAAGTGGGGTGGTGGTCATGGGGTTTGTCTCCGGCAGATTGGTGGTGTTCTGTCTGACGGGCATCTTATGAGTGATTGAAAACGGCATAAAGTCATTCAAAATCACTTCATTCATAAATCAAAAGCACGAATAAACCCTATGGACGGCTTTTCGGACCTGCGCTTTTTTGCTTTGCTCATGAAGGAAGGCAGCCTGGCCGCCGCAGCGCAGCAGATGGGCATCACCCCCCCGGCTGTGAGCCGGCGCCTGGCGCAGTTGGAGCACCGGCTGGGCGTGCGGCTATTGCACCGCACGACGCGCCGCATCAGCCTTACGCCCGAGGGCGAGACCTACCTGCTCGACGGTGCGCGCATCCTCGGCGATCTGGAGGCGCTGGAGCGCGCTGTGGCGGGCGCGCGCAGCTCTCCGCGCGGGCTCATCAAGCTGGCCGCCACGCTGGGCTTTGGCCGCGCACATATTGCACCTGCCTTGTCGGCGTTTGCACGCGCCTTCCCTGAGGTCGAGGTGCAACTGCACCTAACCGACCGCCCCGTGAACCTGGTGGAGCAAGGCTTTGACGCTGCCGTGCGCTTTGGCGACCTGCCCGACTCGCGCCTGACCGCGCGCCGGCTGCTGGCCAACCAGCGCGTGTTGTGCGCGTCACCCGCTTACCTGGCCTTGGCGGGCGAGCCCACACAGCCCGCTGACCTGCTGGCCCACCAGTGCATCGTGATCCGCGAGAGTGACGAAACCTATGGCACCTGGCACCTGCGCCAGGGCGAGCGGCAAGAAACCCTGAAGGTGCGCGGCATGCTCAGCACCAACGATGGCGCAGCCGCCACGGTCTGGGCACTGGAGGGCCATGGCGTGCTCATGCGGTCGGAATGGGATGTGGCGCCACATCTGGCCGCAGGCCGACTGCAGCGCGTGCTGGCCGCGTGGACGCTGCCCGCTGCGGACGTGACCCTGGTCTATCCAAGCAAAAGTGATCTGTCAGCCAAAACGCGGGCCCTGGCGGATTTCTTGCGGGAGTGGTTTGCACAGCGCCCCACGGCAACGCAGCGCACAACAAACAGTGCTTGAGATGGCCCATTCCGTGCCGATAACAAGGGGATGCAAATCTCCGGCGCCAACTCCACCAATGCTGCCTCCCGCGGGGCGGCCAGCAGCAACATCGCGAAGCTTCAGAAACAGCTGCGCGAGCTGACCGACGAACTGCGGGGCGTAGCCGGACAGGACATCGACGCCAAGGCCAAGCAGGAAAAGATCAAGCTGCTGCAGGCACAGATCCAGATGGTGCAGCAACAGATTGCTGCCATTGCACGGCAAAGCCAGCAGGAGCAGGCCGCCAGACAACAGCAGGCCCAGGCGACCAGGGACCCGAGCACGAAAGCGGCACCCGCACCTACAGGCCGTCGCACACCTGGCCTGGGTGACACCGTCGACACTTTTGCGTGAGCACGGCGACCCGCGCGGGTTCGGGCCGATAGGTGAAACTCTCAGAAGAGCGCTATTTTTTCCATAGCAAACAGCGCTTTACAAAAAAACGCTGCAGGCACTTCAAGCCGTAGAGAGTCCCGCCCCGCTCGCAGTGGGTGTCAGCGTGATGGCGGCAAAAGGCATGTGGTGCATCAACTCGCGCAGGACCAGCAGCGTGGCGGCCAAGGTGGGGCTCGCGGGCAACCCCTCGTGCGCAGGAGGCCGGCCTTGGGCCACGGCAGCAAGGCGGTTGAACAAACGCTCCATGGCCTCCAGGGACAAAACCCGGGTGGGTGCTTCGGCAACGCCCGCCAGGGTGGCGATCTCGTGCAGGGCTGGGTCTGTGAAACATGGAATCACCACCACCCCTTCGGGTACCCATTGGCGGTGGCGCGTGTGTGCCGCATAGACCTCGTCTTCCACCCAGGCGATGGCAGTCTCCAGTTCCAGCGGGGTGGGTAGCGTGCTGCGGAAAAAATCACGCGCGGTCTTCTGGCTGCCCAGGGCGAGTGTCAGCACCACGGACGGCGTTGTTGGGTCGATTCCCGTTGCCAACAGGGTGTGCTCGGCGCCCATGTGCAAGGCGGTGACGCATTGACCGGGTGCAGCCAGCCCGTGCGCCTGCCGGTACAGGGCAGAGATATCAAAACGGGGCTCGGCGACTTGGGGCAGCAGCGAGGCTGACGGACTGTGGGACGCAAAGGGCGCGGGCCGGGGTGAGGTCATGGTGGCTCCGATTCTTCAAACAGCGGCGGTGCGGGCGAGCGATGGCGGTCAGCGCAGGCCCGTGTGGGCTCGCGCATCTTTTCACGGCTTTACCGGTGGGGCAACAAAACGCTGGTGAATCTCTACCGTCAACGCCTCGATGCGTGCCGTGAGTTCGCGGGTCTGTTCGGTGAGCAGGGTGTTCTGCTGAAGCAGCTCCAGCACCTGTGCCGCGCTCTGGGCGGCGATGGACTGGCGCTGCTCATTGGCAATGGCCAGCGCTTCGCGGTGCTGCGCATCGGCCTCCGCATGGCTTTTGTCCCGCGCAGCCTGCCGCGTCTGGGCCAGCAGGATGAGCGGGGCGGCGTAGGCCGCCTGCAGGCTGAACGCCAGGTTGAGCAGGATGAACGGATAGAGGTCGAACTTGGCGATGCCCAGTACGTTGATGAATATCCAGGTGGCCACGATCAGCGTCTGCGCCCCCAGAAACAGGGGCGTGCCAAAGAAGCGCGCAAAGGCCTCCGCTCGCAGTGCGAACCGGTCCGTCCCGAACGTGGGCGCCAGATGCGCATGGCGCCGATGAAAGCGCAGGTGGTCGGTTGGTGGGGGGTCCTCTGCAGAAGGTGCTGCGGGGTGCGCGGGGTGATGGGCAGGGGCAGTCATGGGTTTTCTCCAAAGCGGGCCGGGCGTTCGCACAATCGGCAAAACCGTTGCTGCACTCTACGCGCTCGCCCATCCACACACCTGCACATCCGCAAATGGGGGCGCCGCCCCTTGCCGCCAGGCTCTGACAAGCGCTGACAGCGCGCTCCTACAGGCCCTGTGCGGCACCCTGCCTAAAGTCAGACCCATCGATAAACGAACCTTTGCGCCACCCCAACCGGTGCGGCCCTCTCCAGCCACACGCCCACAACACCGCCGGAGCACCCCATGCGTATTCATGCCCAGCCACGCTGCCCCTCACCATGGCCCCTGGTGGTCGGCGCAGCCGCCTTGATGGCCGCTCTGGCACTGACTGCCTGCTCCACACCGCGCGCGCCCGAGGGCATCCAGCCCGTGACGGGGTTTGACGTGGACCGCTACGCAGGGCACTGGCACGAAGTGGCACGCATCGAAAACTCCTTTGAGCGCGGCCTGATCCAGACCAGCGCCACCTACAGCCGCAATGCCGACGACACGATCAAGGTGGTCAACCGTGGCTATGACCCGGTGCGCAAGGTGTGGAAGGAAGCCGAGGGCACGGCCCGGTTTGTGGACGATCCCACGCGCGCTGCACTCAAGGTATCGTTCTTCGGGCCTTTTTACGGCGGCTACAACGTGGTGGCGCTCGATGAAAACTACCAGTGGGCCATGGTGGTGGGCTCGAGCAAGGACTACCTGTGGGTGTTGTCACGCACCCCCACCCTGCCCGGGCACGTGCGCGAGCACCTCATGGAGCGGGCGCAGACGCTGGGCATGGACGTGCGCAGGATTCTGTGGACACCCCCCCCTGCCAGCGAACAACATGCCAGGCAGGCCGTGATGACCTGAGAAGGTACGACCCGGCCATTTCGAGAATGCTACATTTTCAATAGCGCACTGCGCTTGACCAGCAAGCGCTAGTGGCTATTTTCATCAAAATTCATCAGTCCAAAACCGGCACCGTGGCCGCCGCCACCAGCCGCTGGGTGTACGGATGCTGCGGCGCATCCAGCACGTCTGTCACGCTGCCGCTTTCGAGCAGGGCACCATCCTTCATCACCACCACGTCGTGCGCCATGGCACGGATCACATCCACGTCGTGGGTGATGAGCAGGTAGCTCAGACCCTTCTCTTTTTGCAGGCGCTGCAGCAGGCCCAGCACCTGCTGCTGGATGGTCACGTCCAGGGCGCTGGTGGGCTCATCCAGCACCAGCACCTGGGGTTGCACGATGAGCGCCCGGGCGATGGCCAGGCGCTGGCGCTGGCCACCAGAAAATTCATGCGGGTAGCGCTCAAGCAGGCGCGGGTACTGTGCTTCGGCAAGCCCCACCTCTTCCAGGGCCGCCTCGACGCGGGCGCGGCGCTGGGCCACGGTCAGTGTGGGTTCGTGCACCTTGAGGCCCTCGCCCACGATCTCCTCCACCGTGAGGCGCGGAGACAGCGATGAGAACGGGTCTTGAAACACCACCTGCACCCGACGGCGCAGCTGCTGGTTGGCCGGTGTATTGCGCATGGCGGGCTGCTGCCATGCCTGCCCACCCACCTGCAATTCGCCTGCGTAAGGCAATAGGCCCAGGATGGCTTGGGCCAGCGTGGATTTGCCCGAGCCGGATTCGCCCACTACGCCCAGCGTCTGGCCTGGCAGCAACTGCAGCGCGGCGCCCTGCACCGCCACAAACTCGCCCTTCTTGAACCACCCTCGCACACCGGGCAGCGGCGTGGGGTACACCACGCGCAGCTCCTGCGTCTTCACGACCGGGGCGGTGCCTGCGGGCGGGTCGGCCTCGACCACATCGCGGCGGGGCTGGCTGGCGATGAGGCGCCGGGTGTAGGCATGCTGGGGGGCGCCGAATACCTCGGCCACGGGGCCCTGCTCCACCAGCACGCCCTGTTCCATCACGGCCACGCGGTCGGCAAAGCGGCGTACCAGGTTCAGGTCATGCGTGATCAGCAGCACCGCCATGCCGTTCTGACGCTGCAGGTCGCTGAGCAGGTCGAGGATCTGGCCACGCAAGGTCACATCCAGCGCGGTGGTGGGTTCGTCGGCCAGCAGCAGCTTCGGCGCGCTGGCCAGGGCCATGGCGATCATCGCGCGCTGGCGCTGGCCGCCTGAGAGTTGGTGCGGGAAGCTGTTGGCACGGCGCGCAGGCTCGGGGATGCCGGTCTGGGCCAGCAGCTCGATGGCGGCCTGCGCGCACTGGGCGCCGGTCAGGCCTTTTTTGAGCTGCAGGATTTCGGCGATCTGCAGGCCAATGGTCATCAGCGGGTTGAGCGCGGTCATGGGCTCCTGGAACACCATGGCGATGTCGCCACCACGCACACCGCGTATCTCGCGTTCGGTCAGCGCCAGCAGGTCTCCGCGCCCCTGCAGCAGCGCCTGGCCGGTGATGGCAGCATCGCCCGCCAGCCGCAGCAGGCTTAAAGCGGTGATGGTTTTGCCCGAGCCGGACTCACCCACCAGCGCCAGTTTTTCGCCCGCTGCAATGCTGAAATTGACACCCCGCACCACCTCTTTGGCGCCAAAGCGAACGTGGAGGTCTTGAACCTGCAACAAAGGGGTCATGGCCGAAGGGGTCACTGGTCGGCCTTTCGGGGGTCCAGGGCATCGCGCAGCGCGTCGCCCATGAAGGTCAGCAGCAACAAGGTGGTGACCAGCACCGCAAAGGTGGACAGCGAAATCCACCACGCATCAATGCTGTTCTTGCCCTGGTTCAGCAGCTCACCCAGCGACGGCGTGCCCGGTGGTACACCCAGGCCCAGGAAGTCGAGCGAGGTCAGCGCCAGGATGGCGCCACTCATGCGAAACGGCAAAAAGGTGACCACGGGCGTCAGGCTGTTGGGCAGGATGTGGCGCCAGATGATCTGAGCATTGCCTACGCCCAGGGCCCGCGCGGCCTTCACGTAGTCGAGCTGGCGGTTGCGCAGAAACTCAGCACGCACGTAGTCCGACAGCCCCATCCAGCCAAACAACGAGAGCAGGATGAGCAGCAGCGCGATGCTGGGCGCAAACACGGCGCTGAAGATGATGAGCAGGTACAGCTCGGGCATGGAGCCCCAGATCTCGATGAAGCGCTGGAAGGCCAGGTCCGTCTTGCCCCCAAAAAAACCCTGGATGGCGCCAGTGAGCATTCCCAGCAGCACGCCAGTGACCGTGAGCGCCAGGCCAAACAGCACGCTCACGCGAAAGCCGTAGAGCAACTGCGCCAGCAGGTCACGCCCCCTGTCGTCCGTTCCCAGCCAGTTGTCGGCCGTGGGCGCCGAGGGGTTGGGCGCCTTGGCAAAGTAGTTGAGCGTGTTGGGGCCGTAGGGGTTCAAGGTGTACAGCGCCCAATTGCTGCCCGCACTCAGGCGATCCTTGATGAAGGGATCGAGGTAGTCCGTAGGGGTCTCGAAGTCCCCGCCAAACGTCTTTTCGGGGTAGTCCTTCAGCATGGGGAAGTAGGTCTGCCCTTCGTAGCGCACGACGAGGGGCTTGTCGTTGCTGACCAGCTCGGCACCCAGGCTGACCAGCACCAGGGCGCAGAAGATCAGCAGGCTCCAGTAACCCAGGCGGTTGCGCTTGAAGCGCAGCCAGGCACGGCGCGAGGGAGAAAGCGAAGGCGATGCGGAAGCAGAACTCATCAGGGCCATGGGTTCGTTCGGGCTAGTCAAACTTCACGCGCGGGTCGACCCACACATAACAAAGGTCGCTGACCAGCTTGGTAACCAGCCCGATCAGCGTGAAAAGATACAGCGTGCCCAGCACCACCGGGTAGTCGCGGCGGATCACGCTCTCATAACTGAGCAGGCCCAGGCCGTCGAGCGAGAACAGGGTCTCGATGAGCAGAGAGCCCGCAAAGAATGCGCCGATGAAGGCCGCCGGAAACCCGGTGACGATGGGAATGAGCGCATTGCGGAACACATGCTTCCACAACACCTGCCGCTCGCTGAGCCCCTTGGCACGGGCCGTGAGTACATATTGTTTGCGGATCTCTTCCAGAAAGGCGTTCTTGGTCAACATTGCTGTCACGGCAAAACTGCCCAGCACCATGGCCGTCACAGGCAGCGTGATGTGCCACAGATAGTCGACGATGCGCGCGCCCCACGACATCTCATCCCAGTTGGCCGACGTGAGACCGCGCAATGGAAACCATTGCAATTGCCCACCAAAGATGACCAGCAGCGCCACGCCCAGCACAAAGCCCGGGATGGCGTAGCCCACCAGGATGAGCAGCGTGGTCACCAGGTCAAACCGCGAACCGGCACGCACCGCCTTCGCCACGCCCAGCGGCACGGCCACCAGGTAGCTGATGAAAAAAGTCCACAGGCCCAGGCTGATGGAAACCGGCAGTTTTTCCTTCACCAGTTGCCACACATCCTTGTTCTGGAAAAAGCTCTTGCCCAGGTCGAACCGTGCGAACTGGCCCAGCATCTGCAGGAAGCGCTCGTGGGCGGGTTTGTCGAAGCCGTACAGCGCCTTGATCTGCTCCAGCCGTTTGGGGTCCACACCCTGCGCACCCCGGTAACTCAGGCCGCCACCTTCGGCACCACCACCGCCCACACCGGCCTTGGCCTCGGCCATGTACTGTTCCACCGGACCACCCGGCACGAACTGGATCACCACAAAAGTCAGCAAGAGCACGCCCAGCAGCGTGGGCAGCATGAGCAAGACACGTTTGAGGATGTAGGCAAACATGGGTGGGCGGTCTTGTTGTTATTTCTTGTCTGGCGCGGTTTGGGGCGGAATGCGCGCCCACCACGTGTCGATGACCCACCCCTCGCCGCTGGCGTAAGGCGGCACCGTGGCAGGCCGTGCCAGCCGCCAGGCGTTGTAGGCCATGCGGTGGGTGCCGGCCGTCCACTGCGGAATCAGGTAATGGCTGTGCGCAATGATGCGCTCCAGGGCGTGGCAGGCGGGAAGCAGTTGCGCCTCGGTCTTGGCGGAGGTCATGGCCTTGATCATCGCGTCCACCGCCGGGTTCTTGACGCCCGCAAAGTTGCCGGAATCCTCCACGTCGGCCGCCTGGCTGCCAAACATGTCGGCAAACTCCTGGCCCGGGTTGTTGGTGCCCTGGTAGGCGATGGAGGTAATGTCGAAGTCGAACTTCTGCAGCCGCTGCTGGTACAGCGCAAAGTCCACCGTGCGAAAGCGCAGCGTGATGCCGATCTTCTCCAGATTGCGCATCCAGGGGGTGATGGTGCGCACGCCGCCTTCGTTGCTGTCCATGTATTCGAGCACCATGGCGTCGCCCTTGGCGTTGCGCAGCGCGCCATCGCGCACCTCCCAGCCTGCTTCCTTGAGCAAAGCCTGGGCGCGCCGCAGGTTGGCGCGCAGAGACGAATCGCCATCCGTGCGCGGGGCCACCGTCATGGGGCCAAAAGCCGACGCCGGAATATCCTTGCGATAGGGCTCCATCAACGCGAGTTCTTCGGGCGATGGGCTCCCTTTGGTTTCGCATGCCGTGTTGCCAAACAGGCCGTTCACCCGCTGGTAGGCGCCATAGAACATCTGGCGGTTCATCCATTCGTAGTCCATGGCCAGGCCCAGGGCCTCGCGCACCCGGGCGTCCTGCAACAGCGGGCGACGGATATTGAGCACATAGCTCTGAAAACCCGAAGGGAGCTTGTGCACAAACTCGCCTTTGACGAGTTCACCCGTGTCGAACTTCTTGCCCGTCACGCGCCGGGCCCAGTCACCCGCGCTGAAAAACCGCATGAGGTCGAACTCGCCCGCCTTGAGGGCCTCCAGCCGCGCGGTGTTGTCCTTGTAGATCTTGACAAGGATGTTGTCGAAATTGGCCGTGCCCTTGCGCACGTTCAGATCGCGCGCCCAATATTGCGGGTCGCGCACATAGGTGATGTCCTTGCCAAACCGCACCGGACCGATTTTGTAGGGGCCGCTGCCAATGGGGATGTCCATCACCACCTGGTCAAAGGGTTTGGCCTTGCCGTTCTCGACACCCCAGTCGCGGCTGAACACCGGCAGGCCACCTACGGTGAGGGGCAGCTCGCGATTGGGCAGCTTGAAGCGGTAACGCACGGTGCGGTCGTTGATCACGTCCACGCCTGCCACCTCGATCAGCAGCGTCTTGTAGGCAGGGGATGTGAAGGGGCCCACCAGCGTGTCGTAGCTGTGTTTCACATCCTGTGCCAGCACCGGCTTGCCGTTGTGAAAACGCGCCTCGGGCCGCAGGCGGAAGGTGGCGGACAAACCATCGGGGGCAACTTCCACATCTTCGGCCAGCAGGCCATAGCCGGTGGCGGTTTCGTCCATCGAACCGGCAAGCAGTGAATCGAACATCAGCGACGACAAGTACGCTGGTGCGTTGCCTTTGATGGTGAACGGGTTGTATTTGTCAAAGGTGGACACCCGAAGGTTGCTGACCAGACGCAGCTCGCCGCCTTTGGGCGCATCAGGGTTCACATAGGCAAAGTGCGCAAACCCGGAGGGATAACGCGGCTCACCCCACAGGGCATACCCATGCGCAGCCCACGCCGGAACCGCACACCCCATCAGCAAAAAAGTCAGCCAAAACCGCATGCGACAATTCTGCACTACGTTCGCCGGGCCTCGCTGCAGATCGCGCATATCCACATGCACCAGGCCGCCCGCCGACATTTCGCCATTCCAAAAGGAGATTGAACATGGGTTTTCTGACCGGCAAGAAGCTGCTCATCACGGGTGTATTGTCCAACCGCTCCATCGCCTACGGCATCGCCAAGGCCTGCCATGCGCAGGGTGCCGAGCTGGCTTTCAGCTACGTGGGCGAGCGCTTCAAGGACCGCATCACCGACTTTGCCGCCGAGTTCGACTCCAAGCTGATCTTTGATTGCGATGTGGGCAGCGACGAGCAGATCGATCGCATGTTTGCCGACCTGGCCCAGGTGTGGCCCAAATTTGATGGTTTTGTGCACAGCATTGGATTTGCGCCCCGTGAGGCGATTGCCGGCAATTTCCTCGAAGGCCTGTCGCGCGAAGGTTTCCGCATTGCGCACGACATCAGCGCCTACAGCTTCCCGGCCATGGCCAAGGCCGCCCTGCCCTACCTGAACGACAAATCGTCGCTGCTCACGCTGTCGTACCTGGGCGCGCTGCGCACCATTCCCAACTACAACACCATGGGCCTGGCCAAGGCCAGTCTGGAAGCATCGGTGCGCTATCTGGCCGAAGCCGTCGGCCGCACCGAAGACGGCCGCAGCATCCGCGCCAACGGCATCAGCGCGGGCCCCATCAAGACGCTGGCCGCCAGCGGCATCAAGGACTTTGGCAAGCTGCTCAGCCGCGTGGCCGATGCCTCGCCCCTGCGCCGCAACGTGACGATCGAGGACGTGGGCAATGTGGCGGCCTTCCTGCTGTCGGACCTGGCCTCGGGCATGACTGCCGAGATCACCTACGTGGACGGCGGCTTCAGCCAGACGGCAGGCCTGAGCGCAGACCAAGTCTGATTTTGCCTCGAAATTTGAGTAAAAATAGGCCCCAGCGCTTGATACAAAAGCGCATTAAGCTATCAATTAAATAGCAAATGCAACGCAGAAGCTACCTGGCCTGGCTGGCGTTCGCAGCCCTCCCCGCACTTTCCACACGTCCCGGCCATGCAGCAGATGCTCCGGCTCTGCTGCTGGCCAATGTGTACCGGCCGGGTATGGCGTTGGCGGACTATTGGGTCAGCGAAAAGTACGACGGCGTGCGTGGCTACTGGGACGGCCACACGCTGCGCACCCGGGGTGGTGAAACGGTAGTGGCCCCCGCGTGGTTCACCGCCAGCTGGCCCAGCACCCCCATGGATGGCGAACTGTGGGCTGGGCGCGGGCGCTTTGCGCACGCGCAGTCCACCACGCGCCAGCAGCAGCCCAACGACGTGGCCTGGCGGCAGATGCGCTTCATGGTGTTTGACCTGCCCCGGCACGGCGACACGTTTGACGAGCGACTGCGGTCGCTCAACGCCTTGGTGATGCAGATCAACCAGCCTTGGGTCCAGGCGGTGCCCCAAAAGCGCATCGAAAACGATGCGGCCCTGCAGGCCCTGTTGCAACGTACGGTGCGGGCGGGCGGCGAAGGCCTGATGCTGCACCGGGGCAGCTCGCGCTACCAGTCTGGCCGCAGCGATGATCTGGTGAAGGTCAAGACCCACGATGACACGGAAGCCCGCGTCGTTGCCCACCTGCCGGGCAAGGGTCGCCACGCAGGGCGCATGGGAGCCCTGCTGGTGGAAATGCCCTCGGGTCAGCGCTTTCGGTTGGGCGCGGGCTTCAGCGATGCGCAACGGGCTGACCCTCCGCCGGTGGGCAGCTGGGTTACCTACCGGTTTCGCGGAACACACGACGGCGGCCTGCCGCGTTTCGCGAGTTTTGTGCGTGTGCGGGAAGACATGCCTGCTGCACGCTGATCGAGCGCCAAGCCAGGCAACCCGCCCTTCCACAACGGGCAGGCGCTTTTCAGCGCTTTCGTCAATGTGGTCAGTTGGGCAGCAGTACCTTGTCCACAACGTGAATCACGCCGTTGGACTGGTACACATCGGCAATGGTCACGCTGGCCATGCCACCCTTTTCATCGCTGACCATGATGCTGGAGCCACTGGCCTTGGCGGTGAGTGTGCCGCCCGCCACTGTCTTGAAGCTGGCCATGCCCTTGCCGTCGGCGATCATCTTGGAAAGCGCTGCGGCATCGTACTTACCTGCAACCACGTGGTAGGTAAGCACCTTGGTCAGCGTCGGCTTGTTCTCGGGCTTGAGCAGGGTGTCCACGGTACCAGCGGGCAAAGCGGCAAAGGCGGCATTCGTGGGCGCAAACACGGTGAAGGGACCGGTGCCCTTCAGCGTTTCGACCAGGCCTGCGGCCTTCACGGCAGCCACCAGCGTGGTGTGGTCCTTGGAGTTCACTGCATTGTCGATGATGTCTTTGCTGGCGAGCATGGGCGCGCCACCCACCATGACCTGCGCCATGGCAGGTACAGCGGCTGCAGCCATGGCAGCGGCCAATGCAATGGTGGCCATACGGGTGTTGAATCGGTGGGTCATGAGAATCTCCTGAAAGTGATGTAGGGACTGACACCGCCTGAAAATCACGCGGCTAACAGGCAATACGGGGGTACTTGTTCAGCGGATTCAAACCCTCCAAACTAAAAAATCGCTCCCCGGCGGTGCCGGGGAGCGATTTTTAGGACACGTTCACGATCTTGGGCCGGGTGAACGACCCCACCAGTCCGTCAGCGCGGCGTCAAACCGCACTCACACGTTGCGGCCGTAAGGTCCGTCGTCGCCCACCTGTACCAGGTTCTTGGCGGTGGCCAGCGGCTTGGTGTTCTTGCCGGTCTTGGCGGTTGTGTCGGCCACGCAGTCCGCGTAGTAGCGCACCTGGCCGTTTTCATCCTCCACCTCCACCAGGCCGTGGATATCGGTCTCGAAGCCCGGGCACAGCTTGGCGAATTCGCGGGCGAACTTGAGGTAGTCCACGATCTTCTTGTTGAACACTTCGCCCGGAATCAGGAGCGGAATGCCCGGTGGGTACGGCGTGACCAGGCCCACGGTGATGCGGCCTTCGAGCTGGTCGATCTCCACGCGCTCGGTCTGGCGGTGCGCGATGTGCGCGTACGCGTCCGACGGCTTCATGGCGGGCGTGAGGTCCGACAGGTACATCTCGGTGGTCAGGCGCGCAATGTCGTACTTGGCGTACATCTCGTGCACGTGCTGGCAAAGGTCCTGCAGGCCCATGCGCTCATAGCGCTTGTGCTGCTGACAGAACTCCGGAAGGATGCGCCACATGGGCTGGTTCTTCTCGTAGTCGTCCTTGAACTGCTGCAGCGCGGTGAGCAGCGTGTTCCAGCGGCCCTTGGTGATGCCGATGGTGAACATCACGAAGAAACTGTACAGGCCCGTCTTCTCCACCACCACGCCGTGCTCGGCGA
The DNA here is from genome assembly GCF_014851495.1 of Acidovorax sp. ACV01. Lineage (NCBI taxonomy): Bacteria > Pseudomonadati > Pseudomonadota > Betaproteobacteria > Burkholderiales > Comamonadaceae > Acidovorax > Acidovorax sp. ACV01. The sequence goes on along the minus strand of NZ_JACUZT010000001.1, from coordinate 113,258 downwards.
GGTACTTCGTGACGATGGACGCGGGGATGCCGGTCTTGTCGAACTTGCCGTCCAGGTTCAGGCCCGGCGTGACGATGGTCGACTTGATCGGGTCCAGCATGTTGAAGCCATCGGCCAGTTGGCCGAAGCCGTGCCACTTGGCGCCGGCTTTCTTGCTCTTGCTATCGCTGCGGATGATCCAGTCCTCCGCGCGGCCGATACCTTCGTCCACCAGCTTCTCGGGGCCCCAGACCTTGAACCACCAGTCCTTCTTGCCGAAGTCGTCTTCAATCTGGCGCATGGCGCGACGGAAGTCGAGTGCCTCCAGGATGCTCTCTTCCACCAGCGCGGTCCCCCCGGGCGGCTCCATCATCGCGGCCGCCACGTCGCAGCTGGCGATGATGCTGTACTGCGGGCTGGTGCTGGTGTGCATCAGATAGGCCTCATTGAAGAGGTGGCGATCAAGCTTGGTGGTCTGCGAGTCCTGCACCAGCACATGGCTGGCCTGGCTGATGCCGGCCAGAAGCTTGTGGATGGACTGCGTGGCATACGTCACCGAATGCTTGGGACGCGTGCGCTTCTTGCCCATGGCATGGTAGGTGCCGTAGAACGGATGGAAGGCCGCGTGCGGCAACCAGGCCTCGTCGAAGTGCAGGTTCTCTACGTAGCCATCGAGCATGCCCTTGATGGTCTCGGTGTTGTACAGCACGCCGTCGTAGGTGGACTGCGTGAGGGTGAGCACGCGCGGCTTGACCTTCTTGGCGTCCACGCCCTTGAGCAGCGGGTTGGCCTTGATCTTGGCCTGGATGGCTGCTGGCTCGAACTCGCTTTGCGGGATGGGCCCGATGATGCCGAAGTGGTTGCGCGTGGGCTTCATGAACACCGGGATGGCCCCGGTCATGATGATGCTGTGCAGGATGGACTTGTGGCAGTTGCGGTCCACCACCACCACATCGCCGGGGGCCACGGTGTGGTGCCACACCATCTTGTTGGACGTGGACGTGCCGTTGGTCACGAAGAAGCAGTGGTCGGCATTGAAGATGCGCGCGGCATTGCGCTCGCTCTCGCCAATGGCGCCGTTGTGGTCCAGCAGCTGGCCCAATTCTTCCACCGCGTTGCACACATCGGCGCGCAGCATGTTCTCGCCGTAGAACTGGTGGTACATCTGGCCCACGGGGCTCTTGAGGAAGGCGACGCCGCCCGAGTGGCCGGGGCAGTGCCAGCTGTACGAGCCGTCTTCGGCGTAGTCGAGCAGCGCCTTGAAGAACGGCGGCTGTACGCCCTCCAGATAGCTCTTGGCCTCGCGGATGATGTGGCGCGCCACGAATTCGGGGGTGTCCTCGAACATGTGGATGAAGCCGTGCAGTTCGCGCAGGATGTCGTTGGGCAGGTGGCGGCTGGTCTTGGTCTCGCCGTGTACGTAGATCGGCACCTCAGTGTTCTTGCGGCGCACCTCGCCGATGAAGTTGCGCAGGCTCAGAACGATCGGATCGAGGCCTTCGCCCTCCGAAAATTCCTCATCGTCGATGGACAAAATGAACGCACTGGCGCGGCTTTGCTGCTGCGCGAACTGCGACAGATCACCATAGCTGGTGACCCCGACCACCTCAAACCCTTCGGCCTCGATGGCCTGCGCCAGCGCGCGAATACCGAGCCCCGAAGTGTTCTCGGAACGATAGTCTTCATCGATGATGATGATGGGAAAGCGAAACTTCATGCGCAGCCTCCGTGCAACCGTGCCCTGCCCGGCCAAAAAACGAAATAGGCGCGAAGTGTAAGGAATAACGTTGACGCGCCTTTGAACTGCAACCCTTTTGACCCAGAATGTGGTGCACTAAACACAACCACAACAAGGAGTTGGCTATGGAGGAATCCACCATCTGGTGGCTGGCAGCAGGGGCCGTGGTCGTTGTAGAGCTGCTCACCGGTACGTTCTATCTGCTGATGGTAGCCATCGGCCTGGTGGCTGCAGCCCTGGCCGCCCATCTGGGCCTGCCCACCACCGTTCAGGTTGTGGCGGCGGCCGTCGTGGGAGGGGGAGCGGTGGTGGGCTGGTACTACCTCAAGAAAAAGCGTCCCGGAGATCCCTCCGCCCGCGCTGACCGCAGCGTCAACATGGACGTGGGCGAAACCATCCTCATTGAGGGCTGGAACGCGGACGGCACCACTACAGTGAAATATCGGGGTGCCACCTGGACAGCCATCCACCGCCCCGGTGTCACCCCCTCCACAGGCATGCACCGGGTTGCGGAACTGGTGGGCAATCGCCTGCTGGTAGATCCGCTCTAAAAAGGCCGCGGCCGCTTCACCTTCACAGATCAACAACGAAAAGAGAGGTTTCTCATGGAAATTGCCGTCGTCATTCTCATCATTGCCGTGATCTTCATCGCACGCTCCGTCAAGGTTGTGCCCCAGCAGAACGCCTGGGTCAAAGAACGCCTGGGCAAGTACGCAGGCACACTCACGCCGGGGCTGAACTTTCTGGTGCCCTTTGTGGACAAGGTTGCCTACAAACACAGCCTGAAAGAAATCCCGCTCGACGTGCCCAGCCAGGTCTGCATCACCCGCGACAACACACAATTGCAAGTGGACGGCATCCTGTATTTCCAGGTGACCGACCCGATGCGCGCAAGCTATGGCTCCAGCAACTACATCGTGGCCGTGACGCAGTTGGCGCAGACCTCGTTGCGCTCGGTCATCGGCAAGCTGGAACTGGACAAGACCTTTGAAGAGCGGGACATCATCAACGCCCAGGTCGTTCAAGCCATTGACGAAGCAGCCCTGAACTGGGGCGTGAAGGTGCTGCGCTATGAAATCAAGGACCTGACACCACCCAAGGAAATCCTGCATGCCATGCAGGCCCAGATCACGGCAGAACGCGAAAAACGCGCGCTGATTGCCGCCTCCGAAGGCCGCCGCCAGGAACAGATCAACATCGCCACCGGCGAACGCGAAGCCTTCATTGCCCGCTCCGAAGGTGAAAAGCAGGCCGTCATCAACAAGGCCCAGGGCGAGGCCGAATCCATCAAGGCCGTGGCTGAAGCCAATGCCCAGGCCATCGAGCGCGTGGCCGCCGCCATCCGCCAGCCCGGCGGCGAACAGGCCGTACAGCTCAAGGTCGCGGAAAAGGCCGTGGAGGCGTACAGCCAGGTGGCAGCGGACTCGACCACCACGCTCATCGTGCCGAGCAACATGACCGAGGTGTCGGCACTGATCGGCTCAGCGATGAAGATGGTCCAGATCCAGAAAGCCAACTGAAACACCTTTTGAAAGTCTGGCTGGAGGCCTGCCTGCCGCCTATGCGTTCATAGGACTGCTACAAAGCAGCCTAAGGCATTGATCAACAAGAGTGCTATATCCCCAGAAAAGTCGGTAGGCGATGACAGCTGCATCAGGGTGGACCGCTGACATTTTCTGCAGGCCAGCCCTCCAATGGCTGAAATCACAAACGGGCCTGTACAAGGCCCGTTTGTGCTGAAGCTCGGCGAGGGTGGCTTCAAGTGTTCCAGCGCGTGCTACGCGTCAGCGTGGTCTGCCGGCCATCAAAATTTTGCAAATTTCGGGCGGCGAATCCCTAACATTGCCATCAAGCTGACAAGCAAGATGAGCGCCCAGGTCGAGAGCGTCGGAATAGCGTGGTGCTGCACCGAGCCCGCATCAATACATCCTCCCGAAGTCCTGGGGCTGCCCCGCTGGTCCGTAGCAATACCACCGGGCAAGAGCGCAATAGACCCAGCGCACATCGCGGCTCCGTTCTGCACCGGATGCATCGTCTGCGTCGGCCCGCCATTGTTGGCAAGCGGTCCCAGGGGCTGCGTACTGGTCCATACAAAGTTCACGGTCCCGTAACCAGTCTGGTCATCTGCCACACCTGCAGCAAGATTGTTGTAGAAGACGTTGTTGCTTGATGTCGTAAAACCTCCGCCGGGATTGAGTGCTGCGGGCGCAGCACCCGCGACATGATCAGCAAATATGTTGTTGTGCAGCGTCACATTGCTGTTCCCCGTCGCCATGGCTGCGCCACTGCTACCCTGGTTTCCAGAAAAGGTGTTGTTGACAGCCGTCGTGGTTCCAAGGTTGGCCATAGCACCGCCAAGACCATTTGAAGTGTTGGTGCGCAAGGTATTGTTAATAACCGCCAGCACACCGCTGGGTTGGTTGTTGATCGCGCCGCCATTGATCGGCGCGTTATTACCGACGAAGGTATTGCCAATCACCGTTGAATTACCGAAGTTGATCAGCCCGCCACCGCCAACACTGGTCGTGGAGTTGTTTGCAAAGGTTGAGTTGGTGACCGTCAGTGTGCCACCGTTGGCGATGGAAATCGCGCCTCCATTGGCAGCAGCGTTGTTGCTCAAGACGCTGTTGCTAAGCGTCAGGGTTGCTGTGGCCAAAACGTCTAAACCACCCCCAAGCCCTGTCGTGAATCCGTTCGATATCGTTACGGCCGAAAGCGTTAGTGCGCCGCCGGTCACACTGAAGACACGGACAGTGTTCTGACCATTGATCGTGAGACTGCCCGCGCCGGGGCCTCGAATCGTGAGGTTTTGGGCCACCGACAGCGTGGAGGCCAGCGGGATGGTTCCCGCAACACCTGGTCCAAAAACAATGGTGTCGCCAGGTGCTGCTGCGGAGATTCGGTCACGAAGCGACCCTGCGCCAGCATCGCTGGTGTTCAGCACCGTCAGGGTGGCGGCATGAACATGCAAGGTGACCATCGCGAGCGCGGTCACGCTCACTCTGACGAATTGCTTCAACAAGTATCGCATCGGTTTCCCCTCTCTAAGAGAAATCTAGTCTAGGCGACCTGGCAGGCGATTGATACTGCGGCAACCCCGCAGTGAGCGGGCCACGCAATGCCGGTGCGATAGCTCCGGCATACCTCCGCAGAGGCCCAACCAGCGGCGGCGGCCGCCACGGCAAGTACAAATGCTGAAGCCGTGCGGAATGACTGTTCACCCCAACCCCAACTCTGCAAGCGAAGACGGATCGCCACGAGCACTGAATCAGAAATCAAATCCTCACCCACGGGAGTTCTTGCAGCCACACCCAAGGAAGAGATCTCTCCGTTCTGCAGGTGTATCGAAAGCCACTTTTTTGGGCTGCACGAAACAACATACCGGAACACCTGCGTTCCTGTGGCTATAATCGAAGGCTTCGGAGAGGTGGATGAGCGGTTTAAGTCGCACGCCTGGAAAGCGTGTGTGGGCTAATCCCCACCGCGGGTTCGAATCCCGCCCTCTCCGCCATTTGGCACACAAAGCCACCCATGACTTAGGAACGACTTCAAAATCCGTTCCACACAAAACAAAGCTCTGTCTTGAAAGACAGGGCTTTTTTTTCTTCCCTATAGGTTGCCGGTGCTGCACGCTGCTTGCGCGGCTGGCCTACCCCCCTTGTTCCCGCAGGGAGGTACGGCCTCAGTCAAGATGAGATCGCAGGAGGATAGCTAGGGCCGCCCCCCCAATACACGCCTAGGCGGGTCACGGAGTAGCGCATGCCCTGGCATCACTCAGCGACTCGACCCGACTCGCCAGCAGCTGCAGCCTTCGACCTCATAGGATCATCCTCCGACGAGAGGGTGAAGAAAAACGTGGCGCCCTTACCCTCCTCTGCCTCGGCCCAGATGCGACCGCCGTGGCGCTCCACTATTCGCTGCGCAATCGACAGGCCGACGCCCGTACCCTCATAGTCCTCCGCACGGTGCAGCCGCTGGAAGGGAGCGAACAGCTTGCCAGCATGGGCCATGTCAAAACCTACACCGTTGTCGCGTACAAAATAGGCCGCCTCTTCTTGCTGCGGAAGGCGCCCGATTTCCACCCGGGCTTGATCGCGACCCCGCGTAAACTTGAACGCATTCGACAGAAGATTGGTCATCACCTGCTGGAGCAGCGCAGGATCTGCAGTGCAGTGGTTCAGCGGGCCAACATGGATGCCGATGCCATCACGCGCGTGGTCCGGGCGCAACTCATCAATCAGCGCATGCACAAGACTGTCCAGATCGACGCGACGCTTGATCAATGTCTGGCGCCCCAGTTTGGACAAGCGCAGTAAATCGGCAACAAGCTGGTGCATGCGCTGCGTCCCCAGGCCAATGCGGCCCAACATCTCGCGGGCCTCTGCAGGCATTTCGGACCCAAAATCAGTTTCAAGGATCTGGGCAAACTGGGAAATGATGCGCAAAGGTGCGCGCAAATCGTGTGAGACGGAGCTGGCAAATGCCTCAAGCTCGCTATTGGCTGAGGCCAGCTCCTTGTTGCGCGCCTCTAACGCCGCCATATGCTCTTGCAACTGCAGTTCCAGCACCGCATTTTCCTGGCGCAAACTGTGGACCTCCAGCGCACGAGCAATCACCGGAAGAATGGCACTCAGCCGGAAAGGTTTGAGTATGTAGTCGAAGGCACCAACTTTCATGGCCTGAATCGCCGAAGAAATAGTGCCATCGCCCGTCATGACGACTCCCACCATTTGTGGATCTATATCCAACGCAGCTCGCAACAACTCAATGCCGTCCATCTCCGGCATGGTCAAGTCGGTCAATAGCAATTCGTACCGTTGTTCCCGTAGCGCCAGGAGTGCCGCTTTGGCAGACGTGAAGCCGACGGTTTCATAGCCCTGGGGTGTAAGCGTGTCGCACAGCGCTGTCATCTGCATCACTTCGTCGTCCACGATCAAAATGCGCGGGGCTTGCATAGGTATGTGCTTGACGCGAACTCAGGTCACAAAAAAATGGGGCCATCCCGACCGAGGGCCCCAACAGCCGACGCGGACAAACTGACGCAGTTGCATGCCTTGTTCCCTCAGAAGAACGCAAAGTGCCTGTCCTGTGTGGTAACGACACCCAATCCACAAGAGGTCTCTGTCAATTATTTCTGTGTTCAATAGTAGTTTCAAACGCTGGGCCTGTCCATTCGGCTCCGCGCACAACGCGTTGGGTGGTTGATCCGCTGTCAATTGCGCCTTGCCTTGGCCTCCGGAATACGCACAATCATTGGGCATGCGCTGACCTGCGGGACAAATGCCGTACCGGGGCCTGCAGCAGAAGCCTGGGGCGCAGTGCCAGAGAGGTTCAAGATGAAACGAGCGACGGCATCAAAAGGGGGGAACAGGTCTGTTCGCGTGGCAGCAGGCCTGCTTGTTCTGACCATGGCAGTGGTGGGGATTGTGGCCGTGGTATGGGGCACCCGTACCTCATCGCCAGATCCCAGGCCCCTTGAGCAGGTGACCATTGCCGCCAACACCTTCTATGCGGGCTCGTGCCCGATACTGGCTGCGCACGAGAATGGCTACTTCGGTGCCGAAGGCCTGGACGTCACGATCCAGCCGCACACCAGCGGCAAGGCCGCGCTGGACGCGGTTTTGGAGGACAAAGCCAGCCTCGGTGTATCGGCCGACATCCCCATCATGTTCGCTGGCATGCGCCAGCAGCCGATTGCCGTGGTTGCCACGATCTTTGCATCGGAATCCGACTATGAAGTCGTGGGGCGCAAGGATCGTGGCATCACCACGCCAGCCAGCTTGCGAGGCAAACGCATCGGTGTATCGCTGGGCACGTCCGGACATTTCGTACTGGATGCGTTTCTCAACCGGCAAAAGCTATCGCCCAGCGACGTGACGGCAGTTGACCTCAAGCCGGAAGACATCGCGTCCGCGCTGGCCCGGGGGGACATCGATGCTGCCGCAACGTGGGAACCGCACGTCAGCGCGATGAAGAAGGCCCTGGGCACCAATAGCACAGCCTTTTCCGCCACAGGCATCTACGAGGCCACCTCCAGTGTGAGCGGAACACGCGACTACGTGGAGAACAACCAGGAAGCTGTTAAGAAAGTCCTGCGCGCGCTGATCCAGGGTGGGCGGTTTTGCCAGGATGCACCCGAGCAGGCCCGAGAAATGACGGGCCGGTTCATGAAATTCAGCGCGGAGGAACTGAAAGAGCCCTGGGCGCTATACCGCTTTCGGGTTGTGCTGGACCAGAGCCTGCTACTGACATTGGAGGACGAGGCGCGGTGGGCGATTAAAAATGGTTTGGTGGGTGACAAAAAAGAGATGCCGAACTACCTGAACAACATCCACCTCGACGGGCTGCTCACGGTGATGCCGCGCGCAGTAACGGTCATCCACTAGGAACGCCAGCGTGAAAATCGCAACCCGACTCAAACTTGCGGGACTGTTCTCCGCCGCCGTGGTAATCGTCATCAGCGCCGTGTTGTGGACCACGACGCAGCAGGTCAAAAAAGAGCTCGCCAAAAACGAGGCGGCCGGCGAAATCCTCAACGCTGTCACCGCAGTCAGGCACCTGACGCTGGAGTACGTGCTGCGCCACGAAGAACGCGCAAGGGTGCAGCGGCGCTTGAGCCAAGCGTCGCTGCTGAAGCTCCTGACCCAAATACCGGAGTTCAGCGACGCCGAAGAACTTGCCATCTTGGAAGAATTCAGGCGCACCCACGCGGTTGTCGACACCTTGTTCGACCAGCTTGTTGCCAACCAGCAGGAGCGCAAGGCCGCCCCACAAGCCAGCGAGGTGCTGGAGGAGTTGGACTCCCGGCTCACCGGGCAGATCATCAACCAGACGCAAGCCATGATCTCAGATGCCTTGCGTCTGTCCGTGCGAAGCCGGGAGGGCGTTCTCAAAGCTCAGCAGCGCGCCAGTGTGGCCGTGGCGGCATTCGGCGGAGCAGTTTTACTGGTCATCATGATGACGCTCCTTCTCGTGCTCAGAAGCGTGACACGACCTCTTGAAAGGCTGCGCGCCAGCACTGAGGTCGTAGGTGCAGGCAATCTTGACTATCGGCTCGATGTGACTTCCCGTGACGAGATTGGCGACCTGGCACGCGCATTCGATGCCATGACGTCAACACTGAAGGGAACGACCGTGTCGCGCGATCAATTGGTGATGTCGAACGCGCAGCTGCAATCGGAAATCACCGAACGCAAACGCACCGAGGTTGCCTTGCGCGAGAGCCAGGAGCGCAACCTCGCGGTGGTCAACACAGCCCTGGACGGCATCGTTTCCATCGACCATGAAGGACGTATTGTCGATTTCAATGCTGCAGCCCAAGGCATTTTTGGCCATACCAAGGGCGACGTGCTTGGCCGAGACATGGCTGAGTTGCTTATCCCGCCACAGTGGCGCGCGCAGCACCGCCAAGGCCTGGAACACTACCTCGCGACCGGGCTTGGGCCAATACTGGGCCAGCGTGTGGAGCTGACGGCCCTGCGCGCCGACGGAACGGAGTTTCCGGCCGAGTTGTCCATCACACGTAGCGGCTCTGCACACCCCCCCACCTTCACCGGATTTGTGCGAGATATCAGCGAACGCAAGTTGAGCGAACAGAAGCTCCAGGCGCAGTTGGGGCGCCTTAATTTGCTGCATCAGATCACTCGCGCGATTGGAGAGCGGCAGGATCTGCCCAGCATCTTCCAGGTGGTTGTGAATAGCCTGGAGGACCAGCTTCCGGTGGATTTTGCCTGCATGTCCCTGCATGACTCATCCAACAACATCCTGGAAATCGCCAGCGTGGGGATACGCAGTGCTGTATTGGCCACGGAGCTGGCCATGACGGCTCACGAGCAGGTGACCATTGATGCCAATGGTTTGTCGCGCTGTGTACGTGGGGAACTCGTGTACGAGCCCGATATCAGTCAGGTCGCGTTTCCTTTTCCGCAACGCCTGGCGCGCGGGAAGCTGCGTTCTTTGGTCGTCGCGCCCCTGTTGACGGAAAGCCGTGTGTTCGGTGTGTTGATTACCGCGCGCCATGCAGCGCATGCCTTCAGCAGTGGTGAATGCGAGTTCTTGCAGCAACTGAGTGAGCATGTCGCCCTGGCGGCGCACCAAACGCAACTCTACGGAACGCTGCACCAAGCGTACGACGATTTGCGCCTGAGCCAGCAGGCTGTGATGCAACAGGAACGCCTGGGGGCACTCGGACAAATGGCCAGCGGCATTGCGCATGACATCAACAACGCCATCTCGCCAGTGACGCTCTATACCGAGACGCTGCTGACCAATGAGCCCGGACTCAGCGCTCGCGGCCGCAATTATCTTGAAACCATTCAACGCTCGATTGAAGACGTAGCACAGACGGTCACGCGTATGGGAGAGTTCTACCGACACCGCGAACCTCAGCTGACACTCACCCCCGTACAACTGAACCTGCTGCTGCAGCAGGTGATCGATCTCACGCGCGCCAGATGGCACGACATGCCCCAGCAACGGGGTGTTGTGATCCAGTTGCGGACCGAGCTTGCGCCGGATTTGCCAGTGGTCATGGGCATCGAAAGCGAGATCCGCGAAGCATTGATCAACCTCTTCTTCAACGCCATTGATGCCATGCCGGATGGCGGCACGCTGACACTGCGTACGAAAGCAGTGCAAAGGGTGGTAGACGCATCCCTTCCACTGGAGCATGTACATCTTGAGGTGGAAGACACCGGGACGGGGATGGACGAGGCGACACGACGCCGCTGCCTGGAACCATTTTTCACCACCAAGGGCGCGCGGGGCACTGGACTTGGCTTGGCGATGGTGTATGGCGTTGTGGAGCGTCACAGCGCAGAAATTGAAATCGACAGCACGCAGGGGCTGGGGACAACCATGCGCCTGGTGTTTTCGGTGCCCTTTGTCGCGGCGGCTCTTGCATCGACTGAAACACTCGATGTATCCATCCCGCGCCTGCGTCTCTTGATCGTGGACGATGATCCCATGCTGCTCAAATCGCTGCGCGACGTCCTGGAGGTGGACGGTCATGACGTGACCACCGCCAATGGCGGACAGGCAGGGATCGACGCTTTTCGCGCAACACAAGAAGCGGGGGAAGCGTTTGCCATGGTCATCACGGACCTGGGCATGCCGCATATCGATGGACGCAGGGTCGCCGAAGCCGTGAAGCAAATGTCACCGTTGACACCGGTCATTCTCCTGACCGGTTGGGGGCGCAAGCTGATGTCCAATGGAGAGACTCCACCGCACATTGACTGCATTCTCAGCAAACCCCCCAAACTCGGGGAGTTGCGCAAGACCTTTATCCACCTATCTAGGCTCGTGGGAAGCAGCGGAAGCTCGGCAGCGTAGCGTATTGCAGACCCCACGGAGCATTGCAGAAATAGAGCCCTTCACGGGCCGAAAGGCCCACTGCATTGTTCGTAATACTGAAACGGTCAGTTCGCAACCCGATGGTTTTTCTCTGGACAACAGCGGCGTACAGTTCAACCCATCGATGAGCCGAACCCGCAAGGCGACTCACCGAACCCGGTTTGAAGCAGCTTTCCTCTCTCGCTCTTTGTTCCGGTTTTTTTGAGACGCTTTTTTAACTTCAAGGATTTTCATCATGAACAACACCGCACGTTTCCTCTCCATCGCCGCTGTGGCCGCTTTCGCTTCTTTCGGTGCCCAGGCTGACGAAGCCGATGCTTCGCAGTTCGCCACCAAGTTCGACACGAACCGCACCCGCGCTGAAGTGGCTGCTGAAGCCGCTACCGTGACACAGACCCGCTCCATCGAGCCTGCTGGTTCGCGTGTGGTGACCTACAAGTCCACCGCCGACCGCGCTGCGGTGCGTGCCCAGGCTGCTGAAGCCCTGCGCACGGGCCAGATCTCTTCTGGCGAAATCGGCGCCATGTAATTGACGCAGTTGCGGGCCTTCCCATGGTGGCGGCACTTCGCGGGTGCTGCTGCCATGGGGAGTGTTTTTATCCCGCACTGAAGCCAAGCAAACTGGGCTCCCGTTGGGAGCCTTTTTTGTTGCTGCGTCCATGCCTCTGCAAGCAGCTGAAAAGCCTCGCAACCCCTGCGCGTCCTTGGATCCGCGATCAGAGGCGAAGGATGCTCCCAATCGCCCTCGACTAAAGCTTCGATTTCTTCAACGCCTCGTTACGCAATGCGAAGCGTGCTGCCCATTGCGACACCGGCATGAAGCTCGGGTCGGTGCGCACCACCCGCTCGGTCTGGGCCCAGATGGCCTCGTCGTCCTGGTCCAGGTCCAGCGGGTCGCCGTGGGGCTGGCTCACGTACCAGGGGGTGTCCAGGTACACCTCCACCGTGTTGTCTTCGGGGTCCATGCAGTAGATGGAGATGGCGTTGCCGTGGTTGAGCCCCCGCATCTTGGTGGCGCCCAGCGCCAGAGCCCTGCGGCGCGCCTCGCGCAGGTGGTCCAGGGTCTGGACCTTGAAGGACAGCTGCATCACCGTGCTGGGCGCATCGGCGCCGCGCCCGCCGGCCAGCACCAACTGGTGGTGCTGGTCGTTGCGGCCGCTCAGGAACACGATCTCGAAGCGGAAGGTGACGCCCTCGCCCCGGTCGGTCTCCTGCATGTCGAACACGCCGGTGTAGAAGCGTTTCATGACCTCCAGGTCACGGCAGAAGATGCCGCAGTGAGAGAGGTTGGCGGTGTAGGGGGTGTTCATGGTGACAGGCTCCACACAATTCAAGGAACGAGGACGAGCTTGCCCAGCGTGCCACCGCTGTCCAGCAGCTCGTGCGCCTGGCGGGCCTGCGCCAGCGGCAGGCGCATGGCGCGCGGTGCGCGCACCTGGCCGCTGGCCATCAGCGCAATGGCCTGCTCCATCAGGCCGCGGCGCTGTGCGATGTCGGCATCCACCGCGTGGATGGAGAAGGTGCGGATGGCCAGGCTCTTGGCAAGCAGCTTGCGCAGCTCGTCGAACACGTCGTTGGAGGGCGGGCCGGCAAGGATGTTGTACGACACCGCCATGCCCGAGGGCGCCAGCGAGCGCAGGCAAGCGATGAAGAGTCCCGCGCCCACGTGGTCGAAGGCCAGGTCCACGCCGCGCCCGCCGGTGAGCTGCATCACGTGCTGCGGCAGGGCCTGCACATCGCCATCGACGAGGTCGGTGACCCCGTTCTCCAGCGCAAAAGCGCGCTTTTCCGCGCTGGATGCCGTGCCGATCACGCGCAGCCCGCGCGAGCGCGCCACCTGCGCCAGCGCCGTGGCCACGCCGCCGGCCGCGCCGGGCACCAGGATGGCCTGCGCAGGCAGGTTGCCGTTGCTCGCCAGCAGCGCCAGCGCGAGCTGGAAGTTGCCCAGGCTCACCGCATCGTCGAAGGCAATGCTGGCCGGCAGCACGAAGGGCACGGCCTGGTCCACGCAGATGGCCTGCACGTAGCAGCCACCGCGCTGGGGCAGCTCGCGGGCGCTGACCAGCACGCGCTCGCCCACGGCCAGGCGGTACACGCCAGGGCCCACGGCATCCACCACGCCGGCCAGCTCATTGCCGGGCACGGCGGGCAGCGGGGGCATCCATTTGTAGGTGCCGTTGCGGATCAGCACGTCCGGCCCGCCCGCACCGATGGCGTGGGCGCGCACGCGCACTTCGCCCGGGCCCGGCTGGGGCTCGGGCAGGTCCACGAGCGACAGCACTTCGGGGCCGCCGGTGACCTGCAGCTGCACGGCCTTCATCGTTATGGTTGTGTGTGCCGCCATGCTCAGCGCTGCCCGTCGTGCACGCTGACCTGCTCGCGCGTGAGCCCGCCCAGGCGCGAGTGGACGCGCCCGCCATCGGCCATCACCAGCGCGAACAAAATCTCGTTGGGGCGCGGTGCGTCCTGTATACCCACCTCGGTGCTGTTGAAGTGGCTGCGCACATAGGCCGCATGGATGTAGTGCAGCGGCACCATCAACCGGTAGCCCGTGGCCGCCACGGCCTTGGCCGCCGGCACGATGGCCTTGGGCTCGCCCAGCACCTGTCGCATGGCCCAGCCACCGGCCTCGTGCCAGACCGCGCCGTGCTCCAGCTCGCCGTTGACCCCGACGATGGCCGCCTTGCTGTAGGCCTGCACGTTTTCCTTGCCCAGGGTGTCCACCAGCTCCTGCGCCAGCAGGGTGCCCAGGCTGCGCAGCTCGGCCATGAAGGGCAGTAGGTCCGGCTCGTAGCGGCCGGCATAGGGGTTGTGGATCACCGCGCAGGCCGCAGCCACGCGCAGCGGCTGCTGCGCTGGCGGGCCGCCTTCGTGGTAGATGGTCTCAATGCTGAGGCTGCGTTTGCGGAGGGCGATCAGAGTCATGCGAAAAGTCTTTCAGTGAATTTTTTCAGTCGTTCATTGTTTCGGTATCTTGGCATCGGCCACCACCTGCTGCCATTTTTCGAGCTCGTGGCTGACCATGGCCTTCATCTCTTCGGGCGTGCTGCCGCGCGCCTCGCCGCCCATGTCCTCCAGCCGCTGTCGCACGGCGGGCGCCTGCAGCGCGCGCAGGGCCTCGGCGTTCAGGCGCTCCACCACGGCCCGGGGCGTGCCGGCCGGTGCCATCAGGCCGGCCCACGAGCGCACGTCGTAGCCGGCCACGCCCTGCTCGGCCACGGTGGGCACGTTGGGCAGGCCCGGCCAGCGCTGCGGGCCGGTGGTGGCAATGGCGCGCAGCTTGCCGGCCTGGATGTTGGCCATCACCGCCGTGGGCGGCGCGATGATGAAGGGCACGTCCCCCGCCAGCAAGGCGGTGAGCGAGGCGGCATCGCCCCGGTAGGGCACGTGCAGCAGGTTCACCCGCGCCAGCTTGGCCAGCAGCTCGCCAGCCAGGTGGTGGGTGGAGCCCACCCCCGCCGTACCATAGGCTACCGTGCCGGGCGCGGCCTGCGCGCTGGCGATCACCTCGCGCAGCCCCTGCACCCTGGAGTTGGTGTTGACCACCACCAGAAAGGGGAAGTAGGTGACGGTGGAGACCATCTCGAAATCGGCCACCGACTTGTAGGGCAGCGTGTTGTACAGCGCCCCCGCCACTGCGTGGCCACCGGTGGCCAGCAGCAGGGTGTAGCCGTCGGGCTTGGCGCGCGCCACGGTGGTGGCGGCAATGGTGCCGCCCGCGCCGGACTGCGCCTCCACCACCACGGGCTGGCCCAGAGCACGGGCCATCTCCATGCCCACCGCACGGGCGATGGCGTCGGCATTGCCGCCGGGCGCAAAGCCCTGGTAGAGCTTGATGGCCCGCTCCGGGTAGGCCTGGGCCAGGGCCGGCAATGCCGGCCAGGCAACGGCAGCCGCGCTGCAGGCAGCCAGCAGGTGTCTTCTGTTCATGATGCTTGTCTCCATGGGCGGCGGCCGTCTTGGGGCCTGGTGCTCTACCCGTTGGTGGTGGATGGATGGGATCTGGGGAGTGGCAACGCTCAGGCCTGCGCGACCACCGGGTTGCGCAGCAAGCCGATGGCTTCGATCTCCACCTCCACCACGTCGCCAGGTTTCATGAACTGCGGAGGCTTCTTGCTCCAGCCCACACCGGCCGGCGTGCCGGTGATGATCACGTCGCCGGGCACCAGCGTAAAGATGGTGGAGGCGTAGGCGATCAGGCGCGGGATCGAGAAGATCATGTGGCCCGTGTGGCTGGACTGCACCACGGCACCGTTCAGCCGCGTCTCCAGCTTGAGCTCGCGGCCAGGGGCGATCTCGTCGGCCGTCACCATCCAGGGGCCGAAGGCGCCGGTGGACTCGAAGTTCTTGCCCGATGCGATCTGCTTGGCGTGGAACTGCCATTCGCGCACGCTGGCATCGTTGTAGCAGCTGTAGCCCGCGATGTGCGCCCAGGCATCGACCTCGCTGATGTCGCGCCCCTCCTTGCCGATGATGACGGCCAGCTCGCCCTCCCAATCCAGCGACTCCGACACGTGCGGGCGCACGATGGGGCCCTGGTGCGGTGTCTGCGAGCGCCATACGCGCAAGAAGATCGGCGGCTGCTCCGACAGCTCGCGCTGCATGCCGGCGGCCAGCACCTCCTGGTGGTGGTCCATGTAGTTGCGCACCGCGCAGACGATCTTCTCGGGGCGGGGGATCACGGGCAGGTACACCACGTCGGCCAGCTTCGCATCGGCACCCAGCCCGGCCACCAGCGCATCGCGGCGCGCGAAGTCGGGGCTGGCGATGAAGTCGGCCAGCGTGGCATGGCCCGTGCGCACAGCGAGTTCGGCCACGCCATCGGCGACGACAACGCCCCAGGTTTCACGGCCGGCGATCGAGTAGGACATCAGTTTCATGGGTTTCCTTCAAAGGGATGGGAGAGGTGAAAAGAACGGCGACCCGAAGTGAATTTTTCTGGTCACACGACTTGGTGCATGAAGTTATTTTTATGCATAAAACATTCTAAATGCATAGTGGTTTATACCAAGCACAAAACTGAAGGGGCGCGAAAAAGCCTGCCAGCAGCGGCGCCTCAGGTAATCAACAAGGGGGAAAGTTGCGGGTAGCCGGCACCCGAACCGTGCGCCAGGCAGGCAGGGGCAAGCCCGCAGCGGCGTGCCGCCTGGGCTGCGTGGGTGCAGATGCGCTGGGGGTGCGCGAAGAGAAAGGCTGAAAGGGATGCGCGGGGCCGCTATGGCCGCCAGGGCATGAGGGCGGTGCGTGCAGCCCGCTACCGGTCAGTTGGATGCCGGGACAGCCAGGAGCCCTTCAGCCCTGGTGGCGGCCGCAGGATCAGCCGTCCTGCTGCTCGACCTGCGCCAGCACCGCCATCACATTGCGCTGGGTGCTCAGGATGTGCTCTTCAAGCAGCGCGCAGGCGGTGTCCGCATCGCGGCGCAGCGTGGCGTCCATGAGCTTGCGGTGCTCGTTCGACTTGCGCCGCGAGGTCTTGCGAAAGCGGGCCGAGTAGCGGCGGTAACGCTCGGCCTGGTCGAACAGGCTGGCGCTCCAGGTGCGCAGGCGCTCCGATGGGCTGGCGGAGATCAGCGCCGTATGGAAGGCGGTGTGCAGTTCGGTCCAATCGTTGTCCAGAATGACCGGCCCATCGCCCAGGCGGCCTTCCACTTTTTCAAGCCGGTGGTAGGCCCCCACCACAGAGGCCTCCCATGCATCGTCGCCATGGGCGATGGATTCGCGCAGCGCCTGCACGTCCAGCATCACGCGCATGCGGGTGATGTCGGCCAGGTCTTCCTCCGAAATGGCGGCCACCCGAAAGCCGCGCCGCTCGTCGGCCCGGATCAGGCCCTCCTGGGCTAGGCGGCTCAGGGCCTCGCGCAGCGGGCTGCTGGAAAAGCCATACGCCGTCTGCAGCTCGTCGAGCTTGAGCTTGGCACCGGCACCATAGGTACCGCTGAGCACATCGTGGCGCAGTTGTGCAAACGCCTGGTCAACCAGGGGCGGTGTGCGCGTGGGCGTTTCTTTTTTGTACATGTTTTGAATTTTATGCATAAACTCAAACAATTGAAAGAAGGAGCAAACCCCAGTGACCGCCAACCCGAACGCCGCCCCCACCCGCCTCGTTGCCATATCGGGCAGCATCCGCCGCGCATCGCACTGCACGGCCGTGCTGCGCAGCCTCACACCGCTGCTGCCACCCACGGCCACGCTGGAGTTGTTCCCGCTGGACGACGTGCCCATGTACAACGCCGACCTCGATGGCGACAGCCCGCCGGCCGCAGTCGCGCAGCTCAAGGCTGCCATCGCGGCTGCGGACGGCCTGGTGATCTGCTCGCCCGAGTACAACTACGGCATCCCCGGCGTGCTCAAGAACGCCATCGACTGGGCATCGCGCCCGGGCTTCGCCTCGCCGCTCAAGGGCAAGCCGGTGCTGGTCATGACCGCATCGCCCGGCACGGCCGGCGGCGTGCGCGCGCAGGCCCAGATCCGCGATGCCCTGGCCGCCACGCTGGCCCGGCCGCTGGTGCGCCAGCACATCGCCATCGCAGGCGTGGCCAGCCGCATCCAGGACGGCCGCCTGGTGGACGAGCCGACCCTGGGCTTTATCCAGGCCGGCCTGGTGGACCTGCTCGGCGAGATCCGCTGGCTCCAGGCCGCGCGCCAGCAGGCGTGATGCACGCAGGGGCCTGCCGCCCCTGCAAGCCCCGTCATGGCCTTCAACCTGGCCGCCGCGCCCCCATCAGCACGAAGAGCATGGTGGCAGGCTGGTCGGTGTGGTTGCGCCAGGCGTGCCGGTTGCCGTGCTGCACCGCCACGTCGTGCCGGCGCAGCAGCACCTGGGCGCCGTCGTCCAGCTCCAGCGTGATCTCGCCCTCCAGCACCACGTCGTAGTCGATGCTCTCGGTGGTGTGCATGCCCGGGTGATCCTGCTCGAATCGCTCGGCCAGGCCCGGCACCTTCTGCGCAAACTCCGCACCAAAGGCCGCACCGTCGAAATCCGCGCGCATCATCACCGCGTCCGGCGGGAAGGTGACGAACATCAGCAGCGTCTCGCCCGCTGCGGGCACGAACCCGGTCTGCCCCGTGCGGTCGGCCACCGCCCCCTGGCCCAGCACCTCGCCAGCCGAGGTGGCCCACAGCAGGGCAGCGGCAAAGCCCTGTGCGCTCTCGAACTCCACGGCACGCGGCGCTACGGCGTCCGTGAACACCTGCGAGCGGCCGTTGGCACCGACCCCCGCGACGATTCGTCTGATTTGCATAGCAGTTACCTCCAGTTATCCGATACCAAAGCTCCATGCGCAGGCCCCTGAAAGCGCACGGCCCCAGCCAGTGCCGCCGTGCAAGGGCCGCCCCGCCGCAGGGGCGGCGTCCCCCTTCCAGGGGGAAGGCGCGAAGCGACTCAGGGGGTCGTCAAGGATTTATGACGAAATTACTGAACCCGCCGTTGCGCCCCGCAATGCCCGAGATCGCCTCGTTGATGCGGTCCAGCGGATAGCACACATGCTCGAAGACCGACAGGTCGAGCGTTCCCGCCTCGGCCATGTCCGCAATGTCCTGGCCCTCGCCGGCGGTGAACCAGGCCGAGCCTTCGATGGATTGCTGCTCGTCCATCATGGTATGCAGGTCCATGCCCACCATGCCGGCAATAGCGCCAATGTTGTAGGCCCGCCCGCCGCGCTTGAGGGCGCGCACACCCTGCTGCAGCGTCTCGTGCGAGGCGCCGGGGCCCAGCGCGTCGAAGAAGGCATCGACCCCCAGGCCCTCGGTGCGCGACTTCACCCAGGTATCGATGGCACCGCCATCGGCATTCGAGAACACCTCGATGCGGCCGGGCGCGAGCGCCTTGACGCGGTCCAGCAACTCCTGGTTGCGGCCCGTGCCCAGGATGCGGGTGGCGCCCATGGCCAGCCCGAACAGTGCGCCGCCGATGCCCAGTGTGCCGCTGATGCCGTTGATGAGCACGCTCTTGCCCGGCCCCACGCCTGCCTTGCGCATGGCCGAGTACATGGTGCCCAGGTAGCCGAAGCGCGCCGCCTCGTTGAAGCCCACGTTGTCGGGCAGCTTCACCAGCGCGTACTGCGGGGCGATCATGTACTCGGCCAGCCCGCCGTTGGGGTAGTTCTCATAGAGCTTGAGCGAGTTCTGCGAGAAGCCGAAGTAGCCGCTGAACGCATAGTGCGTGCAGTTGATCAGGTCGCCATTGCGGCAGGCGCGGCAGCCGCCGCAGTACAGACTGGGGTTCACGTACACGCGGTCGCCCGGCTGCCAGGCATGCACGTGGGAGCCTACCGCCGTCACTTCGCCCGCGGGGTCGAGCCCGAAGACGGCAGGCAGCGGGGGCAGCGGCAGCTCGGGAAACCAGGTGGTCCAGTTGGCCAATATGTTGCCCAGGTTGGGCACGATGCCGCAGGCCCTGACGCGCACCTGCACGTCATTGGCCGCTGGCTGGGGGATAGGCAATTGCTCGATCTCCATGGGGGCGCCGACCTGGTGCAGGCGGGCCGCTTTCATCATCGACATGTCGTCTCCTTTTAAATGCACAAATCTAACTTTGTGCATTTTTTGATCGAAGCGCGGACGCCGGCATCGGGATCAACCCCTAATGCACATTTTATTTTTTTATGCACAATTCACATTTATTGCATTAAAAATACTATGACCAGCCAAACCCCCTCTTCTGTAGACGTCGCCATCGTCGGCTTCGGGCCCGTGGGCGCATCCCTGGCCGCCCTGCTGGGGCAGCGCGGGTGCCGCGTGGCAGTCTTTGACAAGTCCGAGCAGATCTACCCCCTGCCCCGCGCCTTTGCGCTGGACCATGAGGCCATGCGCACCTTCCAGCAGATCGGCATTGCCGGCGCGCTGGCGGCGCACATCACGCCCTACCGCCCCACCATCTACCAGGGCGCAGACGGCCAGCCCATCCAGCATTTCGACATGGGACCTGCGCCCTACCCGCTGGCCTGGGCACCGTCGTATACCTTCAACCAGCCGGCGCTGGAGACCGCCTTGCGTGCGGCCGTGGGCGCGCTGCCCAACGTGCAGGTGCATCTGGGCCACGAGGTCACCGATGTCCAGCAGGCGCATGGCGGCGCGGCGCTCACTGTGCAGGCAGCCGGCGGCAGCCCGCGCGAAGTGCATGCGCGCTATGTGGTTGCCTGCGACGGCGGCACCAGCCCTGCCCGCAAGCGCCTGGGCCTGCGCCTCAAGAGCCTGGATTTCGACGAGCCCTGGATCGTGGTGGACATGCATGTGAACGAATCCGTGCTGGCCCGGCTGCCCGACACCAACATCCAGTATTGCAACCCGGCACGGCCCTGCACCTACGTCGTCGGTCCGGGCACGCACCGGCGCTGGGAGTTTTTGCTGCTGCCGCACGAGGCCGAGCAGCGCGAGATGCCGCCCGACGCCATCTGGCAACTGCTGGAGCCATGGATTGCCCCCGGGGAGGCCACCATCTGGCGCGCCGCCACCTACCGCTTCCACGCCGTGGTGCTGGAGCAGTGGCGCCAGGGCCCGGTGCTGCTGGCGGGCGACAGCGCCCACCAGATGCCGCCCTTTCTGGCCCAGGGCATGTGCCAGGGTCTGCGCGATGCCGCCAACCTGGCGTGGAAGCTCGACTGGGTGCTCAAGGGCCATGCGGGTGAGGAGCTGCTGGACAGCTACGGCACCGAGCGCGGGCCGCAGGTGGAGGCGGTCACCGCCACCGTCAAGCGCCTGGGGCAGATCATCTGCGAGCGCGACCCCACCCGTGCCTGCGAGCGCGACGAGCACCTGCGCGCCCAGCAAGGCCACCAGGTGCGCATGCAGTTGCGCCAGAGCCTGCTGCCCGGCGTGCACCACGGCCTCATCGACCACGATGAAGCACCGATGGGAACGCCGTTCCCGCAGCCGGTCTGCCAGATCGGCACGGCGGGCCATGAGCAAATGATGGACGACCTGCTGGGCCACGGTTTCGTACTGGTCCTGCGCGATGCGCCCTCGGCAGAACAGTTGGCGCAATGGACCGACGCGCTGCAGCGGCTGCAGGCGCAGGTGGCATGCATCGACACCACCACTCGCGCGGTGGCCGGCATGCAGGCATTGCATGAGGCCGACGGCATCCTTGCGCGCTGGTTCGGCCAACACGGATGCAGTGCAGCCCTGGTGCGGCCCGATCACATCGTCTACGGCGTGGCGCAAGGCACGGCACCCACCACCGAATTGCTGCAGCGCGCCTGCGAGCACCTCGCAGTGCAAGCCGCTACCGTCTCGTGACAACGCCGCAGCGTCCCGCTGAACCGCCCCCAATCCGCCCTCCGGGCTTTCAACAGAACAGGTTCCCATGACATCCCCCACCGATTCCCCCTCCGGCGCCGAAGCCCTGCTGCTGGACCTGGAGGCCCAGCGCTGCGACGCCATGAAGCGCGCCGACTTTGCACGGCTGCGCGAGATCCTGCACCCTGGCCTGACCCATGTGCATGCCAAGGGGCAGACCGACGACTACGACAGCTACTTCCTCTCCGGCGGCACGCACGTCGACTACCAGCAGATCGACCGGTCCGACTTGAAGGTGCAGGTGCTCGGCACCAGCGCCGTCATGACCGGCCGCCAGCTGCTGGTGGCCGTGCGCAAGGACGGCACCGGCACCGTGCGCATCGACTCGCGCGTGCTGCAGGTGTGGACGCAGGCGGACGGCGGAGCGTGGCGGCAGATTGCGTTCCAGACCACGCCGCTGGCGATGAGCATCACCTGATCCCGTGCGCGCTCGCAACAAGTCCTTGCAGGCTGTGCCCGGCCTGGACCACTTGGGCGCTGCGGAGGCAGCCTCCGTCAATGCAGCGCGACGCTGGTGCGCGCACTTCAGCGCTGTCACCCAAAACTCGCCTTGCCCTGGCTCAATCTGCCATCGCATCCAGCCGGTACCCAAACCCCCGCACGGTCTTGATCAGCGCGAGGGCATGGCCTTCGTCGATCTTGCTGCGCAGGCGGCGCACGTACACATCGACCACGTTGGTCAGCGGGTCCTCGTTGGTGCCCCAGACGTTGGAGAGGATCCGTTCGCGGCTGTACACGCGGCCCGGTGAGCTCATCAGCAGCTCCAGAAAGGCGAGCTCGCGCGCGGTGAGCGCGATGGACTGGCCCGCCCGGCTGGCCTGCATGCGTTCCAGGTCCAACACCAGGTCGGCCACCTGCAGGGTGCTGGAGCGCGGGCGCTGCTCGCGGCCCCGTCGTAGCAGGGCCTCGATGCGGGCCAGCAGTTCCTCGAAGGCAAAGGGCTTGGTGAGGTAGTCGTCTGCGCCCAGGCGCAGGCCGTTGACCTTGTCTTCGGTATTGCTCAGCGCGCTGAGCATCAGCATGGGCATGTGGCGGCCTTCGGCGCGCAGGGTCTGGCACAGCTCCAGGCCGCTCAGGCCCGGCAGCATCAGGTCCAGAAGCAGCAACACGCCGGGCTCGGCGCTGCGCGCCAGGGCCAGGCCTTCGGGCCCCGTGCGGGCCAGCTCCACGCGGTAGCCCTCGGCCTTGAGGCCGCGCACCAGGAAGTCGGCCACGCGCGCATCGTCTTCCACCACCAGGATGTGCTTGTTCATACCAGTGCTCCCTGCTGTGCGCCAATCTGCTGCGGGGGTGCCATCACCAGCGGCAGTTCGATGCGCACCACCGTGCCCTGCTGCGGCACGCTGGCGATGGTGATACGGCCCTGGTGCACCTGCACGATGCCCTGGGCGATGGACAGACCGATGCCCGTGCCGTCGGCCCGGTGGGCGCGCGCCCGGCGCCCGCGCACGAAGCGCTCGAACACGCGGGGCAGTTCGTCCGCGTCGATGCCGATGCCTTCATCGCGCACCACGACCGCGACCTCACCCACACCATTCGCCCCCGCCACGCCCTGCAGGCCGATGCGCACGGTGGTGCCGCGCGCTGAATAGCGCACCGCGTTGTCCAGCACGATCACCAGCGCCTGGCGCAGGCGGTCGGCGTCGGCCAGCACAGTGACCTGTCCGGTGGGCAGTGCGCCGCTGGCATCGCCATCCCTTTCGATGCCGTCCAGCAGCAATTGCACCTGCACACCCTGCGGTGCGCCCAAGGCGGCGGCCTGCTCTGCGGCATCGCCCAGCAGGGCGCGCAGGTCCACCGGGGCCGGGTGCATCACCAGCTGGTCGGCCTCGGCTTTGGCGATGAGCAGCAGGTCGTGGATGACGCGGGTGAGCTGGTCCACCCCGCCCACGATGCGCGCCAGGGTCTGGCGGTATTCGTCGGCCGGCTTGTCGCCACCGCGCAGCGCGATCTCAGCTTCGCCGCGGATGGAGGTGGCGGGGGTGCGCAGTTCGTGGCCCAGGTCGGCAAACAGCTGGCGGCGGCGCTGGTCCAGGCGCTGCAGGGTGTCGTGCGCAGCGCTCAGCTCCTGGGTGCGGGCCTGCACGGCGTCTTCCAGCCCGCGGCGCGCGGCATCGGCGCGCGCACGGTGCTGCTGCAGCTCGGCCGCCATGGCGTTGAAGTGCTGGGCCACGCGGTCGAATTCGTCGTTGGAGCCGGTGGCCACGCGGTGGTCCAGTGCCCCAGCCTGCAGGGCCTGTGTGCCTTCGAGCAGCCGGTCCAGCGGGCGCTGCAGGCGCCGCTTGAGGTGCAGCGCCAGCACCACGGCCACGGCCAGCGTGACGAGGGCCATGCCGATGGCCTGCGCACGCAGCACGTCGAGCCCGCGCTCGGTGGCGGCGCGCGCCACCGGCACGGCCGCGCGCTGGTGCGCAATCGCGCCGTTGATCAGCTCGCGCAGGTCGCGCCCGCGCGCCATGTCGAACACCTGGGTGAGCTCGCTCCACAGGGCCGGAAAGTCAGCGCCCCGCTCCAGCGGCACCAGTTGCGCCAGCCGTGCCTCCACGGCCTGAATGTTGTCGCGCAGCAGCTCCGTCACCCCCACCAGCTGGGGCACCTCGGCGGGCATGCTCACGCCTTCGCGGCGCACGAGCTCGGTCCACAGCGCCAGGTCGCGCCGCACCAGATCGTCGAGGTTGGCAGCGCTGGTGTACATGCTGGCCACCAGGCGTTCGCGCTGCTCGGGCTGGGCATCGGTGTTCATCAGACGCTGCATGGCCCACACGCGCAGCCGCTGCTTGTTGGCCGACAGGTCCAGCAGCTCGGCCTGGATGTCGCTGGCCAGCCGGCTGTGCTGGGCGTAGTCGTTGACGCGGTTGGCGCCCCAGTACACAAAGGCGGCCTGGATGCAGACCAGGGCCACCAGGGCGGCAAAGGCCAGAGAGAGTCGTGCGCGGTACATGGCGGGCAAGGGAGGAAGCCCCGGATTATGAAGCCGGACAGGCGCACTTGCAGTGCGCCTGCGGCCTTTGCGTACGAGGCTGCTGCCCCACACCAGGGCCGGTCAGTTGCCGGTGAATGGCAAGGACGAATGGTGCACCACGATGCGCAGCTTGCCCGCGTCATCCTTGACGAACGCCCAGGTCTTGTCCACCGTGGTCACCTTGCCGTCCTTGCCCGTGAACATCACATTGCCCATGGTGTTGGCCGAGTCACCAGCGATGAACACGGCACTATTGGCGATCTCGCACTTTGTCCAGCCCTTCAGTGCAAAGCCGGTGTCCTTGGGGAACGCCGGATTGCCCCCCACGAAGTACGAAAGCGCGCCCTCGCGAGTGACGCGAAAGGTCTGAGGCACCTCGGTAAGTGTCGGCTTGAAAAGCACCGCCCCCATCTGGTAGCCGTAGGCGCTGTCGATCACCTTTTCAGCGAGCGCCTTGGCAGCCGCTTGGCCGCCGGAGGTGTTGGCGTTGCTGATATCAATCAGCGCCTTGCACCAGGCTTGCTGAGCCGCCAGCACTTCGCTTTCGGAGATGGCGTGGTTGACGACCGGGCCCTTGGCCAAAGCGGGCAGTGCAGCTGCGCCGATCAGGAGGCTGGCGACGGCGATGCAGGTGGTTTTTTTCATGATTTTCTTTGGTTGAAGTGGTTTGATCTCGCAGTTGCCGGAGCGGCTGCCTGCGAGAACTAGAGTTCACCAAAGCAACATGGATGGGTTCTGACTTCTTGATGAGCCGAACGTGAGCGGAACATGAACATTCGATGAACCAAGGTCAGGCAGCCGCCCATGGCGACTGGATGGACTCACACCCCCCAGCGACGAAGGACTCAGGCTTTGCTACAAAGTCAGTGAATTTGTTGCAAAACGTGTGATTGGTTGTCACACCAAAGTGCCCTGTTCAAAATAAGTGCCTCCATCCCGAAGGAGTGCCCCCATGCCCATGGAGCTACTGTTCGTCCTTGCACAGAGCAAGCTGCCCATGATGATCGAGAAGCCCTGCGACGTTGACAAGCTTCGCGTACTGGCGGCTGCCCAGCTCGTGGAAGCCCGACTTCCCAATGTTGACGCCCCTGCGCAAAAAGCAGAGGTTTTCGCTATTTCGCCGCAAGGACGGGCAGCGCTGGCAACCACGTATCCACGTCACCAATTCAGGTTCGCAGCCGTCCAGCCTCCGCAGGGGCCACTCATTCCCGACTGGCTCCCTTCCCTGGACGTTTGCCACATGCAGCGCGACACAACCAGAACAACGCTGGATTCCTAGCCCCGGGGAAACAGCTCGCAGCAAGCGTTCAGAAATACAAAGGAATCGAGGTCTTGCCTCTTCAGGTGCTTCGATCCCCCGCTTTCGCTGCGATGACGGAGAGAAGGCGTGGTCCGCATTAGGTTTGCTTGGGGCGTTGCCTGTGGTCTATCCCAAGCAACCCCATGCGCCGCCAACTGCACAGCACGCGGCAGCACACATGCAACCAAAAGCAACATCCCGAAAACAACCCTCGATATCGCACTTGTCTGACAGACGCTAGGCGCATGCTTTGCTGAAATCCTTTCCAGCAGCCATTGAGGCTGGCTTGGGAGCTCATTGGGACTCCCACCCCTTTCTGACACAGGATCCATCATGAAGCGCCATCCTTTGACACCCGGAACCCGCGCACTGGCTGCGTTTGCCGGCACGGTTGTGCTGGCGGTACTGGCTGCGGCATCGTTGTTGATGCCCGATGTGACCGTACAGTCGGTGGATTCGATGTCGCTCTTGCCCAGTGGGTTGGACCAGATCCTCCCCTCCAGCTTTTTGGAATGATCTGGACTTACCTCGGTCAGATCGCGGCGGCACTCTTGCCGCCTTGGTAGTAAAAAACATAGCATCGGAGTACCATCTGGCGCTGCGCACCGGGATTTTCGGTGGCATTCAAGAATGGAGGACGATCGTGACCACACGTTTTCGAATCTCTGCAGGCCAGTTTTCTTCTCACTTCATGGCGTGGCCTTTGGCGACCACGGCGCTTCTGGCAGCGCTGACGGGCTGCACCAGCCCCAGGGACGGCTCCCTCGAAGAATTCGCGCGTTGGCACGACAGCGCGCGTGCCCAGGCCCAAGCGGGTGCGCTGAGCTGGAGCGAACTCTACAAGCAAAGTTTCGATCGCCTCACCGCCCTGCCCCCTTCCTTGCAGCAAGACACACGGCTGGAAAACACCGTGCTGCTGCTGTCCACCGCACGCAAGTACGAGGCCAATGAAATCGACGCCCAGCAGTTTGCGCTGGAGAGGGAGCACATCGAGACCCAGTTGCAGGCTCGCCTGCGCTAGCCAGGCACACCTCAGCGCAGCGGTGCACCTTGCTCCACGATGGCCATGCGCCGACGCAGCGCGGCTGCAGCCTGCTGGTCGCCCGCAGCTTCGACGCGTTGCGCCTGCAAATTGAGCCACGCCATCAGCGGCCTGCGCCATCCCTGGGCAGAAGCGGTGTCGGCAGCGATCGTGATCACCGCCGGGCTGGAGCGCCCGGACTGAAACAACACCCCTGCGGCCACCAGCCGCGAGAGCGGGTCCTCCAAGGCAGACAGGGCCGACGCATCGCCTGATGCGGCCACTTTGCGCTGGGCTTCGGGCAGCAAACCCAGATCCTGGGGCTGCACCCGGCCCGCCAGATAGTCAGCATAGGCGAGCTCGGGCGCGGCGGCGTCGGCACGCAGCCTTTCAAAGCCTTCGCAGGGGCCGGGCACCAGACTGGCGGTCTGCGCGGCGCAGCGCATCAGTTCCAGCCGGGCCAGCAGGTCCGGGCGGCCCGTGCGGGCCACTTCAGTACGGGCACGGTCCCATTCGAGCTTGTCCACGCGTGCATTGCCCGACAGATAAGCATCGATGGCCTTTTGCGCAGAGCCCTGGGCGTTCATCTGCCAGTCGGGCACGGGGGGTTTGCTGGAGCATGCGGCCAGCAGCACCGCCGCGACCACCATGGCGCCGAAGAAGGGCATCCGCAGGGACATGGCAGGGCGCTGGGGCTTGAAGGACAGTGCGGCAAATGGCTTCATGGCAGCTTGAGTTCCGTATCCCGCGCGAAAGGCCATTTGCGGTTGATTTCGTTGACCAGGCTTTCCACCTTGCGCAGATTGCTTTCCACCTCGGCGCGCAGGGCCCCCAGGTCGGTGGAGGCTTCGCGGGCATTGGCGCCAATGGCCTGGGCCTCCACCAGCACCGCATCCACCTTCTTGAGGCTGGTGCGGGTGTCGGCCAGCAGGCCATTGAGCTGGGCCACCGTGGCACGCACCTCGGGCACCAGCGCATCCTTGCTGCCCTCACTGCCAAACACCTGCTTGTCGGCGCGTGCGGCCATGCCGTCCAGGCGCGCAAGCAAGGAGTTGGTGCGTTCGAGCGTGGCCACGATCTTCTTCGCATCGGCTTCGTTGCCCATCAGCACGCCCAGCACACCCCCCGGTCCGTTGATGCGGTCGGTCAGCGCCCGCACGTTGGCCAGACTGCCGCCCAGGGCAGCGTCCTGCGCCGTAAGCGCATTGAGGTTGGACAGCAGTTCGCGCGCCGAGGCCATGAGCTGCGGGATTTCGGCGGTGGCGTCGCCGCGCAGCACCGGGCGCACGGAACCATCGGGCAGGAGCTTGTCGTTCAGCATGCCGGTGTAAGCGCGGATGTTGGTGCCCCCCACGATGCCCCGCACCAGGGTGAACACGCTGGATTCGCGCAGCCAGTGCGCATCCTTGCGGGGCACGTCCACGATGATGCGGGCGTTGCCGGTTTCGGCCAGTTCAATGCGGCGCACGCGGCCGATGGGGAAACCCGAGAACGTCATGTCCATGCCCACCACCACGCCTTCGGAATCGTCCGCCGTCAGCACCAGGGTCTGCGTGGGCTCGAACGCGCCGCGCGCGTACAGCAGGTACAGGCCCGAGCCTACGATGAGGGCCACCGTGAACAGCAGCAACGCCGCCGCCTTGATCTCCAGGTAGGCCACCGGGCGCAAGGTTTCCACGGGCGGCACATCGGCGGCCGAAGAAGTCGGAGCGGGCCCTGGGGGCGGCGTTGGGCGGGCGTTGTGGTTCTCGTCGTTCATGGTGCCGAAAGGTGGGTCGCTGAAAGGAGGTGGGGTGGTCGGGTGTCAGCAGACATCGGTCAGTAATAGTTGCCCATGAGCGAGGCCACCTCGATCATCAGCAGCACGGCAAACATGCGGGCCAGGCCGCCCAATTCCGAATCGGGCTGTGTGCGGTCGCCCGTGTCGTACAGGCCCGCCGCCATAGGGATGAGCGCCACGGCCAGGCTGAAGAACACCGTCTTGAGAGCGAACACCATCGTCACGCTGGGCGTGAACACCTGGCCAAACATGCGGGTGTAGCTGGGCAGCCCCGCCAGGTTGAAACCATACACCCCCAGGTACGCCAGCACCAGGGCCACCACGCAGCTGAGCGCGGCGAGCGTGATGCAGGCGAACACGCCAGCGATCACGCGGGGCAGAAGCTCGATGCGCACAGGGTCCGAGCCATGGGCGCGCAGCGTGTCGAACCGGCCGGTCTGCCGCAGGCGCGTGATTTGCGAGCCATTGGGGATGGTGCAGCGCATGGCCACAAACAGCGCCGCCGTGAGCGGGATCAGCTCCAGCACCAGCACGCGGATCACCATCTCCAGCGCATAGCGCGACAGGCCATAGCTGAGCGCCGTGACCACCACGATGCGCGTGAGCACCAGGCTGAGCAGCGCTGCCAGCACCGTAAAGCCGAGCAGCACCGGGGCGGTGTCGAGGTAAAGATGGCGCGCCAGCGCCCTGCGCGTGCCCTTGCCATAGCTGGACGGCGACAGCACCAGCACCAGCACCACAGCTCCGAGGTACAGGATGCGCCACCAGGCGACCGCCCAGCGCCGCGCGGTGTTCCACACACGTTCGGGCAGGGAGAGGCCGGGCAAGCGCGAAATCATGGCCGGATCATAGCGGCGCACTCACAGCAAGCGTTCACGGTGGGTCGTCATGGCATTTTTGCATGTTTTTTCGCTCTAGCGCTTGATAGATAAGCGCAGACAGCTATTATTTAAATAGCATTCTTGGATGCAGAGGAAACAGCTCCTCACATCCTCGCGAAAACTGGTGGCGGCAAGCGCCGACGGCACACCGGGCTACACATGCCGCTTTCCCGCAGCGGTGGCTGAAGGCATGGCGGGCTGCGCATCCGCGCGCGCATGCAGGGCTTCGATGATGTGGCAGTGGTCATCCGACCCATCGCAGCGGTTGCGCAACGCCAGCAGGTCGGCCTCCAGCGTCTGCAGCTCTGCCAGACGGGCACGCACATGCTGCAAATGGTCATCCAGCGTATCGCGCGCAGCGTCGCAGTCTTCCTTGCGGCTCCAGTCCAGTGCCAGCAAGGTGCGCACTTCATGCAGCGACATGTCCATGGCGCGGCACAGGCGGATAAAACGCAGCTGGTGCACATCCGCGCCGCTGTACAGACGGTAGCTGTTGTCGCCCCGCGCTCCGAGAGGCAGCAGCCCCTCCTTCTCGTAGTAGCGGATATTGGCAGCCGACACCCCGGACTGCAGGGCGGCCTCGCCAATGCGGAACTGCACAACGTTTTGATCCATGGCTTGACCTTCAAGTGACTTTAAGGTTTCCAATCATGCCATTGCTTTCAAAGAACCGGAGAAGAACTCATGTCTGCCCACTGCCACCACGACCACGGCGCCAACGGCCATCAGCATGGCGCCCCTGCCACCGCCGACCCGCGCTACCGCCGCATCCTGTGGATCGCGCTGGTCGTCAACGCCGCCATGTTTGTGGTGGAGCTGGGGGCGGGCACCCGCTCGGGCTCGGCATCGCTGCTGGCTGACGCCATCGACTTTCTGGGGGATGCCGCCAACTACGGCCTGTCGCTCTGGGTGCTTGCCATGGCCCTCACCTGGCGCGCGCGCGCTGCCCTGGTCAAGGGGGCCAGCATGCTGGCGTTTGGCGTGTTCGTGATCGGGCGCGTGGCCTGGGGTGCGTGGCAAGGCACACCGCCCGAGCCCTTCACCATGGGTGGCGTGGGCCTCCTGGCGCTGGCGGCCAACCTGGGCGTGGCCGCCCTGCTCTATGCCTACCGGGAGGGCGACGCCAACATGCGCGGCGTGTGGCTGTGCACCCGCAACGATGCCTTGGGCAATCTGGCGGTGATGGGTGCGGCCCTGGGGGTGTTGGGCACAGGCACTGCCTGGCCCGATCTGGCGGTGGCCGCCGTCATGGCGGGCCTGGCCATCAGCGGGGGCTTGAGCGTGATTCGCCAGGCGCGGCACGAGCTGGCCGGCTCCGCTGCCCAACCGCAACCTCAGGGGCGCTGATCCATGCGCGTGCACCTGTCTACCCCCTTGAGCGCGCCGCCTGAATGGGTGGCTGCCCAGCTGCAAAGCACCGCCGTGTTCCGCCATATCACCGCACCGCTTATCCGGTTCCGGCCAGCGCGGGGCAAGGAATGGCCCACGCACTGGGCGCCCGGCGAGCTGGCGCTGCACATGCGGTTACTCGGCGTATTGCCCATGGGCCCCCAGACCGTGCGGATCTCCATCGAGCCGCCTGCACAAATGGGCGGCTGGCCCACGCTGCGCGACAACGGAGAAGGCGTGCTCATGCGCCGCTGGGACCACCGCATCACCCTGCAGCCCCTGCCCGATGGTCGTACGCTGTACACGGACGACATCGAGGTGGTTGCACGCCACCTGCCCTGGCTGATGACACCGTTGAGCGCCCTGTTTGCCCAGATGTTCTACCGGCACCGCCAAAGGCGCTGGCGCCAGTTGGCCGCCCAGCACGCCGCAGGGGGCACCAACCCCACCGCGCTGCACAGGCGCGCCGCGTTCGACCACCTGCTGGCCGGCTTTGCGCACCAGCCCGAAGTACCCCCCGCCCAGCGCTGGCGCTGGCTGGAGGCGGCCCATGTGCTGGGGCAGACATCGTTGCCGCTGCACTGGCGGTCACACACTGCGATGCTGCGTTATGCCCTGGCTCGGGGGGATGCGCGCGAGGCCACCGGCCAGCTCATGCGGCTGGCCCTGGTGCCCCTGGGCCACCTGCTGGCACGGTTGCCGTTGGGCAACATCGGGCGGTCCCATGTGAGTGCTTTCCGGCCCATGGTGCCTGCGGCTGAAGTCACTGTGCTCATGGACCAGGCGCTGGAGGAAACGGCGATCCACCCCGTGCAGCCGGACGACCACGGCGTCTGAAAACTGCGCGCCGCGTACCCCGGTCGCAGCCTGTGCACTCAGAGTTTGGAGGAGCGACCCGAGCGACCCGGCTTGAGAGGCGCCCTGGCTGGCTTCGCGGCGGCCTGCTCCAGCCACAACAGGCTGTCCATCTGCGACAAAAAATGCCGCAAGTAGTCGGGTGACAGGGTCCGCATCAGGGCCAGGGAGCGCAGCATGAGCCGGTGCGCATTCAGCGGCCCTGCGTTTTCCGGCCCACGCGTGAAGGCCTGGGCCACCTGCTGTTCTGCAGAAATTTTGGACCAGACTTCACTGAAGCGGCGCACGCTCTTCATGTCCGACACGCTGGCGCCACCACCCACCAGTACGCTGTCTGCATCGGCCTGGGCGCGGGCACTCAGATCGCGGTTCAGCTGCGCCAGAGGGGATGGCATCCCGGCCACCACCGCACCAGCCAGTGGCCGGGGGGCAGCTGGCCGGGCACGCCCGGCGTAGTCCCGCATGGCGGTTTGCAATCTGCCTGCCAGCACCTGCTGGACAGCCTCTGTCTGCGCAGGCAGGCGTGTGGCCAGCACCTCCAGGTACCGAAAGCGCACCGGGTCGTGGTGCTGCGCGCCTTCTGCCCGCAGGGACTCCAGGGTTGGCTCACTCATTGCGGACGGGCTTGCCTTGCGCAGCGCGGGGTACAGGGGCCATCTCCACACGGCGGTTCTGTGCCCGCCCCTTTTCGTCGGCGTTGTCCGCCACCGGCTGCTCAGCACCAAAGGCCGCGGCAAACACCTGGGACGAGGGCATGTCCTCTTCGATCAGGGCGCGCGTGACGGTCAACGCACGCTGGGCCGACAGTTCCAGGTTGTCGGAAAAACGCTGGTGGCGCCCTTGCAGCAGCGTGGTGTTGTCGGTAAAGCCACTCACCATCAGCATCTCGTCGCGTTCGCGCAGGTACACCTGCAGCGGCTGCACCAGGCTTTGGAGCAGTTGCCGGCCTTCAGGGCGCAACTCGGCAGAGCCTGCCGCAAACAGCACGCTGCCGCTGATGCCAATGCGGCCTTCGTTGACCGTCACCCGCCCGCTGGCCAGCGGAATCGCCAGCGCTTTTTCCAGCGCCATCCGGCGCTTTTCTTCCATCTGCCGCTTTTCCACTTCCTGCTTGAGGCTGGCCACCAAGTCGATCTGCACCACCAGCACACCCACCAGAATCAGCACAAACACGCCCAGCAGGCCCGCCATGAGGTCGCCAAACACAGCCCACACCGGGGCAGTTTGCTCGGTCGCATCGTCCAGCGTGTCGTCCAAGCCGGTCACGCAGCAACCCCCTGCACCGCAGCGGCCATTTGCCCATTGAGGCGGCGCAGGTCTTCCACGATGCCCTGCTGCGAGGCAATGCTCAGGTCGATCACCTCACGGGCCTGCGCCACGTAGTAGGCAAGCTGCTCATCGCTGCGGCTCATCGACTGGCCAATGGCACCTTCGATGCGCTGCAGGCTGTCCATCAGCTTCTCGTTGCTGGCCGTGAACAGCCCCACGCCGTGTCCAAAGGACTCACCCAGGCTGGACAGCTCCACCGCGCTGGCTGCCACGTGCGCCGAAACTTCGTCCACCTTGCCCGCCTGCGCGCCAAGCGCCTGGGAAAACTCCTGCCCGGCCTGCTCCAGCACCGAGGCCGCAGACCCCACCAGCGATTCAATGGCCGCACGCTGCTGCCCGGCGGCTTCGTTCACCGAATGGAGCAGCACACCCAGCTGTTCCATCATGGCCGTGCGTTCTGTCAGGGCCGCGTTGTCGCGTTCGCTCAGGTGGGTCATCTCCTGGCGCAGTTGGGTGATCACCTCGGCAGCAGCCTGCGGCACATCCGAAGCCGTCTGCAGCAATCGCGTGAGCGGGGCTTCCAGCGCAGACCCCAGCGTGGCCAGGTGTCCGGCCACGGCGGCCTGCAGCGCATCGAGCCGCTCTACAGCAGCCTGACCGCGTGCCGCCTCTGCATCCCGCAGTGCCACCAACTCCGTGCGCCACACGCCCGCCAACGCATCCATGCGCTGGGACTGGGTTTCCGCCCATTGGGCTTCGGCCTCGATGCGCGTGTGCAACAGTGCGTCCGAATGGTCCATCAACCGGGCGGCACCGCCCAGGGCCTGGTGGACCTGCTCGGTCATGCGCTCGGTGAGCTGCGCCGCAGCGCCCTCCAGCGCCTGGCACACGCCGCGCTGCTGCTGCACCGTTTGTTCGCCCACACGCTGCCATTGCTGCGCGAGCGTGCTCGCCATGCCCTCCATGGACCGGGTCCAGCCCGCAAGGCGCTGCTGGTCAGCCGTCGCCTCGTCCGCCTGTGATTTCTCCACCGTCTCCTGCAAGGAGGCCAGCAGCGCCGTGGTGCGCTGCTCGAAGGCCTGCGACACCGTCTGCAGTGACTGGTCGAGCTGGGTGGCAGCGCCTTCCAGCGCCTGGCAGACGCCCCGTTGCTGCTGCGCCGTTTGTTCACCCGCAAGCCGCCATTGCTCCGCCAATGCGCTGGCCATTCCTTCCATGGACTGGCTCCAGCCTGCAAGGCGCTGCTGGTCGGCTGCCAGCTGCGCCGCCTGCGATTGGGCCACCGTCTCTTGCAACGTGGCCACCAGCGCCGTGGTGCGCTGGTCCAGCGTCTGCGTGATGGACTGCAGCGCGCTGCCCAGCTGCACCGCCTGCTGGTCCTGCGTCTGCGCATGGCGGTGCAGGGCCTCCGTCCAGGTGTCAGCCACTTGGCGAGCTGTGCCTTCCCATTGGGCCGTGAGGGCGTGTATCTGTGCGCCGGTGGCCTCGCGCAGCCGCTGGTGCGTGCGCTCGGCCTCTTGCGCCAACGTTGCCATGGCCTGTTCCACCACCGGGCGGATCGTCTCACCCGCCATGCGGGCGCTGGCGCCCAGGCTGTCGTGCAGGGATGCCCCCACGCTGGTGGCCAGCTGGGTGTAGGCCGCCGCCGCCTCGCGGTGAAACACCTGCTGCTGGTCTTTCAGTTGGCCATTCAACTGCGCATGGCGGTGCTCCAGCCCCTCCATCAGCCCCTGCAGGCGCTCCGCGATCAGCGGCATGGCCTGCGCCTGGGCCTGCAAGGCCTCGAACATCTCCTGGCGCCGGTGGGCCGCCGAAAACGGGCGCAGCACGCCGGCAATGCGTGCATCGAGCATGCGCAATGCCACCAGCCGCTCGCGGCGGCACAGGGCCGACATCAGCCCCAGCATGGCCGACGAAGCCACCCCCGCCACCGACGTACCAAACGACAGGCCCAGCCCCTTGATGGGTGCCGCCAGCGCCGCCCGGATCGACTCCAGGCTGGACGAGGCCTCCAGCGCGAACACCGCGCCATTGAAGGTCACCACCATGCCCAGAAAGGTGCCGAGCATGCCCAGCATGACCAGGAGCCCCACCAGGTACGGCGCCAGCGCAGGCCCCGGCAGGGGCACACGCTCCCCATCGATCCGCTGGCGAACCGGGTTGCGCAGGGACAGATGCAGGCGCTCCAGCCAGCCGCCCAGGTTCTCCAGGGGCTGCTGTGGCAGCCCAGCCAGCGCTATGGACAGTGAGGAAGTCGCGGCCCGAAACTGCATCAGTTCATAGGCCCCCAGCACGTAGACGACGGCGATCACGGCCGTCATGGCGAGCGCCAGGGGGCTGGACCCGACAAACCCCCACCCCACCCAGCCCACCACCGCCAAGCCCACCGCAAAGATGGCGGCCATCACACTCTTGTTCATTCGATCATTCCTGTTACCTGTTCCGGGCTCATGTTGGTTTTAGGGGGGCGGTGGGGGGTGCTGGGATGGTGTTCATGGCTTTGGGCCGCCTCCAGCAACCCTGTCAGAGGCTCCAACCTCACCTGCATTT
Source organism: Acidovorax sp. ACV01 (assembly GCF_014851495.1). Taxonomy (NCBI): domain Bacteria; kingdom Pseudomonadati; phylum Pseudomonadota; class Betaproteobacteria; order Burkholderiales; family Comamonadaceae; genus Acidovorax; species Acidovorax sp. ACV01. The sequence goes on along the minus strand of NZ_JACUZT010000001.1, from coordinate 77,884 downwards.
CGGCCAGAAGCAGCGTCCGCAGGTCCTGCTCGAAGGCAAACAGCCACCCACCGGGCAGCGCCCAGCGCTGCGGCTCATCGTCGCGCCCTGCGGCCGCCAGCTGCTGCTGGTGGGCTGCGCGCAAATGGGTCATACGCCGCTCCAGATGGCCGGGCAGCGACGCCCACAGCCTTTGCTCGCGCGCACCCAACATCTGCTCCATGACAGCATCCAGCGCGGCCAGCCGCCGCAAATCTGCAGGCCCTGCCGACAGGATCTGCCGCATCTGCGCGCGCAAGGCTCCCAGCTTGGTGTCCATCTGCTTTTGCAGCGCCAGATAGCGCCCTGCGTGGGCTGCGAAATCTGCACCTGCTTCGGGGTCGGGGCCGTCTATTGGGGTGTTGTCGGCACGCTCGCGCACGGGTTTGGAAGGAGCTGCCTTGGCCGTGGCCAGGTCCGTCAAGTCGGCCCTGGCGGTCTGAAGGCTGGCTTGCAGGGCGCGGACATCGACCGCCCCGGCGCCGAGCCCCACCGATGCGGACGGGATTTGGCTGGCCTCCAGGGCGTGCAGCGCCCGGCTGAGCTTGACCGCATCCACCGTGCTCAGCCATTGGCTCAGCTGCTCCGCCACATCCAGGCGCACCGGCCCGCTGTGCGCCTGCGCCCATTGCTGGAGCAGGAGAACAAGTCTGGAGCTGTTGAGTCGGTGGTGCTGGTACATCGGTCTGGGCCATCCCATTGCAGCTGCGTCCTTGAGGCAGGCACAGGTTTCAGGGAGCAGCTCCCCGCAATGGGCAAAGCCGACTATTTTCGCAGGAACGCCGCCGACTCCGCCCCACGGCGCCCTGCGTTGCAGGTGTTACATCTGCAGCTAGTGAAAGGCACCACCGACAAAGGGCATTTCGGGGGGTTGCCCTTGGGGAGAACGCCCTGCGGATTCCTCGCCTTCTTGACGGCGGACAAGTCCGGCACGGAGTTTGCATGGTTCAATGGACTTCGCGCTCCCTCCTTGGCGCATGCGCCATCGCCCTGCCCGCCTGTTGTCACCATGTCCACCCCGCCCGCCATTTCCGCCCCCGCTGCCCCAAACCCCGCGCTTGGCGTAGCCCCTGTGGCCATTCCACACACACACACGGAAGACGCGGTGGCCATCTTCACAGGTGTACTGCTGATTTCCGTGGGTGTGGCTTTTTTCACCAGCGCTGGTCTGCTGACCGGCGGGACGGCAGGCCTTGCTTTCCTGCTGCACTACGCCACCGGCATCGGCTTTGGCAAGATTTTCTTTGTGTTGAACCTGCCTTTCTACTGGCTGGCCTTGCGCAAGCTGGGACGGGCATTCACGGTGAAGACCTTTATTGCCGTCCTGCTTTTGTCGCTGCTGACCGAACTTCAGTCGCAGCTGCTGCAGTTTGCGCAATTGCAACCCTTGTACGCAGCCATCGCAGGGGGTCTGATCACAGGCACGGGGTTTCTGGTGTTATTCCGCCACCGCTGCAGTCTGGGCGGCGTGGGAATTGCTGCGCTCTACCTGCAAGACCGGTACGGATGGCGCGCGGGCAAGGTCCAGATGGCGGTGGACTGCTGCATCGTGCTGCTGGCGCTGTGGACGGTGGAACCCTTGCGCGTTGCCTGGTCCATCGCCGGGGCCGTGGCGCTCAACCTGGTCCTGGCGATGAACCACCGGCCCGGGCGCTACATGGCGGTGTGAGCCGGACTCAACCGACCCCAGTGCTGACATCAGGCCGAGGTTTTGCCCTTGCAAGAAGGTACTGCTCCAGTTCCTCGATCGGCACGGGTCGACTGAACAGATAACCTTGCCAGAGCATGCAACCGTGCCGCTCCAGAAACGCCCGCTGCGCGTCCGTCTCTACGCCTTCGGCGATCACATCGATGCCTAGGCTCTGCGCCATGCCGATGATGGTCTGCACGATCAGCGCATCAGTGTGCTGGATGCCAATGTTGCGCACAAAGCTCTGGTCGATCTTGAGCTGGTCCAGTGGCAGGCGCGTGAGGTAGGACAGCGATGACTGACCCGTCCCAAAGTCATCCAGCGAAAAACTCAGGCCCAGTGCACGCAGTGCGCTCATCTTGGCAATGGTGTCATCCACGTTGTCCAGCGCCAGGCTTTCCGTCAGCTCCAGCTTCAAGCGGTCGGGCCGTGCGCCGGTTTGCAGCAACACGGTGCGGACCTGTTCCATAAAGTCGGGCTGGCGGAACTGCCGCGCGCTCACATTCACGGACAACTGCAGCTGCTCCATGTCGGGGTTGCCCTGCCAACGGCGCAACTGGGCACAGGCAGTTTGCAGCACCCACAGGCCAATGGGCAGGATCAGCCCCGTCTCTTCGGCCAGCGGAATGAACTCACAAGGCGACACCATGCCACGCTGCGGGTGCCTCCAGCGGATGAGTGCCTCGGCTCCCACGGGGCGTGCACCACATCCCACCTGGATCTGGTAGTGCAGCAGAAATTGCCCGTCCGCCAGCGCCGTACGCAGGTCATTCTCCAATGCCGCGCGGGCCGAGATGGCAGCCTGCATCATGGGGTCAAAAAAGCGGATCGCATTGCGCCCCGCTGTCTTGGCGGCATACATGGCCAGGTCGGCATGCTTGACAACGTCTTCCACCGTCTGGCTCTGGCCGCTGAACAGCACCGCCCCCACGCTGGTTGTGCTGTGCACATGGTGCAACGCCAGCTGATAGGGCTGGTTCAGCGCGGCCAGTATCTTCTCGGACACATTCTGGGTCTGCTCTGCGGCATCGGTGGCAAGTTCATCCAGATCTTCCAGCAGCACCAGAAACTCATCCCCCCCCAGGCGGGCCACGGTATCGCCTTCGCGCACGCAACCCGCCAGCCGCTGCGCAACCTGCTGCAGCAGCACGTCGCCCATGTCGTGGCCCAGTGTGTCGTTCAAGGTCTTGAAATGGTCCAGGTCCAGGCACAACAGCGCACCGTGCAGGCCGGTGCGCGCGCTGGTGGCAAACGCCTGCTGCAGGCGGTCCAGCATCAGGCGGCGGTTGGGCAGGTGCGTCAGCGGGTCGTAGAAGGCCAGGTGCTCGATCTCGCGCGCAGCCTGGGCGCTTTGGGTGATATCACTCAGCGTGCCAACATAGTGCGTGACTTCGCCTCCGCCATCGGTGACGGCGGTAATGCTCATGAAGTGCAGGTTGACTTCGCCACTTCTGCAGCGGTTCCATATCTCCCCCTTCCATTCACCGGTGCTTGCGAGGCTGTCCCACATGGCATCGAAAAAAACCTTGTCATGGTGGCCGGAGGCGAGCAAGCTGGAGCGCTTGCCCACCGCTTCTTCGGCGCTGTAGCCTGTGATCTTGGCGAACGCCCGATTGGTGCGCAAGATGACGGTTTCGCGGTCGGTCACGACCATGCCTTCCTGCGACTCGAAAGCAATGGCGGCAATGCGCAATTCGTTTTCATCGCGCTTGCGCGCCGTGATGTCTTTGCCCACACCCCGGTAACCGCAGAATGTGCCGCTCAGGTCAAAGATGGGCGTGCCGCTCACCGATAACCAGTGAAGCCGGCCGGAAAGGTCCTTGCGCTGAAACTCGAAATCGCGGAACTCCTGGTGGCGCTCGAGCAGTTCGCGGTGCTCTTTCCAGCGCGCTTCGCTCACCCCAGGCGCCGCCAGCTCCCAACGCGTCTTGCCCATGTGCACCGCCGCCTCCTGCAGCAAGCGGTCCTTGTCGCTACCGTCCACATGGGTCAGGCGGAACTGGGCATCCTGCTCCCAGTACCAGTCAGACGACAGGACGGTCAGGGTGCGAAAGCGCGCTTCGTTGTCCTCCAGCTGCTTGCGCACCCGGTACGACTCCGACACATCGCTGAACACCAGCACAACACCCACAATCTGTCCTTGTGCGTTGCGAATGGGCGCCGCACTGTCGGCGATCTGGTACTCCGCCCCGTCCCGTGCGAGCAAGGTGGTGTGGTTGCTCAGCCCCACCACCTCGCCCTTGGCCACCACCATCCGCACCGGGTCGACCACGGGTGCCCGCGTGCTGGCATTGACGATGCGAAACACGTCGGTCAGCGGCTTGCCACGCGCTTCGGGCAACGGCCAGCCCGTCAGGCGCTCGGCCACCGCATTCATGCGCGTGACGAAGCCCTGCGCATCCGTGGCCACCACCCCGTCGCCAATGGAATGCAGGGTGATGGCCAGATTTTCCTCGCTTTCGCGCAACTGTGCCTCGGCACTTTGGCGGGTGAGCGCCATGCGGTCAAAACGCCGGCCCAGCTCGGTCAGCTCTGCCAAGCCGGTCGCCGGGGCCTGCGGCGCATAGTGGCCCTGGGCCAGTTCGTCCGTAGCAGCCAGCAGGCGCCGCAACGGCTTCATCACCCCACGCCGCACACCCTGCTGGGCCAACAGGAAGGACAGCGCAAGGCCCGCCAGCAAAAAAGCCACCTCGGTCCACATGTTGCGGTTGGCGGTGGCGTAGAGCTGGTCCAAGGGCACGGTCAGGCTCATGGTGGCCACCGTTTTCCCCCCCGACTCGATCAGGGGCTGGAACACCATCAGCTGGTGCGAGCCTGCGGCATTGCTGCGCTGCAAAACCCCTTCGGCAGAGCGTTGCAGCGCGGCACTGAAATCGGCATCGGCCAACTGGGTTCCCAGCTCACCCGCATCGGGCGGAAAACGCGCCACCACGCGCCCATCGGGGTCCGTCACACGCGCCACGGCACCTGGGGGCAGGCTCAGGTCTGCGAGCCGTAGGCTCCACCACTCGAGCGACACCACGGCCACTGCGGCACCCACCACCTCCTGGCCACCCGGTGGAATGACCGGGACCGCGAAATTGACGCTGGCCACCTGGGCAGCCCGGTCGATCTGAAAAGCCCCGACCGAAAACTCCCGGGCGGTGATGGCATGCTGAAAATAAGGCCGGTTCGCCACGTTCACGGGGGCCTTCAGCGGCCGCGCATTGCACAGCAGTTCCCCATTGGCCTGCGGCACGCCGATGTTCACGTAAGTGGCGTTGAGCGAGAGCACCTCGGCCAGGTACTTTCCGCAATCCGGGTCACCCGGCCGGTGCACCTGGGGCATGGCGGCGAGTTTTTGCAGGAAATCGCGCGTGCTCTGTATCAGGCGCTGCTGGCTGGCTGCCACGGCCCGCAACGTGCTCAAGGCTTGATTTTCGGCAGCGGCAATGGCGTCCATGCGGTGCGCCCGCGCCTGGTAGACCGCGAGCAGCACAGCAGGCAGCGTCGCCACCAGGACCAGCCAGCGGATACGCGCAGACAACGTACTCCAGGTTCCCACCAGCCAGGAAGGCATACCGACCTTTCGTCTTGGGATGGCCTGAACAACCCTCCCACACCAGCGGCAGCGCGGATGGGGTGGCCACAAGGCGTCATTTTTTGCACCCTATCACTGAGCCATGGGCAAGAAAAGCAACGCGGGGGACCACCAGAGGCCGCACACCACCGACCGCAGAGAGCTACGCTGGCCATCCAGCCCTACACAGTCATACCGGTGCACCACCGGGCCAAGGGGTGCACCTAACGCATTGTTACATCGTAAGCCGATCTGCCCCAGCCCGCCTCCCTATTTGCCCGGAGTGCCCAGCGACGTGGGCAATGCCGTCAGACGCGGGGTAGACAACCTGCAGGGAACCTTGTCGCCTGCCGCCGTATCATGGAGGTATGCGTCGCGGCTTGTATGTCATGTTGATGGTGGTGCTGGTCCTCAGAGGCCTTGCTGGCTCCGCCATGGCCGCCGGGGTATTGCCTCCTCTACAGCCCATCGAGGTGCTGCAGTCGCAAGAACACAGCCACCACCCAGTCCCTGGCGAGGCACACGCCACCCCACCCATGCAGGGAACTCTCCAGTCCACACTGGCCATGGATGCGGGAATACCGGACAGTGGACATACACCCGCTTCGGACCATGACCATGACCATGACCATGCCGAGCACGCTGCGGCAGCGTCCCCGTGCGATGGCAGCGTGGAAGGTTGCACCGCCCACGACCACCACTCCGCAGCCTGCTCGGCTTGCGAAATCTGCCACTCTTCCATGCTGGACGCGCCTGCCGCGCTGACACCAACCCACCTCTCCACAGCGGCCCCGCAGCCCCTGGCCGCCGCGCAGTTTGACAGTGCCCCTGCAGCGCTGGCCATCAAACCACCCATCGCCTGATCTCCGACGCCCGAAGTGCGTCTGCCGTCGCCTGAACCCCCTCGACCAAGGGGCTTTCAGGCCGCAACGCCATGTCCTGTTCGTTCGTTGTCTGGAGATCGCCGTGCGCGCCCCTGTCTCACCTTTCTTATTGTCATTGCGGCGGAGAGCTGCATGCCTTGCGCTGCTGACGCCTGCGCTTTCACCCCTGCCCTCGTTGGCCCAGGCCCCCAATCAAGCAAGCCGTCTGGTCATCGGGACTGACTCCGCAAATCCCACGGCACCTACGGCCCGGCTGATTCACCCGCCGGTGGCATTGCCTGTTCCTCAGGCCGATTCCAAGCCTTCGCCCCACACCTGGCACGAAGCCAATGAATCCGTCGCGGCCTTCCCGCGCGGCCATGCCGACATCCTGGCGTGGGAAACCCGCGAAGGCACCAAGCCGCCCACCGCAGGCATACCGCGCAGGGCCATGCCAGGTCATGCGCATCAAGACCACCACGGCAGCCATGAGGTCCGAGGTGGCAAGCCCGGAAATCCCCCGCACCACCCCTCGGAAGCAGGGAGCAAGCCATGAACACATTGCAATGCCTTGTCGCACCGGGCAGCAGGCCGCTACACCGTCCCCTGCGTCTGTCTCTGCTGGGCGCGGCAGTGGTGCTGGCAGGCTGCGCCAGCGTTTCCCCCGACGGTCTGCGCAGCGACGTGGCCGCACTCACCGCAGGTCGCACCGCAGGCATCGAAGCTGCCCTGCCTGCCACCCATACGGATGCCCGTGAGCAAGCCCAGCAGTCTGTTGATGGCTGGCTGGCCCAACCCCTCACGCAGGACGCAGCCGTGCGTATTGCCCTGCTCAACAACCCCGGCCTGCAAGCCCGCCTGGCCGCACTGGGTGTGGCCGATGCCGAGCGCGTGCAGGCCATCACCCTGCCCAACCCGCAGCTTGCGCTGGGGCGATTCACGAACGGCCATGAGCGCGAAATCGAGCGCACCCTGGCCTTCGGCCTGCTGGACCTCATCACCCTGCCCTGGCGCACCGCACGCCAGGCCGAGCGCCTGCAGATCGCCACGCTGCAAGCCGCGCAAGACGTGGTGTCACTCGCCGCCGATACCCGCCGCGCCTGGGTGCGGGCCGTGGCCACCGAGCAGGTGGCTGCCACGCACGACCGTATGGTCGAAGCCGCAGAGGCCGGGGCCGAGCTGGCCCGCCGCATGGTGCAGGTGGGCAACTGGAGCCGCCTGCAGCAGGCCCGCGAACAGGCCGTGCTGCAAGAGGCCACCCGCCAGCGCGCCCGCTCCCGCCTGGCCGCAGCCACCGAACGCGAACAGCTCAACCGCCGCATGGGCGTGTGGGGGCTGCAGACGCAATACCAGCTGGCCAACCAGCTGCCGCCACTGCCCACCACCGCCTTGCCCGCAGACGGTATTGAGGCCACCGCGCTGCGCGAACGGCTGGATGTGCAGGCGGCGCGCCGCCAACTCGACACCCTGGCCACCCGCCAGGGCTGGAGCCGTGCAGGCGCCATGTTTGGCGACATCGGCCTGGCGTACAGCCGCAACACCGCCACCGAGCGCGAAAGTGGCCACCGCGACACCACACGCGGCTGGGAGATCGAACTGCCCCTGCCCCTGTTCGACTGGGGCGGCGCAGCCCGCACTCGCGCGCATGCCGAGGTGGAGCAAAGCGCCGCCCAGCTGCAAGACACCGCCGTACGCGCCCGCAGCGAGGTACGCGCCGCCTGGCTCACCTACCGCACCGCGCTCGACCTGGCGCGCCAGCAGCAGGCCGAGGTCGTGCCCCTGCGCCAGCTCATCAGCGACGAGACCACCCTGCGCTACAACGGCATGCTGACCAGCGTGTGGGACATGCTGGCCGAAGCGCGCAACAGCACCCAGGCCGTGGCCAACGCCATCGAAGCACAGCGCGACTTCTGGCTGGCCGAAACCGACCTGCAATTGGCCCTCACCGGCACATCGCCGGGCGCCCTGCAGGGCCTCACATCGGGCGCAGCAGCCTCCTCCACCCCACAAGGCCATTGACATGAACCGCCGCAATTTCTTCTCCGGCGCCGCCACGGCCGTGGCCGCTGCTTCCGTGAGCCGCGTGGCCCTGGCCGCGCTGCCCGAGCCCGCCATGCAGACCAGCGCCGACACCGCGCCGCCGCTGCACCCGCCCACGGGCCGCCCCTACCACCCCGTGGTCACCCTGAACGGCTGGACCGCCCCTTGGCGCATGAATGCAGGCGTCAAGGAATTCCACCTGGTGGCCGAGCCCGTGGTGCGCGAGGTGGCGCCCGGCTTCCTGGTCAACATGTGGGGCTACAACGGCCAAAGCCCCGGCCCCACCATCGAGGTGGTCGAAGGCGACCGCGTGCGCATCTTCGTCACCAACCGCCTGCCCGAGCACACCACCATCCACTGGCACGGCCAGCGCCTGCCCAACGGCATGGACGGCGTGGGCGGGCTCACCCAGCCTGCCATCCAACCGGGCAAGACCTTTGTGTATGAATTTGTGGCGCGCCGCCCCGGTACCTTCATGTACCACCCGCATGCCGACGAGATGGTGCAGATGGCCATGGGCATGATGGGCCTGTGGATCACCCACCCGAATGTGGGCAAGGGGGCAACGCCCCCCCAGATTGCCAAGGTGCAGCGCGACTACGCCTTTTTGCTCAACGCCTTTGATGTGGAACCCGGCAGCAAGACCCCCAAGGTCAACACCATGCTGGACCACAACATCTGGTGCTGGAACAGCCGCGTGTTCCCCGCCATCAGCCCGCTGGTGGCCCGCCAGGGCGAGCGTGTGCGCATGCGCATCGGCAACCTCACCATGACGAACCACCCTATCCACCTGCACGGGCACGAGTTTGAAGTGACGGGAACCGACGGAGGCCCTGTGCCCAAAAGCGCGCGCTGGCCGGAGGTGACCACCGACGTGGCCGTGGGCCAGATGCGGCAGGTCGAGTTCATTGCCGACGAGCTGGGCGACTGGGCCCTGCACTGCCACAAGAGCCACCACACCATGGGCGCCATGGGGCACGACGTGCCCACCATGATCGGCGTGGACCACCGCGGGCTGGTGGGCAAGATCCAGAAGATCGTGCCCGACTACATGGTGATGGGCGAGCGCGGCATGGCCGACATGGGCGCCATGGAGATGCCACTGCCCGACAACACCTTCCCGATGATGACCGGCACCGGCCCTTTTGGCCCGCTGGAGATGGGCGGCATGTTCACCACGCTCAAGGTGCGGGCCGACCAGCGTGCGGGCGATTACCGCGACCCCGGTGATTTCAAGCAACCTGCGGGCACGGTGGCCTACGAATGGCAGGGCACCCCCGCCAGCACGCCACGCCCTGCGCGCGCTGACACCCCGGGCACTGCACCCGGCGCCGCCAATGCCCGCAAGCCCGCTGCCAGCGGCCACCAGCACTGAACCTTCACATCAGCACACACCATGAAAACTATTAAATTGATAGCTGCTTGCGCTTTATGGATAAGCGCCAGCACCTCTTTTGGCCATGAAAACACCCATCACACCGCGTCGAATAGCCCTGTGGTCAAGGAGCAAAAGGACTGGGGAATTGCGGGCGACGCCAAGGCTGTGCGCCGCACCATCACCGTCCGCATGACCGACGACATGCGCTTTGCGCCGAATCACATCGAAGTGCGCGAGGGCGACACCATGCGGCTGCGCGCCACCAACAAGGGCAAGGTGCTGCACGAGATCGTGATCGGCACCAAGGCCGAGCTGGAGCAGCATGCCAAGATGATGGCGAAGCACCCCGGCATGGAACACGACGAGCCCTATATGGCCCACGTGGCGGCAGGCAAGACCGGCGACATCGTGTGGCACTTCAACCGCGCAGGGAGTTTTGACTTTGCCTGCCTGATCCCCGGTCACTACCAGGCCGGCATGACCGGCACGATCACGGTGAGCCCCCCCTGAGTCGCTGCGCGCCTTCCCCCTGAGGGGGACGCCACCGGTGGCCTGGCAAAGCCCGTTCCACGGAGGCACTGGCAGGAGCCATGCCGGTTTCCACCGGCTGGGGACGGACCACAGAGCCGTGAACCACAAAGACATCAAAGAGCAAAGAAAGGCATTCATGACATACCCGACAACAACAAGCAGCCGCCGCACGTGGCTGACCACTAGCGTGACCTTGCTGGCCGCAAGCGCCCTGCCCTTTGCAGCGACGGCCGCAGCCCCCACACCGCTGGAGGTGTGGAAAGACCCCAACTGCGGCTGTTGCCAGGACTGGGTGGACCATATGCAAGCCAATGGTTTTGCCGTGAAGGCGCACGCTATCGGCAACAACGCCGTGCGCGCACGCCTGGGCCTGCCGCAAGAGCTGGGCTCGTGCCACACCGCCCTCGTCGGCGGCTATGTGGTCGAAGGCCATGTGCCCGCCAGCGACGTGCGCGCCCTGCTGCAACAGAAACCCAAGGCCCTGGGCCTGGCGGTGCCGGGCATGCCTGTCGGCTCCCCCGGCATGGACGGCGCCGTGTATGGCGACCGGCGCGACCCCTACGACGTGCTGCTGGTGGCCCGCGACGGCAGCACCCGCATCTTCAAAAGCTACAACACTTCCAGCAAACCCAAGGCCACGTCATGATGAAAAAGGCATCACCCCTCTTAACTCCCGCCGCCCCAGTGCTGGCCCTCCTGCTGCTGGCCGGAGCCTCCACCACGGCCCTGGCCCAGCCTGCCGCCCCAGCGACCACCGCAGCTCCCGCCGTTGCGACAGAATCCAGCCCGTTGAGCGAGGGTGAAATCACCCGCTGGGACCCCCGCACCCTGCGGGTCACGCTACGCCACGGCGAGCTCAAGAACCTGGACATGCCCCCCATGACCATGGTGTTTCGCGTTCAGGACGCGGGCGTGGTGGGCGAACTGAAGCCGGGTGACAAGGTGCGCTTTCGCGCAGAACAGGTCAGCGGCGCCTACCAGGTGACACGGATCGAAAAGGCGCCTTGAAACTCGGCCTGCCAAGCAGTGGAACCCCTGACGCGAAGCAATCCCAGCACGGCGCCCGGGCACCATAATCACCGGCCATGAGTTCTCAACACGTTCTGGCTGGCGACGCTGGCAGCATCACCCGCGTGGCGGGCATCGAGGTGGGCCACTTCACCGAAACCCGCCGCCCCACGGGCTGCACCGTCATCATCACCCGAGAGGGCGCCGTGGCCGGTGTGGACGTGCGTGGCGCCGCGCCGGGCACGCGCGAGACAGATTTGCTCGATCCCTCCAACCTGGTGGACAAGGTGCACGCCATCATGCTGGCCGGGGGCAGCGCCTGGGGGCTGGATGCCGCCACGGGTGCCGTGCGCTGGCTGGAAGAGCGCGGCGTGGGTTTTGACGTGGCCGTGGGCCGCCTGCCCATCGTGCCCGCCGCCGTACTGTTTGACCTGCTGGTGGGGGACATGCGCATCCGCCCCGATGCCGCTGCGGGCTACGCGGCGTGCGATGCGGCATCCACCGCCGACCCGGCCGAAGGCAATGTGGGCGCTGGCACCGGTGCGGCGTTGGGCAAGATCTTCGGCATCCAACGTGCGATGAAGGGAGGCATTGGCACCGCATCCGTCACGGTGGATGGCATCACCGTGGGCGCACTTATCGCCTGCAATGCCCTGGGCGACGTGATCGACCCCGACACCGCGCAGGTGATTGCAGGCGCCCGCACCGACGACGGCCTGCGTTTGCGCGACACGCGCCGCGCTCTGCTGCGCGGCGACCCGCCCCAGCCCCTGCTGGCGGGCACCAACACCACCATCGGCGTGGTGGCCACCGATGCTGTCATCACCAAGGTGCAGGCCCACCGCCTGGCGGTGGCAGCCCACGACGGCCTGGCCCGCAGCATCAACCCTGTGCACACCATGTCCGACGGCGACACCCTGTTCAGCCTGGGTACCGGCCGCGCGGGCAAGACCCTGGGCATGATGGTGCTGGCCACCATGGCTGCCGAAGCCACAGCGATTGCCACGGCACGTGCAGCGCGGGCGGCCCGCTCGATCACCACGGCAGAAGGTTTGTACTTGCCGTGGGCCGGAGAGTTGGGGTAAACAGCAACCTCGGGGGCCAGCCAGAGGGTCTCGGTCGCGCCAGCAACGAGCCCATATGATGCAGACACAGAGGGAAAACTCGGACCACAAGGGCTTCGATCGACCACTTCTGTGGCACAGCGCGCAGGGCAGCCGACACCCGATGCCTCTTGCCCATCTACCTATCGCGACAAGGAGAATCCATGAAAAATCGGACCCGTTTGCGGCACAGCTGGTTGTTGTGTCTGCCTTTGCTCCTGAGCGCCCAGACGGCGCTGGCCCAGGACCAGTTTGTGGACCTGCAGTCCAACGGCGGCTACACGTCCTACCGCCTGCCGGACGACACCACCCAGGTGGACCTGAGCGCACAGACACAGGGCGCATGCCGTTTCAACCGCACTTGGGGCTATGACCTGACCAATCGGGAACTGTGGACCAACGGGGGTTGCGGCGGCCGCTTCCAGATCACCCGCAGCTATGCATCGGGCAACCACAGCGGCGGCTCCAATGCGGGTGCGGCAGTGGCGGCGGTGGCGGCCATTGCGGGCATCGCACTGCTGGCCAACCACAATCGGCACGACGACGACCGGCGCCCCGACTACCCGGACTATCCCAGCGATGGCGGTGGCAGGGGCGGTGAAATCCGCGTCGATGGCCGCCTGTGCCTGGACGTGACCAAGGGCAATATCCGTCCCGGCACCGCCCTGCAGGTGTACGACTGCAATGGCACGGTATCCCAGCGTTTCAGCGTAGGCCGTGGTGGCGAAATCCGCGTGCGGGACCTGTGCGTGGATGTGGACCGGGGCGATCCACGCGACGGCGCGCGGGTGGTCCTGTGGTCATGCTCGGGATCGCGCAGCCAGAGCTGGACGACCCGCGGCGGGCAGATCGTGAGCCAACTCAATGGAAAATGCCTGGATGTGGAGGATGGCCGGGTCCGCCAAGGGGCGCCCACCATGGTGTGGTCATGCAACCGCAGCCCCAGCCAGCGCTGGTGGTGGTAGGGGGTCCAATGATGATCAAGACAATGACCCAGCATGCTCTGCGCGCCATGCACCTGCTTTGCGGCGCTGCCGTGGCAGGCGCCTTCACCCTGGGGCTCACCACAGCCGCCCAGGCGGCAGACGCTCCAGTGTCCTCGCCCACATCTCCACCCAAAGCCGCGACTGCAGCCAGCCAGAAACCGGCGCGCCCCTCGCGCACCGACCGGCTCCAGGCGATCTGCTCGTCTGCCGACCTGAACCACGATGGAAGTGTGTCGTTGGAAGAGTTTCATCAGGACATCGTGCAAAGCTGGCACAGCCTCTCGCCCGATGCGACTGGCTATGTCAAGCTCGCCGACCTGGCCCAGGTGCCACGCATGGGCAAAGGTCGCCTGAGGCGGCTTGCCGCCATTGACAAGGACGGCGATGGCAAGCTGTCGTTCAAGGAGGTGGTGGAGACCCGCATGGCCTATTTTGAGGCGGCAGATGCGGACCAGAACGATCAGCTCTCCCTACAGGAATGCGTGGCCTACGAGCGCCAGCGGCGCAGCAGCAACCCATAGGCCTGGAGCCATTTTTTTCGTTCCTGGCCGCATTGGCCGGAAACGCACACCACCACAGCATGAGCAAACACACTGGTCTCGGCGCGGTCGCCGAGGCCCGGGTTTGCTCCATCCGACATTCAACACCCGTCCCATGTCTCAGGCTTTCCGCAACACACTGCTTTCTCTGCGCGATCTGATCGTGTCAGCCGGTCCTCTCGCATTTCTGGCAGTAGGTTTGCTGGTGCTGGCTTACTGGTGGCTCAACCCCAATCCGCCAAAAACCGTGACACTGGCCACGGGCCCGGCGCAAAGCGCCTACGAGGAATTTGGCAAGCGGTACCAGAAAGCGCTGGCCGTGGACGGCATCGAAGTGCGGCTACTGCCCAGCGACGGCTCTTCGCACAATCTCCAGTTACTGCGGGAAGGCAAGGCCGATGTGGCGTTTGTGCAGGGAGGCACAGCCGAATTGCAGCCCGATGACGCCGACCAGCTGGTATCCCTGGGCAGCCTCTTTGTAGAACCCGTGTGGCTGTTTTACCGCACGGATTCCGCCGAACGTGCGTACAACACACCGCGCATCGACAGCCTGCGGCAGCTGCGTGGCTGGCGGGTCAATGTAGGCTCGGACGGCAGCGGCGTGCCCAAATTGATGGAGCGCCTGCTCGACGCCAACAAGGTGTCGCCAGGCTCCGTGCAGATGTTCCGACTGGAGCAGACGCCCGCCACCGTGGATTTTCTGGCAGGCAAGCTCGATGCGCTGGTGTTTGCATCGGCCCCGGAGTCACTGATGGTGCAGATGCTGCTGCAGACACCCGGCGTACAGTTGCTGGACTTTGCACAGCACGAGGCCTATGCACGGCGCTTTCCGTTCCTGACGCCCGTCACGCTGCCTCGCGGCGTGGTGGATCTGGCCGCCAACGTGCCCACACGGGATGTGCGGCTGGTGGCATCCACCACCTCGCTGCTGGCACGCGATGCCACACATCCGGCCCTGCTCACGCTGTTTGCGCAAAACGCGCAGAAGCTGCATGGCGGATCGGGTTGGTTCAACCGGGCCCGGGAGTTCCCCAACTCACGCAACAGCGAGCTGCCAATGGCCAAGGAAGGCGACCGGGCCATGAACGAGCCGGTGCCGATGCTGCAGCGCTACCTGCCGTTCTGGATGGCAAACCTGATCGAGCGCATGTGGCTGGTGCTGGGCATCCTGCTGGCGATCATGCTGCCACTGTCGCGCGTCGTGCCACCGCTGTACCAGTTCAGGGTGCGATCACGCGTTTTCCGCTGGTACGGCCGGCTTCGTGAGATTGAAAACGACATGGAGGCTGGCAAGGCAGATTCCGCAGAACTGCTCAAGGCCCTCAATGCACTGGAGGCACAGGCCGAAAAGGTGAGCGTACCGTTGTCCTACGCAGACGAGCTGTACGCGCTGCGCAATCACATCCACCTGGTGCGCAAAAAGTTGCTCCGCAGCTGAGTGCACCTGGGCGCACCAAGGCGCATCGGTGGATTGAGCGCCTCTTTTCTACGGGACAGCAGGTGGTGCGAACCGTCAACGTGATTTCGGAACGCCTGGAGGGCGCCCGCACTAGCGGGTCTTGGAAGACTTGGAGCCCAGCGAGGCCACTTTGGAGGAAGGAGCGCCGCTGGCCGCCTTCCGGGATGATCCTGCTGCAACAGCGTCCAGAACACGGGCTGTCGTGGGCACAGCCGGAACCACCCGCAAGGAGCCATCCGCAGCCAGCTTATCTCGCATGCGCCGGGTCATGGATTGCGTGCTTGCATCGAGTGCGGTGAAAAGGAACAACGTGCCGTGCGGGCTTGCCCAGGTGAGTTGCGTGCGCACGACCCTGCCATTGGTGACCAGCTCGACCCACGCGCCAATCACAAAATCAGCATAGGGATCCGGTGCATCCACGGGCACCTGGGCGCTGTCTTCAGGGGCAGCAGCGGAAGATGGTGCTTCTGCAGGTGCGGCTTCGACCACCACCTCGGGCTCTGGCTGTGGCACCGGCACTGGCGCAGGGGCAGGCTTTTCAAAGGCCGACTGGTGCAATCCCACCAGCCGCTGCAGAAACGCGCTGGTTTGAACTGCGGGGTAGTTGATGGTCTTGAGCCCCTTGCGCAGTTTGGCCAGAAGGCCGGGGATGGCCTCGTTCAGGCGATCTGGCTCCTGGCGGGTCAGGTCGGGTTGTGAGCTCCACAGCAGCACCGGCACCAGCGCCAGGTAACCCCCGGGATCTTCGTCCTGGCCATCGCCCCCCTTCAACACCTGCGCCAAAGCGATCACGTCGGCCCAGGGGCCGGCAGCAAAATCGAGCACGTCGGCAGGGACACTCTCCAGGTCTGGCAACCTGCGGATGTCTGCCGCCGTTTTTTCGGCCAGCATTTCCCGCTGCTCCGCCTGCAACAGGGCTTTTTGCTGCGCCTCCTGATGGGCTTTGATCTTCTGTTCCTGGGTCTCCCAGGCAGACTGCAGGGCCTTGAGTACGGTATCGAAAGGCCCTGCATCCTTGATTTCGTTGGCGGTCAGGTGATCCACCGCCCCTTGGACCAGTCGCATGAAGCGGCTGAACCCTGGTGTGGACTCGGCAGTGAAGGCCAGGCTGCGCTGCGTCAGTTCGTCGAGCAAACGACGTGCAGGATGAGATCCATCGGTGAAAAACCGCCCGTCGTGTGACACCAGTTGCTTGAGCGCGGGCTCAAGGCTTTTCACGGCCTGCTGCACGGGCGGCAACAGGCGGGCATCCTGGGCAATGTTCTGCATCATGCGGCCGACCACTTCCATGGCCATCGCCGGTGACTGGGTGGCCGCCTCCATCGGCATCGCGGCGTAAACCACGGGGGCCACGCCCGGTCCCCGCCACCCCGTCAAAGGTGCCGACAGCGAAGCCGCCTGGCTGCCACTGGCCAGCCTGCCCACCAGGCGTTCGAGCTGGGCCATGTCCTCGATGGCTTCTGCAGCAGCCCCCGCAGGAAGATAGCCACCATGGGCCGCCGCTTGCGCGCCGCCCGCGCCAGCGGGAGCCACCCAGACGGGCTGCAGCGCTACCGGCTGTGATGGCATGGCACCATATGCACGCGGGTCAAAGGGATCGCCGCCTGCCAACATCTGGCGCAGAATTCCCACCGTCAGCAGTGCTTCTTCTGCAGCTGCGCCAGGCCCCATCTGCGATTGCATGGAGTCGCCGCTCCAGCCTGTCGACAGGCCGACGCCCCGACCGTACCCGGTAGTGCCATAGTCACCCATTGGCGTAGCCATGGAGTTGCCATAGCCTGAGTAGCCGCCGCCATAGCCGGTGCCCATACCGGTATTCGGGCCGGCGCCGCCATAGCCGCCGCCTCGGCCAGAATTGCCAGCGGGAGTTCCCAGCACGGCGTAACCCACGGGTTGCACCCCGTGTTCGCGCAGGCTCGCCGCCGTCTTCTTGTATTCATCCACCAGCAGCTTGCCCAGGAGGTCACGCATGTGCTGCATCCACAGCTGGCGCACTTCCGGCGACACACCGGTATCGCCAACAACCTGCTGAAGGGCGCGGATATAGCTTTCGGGACGCAGTGGATTGCGCTCGGGCTGCACACTGCGCAGCCCCTGTGCGGAACTCACCAGGGTATTGAGTTCTGCGAGCACTGCATCGGTGGCATGCAGCGCCGACTGCTGCGCCTTGGAGAGCTCCACCTGCGCCTGCATCTCGTTCTCATCCATGAGCGAGAGCTCGCCAAAGTCCATGCCAGTGTCTTCGGCCGAACTGCGGCCTTTGGCCGTAGACGGACCTTCGGCAAAGATCTCCAGCAGCGCCATGGGATAGCCCTTGACCAACGCCGCTTCGTGCTGGTTCAGAAACCTCAAGCTGTCGCTGACCAGATTGCGCTGCTGGATATTGCGGACGACAGACTCCTCACCGGTCAAGGCCCCTTGAGTAACCTTGACCAGCTCCTGCATCAACGCCTCGCCCCCACGCACGGCGTTGACGACACAGGCGCGAAAAACAGTTCTCGAACGAGAAGCGGACTGGGACATGGTGGGGAGGAATCGATCGGACGACAGGTTTCCAGATGCAATGCTACTTGACCTGACGCCTTATTTGAGGGCTTTGAACCTCATTCGCTTGGGTTTTGCACCCTCTTCACCCAGTCGCTTCTTCTTGTCAGCCTCGTACTCCTGGTAATTGCCGTCAAAGAACGTCCACTGGCTGTCACCTTCGGCGGCCAGGATGTGTGTGGCGATCCGGTCCAGGAACCAGCGATCGTGGCTGATTACCAACATGGTGCCGGCAAATTCCAACAACGCATCTTCCAGAGCCCGCAGAGTTTCCACGTCCAGATCGTTGGAGGGTTCATCCAGCATCAGCACGTTACCGCCGGCAATCAGGGTCTTGGCCAAGTGCAGGCGACCGCGCTCCCCCCCGGAGAGCATGCCGACCTTCTTTTGCTGATCGCCGCCATTGAAGTTGAAACGTCCGCAATAGGCGCGGCTCGCCATCTGGAACTTGCCGACGTTGAGGATGTCGAGTCCGCCTGACACGTCTTCCCACACTGTCTTGTCGTTGGACAGGTCATCACGGTGCTGGTCCACGAAGGCCATCTTGACGGTGGAGCCAATGACGACCTCACCCGAATCCGGCGTCTCCTTGCCGGCGATCAGCTTGAACAGCGTGGACTTACCGGCGCCGTTGGGCCCGATGATGCCAACGATGGCGCCTGCAGGGATGTTGAAGCTCAAGTTGTCGATCAACACACGGTCGCCAAAAGACTTGGTGACGTTCTTGAACTCGATCACCTGGCTGCCCAAGCGGTCCGCCACAGGGATGAAGATTTCGTTGGTTTCGTTGCGCTTCTGGTATTCGTAGTCGCTCAATTCCTCAAAGCGGGCCAGACGGGCCTTGCTCTTGGCCTGGCGGGCCTTGGGGTTCTGGCGCGACCACTCCAGCTCCTTCTTCAGGGCCTTGGCGCGGGCTTCTTCACCTTTTTGCTCGGCTTCCAGACGGGCGCCCTTCTGGGTCAGCCAGTCGGAGTAATTGCCCTTGTACGGGATGCCGGAGCCCCGGTCCAGTTCCAGAATCCACTCTGCCGCGTTGTCGAGGAAGTAGCGATCGTGGGTGATGGCCACCACAGTCCCCGAGTAGCGCTGCAGGAATTGCTCAAGCCAGTCTACCGATTCGGCATCCAAGTGGTTGGTTGGCTCGTCGAGCAGCAGCATGTCAGGCTTGGACAGCAGCAGTCGGCACAGGGCCACGCGGCGCTTTTCACCACCAGAGAGCACGCCAATGTTGGCGTCCCACGGGGGCAGGCGCAGCGCGTCGGCAGCAATTTCAAGCTGGTGTTCCGAGTCGGTACCGGCGGTGGCAATGATGGCTTCCAGCTCGGCTTGCTCGGCGGCCAGCGCGTCAAAGTCGGCGTCTTCGGCACCGTAGGCGGTGTAGACCTCTTCCAGACGGGCCTTGGCGGCAAATAGCTTGCCCATGCCCGCCTCCACGCTCTCGCGCACAGTCTGCGTGGGGTCGAGCTGGGGTTCCTGGGGCAGGTAACCGATGTTCAGGCCCGCCATGGGGATGGCTTCGCCTTCGATTTCCTTGTCAAGGCCCGCCATGATCTTCAGGAGGGTGGACTTGCCCGAACCGTTGGTACCCAACACGCCAATCTTGGCACCTGGGAAAAAGCTCAGGGAAATGTCTTTCAGGATCTGCCGCTTAGGGGGCACGATCTTGCCGACGCGATTCATGGAAAAAACGTATTGGGCCATTGAGTGTCAAACCTGCAAAAGTGAGCAGAAATTCTGCGTGCAAACCGAGATTATCGGGCCATGCGACAATACCCACCGTAGCGGGCTCCAGTTGCCTGCCACATCAGCACACTGCTGGGGACGAAGGAAGCATCAGCTTCCAGGCTCCCACCCTTGAACCTCGTCGGCTTGAGACTGGCTCGGCAACCCCCCGGTTGTACGACAGGCCGATACCCAGCGCCCCGGATGGGCGCATTCAACGACATGACATTTGACGAACTGAACCTGGCTCCTGCCATCCTGAAGGCCGTGCATGAAACGGGCTACGAAACCCCCACGCCCATTCAGGCCCAGGCCATCCCCGCCGTTCTTGCAGGCCACGACCTGCTGGCCGGCGCGCAGACTGGCACCGGCAAGACCGCCGCGTTCACCCTGCCCCTGCTGCATCGCCTTTCGCAAAGCGCCGCGCCCAAGAACAAGTTCGGCGGAAAGGGCATCCGTGCCCTGGTGCTGACGCCCACCCGCGAACTCGCTGCCCAGGTGGAAGAGTCCGTGCGCGAATACGGCAAATACCTCGACATCAACTCCACCGTCGTCTTCGGCGGTGTGGGCATGAACCCGCAGATCGACCGCATCAAGCGCGGCGTGGACATCCTGGTGGCCACCCCCGGCCGCCTGCTGGACCTGCAGCAACAGGGCTTCCTGGACCTGTCGACCGTGCAGGTGCTGGTGCTCGACGAAGCCGACCGCATGCTGGACATGGGCTTCATCCACGACGTCAAGAAGGTGCTGGCCCTGGTGCCCCGCGAAAAACAGAGCCTGCTGTTCTCGGCCACCTTTAGCGACGAGATCCGCGACCTGGCCAACACCCTGCTCAAGAACCCCCAGAGCATCCAGGTCACGCCTAGCAACACCACGGTGCAGCGCATCACCCAGGTGATCCACCCCGTGGGCCGCGGCAAGAAAAAGCAGGTGCTGCTGCACATCATCCAGCAGCACAACTGGAGCCAGGTGCTGGTGTTCACCCGCACCAAGTTCGGCGCCAACAACGTGGCCGAGTTCCTGACCAAGAACGGCGTGAACGCCATGGCTCTGCACGGCAACAAGAGCCAGAGCGCACGCACGCAGGCCCTGGCCGGCTTCAAGAGCGGTGATATCCGCGCCCTGGTGGCCACCGACATCGCGGCACGCGGCATCGACATCGACGAGCTGCCACACGTCGTCAACTACGAAATCCCGAACGTCTCGGAAGACTACGTCCACCGCATCGGCCGCACCGGCCGTGCCGGCAACAGCGGTGAAGCCGTGAGCCTGGTCTGCATGGACGAAGAAGGTTTCATGATGGACATCGAGCGCTTCACCAAGCAGCAGATCCCCGTGCAGGTCATCGAAGGCTTCGGCCCCGACGCCGGTGAGAAGGCCGAGCCCATCGCCATGGGCCGCCAGACCATCTGGGGCGGCGCAGGCAAGCCCCCGAGCCGCGACGTGATGCAGGCTGCCGCCAAGGCCGCCCGCAGCGAAATGATGGAACGCATCCGCACCAACAAGGCCGGCCAGGGTGCTGGCGGAGGTGGTGGCGGTGATCGCGGCCCCCGCCCTGCCGGCGGTGGCAATGGTGGTGGTGGCCGTGGCGGTCGCGCTGGCGGCGGTGCCGCAGCCGGCGGCGGTGGTGGTGGTGGTGCCAATGGTCCGCGTGGCGGCCGTGCGGGCGGCGGCGGCCAGGGCGGCGGCGCACGCGCTGGCGGCCAGGCTCCTGCACGCGGCCGTTCCGGCGGCGGTGGCAACGGTGGCGGTGGCGGCTATGAAGGCGGCAACCGCTACGATGATTCGCAACCCCCACGCGCCAATGCCCACCTGGGCACACACATGGGCCATGCAAACCCGGGCCACCGCAACTCCGGCCATGCCGGCGGTGGCGCTGGCGGCCAACCCGACCCGATGCGCACGAGCGTGGACAGCATGGGCGGCGGCGGTCGCCGTGGCGGTGGTTATCGTGGTGGCAACGGTGGAGGTGGCGGCTATGGCGGAGGCGGCACGGGTGGTTCTGGTGGCCGGGGCAACGGGTCTCGTGGGCCGGGCGGTTCTCGCGGCTCTTTTGGCCGCTGATCCGTCAGCATCCGAAAGCACAATCAACGTAAGCGCAGCGCCCTGCAACGAGGCGCTGCCGCCTGAGGTGCATGCACTGCATGCCCTGGGTCGGCGCACGCCGGATATCCAACACCCACGGCTGCACCTGCACGCCGTGGACTTTGCAGCACTGGCGGCCAAGCCCGCCCTGCGTGGCCTGCCGCATGTGGACGACGTGTACATCACGCTCGGCACCACCATTGCAGCGGCCGGCAGCCAGCAGGCCTTTCGCGCCGTGGACCGGGATGCGGTGATCGCCACCGCGCGCACGGCCCTGGCGGCTGGTGCCTCCCGCTGCGGCGTGGTGACCGCCATGGGCGCCGACGCCCGCTCCCGCATCTTCTACAACCGCGTCAAGGGCGAGGTCGAGCAGGCGCTCCAAAGCCTGGGCTTCACCACGCTGGTGATCGCACGCCCCTCCCTCCTGCTGGGTGAACGCCAAGCCCTGGGCCAGGCCGCGCGCCCCGCAGAGTCCTTGTCCATCAAGGCCTTCAAGCTGCTGGACCCACTGATCCCTGCCAACTACCGTGCCCGCCCGGGTGTCGATGTGGCCCGAGCCCTGGTCCATGCTGTACAGACACGCCCGGCCGGGCTGCATGTGCTATCGGGCAGCGCACTACAGGCCTTCTGATTTGCCGCCTGGCCCCGGGCTGCAGCAGCTCCTTGTGCGATGCTGTGGCCCATGCGCCCCAACGACCTACCCCAGCCCCTGGCCACTCTGATGGTGGCCACCTGCAATGTGCTCAACCTGGCCAATCCCGGCCGCCTGTTCTACGAGAATCAGGACCCCTACAGCCAGACAGAGTTTGATCGCAAGCTCACTTGGCTGGGCGACCGGTTTCGCATGCTCAATGCCGATGTGCTGGCCGTACAGGAGGTGTGGGACGACGCCGCCTTCAAGGGCGCCCTCAGCCGCAGCGGCCTGCGCTATGACTTCGTGGAGGTTCCCGGGGCGGAGAACGATGCCACGCATGGCGGTGCACAGGGTACCCCCCGCGTGGGCATTGCCACACGGCTCAAAGTGGATGCCTTGCAATCGTTTGCGGAGTTTCCACCGGGCTTCCAGGTGGACGTTCCAGGCCTGGGCCTGCATACGCGCTTCGAACGGCCGCCACTGGTTGCCACCTTGCGCATGAAGCATGGACAGTGCCTGAATGTGCTGACGACCCACCTCAAATCCAAGCGACCCAAGTTTCTGCAGGATGCGCAGGGCAACCCGGCCGAAGACCGGGACGACCGCAAGGTCATGGCACTGGCATCGCTGCGCTCCCTGATCATGCGGGGCGCCGAGGCCATGGCCCTGCGCTGCCTGGTCATTGACCTGCTGCACCGCACCAGCGTGCCGCTCGTGGTCATGGGCGACTTCAATGACACGCCCGACAGCGTCACCACACAGCTCATCTGCGCCACCAATGAGATCGCCTATGACCGCTCGGCACGCGATGTGGCGCTGTTCAATGCCTACGATCTGCAGGGCGATGCGGCACTGAAGAAGGACGTGGCGTACTCACACATCCACCAGGGCTCGCCCAGCGTGCTCGACCAGATACTGGTGAGCGAGGAGTTCGTGCACAACGGCAGGAACAGCGTGGGCGATGTGAGGCGCGTGGACTATTTCAACGACCACCTCCACGAAGGGCGTGATCGCACCCGCTCGGACCACGGCTTCGTGCGCGCACTGCTGCGCTTGAAGATGGCGCCGCAGACGGATCCCTTACCCACGCCGCCCACCCCCGCCACGGCGGCTGCGACCCAGCCCACCAGCCCACTCCCTCCTGCCCCCAAATTGTGACGCTGTAGAGGGTTTTGGCTCCTTCATCATGGGTTTGCAACGGGATGTACGCTGACACGGCGTGGCATTGACGGGCAGGTAACATCCACGTAACAAAGCCGTCCCACCAGGGCCCAATGGCATAGATCACCATGAACATGCACTCCACCCGCCACAGCGCCTCACCAGAAGCCTCTTCGGCCCAGCCCCCACACGCCCACCGGCTGCGGATGCCATGGAAGGCATCTGCACTACTGGCAGCCGCGTTGCTGACGGCGTGCTCCAGCACTCCGCTGCCCCCATGGCCATCCACGCCCGCAACACGAACGAGCGCGCCGGCCCCGTTGCCCCGCGTACAACCAGGTACGGTAGTGCCCGCGCCCTTGGGCCAGGCACCCCAGGCTCAGGCGCAGCGCCAGGGTGCGGTAGCCAGCCCCTTGCCGCCACCCGCCCCGCTGGTGGTGCAAAACGAAGGCCCCATGGCGCCCCCCTATGGCGCGGCGGTGGCGGCTCGGTTCCCCGATCCACCCATGGCATACAGCACGCCCGGCCTGGGGCCGGACCGCAGGGCCTTCACCACCAATGCCGAACTCGGCCAATGGCTGCATGCGCTGGCCGACCCTGCGCCCCGCAGCTCCACGCGCACGAAGCTGCTCAACTTAGGCACGTCGCAACGCGGAGAACCCATTCTGGGCCTGCTGGTCACCCGCGCCACGGGCACCGAGCCCGCCAACCTGGACACAAGCGGTCGGCCCACGGTGGTCATGATCGGCCAGCAGCACGGAGACGAGCCCGCAGGCAGCGAGGCGCTGCTGGTGATCAGCCGCGAACTGACGCAGGGCCTGCTTGAACCTTTGCTGGACAGAATCAACGTGGTGGTGGTGCCGCGTGCCAACCCCGATGGTGCGGCCGTGGGCACCCGGGTCACAGCCAACGGCGTGGACATGAACCGCGACCACCTGCTGCTGAACACCCCCGAGGCCCGCGCGCTGGCCAAGGTGGTGAACGACTACCGCCCTATCCTGGTGGTGGATGCCCATGAGTACACGGTGGTGGGCCGCTACCTGCAAAAATTCAACGCCATCCAGCGCTACGACGCACTGCTGCAGTACACCACCACCGCCAACTACCCCGAGTTTTTGACCAAGGCTTCGCAGGAGTGGTACCACCAGCCCATGGTCGCGGCACTCAAGACCCAGGGACTGACAAGCGATTGGTACTACACCACCTCCACCCTTCCAGACGACAAGCGCGTCTCCATGGGCGGCACGCAGCCCGACACCGGCCGCAACGTGAATGGCCTGAAAAACACCGTGAGCCTGTTGATCGAGACACGTGGCGTGGGCATCGGGCGCATGCACATCCAGCGACGCGTGCACTCGCAGGTCACGGCCATCACCAGCGCCTTGCGCAGCACCGCCGAGCGGGCGGCCAATCTGGAGCAGGTTCGTTCGTTTGTGGCGCGCGACGTGAGCGCCCAGGCTTGCCGCGACCAGGTGGTGGTCGAGGCCGCCGCCACGCCCACCCAGCGCGAACTGGATTTCCTCGACCCCGAGACAGGCGCAGACCGCCTGATCCGCGTGGACTGGAACTCATCCCTCGCCTTGCGCCCGACAAAAACCCGTGCCCGGCCATGTGGCTACTGGCTGTCGGCCAGCTCTACCGCCGCCGTCGAGCGCCTGAGGCTGCTGGGCCTGCAGGTGATGCGCGTGGCCGAGCCAGGTTCTGCGCTGGCCGACATCTACCGCGAAACGGGCCGGGATTCCGGTGACCGGCAGGACGTGATCGGCACCATCGCAGGCGGTACGGGCATCGTGCGCGTGCAGGTGTCGCCCGTACGCAGCGCCATCGACGTGCCAGCCGGCAGCTTCTACGTGCCCCTGAACCAGCCCCGCGCCAACCTGGCCGTGGCCGCGCTCGAACCCGACACGCAGAACAGCTACTTCGCCAACCACCTGATCGATGAGCTGGCGAATACCGCACGTGTCATGGCACCCCCAGCCCTGGTATTTGAAGATACCAATTAGGACTAGCGGGAGGCTTTCTGGAACTTCACGCAGGCGGCCCAACCGATGGCTCGACGTGCTGATGCAGCGCCCCGCCGTGCAACGCGGGCTGGAAGTAGCCAGAGACTTGCGCACGCCCCTGACCGACGAACCACGCAAGGTGTTGCGGCAAGCGTGCGGGAAGGTGCAGGAACTGGACCGGCCCGATTGAGCGTGCAATCACAGTCACCATCGACAGTCACTATAAAAATAGTAGCTATCAGCGCTTACCTATCAAGCGCCAGCAGCCAAAAACACTGGAATTCAGACCCGACTGTGTAGCGATGCAGGGCTGGTGTGTCCCGCACGGCGTGCTTCGGTACGCTCCAGCACATGGTGGGCCATGGCCTGGGCCAGCGCTTCATCGGCTAGAAACACCGTGCTGTCGCACTCCTGTGCAAGCCGCCGCGCCTCATCTCCACTGTGGCTGCGCACCACGGTTTCGATATGGGGGTTCAGTGTGCGAGCGGTGGTGATGATCTGCCGCACATTCAGGGTATCTGGCGTTGCAATGACCAGCATGGCGGCCCGGGCGATATGCGCCTGTATCAGGACGGCAGGGTCCACGGCGTCTCCAAAAACTGCCGCGATGCCAGACTCCCGCAACGACTCCACCAGTTCACGGTTTTGCTCGGCCACCACAAACGGGATGTCGTTGGCCACCAGCAGATTGGCAACGCGGCGCCCCACCCTGCCGTACCCCACCAAAACCACCTGCCGTGCAAGATAGCGGGCGTCAGTGCTCATGGGCAGTTCGGCCAGGGGATCGTCACGCTGCTCCAGCCGCCGCGCCAGTGCCGAGCGAGCCCGCAGCCAAGCCTGCAACGGTGCAATGGCATGAAAGAGCATCGGATTGAGCGCCATCGAAATCAGCGCCCCTGCCAGCACCAGGCTGGCCCCTTCGGGCGGCAGCAGCCCCAGCGATGCACCCAGTGCCACCAGAATGAAAGAAAACTCCCCGATCTGGGCCAGGCTCGCCGAGACCGTGAGCGCCGTGTTCAGCGGGTAGCGGAATGCCAGCACCAGCGCCGCCGCGGCCAGTGTCTTGCCCAGCATGATGATCGCCACCACCGCGAGCACCTGCAACGGCCGGTGCCACAGCACGGCGGGATCGAACAGCATGCCCACCGAGACAAAGAACAGCACGGCAAAAGCGTCGCGCAGCGGCAGGGACTCTTGCGCAGCCCGGTGGCTGAACTCCGACTCGCGCATCACCATGCCGGCAAAAAACGCCCCCAGCGCAAACGACACGCCAAACAGCGCTGCAGACCCAAACGCAATCCCCACCGCAGCAGCCACCACACACAGCGTGAACAGTTCCCGCGAACCCGTGCGTGCCACCTGCCAGAGCACCCACGGAAACAGGCGGCGGCCCACTAGCAGCATCAGCGCAACAAAGCCCCCGACCTGCAGCAACGTCCATCCCAGGGTCTGCCACAGCGCCGCACCATCCACACCCTGGGTGGTGGCGCCGTCCCCGCCTCCCACGCTCCCCAGCCAACCAGCCAGCGGCGGCAGCAACACCAGCACCAGCACCATGGCCAGGTCTTCCACCACCAGCCAGCCCACGGCAATCCGGCCGGTGTGGCTGTCCAGAATGCCCAGGGTTTCCAAGGCACGCAAAAGCACCACCGTGCTGGCCACCGAAAGCGCCAGACCAAACACCAGGGAGCCACCCAGCCCCCAGCCCCACCAACTGGCCAAAGCCATGCCCAGCGCTGTGGCCACCATCATCTGCACCACAGCCCCGGGCACCGCAATCTTGCGCACGGCCAGCAGATCACCCCAAGAGAAATGCAGGCCGACGCCAAACATCAGCAGCATCACACCAATTTCAGCCAACTGGCTCGCCATGGCGGCATCTGCCACAAAGCCAGGCGTATATGGCCCGATGACCACGCCCGCCAGCAGATACCCGATCAACGCCGGCAACCGCAACCGAGCCGCCACAAAACCCAACGCCAGGGCCAACCCGAGCGCGGCAGCGATGGTATGGATGAGCGTGACGCTGTGCGGCATGGTGCGGGCGACGGATCAAGGAAAAACGTTGGTGGGTATGTGGCCTTGTTATACCCGCATCCGCCGTGCTTCTGCTATTGCCAATATCAGGATGGTCATCGCAGGGAAGGCTCCGGCCGCAGGTTATGATTCGCGCTCTGCGCCACGGCGCGGTTGCGGAACGCTCCGCAAAGCAAGTAAGCACATCTTCGCCGAAAGCCTGTTTACTGCCCGTAGCTCAACTGGATAGAGCAATAGCCTTCTAAGCTATAGGTCGGGGGTTCGAGTCCCTCCGGGCAGGCCAGCTCCCCCCGCTCAGCGGAGCCAACCGCTTTTCCCAACCCAACCACGCAACACGCTTCAAAAAGCAACGGCAACACAGCCAACGCTTTTTAAGAGCCAGTTACCTGGGCGCACTAACTCGCGCACCAGAATACCTGAGGCACTACCGGTTTGGCTGCGGGACTGCCGCGTAGTTCATGGCAATGGCCTGCACCACTGCTCCAATGAGGGCGCCATCACTTGCACTCTGGGGCAAAACTTCTCGCACGATCTGGACCGCGTATTCGAGCTGCTCCTTGGCAAGGGCTGCAGACATGGCGTTGCCACGTTTCTCACTGGGCGACGCATCGCGGATCACAAGGCTCATTGAAGGCTCCAAAAAGGTTTAAGGCACAGTATGCGCTGTGCACCATGCACTCCACCGTGCACAACCCGAATCACATCAAAGAAATGCAGATCGCGGATTGGTCAGATGGTCGTTGCCCTTAGAGCGCCCTTATTTTGAAGCCCCAAAACAAAAAAGCGCCGCAACAATTGTTGCGGCGCTTTTTTCTGATTTGGGGTGGCTGATGGGGCTCGAACCCACGACAACAGGAATCACAATCCTGGACTCTACCAACTGAGCTACAGCCACCGTAGCTTTGTATTATAGCTTGGGATTTTGATCCCTACAGCCAATTTACTTAATTTTCTGCCGCCGCTTGTACGGTGGCTGAAGGCCGAGGTGTCTTGATCTCGGCCTTGAAACGCTTTTTGAGCATCTCGTAATATGCCTGCCCTTCAGCGGACGCCCACCATTGCATGTATTGCTGGCGCTCCTGCTGCGCGCGCTGTCCTTCAGGGGCGGGACGAGGCACGATGCGATTCACCTTCACCACGGCATAGCCGTCGGCCCCCAGGTCCACACCGACCCAGGCAGGAAGGGCATCCGCGGCTGGCGCATGCAATGCGGCATCAATCAAGGGCCGGGGCAGGTTCTGAACCTGTTCCCGTGAAATCTGCACAGGAGCGCCCAAGCCGCTGGCGCTTGCCGGGGTGGCCTTCCACGCAGCCAACTTGGTTTCACCTTCCTTGCGGGCCAGCTCCGAAGCCTTCTGCCCGATATAGAGCTCACGCACACGAGCACGCACTTCGTCCAGGGGCAGGGTTTTGGCGGGGGTGTACTGCACCACACGGCCCGCAGCCAGCTGGCTCGGACCTACTTCCACGGCTTCGGTATTGCGCTTGTTCTGCAACGAATCCGAAGAGAAGAGTGCCTCCAGAAACTTGGGGTTGGCCAGCGGTCCGACTGCACCGGGCGCCGGCGCCCGGGTAACGCCGGAAACAGTCTGCACCTTGAGCTTGAGCTTCTCGGCCACCGGCTTGAGGCTGTCTGACTGTTCGTACACGCTATTGGTGAACGCCTCGGCCACTTCCGCAAATTTGCGCTGGGCCTGCTGCTGCTTGAGTTCTGCCTCCATGGTGGGACGCAGTTCTTCGAAGGAAGGCTGGCGCGGCGCCTTGATGTCGGTCAACTGGATGATGTGGTAGCCAAAATCGGTCTCCACAACATCGCTGATTTCGCCCTTCTTGAGGGCAAAGGCGGCCTCCTCAAACGGCTTGACCATGGCACCACGCCCGAAGAAATTCAGGTCCCCGCCTGCTGTGGCCGAACCCTTGTCGTCCGAAGCCTTCTTGGCCACGTCCGCAAACGTGGCTGGCGCCTTGCGCACCTGCGCCAGCAGTTCCGTGATGCGGGTCTTGGCCTTCTCGCGGTCCGCAGAAGAGGCATCCTTGGGGGCATTGATCAGGATGTGGCTGGCTCGACGTTCTTCTTTGCCGGCCATCCGCGCCACATTTTCCTTGTAGTAGGTGCGCAGATCGTCTTCATTGAGCGTGATTCCCGAACGCACGCTGTCGAGGTCCAGCACTACGTATTCCACCGCAGCCTGCTCCAGCTGCAGGAACTGTGCGGGATGCGCCTTGTAATAGGCCTCCAGATCCGCATCCGTGGTCGCGACCTTGGTCGAGAAGTCCGTGGATTTGAAACGTACTACCTGAATTTCTCGCTGCTCGTAAAGCGGGTCGAGTGCAAGCTTGACCTGGGTGTTGGTGCTGAACGCTGTGCCCATCACGCCACCGATGACCTGATTGATCGACAAGTCGCGGCGCACATTGGCCTCAAAACCTTCAGGCGTCAAACCTTGCGTACCCACCAATGCTCGGTAGGCTTCTGCGTCCAGCGTACCGTCAGCACGCTTGAGCCCGGCGATGGCGGGAATCTCCTGCAGGCTGCGCGCTAGACGCGCATCACTCGTCACCAAGTGCATTTCCTTCGCCGCAGCAGCCAGCACGCGGTCGCGTACCAGACGCTCCAGCGTGGCGTAGCGGGCCTGTGGCGAGTCAAGAAGCTTGGGATCGACCGAGGGAGACTGCGCGCGCATGCGGTCAGTCTCCACGCGATGCGCGTTGTCCCAGTCGGTCTGGTTGATCTTGTCGCCATCGACACGTGCCACCACAGGGCTCTTTTCAGAGAAGTAGTTGCTGTCAATGCCTACCAGCACAAACGATGGAATGATCAGCAAGAACAATAAGATCATCACGATCTTGGAGTGCTTGCGGATGGATTCAAACATGGTCGATCTTTCAGAAGGCAAAAAACAAAAGGCGAACTTGCGTTCGCCTTTGTTCGGTGATGGTGGGTCCTGACGGTCTCGAACCGCCGACCTACTCCGTGTAAAGGAGCCGCTCTACCAACTGAGCTAAGGACCCCACCTAAACTGATCCTCAGTTCAAGGCATCTTTCAATGCCTTGCCAGGACGGAACTTCGGAACTTTAGCAGCTTTGATTTTAATCGTAGCGCCCGTACGGGGATTGCGGCCCGTGCGAGCAGCACGCTTGCCGACCGCAAAGGTGCCGAAACCGACGAGCGAAACGGTGCCGCCCTTCTTCAGGGTCTTCTTGACGGCCTCGATCGTGGATTCCAGGGCACGAGCAGCAGCGGCCTTGGAGATGTCGGCGTTGGTAGCGATGTGCTCAATCAGTTCGGTTTTGTTCACAAGAAGCCTCTCGGAAAAGAGTTGATGGAATGTCTCGCGGATATCTGGTCTTCACACGTCCGAAAGCGCAGCCGAAGGCTGGTTGAAAACAGACGGGGGAATGACTGGCATACACAGCAGTGGCTGCTGCATCAGATTAAAGCCATCGAGTTTCCGGGTGTCAATACAACACGCTGGTTTGGCGCAGCGTTGGGATGAATTCTAGTCGTATTTCACGCTGCGACAGGGCTTGTGGGGCGTTTTTGTCTCAAACACGCCGTATGGGCAGCACTCCGTATTGACACCCCAGTTCCGACAATGCAGCGAGGGCGATTGCACCCAGCATTTACACGCCGAAGCGCTGGGGGATGCGGCATCCACCCCGTGCTATTTCACACGCGCCCGGATTTCTGGCAGCGCCTTCTGCAGGTAATACACCATGGACCAGACCGTGAGCACCGCCGATGCCCAGATCAACCAGGTGCCCCACACCCCCGTGTCAATCACGCCAAACAGGCGGGCGTCGTACAGCAGGAACGGGATGGCCACCATCTGCACCGTGGTCTTGACCTTACCGATCATGTGCACGGCCACACTCTTGCTCGCGCCGATCTGCGCCATCCACTCGCGCAAGGCCGAGATCGCGATCTCGCGCCCGATAATGATGAGGGCCACAAATACATCGGCACGCTGCAGGTGCACCAGCACCAGGAGCGATGCACACACCAGAAATTTGTCAGCCACCGGGTCGAGGAAGGCTCCAAAGGACGAGGTCTGGTTGAGCTTGCGCGCCAGGTAGCCATCCAGCCAGTCGGTGGCGGCAAACACCACGAACATCACCGTCGCAATCAGGTTGCGTGTGGCTGGGTCCAGCGGCGCGTAGAACACTCCCACGATCAAAGGTATCGCGACGATGCGCGTCCAGGTCATCAAGGTGGGGATAGTCCAGAACATGGCGGCGATTGTGTCACGGCGCGGCAGCGGCGCTGTGGATAAGGCTTATCTCAACGCCCTATAAATTTCTTCCGCCAGTTCGCGCGAGATGCCATCCACCGTAACCAGGTCTTCCACACTGGCCGACGCCACCCCGCGCACCCCACCAAACCGCTGCAGCAACCGCGCCCGCTTCTTGGGCCCCACCCCCGCAATTTCTTCGAGCTGGCCACCGCCCACGCGCACCTTGGCGCGCGCAGCGCGCATGCCCGTGATGGCGAAGCGGTGGGCTTCATCGCGGATCTGCGCCACCAGCATCAGCGCAGCCGAGTCCTTGCCCAGATAAACCTTCTCGCGCCCATCGGCAAACACCAGCTCTTCCAGGCCCACCTTTCGGCCTTCGCCCTTCTCGACACCCACAATGCGCGTCAGATCCAACCCCAGCGCGGTAAACACCTCGCGCGCCACGCCGACCTGGCCCTTGCCGCCATCGATGAGCACCAGGTCCGGCAGCCGCGCCACGCCTTTGGGCTTAGGGGGTTCGTCCCCTCCCGGCGCGGGGTTGGCCGCAAAGTCGATGCCACCGGCTTCACGCGCCGCCTCGGCCACCTTGCTGTAGCGGCGCGTCAGCACCTGGCGCATGGCGGCGTAATCGTCGCCGCCGGTAATGCCTTCGATCTTGTAGCGGCGGTATTCGCTGCTCTGCATCTTGTGGTGGTGGAACACCACGCACGATGCTTGGGTGGATTCGCCCGCCGTGTGCGAGATGTCGAAGCACTCGATGGTGAGCTGGTCGATGTCCTCGGGCGGCAGGTCCAGCGCCTCTACCAGTGCACGGGTGCGGGCTTGCTGCGAGCCTTCTTCGGCCAGAAGCCGGGCCAGTTGCAGGTCGGCGTTCTTCTGCGCCATGTCCAGCCAGGCGCGGCGTTGCTCGCGGGGCTGGTGGATCGCGGTCACGCGCACACCGGCCTGGTCGCCCAGTGCCTCCAGCAGCGCCTTGTCCACCGGTTCGCTGGTGACCAGCACCGGCGGCACCGGCACGCCGATGTAGTGCTGGGCGATGAAGGCCTCAAGCACCAGCACCTCGACCCGGCGAACGGGCCTGGCCGGCGCATTTTCATCGAAAACCTCAGCACCCTCGCCCCCCTCTTCCTCAAACACGGCAGCAGCGTCTTCCACATGCACTGGGAAATACGGCCGGTCTCCCAGATGCCGCCCACCGCGCACCATGGCCAGGTTCACGCAGGCACGGCCGCCTTGCACACGCACGGCCAGGATGTCCACATCCTTGTCGTCCGCAATCTCGATGGACTGCTGGTGCAGCACGCGCGACAGCGCCTGGATCTGGTTGCGCACCTCGGCGGCCTGCTCAAATTCGAGCTTGTCGGAGTGCGCCATCATGCGCGCCTCCATGGCTTGCAGTACCTCCTGCGTTTCGCCGCGCAGCAGCGCCTCGGCATGCGACACGTCGGCGGCATAGGCTTCGGGTGAAATCAGGTCCACGCAGGGCCCGGTGCAGCGCTTGATCTGGTACAGCAGGCAGGGCCGCGTGCGGTTGGCAAACACGGTGTCTTCGCAGGTGCGCAGTCGAAACACCTTTTGCAGCAGCTGAATGGTTTCCTTGACCGCCCACGCACTGGGGTACGGGCCGAAGTACCGATGGCGCTTGTCCACCGCCCCCCGGTAATACGCCATGCGCGGAAACAGCTGGCCGGGCGCGTTGCCGCTGGCCGCAGGTGTGCCGGTGATCTTGAGATACGGATAGCTCTTGTCGTCCCTGAACAGGATGTTGAACTTGGGGTTCAGCGTCTTGATGAGGTTGTTTTCGAGCAGCAACGCCTCGGCCTCGGAGCGCACCACCGTGGTCTCCATGCGCACGATCTTGCTGACCATGTGGCCGATGCGCGTGCCGCCATGGTTCTTCTGGAAGTAGCTGGACACCCGGCGCTTGAGGTTGAGCGCCTTGCCCACATACAGCAGCGCATCCTGCGCGTCGAAATAGCGGTACACACCCGGCAGCGCGGGCAGCGCAGCCACCTGCGCCAGGAGTTCTTCGGAATGCACTTCAGAACCTATTCAATGTCTTTTTGGAGTCACACAAGTGCCTTGCCGGGATGGGCTGCTAGGCGCAGCGCGCCGCCAATAGCCCGTGCTATTGGCAAGCGGTGCAACGCCGCAGACCGCCCGGCAAGGCACTTGCCCGAAGGGTTGGCGTGAAATCGGGCGATTGGACGCCCCGGCTGCTTGCATGGGCATGAGCCCATGCGGCGCATCCGAAGCATCCACTCATCCCGATTGCACTCCAATGTGATCTCCAAAAAGACATTGAACAGGTTCTTAGACATGGCGCGTATTGTGGCCTCGGTCGCGCCAGGGGTCGCGCACTATGAAATAATTAGCTGCTGGCGCTTATCCCACAAGCGCTAGCGGCCATTTTTATCAAAACATCCGAATGCCTCGGGTCACTCCGCCTCGATCTTCGAGGTCTTCACCACCGCGGCCCAATTGGCCAGATCAGCCTTCACCTTGTCACCCAGCTGCGCCGGAGTCTGGTAGTCCGCCGTAGCGCCCTGCTCCAGTGCCTTCTGCTGGAAGGCAGCGCTCTGCACCACGGTGCGGATGTCGGCCGTGAGTTTGTCCACCACCGCCTTGGGCACGGCGGCGGGGGCAAACACCGCAAACCACGAGGTGGCATCGACCCTGGGGTAGCCCGCCTCGGCCGTGGTGGGCACGTCGGGCAGGCTGGGAAGGCGCTGTTTGCCCGTCACGGCCAGCACGCGCAGTTTGCCACCGGCAATGTGGGGCATGAAAGGGGGCGCGGTGCCAAAAGTCAGGTCCACCTGGCCGCCCAGCAGGTCCTGCAGTGCGGGGCCCGTGCCCTTGTAGGGCACGTGAACCATCTTGATGGCGCCTTGCTGCTCCAGCATGGCACCCGTGACATGCTGCAACGATCCATTGCCCGACGAAGCGTAGTTGAGCTTGCCGGGATTGGCCTTGGCATAAGCGATGAGTTCAGCCAGCGTCTTCACCGGCAGGTCGTTGCGCACCACGATGATCTGCGGAGCCGAGATGACATTGGCCACAGGCTGGAAGTCGCTCTGCTCCCACTGCTTTTGTTTGGTGATGTGGGGCGAGATGACGTGGTAGCCCGAATACTGCATGAGCAGCGTGTAGCCATCGGCCTCGGCCCGCTTGACGGCGCTGGCCGCGATGTTGCCGTTACCCCCGCCCTTGTTGTCTGCGATGACCGACTGGCCCAGCACCGGCGCCAGGGCCTGCGCCAGCATGCGGGCCGACAGGTCGGTGGTGCCGCCTGCGGCGGTGGGCACCACCAGGGTCACGTTCTTGGACGGGTAAGCGCCCTGTGCCGCTGCGTGGCCAATAAAGCCGGTGGCCATTGCGGCAAGGGCCAGGGTGGTGAACTGTTTGCGGGTGGTTTTCATGAAAGGGATGTCTCCGTCGTTGTCGTTGTGGTCAAAAATCTGGGTAGCGAGAAGCAGGAAGGCGCAGAGAAAGCCCCCGGTCAATCCACCGTGGCGCCCGTGTCCTTGACCACACGGCTCCACTTGGGCAGGTCGGACTGCACCAGCGCCGCCAGCTGCGCCGCCGTGCCCTTGAAGGGTTCACAGCCCACGGTAGCCAGCTTGTCCACCACGTCCTTGTGCTCCAGCGCACGGGCCACCTCGGCCTGCAACTGCGCCACGATCTGCGCGGGCGTGCCGGCCGGGGCAAACAGCGCATACCAGGGCGCCTGGCCAAAGCCCTTGATAGTCTCGCCAATCGTGGGCGCGTCGGGCAGCGCGGCCACACGCTTTTCGTTGACCACGCCCAGCACCTTGAGCTTGCCCGCCTTGATGAAGGCAATGGCCGACGGCAGGCTTTGCACCGACAGCGGCACTTGCCCACCCACCACGTCGGTGGCGGCTGCGGCAGAGCCCTTGTACGGGATGTGCTGCAGCTGGATGCCGGCTGCCTTTTGCAGCATCTCGCCGATCAGGTGGTTCAGCGTGCCATTGCCCGCCGAGGCAATCGAATATTTGCCGGGGCTGGCCTTGGCCAGGGCGACCATTTCGGCCACGGTGTTGGCCGGGAAGGATGGGTGCGCCACCAGCACATAGCCTGCGGTGGCCACGGGCGCCACAGGCGCAAAGTCCTTCACCGGGTCAAAGCCCGGGTTCTTGTACAGCGCAGGGCCAATCACATGGGCGCTGTCGGCCGTCAGCAGCAGGGTGTAGCCATCATTGCGCGCGCGGGCCGTGGCGCCGGTGGCCAGCGTGCCGCCCGCGCCAGGGCGGTTGTCCACGATCACGCTCTGGCCCAGCTGCTCGCTGAGTTTTTGCGCCACCACGCGCGCAATGGCGTCGTTGGCGCCGCCCGCAGCCTGGGGCACGACCACGGTGATGGGCTTGGAGGGGTATTTGTCCTGCGCGCCCGCTGCGAGGGCAGCGGAGCACAACACGGCTGCGGTGAAGATGCGGCGGGACAGTGGGGTGGGGAAGGTCATGGCTTTTGTCTCCTGGTGTTGTGTGTGAATGCAGGCTCGCCCGCGCTCAGCGGGCAAGCGCTCTTTCGCGGATCGCCTCGAAATCGGCTGGCACCGGGTGCAGCGCCAGGCGTGGCCCCGCCTTGGCGATCTGGCTGGGAATGTCGTGACCAATGAACGCAGGCAGTTGCTGCGCAGCGGCCACGAGTTGCGCCAGATCCACCCCCGTGTCATAGCCCATCAGCGCCAGCGCATGCACGATCTCTTCGCTGCACACATTGCCGCTGGCGCCCGGCGCATAGGGGCAGCCGCCCAGGCCG
Source organism: Acidovorax sp. ACV01 (assembly GCF_014851495.1). NCBI lineage: Bacteria > Pseudomonadati > Pseudomonadota > Betaproteobacteria > Burkholderiales > Comamonadaceae > Acidovorax > Acidovorax sp. ACV01. The sequence continues at coordinate 41,509 of NZ_JACUZT010000001.1, read as the reverse complement.
CCCAGCGAGGCATCGAACCGGTCTGCGCCTGCGTCAATGGCCGCCAGCACATTGGCGAGGCCCATGCCACGCGTGTTGTGGAAATGCAGGGTCAACTCCACCCCCTGCCAGCGCGCGCGGGCCGCCGCCGTGAGCTGGTTCACCTGCGTGGGGTAGGCCATGCCCGTGGTATCGCACAGCGTGATGCCGCGCACGCCCAAGTCCACAAAACGCTGCACCCAGCCGAACACGTCGGCCTCGGCCACATCGCCCTCCATGGGGCAGCCGAACACGCAGGACAGAGACACATTCACCGCCACGTTGGCGCCCTGCGCCAGGGCCACCACCTGCGCCAGCGCCGCGAACGACTGTTCCTGCGTCATGCGCAGGTTGGCCAGGTTGTGGGTGGCGCTGACCGACATCACCAGGTTCAGCTCGTCCGTGCGCGACTCGATGGCGCGCTCCGCACCGCGCAGATTGGGCACCAGCGCGGTGTAGACCGTGCCAGGGCGGCGCGTGATCTCGCGCATCACGATCTCGGCATCCTTGAGCGCAGGGATGGCCGTGGGCGAGGTGAACGAGGTCACCTCGATCTTGGACAGGCCCGCCGCCGACAGTGCATTGCACAGCGCGATCTTGTCGGCCGTGGGCACAAAGGCCTTCTCCATCTGCAGGCCGTCGCGCAGACCGACTTCCTGCATGTGGATGCGGCGGCCTGCGCCCTGCCACACCGTCTTGGATGCGCTCATTGAATCACCCCTTTGCTGCGCAACAGCGCAATCTGTTTGGCCGTGAGGCCAGCCTCGGCCAGCACTGCATCGGTGTCGTCGCCCAGGTGCGGCGCGCTGCTGCGGATGCTGCCCGGCGTGGCCGAGAGCTTAGGCACGATGCCGGGCACTTCCACGCTGTAGCCATCGCGCGTCTGCTGGGTCAGCAGCATGTCGCGGGCGCGGTAGTGCGGGTCTTCGGCAATGTCTTTGGCGGTGTAGACCTTGCCCGCAGGCACGCGGGCGGCGCCCAATGCATCCAGCACCTGCTGCACGGTGCGCTGCGCGCTCCAGGCGCCAATGGCGGCGTCGATTTCGCCCACCCGCGCCACGCGGCCGGTATTGCTGCACAGGTCTGGGGCGTCGGCCAAGTCCTGGCGGCCAATCGCCGTCATCAGCCGCTTGAAGATGCTGTCGCCATTGCCCGCCACCAGCACCCAGCCATCCTGGCAGGGGTAGGCATTGCTGGGCGCAATGCCCGGCAGCGCACTGCCTGCGGCCTCGCGCACGGCGCCAAAGGCGCTGTATTCGGGGATCAGGCTTTCCATCACGTTGAACACCGCCTCGTGCAGGGCTACGTCAATCACCTGGCCCTGGCCGCCGTTGACCTTGCGGTGGTACAGCGCCGTGAGCACGCCGATGGTGCCATGCAGCGCCGCCAGCGTGTCGCCAATCGAGACACCGACGCGCACCGGCACGCGGCCGGGCTCGCCCGTCAGGTGGCGCAGGCCGCCCATGGCTTCGCCGATGGCACCAAAACCCGGCAGGTCGCGGTAGGGCCCCGTCTGGCCGTAGCCAGAGATGCGCAGCATCACGAGGCCGGGGTTGAGTTGGTGCAGCTCCTCGGGCGACATGCCCCAGCCTTCCAGCGTGCCGGGGCGAAAGTTCTCGACCAGCACATCGGCTTCTGCAATCAGCTGGCGAGCGATGTCCTGCCCCTCCTTTTGCCGCAGGTCCAGCGCCACCGAGCGCTTGTTGCGCGACTGCACCTGCCACCAGACGGAGGTGCCTTCCTTGATGAGGCGCCAGTTGCGCAGCGGGTCTCCCGTCTCCGGGGCCTCGATCTTGATCACGTCGGCGCCAAACTCGCCCAGCGTCTTGCCGCAGAACGGCCCGGCGATGAGCTGGCCCATTTCGATGACACGCACGCCTTGCAGTGCGGCGGGGGAAGCAATGGAATCCATGGAAATGTGTGTCTCCTGCAGGCCTCGCACAGAGGCGGTTCGGTGCGAATCATGCGCAGCACGCGCGGCGCCGTAAATCGCTCAAGCACGAAGCTGCCATCGCAAACCGGCATGGCGGGGGTAACATCCACGATCCATGAAACTCGACCCCGTCTCCCTGCGCCTGTTTGTGGCCGTGATGGAAGAAAACACCATCGCCGCCGCCGCCGCGCGCGAGCACCTGGCCGCCTCGGCCGTGAGCCGCCGCCTGGCCGACCTGGAAGACGCGCTGCAGGTGGCATTGTTCACCCGCAGCAACAAAGGCACCGAGCCTACCGCCGCCGCCTTTGCGTTGCTGAACCTGGCGCGTGGCGTGCTCAACGACCTGGACGGCATCGCCACGCAGATGCGCGAATACGGCACCGGCGTGCGCGGCCATGTGCGCGTGGTGGCCAACATCTCGGCCATCACGCAGTTCCTGCCGGCCGAGCTGCAGAGCTTTCTGGCGCAACACCCGCAGGTGGACGTGCGTCTGCAGGAGCAGATCAGCACATCAATAGCCCATTCAGTGGCCGAGAACGCGGCCGACGTGGGCATCCTCAATGAAGGCAACTACGGCGAACGCGTGACGCTGCTGCCCTACCGCACCGACGAGCTGGTGCTGGTGGTGCCCACCGGCCACGCGCTGGCACGGCGCAAGTCCGTGCGGCTGGCAGACGCCCTGCCCTACGACTTTGTGGGCGTACACCCGGGCAGCGCCATCAACAACCAGCTGACCCGCGCGGCGTCCGAGGCGGGCCTGCCGCTGCGCCTGCGCATGCAGGTCACCAGCTACGACGCGCTGTGCCTCATGGTCAACGCGGGCCTGGGCGTGGGCGTGCTGCCCCGTGGCAGTGCCGCCCTGTACCAGGGCACGCTGGCCATCCGCACCATCACGCTGAACGAGCCCTGGGCGCAGCGGCGGTTGGCGCTGTGTGTGCGGTCCGAAGAATCGCCCTCCAGCGTTGCCCGGCTGCTGGTGGAGCACCTGCGCTCGCAGCCACCGGCGCCCTCCCTATGAACCATCCTCTGCCGCCCCTGCAGTGGGATGTGTTCTGCCGCGTGATCGACAACTTTGGCGACATCGGCGTGTGCTGGCGCCTGGTGGCGCAGCTGGCCGCACGGGGTCACCGCGTGCGCCTGTGGGTGGACGATGCCTCGGCCCTGCAGTGGATGGCGCCCACAGGCTGCCCGGGTGTGGAGCTGCGCGCCTGGGGTTCGCCACCGCCCGGCCCCGATGAGGCCCCGCCCGATGTGATGGTCGAGGCCTTCGGTTGCGAAATTGCTCCTGATTTCATAGCTTATATCGCCTACCAATCAAGCGCCAAAGGCCAAGAAGACCGAAAACCTGTCTGGATCAACCTGGAATACCTGTCGGCCGAAAGCTACGTGGAGCGCCACCACAAGCTGTCCTCGCTGCTCTCGTCCGGCCCCGGCGCAGGCTGGACACGCTGGTTCTTCTACCCGGGCTTCACGCACGCCACGGGCGGCTTGCTGCGCGAGCGCGACCTGATGGCGCGGCGCGAGGCGTTTGACCGCGGCACCTGGCGCGCAAAGCACGCGTCGGCGTTCGGGCTGGGCGATGGTGGCCCAGAGCAGCGCTGGGTTTCGCTGTTCTGCTACGAACCCGCCGCCCTGCCGGAGCTGTTGTGGCACTGCCAGGCACAGCCCACGCAGTTGCTGGTGACACCGGGCCGCCCCACGGCCGCCGTGCGGGCAGCGCTGGCGGAGGACGGCGTCCAAAATATGAGCCAAATTGGCCACCAGCGCTTATCTGGCGGGCGCGAGCAGCTATTGATTTCATACCTCCCCCCCCGCCCCCAGCCCGCGTTTGACGAGATGTTGTGGGCCTGCGACTTCAATGCCGTGCGTGGCGAAGACTCGCTGGTGCGTGCGCTCTGGGCCGGGCAGGCGCTGGTCTGGCAGATCTACCCGCAGCACGACAACGCCCACCACGACAAGCTCTGGGCGTTTCTGGACTGGCTGCAGGCCCCCGCGTCCCTTCGGCAATTCCACGCCACCTGGAACGGGCTGGACACCGCGCCGCTGCAATGGCCCGACGACGACACCCTGGCCGAGTGGACGGCATGCATTCAGGCTGCCCGCGCGCGCCTGCTGACGCAGGACAACCTCGTCGCACAACTTTTGGGCTTTGTCGCCGAAAAACGGTAAAATCCGAGGCTTTGCGCAAAACAGGTACGGCATGTCAGTGCCCCCACCCCGCGCATTCCCGCCGCGGAACATGCATCGGCAGGGCAAACCAGCAGATCCATCCGCCAGTTTGCCGGCCCGTGCGTTGAGCGGCCCCAACCCAAGCAACATGCTATGAAAATCGCTCAAGAAATCCGCGCCGGCAACGTCATCATGCACGGCAAGGACCCCATGGTCGTCCTGAAGACCGAATACGCCCGCGGCGGCCGCGGTGCCGCCACCGTGCGTATGAAGCTCAAGAGCCTGATCGGCAACTTCGGCACGGAAAACGTGTTCAAGGCCGACGACAAGATCGACAACGTGATCCTGGACAAGAAGGAGTGCACTTACTCCTATTTCGCCGACCCCATGTATGTCTGCATGGACACCGAGTTCAACCAGTACGAAGTCGAAGCCGAGAACATGGGCGACGCACTGAACTACCTGGAAGACGGCATGTCTCTGGAAGTGGTGTTCTATGACGGCAAGGCCATCTCGGTCGAACTGCCCACCAGCGTCGAGCGCGAAATCACCTGGACGGAACCTGCCGTCAAGGGCGACACGTCCGGCAAGGTGCTCAAGCCCGCCAAGATCGCTACCGGCTTCGAAGTGCCTGTGCCCCTGTTCGTCAGCCAAGGCGACAAGATCGAAATCGACACCCGCACCGGCGAATACCGCAAGCGCGTGTAATTCCCCCTGTGCAGTTCTCCCTGTCGGGAGAACGCCCACAAAAAAGGCTTCCCGAGGGAAGCCTTTTTTATTGATTTTGGCCGCCAGCGCTTATTCACAAAGCGCCTTCAGCTATTAATTACGTAGCAATCAGATGGGTTGCGCCACCAGATCGTGCCCCCGCACGCCCACGATGCGGGCCTTGGTGAATTCGCCCACCTTCATGATCTTGCTGATCTTCTCGGGCGGCAGCAGCTGCACAGTGCCGTCGATCTCGGGCGCATCGGCATAAGTGCGGCCCACGCCCCCCTTGCGGCCCAGGCCTGGGGCGGAATCGACCAACACCTGCATGGTGGCGCCCACGCGGCGCTGCAGCTTGGCAATCGACACCTCTTCGGCCACGGCCATGAAGCGGGCTCGACGCTCTTCGCGCACTTCCATGGGCAACATGCCGGGCAGCTCGTTGGCGGCGGCACCGCTCACATCGCTGTAGGCAAAGCAACCGGCGCGGTCGATCTGCGCTTCGCGCACGAAGTCCAGCAGGTGGGCAAACTCTTCTTCTGCCTCACCAGGGAAGCCGGCGATGAACGTGCTGCGGATGACCAGCTCGGGGCACACCTCGCGCCAGCGCTGGATGCGCTCTAGGTTGCGCTCGCCACTGGCGGGGCGCTTCATGCGCTTCAAGACATCGGGGTGGCTGTGCTGCAGCGGCACGTCCAGATAAGGGAGCACGCGGCCCGTGGCCATCAGCGGCAGCACGTCGTCCACGCTCGGGTACGGATACACGTAGTGCAGGCGCACCCAGGCGCCGTAGGGCTCGGCAATCTCGCCCAGGGTCTGCACCAGCTCCAGCATGCGCGTCTTCACAGGCTTGCCGTCCCAGAAGCCGGTGCGGTATTTCACATCCACGCCGTAGGCCGAGGTGTCCTGGCTGATCACCAGCAGCTCCTTCACGCCTCCTTCGAACAAGGCCTTGGCCTCGCTGAGCACATCGCCGATGGGGCGCGACACCAGGTCGCCGCGCATTGAGGGGATGATGCAGAAGGTGCAGCGGTGGTTGCAGCCCTCGCTGATCTTGAGATAGGCGTAGTGCTTGGGCGTGAGCTTGATGCCGGCAATGCCAAAGCCGCCGGGCACCAGATCGATAAAGGGGTCGTGCGGCTTGGGAAGGTTCAGGTGGACGGCATCCATCACCTCCTGCGTGGCATGCGGACCGGTCACGGCCAGCACGCTGGGGTGCATCTTGCGCACCATGTTGCCGCCGTCTTCACCGGTGCGTGCACCCAGGCAGCCAGTGACGATGACCCGGCCGTTCTCGGCCAGCGCCTCGCCAATCGTGTCCAGGCTTTCCTTGACGGCGTCGTCAATGAAACCGCAGGTGTTGACGATGACCAGGTCTGCACCGTGGAACGTCTTGGAGGTTTCGTAACCCTCGGCACTCAGTTGCGTGAGGATCAGTTCGGAATCGGTCAGCGCCTTGGGGCAGCCCAGGCTGACAAATCCGACTTTGGGTGTTTTCGTGGGGGACAGTACTTCGCTCATATCCCCGTATTGTCCCAGTTCCGGCGTTGAACCGTGGGTTTGCCCCTTCACCACAGTGATTGCCGCACCTTGCAGACCCAGAAAAGAGCACGATCAAAGCCAATGCCGCCATGCAAGGTCTACCCCACCGCACGGACGGCGCCCCCTTTGGAAGAAGCCGCGAAGCGGCTCTGGGGTTACCTTTTTAAGCCAAAAGCGCCCAACATCTGCTCCGTCTGCTTTTGCATCTGCTCCTGCATTTGCGTGAGCATGGACTGCGACTGCTCCACGTAGTTGCCCATCATGCCTTTGAGCATGGGTGACTGCAGGTTCATGAACTGCGCCCACATCTCCGGCGTCACGCTTTGTGACTGCTCGGCCAGTTTGGCCTGCACGTCGGTGAAGGCCTGCACGTTCTTCTCGAGATAGGCGCCCATGAAGCCCTGCATGGCGTGGCCATAAAAACGGATGATGTTGGCCAAGACAGCCTCGGTAAACATCGGCGCGCCACCGGCCTCTTCTTCCAGAATGATCTGCAGCAAGATGCTGCGCGTGAGGTCTTCCCCTGTCTTGGCGTCGCGCACCACCACCTGCTGGTTGGCCATGACAAGCTGGCGCACTTCGGCGAGGGTGATGTAGGTGGATGTGTCTGTGTCATACAGACGGCGATTGGGATACTTCTTGATGACACGCTGGACCGACTTGGATGCAGCGCTTTTCTGTTCGGACACAACGAACTCCTCGGGCTCAGAACCCATGTATTGCAGTGCAGCACATTCTAGGGAGAGTGCGCCGCGGCAGCGGCAAAGGAATACCCTGATCGTGGACTGAAAGCTGCTGTCGCGGCCGCGACAACAGCTTTTCGCGCGGCGTTGCGGCAGCGCTTGTCGACTTGAAGGTTTTCATGACTGCTCGGCAGCGTCACCAAGGAAAAATCGCCTGTTCGGCGCAGTGACTACCCCTGGCGCTCAAGCGCCAACAAGGAGAGCTTCGGTGTTATTTGTGTTCAACAGGCCACGAGCCCTGCAAATGCGCCAGCTTCCACCGGCCCACTCTGCCCACGCCCTAAAGATCCGCACACTCGTCAGACCTAGTCCCATCCAAGGTGAGCAATGCAAGCGCCCAATAGAGCTGCGCTTCATGCCACCCCTGCGAGGCAACTGACCCGACCGCGCTCGCTCACTCAGTACCCCATCTTGAAATACGCCACCACCAGCACTGCCATGGTGGAGGCCACCGCAGCAAGCCAGAAGACCCGAATGTCGTACATGCCGAGTTCAGGATCGGCGTCGACAAAACCTTGCTGGACTCTCGAAGAACTGGCTGAAGTTTTCATGATGGCGGCCCTTCTCTTTGAAGCCCCCAAGTTAACGCGGCCCCGAATCTCTTCGTGTCAGACAAAAACCAATCTATCAACTTCCACCGGGGCACTTCTCCGCTTGGTCCTTTCGCCTATCCCAGGGACACAAGCAAGCAATGGCACTTTCGGGGTCAGGAAAGAAAACGATGCTCGTAGGCAGGAAAATGAGCAACGATGACCCCTTCGTCTTTTGGTGCTCGAAGGGTGATGACTAGATTGCCGGCGAACGCGTGACTGAGCCGACAGTGGTCGCACCCGCTAAATTGGTGCACAAGGCACCATCAGCGCTCAAGATCAAGCCCGCCTGGGGCCGGGACCCAACGAATGCGGCTTGATAGACCGACAGCATCCGGCACGAAACACTGGATGTTTGCCAAACTAGGACACTTTCCGCCAGCCCCCTCGGCGGGCTCCTGCCTGGACGCACACCAACGAGCACATGCCACGGCCTCTTCCAAGCTCAAGCGTGACGCAGCCTGTTTCAGGCAATAGTTGAAGGGCGGGAGAAGCGAAGGCAGAGGCTATGCTGAGCCAAAAAAGAAAACCGGCTCAGGGCCGGTTGTCTTCATCAATTTCCCGCATGCTTTGAGACTGGTTGATCTCAAGCGGGAGAATTGGTAGGCGCGATTGGACTCGAACCAACGACCCCCACCATGTCAACGCAAAAATCTAAGACATCCACGGACATCTAAGGAATTGATTTCATTAACAAATTTTGATTTTTTATCCAACAATCTCCAGCGATTTCCGCCCATCATTTCCGTACAATTTCCGCACCGCCTCCGTACTTCATGGAGGCCTTCCTGCAGCGGGAGATGGGTCATGCAGCACATCCACCAAGTCACCCAGCGCGCTCGACTTGCGCCTCGAAGAGAACCCTACTGGGCCCCTCTCAGCAAGGGGCGCCACGTGGGCTACCGAAAAATGTCAGACGGCGCAGGCACCTGGGTCGCACGCTACTACGACGAGGGAACACGCAAGAAAACCTACAAAGCCCTCGGCGACTTCTCACTGCAGCCAGATTACCAGCGCTACGACTTGGCAACCCGCGCTGCTGCGCAGTGGTTTGAGCACATTTCAAGAGGCGGTTTGACCACCGTCACGACGGTCAAAGACGCTTGCGACCACTACGTGACCCATCAGCGCCGCATGCGCTCCGAGAAAGCCGCACATGACGCGGAACAGCGCTTCAAGAATTACGTGCTCAATGACCCAAAGCTGGCAGCCATGGATTTGGCCAAGCTGACACCCAGTCACATCGCAGCATGGCGCAAAGCGCTGCAGGACAAGCCCAAGAAGAACGGCAAACCCCGCTCCAACAGTTCCTTCAATCGGGACATGACATGCTTCCGGGCTGCGCTCAACCTCGCATTGGAAGATGGTTTCGTCACCACCAACTTCGCATGGCGTAGCAAGCTCAAGCCCTTGAAGGGTGTCGACCGGCGACGCGAGTTGTATCTCAACATCGAGCAGCGCCGCACCTTTATCGCGCACGCTGCCGATGATCTTGCTCAGTTTCTCCGGGGCATGTCCCTGGTGCCCTTGCGACCAGGTGCCCTGGCGAAGTTACAGGTCGCCCAATACGACCCGCGCCTCCAAACCCTCTCCGTTGGCAGCGACAAAGCCGGTCAGGGTCGGCGCATCGCCCTGCCCCAAACAACTGCCAAGCTATTTGAAGAGCTCTGCAAGGACCAGCCAGGCACGGGGCCGATTTTCCGTCGCACTGGCGGGAAAGCTTGGAACAAGGATGCCTGGAAACACCCAGTCAGTGATGCCGTGACCGCTGCTGGCCTTCCAACTGGCACCACGATGTACACCTTGCGTCACAGCACCATCACCGACCTCGTACAGACCGGCCTGGATACTCTGACGGTAGCCCAGATCTCGGGGACTTCCGTGCGAATGATCGAGCTGTACTACGGCCACCTGACCCGCGAGCACGCGAAAAATGCCCTGGCTGCGCTCGCACTCTGACGAAAGTCCCTCATGCCCTCTTCCCTCGTCACAGTAAAACACCACAACGCATTGCCTTATGGCACACTATTAATGCCAAATGGCATAAAAGGTGTTTCCATGAAGACCCAGCAGTCCCACTCGCGCAGCCCAGAAACCACGGGATCGTGGGTGCTTGCGCATGACCATCAACCTCACATATCGGCCGAGCTGAGAAAGCGCTACAGCGCACTGATCGATGCCAACGGCACCCACGTAGTCATCGCACTCGAAATGCTGGGCGGAGACGAAGTTTTCTCTCGCCGCCCCGAAAACCTTCTGGACGTCCACCTCTGGGTCTCGCACGGTATTCCCAGTGCTTCGATCACCCATTTGGCGCAGGCGATTGAGCCCCTCCCCTCCAACACGCTAAGTGAAGCGCTTGGCATCAGCCTGCGCACGCTTCACCGCAAGAAGGGCGCCCAAAGCGAAACCCTCAGCGTGGCGCAAGGTGGGCGAGCCTTCAAGTTCGCGGAGGTGGTTGCCAAGGCCACGGTGGTTCTCGGCAGTCGGGAGGTTGCCGTGCAATGGCTGACATCGCCCGCAATTGGCTTGGACCAACAAAAGCCAATCAACTTGCTGGCCACACCTGTGGGCACGCAGCTCGTAGAGGAACTACTGGACCGCATCGAGCACGGGGTCTACGCTTGAAGCGCGAGCACCCCATGATGTCGGTCCCTAAGCTTGGGACAGGCGATCCTCTGCTTGCGTGGCGCCTGGACCGGCAGCACTACGCCTCCACTTGGGACAGCGGCATCGGCGCGGAGAAGCTGGGTGGTCGCTGGAACGCCAAAGGGCAACGCGCCGTGTATTGCTCCGTAGATCCGAGCACCGCGATCTTGGAGGTTGCAGTCCATGCAGGTTTTCCGGTCCTGGATACCCAGCCTCACGTACTCACCTGCATCGAAATCACGAAAGAACCAATTCACATCGTGCAGCCGGAGAACGTGCCCAATCCAGCTTGGCTGATCCCCGGCACGCCCAGCGCCGGCCAGCAAGCCTTCGGAAGCCAACTCCTAGCACAGCACGGTATCGTGCTTTTCCCCAGCGCCGTGTCCCGCTTCAGCTGGAACCTAGTGATCGAACCGAGCATCGCCAAGGAGCGCTACCGCTCACACTCGCAGGCCATATTCGTCCTAGACACCCGCCTCCACCCTCCCCGCCCGTAGTCAATGGGCTGCCTTGGCTCGGTAGCCCGCTTTAGGCGGCGGATTCAACCGGTCGATGCAACACACTAACCACCGCCTAGGCGCAAGGAGTGTTGCAGATGAAACAGCGACCAAGAATCTACTATTCAGATACCCAAAAGGCGCTGATGTGGGAGCGCTGGAAGCAAGGCTGGACACTGCATGAGATCGGCAAGCTCTTTGATCGTGCCCACTCATCGATCCATCGGATACTTGCAGAGACAGGTGGATTCCGACCACCTGAGCGATCACGTGCAGCAATTGCATTGACGTTGGCAGAGCGCGAGGATATCTCGCGGGCAATGGTGTCGGCGAATCGATTCGCTCCATTGCAACTCGGCTCGGGCGAGCACCGTCGACGATCTGCAGAGAGATCAAGCGCAATGGCGGCTGCGATGGCTACCGTGCAACGCAGGCCGATGAAGCAGCCTGGGGTCGAGCGCGGCGCCCAAAGCGCTGCAAGCTCAGGGAGAACCGTGCATTGGCCCGAGTCGTGGCTCACAAGCTGCGATTGCTGTGGTCGCCGGAGCAAATTGCAGGTTGGCTCAAGCAAACTTATCCTTGCGACGAGAGCCACCAAGTGTCACACGAGACCATCTACCGCAGTCTGTTCATCCAAGCGCGTGGCGCCTTGAAGAAAGAGCTGCAGGAGCACCTCAGACGCACTCGCGGGATGCGCCGATCACGGCACTACACACAGAAGACGGCCATTTACGGAAAGATCGTTGATGCTGTTTCGATCAGCGAGCGCCCAGCTTGCGTCGAAGATCGGGCAGTGCCTGGTCACTGGGAAGGCGATTTGGTCTTTGGCAGTGGCAACAGCCACATTGCGACACTGGTTGAGCGTCAAACGCGGTACGTGATGCTGGTGAAGCTTGATAGCAAAGACTCGCAGTCGGTCGTCCAGGCACTCATCAAGAACGCCCGCAAGCTACCGCAGGAGCTGTACAAGTCACTGACCTGGGACCGGGGCACGGAGATGCACGCTCACAAGCAATTTACGATGGCTACCGACATCCAGGTTTACTTCTGCGACCCGCGAAGCCCATGGCAGCGGGGAAGCAACGAAAACACGAACGGCTTGCTCAGGCAGTACATGCCCAAGGGCATGAATCTCACGGGCCTCTCACAGCTTCAACTCAACGCCATTGCGAGACAATTGAATGAGAGGCCGCGAAAGACGCTGGGCTTCCACACACCCGCTGAGATGTTCAGCCAATGTGTTGCATCGACCGGTTGAATCCGCCCTGCAGAGCAGTCATAGCAGCGAGTGTCAAGTTCCATGTATCTGGCCGACCCTTGATACTGACGCTGGGTCGGCCGAAAGGCAAGGGCTCGCTATACATCAGAGAAGAGATTCACGTATAGACCGACATTTGGAGACTGTTTTCCATAGAGCAAGCCGCCGGGGATGTACCCAAGCTCGGGACTTTTTTGGCTCCTCGTGAGGCACGGCCGCTGTTCTCAAAGACCTCGCCAATCGGTTGAGGCGCCTCTTTAGCGGACAGAACCATCTCATCCAGCAAATACAGGATCCTCAAGGAATGCTCAGCTACGACGCGACCTGCAGCTGTCAGTTCAAGTCCTGATTTCCGGCGATAGAAGAGCACCAAACCCAAGCGTTCTTCCAGAATCTGAAGTCGCCGACTGGCGCACATCGTCGACATGTTGCAACGTGGTGCGGCGTGAGTAATAGACCCCACTGAAGCACAAACGACAACTAGCTTCAGCGAGGTAAATTCAATGCGCGCCAAGTTGGCCATACACGCACCGCTGCGAAAACTCCTTGGCATGATCGCGTCCATGCGGTTTGTAAAAGTGAATCAGAACCTAAAAAGGCCAGCGCAAGCGATGCAGAGATTTCGACTTGAAACGCCTACAGAATGAGCATCGCCCGAAAGTCGTTCACATTGGTGTGGGTAGGGCCCGTAGTAAACAAATCTCCTACGGTAGAGAAATATCCGTACGCATCGTTGCGTTCTAGATAGTCTCTCAAGTTTGCACCCGCCATCAACCCTCGAATCAAGGTGTCTGGAGTGACAAAGGCACCGGCGTTGTCCTCTACGCCATCAATACCGTCGGTATCCGCTGCAAGCGCCCAGATATGCGGCTCGCCCTGAAGCGCGTGGGCCAAACCCATGCAGAATTCTCCTGCTCGACCTCCACGGCCGCGACTAGATCCCGCTGGGCGCTGCATAACCGTCACTGTTGTCTCGCCTCCGGACAACAGCAAGAGCGGCCTATTGGGATGCAAATTGTCCCGTAGCGCGTAGCGCGCCAGTGCCGCATGAACCTTGCCGACATCTCTGGACTCGCCTTCGATATCGTCCGAGAGAATGCGCGTCTCGATGCCCATTGCCTGCGCCTCCGCCGCCGCCGCCTTGAGTGAATCGTTGGGTGTGGCAATCACGCGCACGCTATTTCGTACGAAGCGCTGATCGTCTGGCTTAGGGGTTTCCAAAGCACCTTCTGCCAATGCTGCTTTCACCGCTTCTGGCACAGCGATGGCGTATTTAGCCAGTATCGAAAGCGCATCTGAGCAGGTGGTAGCGTCTTCTACCGTAGGCCCACTGGCGATGACCGATACGTCGTCACCAGGAACGTCGCTAATTGCAAGAGTCACGACCTGGGCGGGCCAGCAGGCAGCAGCTAGTTGCCCGCCCTTGATTCGGGAAAGATGCTTGCGCACACAGTTCATCTCTCGAATATCAGCCCCGCTTTCCAGCAACTTTTTGTTGATGCGCTGCTTGTCACGTAGATCGAGACCCGCTACAGGGAGGGTGAGAAGTGCAGAGCCTCCGCCAGATATGAGGCACACCACCAAATCATCTTGTGTAAGCCCTTCGACGAGGCCTCGTATCCGCTGAGCCGCATGCAGGCTGGCCGCGTCGGGCACCGGATGGGCGGCCTCGATGATCTCGATACGTGCGGGCAGCCCTGATGGACGCGACGGGATATGTTCATATCGGGTAACAACCAAGCCGCTCACTGGCGCGTCCGCAGGCCATGCAGCTTCAAATGCATACGCCATTGCACCAGCTGCCTTTCCAGCTCCGATCACCAGGGTTCTACCCTTCGGCACAGAAGGCAGATATGCCGCGAGTGTCTCAGAGGGTAGTGCTCTGCGCACTGCCACCCAATAGAGGTGCTCCAGGACGGATCGAGGCTCCAGTGCTGCGCTCATGCTGTTGCCGTGACCACGTTGACAGGCTTGCCGTTCACGAACGCCTCAATGTTGTCGATGAGTTGGTCTGCCAACCCCTGAATAGCCTCCTGCGAAGCCCAGGCGACATGAGGTGTCAGGATGAAATTGGGCAAATTGAGGAGCGACATGAAGGGATGGTCAGCCGCTGGTGGCTCGGCCGACACCACATCAAATCCCGCTCCAGAAACCTGCCCGCTTAGCATCGCCTGGGCAAGAGCTGCCTCATCGACAAGCCCACCACGGGCTGTGTTGATGATGAGTGGCTTGCGTGCCATCTTCGCAAACTCCTCCGTGCCAAGCATATTGCGGGTCTGAGGGTTCAGGGGACAGTGCAGCGTGATGACATCGGAGCGGGCGAGCATCTCGTCAAAGGGGGTGTAAAGGCTGCCTTGCCCACTGCGCCCCTTGAAAGCAGAGAACAATATCTGCATGCCAAGCGCTCGTCCGATGTTCGCGACAGCATTTCCCAGCACACCATCGCCAATGATTCCCAACGTGGATCCAGCGAGATCACGCACGGGATAGTCGAAGTAGCAGAATTGGCCAGACTCTTGCCACCGCCCTGCCTTCACGGACTCCCGGTATGCGCAAATGCTCCGTCGCAGCGCGAACATCAGGGCGAAAGTGTGTTCCGGAACTGTATTGCCCGCATAGTTACGAACGTTGCTGACGATAACTCCGCGTGCGCCACAGGTCTGAAGATCAATGTTGTCAGTGCCTGTAGCTGCTACTGCAACCAGTTTCAGATTGGCTGCCTGTTGTAGTACCTGCGCGTTAAGCTTGACCTTGTTGGTGATGACGATATCGGCATCGACTATGCGCTGGGCTACGTCGCCTGGTTGGGTGTTGTCGTAGCTGACAAGCTCATGCGGGAAATTGGGAACCCGCAGGGTGGTCTCTGGAGATAGAGTAGAACGGTCGAGAAATACAATCTTCATAGATGATTCCGAGAATGAGCGTAGACCCAGTTCAAATTTCTAGTTCGGTGCGATGAGCGACATGACGCTGACGGGTAGCAGCTCAGCGCCCTCGTCCTTTATTCGGATGAGGCGTCAAGTGGACCGACGTTCAGCAATGCAGTGTCACAGCCATTAACCCATCACTGCCGTATCAGCGGCGCACGGCGTCAAAGTGATCCCGAACAAAGTCGATTCCTTTGCCCGAGTAGCCGGATCGGAGAACAGGGCTGGCGCCGAACTCCATGTAGTACTGGCTGCTTACGTCATAGGTTTTCCACGCGCTACCGTTATTCGAGTTTGGATCACCCGTCTTCGCGAATTGCGCCCATGCATTCGCCATTGATTTAGCTACGGCAGCATCTACAGCGTTGAACGGCCGATTCTTGCCGCGATGTGGAGACTGCAGGTTGTCAAAAACGAACTGCAACTCATCGCCATGGATGGCTGTTGCTGCAGCATCGTTTCGATGGCGTGTGAAGACGTATCGGTAGCTCTTCAAACCATGCTTTTGGTATTGCGCAAGGAGTTCGCGTGTGCCGAAAAGATACTCCGTGTCAGCGAAGATATCTGCCAGTGCCTGCGGCACCTTGTCGTCACTTGGCACCGCGTATGCAGCCCATGCTGCCTGTTCCTTGCCCTTGAATGACTGCTGAACGAAGCCCCGGAAATCTGCCACTGTCTTTATGGGCCAGTTGCGAGTTGCACCGCCACCCTCGTTTTCGTTGTTTCCGACGAGGATGGGGACCTTGGCAAACTTGCCAGATGCATAGGCTTGATAGTCTGGTGTCTTGACCACGTACCCATCGTTGATGATGCTCACCGGCCGTCCAGTGGCAAGAGCGCGACTGGAGGATTGCTTCTTCAGCAATTCCACGAAATCGGTTGCCGGAAGCTTCCGCAGGGAGCCCACATCACTTCCAAAGCGCAAGCCGTACTGCTCCGCCTCCTTCAACGACATCGTTGGACGCATCACGCCGACGCTCTGCATGATTGCCTTTTGGAACGTGCCCTGTGCCAGGTCTGTCGTCATCAGCGTGCTGATGGCGTGAGCGCCAGCGGACTGCCCCATCACCGTCACATTGGCTGGGTCCCCGCCAAAGGCCGCAATGTTCCGTTGTATCCATTTGAGCGCAGCGGTCTGGTCCATCAAACCGTAGTTGCCTGAAGCGCGATGAGGCGATTCCGCAGTCAGTTGTGGGTGCGCCATGAAGCCCAGCAGGCCAAGACGGTAGTTCAAGGAGACGACGACCACGCCTCGGCGTGCAAGGGCTTCCCCGTCATAGGACGGATGGGAGCCCGAGCCATATGCAAAGCCGCCACCATGAATCCACACGATGACCGCTAGCCGTTCGTTCTTTCGCTTGGCGGGTGTCCAAACGTTCAGGTTCAGACAATCCTCGCTCATTCCGCCCCGCTGTTCTGGGTACTCCTGCGGCTGAACGCAGAAGTCACCGAAGGAGGTGGCGTCTCGTACTCCCGTCCATGGGTTGGCAGGTTGCGGCGGCTTCCAGCGCAAGTCGCCTATCGGCGCGGCAGCGTAAGGAATACCGTAGAACTTCTTGACCTCGGCACCTTGCCCGCGGACAAGTCCCGATTCTATTTTTGCGGTTGTCGTGAGGTCGGTATCCGTGTTGTTGCCTGGGGATGCGCAAGCAACCAGAAGACCTGTCGACAGGCCCATCATCAATGCACGTGGAGAGATTTTCATTGTGCTATCTCTCACTCGGCTTTGATGTTGCCTTCACGGACCACTTTGGCCCATGCAGCTGTCTCTTGTTCCACAAATTTGCTCAACTCAGCGGGCCCCATATAAACAGCAAACGCTCCCTGGTCCTCAATCTTCTTTTTGTAGGTGTCGCTCTCGACGATGGCTTTGATGGCGGCAGCCAGGCGGGCTGTGATGGCTGGTGGTGTCTTGGCAGGAGCAAAGACGGCGAACCAGCTCTCCACTTCGTATCCTAGTAACCCGGCCTCAGCAGCAGTCGGGACGTTCGGAAGCGACGGATGGCGCTTGGGGCCGGCATACGCCAGAGCCTTCAGCTTGCCCGATTGGACGTGGCTGATTACAGATGGCGGCGTCGTAATGAACATATCAACTTGACCGCTGATGAGGTCTGTGATGACTGGGCCTGCGCCTTTGTAAGGCACGTGCGTCAAAGGAACTTTGGCTTGCTTGCCAAACATCTCCCCTGCGATGTGCTGAATCGACCCATTTCCCGAGGATGCGTAGAAAAGTCCTTTGGAGTTCTTCTGACCATAGGCGATGAAGTCCTTGAGATTCGTCACTGGCAAGGTACCGCTGACAGCCACAACATGCGGGGCGCGCATCACGAGTGCGATGGGAGCGAAGTCAGAGGTCTTCCAGCGAATCTGCGAGAACAAGGCAGGATTCCCGACGTGATAACCCGAGTACTGCACCAACAGGGTGTGGCCGTCAGCGGGCGCTCGCGCAACGAACTCTGTGCCAATGTTTCCGCTTCCGCCCGGCTTGTTGTCGATTACAACCGCCTGTCCCAGTGCTGTTTGCAGTTGCTCACCAATCAGTCTTGCCACGATGTCGGTCGAACCGGCTGGTGCGCTGGGCACTACCAACGTGACCGGCTTACTGGGATAGGTCTCTGCGTAGGCTCCGCCGAGAACGGTGGACATCGCGATGCCCAACAATACATTTCTACGAATCATGTCTGTCTCCTTTTTTTGTGGCAAAAGCAACCCCAGCCTGGCGCCGTGAGGACATCCAGGTTGAGAGGGTTGGGGGAGTGGTGAGCGGCTAACTTGCAGCCGCTGGCTCAGAAATCTCGATGAGGTTCAGGTCCGGGTCGCGCAGGTAAATCGAGCGAATCTTCGAGGTCGCTCCGGTACGCATAACGGGCCCCTCGACGATGGGAACCGAGAGTTTTTGCAGGCGCTCAATGACCTGGTCAAGGGGGATGGAGGCCAGGAAGCAAAGGTCTAGCGCGCCAGGCACAGGCGTATGCGCCTTCGGCTCAAATTCACGGCCCTTCACGTGCAGATTGATTTTCTGATTGCCGTACTTGAAGGCCTTTCGTTCCACGGGCGGAGTGCCGCCAATGAACGACTCCAATTTCATTCCGAGCACTTCGGTATAGAACCGGACGCACTCTGCTTCATAGGCGGTTGTCAGTACGAGATGGTCGAGGTGGCTAATCATGGCGGGGCTTACTTCTCTGAATTCGTATCGCGGGCGAATGCACGGGCCTGGATTTCCTCAAATCCAGCGGGTGGTGCATGGCGCTTGAGACGCTCTCCTGAACGACTCACCTGGGCAGGCAGTTCATGACCGACCAAGCGCTCCAGCTCGTGTGCGGCAGAGATGAGGCCGGGAACACTGACTCCTGTGTCGTAGCCCATCCACTGCAGCATATGAACCACGTCTTCCGTCGCAACGTTGCCGGAAGCGCCCGGCGCATAGGGGCAACCTCCGATTCCGCCCAGTGACATATCAAACTGACGGATACCTGCTTCCACTGCCGCAAGCGTGTTCACCAGCCCCATACCGCGCGTGTTGTGAAAGTGGCCGGTGATATTGAGCTGCGGGTACGCCTTGGCGACCGATTCGCAGATGTGGAACACCTGGGTGGGATACGCCATGCCGGTGGTGTCACACAGGGTGACGCCCGTTGCGCCCAGTGCTACAAGTTTGCCGACGAGGTCCAGCACGTCGATTTGGGGTACTTCACCCTCCATAGGGCAGCCGAAAACGCACGATAGCGAGACGTTCACCGGCACCTTGGCGGAAAGTGCCAACGCAGCTACATCCCCCAGTTAGCGCAGCGACTGCGGCCGTGTCATCCGCAGGTTCGCCAGGTTGTGCGTCTCGCTGGCGGACATCACCAGATTGAATTCATCAACTTTGCATTCCAGGGCACGCTCCCCGCCTCGGACGTTGGGAATCAGCGCGGTGTACACGACACCAGGTGTCCGCTGGATGCGGTGCATGACCGCTTCCGCATCCTTGAGCGCGGGAATGGCAGTCGGCGAGGTGAAGGAGGTCACCTCGATTTTTGAATAGCCGAGTCCACTCAGTTGGTCGACCAGTCGTACTTTGTCATCTGTAGCCACAAAGACGGCCTCGTTCTGCAGCCCGTCCCGGGTGGCGACCTCATTGATTCGAAGCTTGATTCCGTTACCTTCACGCATGTTGAGCCTCCACTGCGTTGCGTTCTGGCCAGCCGACCATCTTCGAAATTGCCGCTGTGTGTTCGCCCAATAGAGGCGCTGGGTGGTGGATTCGGCCCGGTGTGGCGCTGAGTTTGGGCACGATGCCAGGGACCTTGATGCGCGCGCCATCGGCCGTCTGCTGCTCCACAATCATTTCGCGAGCGATGTATTGCGGGTCATGGACGATGTCCTCGACCGTGTAGACCTTTCCTGCAGGAACCTTGGCTGCGCCTAGAACGCTGAGTACTTCCTCCAGCGTCTTGGTCAGTGTCCATGCCTCGATGGCAGCATCTATCTCCGCTACCCGCGCGACGCGGCCATCGTTTTGTGCCAGAGCCGGGTCTTGCTCAAGGTCGTTTCGGCCGATGGCTGCCATCAGCCGCTTGAAGATGCTGTCACCATTGCCTGCGATGAGTGCATAGCCTCCGTCCGCACAGCGATAAGCGTTGGTTGGGGCGATTCCTGGCAGCGCGCTGCCGGAGCGTTCGCGCACGGCACCGAACGCGTCGTACTCAGGCACCAAGCTCTCCATCATGTTGAAAACGCTTTCGTACAGCGCCACGTCAATCACCTGACCTTTGCCGCCTCTGGCGTCCCGGTGGTACAGAGCCAACATGACGCCCAAGGCACCGTGCATGGCAGAGAGGCTGTCTCCAATCGATATTCCGCATCGCACTGGAACTCGCCCTGGTTCGCCGGTCAGATGCCTCAAGCCGCCCATGGCTTCCCCGAGGACACCGAAGCCCGGCTTCTCGCGATAGGGCCCGGTCTGCCCGTAGCCGGAGATGCGAAGCATGATGAGCTTGGGGTTGAGCGCGTGCAGCGTTTCCCATCCAAGCCCCCAGGCTTCCATGGTTCCAGGCTTGAAGTTCTCGATGACGACGTCTGCCCCCTTCAGCAACGCACGGGTTGCTTCCTGGCCTTCGGGCGTTCGAAGGTCTAGAGCGACGGAGCGCTTGTTGCGAGACTGGACCTCCCACCATACAGAGGTGCCGTCGCGGAGCATCCGCCACTTGCGCAGCGGGTCACCCACACCGGGCGGCTCCACCTTGATGACATCTGCACCGAAATCGGCCAGTGTTTTTCCTGCGAAGGGGCCTGCAATCAGCTGCCCGAGTTCCAGTACCTTGATTCCGTGAAGTGCTTGCACGTTCGCCTTTGCTGTTGTCTCTGGGGGAAATGTAGGACGGCATAAGCTATCGCGGAATTGCTCATTTAGGTATCAGTGTTCGCGTTTTGCGAAAGCTCCTAGAATTTGGCAATGGCCACTCTCATCAACCCTGCGCGCATCGACTTCGTGACCCTGCGGCTCTTCTGTGCGGTAGCGCAGTTGGGTAGTGTCACACGTGGGGCGGAAGCGTGTAGCCTCGCTGTGTCAGCCGCCAGCCGCCGCCTGGTTGACTTCGAGAACGCGACGGGAACTAAGCTGCTGGACAGAAGCGCCCGAGGCGTGAAGCTCACTCCTGCCGGTCACCTGGCGATGCAGCATGCGTTGCGACTGTTCCAGGGCTTTGAGCAGTTCAGTAGCGAGATTTGGGACTACAACAAAGGCACTCGTGGTCATGTTCGGCTGTGGGCAAATATGTCTGCGTTAACCGAGTTTTTGCCGGCGTGCTTGTCGACGTTCATGACTGAACATCCCGACATTCATGTCGAGCTCGAAGAGCAATTAAGTGGAGATATTGTTCGAGCGGTTGTAGACGGTGTCGCTGACATCGGTATCTTTGCAGAGAACACGCCGGTAGGGGACCTCAGTGTTGAGCCATTCCTGCAAGACCAACTTGTCGCTGTGTGTGCCCACGACCATCCCCTGGGGAGAAAGAAGCGAGTGAGTTTTGAGGAATGTCTCAAGCACGACTTCGTCGGTCTGAATCGCGGCAGCTCCCTGCTTGAACTGACCTCTCGTTCGGCAGAGCAATACGGTCAGGTGATGCGAGTTCGTGTGCAAGTCCGCAGCTTTGACGCCATGTGTCAACTCATCAATGCAAATCTAGGCATTGGAGTGCTACCCCTCGGAGTCGTGAGGGAGACAAAGCCCTACCCTTTGAAAGTCGTACAGCTCAAGGAGCTATGGGCAAAGCGCAAACTGTTGATTGGCGTCTCTCAAACCTGTTCCTCTGCCGCACTACTGCTGCGTTCGCATCTGCGAGAGTTTGCGGGTACGGCGCATGGGTAGTGAACGCGCTCGTTCAGCTACGATCAGAATCAGAACGATTTGTCAGCATTTGCTACATATGGAGCAATATGGAACGTGTAAGGCGGCTCTAGGCTGGTTGGGGACATACGGTGTCCGCCTCGAATGAGTACTATCGGTCAAGAGCAGCCAGTGGCGGCTGGCGAAAGCGGACTCTCAACGTTGGGTTTGGCCGGCACGCAGCGGCAGGCAGACTGCGTGGAGCTCAGCATCATTTTTTTCTCCACTTGGAAGTTGCGCCTACCACCCAGCGAATCAGCACGGCTAAGCCTGCAAACACGGCGGCACACGGGACGAAGTAAAGCAAGAACCATATTGCAAGGTGCGCGGCCGGAACAGAATTCGATAGGGCAAGTGCCGCAGCGGTCGAAGCGAGCAGAGTAGGCAACGCATAGACGCGCGTCGCCTGCCTCGCCGAGTGGATGCAAAGCCTTAGGAAGGCAGACAAGCCCAATGCCGCCACAAAGTAAACGAGGATCTCAGGTCCCATCGCGCGGTCTAACGTTGGACGTAACGGGCGCCAGAGCGCAGCCGAAGGAACCAAATTGCGGAGCAGTTTGGCGTCCCGTTGCCGGACTTGTTAGGCACTGATCGCCTGTTGCAGCGCCGTAATGGACGCTGTCCATTCATGCGAACCGGCCTCGTCCCAAAGCTCTTTCAACTCGGAGTCTTCACCGACAACTCGTGCGAGTACTTGCTTCGCCTTTTCCAGCAGTTCAGGACTTGGCTGAATGCTTACGGACTTGACCCACTCATCAATTTTTTCGGTATACGAATCGGCCTGAGTGCCTCGACCTAGTAGCTTGGCTAAAACCTCCACGGCCGCGATTGCATTGGAGCCCTCCGGGGCCTCTAGATAGTCTTCAACCTCCAAAGCTTGGTCCAATGCCGCTTCGACAAGCGAGAGATCACTTACCCCCTCCAGGTCGTAGGCCCAGTCATTTGCGTCGTCGTTGCCAAATGGTTCGTGTGACCATGCTCCCATTCGAGTTCTCCTTGGTGTGTGGAATAAGCGGCGTGCCTAACTTAATGTATCTCGCAGAATTTGCAGGATAAGCATGGACCATGCGGGATGTTCTGGACGCTGTTTCCTCCTGAAAGCGGCTTGCAGCCTGGGTTTGCAAGCGTAGGGCTGTGGAAACGTTCAGGTACAAAGATTCTTGCAAACCCCGCAAGCTTCAGCTGAGCAAACTATAGCGCGCGAACGCGCAAAGGCAGGGGTGACGGCGCTCAAGCTTGGGCCGCAAGCAGAGCAAATGACCGGATTGGAGAGTTGCGCTCAACGTCGCCTTCGGGCCCGATAGCGTCCCTCGCCGTCGGGCAGAATTCGGCCAGAAGCAGTCGGTGGCAGATAGTGAAAGCAGACACTCAACGACGAAATTCAGTGGACGTCCAAGGGGGCCGCTGCAATGACCTCTTCAAGCGCAAATCAACATGAACCACTTTCCAGCGCGAGCAAAGATCCCAGAAAGTCTTCGAAGGAATCCGGAGGCGCCGGGTAAAACGGCGCTGCTGCAGCCTGAGCAGTAATGAACAGTGCAGGCACTCCGACAACTACGATCAGCCGTGATAAAACAGGCCGTCGTCGATCAAGCGGAACCATCAACGCGGCGAGGGTAGTTGCGCCGAGTACTATAAGAAACGCTTGCCTGTGCCATGGAAAGCCACCACACGCAAAGGCTCCGAAGTAGGCACCGCCAAGTAGAGCCGTGACAACCGACATGAAGGTGAAAAGCCAACGGGTCATTGTGCTTGTATCCCGCAAATTTAGTGGTATGAATTTTCTTGCGTCTATGCGACAAGCCCTTACCGCACTTGCAGTCGTTGCTCTCCTGTTCGGTCATGGCGCGTCGCAAGGCGCTGGGAATCCTCGTCCTATAGGCAAGAATTGTGCACTTGCGGTGCCGCCACCGACGGCTGGCGAAGAAACCAATCACGGGGCAAATCTACGCATCTTTCCGCGGGCGAAGGACATCAACGCTGAATACACCGGATGCCAGGCGCTATTTGCCGATTACGACGGCAAGTGGGTTGTGGTGTCGCTGACGGAGGTCATTAAAGGTGATCCGATTCGCATCTGGTCAGAACAAGAACCGAATGACGTTGCGATGTCTTGCCGCTACGCCAAAGGCAGGGTAGTTCGCGGCGATCCAGACACGTGCCCTATGGCAGATTTCATCCTTATGAGATCCCTCGCTCCAGGCTGCGTGCAAATCATTCGACAGTCGGGTGCCAAGCACGGCCTCGGCGCACCCCTCTCCCCAGCCTGCGAATATGAATAACACTGAGACGCCTATCGCTTCCATTCAATGTCCAAAAATCCTTGCCCGCTCCATCCATTCCCGCAAGTGTTGCGGACTAAATTCCGTTAGCGGTAGAAGATGCTCCGCTACATTGCCGCCTCCGTGCTCGCCTCGCTCATCACAGCCCTACTCTTCATTCAGTTCGTCCTGCCCGATGTAAGGGAATCTTGGCGGCAGCAAGGATTCAGAGAAGGCCAGACCTCAGCGCGATGGGAGGCGTCGTCAAAACTGAAAAACGCGTTCTTGGCGGACCCGTCAAATTGCAAATACGTATCTACGATTTTTGACGTTAAGACTAGAAGTGTGCAATCCGTCGAATGCGCTCACGGGCGCACGCTTGTTGTTGTGGAGTAACCATCTCAGGGACAATCGCGTGCCTAGACCGCCTTCGCACCAACTGCTGAGGCCTCAAGCCATTCTTTGACGTCCGGCTCTTGCTAGCCGCGACCAACTCTTCTGGGCCCGAAGCCGACGGCCGTGCGCCTTGTACGGCCGATGCCAACTGTCTAGAAGATTCGGTCAGGCCCGATCGGCAGCCAGCCAATTTCGCGAAGGAACGCGATGCTCGCTGGAAGGTGGCTGTGTTGGCGATCCAATTCCGTGGAAATCGTTAACGTGGGCACTCTCGCGCTTTCGATGAGTTCGTCGCAACGATGTGCGTAGTCGGACCAGAATTCATGCATGCCAAGCTCACCCTCCCATTGTCGAGCCTGAGAACGCGGTGTCCCTTCAAGATAGGACGCGACTTTGCCGGACCAGCCTGGGCCTCGGTGCAGCGCAACGCGGTGAGAATGCTCCCTCGCGTCGATGGGGCGAAGGTAGATGAGACATGTCGAGACCGCTCGAACTACGTCAGTGAAGCGCTGGAAGTAGCCTTCAAGGTCATCTTGGCCTTGCTCCAGCATGAATCGGACAGTTGACTGAAATGCGCTGCCTTCAAGGATGTGCCACGAGTCGGTGCGTCCAATTCTTTCAACGAACCTGCTCCAGCTATGGAGGCAGTTCTCATCGAACTTTGGGTGTTGCCTGGGTCTCTTCAACGCTGACGGATGAACCGGGTGATCACCCGCCTCCTCCAAGTACCAATGGCTTTGTAGACCTGTATCGCACAAGAAATCGCACAGGTATTTCGCAAGCGTGCTTTTCCCAGAGCCAGGAATTCCCTCGATCAAAATGAGTTTCACAATTTCGACTGCTGATTTCTGAAATTGGATGGAAGCGTTGGACCGATCGGGTGCATGACCGCTCCTGGCCGATAGTACGCGTTCGATGGCCACGTCTGGATGACGGCAATCGCTGCACAACAGCCGTAGACATCAAACGGCAACCACGGCGAACCCTTTCGTTTACGAAGCCAAATTCTGATCTCACGTCGGGGTCAGAAGTACGTTTCCCCCATTCCCAACGTTCATACAGGAACCTTTTCCGCTACTCGATCCGCTATCCAACTGCGCACCGCTCGAGCAGACCATGACGCGGCCCTTTTTCCTATCTTGACCGAACGTGGAAATCGTCCCCGAGACATTTCTTCATATAGCGCGGAACGGCACATACCAGTTAGACGCAGGACCTCCGGAAGCCGCATGAGACGGTCATCCTCACTTGCGACAGTAAGCAATGCCGATCCGTTACCGCTCAACAAAGACAGCGCCTCTTGCAGAAGGCTTGTAGCGCGCCCCAGCGTTTCTACATCGCAGCTGTGTCGATGCGATTGTGCTTCCTTGGTCTGTCCGAATGTCCGCATCGCCTGAACTCCTGGTCGCGCGGCATCTCGCCGCAAGATCCGTAGGGTGCCAAGGAAGTCCCGCCAATTCCACTCACGGCAGCGCAATGGAGCGTATGCGAGCGAAGCCGCTGGGACAAATACCTACGCCTCACGCCTCTACGGCTCCGGCACTTTGAACGACCGGCCCTGAATTCTAGAGACCGATGGCGCACGACCCGAAGCATCCCGCTTCAGTTGACCCTATTTCCATCAAATTTCAAGCACCTGATGCGTTGCTGGTGGCGCCCAAGGCTGTTTTAGGCTGAACCCTGTTTTCACCTTTGGAGCTGAGAGTCTTGAACCCTCGATCCCGCGCAATGAACGCCGCAAGCATGTGCGGGATCAGGGCTATCGCATCCACCGGCACCTGGTGCATCCTCCCATGCACCTCTGCATAGGCGTCCAACTGAGCTTTCAACTCTGCCGTTAGTGTGATCGTCAGCTTCACCGCATCCGACCGCGGCAACGCCCCCAGACTCAATCGGTTCGCCGCCTTGCTCATCGCGCCTCTCCCCGCTTGAAGAACAGCGGCTGATACGGTCGCAGCACCAGGTCCTTGCTCACCATCACCCGCACCGGAAACCCCGGCCGAATCGTCAGCGTCGGCTGAATGCTCATATTGCGCTTGATGATCTCCTGCCCCACCTGGTTCACCGCATCCTGCGCCCCTTCCCGAGCTGCAATCACGACGCGGTTGCCATCCGTGCGGCTTTCGGGCGCAGCCAGCTCCGCCCCCACGCCCAGCAACGTGGACAAGGCCGCCCCGGCCAGGATACGGTCCCAGTGCCAATCCACTCCATCCTCCAGTCCTGCATACCCCGCAGGATCAATCCCCGGCAGCCGGTCCAGCGCCACCGACGAGGTATCCGGCAGGATCAACCGCGTCCACACCAGCAGCACCCGCCGCTGCCCGAACGCCACCTGGCTGTCATAGCGCCCCATCAAGCGCGACCCCTGCGGTATCAGCAGATGCTTGCCCGTGGCCGTGTCATAGACCGCCTCGGTCACGTTGGCAATCACCTGCCCCGGCAGGTCCGAATTGATCCCCGTCACCAGCACGGCAGGAATGACCGTCCCCGCCATCACCTGGTACGGCGAAGCCGGCATCTGCAAACTGCCGGGATTGCGTGTCCCACCTTCCCCAGCCTTTGCCAGAAACGCCTCCTTCGCATCCTGCCGGTTCTGCACCGCGGTCGGATCGGCCGGTGCAGCCTGCGCCGACGCACCGGCCATTGGATCAAACCCTTGGTTCCCCGAACCCACTGCCTGGTTTCCAGCTACAGCATCTGCCACCACCGGCTTGGCGCCCGTTCCATGCCCACTGCCCCGGAAAAAAACCGACGACTTCGCAGCCTCCTCGGCCTGATCCGAATCCACACCCGGCGCCCGCATCTCCATCGGCTGCTGCGACTTACCGATGGCGGGCCCAAGATCCCCGGGCAGCGGCGGCCCCAGCACCGGCGGGGCCGGCTTGGCCAGCCCCGCATAGTCCTTGGGCAGCCGCTCCAGGTCCTCGGTGCGCGCAATGCGGTCCACATTGAACAACTCGGTGCCCGCACCCCGGTCCCGCCGGCTTGGACTCAAGGACCACAGCGTGGCCCCCAACACCGCAGCACTGAGCCCACCCACCAGCACCACCAACGTGCGGCGATTGAGCCGCGTCACCGGCCGCGGCGAAGCCCGCAACGCCATGGCCTCGGGATCGGCCTTGGGCGCTGCCGTGTTCGACGCCTCCGGCATATTGCTCGTACCCATGTCAGTTCCTCCGCACCGAGCTCACGCCATCTGTGCGCTCGATCCGCACCACCTGGGCCTTGTCCCCGCCCAGCCGCAGCTCGGCCGCGCCGAAGAGCCGGTCCACCACGTAGTACGGCGCGCGGAACCGGTAGTTCACCAATTGCCCATCACCCTGCGGCCCTATCACGAACAGCGGCGGCAATTCGCCCTTTGCAATGCCGCCGGGGAACTGGATGTAGACCTTCTCCCCATCGTCGAAGGCGCGCAGCGGCTTCCAGGGCGGGGAATCGCCACTGACCGCGTAGCGGAAGCGGATCTGCTCCAGCGTCATGCCCGTTTCCACCGGCGCACCAGCCTGCGCCTCGCGGGCCTGCTTCTGCAGCGCCAGCATGCGGTCCTTGGGGTAGTCCCAGGACACCGATGCCATCCAGGCCTGCGGCGTCGAGGACAGTTCCAGAAGATAGGTCCGGCGGTTCGTCGTGATGACGAGATTCGTCTTCAGCCCCACCCGCGTGGGCTTCACGAGGACGTTCACGCGCAGGTCCGCGCCCGAACCGCTGGCCGTGTCGCCCACGATCCAGCGCACCGTGTCCCCGGCCGAGACCGTCACCAGTTCCTCGCCGGGCTGCAGCGCGATGACCGTGACACGCCCCGGGCTCGCATAGACCTGGTACAGCGCCCCGTCGGCATAGGGCCAGACCTGGATCGCATTGACATAGCCCTCGCGCGAAGGAGCAATGCGCGCCTCCTCATTGGCCTTGGACACCCTGGCCTTCTCGTCAGCAAGCTCGGGAGCCAGCTTCCCATCGGCCTCGCGCCCCACAGGCTTCAACTGCCCCGGCAATGCCAGCGGCTGCGGCACCGCTACCGCCTCCACTGGCTTGGGCGTCTCCGGCAACAACTGAGCGGCCCTCTCCTGCCTGGGCTCATCGAGCGAGATCTCTGGCGGCTTGCGCGGCGACGCGCAACCTGCAGCCAGGATGACCAGCAGAACCACCGGCAGTACGGAAACACGGCTTTGTGCATTCATGGCTTCTTCACTCCTTCGGAGGTTTCGAGTTCACGGGTCCACGACAGTCCGTTGACGTAGATGCCCAGGGGGTTCTTCCGCAGCCGCTCTTCGGTGCGCGGGGCCTGCAGCACGATGGAAAGCACAGCCGTCCAGCGGTCCAGTCCTGCCGCCTCGCCATTCACATATCGCCGCTCGGTCCAGCGCACCTGGAACGAGGTGTCGCTCGCCCGTACCACACTGTTGACCTGCACCGCCACCGACTGCTGCCCGATGCGCGAGAACGGATCATTCGTGCGCGCATAGTCGTTCAGGACCGCCGCCCCCTTGTCCGTGGTGTAGTCATAGGCTTCCAGCCAGCTTTGCCGCACCACGATCGGATCAATGGACAGCGAACGCACACCGCTGATGAACCGCGCCAGGTGAAACGCAATCTGCGCATCCGCTGGCTGGTAAGGCGTGGCTGCCTCACCGACAGCCCGCACCTGCCCGGCCTGGTCCACTTCGATCACATAGGGTGTCACGATGGACTGCGCCGAGCGCCAGACCAGCCCACCGGCCATCAGCAAGGCCAGCGACAGGGAACCAAAGGCCATCAGCCGCCAGTTCTTGGCCTGCACGCGCGCACTACCGATGCGCTCGTCCCAGACCTGCCCTGCAGCCTGGTAGGGGGTGATGGGCTCGGGCGTCTCCGAATACCGCACCCGGGGTCGTTTGAATCGCATGGAGGTTCTCCTCAAGAGTTCGAGTCATCGCGCAAGCTCGGCCCAGAGCCGCTGCCCCCGTGGTCGCCCGAGCGCAGCGCGTGCGCGGCCGTCGTGGCGGCGTTCGTGGCCTGCTGCCTGCGCCGCATGCGCTGGGCCCAGGCGGGTTCGGTGGTGGGTGCGGAGGTATTGGCCTCGGATGTGGTGTCGGCAGCCATAGCGGCAGTTGGTGCTACCGCTTCGCTGACAAAGCCCGCGACACGGTCCTTGACCGCCTTTGCACCGGTGGCAACGCGCTGGCCCGCAGCAGTTGCTCCGGTCTTGGCAACGTTCCTCACCCCAGCGCCGGCTGCCCGTGCGCCGCTGCCGCCCGAAGCCGCAGCGCCCACCTGGTAGGCTGACTTCGCACCACTGGCCAACGCACTGACAGAACGTGCAGCCGAGGCCCCGCCACCAATTGCCGCCTTGGCCACACCGGGTGCCAAGCGGGCCCCTGCGGCCACGGCCGAGCCAGCACCGGCAACGGCCGCGCCACCAGCGACAGCCAGACCGGTGGCCCCAATGGCCGTGCCCACTGCCGCCCCAGCTCCGAGCTGTGGCGCCCCCGAGACCAGCCCGGTCGCAATTCCCGGCCCAAAGATCCCCAGGCCCAGCATGGCCAGCGCCGCCAGCATGATGACCAGCGCATGGTCGATGGAGGGCTCCGCCCCCGCCGGTGCCCTGAACTCCGCAAACAGCCCTGAGCCAATCCCCACGATGACGGCCAGCACCAACACCTTGATGCCCGACGAGATCACATTGCCCAGCACCTTCTCCGCCAGGAAGCTGGCCTTGTTCCACAGCGCAAACGGCACCAGCACAAAGCCCGCAAGCGTGGTCAGCTTGAACTCGATCAGCGTCACGAAGAGCTGCACCGCCAGTACGAAGAAGCTCACGATCAGCACCAGCCAGGCCAGGAACAGCACGGTGATCACATCGAGGTTCGCAAACACCTCCGGAAACCCCATCAACTCGCTGATCTGCACCATGATCGGCCGCCCCGCATCGATGCCCACCTTGGCCAGTTGCCCCGGCCGCAGGAACTGCGCCTGGGTCATGCCAGAGCCCGAGGCGGTCAGCCCCAGCCCCGCAAACGACTGAAACAGAATGCCCGCCAGCCGGTTGAAGTTGCCGATGATGAAAGCAAACGCCCCCACATACAGCACCTTCTTGATCAGCCGCGCGATCACATCGTCGCCCTGCCCCGAAGCGTGCCCCATGGCCCAGAACAGCCCGGCCAGCGTCACGTCGATCACGATCAGCGTGGCGCTCAGGAACCGTACCTCGCCGCCGAGCAGGCCAAACCCCGAATCGATGTAGCGCGAGAACACATCGAGGAAGCGGTCGATGACCGCCACGTCGTTCATGGCGCTCAGTCCTTGGGGACGGTGCTGGAGGCTGCGCTCGCGGGCGACGATGCGGGTGGCGGCGCAGCCGGTATGTGCGCTGTCCCGCCACCCATGAAGCGCTGGCGCGTGGCCTCGGCCACCGCGTTGCACTGCGCATCACCCACCTTGACGTGGTCTGCCTTGCATTGGGCGCGCAGTTTCCGGAGCCGTTCGGGGTTGGCCACCAGCGATTCGACGGTCTCGGTGGCAGGAGTTTTGTCGCAGCCAGCCACCAGCAGCGCGACGCACATGATCAGAAGGGGCTTTGACTTCATGGGTGCCTCCTTCTCATTGACCATAAAAGCTGACCGGCGCCGCCGTGTACGGCGTACCCTCGCCCTGGAAGCGCCGGCGCACCTCCCGCGCCCGCTCCTGCACCGCCACCTGGCGTGCCTGCTCCAGCGCCACAGCGCGGTCCTGGGTGATCTGCAGCTGCTGGGCCTGCATGGCCTGGCGCGACTGCAGAGCCAGCAGCTGATTCGTCGCCTGCATGGCCTGCAGCGCGCCCACGGCCGACTGGCTGCGGTTGACCAGATCCGTGAGCGTGCGCTCGTCGCTCGCGAAGTTCTGCACAGCCTGCGACTGCACCTGGGTGGCGGTGCGCAGCGCCTCCAGCGAGTTCTGCCAGCGCTGGCGCGCATCCAGCGCCATCTGGTTTCCCGAGATCGAGGCGGTGTACGCCTGCGGGTAGAGCCGCCGGAACTCGCCTTCCATCTGCTGCACGTTGAAGGCCAGCCCCTGCGCCTGGCGGATCAGCTGGTTCGTCGCAGCCAGGGCCGCCCGCAGCTCGCCCAGCTTGCTGGAATCCAGCTTGGCCAGGTTCAGTGCATCGTTCTGCAGCTGGCGGATCTGGTTGTTGATCTGCTCCAGCGTCCGGGCCGCCGTCAGGATGTTCTGGGAGAAGTTCGAGGGATCGAACACAATGCGGCCCCCAAACATCTGGGCCTGCGCGGGCACGGTCGCACCAAGGGCCAGTGCCGCCACGGCCGCCAGCGCCACACGCCGCAGTTGAAACGTCATCTTGCTGTTCATGAAAACCTCCTTCAGTAGGTTGAGATCGCGGGAAGCGGGAGAAATGTTGGAAACGAAGGGATGAGGTCCGCAGCCCAGTCCAAGCCGCAATGGCGCAGCCAGGCAGCTGCAAAGTCCTGGGGTGCTGCCGAGGCCACCGCATCGATGTCGCGCTGGTGCTCCTGGGAGGAGGCCCCCGCAAACGCCAGCGCCACAGGCCCGAGCCCCAGGTCAAACACCCGGTTGCCCAGCCGGGACTGGTAGTAGTAGTCGCGCTTGGGCGTGGCCTGCGCGACGATGTCGATCTGCCGGCCGTTGAGGCCGAAGCCTTCGTAGATAACCCGGATCTGCGGCTCGGTCGCCTGCGGGTTGGGCAGAAAGATCCGGCTCGCGCAGCTCTCCACGATGGCCGGCGCAATGCTGGAACCTTGGATGTCCGCCAGCGACTGCGTCGCAAAAATGACCGACACGTTCTTCTTGCGCAGCGTCTTTAGCCACTGCCGGATGCGGGTGGCAAACACCGGGTCGTCCAGGAACAGCCAGGCCTCATCCAGGATCAGCAGCGTCGGCGCTCCATCGAAGCGCTCCTCAAAACGCGCGAACAGGTAGGACAGCACGGCCAAGGTCGCCGCCTTGCTGTGCATGAGTTCTTCCATCTCGAAGCACTGGACCGATGAGGAACCCAGCCGGTCCACATCCGCATCGAGCAGCTTGCCGTGGGCACCGCCCAACACATAGGGCTGCAGCGCCTGGCGCAGGGCATTCGACTGCAGCAGCACGGACAGGCCCGTTAGGGTCCGCTGCTCCACGGGAGCGCTGGCCAGGCTGTTGAGGGCGGACCAGACCGCATCCTTCTCAGCGGGGCCGACGGATATTCCTTCGTGGATTAACCGACCCTCGACCCACTCCGACGCCCAGGCGCGATAACCTTCCTGTTCGATGCGCGCCAGCGGCTGAAAAGCGATCTCGCCATCCAGCCCCAGGTCATAGTGTTCGCCGCCCAGCCCGAGCACGGTAGCCCGCATCGAGCGTCCCATGTCGAAGGCGAGGATGCGCGAGTTCGGGTAGCGCCGGAACTGCAGCGCCAGGGTGGCCAGCAGCACCGACTTGCCCATGCCCGTGGGGCCGACCACCAGGGTGTGGCCCACGTCTCCGATGTGCGTGACCAGCCGGAACGGCGTGGCACCGTCCGTGCGCGTGACGATCAGGGGCGGCCCGCCCAGGTGCTTGTTGCGCTCCTGGCCGGCCCAGACCGCCGATACCGGCATCATGTGCGCCAGGTTCAGGGTGGAGACGATGGGCTGGCGCACATTGGCATAGGCATTCCCCGGGATTGACGACAGCCATGCCTCTACCGCATTCAGGGTCTCGGGAATGGTGACGAAGCCACGGCCCTGGATGGTCCGCTCCACCGCGCGCAGCTTCTCGTCGGCGGCGGTCGCATCGGCATCCAGCACGGTCACCGTCGCGGTGACATAGCCAAACGCCACCTGGTCGCTGCCAAGGGCCTGTAGCGCCGCGTCAGCGTCGGCCGCCTTGTTCGACGCGTCCGAATCCACCAGCGGGCTCTCCTGCTGGAAGATGGTCTCGCGCAGCAGCGCCACGATGTTCTTGCGCTTGGCGAACCACTGGCGACGCAGGCGGGTCAGCTCCTTCTCTGCTTCGGACTTGTCCAGGCACAGGAAGCGCGTGCTCCAGCGGTAGGCAAAGCCCAGCCGATTCAGGTCGTCCAGCACGCCCGGCCAGGTGGAGGTCGGAAAGCCCCGCACCGACAGCGTGCGCAGATGCAATGCCCCCAGCATCGGCGCCAGTCCACCCACCAGCGGCTCATCGGCCAGCAGCGCATCCAGGTGCATCGGTACCTCAGGCACAGCCACCGGATGCCGGCGCGTGGACACGCAATCGTGGAGGTAGGTCAGCGTCTGCGCATCGTCCAGCCAGCCGATCTCCGGCATCACGCCGTCCAGCAGGTCGAGGAAGCGCACCGATTCGG
This sequence comes from Acidovorax sp. ACV01, assembly GCF_014851495.1. NCBI lineage: Bacteria > Pseudomonadati > Pseudomonadota > Betaproteobacteria > Burkholderiales > Comamonadaceae > Acidovorax > Acidovorax sp. ACV01. Next base: position 8,153 of record NZ_JACUZT010000001.1, on the reverse strand, counting down.
ACACAAAGGCTTCTAGCCGCTCGCGCCAGTCCACGCCCTCAGTCTTGCCGTTCTCGTAGAGCAGCTTGGCCGCACGTGCTCGGCCCTCTTCGGGAGGCAGGTAGACCAGCGTGAGGTGATAGCGGCTTTCGAAGTGGCTCGCATCCTCTTCGAAGGCAGAGCGCCGCTCCTCATCGACCAGCCAGGACAACGGTTCAAGAAACACTGACTGTGGGTAGTCACCCGCCTCCCGGCGTTCGGCCTCCACGAACAGCGCCCAGCCCGAACCCAGGCGCCGCAGCGCATTGTTCAGGCGCGCCGAGGTGGCAATCAGCTCGCCCTGGGTCGCACTGTCCAGGTCCGGCCCCCGAAACCGTGCCGTGCGCTGGAACGCGCCGTCCTTGTTGAGCACGACACCCGGGGCAACCAGCCCGGCCCAGGGCAGCCAGTCGGACAGTAGCGCGGGGCGCCGGCGGTATTCGGCAAGGTTCAGCATGGTGTGTTCTCCATGGTTGCGCTCACACGTCCACTACACATCCAACAGCACGCGGTGCTTGATGTGCCGCGCGAACACCTGCATGAACTGCGCATCCATGCGCGCCCCCCAGACCGCCAGCGAATGCCCGGCGATCCAGAGCACCAGGCCCGGAATCCACAGCTGCAGGCCCAGGCCTAACGCGGCGGCCAGCGTGCCGTTGGTGATGGCCACCGTGCGCGGCGCACCGCCCATCAGGATGGGTTCGGTCAGGGAGCGGTGCAGCGGCACTTCGAAGCCGGGCACGGCGCCAGTAACAAGAGCGCCGCTCATGCCAGCACCGCCCCACCCGCGAACGAGAAGAACGACAGGAAGAAGCTCGATGCCGCGAACGCGATGGACAGGCCAAACACGATCTGCACCAGCTTGCGGAAACCACCCGAGGTATCGCCAAACGCCAGCGTGAGCCCCGTGGCGATGATGATGATCACCGCGACGATCCGCGCCACCGGCCCCTGGATGGATTCGAGGATGGACTGCAGCGGGGCTTCCCACGGCATGTTGGAGCCGGCGGCGCGCGCCGGCAGGGCAACGGCCAGCAGAACGGTCGCCACGGCGGCAGCCTGCCAAAGAGGGTTTACGGAAGCGCGGGAATGCGTCATGACGGTTCTCCAGGGGTTGAGGAAGGTGAAGGGGAGGAAGAAGAAGCGGAAGAGGAAGAGGAAACCCAAGGCAGCGGCCCCAGCGTGGTATCCAGCTGGTAGCCCTGGCTGTCCTGCCCGGTGATGCGAGCGATCTCGCGCACGCGGCGTGCACGCCCCCGCCCGGCGATGAAAACGATCACGTTGACCGCCTCGGCAATCAGCGCCCGCGGCACCGTGACGGAGACCTCCTGCACCAGTTGCTCCAGGCGCGTGAGCGCGCCCAAGGCGGAGCCCGCATGCACGGTGGCGATACCGCCTGGGTGGCCCGTGCCCCAGGCCTTGAGCAGGTCCAGCGCCTCGGCGCCGCGCACCTCGCCGACGACGATGCGGTCCGGCCGCAGGCGCAAGGTGGCACGCACCAGGTCGGCCATGGTGGTCACGCCCGGTTCGCTGCGCATGCCCACGTGGTCATCCGAGCGGCACTGCAGCTCCACGGTGTCTTCCAGGATCAGTACACGGTCCCGGGTCTGGGCGATCTCGTCGAGCAGCGCGTTCGCCAGCGTGGTCTTGCCGGTGCTGGTGCCGCCCGCCACCACGATGTTCAGGCGCTCGCGCACGGCCGTGCGCAGGAAGGCAGCCTGGGCATCGGACATCACGCCATCGGCCACATAGTCCGCCAGCGTCAGGATGCGCAGCGCCCGTTTGCGGATCGCAAACGACGGTGCGCGCACCACGGGCGGCAGCACGCCCAGAAAGCGCTCTCCGGTCTCGGGCAACTCGGCCGACAGGATGGGCAGACCCGCATGCACCTCTGCACGCACATGCGCCGCGACGAGGCGGATGATGCGTTCAGCTAGCGGAGCCGGCAAAGAGGTGCCCGTGGGTTCGCGCCCCGACCCCAGCCGGTCCACCCACAACGAGCCGTCCGGGTTCAACATGACTTCGACGACCTCCGGGTCTTCAAGCGCGGCGGCAATCTCCGGCCCCAGAGCCGTGCGCAGCATACGGATGCGCCGCTCCAGCGACACGGCGGCATTGCCGGCACCCTCGCGGCCCGGATCCTGCTCAGGCTCGCGCGCCATCGGCACTCCCGGGTTCAGGTTCTGGCTCCGGGCTGGCGCTGGCCGGCTCGATCTCCTCGTGCACCTCCCGTACCAGGCTGCGGCCGCGCTGCAGGTGGCGGGCCAGCTGCTCGATGAACTGGGCATAACGGGCCCGGCCCTGGGCGCGTGCGGCATCCTGATGCCCCTCGGGCACGGGGATCGACACCGTGAGGTAGTAGCGCAGGTAGAGCGCCACGGTCTCGATGAGGATGGACTGGTCGCGCTCCAGGCGATCAAACTGCCGGGAAAGCCGGTCCAGCCGCTTGGCGGTGGCCGCTTCGCGCTGGTCACCGCCATCGGGCGAAAGGAAGGAGGACAAGGCCGCCGCAATGACCGAAGACTTCGAAACGCCCCGATGGGCAGCCAGATCCTCCAGCCGCTTCGCGTGCTCCGGCTCGATGAAGATATTCAGTCGCGAGCGGCTCATAGCGCGATCCCGTCGTCCGGATCCAGCGCCGCCAGCCGCGCGGTGCGCATGAGCTGCCGGTCCACGTCCTGCGGCCGCAGCGGAACATCGTCCTCTTCGTCCAGCACCAGCAGATCGCCCGTGCTCGGCTCGTCCACATCGACCGGTGCGATCTCCAGCTCGGGCTTAAGCTGGTGCCCGCCTTCGTCGGCAAACCCGCCCTCCCCGTCCACCCTCGATGCGCCCGGTGCCACCAGCGGCGCCAACCCACTCCAATCGTCCGCCCGCGTTGCCGGCCGATCTGCATACGCCCCTGCGACCAGCACCGGCGCCTTCAACACCCTGCCCGTGAAATTGCGGTCTTGGTAGTAGCGTAACTTCTTGGCCCTGATGGGTGGATGCCCCGACACCATTACCACCTCGTCCTCAGGTGACAACTGCATGACCTCGCCAGGTGTCAGCAGCGGCCGCGCAGTCTCCTGCCGCGACACCATCAGGTGGCCCAGCCAGGGCGCAAGCCGGTGACCCGCGTAGTTGCGCTGGGCGCGCAGTTCGGTCGCAGTGCCCAGAGCCTCGGAGATCCGCTTGGCAGTGCGCTCATCGTTGGTCGCGAACGCAATGCGCACGTGGCAGTTGTCGAGGATGGAATGGTTGGGGCCGTAGGCCTTGTCGATCTGGTTCAGGGACTGCGCGATCAGGAAGGCGCGCAGGCCATAGCCGGCCATGAAGGCCAGGGCCGACTCGAAAAAGTCCAGGCGGCCCAGGGCCGGGAACTCATCGAGCATCAGGAGCAGTTTGTGGCGGCGCGCGATGCCGTCCGAGCCATCCAGCGACTCGGTGAGCCGCCTGCCCACCTGGTTGAGGATCAAGCGGATCAGTGGTTTGGTACGGCTGATGTCGGAAGGAGGCACCACGAGGTACAGCGAGACCGGGTGCTCGGCAGAGATCAGGTCGGCAATGCGCCAATCGCAGCGAGAAGTCACCTCGGCCACCGTGGGGTCGCGGTAGAGGCCAAGAAAACTCATGGCAGTGGACAGCACGCCCGAGCGTTCGTTCTCGCTCTTGTTGAGAACTTCGCGGGCGGCAGATGCCACCACCGGGTGAACTCTCTCCGCCAAGTGACGGGTGGTCATCATCCGGTGCAGAGTAACCTCGAAGGGGCACGCTGGATCGGACAGGAAGTTGGCGACGCCGCGCAGGGTCTTGTCTTCATCCGCATACAGAACGTGAAGGATGGCTCCAACCAGCAATGCGTGGCTGGTCTTCTCCCAATGGTTGCGGCGCTCCAGTGCGCCCTCGGGGTCCACCAGGATGTCGGCGATGTTCTGCACGTCGCGGACTTCATGATCGCCGCGGCGGACTTCGAGCAGGGGGTTGTAGGCAGCTGACCTGGCGTCGGTGGGGTTGAAGAGCAGGCAGTGAGAGAAGCGCGTACGCCAGCCGGCGGTGAGGTTCCAGTTCTCGCCCTTGATGTCGTGGATCACGGCGGAGCCGGGCCAGGACAGCAGCGTTGGTACCACGAGCCCGACGCCCTTGCCCGAACGCGTGGGCGCGAAGGCCATTACGTGCTCCGGGCCTTCATGGCGTAGGTAGGAGCCCTCCTTGCCGATTGTCTTTCCGAGGAATACCCCGGCAGGGTTCGTCAGGCCGGCCTCGGCGACCTCTTCCTGTTCAGCCCAGCGGGCGGATCCATAGGTGGTGACCTGCTTGGCCATGCGGGCGCGCCAGACCGCCATGGCGATGGCTGCGCCGGCGGCGAGCATGCCGCTGGAGGCTGCGATGAGACCGCCGCGGTCAAATACATGCGGAGCGTAGGCATCGAAGAAATACCACCACTCGAAAAGCTTCCAAGGCTCGTAGACAGGTACGTCGGAAACTTCGAACCACACAGGGCCCAGTCGAGGTTGGTAGCCCAGTGCATGGGCCGTCCACTGGGTCGCCGTCCACACGCCGCCCAAGGCCACGCCAGACACCACGGCGATCTGTCCGAACAGGATTCCGGTGGCTGATGCCGCCATGGGCCCCTCCTTTGCGTGTACGTTGATTCGGTGCTCGCGTGCGTTCGTGGCACACAGGCATAAGTCTGGAATCAAGCCGCCGCGCGGCACACCCATCGGGGCGTGCTGCGGCGTACGCTGGCGGGGATGGCTGGCTTATGGCTTGGGAGCCGAAGGCGAGGCCTTCACGTCATCACGCACGGGAGTCTTGCAGCAGAGGGCTGCTATGTCCAAAGCCTATGAGGCGGAGCAACGGAGGGGCCACCCCAAGGTATGTAACGTTCAATACAAAGTTGTGGCGTGAGTAATGAAGCGTTGCAGTGATTCCTGCAAGCCCGTGCTTTGAGGCTTGTGAAGTACGTAGGTAGTGAAGTGCACCTGCTCCACCAATTCAACGACCACTATGTCGGGGCGCCGCAATGTTCTCACGTGATCCCCATCGGCAACCCCTACACCCAATCCGGCAGCCACACGAGTCAAGTAGCCAGTCAACGTGCGCGCCTCAGCGACTGGTGTGGGAGAGAGCGAACACCGTGAAAGTATCTCTTTCATTTGCTTGCATAGACCGGGATGGTAGGCTGCATCACATGCAATAGCAGGAAAATTGAGTAGCTCTGCGAGTGAGAGCACCTCTCGGTGGGCCAATTCGTGGGTCGGAGAAAGTATCCCTACTACAGGGCTTCTCCATGCAGGCTGCTGGCTAACGTTGGGCTCTCCTGGAAGACCAAACGAAAATCCTGCGTCCACTTCTTCATTTTGCAGCGCCGTGAGTAGCTCTGCGGTACGCATCTCTGCAATCTCCAACGGCACGTCGGGGGAAAATTCGCGCCAGCGAGCGAGGCATTCAGCCAACTTTGGCAACGCAGTACTATCGTCGACTCCAATGCGCAAAGGCTCACGATAGCGGGCATCTGTTTCGCGAACAACACGTTTGGTGCGTTCTATGCGGACAAGTATTTTCCGTGCGTGGTCCAACAATTTTCTGCCCGCAGGGGTGAGCTGTAGCCTGCGCGCCCGACGCACAAAGAGAGCTACGCCGAGCCGCTCCTCCAAGTCCCGCATAGTTCTGGACAGAGGAGTCTGGTCAATGTGGATACGTTCTGCAGCACGACGGAAATTCAGCTCTTCTGCGACGGCAATGAAGTAGCGTATGTGCCGAAGTTCCATTGCACTTCTCCCAAAAGAATTTTTCCATCACAACCTAATCTGCCGCGCCCCGTCTCGCACTAGTCCGTCTATTACGATGCAGGCCGCGTGGATCGGCCAGGGTTTTCGTGGCCGCTGCCATAGGGGACAGGCACACCAGCTATTTCCAACATCATGTTGTCAATCAGACAGAAAACTTCCTGAGAAGTCTTGATCACATAGGCCCCAGCCATTGTCAGCTCCAGTGATCTACAGCGTCTGTGGAAAAGGGTGCATCCCAAGGTCTCTTCAAGTATTCGAAGTCGGCGGCTGGCGGTCATGAGAGCCATGTTGCAAAGCGGTGCAGCCCGTGTGAGAGACCCCTCCTGCGCGCACACTACCGCGAGCTTGAGAGATACAAAGTCTAAACGCGCGAGATTGACCAGGAGAGAGGCACTATGTCCACCTTCTGGCTCTGCGATTGAAGTGCGCTGTTCCGCTAACGGGCTGAAGACACTCATTTTCCCGGGAGCCATGTTGGGCCTGTTCACTTTGAGCAATCCCGAGCCATAGGCATTGCAATAGGCCAATTACCGCTGCATTTAATCAGCAAGGGCGGAGTTTCGATTTCGCTAGGCCGATATGCGATAGAGAATTCAATCGGATTTACGAATTCGTCAACGCGCAGCTCTGGCCAGGTATTTTTTTGCTTGCAGAACGACTGGAACGTCAACCATACGACCATCCAATTGCACGGCGGCACCTCCAGACGCAGAGTCTGCCGCCAGGACGCGCTCGGCCCAAACCAACTGTTCTTCGGTTGGAGCAAAGGCATTGTGTATAGCCTCGACCTGCTTTGGGTGAATGCACAGCTTGCCGCCGAAGCCGAAGCGCAATGCACGAAGACCGTCTTCTTTGAGCAGCTCCATGTTGTGAATGTCTATCGTTACCCCATCGATAGCAGACGCGAGCTGGGAAGCACGGGACACCGTCGTCACCTCGAAGCGCAACGGATCGAGTTCCGCCTCCCCGACAGAACACTGGATGCCAGTGTCTGCCATAAAGTCGATATGTCCCACAACCAAACGCAATACATGGGCCTGCTGCGAGATACTGCGCAGTGCGAGGTATCCGTTGGCACTTTCAATCAGTGGCAGCAAAGGCACTGTTGGGATTGCCCGGCTCACGGCGTCCAGTAGTTCTGCGGAATCGACTTTGGGAACCATAACGCCTGCAGGGGGTGTGAGGCTCGCCAGCCAGTCTAAATCTGTCTCCCCTTGTAAACCCTCTCCGATGGGATTGATCCGAATGACAAGGGGAATGCCGTGCCGAAGAAGTCCGTCCCATGCCTGCGCAATCGAATGTCGTGCAGTGGCCTTCTCCGCCAAAGGCACACTGTCCTCGAGATCAAGCACGATCGCATCGGCACCACTGCTTATCGCTTTCTCAAAGCGCTCAGGGCGATTTCCGGGAACGAAAAGAAGCGTACGCGCACTGGCAAGCGGTGAGGAGAATTTCATATCAAAAGTCCGCTCACGCGGCCATGTGTCGTAGGATCAGCGAGCGCAGTACTTGCAGCTTGCCCGTAAAGAAGTGGTCTGCGCCCGGTATAACCACGACAGGTTGCACATCGTCACGGGCCCAGGTCATCACGTTGGCCAATGGCACTCGGCCATCGGTCTCGCCATGAACCACCAGTGCATCGGAAATGCCAGAAGGCGTCAAGTACTGACGATAGCTGTCTATGGTTCCGAAAGGCATGCCGGCGAGGCATACCCGCCAAGCAGGCGTTCCGCGATCAATCAAACGGCGTGCGACGCAGGCCTGAACATAGGCACCAAATGAGAAGCCAACCAGAACCTTCCTAAGACCAGGCGTCACGGCCTGCAACAGGTCATATAGGAACAGCAGATCGTCTACCTCCCCATTACCCCCTCCATGAACGCCTTCACTCTGGCCCACGCCTCTAAAGTTCGGACGCGCAACAACCCAACCTGCTTCGCACAAAGCTCGCGCAAGAAACTGGGGCACCTTATGGGTAGCACTTCCGCCAAGCAGTGGTTGCGGATGCCCAACGATGGAAAGGCCCTTGGGTGACTCCTTAGGGATATCGAAGAGGACTTCCATTCTCCCCATGGGGCCACCAAAGAGGTGCGTGCCACTGGACTCCAGATAGCTCGGTATCACGATGCTCTCGCCAAGTCGGTGTTCACAATGCTCTAACCAGTTCCGGCACCGCCGTGAACAGGTCGGCTTCCAGGCCATAGTCGGCCACGCTGAAGATCGGGGCTTCGGGGTCCTTGTTGATCGCCACGATCACCTTGGAGTCCTTCATGCCGGCCAAATGCTGGATCGCGCCCGAGATACCCGCTGCGATGTACAGCTGGGGCGCCACGATCTTGCCGGTCTGGCCCACTTGCCAGT